>NZ_LFQU01000006.1 GCF_001275135.1 Xylanibacter rarus | reverse complement strand
TATATCCATAGGCAAGGCTGATAAACGGAAGTGTTGTTTTGGGTGATATATAAAAAATAAAAGAGGTAAAAAGTCGTTGAAGACATTTCACCTCTTTTTAATATCTGTGCGCCTGATAGGACTCGAACCTACACGTCGCGGGACACTAGATCCTAAGTCTAGCGCGTCTACCAATTCCGCCACAGGCGCAGACTTTTATGTTTTGCTGCGGCATAATGCATGAGCGTTTACGTCATGTTTTGAGCTTTTCGCAAAAACTTTTGCAAAGGTACATCCTTTTTGTGTAAAAACCAAGGATATTTATGGGTTTTTGACTATTTTTTATTCTTCTGGTGTTCCTTTTCTTATGTATGTTGCCGTTTTACCTATGTTTTGTCGCTTGCAATTATCCGGATTGAGAGGTCAATGTCTTTATATTATTGCCGCAAGTGTAGTTTCCGCCGCGAGTGTTATCAACAGCATGGCCAGCTCTGTCCTGCGGCTTATCTTTACGGCTTTTCTCATGTCTTCAGTTGTCAGTTGCCGTTCGTTGTCGCCAATGTAGGGCTTGTAGAAATATTCGTTGAAGTAGGTGTGGCCTCCGCCGAAGCGGCAGTTTAGTATTCCTGCCAGGGCTGCTTCGGGATAGCCGCTGTTCGGACTTGCATGCTTGCGTCCGTTTGTTGCAACAAACTTGAGCAGCGAAGGCCTTCCGGACATGAGCACCATGAGCAGCGCCGTGAGCCGTGCCGGCAGAAAGTTGGCAGCGTCGTCGGTGCGTGCCGCCACCATACCGAAGTCTTTATAGCGCTCGGTGCGGTAGCCTATCATCGAGTCGAGCGTGTTTACCATCTTATACGCCATCATGCCCGGCACGCCGAGAACTATGAGCCAGAACACCGGAGCGATTACTCCGTCGCTGAGATTTTCGGCAAGAGTTTCGAGTGCTGCTTTTCTTACCTCGTTGTCGGTAAGCTGTGATGTGTCGCGTCCAACAATCCTCGATACTTGCTTGCGTCCGCAGTCGAGCGACCTGTCGAGTGCCTCGAACACGCTCTTCACTTCTTTTATCAGCGTCTGTCCGGCAAGACAATAGAATATCAGCAAGGCCTGGATGATGATGGCTGCCGTGTGAGACAGCATCTCGGCGAGCATGATTATCGCCGCCGTAACGGCAAAGGTGATTATCGTGAGCGAGACAGACATTGCGGCTCCCTTTGCTTTGCGGTGGTTGCCTTTGTTTAGCCGGAGTTCGCCTGCTGCTATGGCCTTGCCAAACCACACGACGGGGTGGGGCAGACGCTCTGGGTCGCCAAGCAGACGGTCGGCCGTCCATCCGGCTATTATTGATATTATAGGTGTCATTTTGTTTCTTATGCAGTTGAGTTATTTGTCTTGTTGTCTGTAACAGTCGTGACTCATAAAGTCTTTTATCGCCATTACGAGCATGTCGTTTTCGGCGCGTGTCTGTGCCGCTACCCTGAAATATGAGCTGTCGAGACCTTCAAAGTTAGACGCGTCGCGTATCAGTATGCCGTAGCTGTTCACCAAAAACTCCTTCAGGTCGGCTGCCTTGCGCCCCTTAAGGCTTGCGAGCATAAAGTTTGTCATCGTCGGTCTGACGCTCACTCCGTCGATCTTGTTCAGTTCGTTTCTCAGTCTCTGCGCCTCGTCGAGCAGACCGCCGACATCAGATATCGCCTTCTCTTTGTTCTGTATGAGGTAAAGTCCCGCCTCGATGGCCAGTGCGTTTACGCTCCACGGATGGCGCAGGGCCTTCAGCCGGCTGATTAGCTGCGGCGCTGCCGTTACGTATCCGAGCCGCAGTCCGGGTATGCAGAACTGCTTTGTCATGGAGTGTATCAGGATGATGTTGCCAGCGTCGGCAGCCTCGCGGTCAGAAATCAGCTTAAGGGTGGTGTAGTGTTCATAGCTCTGGTCTATCACGAAGATGTCGTTCTTGCTTTCTGCGGCTATGTTCAGCAGTTCTTTTCCGCCGATAACGGTGCCCGTAGGGTTGTTCGGGTTGCACATCCAGTGAGTTGCCTCGCCTCTGTATCCACTTTCGCTGCTCATGGTCTTTCCTCCGGCCATCCTGCATGCGTCGGCATATTCGCTGAATGTCGGCATGCTGATCAGATTGATGCCGCTGCCAGCAAGTTTCTCGTTTGTGAGTCTTGCCGCCAGGTAGATGGCTTCGGTTGCTCCGTTGGTAACCATAATCTCGTTCGCCTCTATGCCACATTCTTCAGCCAGGGCCTTTTCGAGCGAGTAGGGTTCAGGCTCTGGATAGCTGCCTATTACGTCCATGCGGCCGGCCAGATACTTTTTCAGACCGCTCAGGTCGGCGTGCGAGTAGATGTTTGAGCTGAAGTTCGATTTCACCTCCACATTATATTTATACAGGTCGTCTCCGTGTCCGTTAATCATCGTTGTCGTTTTGCAGAATTTCGTAAACCAGTTTCATGTCCACGTTGCGGCGTATCAGGTCAGCCAGTTTGTCGTATTGTTCGTCCTTAAACTCTTTCCAGTTGTCCGTTTCGCTCTTTGAGTGTTCCTCCTGTGTGTAGGGACTCAGCAGAAAGTCAACAAATCCGCTGTTGTCCAATATGCCGTGGATATAAGTTCCCATGCACCTTTCGCCTGCGATGCATCCGTCGTGCGTGCCGTCCTGCCGTGTGCAAAGCGGTCTTATGCTGCTGCCGCTGTCGGCCTCGGTGCGCCCGTTGTGTATCTCGTAGCCCTCCATGTCGCAGCTGTCGCTGCCGTTGAGGCCGAATCTTACCTGTTTTGTCGTCTTCTCGCGGTTCATCACGGTGTGCATGGGCAGCAGTCCCAGTCCGGGCATGCCGCTTATGCTGCCCTCAATGCCTTCGGGGTCGCTTATCATCGTGCCCATCATCTGGTAGCCGCCGCAGATGCCCACAACGGTCTTTCCGCTTTCGGCAGCCTTGATTATGGCCTGTGCCATGCCGCTCTTGCGCAGAAGGCTGATGTCTGCCAGGGTGCTCTTGCTGCCCGGAATTATTATGATGTCGGCCTTGCTTATGTCTTCGGCGCTGTCGGCATAATAAAGGTTTACACGACTGTCGCGCTCAAGCATGTTGAAGTCGGTGAAGTTGCTTATGTGGCGCAGCAGCACCACAGCTACGCTCACCTTGCCGTTGCCGGATGCATGGCGTGCCTTCGACGCCAGCTGCAGGTTGTCTTCCTCCTCTACGAAGATGTCCTTGAAGTAGGGCAGCACACCTATGACGGGCACTCCGCACAGTTCCTCAATCATCTTGACGCCCGGTTCAAACAGTCTGATGTCGCCTCTGAACTTGTTTATCAGTATGCCCTTTATGCGCTTGCGCTCTTCGGGACGCTGAAGCATCACCGAGCCGTAGGCACTGGCGAACACTCCGCCGCGGTCGATGTCGGCAACGAGTATCACATCAGCTCCTGCATACATCGCCATCGGCATGTTCACGAGGTCAGTCTCGCGCAGGTTAATCTCCGATATGCTTCCGGCGCCCTCCATGACAACAGGATTGTAGCGGCTGTTGAGTCTGTCGAATGCGGCGTTCACCTCGTTGCGCAGCACGTCGCGCCCCTTGGGGTTGAAGTAGCTGTAGGCGTCGCGGTTGCCTATTGGCCGTCCGTTGAGCACCACCTGACACGTCTTGTCGGTCTGAGGTTTCAGCAGCAGCGGGTTCATGTCCGTATGCGGACTGAGTCCTGCCGCCTCGGCCTGCACGGCCTGCGCCCTTCCTATCTCCAGCCCGTCGGGCGTGGCATAAGAGTTTAGCGCCATGTTCTGCGCCTTAAATGGTGCCGGACAGTATCCGTCCTGTTTGAATATGCGGCAGAAACCGGCCGCCACCACGCTCTTGCCGACGTCGCTGCCTGTTCCTGCGAACATTATGGGGTGAAGTTTCTTCATTTTTACTTTCCTTAAGTAAGATTTTTATCTATGTTCCGAAATGCAAAGTTACGGATAAAAATCAGAACATACTGCTGTGTTGCGCTTTTTTGTTGAAAACCGCCGTGTAACTTATACGGTCAATCAGGCAAATATAAAATAATCGGGGGATGCGTCTGCCGATGTTTAATCCGGCAGTTGCATCCCCCATTGAGTTATTTATGTATTAGCCTGTCTGCGTTTTACTTCTTCTTACAGCATTCGGTTTTGCTGCAATTCTTGCAGTCTTGTTTACATCCTGTCTGTTGCTTGTTGCAGCAGTTCTGTTTTTTCTCACAGTTTGCCTGTTGTTTGCTGCAGCCCGCCTGTGCCTTGTCGCAGCAATTCTGTTTTTGTCCGCAACTTGCCTGTTGTTTCTCGCTGCAAGTTTGCTTCTTGTCGCAGCCTGTCTTAACGGTGGCCGTGTATCCGATTTTCTCGAAGCCCTTCATCAGTTTTTCGGGCGTTGTCTTGTCGGCGTCGTAGGTCAGTGTAACCTCCTGCCGGCTAATGTTTGTCTCTATTGCCTTTATGCCCTTCTCGAAGCGCATGTTGCTCTTAATCTTGTTCTCGCATGCCTCGCAGTGCATCTGCGGATTTGTGGTTACGATGATAGTCTTGATGTCTTTGGCAAAACTTGTGATAGCGCACAGCGCCAATGTCAATAATAAAAAATGTCGTTTCATAACTTTCTGTCTTATATGTTTGGTTTTATTTTTTGTATGATAATTTGTCTGTACTTTGTTCGGCTTATTACATCCTTCCGATGTTTATCCTCACTCCGGCATAGAACATGCGGCCGTGCACGGGGCCCCATACAAGTGTAGGCTCGAAGCCCGTGCCCCATGGATTGTCGGCACCGTAGATAGATGTCTTCTGGGTGAAGCCGGTAAGGTTTTCGCCTCCGACGTATACCGACCAGTGGCGGAACCAGCGCGTTATCTGTGCGCTGAGCTGTTCGTATGAGCCGAAGCGCTTGTTCCACGACATTGTGCCGTCCGGCAGTTCGTAAGGATCGGGCATCCGGCCGCCGCCGTTGAGCTGCAGCGTGGCGTCAAACTGCCACAGGCCGAGCGGCGTCTTGTATGATGCCGTGATAAGTCCCTTGTATTTGCTTGTCAGCGGTTTTTCGAGCAGTCGGCCGCCGTAGGTGGCCTTCACGTCGTTCAGACGGTAGGCTGCCGTGAGCGTCATGCCCTTGAATATGGGGTAGGTGGCGTCTATCTGCAGCGTGTGCGAATACGACTTGCCGTTCAGGTTGCCTATGTGTATCACGCCCGGGTCAGTGTCATAGTCGGTTACGGCCTGCGCCGTGAAGCGTGTGTAGTAGTATTCGGCGTTGAGCTTCAGCGTCTCGCCCAGCAGCGGAATGTTCAGTGCGGCACTCGCCCCGTAGTTCCATGCCTCCTCCTGCTCAAGGTCGTCTATCACGAGCCGGCGTCCGCTCGCCAGCAGATAGTTGTTTTCGGCCAGAGCGTGCGGCGTGCGGTAGCCCTTGCCTGCCGAGAGGCGCAGCGTAAGTATGTCAGTGGGCATGTATTTCAGGTGCAGGCGCGGCGTTACGAATGTGCCGTACACCGAACTGTGGTCGGCCCTTATGCCCGCCATGGCTGTCAGCCGGTGGTCGAGGTTGAATGTATATTGGGCATATATGCCGGGCACGGTCTCCTTCTCGTTCATCCTTATGGGCGATGCCTCCTTGTCGTTCACCATGCGCACGGTCTGTCCCAGATAGTCGTGGTTGAGGCTCAGTCCGGCCGATAGGTTGTGCATCTTGGTGAAGTTGGTCTCAAACACCAGCGACGCATACACGTTCTTCTCGTTCACGTCATACGTCTTGTGTCCGTATCCGGCGTCAAGCATGTGCATCGAGCCCGATGCCATGAGGGCTATGTTGGTGCCCTTGTGGCGGTCTATGATGAAGGCGTGCTTCATGTAGGCTTCATACCGCTCCGTGTCGAGCCCTATCCTGAACAGTTCGGCGCCGTCGTTGCCGCGGTGGCCTGTCTGTCCGCCGTTGCGGTGCTCCTTCAGTGCGCCTATGCCTCCGTGGAATATATACTTTTCTCCTGCCCAGAGCCATCTGTTCTGCAGGTTATACTGCTCCACCTTCGGCTTGTCGTAGAAGCCGTCGTCGTTGTCGTCGTGATTCTCAAAGCTGTTCTCGTAGTGCATCAGCACCTCCGTGCTCAGCTGTTTGTTTATGTGCAGGTTGGCATCGGCGTTGGCCTCTATGCGGCTCTTTGTGTCGCCGAAGAGGTTTACCTCTATGCCCTCTTCGTCCTCTGGTTTCTTGTAGTCTACGTTTATCTGTCCTGTTATGGCCTCGTAGCCGTTCTTCACCGACGCCGCACCCTTAGACACCTGTATGCCCTTCATCCAAGGGCCGGGCACGTAGCCCAGCGCATAGGGCGCTGCCGCACCGCGGAAGTTGGGCATGTTTTCGGTCATCATCTGCACGTAGGTGCCGGCCAGTCCCAGCAGTTTTATCTGCCTTGCGCCCGTCGTGGCGTCGTTGTAGCTCACGTCTACGGCAGGGTTTGTGGTGAAGCTCTCGCCAAGGTTGCAGCATGCCGCGCGGAACAGCTCCTCGCGGTTCAGGTTGAATCCGTTTACGGCTCCGCCCATACGTGTCGTTCCGGCGCGGCGCACCACCACAGCCACCTCGCCCAGCGAGCTTTCGCGGTGTATGCTGTCGTTATGGCTTATGCTGTCTGTGGCCAGTGAGGCCGTGCCGTTGCCGGCGCATATTGTGGTGCAGGCAGCCAGAGCGGCTCCTGCAGCAGTAAGTCTTATGTTCATCTGTAATTCTTGCTTTTATCCGTTTTTTATTGTTCTTTAGTTTTCGGCTGCGTGCTGTCTGTGCCTCAGCCGTTATGTCTTTGTCTCCCCGTCGTGCCTTGGTGCAGCCTCGTTGCTGCTGAGGCTTCAGCCAAGCATGATATGGTCAGGCGCGCATGCTTGGGCGCCTGACTTAAGGGTGAGTAAAAAATATTATGATAAAAAACAGGATAAAATCAGATTATCAGCACTCTTATCATGGCCAGATATAGCCGTGGCGGAGCGTGCAGCAGTCTTGGCGCATACCGACAGATGAGATATGCTGAAGCGGGCGCCTGACAGTATGAGGCAATGCTGTATGGCGGCAGCATCGTGGCCTGAGCGTCAGGTACGCTTGCCGGCTTTTGCTGCCCCGTGGTTGTCGGCCACAGCTTCATCACCACAGTTTCGGCACACGACTTTGCTTCCATGTGCAGCCTGTCGCACTGTCGGCAGCATGTGCTGCGGCATTCGGTCTGCGCCTTGTTGCCCTTGCAGCAGCATTTCACAATCACAAAACCAGCTCCGCCGGCCACCATCATCAGTGACAGCAGCATGCATATCAGTATGTTGCCTTGGCGTTTCATCATTTCTTTTGTGCGTTATGTGACAGTGTTAAACAAGCCGGGATGTTGCATCAGCCCTTGCTGCGTTAATGAAAATTTTTTGTGCAAATATATAGCATGAGCCTTACAATGCAAAGCAAATTAATTTTTTTATAAACTTCACAGACAAAATAATGATTTCGGTATAGCTGTTTTGTGCTGATAATATTGCGGATGCAGTGAGAAAATGGTATATGCAGATTGCGTATTAATTGCAGGCAGCTCGGGCATATTTTGAGAACGTGTGTCTGGGGAGTTATAAAGCACTTGTTTTTGATGAAAAAACGGGCCACTTTTACATCAAAAGTGGCCCGTTTCCGACCCGTAAACGATAGGTTAATGATTTGAAAGCAATACGTTTTGTTTTGCTTACAGTCGGCGTTTTATTCGCTTTTGTTTTGAACGTTTATTAATGAAAACGGTGCGTTTTTCTTATGATTTTTTGCCGTTTAATATGACAGGCTGTTTTGGCAGGCGTTTTTTGCTGTTTCGTGATGGAGTAAAAAAACAACTCGCCACATCTTTAAGTAACTTTTTGGGGAGTTACTTGCAGATGTGGCGAGTGGCAGATTTTTATCTAAAAAGACTTCTTGTCCTATTATCTTGGCTTTTTGTCTGCGATATGCTGTGCGTTATCTTGTCAGCGGGCCTTGCGTGCCATAAGTTTCAGCAGGGCAAATCCGCCGAACAGCTGAACGAGCAGACCGGGCCAGCCGAGGCGCAGGTCCTGAAGGGCGGCAGCCATCGAGCCAGTCATGCCCCATTCGGCTATTGTACCTATGGCCTGATATATAACAATAGCTGCGGCTACGGCTACTATGCTTACCTTCTTGCAGCGCGATGCAACGGCAGCAGCGGCAAGGGCGAGCAGGCCCGACTTTATTAATATTATCGGCAGCATGGGTGCCGGCGGCATGCCGAACATCATATTGTTTACCAACGGCGAGGCTACGGCCGTGAGCAGTCCGGCGGTGATGCCGTAGCGGTAGGCAGCAATGAGCGTGAAAAAGTAGATAGGCAGCCACACCAGTCCGCCCTGTGGCAGCATGTGGCACAGTTGAGGCAGCAGGATGTTGCCTGCCACGAATGCAGCAGCCAGAGCGTAGGTCTTGCCTTCGCGGTAGCTGAGCTGTTGTATCTGTGATATTGTTGTTTCCATTAATTATGAATTGTGAATTATGAATTACGCTTTATGAATTCTTTAATTAGTTTCCATGCCTCGTCGGCCGATTGGGCTGTAGATGTCAGTTGTTCAACGGGGCATATTCCGGTGCCTTCGCGGTTGATAATGTGCTCTACAGTCTTGCCGTAGCTGAGGCTTATTCCGGCATCTTGCAGTTTGCTGACAGCCGGCTGGCTGATGACTTCGGCATATACTTCGGCCACGCCGCCCTTGACGAGCAGGAAAGCCGCACCAAGTCCGATAACCTTGTCGGCCACCGAGGCGCCCTGTGTGAGGTCGGGATGAGAGGTTACGGCATCGAAGAGGTCTACCACTCCCCTGCGTCTGAACACAATGGTCTTGCCGCCCGGTGAGCGCATCACTCCGCGGCAGCCGTCATGGCCGAGCATGCTGATGAGCTTATCCATTCTGCTTTAGCTCCTCCACGAATTTGTCAATGCGGTGCATCTCTTCCGGAATCTTGATGCCCTGCGGACAATGTTCAACACACTGGCCGCAGCCAATGCAGTGGGATGCCTGGCGCAGGCGCGGCACGCTGCGGTCGTAGCCTATGAGGAAGGCGCGGCGCGCACGGCGGTAGTCGGGGTCCTGACTGCCCTTGTTGGGCATGTTGCCCTCCTTGATGCAGCGGTTATAGTGAGACAGCACCGCCGGTATGTCTATGCCGTAGGGGCAGGGCATGCAGTAGTTGCACTCGTTGCAAGGTATCGTGTTCAGGTTGTATATGTCGTTGGCAATCTCCATCAGGAACGCCTCTTCCTCCTTTGTGAGCGGTTTCAGCGGCGAGTAGGTGCAGAGGTTGTCTTTCAGGTGCTCCATATACGTCATGCCGCTCAGCACGGTGAGCACGCCGTCGGGAGTGCCCGCAAAGCGGAATGCCCAGCTGGCCACGCTGTTCTCGGGCTCGCGCTCCTTCATCTTGGCCACGATAGGGTCGGGCACGTTGGCGAGTCGTCCGCCCAGCAGCGGCTCCATGATTATTGCCGGTATGTTGCGCTTCTTCAGTTCGTTGTAGAGATATACGGCATCAGTGTTTACGGGATTGATCTCGTTGGCGTAGTTCCAGTCGAGATAGTTAAGCTCTATCTGCACGAAGTCCCAGTGATACTTGCCTTCGTCGTGCCATTTTAGCATCAGGTCGAATATCTTGACATCGCCGTGATAAGAGAAGCCGAGGTTGCGTATGCGTCCCTTCTCGCGCTGCTCCACGAGCCAGTCGAGTATGCCGTTGTCCATATAGCGGCCGTTGAATGTGGCAAGCGAGTCTTTGCCCTGTCCGATGGCGTGCAGCAGCAGGTAGTCGACATAGTCGGTCTGAAGCTCCTTCAGAGAGTTTTCAAACATCTCGATAGATGCCTTGCGCGTCCACGTCTCGGGGTTAAAGTTGGAGAGCTTGGTGGCAATGAAGTATTTGTTGCGCGGATGGCGCTTCAGGGCAATGCCCGTGGCACGCTCCGACTGTCCCTGGCAGTAGGCTGGTGACGTGTCGAAGTAGTTGACGCCGTGCTCCAGCGCGTAGTCAATCTGGCGGTTCACCATTTCCTGGTCTATGGGCGTAACCTCGCCTTCCTTCTTCTTGGCGTCGTTGCCTCCCACCACCGGCAGGCGCATCATGCCGTAGCCCAGGATAGACACCTTCTCGCCGGTCTTGGGGTTGGTGCGGTAGGTCATCTTGCCCTTGGGCGGTTCCTTGGCGGCAGTGGTCTTATTGTCGTTGCCCTTGCAGGCGGTGAGCAGTGCCGATGTGGCCACGGCTCCGCCTCCGAGCAGTTTCAGAAAACTTCTTCTGTTTATGTCTTTACTCATAACGGTAATTGTTTTTTAGTTGTTGATAAAGAGACATCGGGGTGAAGCTATACCGTGCGGTGAACTTCGTGTCCCTCAACATAGATGGCGCTGAACGGACGTGCCGGACAGAGGTTTTCGCACGCTCCGCAGCCGATGCATCTCGCCTCGTTCACGGCAGGGATGGTCAGCTTTGAGTCGGTGCCGGGGTGGAGCGGTATCATCGTTATTGCTCCCACGGGGCAGTGGCGGGCACAGTTGCCGCAGGCAACGCCGTCAGTAACGCTCACGCAGTTTTTCTTTATCCACACGGCGTGGCCTATCTGTGTGGACGACTTGTCTTCGCGTGTTATCGGCTTGATGGCACCCGTAGGGCACACATCGCTGCATCGGGTGCATTCGGGGCGGCAGTAGCCGCGCTCATACGACATTGTCGGCTGCATCAGTTTTGACAAGTCAGACGATGGGCGCAGCACGTCGTTGGGGCATGCTGACACGCAGAGCTGGCATGCCGTGCAGTGCTGGGCCATGTGGCGTGCAGACATAGAGCCGGGAGGAGTTATCGGCGTGGCGCGTTCGGGCTGCACCTTGTCCTCAATGACAGCCAGTCCGCCGTCCACCTTCTTCTTCTCCTGAGCCAGCGCGGCAGCCGTAGTTGCTATTGCAGCACCGAGCAGGAACGATCTTCTGCCGCTGTCAACGTTGCCGCTTTCGTTTCTTTCTTCATGCTTGGCTTCTGCTTTGCGTGCCTCAGCTTTAGCCGGATGAATATATCTTATGGCATCCTTATTACATTTGCCTATGCAGTTGCCGCACACCACGCAGCGGCTATAGTCAATGCGTCCTGTCTTTACGTCGATGGCTGACGCCTTGCAGTTCTTCTCGCAGAGGCGGCAGCTTACGCATTTGTCGCCGTCAATGCTGATCTTGAACCATGAGAAACGTGCAAAGAAACTCAGAATAGTGCCAACGGGGCATATCGTGTTGCAGTAAGTTCTGCCTCCGCGCCATGCCAGCACGGCAATTATCACGAACGTTACGGCGGCAATTATGAGCGTAGGCAGACTGCGCATCCACACGTCAACGCTGTAGAAGGCGTAGCTGTCCATGCGCTCGGCAAGCGATGCCAGCACGTTGTTGCCTGCCGTCCATACGGGGCGCAAGATGCTGTTGACCATACGTCCGTAAGAACTGTAGGGTGCAAGCAGCGACACGATTACGTTGATTCCGGCAACGCATGACGCCAGAAACACCACCAGCACGCCGTAGCGCAGCCAGCGCTTTTCGGGCGAGAAGCTGAAGCGGTTGCGCTTTCGTCTGCCGTGCAGGGCAGATATGAGGTCCTGCATTATGCCCAGCGGACATATTACGGAGCAGTAGATGCGCCCGAATATCAGTGTTAAAATCAGAAGACCGGCCACTACAGCCACGTTCAAAGCCAGCACGGCAGGCCAGAACTGTATCTTGGCCAGCCATCCGAGCCATGCGTGCAGCGAGCCTGTCAGATCGAGAAAGAGCAGCGTAATCAGAGTGAAGGTTACTGCTGCCAGCAAGATTCTTATTTTCCTTAGCATGGTTTATAGATATTGTTTTCAGATTATTATTGTTTCTTTTCGGTAATTCTCACTATCATTATGCTTGCCTCATAGAGCAGCCATATAGGCAGCGAGACGATAAGCATGGTGAACATGTCGGATGTAGGCGTTATCACGGCGGCAAGGATGAGTATCACTATTATGGCGTGGCGGCGATAGTGTGACATCCAGCGGGCCTTGAGAAGTCCGAAGCGGGCCAGAAGCCAGCTTATCACCGGTATCTCGAACACGGCGCCCATGACGAGGCTCATGCCCAGGAGGGTGTCCATATACGAGCTTATGCTGAGCATGTTCATCACTGCAGCGCTTACCTGATAGGTGCCGAGAAAACGGACGGTGAGAGGAAACACTACAAAATAGTTGACGGCAACGCCCATGAGGAACATGGCGTAGGCCCAAAGGGTGATGCTTACAGAGTAGCGCCGCTCGTTGTCATACAGGGCCGGAGACACAAATCTGAACAGCAGATACAGAATGTAGGGCGAGGCTATGAGCAGACCTGCGGCCAGCGCCGTCTTCAGATGTATCATGAACTGCTCTGTCAACCCGGTGTTTATCAGTTGAAACTTAAACGGCTCCGCGCCCAGTATCCTGTAGGTTATGAAGTCAGGGTCGGCAGGAGCAAGCACTATGCCGAACAGCTCTTCCTTGAAGCCGAAGGCTGCGGCCGCTGCCGCTGCTGCCGCCGCAAGCATGCGCAGGATGCATCCCCTTAACTCCTCAAGATGATCCCAGAACGTCTGCGGCGTGCCGCTGTTGCTTTCAGCGTTGCTCATTCGTCCTTCTTCTTCTCCTTGTCTTCAGCAGTGTCGTCTATCTTGCCGTTCATGCCGTCCTTAAAGCTCTTGACGCCTTGTCCGAGACCCTTCATCAGTTCGGGTATCTTCTTTGCGCCGAAGAGCAGCACCAGCGCCAGCACGATTAAAATAAGTTCAGGTGTTCCAATCATAATGTTTTTCTTGTTTTGTTCGCAATGCAAAAATAATATAAATTCTTTTTATTCTCTCTCTTTGCGCCCATTAGGCGGTGTAAGTTTATGTTTTTTTATTATTCTGTAATCCGCTTTTAGCCGGCAGTGAATGTCTGGGATATCGTCCGGGCTGGCGGCTATATTCAGAAAGACAGGTTTACGCCTGCCATGAACGTTGCCTTTGGCATAGGGTAGCCGTAGTTGATTTCATATTTCTGTGCCAGAAGATTCTCGCCCTTTACCCACAGCTGCATCATGCGGCAAGCTCTGTAGCTTACGGTGGCGTTGAGCAGGGCAACGTTTTCCTTCACTTCGTCGGCGCCGGTCTGGGTGTAAAGGCCGCTGATATACTGCAGTCCGCCGTTTACGTTCCATCGTCCCGACTTATAGTTAGCTCCGAGCCACAGCTTAGACTCGGGCGCTCCCACAACAGGATTGTGCATGTGCAGCAGACTGTAGTTGCCGTTCACCCGCCAGCTGCTGTTTATTCTCCAGCTAAGGTCGAGTTCGGCACCGCTGTTTTCAATGGCTCCCGTGTTCACGTTCATTGGCCGTCCGTCCACCATCTGCTGCTGGATGATGTTGCTGCCCTTCATGTAATAGAGGTTGACGCCGTAGCTTAGGCCTGCCGACGGCAGCTTGTGAGACCACGACAGCTCGTAGTTCATTATGCGTTCGGGGCGCAGCTCGTCGTTGGCGGGCTTCCAGAAATACATCTCGCGTATCGACGGATTGCGGAAACCCTTGCTCACCATGGCCTTTATCTCACCGTTCCTTATAACTCTCGACACAATGCCGCCGCGCGGAATCCACTCAGTGCCCGACTGCGAGTGGTGGTCGAGGCGTATTCCGGCACTCAGTGTGAGCCACGAAAGCAGATCTTGGCTTATGTCAACGTAGCCTGCTATCTCGTTCTCATTCTCATGACCTATGACTGAAGTGGTCTCGCCCGAAGCCCTGTCGCGGTTCCAGGCTTTGCCGTAGATGTGCTGATAGTCGAGTCCTATGGTGGTCAGGTTGCCCCGCAGCAGCCTGATGTTCTGGTATACTGACAGTCCGGCAAGAGCGTCGTCCGACCTGAAGTAATAGTCCTTGGGCTGCTCGCCGTCCTCATATCCGTCGTTGATCTTGTGCCGTCCGAAGTTGTAGTAGGCGCTGACGGCTCCCGATGTGCTGCCGTAGTCGTTGCTCACAACTACAGATGCCACGCCGCGCGTAATCCATTGGCGTGCGTCATAGACGGGCACCTGCACGCTTCCGGGATAAGAGGCGTTGAAGTGGGTGAGGTTGATGTCAGCGTATGCCGACCAATGTTGCGACATGTCGTAGCCCAGCTTGACGTATCCGCCATACTGCTCGAAGCCCATGCGCGGCCTGTTGTTGTCGGTGCGGGCATATTGTCCCGACACAACGCTGTAAAACCTGCCGCTCCTTATGCGGTTGGTCAGCTCGCCCTGGAATGTGCCGTAAGAGCCTCCGCCGAGATGTACGTCGGTCTTTACGCCGTCTGACTTCATCTTTCTGGTTACGATGTTGATAACTCCGCCCATGGCGTTAGAGCCGTAGAGCGTTGAGGCCGGGCCGCGCATCACCTCGACATGGTCGGCCAGCATGGTCTGATAAGAGTCGCTTATGGAGTGGCCGAAGATGCCCTGATATTGCGGATGGCCGTCGATGAGCACCATGAAGCGGCCCTGCGAGCTGCTGAGTCCGCGCATAGAGATAGTGCCGGCAGCACCGTCGCTTACGCCATAGCCGAGCATTCCGCGCGAGGTGACAAACAGTCCGGGCACATATTCGGCAAGGGTGGGCAGCACGCTTGTGCGCTGAGTCTCTGTGAGAGTCTCGCGGCCCACCACCGTAACCGTGGCAGGCAGATGCCCTATGCTGGCTGTGCTGCGCGTGCCCGTTACGACAATGTTGTCGAGCTGATATGTGAGCGAGTCGATCTGTGCGTGTGATGTTGTAACAGTTAAGGCGATGAATAAGGCTGAAAAAAATGTCTTGTTCATAAGTTTGTCTTGCTGATGATGTGTCTGTGATAAAAGCCGGTGGGACAGGCAGATGCCGGCTCCTGCGGTCAGCCGTTGTTGGAGGACAAAATTAGGATTCGACTTGTCAGTCGGTATTTCAACGATTCTGGCTGTTGGAGCAGGTGTTCTGCCGGGTCCCGTCCGGCTCATTCAGTTGTAGAAGAAGTTATTAATTGTCTATATCTACGAGAGTGTAGGTCTTGCTGCCAAGCCCTATCTTCTCCGCATAGTCGGTTATGTAGGTGCCGTGCTGGCGGTTGATGCGCTCTATGAGCGGCTTGTTGTCGTCGCCGGCAGAGGCTTTGTGGTTAAAAATCTTGTCGAGGCATGCCTGGTCGAGTGCCACGGGGTCGAGCGATGCCATTATGCCCATGTCCTTTATGGCCGGAGCGGCAGGATGACTGTCGCAGTCGCAGTCGACGCTCATGTTGTTCATCACGTTGATGTATATGATGTTTCCGTCGAAATAGTCGGCCACGGCCTGTGCAGCTGCCGCCATGCTCTCAAGAAAATAGTCTTGTGCGGGCAGATTGTTCCACAGCTCCTCCTGGCTCTGCACCTTGCCTGCGGTGTGTATGTATGCCTTGCCTGCGCTCGATGCCACGCCTATCGACTGGTTTTTAAGCACTCCGCCGAAGCCTCCCATGGCATGACCCTTGAAGTGGGCCAGGTTTATCATGAAGTCATAGTTGGCCAGATGTGCGCCCACGATGTCGTATTTTATGTGCTTCTTGTCCTTCACCGGAATCCTTATGTCGCCGTATTCGTCCATGATGTCGACGGCAAAGATCGAGTCGAAGCCGTGCTCGTGTATCGTTTTCCAGTGAGCCTCTGACGTGTTGCGGCTGCCGGCGTATGCCGTGTTGCACTCTACGATGGTGCCGCCCACCTCGTCTACGAGGTTGCGTATGAGCGTAGGCTTAAGATAATTGTTGCCTCCGGCCTCGCCCGTGCTTATCTTTACGGCCACTCGGCCTTTGGCCTCTTTGCCCAGGGCCTTGTATATGCGCACGAGTGCTTCGGGCGAAATCTCTTTGGTAAAGTAAACTTTAGGCTGAGCCTGCGCGCACAAGTTGAACAGCAGCGCGGCTGCCAATGCTATTAACGTTTTCATATACATATAGTGTTATTTGTTGTTCCTTCAGTCCCTGCCGGTAGCGGTTGCGCCGGTGTATGCCAGTCTGCCGTGCATGCTCCGGCTGCTCTTTGCTCTGCAAAGTTATATTTATTATCCCGTTGACGCGCTATCCGTATTACAGAAAAAAGTACCATTTTTACATAAATGCCTATTTTTGCGTCATTTTTACCGATAATGGCATGCATCGGTCTGCCTCACCGGCTGATGACGTATGCGTGCCGCAGCCGGCTTCAGACCGTTGCATTCTCGATGCAGATTTATGCAGCCGCCGGCATGTCCGGAAGTAAAATATCAGGACAAAAGTTTTTCCTTATCTGGAAAAATGAAAGTTAATGAAGATTAAACGGACAGGGCGTAGAATGCAGTTTTGTTAACATCTGTTTGCGTTTTAGCGTGATAATGATACAGAGCAGGCACTTTTTGTGCCTTGAAAGCATACGTTTTGAATGACCAAAGGGCACATTTTGTGTTGCAAAAGCATAGCTTTTGGCATAAAAAATGCCTGATTTCCACTTTTTAAAGCTGCCGGTTGACGGCGCAAAATATGTAAAGCGCAATATATCAACGGTTTAACTGAAGATGCTTATTTTGGCTGTTTTTTTAGCCAAAACAGCTGCGCCGTGATGAGCATCGCTATTCTGGAGGCGTTAACCGGTTGGCGTTTTGTACGTTTTTTTCGCATTTCAGACATGCACGACGGCACGCGTTTCTGTTGCTGACATGCTGCTGATGATGCGTGGCGTTATACAGCCGCCATGCTCCGCCGCCACGGTCAGCATCGTCGGTTCATATCGTGTAGCTCATCCGCAGCAGTCCTGCGCAGTAAGCCCCGTCAGAGTTCTTTATAAGATGTATCGCAGGCTGCAGATATCCCCTGCCTAAGCAGTTTATCCGGCACGTAAGTTCCGCCGCCCATTCGGTTTCGTCCTTATACACGGCGCGGTCGGCAAAGACGCCCAGTTCGGCATTGCGCATCGTCCTTACGAGTCCTATGCCTGCATATCTCCGGCAGATGACACCCTTTGACGGGTTGGCCGAATACTGCATGATGGCGCACATCCGCGGCGCAATCATCAGCTCGGCATATCCCCATACAGCCCCTGTTGCTGTCTTCTTCTGCGTCTTCTGCGCCTTTTCTGCCGTCGCGGTGCCTGCAAGTTCCTCATAAGACACGTTATTGCCATAATGCAGGTTAGCTCCAATATTAAAAGTGCTGCCATTGTTTTGATAATTTACGGATAATATTGAAAACAGGCCGTCGGATTCAGGACAAAGCCTGAAAACATTCTGACGGCCCGAAAAACTCTTGTATCCCACGCCGTTGTAGACCGATGCCATTACGGTCAGTTCCCTTATTTTCCGCTCAAGATGAATGCCCATGGACGCCAGCGGATAGTTGGCTATGCGGTAGTTGGCCGATATGGTGGGGAATATGCCGCACGAGCTGTTGGTGAACAGAGACATGAAGTGCGCCGTGAAGTAGTCTTCGTTCATGTTGCGTATGCCGGCAAACAGCATGCTGCCGCCCGATGTAAAGGTCAGTCCGGCCACGGCCGGAGCCAGCGTGGTGTTGTCTTCGTCGATGTTTGAGAAGCCCTGACGGCTGCCGTCTATGCCCCCGCTGCGCGTCCTTGCTATGCTTATGACAGCCATATCGAGCCTTACGCCTTTGCATAAAGGCTGCATGAAGTCAATGCGCAGCAGGCTCGACATGTTGGTGTGTCCCCCGGCGTCGGCCTGCATCTCGGCTGTAAGTTGCGCGCTGAAGTCCTGTGCCGTGGCGCGGCAGCAGCCGTATGCCGCCGCCGCGATGATGAGGCATGCAATCTTGTTCATCTGCTCAGAGCCATCTCTTAAACCGCCTGATATACCATTCCTTCACGACCTGCGTCAGCACGCAGTAGGCTATGAGCGTTGCCGCCAGCCAGGGAAAGTAGGACAGAGGCAGGGGCGTAAGTCCGATGCACGAGCCGAAGCGTGTGAAGGGTATTATTATTCCTGCCGCCATTATCGCCAGCGTCATGCACATCACCGGCCACGACGCGCGGCTCTGTATGAACGGAATCTTCTTGGTGCGTATCATGTGCACGATGAGTGTCTGCGACAGCAGGCCCTCTACAAACCATCCCGACTGGAACAGCGACTGTGCACCGGGCGAGCTGCACCCGAACACATGCCACATGAGCAGATAGGTGGTGATGTCGAATATGGAGCTTATGGGCCCCGTGTATATCATGAAGCGGCTCAGGTCGGAGGCGTCCCAGCGGCGCGGCTTGCTGAGATAGTCGTCGTCCATGCGGTCGAACGGTATGGCCGTCTGCGACATGTCGTACAGAAGGTTCTGCACGAGCAGGTGTATCGGGAGCATAGGCAGAAAGGGCAGGAAGGCGCTTGCGGCCATCACGCTGAACATGTTGCCGAAGTTGGAGCCGGCGGTCATCTTCACATACTTTATTATGTTGCCGAAGGTGCGGCGCCCTTCTATCACGCCGTTCTCCAGCACCATGAGGTCTTTTTCCAGAAGTATTATGTCGGCGCTCTCCTTGGCTATGTCTACGGCAGAGTCAACAGATATGCCTATGTCCGACTGACGCAGGGCTGCAGCGTCGTTGATGCCGTCGCCCAGAAAGCCTACCGTGTTGCCCTGAGTCTGCAGCAGAGCTATAATCTCGGTCTTCTGCATGGGCGTAACCTTGGCAAACACCCTTGTCCTGGCCACTGCCTCACGCTTTTCTTCGTCGTTCATGACGCTCAGCTCCGCGCCGGTGAGCACGTTTGTCGTGTCGATGCCCACCTGTCTTGATATCGTGCGCACAACGGCGTCGTTGTCTCCCGACACCACCTTCACCTCTATTCCGTGGGCATGGAGCTGCCTTATGGCTCCGGCCGCCGACTGCTTGGGCGGATCGAGAAACGCCAGGAAGCCTATAAGCACCATGCCGCTCTCGTCTTCAACGGCAAAGTTGTTCTCCTTGCTCAGAAAACTCTTGTGTGCCACGGCCAGCACGCGCAGTCCCTGGCGGTTCATGCGCTTGCTTATCTCGTATGCCTTTACCCTTAATTCGGGCGTGAAGGGCACAACCCTGTTGCCCACTTCGGTGTGCGAGCATATCTGCATCATCTCTTCTACGGCACCCTTGGTTATTATTTGTCTCTTGCCGCTGACGTCTTCAACCACTACCGACATCCTGCGGCGCGTGAAGTCGAAGGGTATCTCGTCCACCTTCTTGTAGCTCTCCCTGACAGACTCCATCTCAAGCTCCCTTACGTGCGACAGTATGGCCTTGTCCATCAGGTTCTTAAGTCCTGTCTGGAAGAAGCTGTTGAAGTAGGCGTGGCGCAGTATCCTTCTGCTGTTGTCGCTTGTGCCGTCGGCGTTTATATACTTCTCGAGCACAATCTGGTCGCAGGTCAGCGTGCCGGTCTTGTCGGTACACAGTATGTTCATGGCCCCGAAGTTCTGTATGGCGTTGAGATCTTTCACAATAGTCTTCTTGCGCGACATGGCAACGGCGCCCTTCGACAGGTTGACCGTTACGATCATCGGAAGCATCTCGGGCGTAAGGCCCACGGCTACAGACACCGCAAAGAGGAAGGCGTCGAGCCATTCGCCCTTTGTCAGGCCGTTCACCAGAAATACAAACGGAACCATTATCAGCATGAAGCGTATGAGCAGCATGCTCACCTTGGCAATGCCTTTGTCGAAGGCGGTAGAGGCACGGTGGCCGGCAATGCTCCGGGCTATGGTGCCGAGATACGTGTTGTTGCCTGTAGACACAACGATGCCCGTGGCAGAGCCGCTCACCACGTTGGAGCCCATGAAGCAGATGTTCTCAAGTTCCACTATGCTTCGACCGCGGCTGTCGCCTCCGCTTGTCTCCGCTCTCTTCTCTATAGCCTCCGACTCTCCTGTCAGTGTGCCCTGACTTACAAAGAGGTCTTTCGTCTCTATGATGCGTATGTCTGCCGGAATCATGTCTCCTGCCGCCAGTTTCACGATGTCTCCGGGCACGAGCGACGATATGCCGATCTCGTGTTCCGTGCCGTCGTCTCTTTTAGCGGTGCATGTGTTGGTGACCATCTTCTGCAGCGCCTCGCTCGACATGCTGGCCTTGTATTCCTGCCAGAAGCGGAGAATGGTGCTGAGTATTACCATCGAGGCTATGATAATTATCGACGTGAAGTCTTTTTCCTCGGGAGCGGCGATATATACATCAATAATATACGAAATGATTATCAGAGCCGTAAGCACTCCGATGAAGGGATTTATAAAGGCCTTTATAAGCATTGTCAGCGGATGCATCTTCTTTTCATGCTCCACTTCGTTTCTTCCGTAAAGCGATTGTCTTTTTTCCACTTCCTCATTGTTCAGGCCCTGCGGGGCTGTCTGGAAATAGCTGAACACAGAGCTCATAGGCAGTTCTGATGCCAGAAAAATCTTCTCGGCATTGAATTCTAATTTCATCTTGCGCGTTTTCTTCCACATAGCGTATCCGTGTTTTTAGATTAATACTATTGTTTTTTGCGCTGCAAAAGTCGGAAATGTTTTTCTGTAAGGCCGTTAGAATGTCATTAGAACGGTATTAGAAAATCATTAGAGAAAGTTCTAATAAAATTTTAATCCGGGTCTAATGATTTTCTAACAGCCGTTCTGCTGCCGCAGGGTTAACTTTGCATAAAAAACTTATGATTCTGTTTGTTGATTATCTGATAAGGATGGGCAGCGCTTTTCTTGCCGGAGCGTTGATCGGGCTGGAGCGTCAGTGCAGGCAGCGCAACGCCGGACTGCGCACCAACATTCTTGTTTCTTTAGGGTCTGCCGCTTTCACGGTGTTGTCGTATGCCATAACGTCTCAAAACGGCGACCCTTCAAGAGTTGCGGCGCAGATAGTTTCGGGCATAGGCTTCTTGGGCGGAGGACTTATTCTGAAAGACGGATTCAACGTGAGAGGACTCAATACGGCTGCCACGATATGGTGTTCTGCCGCATGCGGAACCCTTGCCGGAGTCGGCTTCTTCTCTGAGCTGGCGGTCCTTGTTGCCTGTGTACTTGTCACTCATTGCCTTTTCAGGCCTTTATGCCATTTTATCGAAACAAAGTTTGAGGGGGCGGCGTCGCTGACCGTAAAGGTGGAATGTGATAAGGAGTCGCTTGACGCCGTAAGGAATATTATAACGAACACCTTGCTTTTTGGCGAGGCAAGGGTCAATGAGCTGTTCTATAAGGAGGCTGATGGCGTGTTTGTCGTATTCTGTGATTTTGAGGCACGTGGTGATGACAGGACTTTGTCAGAACTGATAATACGGCGGCTGCAGGCTCATGCCGGCGTTATAAGTGCAGGCTGGCATCGCCGTGAACTGCGTGGCGGCGAATTGTAGCTGTCCGTGCTGGCGCCCTTCTCCGGTTGCTGCTATATATGCGGAAGCTCAACTATAAAGGTTGTGCCCTTTTCTTTTTCCGAATGTACGGCGATATCGCCTCTGTGCAGACGGATAATCTTTTGTGAAAGGGCCATGCCTATTCCGTGACCTTCGGCCACTTTCTCCTGTTCGCCGCGGTAGAACAGTTTGAAAAGATGCTGCTTGTCGGTGTCAGACATTCCCATACCGTCGTCAGAACAGCGCACCACTGCGCATTTGTCCCAATAGGATATTTGTATGAACGAGGAGTGGTCGGCCGAATATTTGCAGTTGTTCTCGATGAGGTTTGAGAATGCTATCGACAGCAGATAATGGTTGCCGTTTACGGTTATCAGGCTGTCGTCTTCGGCTTCCTCCTGTTCGAATATTATTTCTATATGGTAGTCAGGGTGTGCCCTCAGGATAAATTCTCTGACGTCGAGCAGCAGTTCGTCCAGGCGTATGTGCTCCATCTTTATCTGTTCCTGCTGATAGTCGGCCTTGGCAAGATTAAGAAGTCCGTCAATCAGTTTGGTCATGCGTCTTGCATCGTTAAGTGCGTTTAGTATTGTCGTGCGGTATTGCTGGCAGCTGCGTTCTTTCTGAGATGCTATGTCGAGCTCGGCAATCAGGGCTGCAAGCGGAGTTCTCAGCTCGTGCGATACGTTGCTGACGAACATCTTTTGTGCGTTGAACGAAACTTCTAGGCGGTTCAGAAGGGCATTGAATGTGGTGGAAAGCTCGCCGAGTTCGTCTTTCCTATTCTTTACGGGCAGCCTTCTTGATATTTGTGACGCAGTAATGATGTCTGCTTCCTTTACAATCTCCCTTATCGGGCGCAGCGCAGTGCGTGCGAGTATGTAGCCTGTTGCGAACAGCAGGGTTAGACCTATGATGAACAAGATGAGCAGCGCATTCTTCAGTTTTGTCAAGTTGGCATATCCGTAGCCGTCGTAGGCGGCAGCCGTTACGATGTAGTTCTTGCCGTTGAGGGTGTAGAGCATGCCTATGCCCTGATATTTGCCTATATAAAACTCTATTTCCTTCTTGTTCAGGATGCTGCTTATCATCTGGCGGTTTTCCTTTATTATGTCGTTCTGCACAGCGTCGTGATACAGCATCTTGAAGTCGGGCGTGTAAATGGCAACCTCTACTTCATTGATAAATTCCTTGTTGTTAAGGTAGATGTCCTGCATTGTCTTTGGGTCAACCTTGTTCTGCAGGAACAGATGTGCCTTTGTTATGGCTTCGCTTTTCAGGTCATGAAAGAAGGTCTTGCTACGGGTATGTTCGCTGACAATATAGATTAATATTGTGCACAGCAGGAAAACGGCTGCCGTGGCGCATGTGTTCTTTAATGTCAGGGCTGTGCGTATTTTCATGGCTTGTCGGTGAAGATAAAGCCTATTCCCGGCCTTGTGTGTATTAGTTTGATTTCAAATTCCTTGTCAACTTTCTTGCGGAGATAGTTTATGTAGACGTCGATAAAGTTTGTACCCGTGTCGAAGTGGGTGTTCCATACTTTCTCCGCAATCTCCGTGCGGCTTATCACGCGCTCGGCATTCTCTGTCAGATACAGCAGCAGGTTATACTCCTTGGGCGACAGCTTTATCATTACCCCGTTTCGCCAGACTTCCTTTCTTTTGAGATTTATCGTCAGATCGGCATATTTCAGCTCCTCGGGCTGCTCTGTCGCGATGTTGGTGTTGCGCTTAAGCAGCGCCTTGATACGTGCGTTTAGCTCACGGAAGTCGAAAGGCTTAACCATGTAGTCGTCGGCTCCGGCATCGAAACCGTCGAGCTTGTCGTTAGTAGAGCCAAGGGCTGTCAGCATGAGTATGGGTACAGATGCATTGGTCTTGCGTATCTCCTTGCAAAGTTCAAAACCGTCCAACTTTGGAAGAATAACGTCTGAAAGCACAAGATTGAAGCTGTTGGATGCAAACAGCCGCAGCCCCATGGCACCGTCGTATGCCACCATCGTATGGTATCCGCTTTCCTCAAGTCCGGCTTTCAGCAGGTCGGCCACTCTTTTGTCATCTTCTATGATAAGTATGGATTGCATGGCTTATGAACTTTATGTTTCTGATGCAAATTTAATAATTAATCACGACTTATCACAGGTGTGTACAAAAAATATAAATTCTTGGAATTTTTTAAGCAAGGCATACATATTCATATTAATGTGTATGCCCGCAGCTTTAATATCGTCTTAAAATGTCAGTCGGCGCCGCTCTTGCATACGGTTATGCGCATTGCCTCTTTGTCGAACATTATGCCGGTGCGCTCGATGAAGCGGCTGAGCGTTCCCTCGTCGGCGAGAGCCTTTGGAGTGCCTACAGATATGGTGCCGCCCTGCTCCATAACCCATAAGATGTCGGCAAGCTGAATGACGAGTTCGAGGTCGTGCGACGACATGAATATCGTCTTGCCTTCCTCGCGGCACAGGCGTGTCAGCAGGAGCATTGTCTCCACCTTGCTCGGATAGTCGAGAAAGGCGGTGGGCTCGTCGAGCATTATCACGGGCGTCTGCTGTGCAAGTGCCTTGGCTATCATCATCTTCTGACGCTCTCCGTCGCTTAGCGACATGGCGTTGCGCTTGGCCAGATGGGATATTCCGGCAAGCCTGATGCTCTCGCTTACAATCTCTTTGTCGGCATCGTTGAGCGTTCCCCAAAATCCGGTGTAGGGCGTGCGGCCAAGTGCCACTATCTCCTCTACGGTGAAGTTTATCGACGACGGCCTCGACGTAAGCACCACGCTGACTATGCGCGAGAGGTCGCGCGGCGTGTAGCCCGACAGCTCGCTGCCGTTGATGACAATGCTTCCGCCAAGCCGTGGCTGAAATCCCGACAGCGTTCTGAGCAGCGTAGACTTGCCTATGCCGTTGGTTCCGACGAGGCATGTCAGCTTGCCGCTCTTTATAGAAGCGTTGATGTCCTTTGCCACGGTGCGTATGCCGTCGTGTGTCTTGTATCCTATGGTAAGGTTGTCGAGCCTTATTGTGTCAGAAGTGTTGCTGTTGTTCATTGGTTAAGGATGTTGCGTGCATATTCTATTATTGTGTCGCGGCCCTTGGCAAAGTCGCTGTCGGTGAGCTGTACGTTATGGTCGGGCTCTATGCCAAACTCGGTGCAGTTCATGTCGCGGTCGTACATGGGGCATGCGCTGAAACGCACTGACCAGCCGTTGGGCAGCTCGCTGCTGAAGGGCATGCCTGCGCCTCCGCCCGTCTTGTCGCCGATGACGGTTACGCCGGGGCAGCACTTCATATACTTGACAAACTCGTTGGCGGCGCTGAACACGGCCCTGTTGGTAAGCACGGCCACGGGCTTGTGCCATCTGAGTCCGCTCGAAGGCTTCAGCTTCTGCTCCTCCGGTTCGGAGAAATCGTTGTGGCCGGGGCCTGTCTTGTGCTGCATGTAGCCCACGAGAATCTCCTCGTCGGTGAAGCGCGACGCCAGGGTTTCGGCCGAGGTAAGCATTCCTCCGCCGTTGTCTCTCACGTCAACGATGAGAGCGTTGCACGTGGCGAGTTCCATCAGTATGTCGTTAAGATTGCCGCTGCCTATCGCGTTGGAGAACGATCCGCAGTAGATGTAGCCTATGTTGTCGTCGAGCTTGCGGTATTTTATGCCCGAAGAAATCTTGTAGTCGGTGCCGAGATAGCGCCGTTGCAGCGAGTCGCTGAAGTTGGCGGGATAGTCTTCCTTCCAGCTCCAGTAGCGCGACTGGTCGAACGAGGCGTACATGTTGACGTGTCCGTCGCGCAGTTCGCCGAGCATGTTGCCCAATACTTCAAACAGCTGGGTGCTCGTCATGCCGTCGTCTATCTGCCGGCTGTAGCGCGCATACACCTCGTTCCAGTCGAGTCCGTACTCGCTGTTCTTATAGTCGAAGAAGCAATAGTGTTCGTTCATTATCTTCCAGAGCGCCTCGAAGTTGCCGCGCGGGTCGTCGCTGTATTCCTCTTCGTCGACACACGACACGGCGGCAAGTGCCACGATGAGCGGAAGCAGAAAGTTTAAGACTCTTCTCATGGTACTATTTTAGTTATGTTGAACTGTCTGACAATGCCGATGAGCAGCATGTTAGAGTAAGAATGATATTTCAGGTTGTTCACCCTGGCCTGCTGGAAGTCGCCCATGTAGCCAAGGCGCAGCGTGGTGCGGCCGAGTGAGAAGTCGAAGGTGAGCATCTGGCGCAGCGACGGCGTGCTGCCGAAGGTGGTAGGCACGATGTTGTGGTCGTAGTTGCCGCGGCTGAAAATCTCGTAGTACGACTGTCCGTAGTTGGGGCTGAACATCATGCCGATGAGCGGAACGCTCAGCTCATAGCGCAGCGAGTAGTTGTGCTGCCACAGGCGAAAGCGGTATGTGGCGGCTGCCGACGGCGATATGTTGAGCGACAGGCGTGCCTGCGCAGGGTTGTTGCTGTTGCGTGTGTTGTAGAGAAAGCCCACGTTGACATCGGCCTGTGCGCCGGCCTTGACGTTGAGGCTGCCGTCGAAGAAGTTCCAGTTGTAGTGTACGCCGTAGCTGAACGTGTAGGCTCCGGCTATCTCGCCGCCGTTGCCCGAGCGGTTGTCGCTGTAGGACATGTTGCCCTGATGTACTATCAGGCGCGACCAGCGGCTGTCCTTGCGCTCGCGCAGCGTGTGTGAAATGTAGCGCAGCTCGGTGCCGCGATACTTCTCGGGCGAGAGGTAAGTGTCGAGAATGTTCACCGCCCCGATGCCTATCATCTGGGCGTTGGTTATTATCTTGTTGTTTCTTATGGTGTCGGGGGCATATACGTTGCCTGTGTTGAGGCTGCCGTGCAGCGCCGTCCCGTCTTCAGGCCCGTTACCGCAGGGCAGGGCACATGCCGCCGCAGAGGAGGCAAGCATGGCCGCGAGCGTTAATAGCTTAATTATCTTCATTGTCGTTGAAAAGGCTGAGCTGTCCTGTAATCTCGTCTATCACCTGCTGCTGGCTCTTGCCTGCATCGGGGTCGAGGTTCTCCTGTTGCGGTGTCTCTTCAGCCGGCTGCTCTTCAGGTGTGATGTCTTCAGGCTCTTGTTCGGGCTGTTGTGCCGGCTCAAGCTGCTCTATGCTCTCCGTCTCCCAGTTGGTTATGCGCTTGCCTTTGGCCTTGAATCCCTTAACGCCTACAAACTGTTCGGCCTCAATCTCCATCGTGCCGCGGAATGCGTCGCGTCCTCCGAAGGTTACGAGGAAGCGCGGATAAGGCTCGTCGGTGAGCGCCACGAGCCGGCTTGCCGGGTTGTCGCTCACGTAGTTCTGCTTGCGCTTGGTGGCTTCCATGGTGAATCGCTTCAGGTAAGGATAGCCCTGCTGGTCGGCGTCATAGAGCACGGCGGTCCAAACCTTGTGCTCGTCGAACTTCTCGATAATCTTTATGTTGTCTTCATAATGGTTGTTGGCGTCGAAGTTGGTGAGATAGAAGTCGCCGTTGTCGAGCACCACCAGTATGCTGTCGTCCTCGTTAAACTCGCCGAGCAGGCGTCCGTGGCTGTCGTAGTTGAGTCGTTTGACGTCGGGGTCGAACCACACCTTGCGTCCGCCCAGCGTGCTGTGGCCGTGGCTCTTGAGCGATATGCGGTGCACGTTGAAGCGTGTCATCACCACGCCCTTTGCCCCGCGGCTCTTGATGGCAACCTCAGAGAAGTCTTTCTCCTTAAAGATATTCTTCAGTCGCGGTGCCGGGTCGAGCGTAATCTTTATCACCTCGGCCTCGCCGTTGGGGTTGGCGGTGAAGTAAACCACGCGCGAACCGGGCGTGCCTTGCGTGAACTCGTATTCGCGGTCGCGCGTAATGCTGGTCACGCAGAAGCGCTTCATGAAGTATTTGCCCTGCTTTCCGTCGCGGTAGACAACGTTGTAGACGGTGCGGCGGTCGTTCTTCTTGAACACTGCCACGTGCAGGATGTTCTTGCCCACGAATATCTTGTCGGCCACGCGCACCACCTTATACTTGCCTTCCTTGTAGAAGATGATGATGTCGTCGATGTCGGAGCAGTTGCACACAAACTCGTCTTTCTTCAGTCCGGTGCCTATGAAGCCGTCGTTGCGGTTGATATACAGCTTCTCGTTGGCCTCGATGACCTTTGTAGCCTCGATGGTGTCGAAGTTCTTTATCTCGGTCAGTCGGGGATGTGCGGCTCCGTATTTTTCCTTCAGATACCTGAACCAGTCGGCCGTAACCTCAACCATGTTGTTCAGCTTATGGTTTATGTCGTCCACTTCGGCCTTTATCTTGGCTATCAGCTCCTCGGCCTTGTCCTTGTTGAACTTCAGTATGCGTGCCATCTTGATGTCCATGAGGCGCAGGATGTCGTCCTTTGTAACCTCGCGTATCATCTGCGGATAGAACGGCGTCAGCCTGTTGTCGATGTGCTCGCATGCTGCGTCCATGTCGGGAGCCTGCTCAAACTTGCGGTCTTTGTAGATGCGCTCCTCGATGAATATCTTTTCGAGCGACGAGAAGTGGAGCTGCTCGAGCAGCTCATGCTTGCGTATCTCGAGCTCCTTGCGCAGCAGGGCCATGGTGCGGTCGGTAGAGTGGCGCAGCACGTCGTTCACGGTCAGGAACTGCGGCTTGTTGTCTTCGATGACGCAACAGTTGGGCGAGATGTTTATCTCGCAGTCGGAGAAGGCGTAGAGGGCGTCGATGGCCTTGTCTGACGACACGCCGGGAGCCAGGTGCACCTGTATCTCCACCTGTGCGGCCGTGTTGTCGTCCACCTTGCGTGCCTTTATCTTGCCCTTCTCGATGGCCTTGAGTATCGAGTCGATAAGCGTAGTTGTGGTCTTGCCGAAGGGTATCTCGCGTATCACGAGCGTCTTGCTGTCGAGCTTTTCTATCTTTGCCCTCACCTTCAGCGTGCCCCCGCGCTGCCCCTCGTTGTATTTGCTCACGTCGATGCTTCCGCCCGTCGGGAAGTCGGGATAGAGCGTAAACGGCTCGCCGTGCAGATAGCTTATGGCGGCGTCGCATATCTCGTTGAGGTTGTGCGGCAGAATCTTTGACGACAATCCCACGGCTATGCCCTCGGCTCCCTGTGCCAGCAGCAGCGGAAACTTTGCCGGCAGCGTGATAGGCTCCTTGTTGCGGCCGTCGTAGCTCAGCTGCCATTCGGTGGTCTTAGGATTGAACACCACGTCGAGCGCAAACTTAGACAGGCGCGCCTCGATGTATCGCGGAGCGGCGGCACGGTCGCCCGTGAGTATGTTTCCCCAGTTACCCTGGCAGTCTACGAGCAGGTCTTTCTGTCCGAGCTGCACGAGCGCGTCGCCTATAGATGCGTCGCCGTGAGGGTGAAACTGCATGGTGTGGCCCACGATGTTGGCCACCTTGTTGTAGCGTCCGTCGTCCATGCGCTTCATAGAGTGCAGTATGCGTCGCTGAACGGGCTTCAGTCCGTCTTCGATGTGGGGCACGGCACGCTCAAGGATAACGTATGATGCGTAGTCGAGAAACCAGTTCTGGTACATTCCGCTCAGATGATGCACGGCAGAGGCGTCAAACCTGTTGGCCGGCTTATAGTCAGAGTGGCTTTCGGGTTCGATGTCGTTGCTGTCGTCCTGAACGGGCATGTCCTGCTCTTCTATGTTTTCGGGGTCTTTAATATTGTCGTCCATGATGATGTATGTCTGTAGAAAAGATAATGCAAATCGGTGTGGCTTTTGCAGCCCGGCTTGTTTTAGCTTGATGCCTTCGTGCGGCTTATCTTATGCAAAGATAATGCAAATCGAACGCAGAACCACTAAACTTGTTTGTTGAAACATGTTTAAGTGTTATGCTGAGATGCCGCTTATCTTATGCAAAGATAATGCAAATCGAACGCAGAACCACTAAACCTGTTTGTTGAAACATGTTTAAGTGTTATGCTGAGATGCCGCTTATCTTATGCAAAGATAGCTAAAATCGGAGACAATGCAAAATAAATATTTTATTTTTTATATAAGGAGCGGCAGCGCGGCCTTATGCTGAGATGCCGTTGAGGACGGTCTGTGCGAGGTTAAATAAAGTTAACCGGAAATGCCCGTTGCCGTCCGTTTGACGCTCTCAGAATGCCCGTGCTGCTCAAGAATCCGGCTTCAGACATGAAAAACCGGCATAAATCATGTTTTGTGTAAGTGTTTGGTAATCAGTTGCTTATACTTGTTTGCGCGGTCTGCGGCGGCATGAGATAATGTAAAATACCGCAAATTGCGGTGTAAAACACTGTTTTTTCCACTGCAAAAGGCCATGTTTCGGTAGCCAAAAGGCATGCTTTTGCATCATGAAAGGCCGCATTTCATGTTTTCGGATGCCGGTTTTTGGTCGTTTCATGGCGTTTATGCCGTCCGCGAACCCATATCTCTCGGCGTAAGTTTTCTATTTCACAAATTTATATTGTCAAGAAAAACGAAAAACCGGCAGCCGTCTCCGTGTTAAATAAACATAACGCGCCGCATGGCGGCAGGCATCCGCCGGCACGGGCCAAGGACGAAATAAATATAATAATGTGTGTGAAAAAGTTTTGTGTTTCGGTAGCTTTGCATTATCTTTGCACGCAAAAGTGTTTATACGATAACTTTTTGTTGCCCTCAGAGAGGGCTTTTCTGTGAAATAAAAATTTAAGGTAAATAAACAACAATGGCACAAGAAGATGTTTTTAAGAAAATAGTGTCTCACTGCAAGGAGTACGGATTCGTGTTCCCGAGCAGCGACATCTATGACGGCTTGGCCGCAGTTTACGACTACGGACAGAACGGTGTTGAACTGAAAAACAATATTAAGGAATACTGGTGGAAGAGCATGGTGCTGCTTCACGAGAACATCGTGGGCATCGACTCGGCCATCTTTATGCACCCAACGATATGGAAGGCATCGGGACACGTTGACGCATTCAACGACCCGCTCATCGACAACCGCGACTCAAAGAAGCGCTACCGCGCCGACGTGCTTATTGAAGACCAGATAGCAAAATACGAGGAAAAGATAAACAAGGAAGTGGAGAAGGCCCGCAAGAAGTTTGGCGAGGCTTTCGACGAGGCTAAGTTCCGCGAGACCAACCCACGCGTGCTCGACAACCAGAAGAAGCGCGACGCCCTGCACGAGCGCTACAGCGAGGCTATGAACGCCATGGACCTCAACGAGCTGAAGCAGATAATACTCGACGAAGGCATCGTCGACCCGATCAGCGGAACAAAGAACTGGACCGACGTGCGCCAGTTTAACCTCATGTTCTCAACCGAGATGGGCTCTACAGCCGACAGCGCAAGCAAGATTTATCTGCGCCCCGAGACAGCACAGGGTATATTCGTAAACTACCTTAACGTGCAGAAGACAGGCCGCATGAAGATACCTTTCGGCATAGCACAGATAGGCAAGGCCTTCCGCAACGAGATTGTTGCCCGCCAGTTTATCTTCCGTATGCGCGAGTTCGAGCAGATGGAGATGCAGTTCTTCGTTAAGCCCGGAACAGAGATTGAGTGGTTCCAGAAGTGGAAGGAGACACGTATGAAGTGGCATCAGGCCCTCGGCTTCGGCGCAGAGAACTATCGTTTCCACGACCACGAGAAGCTGGCCCACTATGCAAACGCCGCTACCGACATCGAGTTCCGTATGCCGTTCGGATTCAAGGAGGTTGAGGGTATACACAGCCGCACCGACTTCGACCTGTCGCAGCATGAGAAGTTCTCAGGCCGCTCAATCAAATACTTCGACCCGCAGACCAACGAGAGCTACACTCCGTATGACATCGAGACGTCTATCGGCGTTGACCGTATGTTCCTCTCAATCATGTGCCACTCTTACTGCGAGGAGAAACTCGAGAACGGCGAGACACGCGTTGTGCTCAAGTTGCCCGCAGCCCTGGCTCCTGTCAAGCTCTGCGTGATGCCTCTTGTAAAGAAAGACGGACTGCCCGAGAAGGCACGCGAGATAATAAACAACCTGAAGTTCCACTTCAACTGCCAGTACGACGAGAAAGACTCTATCGGCAAGCGCTACCGCCGTCAGGACGCAATAGGTACGCCTTACTGTGTAACCGTTGACCACGACACGCTGAAGGACAACACCGTTACGCTGCGCTTCCGCGACACAATGGAGCAGGAGAGAGTCAGCATCGACGAGCTCAACGGCATTATTGAGGATAAGGTAAGCATTGCAAGTCTTCTTAAAAAGATACAGTAAATGAAGAAGTACAATATTTTTGCCCTTCTGATGCTGCTTATTGCACCGCTGTGCTTCATGGCCTGCAGCGAGAACGAAGACACCGTTGAGGAATTTCCCGACTGGAAGAACCGCAACGAAGCCTATTTTGACAATATCTACGAGAAGGCTATGGGCATTGAGGACGGCAGCTGGAAGATTATCAGAAACTACTCGCTTGAGGACACCATACCGGCCGGATATGCCGATCACATCGTGGTAGAGGTTCTCGAGAAAGGAACGGGCAGCGGATGCCCAATGTTCACCGACTCTGTGTTGGTGCATTATCGCGGACGCCTCCTGCCCTCAACTTCTTATTCCGAGGGATATGTGTTCGACGAGAGCTATGAGGGAGAGTTCAACCCTCAGACAGCTCTTCCTCGCCAGCTGTATGTTGGCGGCCTTATAGACGGCTTCACCACAGCGCTGCAGTATATGCACATAGGCGACCGCTGGCGCGTTTATATCCCTTATCAGCTGGGCTACGGATCAACCGGAAGCACCGGTATTCCGGCTTACAGCACGCTGGTGTTCGATATAGCCCTCGTGGCATATTATCGTCCGGGAGTTACGCCAGACCCGTGGTATGCCAAGAAAGGCAAGTGGATAACAGAATAACACTTACGTAAAGATAATGTTCTTGGGGACGGACGGCATTATGCCGCTTCCGTCCCTTTTACATTATATTATATATGTATATGCCTTAATTTTATTATGCATGCACCTTAAATTTGTAATGTAAACACGTATGGTCGGTAGCGTTTGTGCGTTCTACTGTTATACATTCACCTTAAATCTATTATGTAAACATACACGGTTGGTAAGCGTTTGTGCGTTCAACAGTTATACATGCACCATAAATCTATTATGTAAACATACACGGTTGGTAAACGTTGGTATGTTCGATGGTTATGCCTATACCTTGAATTTATTATGTATGCGCCTTTATTTCATTATGTATATGTCTTTGCGTTTTGTTCTCATGCTTTTTCTTTTCCTGCTTTATGTATTGCAATGTCCTGCCGTGCCTTGCCTTTCTTGTCCGCATGTGTGTTGCGGCATGGCAGTGCTGACGCAGCGTGGCGTTTTGTGTAATCAAATAATATGTAAAAATCAACATCCCATATACTGATTTTGATTTATGTCAAAAAACATGCGTTTTGATGCATAAAATGCTTGAAATGTTTGGTTGTGTGCGCAAACAGCAGTATCTTTGCATCGTCAAAACAAAACAATAGGTATTAATAATTCATAGGTATAAAGCTAAGGTAAAGAGAAAGATTGTTTTGGTAAAGGATAACAAAGATGCCGCGAGGCATGAAAAAGTTTTCATAGGTAATTAAGGTAAATAAAAAGATTGTTTAAGGTAACGGATGTTAACCCTGTTTGCTGTGAATACAGCAACAGGTATTGGGGGTAAGGGAAAGCATAAAAGAATTGCATGAGCCTCCATTTTTTTGAGAAAATTGAATTAACTGAATAATGTGCGCGGAAGTCTTTAATAAAAGATTTCCGCGTGTTTTTTGTCCGCGTAATTTGTTTATTCATCTTAAAAGTAGTAATTTCGCACGATGTTTTCAGCTAATAAAGGAAAAGACTTGCTGGCCATGATACGCAACGGCCAGACGATGAACGGCAGTCAGATGCTCAATCTGATAGCCCAGCTCAGCGTGCCGTCCATTCTGGCACAGCTGACAAACACCCTGATGGTATATATCGATGCGTCGATGGTTGGCTCGCTTGGTGCCAAGGCTTCGGCGTCGATAGGTATAGTACAGTCAACTACGTGGCTCTTTGGCGGTCTTACATCGGCCGCTGCCATGGGCTTCTCGGTGCAGGCTGCCCACTTTATCGGTGCCAACGACTTTGTAAAGGCGCGCCAGGTGTTCCGTCAGGGCATAATGGCCACGGCGCTCTTCACGCTCATCCTTACCGCCATATGCCTTGTCATAGCCGGTCCGTTGCCCCTGTGGCTTGGCGGAGGAGCCGATATCGCTCCCGACGCGTCGCGCTATTTCGCCATATTCTGCATGTCGCTGCCCGTATATCAGCTTGGAATACTGTCGTCGAGCATGCTTAAGAGTTCGGGAAACATGCGCGTGCCCAGTGCTGTCAGCGTGCTGATGTGTCTTCTGGACGTGGTGTTCAACTATTTCCTTATATTCAGCACGCGTCACGTCTCCGTGCTTGGCTACGACATACTGATGCCCGGAATGGGCATGGGCGTGGCCGGAGCTGCCCTTGGAACGGCTCTTGCATACATCGTTACGGGTGTGATGCTGATATGGTTTGCAACGCTCAGGTCGTCGGAACTGATGCTGAAAAAGGAGAAATGGACCTTTGCGCCGCTGTGGGACTATCTGCGCAACGCGGCAAAGATAAGCACGCCGATGGGCGCACAGTATATTATGATGAGTGGTGCGCAGATTGTAAGTACGATGATTGTTGCCCCGCTTGGCAACTTTGCCATAGCCGCCAACACGTTTGCCATAGCTGCCGAGAGCCTTTGTTATATGCCGGGATACGGCATCGGCGAGGCTGCCACCACACTTGTGGGGCAGAGCATCGGTGCAGGTCAGCCGCGCCTGGCGCGCAGCTTTGCCTACCGCACCGTATTCCTTGGCATGATTGTCATGGCGGCCATCAGCGTCGTGATGTATATCACGGCACCGCAGATGATTGGAATAATGACGCCTGTGGAAGAAATTCGCCAGCTGGGCATCGGTGCCTTGCGCATTGAGGCCTTTGCCGAGCCGATGTTTGCCGCCTCGATAGTGGCTTACAGCGTATGCCTCGGTGCAGGCGACACGCTTGTTCCTGCCTGCATGAACCTTGCCAGCATGTGGCTCGTGCGCCTTACTCTTGCGGCCTATCTTGCGCCTATCTACGGCTTGCGCGGCGTATGGATGGCGATGGCCATAGAGCTTACGTTCCGCGGTGCAATATTCTTATGGCGCCTGTTCAGCGGACGATGGCTCAAAGTAAAGCTAGGATAAGATGTATATGTGATGTCTGACGGATGTCCGTCGTGATATTGTTTGATAATTTTATTCGTCATCCGTAACATCATGCGGCAGACTTTTGTTGCCGCTTTATAAGGATGTTGCGGATGACGAATTGTTTTACAGGTATAATATTTTCGGCAGAATCATTTTATTCTGCCGAAAAATGATGATAAACAAGCGTTGAGGCTTACAGAAGTGCAACTCTTTCCTTTGCCTTTTCAAAGCCGCTGATAAGTTCTTTCATCACCTCGCTCACAGGCTTTATCGTCTTTATCGCTGAGACAATCTGACCTATCTCCAGTTCGCCGCTCTCCATGTCGCCCTCAAATATGCCTCGTTTTGATGCTGCCCTGCCGAGAATCTCGCGCAGTTCGTCGGCTGTGGCTCCCTTGTCTTCAGCTTCGGCCAGCTTGGTGTATAGGGCATTCTTGATGAGTCGGGTGGGGGCAATCTTCTTTAGGCACAGCATGGTGTCGCCTTCGGCAAGTTCTGTGCATCTCTTCTTAAACTCTTCAGACGCCGAACTCTCCTCGGTGAGTGCGAACAGTGTGCCGGCCTGTATGCCCTCTGCGCCGAGAGCCATGGCTGCGAGCATAGCCTCGCCCGATGCTATTCCGCCTGCGGCAATGAGCGGCTTTGTGGTTGCCTTGCGCACCTGCGGTATCAGAGTCATCGTGGTTGTCTCTTCGCGTCCGTTGTGTCCGCCTGCCTCAAAGCCTTCGGCAACGATAGCGTCGACGCCTGCCTCTTCGCATTTTGCGGCAAACTTGCTGCTCGACACTACGTGAGCCACCTTTATTCCGGCTTCGTGCAGCATCGGGGTGAACTTCTTCGGACTGCCTGCCGACGTGAACACAACCTTTACGCCCTCGTCTATTATCATCTTCATGAGTCTGTCTATCTCGGGATACATCAGCGGAACGTTCACGCCCCACGGCTTGTCGGTTGCAGCTTTCATCTTGTTTATGTGCTCAAGCAGTGTCTCCGGGTGCATTGATCCGGCTCCGAGCAGTCCCAGACCGCCCGCATTGCTCACGGCAGAAGCCAGTCGCCAGCCGCTGCACCACACCATACCGCCCTGAACTACGGGATATTCAATGCCGAAAAGTTCGGTTATTCTGTTATTTTTCATAAGCATTTTCTGTTTTTGTAAAATAAAAATATCGCTGCAAAGATAAGATTTTGCAGCGATATTCTTGTGTGTTTGCCGTTATTTTTTAGGTGTCCGGTGTCCTTGTTTCATTTATAGTGCAGTGTGCCTTGCCGCTTGTTGTGTCTCCCTTGTTTCATCAACTTGCATTTAGTCTGAAATTAGTATGCCGTTTGTGGATAAAAAGTGGCCCACTTTTGCATGAAAAGTGGGCCGTTTACAGGTCGTAAACGGCCCACTAACGGTTTGAAACTAAACCTGCGATGTTTTCTTAATATATAATGCTTATTGACGTTGCCAATGCTTAATCTTTAACTATATATGGCGAAAAAGTTACGGTTTTTCGGACATTTTCAGAGCATGCCTGTAATTTGTGGCAGAAATATCCGGCAGACGGCTTATTTGCCGTGTCTTGTGCTGCCGTCCGTAAGGCTCCGTGCCGCTATGCTTTTGCACCTTAGTCAGACTTGTGGCGCACTTGCCTCCATATTTGTGACAGCCTGAGCATCTGACTTGCCCTTGCGCCAAGGTGTACGCGATAGTCAGACAGCAGTATGGCGAGCAGGATTATCACGGCCATTATCACGGCCCATCCGTAGACCTCTTTAAGGCTAACCATGAGCATCTGTCGCTGAAACTCGCTGTATAGAGTCTGAAACGATTCGCAGTTGTAGTACATCGGGTCGATGTAGCTGCCCAGATTGGCTGTGTTTGCCTGTTTGACGTTGTTGAAAATCCTGGTCATTATGGCCGAACTGAGCGGTCCGCCGAAGCTCGTTCGGATAAATCCGATGACGCACATGGCCTCGAAATAATACTCAAACGTGACGCAGCCGGCAAGGGCGTAGGTGAGCGATGTGTACACAATGCTCACTCCGGCGCCCTTAAGCAGCATGGGCAGATACAGCATGTATTTCTCCGTTGAAGGGTCGATAAGGAAATACAGCATCGTCTGGTAAAGCAGAAAAGAAACGAACCCGGTTAAGACGATGTCCTTAATGCGCCATTTCCACTTCGTCAGAGCCATGAAGAAAAAGCCCGTGCCTACGGCTATTCCTGCCGTTATGCCCCAGTTGAGGTCGGCATTGTGGCGTGCGTCGTATCCAAGAATCGAACTGGTAAATATGTTCTGGGTGGATGTAGCCGTGGCAGACATCAGCGTCATACACCCGAACAGGATGAATATATAGAGCATGTTGTGTTGCGAAAACGTCCTTATGTTTATGTAAGGATGCCTGATTGTGGCAGCGCGTTGCAGACACATCAGCAGCAGAATAACAGCAAACGCTATGGCTATGCGGATTGGTTCGCCGTCAAGCCAGTCGTAGTGTTCGCCGTATACGCAGATGAATATGATGCAGAACAGCCACAGTGTCCACATTATTCCGCCGAGATAGTCGATGCCCTTGAACGGGATGTAGGGACCCTGACGGAACTTGCTGCGCATGCAGAAATAAACCAGCGCGAAAACAAGTATGAATGCACCAATGGTTATGCGGTGCATGGCCTGCCAGTCGAATGCATAAATGCTGTATCCTGTGGCAACGTTGACAAGCTGCACGCTGCCGAGTACAAACGTGAACAGGAATGGAAAGAACACCGCAAAGTCTCTTTTTGGCGTAATCTTCAGCTGGATGCTGCTCCAACATACAAAAGTGCTTACAATTCTAAAGAAACCGCTAATGAATGACAGGGCAACAACAAGCGGGAGAAAGTCGCATATCATACAGATGTAGTCGCATATGATAAACACTGCACCAGAGAACAGGAGAACGTCGCGCGTTGTGAATCTGAACAGTATCCTGAACAGCAGCGGAAAGGCCATTGTAAGTCCCGTCATTGAGGCATAGCCTGCCATCATTACGTCTTCGTTGATCCAGCCCCATGTTCCCGTCATTTCGGCCACGGCCGACATGTATATGCCGCCGGAGAACATGTAGACAACAATTATAAATATTATCAGCGGAAAGCGCAGAAACTGGGGCACAAAGTCTTTCCATACCATTATGCGCCTTGCGGCTGCTACTTCTTGTGGTGAAGGTGCTGGCATAGGCTTTAGTATTTAACCTCACATTCTACGTTCATTCCCGAGCGCAGGCGCTCTATTGCTTCCTTGCTGTTCTCCTTTGTGAACACAATCTTTATTGGAACGCGCTGTTCAATCTTTACAAAGTTTCCGGCAGAGTTGTCCTGCGGTATAATCGAATACTGTGCGCCTGTGGCGTTGGCCAGCTTGCCTACCTTGCCGTGATATTCAACGCCCGGCACGGCGTCCACCTTTATGCTTACGGGCATGCCTTCGCGTATGTTGGCTGTCTGTGTTTCCTTATAGTTGGCTATAATCCACACGTTGTCGTATTCAACTATAGACAGCAGAGTCTGTCCGGGCTGGATAAACTGTCCTTCCTGCAGGGCCTTGCGTGAGGTGTAGCCGTCGCACGGGGCAACAATCACGGTGTACGACAGATTCAGTTCGGCTAGGTTTTTGGCTGCCTTGGCCACGTCTATGTTTGTCTGGTTCTGCTCAAGGCGCTGTGTCTGTTCGTCTTTTACGAGCGATGTACTCTTCTTTTGTCTCACGAGCATGTCATATTTGGCCTTCGTAGCCTCATAGTCGGCCTTTGCGTTGTCATATTGCTGACGTGTAACGGCCTTTTGTGCATACAGCTGCTTATATCTTTGGTAGTCTGTTTCGGTCTGGTTCATCCTTATTCTTAGTTCCTCTATGCTTGCGTCAGAAACCGAAAGGTTGTTTGCCGTGGTAGATATTGCCGTTCCCATGGCCGTGTTCTCCATGAGGGTTTTCTGATAGTTGGCCTTTGCCTGTTCTACTTTCAGCTTATATTCAGAGTTTTCGATGATTACGAGAGTGTCTCCTTTGTGTACAAACTGGAAATCATCGAAGCATACCTTCTGTATGAAGCCCTGCACGCGTGAGTTTATAGGTATGATGTTTCGTCTTATCTGGGCATTGTCGGTGTATTCAACATTGCCGAAGTGTATGAACTTTGAGCAGACCCATGTCAGTCCGCTCAGAATTATTGCGATTACGATGATGTTGCGCAATATCTTTTTGTTTTTTCTGTTCATAATTATTTTTGGTTATTTAATTATCGTATTCAGTGAACCGGTTGAGTAAATGAGCTTGTAATAATTGTATATTACGTTTATCTGTGCGTTGACATACTGAACTTCTGCCGACAGTCTGAGGTTGTCGGCGTCTACGAGGTCGGTCACGAGCACAAGGTCGTTGGCATAGCGGTTGGCTATCACGTCATAGTTCTCGCGTGCAAGCTGAAGGCTCTTTTCCTGTGTCTTCAGAAGTTCAAACGAGTCGAGATATCTTGTATATGCAGCGTTTACGTCCAGCGACACGTTTTCTTCGGCCGACGCAAGTTCGTTGTGCGACTGCTCCACTGAAGAGCGCAGGCGCGACAAGTCTTTTGGCAGCTTGTATATGTTGCCTATGTTGAATTTAAGTCCCACGCCTACATACCATGTGTTGATGTTGTTGTCCAATGTAGGTATTTCGTAGGTAATAGGGCCTTTCAGGTTGTCGCCGGCTATGATGCTTATCTGCGGCATGTAGCCCGATTTTATCACTTTCTCCTTCTTGCTGAGCATGTCGAGCGCAAGTCTGTTTTTGTTTAGTATAGGCGAATTCTTGTAGGCTATGTCCTGAAATTCGGCTTCGCCGGGTTTCGGCATGTTACTCGACAGGAGTGTCGTGTCGGGCAATATCTCCGTGTCCTTAGGCAGTTCGAGCATCGTTACCAGTTTGTCGTTACAGATGTTTATCGAACTTACAAGCTCAGTGCGCTTATATTGCAGATTCTGATACTGCACCTCATATCGCGTGATATCGTTGTTCAGTGCCACTCCGGCAGCTTCGCGTGCATGCATGTCTCGTATCACCTGGCGCGTCTGTTCCATGTTTCTGTCATACACAGTGAGCAGATTGCGGTATTTATACAAGTCGAGATAATAGCCTGTCAGCAGGAAGTAAACGTCCTGCTTGTGCGAGGCAAGTTCCCACTCCCTTATTCTCTTTTGTATCTCCAGAGCCTTTATGTTATAGTGGATTGCGCCTCCGGCAAACACCACCTGCGAGGCCTCTATTGCGAAGTTGTTGCCAAAATGAGGCGATGAAAATGAATGTCCGTTTGAAAAGTCGCGGTCGGCCACCCATGCGTTGCCGTTGAACGTTGCCGATGCCGAGAACTCCACGCTGGGCAGATAGGCATTCTTTGCCACCGAGATGTCCTTCTCGGCACCGCTTACAACCGACTCGTAAATCTTTATCGTCTTGCTCTGCGTGTCGGCCAGTGAGAATAATTCATTCAAACTCATGATGCGTGCTGTCTGCTGTGCGTGTAATGATACCGGGCAAATCAACAACAGGCACGTAATAACATTTTTAATTATATTCTTCATCTGATTTTTATTGATAATATAAATAGTTTACAATAGCAACTATATCTATAAAATAATAAGCTCAAACATAAGGTTATGTTTCGGTCACCTTTTATGTTACTGTCTTCGTTGCCTTTTGTGCCGCAGGTTAAAGCATGGAATGCCTTGGTGTTTCTGCGGTCCTGGCAATGTGGACGACTTAAACTTCGGGATGACTGAATTTGAGATATAACGGCTGATGTGAGCTTTATTTTCCTGATAGTCAGCCTTTATCGCGTTAAAGACTGTTTGTGCGCCTTGATATTTCCTCTACTACTTCAAAGAAGACCTCTACCTTTTCGTCGGGTATGCCCTTCAGTAATTCGTAAGACAGCTTCTTCTCAATTTTGTGGTATTCGGCAACAACCTGTTCACCCATGTCTGTGGTGCTGAGCAGATTCTCGCGTCTGTCCTCCGGGTTTACGGTGCGTTTCACGAGACCTTTCTTCTCGAGCGAGTCTATCATGCGCATCACAACCGACTTGTTCTTGCCTGTTGCTATGGCAATGTTTTGCAGAATCTGGTCGGTCTTAGCCCTTATCATTGTCAAGAGTATAAACTCTTCAACGGTAAGTTTTATGCTTGCCTCGGCAGCATATCGCTGTTTCATCAGGCGGTGCAGCTTGTTGCGCAGTTTTCCTATTGTTGTTCCTAACAGTTCCTTTGGCATAATTTAAATTTTTTGCAAAGGTAATATTATATTTTGAATTAGTTGCTATTGCGTACTAATTTTTGTGTTAAATAATTCTTTCATGTCCATGTTTCATGCCTTAAGTCAAGAACGGCTCATAGGCACATGGCATGTTTCTTTGGATTTTATCATCTGTAAGAGTCTTGCGCCGACGCTTTATGCCATCATATTCTGTTGTTGGCTTATCCCTGATGTTGATGTTTCGGCGTATACCGGTTATTTAATTCTGCGTTTGTCTATTATTTAATAATGTGTCCGGCAATGTCTCTTAGCAAGTCAACGGCCTGTGGCTTTCTCTTCATGCTCTCCTTGAATGCGTCATATTTAGGTGTCTTTATGGCATTGTTGTCAATTTTATACACCTTTAGTTTATGCATCGTAGAATCCTTCTTGCCAAGATGAACATTTCTTATCGTCGTCATTCTGGCATTGCCCGTTGTTATTTTTATAGAGTCAGCAGGTTGTTGTGCATTCTGTTTAGCTGACGTTTGTGCTGCAGCAGATAGGATGCAGACGTTGAAGATTAATGTTATTAAATAGAGTTTCTTCATAATTTTGTGCTTTTTTGCAAAGATAGAATAAATCCTGATTGCTTTCTGATTTTTTTAGTAAAAAAACATAATCATGCTTTATGGCAAAGCATCTTCTTATTATGGCTTTTTTTGCCTGCCGAAAGTAATGTCCGTATGTCGGTTTTTACCGTCGTTCAATACATCATCTTACAGCTTTCTCCTTATCCTTTTTGCGCCATTTCGAGCCCAGAATTTCATCATAAAGAAAAAAGTGCGTGAAAATCGTAACATTTTTGGCTTATTATGTTTAAGGTTAACATTTTCGTTCTTTTTATATAATGTTTGTGTAACAAAACAATGCATATTCACTTTCAAACTGTTAGTGGCCTGTTTACGACCCGTAACTCGGCCACTTTTCACTCAAAACTCGGCCACTTTTTATGCGTAAGTCATAGAGTTATTTTTAGGAAATAAGCGTGAACATTTTAGCCATGCTTTCTGTGCTTTAAATTTCCTGATATGTATGTTAAGTATAAGCAGTTGTGTAAAGAAGGAGAATTTTGTCCCGGAGATGTGTTCGACTATGATTATGGCAGCGGACACATATATAATCTCGGAACTCAGGTTACATGGCGTACCCGGACTGAAATTGAGTATATTGAAGGGTCGTTAGACAGAATGCTTTACTTGGCCGTCTGTAATGATGTTAAGGCAATAGCCATGCCGGCGATAGGTGCCGGATTAGGAGGCTTAAAGTGGGATGACGTGAAGAGATGTATCGAGCATGTGGCAAGTAGTTATCCTATGGTTGATTTATATGTGGTTGAGGCTTACCAAGGGGAGAATGAGCAATAGGTTGCATAATTGATTCGGAAATTACCAATAAAGCATCTTTCTTCTATAAATAATACTGCCATATCTTGTTTCTCGAAAGGCAGGATATGGCAGTATGATGTTTGGTAAATTCAGATAACGCAACATGTTTTTCCGTTGATTTTTATTCGCATAGATTTTTATAACAAGGATTATTAGCTGTTATTGCTGCAGCTTGAGTTAATTTGCGTTGGTAGCATTAATTCGAATAAAATCTTGTTGAATTAATGTGAATAAAATAGTTTTTTGTATTTTTGTAAAGAATTATTGCAAGTCTTGCAATCTGATAAGTGTAACCTTGATAATTGGATATTTGCAGATAGAGGCATATTGATGATGCCGTCAGACTGCACCGTTGACAAATTTTTTACGGTTGGGAAGCATGAAAATATGGGAAAGACTAATACGGGGAATTAAGGCTGAGGATAAGAATGGAATCTTCAGTCAAAAAACTGCATCCGAAACATATAATAATGCTCCGCGTTATGCCGTGATAGATACTGAGATTGGGCTTAGTGACCATAAGGTGCATGACATTGGTGCGCTGCGCCATGACGGTGGCGTGTTTCATAAGTCATCCAAAAGCGAACTGCTCGGTTTTCTGAAAGATGTCGATTATCTGTGCGGCCATAACATCATACACCATGACATAAAATATCTGTTTGAAGACGAGCCGTGCCCATGGATTTTGGTAGACACGCTCTATGTTTCGCCGTTGCTTTTTCCCGAGCGTCCGTATCACAGACTTGTAAAAGACGACAAGCTGGTGAGCGATCAGATGAACAATCCCGTGAACGACTGCGAGAAGGCAAGAGACTTGCTGATGGACGAAGTGGCACAATGGAATTCGCAGCCCGACGAAAAGCGCATGCTGTTTGCGTCGTTATTGAAAGATAAACGTGAGTTTGAAGGATTTTTCAAGATGGTAGGTATAATGGTTCTTGACGACAGACCGGCAGACCTTGTGCGCAGCATATATAAAGGAATGATTTGCGGCAATGCAGACTTAGACATGATGATAAGACAGTATCCATGTGAACTGGCATATGCGCTGGCACTTATAGATACAACAGACCATCGTTCGGTTACTCCCGGCTGGGTGCTTAAGAATTATCCTGCCGTTGAGTTTGTCATGAAGTTGCTGCGTGAGACAAGCTGCAGCGAAGGATGCGACTACTGCAACACAAAGCTCAACGTGAGATATAACCTGAAGACTTTCTTCGGATACGACGGCTTTCGCACTTACGACGGAGTGCCGCTTCAGGAGCAGGCTGCCAAGGCTGCGATAGACGGCAAGTCGCTGCTTGCCATATTTCCTACAGGCGGAGGCAAGTCGCTTACGTTTCAGTTGCCGGCACTGATGCAGGGCCGTTCCGTTCACGGACTGACCGTTGTAATTTCGCCTTTGCAGTCGCTGATGAAAGACCAGGTGGACAATCTTGCTGACCGTGGCATAACTGACGCCGTTACCATTAACGGACTGCTTGACCCTATATCGCGCTCGCTGGCAATAAAAAGAGTGCAGGACGGCGACGCGTCACTCTTGTATATTTCCCCCGAGACTCTGAGGTCGAAGACAATCGAAAAGATATTGACAGCGCGCAATGTGGTGAGGTTTGTCATTGATGAGGCCCACTGCTTCTCTTCATGGGGGCAGGACTTCAGGGTTGACTATCTCTACATAGGCAAGTTTATCAGCGAATATCAGAAAAGAAAAAGGTGCAAGACGCCTATACCCGTGTCGTGCTTTACTGCGACGGCAAAGCAGAAAGTGATACAGGACATCTGCGATTATTTCAGCAAGACGCTGAACATCAATCTTGAACTTTTTGCCTCTAATGCCTCAAGAACCAATCTGCGCTATTCGGTTATATATGCCGAAACCGACAATGACAAGTATCTGAAGCTCAGGTCGCTGGTGTCTGAATTCAACTGTCCCGCGATAGTATATGTGTCGCGCACAAAGCGCACTGTCGATCTTGCGCGCAAGCTGACTTCCGACGGACTGAAGGCTTTGCCTTTCTACGGCAAGATGGATGCCGATGAGAAGATAAGCAATCAGGATGCCTTTATGAGCGGCAGGGTGCGCATAATAGTGGCAACTTCGGCTTTCGGAATGGGAGTTGACAAGAAAGATGTGGGGCTTGTCGTGCATTACGACATATCCGACTCGCTTGAAAATTATGTTCAGGAAGCCGGCAGGGCTGGGCGCGACCCCGAACTGACGGCACGCTGCTACGTGCTGTATAATGACAACGACTTGGACAAGCATTTCATATTGCTTAATCAGACAAAGTTGAGCATCAGCGAAATCCAGCAGGTGTGGAGAGCCGTGAAGAATCTTACCAAACTCCGCACGAAAGTCAGCTGTTCGGCATTGGAGATAGCTCGTTGCGCCGGATGGGATGATTCGGTATATGATATAGAAACACGCGTGCGCACGGCACTCGCCACGCTTGAACAGAGCGGATATCTGATAAGGGGCAACAATGTGCCGCATGTTTATGCTACAGGCATCACCGTGAAAAACATGGACGAGGCAAGAGAGCGCATAACATCATCGGTATTGTTCGGCAGCGACGAAACCGAGACAGCCGTGAGAATAATAAAGTCGCTGATTTCGCAGAAGAACATAGCCAAGGCCGGAGACGCTGAGGGAGAGTCGCGCATTGACTATCTGGCAGACATATTAGGACTGAGCAAGAGCGAAGTGGTGTCTGCTGTTGAGCGTATGCGGCAGGCGGGAATCTTGGCCGACAGCAGGGACATCTCGGCATACCTGCTTGACGCAGGCGACTCTGAGCGTAAGGCAATGTTGCTGCTGACGAGATTTGAGAAACTTGAGAAATACATATTGAGTAGTCTGCCCGATGAACCGCTGCGCATATCGTGCAAGCAGTTTAACGACAATGCCTTAAACTATGGAATAACCACGTCTAAAGAGAAAGACATACGCACCTTACTTTATTTTCTGACAGTGAAAGGATATGTGCGCAAGAAGGAGGACGCACAGCATAACATGGAGTTGAGGCGTGTGGGCGATATGGAGTCGACCATTAAGCGTCTTGAAAAGCGTATGGAGATATGCCAGGTTGCGATAGAATGGCTTTACGGACAGGTGGATGATAAAGACGGCGACAAGTCGGGCAGCAAACCGGTTATGTTCTCTGTTGTGGGACTCCTTAATTATATAAAGCAAAAACAAAAGTCGTTTTTCACCGAGTTAGATAATGTAAAGCTAGATGACGTGGAAGAGGCTCTGCTGTATCTGTCGAGGATAGGCGCGCTCAAGCTTGAAGGAGGATTTCTTGTTCTTTATAATGCGATGAACATACAAAGAATAAAGGACACCAAATCGAGGTTCAAACAGGAAGATTACCGCATGCTCAATGAGTTTTACAAGCAGAAGATACAGCAGGTGCATATCGTCGGCGAATATGCTAACCTGATGGTGAAAGACTATAACACGGCTCTGCAGTATGTCAGCGACTATTTCCGGATGGATTATAAAAAGTTTATATCAAAATATTTCAAGGGTGAGAGAGTTAACGATCTGCAGCGCAATCTTACGCCAAAGAAATACAAGCAACTTTTCGGACAGCTGTCGGAGCGGCAGATGGAAATTATCTCTGATAAAGAGTCGCGCTGTATTGTCGTGGCTGCCGGTCCGGGCAGCGGCAAGACACGTGTGCTCGTTCATAAGCTGGCATCGCTTCTGTTGCTTGAAGATGTGAAGCATGAGCAGCTCTTGATGCTGACGTTCTCGAGGGCTGCGGCGACAGAATTTAAGCAGCGGCTGATGCTGCTAATTGGCAACGCAGCCCACTTTGTGGAGATAAAGACATTCCATTCTTATTGCTTTGACTTGTTAGGACGTATCGGCAATCTTGACGATGTGGACAATGTTGTTGGGCGAGCGGCTCAGATGATTGTTGACGGTGAGGTGGAGCCGTCAAAGATAGGCAAGACGGTGCTTGTTATTGACGAGGCACAGGACATGAGTGACGACGAATATAAACTTGTAAAGGCACTTATGGATGCCAATGATGACATGCGCGTGATAGCCGTTGGTGATGACGACCAGAACATTTATGAGTTTCGCGGGTCTGACTCTAAATATATGTATCAGTTGACCAAGGAAGAGGGGAGCCGTTTTATAGAAATGACGGAGAATTACCGCAGTGAGCGTCATTTGGTTGATTTCTCTAATGACTTTTTGCGTAACGTAAGTCGGAGAATGAAGGTAACGCCTATAAAGTCGATGAAAGACAGCGACGGTAGGGTAGAGGTCGTCCACTGCAATTCTTTGTATATGTATAAGCCGCTCGTGGACTGCTTGATGTCGCATAAGGGCAAAGGTTCGTCGTGCATACTCACACAGACAAACGAAGAAACGGTTACGCTTGTTGCCATTTTGCGCAGGAACGGCATAAGATGTAAACTGATACAGTCGATGGAAGGCCTGCTCTTTTGGAACATGGTAGAGGTGAGATACTTCATGAAATACATAAGCAAGCATGTTACTTCACCGCTGATTCAGGATGATTTGTGGGAAAATGCCAAACAGAAAACATTCTCGCTTTATGAAAGTAGCAAGAGTTTGGTGTATCTGAAGCGTTGCATCGAACTGTTTGAGCAGACCAGCAAGACTAAATATCTCAGCGATTTCAGAGAGTTCGTGTTTGAGTCGTCTGTCGAAGATTTCTGCGACCTGTCAGGGGCCGATGTCGTTGTATCGACAATACACAAGGCAAAGGGCCGTGAGTTTGACGATGTGTATATGCTTATCTCCGGCAATTATGCGAAAGACGACTGCCTGATGCGCCGCTATTATGTAGGAATGACGCGGGCTAAGCAGCGACTCTTTGTCTATACCAACGGCAACTGTTTTGACCGTCTGAGAGCAGACTGCCACATGACAGACCGAGAGCAGTATGCCATGCCCGATGAGATAGTCTTGCTGCTTTCTCACAAAGATGTGTATCTGCAGTTCTTCAAAGGCCGTAAAAGCGAAGTTCTTGCCTTGCGTAGCGGCGACAGGCTTACATACGGTAATCATTTTCTGTATAATGCAGCCGGCATGCCTGTGGCCAAGTTGTCTGTCAATATGCAGAAGACGCTTGCGGAGTGGGAGAGCAGAGGTTACCGTGTCAGGTCGGCATCGGTAAGATTCATTGTTGCATGGAAACCGAAGGATGCTCCGAGGGATGAAGCTGAGACTGCTGTTCTGCTGGCGGACATGATTCTTTCTTTGTGATATTGTGTGCCCCATTTGTCGATTTTATGTGTGCTGTCGTATTGAGAAATGGGCAGAAACGCCTATTCATGCCTTTTTCAGTTTGTAAATAAATATGTGCAAAGTATAGCATATTGCAATTAAAAATGCTATAAATGTTAAATTTAAAAAACATTAAAATAATAAGATTTACCAGGCAAAATATTTCAGCTTTGAAATATTGTATTTATCTTTACCCAGGTTTAGGGAGTTGTTTCTGCTTTATAGTTGATTTTAAATTCCTTTTTTAATAGGTTTTATTCCCATTTCAACCGGTAATTGTTTAAGTTCACAGTCCTCTTTGCATACACACCTGCAGGCGGCATCCTCTCAACAAAATCAAGCTTGATATGGCTTGAAATCTTTATTAAAACAATAATTGTTAACAACAAAAACTTTATCTATGAAAAAAAGTTACTATTTGTTTTTGTTACTTTTAGTAGCAGCAACATCGTTTTCCGTTCATGCGCAAACGGGACAAAAATTTCCTGATTTTAAATTAGGAGTTAGCTCTAAACTACAGACTAATGGCATGCAAAAAGTGAATCCTAATGAGGAAAAAGAAAAAGGAATCCTGATGTATGCAACAACATTAGATGATTATTACAATCAAGAGCGTGGATGGTATAAGTTCTGGTCAAAAGAGCCTCAAAATGCTATAAAGCTAAAAACTTGGAATCCTGGTTCACAGTCATTCGTTGATGGTCTGAGATGTGGATGCTGGGGCGGCGATGCTTATTATGCATTTTATATTTTCCAGTATTCATTGGGATATGACTATCCGTATGCCTTTGTAAAAGTTGAACCGGAGACGGGAGAACTGGATATAGTTAAGAATTTCGAGCAGGGAGATGATTTTTATGACAACTGGCATAGCTATACGTTGTATTGCATGACATATAACCCCGTGAAAGACGAGGTGTATGCTCTTGGACAGACAACAAAAGAAAATCAGGCACAGGTGTCAACTCTTTACAAAATAGACAGAGCTACGGGTACGCCGACAAAACTGCATGATTTTGATTTCATATCTTTTGCTATGTCTGTAGATATGGAAGGTACATTATGGGTGCAGAATTCAATATACGAAGGTGAAAGTAACGTAGGTGCAAAGCTTATTGCATATGATACAGACAACTTCGATGTTAAAAAAGAAGTGAAGCTTTCTTATAACGGAAGTTCGTTTGTTACAGCTTATTATGGAACAATGTCATTTGACTACACTACAGGTGACTTATATTGGATTGCCCTTAGAGCAGATGATAACAAGTAGCAATTGTATACTGTAAATTTGGAAACTGGTAATATGGAAGCTCTTGGAGCATTCTGGGGCGATTTCGTAGGATTGTATATTCCTTATACGTTGCCTGAAAATGAGAATGCACCTGCAAAAGTTCAGGATTTGAAAGCTACTCCCGATATGACAGGATCAATGAAAAGCACATTGACATGGACGAATCCTTCATTGCAGTGGAATAAAAAGGAACTTACAGACCTGAAAGAAGTACAGATATATAAGGATGGTTCAGAAACACCGGCGGCTACTCTCCCTGCAGAAGGCAAGGAAGGACAGGAAATGTCATGGACAGATGAAACTCCAAATGCAGGAATAAACACATATTATGTTGTTCCGTGCAATGAATTTGGAAAAGGTATCAAGGACAGCATTAGCGTTTTCGTAGGCGAGGATGTTCCCGGAGCTGTCGGAAATATTGTGGTGAAGAACAATGGAGAAAGTGTTACTGTTACATGGGATGCTCCAGAATATGGTATGAACGGCGGATATGTAAATCCTGAGGGACTTAAATATACAATCATACGTTATCCTGACGAAATTGAAATTGCTAAAGACCAGACTGAAACTACATTTACAGATACAAATCTAGGTAATCAGCAGTGCTACTATTATACAATACAGACTTCAAACGTAACAGGTGTCGGTGAGACAACAGAGACAGAGAAGTTCATAGCCGGAGCAGCATACACAACTCCTGTGAAATTCAATTTCACAGACCAGATTCTCTCAGAGGCATGGACAAATCTTGGCGATTGGGAATGGAGCGGTGGCTCTATGGCTGGAGACGAAGGAATGATGACAACAACACATCAGAGAGAAAACTGTTGGTTGATTTCACCGGATGTCAAGCTGGAAGCAGGAAAGACGTATAAAATAACAACAAAGATAAAGACTTATTATGGTCCTAATGGCTGTAAGGAAGACTTTAGAATTGCTGTCGGTCAAGGAAAGACTGCTGGCGATATGACAAACGTGCTTCGCGAAGAGAAGGATTACTCTGCAGATGAATATTACTACGTTAAGACATTTGAAGACATTGTTGAGATTAAGGAGACAGGTGTTTACAATTATGGAATAGACGTGTCTTTGGTAACAGGCGACGATATCTTCAGCTTGCAGGAAGTAACGATAGAGGAGATTCATCCTGTTGATATGAGCGCTGTAAGCTTGGATGGAATTATTGATGCAGTATGCAATGGAAATAATACATGTAAGGTAAAACTGTACAACAACTCTTATAAGACGGCAGACAAATACGAAGTTAAGATTGCACGTGTAGACAATGGCAACTATGTTGTCTTAGGTTCAACTACAGATGTTCCTGCTGTTGAAATGTTCAAGACCGCAGAGGTTACTGTAACTTATGTTCCTGATGTTGAAGACCAGGTAGAACTTGTTGGCTTGGTTGAAATTGAGGGTGACGGCGACGAAAGTAATAATGTTACTGAACCGTATACTGTAAATGTTTTGCCGGAAGGCATGCCGCCGTACAATGTACTCGTTACAGATGAAAATACAATAGGTGATGACACCAGAATTCCTATGTCGTTCATCGTAGGTGAAAGTATGACACAGACGTTATATTTTGCAGACGAGATCAATGTTGAGACTGACGGAAGTATAAGCCGTATAGCATATGAATATACTGGTAACGAAATCACTTCTGTTCTTGGTCCGGTAGATGTAAAAATCTATATGTGCAATACGGACAAGACTATCTTCAAAACTGAAAGCGAGGCTATTCCACTTGAAGATATGACACAGGTTTACGAAGGATCTGTAACAATCAATCCTGGAACAAACTTTATGTCTTTCATCCTTTCTGAAGAATTTGAATACAAGAAAGATAAAAACTTGTGTATAGCAGTTGTCAAGAACGGTTTGGTAGGAAATGACTATCCTGCATTGTTTAAGATGTTCAACAATGATGATTTTGAAAATACAAGATCAATCCTTAGTGACGGTTCACCGATGGCATATTGGAAGGTTCCTGTTATACATATGGCTGTAAGGGGTATTGCAGGCAGTATTGAAAATGTAAATATTGGTGCTAACTCTGTATGGTATGATTCAAAGACTTCTACTTTGAACTTTAATGAAAATAACCTTAAGAAGGTTTATGTATATGATATCAGCGGTAAGATGATAAAGATGTTTAATCTGAACGGCTCGCAGAATTCTTTGGCAGTCAATCTTCCTGTTGGATTGTATATAATACACACTGTTGCTGCTGACGGTTCTATGAACAACGTCAAAGTTAATGTATGCAGATAATCTTTTGTCCGGATTACGACCATCCTGTAGCGGAAGGTCGTAATCCGATTTTTATAAAAAGACAATAATAACATCATACCCTATTATTTTATTCAAAATGAAATATCTAAAATTATTATTATTATCTTTGCTCTTTATGCTTGGCCGGGCTGATGTAGCGGCCCAAATTTATTGGGGATACAGTGATAATATCATTTTAAATGGTATCGGTATAGGGCAGAATACAACTGTTTCGGGAGCCATATACATACCTTCTGAAGTAGCAGAACTTTACAAGGGAAAGAAGGCTACGGCTGTACGTGTTGGACTGTATAATTCGGTAAGTGAATTAAAGGTGTTCATTACTGAAGATCTTGACGGTACACCTGAAACAGAGAAAACGTTCGGTTCGCAAAAAACAGGTGTGGCTTCTTTTAGTTTCGATGATGCATACGTAATAAGCGGCAAGGGATTTTATGTGGGATATTCTTGCGTAGGTATAAACCCTATAGGACGTTCAAGCATTTATAATGTAAACGGATGTTGGGTGAAAGACGGAGACAACGCATGGATAGACTATGCCGGTAATGAAGAGTATAAATACAATGCTCTGAATATTGCTGTCCGCATTGAAGGCGAAGACTTGCCCGAAGACGCACGCTTAATAGTAAACAATGAAACATTGGTAAAACCGGGTGAGGGATTTAAACTTACGGCAAAACTTGAAAATCTTTCGACTAAGGCTATAAAGGGCTATAAGGTTGAATACAATATTGACAACGGCGAAACTCAGACAATTGAGAAAACCACGTATCTTACAGGCGGTTCTTCTACAAGCTTCAGCATTGATGTGCCTGCTATTAACGAATTTGGAATGCACACAGTCAATATGAAACTTGTCTCTGTTAATGGCATAGAAGATGCCAATCCTGTTAATAATGATGTTGTTGCATATATCAAAGTTACAGAGAATTCTTTTGTAAGAAGGATGGTTGTTGAAGAAGGTACTGGCACTTGGTGCGGATGGTGTCCTAAAGGAATTGTGGCTTTCGAGTATATGGATGAGAAATATCCTGATACATTTATCGGTATAGCCGCTCACGATAGAGATGTCTTCAGCGAGGACACTTATGCACCTATACAGAATTATTTCGACTCATATCCAAACTGCATCATTAACAGAGACCCGCAAAAGGTTTGCAGTCCGTTGTCGGGTAATCTTGAAAGTGAATACAAGAATCTTGTAAGGGACCAGGCCGTTGCCAGCATGGTGACAAGTGCAAACTTAGAAGACAATGTCGTACATGCAAAGGTTACGGCGACGTTTGCTAATCCAGGCAAGGACCTTGACTATCGCATAGCTTTTGTCATACTTGAAGACAGTATCACCGGAGTTACGCAGGCAAATGCTTATGCCGGAGGTGCGAATGGTGAGATGGGAGGCTTTGAAAATCTTCCTAATCCGGCACCGATTAAATTCAATCATGTGGCAAGAGGTATATTCGATTATAATGGAATAGAAAACAGTATGCCTTCAGAGGTTGAGGTTGGAGAATTTTATGATTTCACTAAGGATATTGAGCTGCCGAGAGTACAGAGCACAAAATATCTGTCAATCGTAGCTTTGCTGATAAATGGTAAGACCGGTATTATAGACAATGCCGCAAAGGCACACATTGAAACCGGAGCAACTGATATCAGAAATAATGAAATAACTAATGTTTCAATTTACGTAACTCCGGAGGGAACAATATGCTGCTCTGAGGAAGGTAAATTGGAAGTTTTCAATCTCCAAGGCATCCAGGTTTCTGGTCATAACCTGACTCATGGTGTTTATATCGTTAAGCATACTTCTGAATCAGGACAGACAACAATGCGAAAAATCAGATTTTAGAATTATTGCCATAAGATAAAACCTATTTTACTAAATATAAGCAGGGCTGAAATCAATTTGATGGTTTCAGCCCTTTTTATTGTCTTTTATGTGTAATTAAACATTGTGGTAGAATAAAACAAGAAGTCCGTGCAACTCAATAAGTTACACGGACTTCTTATATCATATTAGGTTATGAAACCTTATTTCACTTCTTCAAAGTCAGCGTCCTGTACGTTGTCGTCAGCCTTGCCGTTGTTCTGAGCCTGCTGGCCTCCGGCGTTGGCGCCGTTGAAGCCCTGGCCTGCGTTAGGCTGTGCGCCGCCTGCGTTCTGATACATCTGAGCGCTGGCTGCCTGCATAACAGTGTTGAGGCCGTTGATGGCGTTGTCGATGGCTGTGATGTCGCCGCTCTTGTGAGCATCGCGGAGCTGGTTGAGTGCGTTCTCGATGTTGCCCTTCTGGTCAGCCGGAATCTTGTCACCGTTGTCCTTCAGGAAGTTTTCGGTGGTGAAGATCATTGAGTCAGCCTGGTTCATCTTGTCGATGCGCTCACGCTCTTTCTTGTCGTTTTCAGCGTTCTGCTCTGCCTCTGCCTTCATGCGGTCGATTTCTTCTTTGCTCAGACCTGATGAAGCCTCGATGCGGATGGCCTGCTCCTTGCCTGTAGCCTTATCCTTTGCAGAAACCTTCAGGATACCGTTGGCGTCGATATCGAATGTAACCTCAATCTGAGGAACACCACGACGTGCGGGAGCGATGCCTGTCAGGTTGAACTGACCGATGCTCTTGTTCTGTGCTGCCATCGGGCGCTCACCCTGCAGAACGTGGATTGTAACCTCGGTCTGGTTGTCGGCTGCTGTTGAGAACACTTCGCTCTTCTTGCAAGGTATTGTGGTGTTGGCGTCGATAAGTTTTGTCATTACGCCACCCATTGTCTCGATACCCAGTGTAAGAGGTGTTACGTCGAGGAGCACGATGTCGCCTACGCCGCCTTCCTTGTTAAGGATAGCACCCTGGATTGATGCACCCACTGCCACAACCTCGTCAGGGTTAACGCCCTTTGAAGGCTCTTTGCCGAAGTAGTTCTTAACCAGCTCCTGTACGGCAGGTATACGGCTTGAACCACCTACGAGGATAACCTCGTCAATGTCGGCTGTGTTAAGCTTGGCGTCTCTTATGGCGTTCTGGCAAGGAACGAGACAAGCCTGGATCAGAGAGTGAGCCAGCTGCTCGAACTGAGCACGTGTAAGATTCTTTACCAAGTGCTTTGGCACACCGCCTTCGGCTGTGATGTAAGGCAGGTTGATCTCTGTAGATGTAGAGCTTGACAGCTCGATCTTAGCCTTCTCGGCAGCTTCCTTCAGACGCTGCATTGCCATCGGGTCTTTAGAGAGGTCGATGCCTTCAGCAGCCTTGAAGTCGTTAACGAGCCAGTCGATAATAACCTGGTCGAAGTCGTCACCGCCAAGGTGAGTGTCACCGTTAGTAGAAAGCACCTCGAACACGCCGCCGCCGAACTCAAGGATAGAGATATCGAATGTACCACCACCAAGGTCGAACACAGCAATCTTCATGTCTTTGTTTGCCTTGTCAACACCATAAGCCAAAGCTGCGGCTGTAGGCTCGTTGACGATACGGCGAACGTTGAGTCCTGCAATCTGTCCGGCCTCTTTTGTAGCCTGACGCTGTGAGTCAGAGAAGTATGCCGGAACGGTGATTACGGCGTCTGTAACTTCCTGTCCGAGATAGTCTTCTGCTGTCTTTTTCATCTTCTGAAGAACCATTGCAGAAATTTCCTGCGGAGTATATTTGCGGCCTTCGATGTCAACGCGGGGATATCCGCCTTCGTTGACTACTGTGAACGGCACACGTGTTGTCTCTTTTTCACACTGAGCGTAAGTTTCGCCCATGAAGCGCTTGATTGAGTAAACGGTGTTCTTCGGGTTTGTTATTGCCTGACGTTTAGCCGGGTCACCGATTTTGCGCTCACCGTCTTTTACGAAGCCCACTACAGAAGGAGTGGTGCGCTTACCTTCACTATTTGCTATTACAACAGGTTCGTTGCCTTCGAAAACTGCAACGCATGAGTTTGTTGTACCTAAGTCAATTCCTATAATCTTTCCCATAATTATATATTTTTTTGTTTTTATCGATGTTAATTAATTCGCTTACTTTTATACAAATCGTGTGCCAAAGGCGAAAATGTGGCATAAAGTGTGCCACGTGGTGACATTTTGTCGTAATAATATGTCATGTGCTAAGTCCTTTTTTATGCCTTGTTTGCCGGCTATGTGTGATTCTGCGTGATTGTAACATGCTGAATAATAGAGAGTTCGACGGAATGTGCGCCCTTTGGATAAGGCGCGCATGATGCCTTTTGTGGTTATGACAGAATATCATTTCGGTAAATATGCGCGCGCATTATATATAATGTACGCAAGGCGTTGCCGCCTTATAGGCTGAAATCAGCCGTAAGCCGCATCCGGCATCATGCTTTATGCTTATTTCTGTTAGCTGTCTTGTTTATGCTTTCAGCCTGCCTTTACGTGCCGGTATGGCCTTGGCTTGAATGGCAATGGCTGCAAACAAGCCGGCGGCGGCTTGCCCGGCATGGAGCAGATAATGGGCTGAATGGTGATGTTTGGTTGGGGATAAAAACAGAAAACTCTGTCTGTTTAACGCTCTCAGAATGGTCATGCCCTGCGCGGAAACGTGTTTTGACGCGAAAATACGTAAAAAATGATGCTTTTTATAACCTGTTGCTAATCAGTGAGTTAGTAGCTTCTGTGGCGCTGATCGTATCTCCCTTATGCCTAAAAGGTATGCTTTTACGTCGCAAAAGCATATCTTTTGCAAGTCGAAAGGGCACGTTTTGCAGCGTAAAACCATTGAATTTCAGTCGGAAAAACGGCGGTTTGGGGCTTTATAAGCTATGCAGATGTGATGAAATGTTAAATATAGGCAGCCGTAACGCTTGCGCCGTTAACTTCTGTTTGCGTTTCGTTTTCCAGATTAAAGAAAACTCATGTCCTGATTTTTTACTTTCTCATCGCCCGTGAATCAGTCCCTTCCGGAGGATATGTTTATGTATATTATTTGGCGGTTGGTCAGTGTCGTGCCTACAGCCGGTCAGGTTCAGTCAGCGGCGTGCTGCCTGTCTGTCCGGTCAGGTTTCCCGTCATCCCTTCTGTATCCGTTTAGATTTTTATGTCTTGCAATATGTCATGATACAAAAAATCCGGCAAAAGCCGCGCCTGTGGTTCAGTTGTCATGAAACCGCAGCCCGCCTCTTGCCGGACTTTGTCATATAGATTTTTCTGCGTCAGGGCTATGCCTGCTTCTGCGTTGCGTCTTGTTCCTTCACCATGTCGGCACGCGACTTCGACTTGGTTACGAGCCATACGCCGAGACAAACCAGTATGACGGCCAGTCCCTGGCTCGGCTTGAACACGCCGATGCCCGTGAGTATGCTCACCGTAACCGACACGAGCGGCTGCACATAGTTGTATATGCTCACCACGGTGGGGCGCAGCGTGTGCTGTCCTATCATCATCAGGATGTAGCTTATGTATGTGCCGAAGAACACCACGAAGCCCGTTTCGAGCCATGTGCTTGTAGGCACTGCCGCAAAGTTGATGCCTGCCACGTGGTTGAACGTGAACGGCAGGATAAGTATCGTGGCATAGGTGAACATCCATTTGTTCACGGTTATCACCGAGTAGCGCTTTATCAGCTTGCTGAAGAGCGAAAGGTAGAGCGCAAACGACAGCTGCGCGCCGAGGCAGAGCAGGTCGCCGCGGATGTCGCCCACCTTAGAGCTTGCCGCAGCCGCACTCGTAACTATCAGTATCACGGCGCCCGTGCATCCGAACACCACGCCCAGGGCCTTCTTGCCCGTTATGGGTTCTTTAAGTATTATTGCTGCCAGAATCATCGCGAAGATAGGCATCGACGTCGTGACGATGCTCGCGTTGATGGGCGATGTTATGCTCAGGCCTATCGTGTAGCAGCACTGGTTGGTCACAAGGCCGAATATGGCAGCTCCTATAAGCATGAGCAGGTCTTTGCGCGGAACGTGTTCCTTTGGCGTGAACAGCGATGTCAGCCAGAACAGGATGGCTCCTCCTGTTACCCTGAATGTCACCATGTCTATGCCCGTTATGCCGTGCGTCATGGCATCTTTGCCGAGCGGAGCCATCAGACCCCAGAACGCACATGCGAAGAACAGGCAGAGGTGAGCAATTAGCGGACGATTGTTTTGCATGTTGTTTTTATTTTTTGATATATTTACGGGTGCAAAGGTACACATTTTCGGATAAAATAATTATATTTGCTGTCTAAAGAGCTTATTAATTTGATATTATGCAGAAATACGCTGACTATATAGAACAGGTGGAGATAGAGTCGCTATGGAGCGGGCGCCGCCATGTGGAGTGGAACCTCGACCGCAAGGTGAACGTCCTTAGCGGCATAAACGGAGTGGGCAAGAGCACCATCCTTAACAAGCTGGTGAAGAGCGTCGGCATAACTGGCGACATATACAACCATCTGCTCAAGGGTGTTCACATCAAGGTAAATCCGGCTGACGCCACGCATATCCGGTTCGACGTGATACGCTCCTTCGACCGTCCGCTGCTCAATGCCGACATGCTGAGCGAGGTGGGAGCCAACCTTGTGACAGAGCTCGACTGGCAGCTGTTCAAGCTTCAGCGCAAGTTTCTCGACTATCAGGTGAACATCGGCAACCGCATCATTGCGGCCCTTCAGAGCGGAGAGCCCGACGCGGCGGTGAAGGCGCAGCAGCTGTCGGAGCCCAAGAAGAAGTTTCAGGACCTGATAGACGACCTCTTTTCTGATACCGGAAAGAAGATTATACGCACCGAAAACGAGATAAGGTTCACGCAGATAGGCGAGACGCTGCATCCCTATCAGCTCTCGAGCGGCGAGAAGCAGATGCTGGTGATATTGCTCACGGTGCTCATAGAGGACAATCTTCCTTACGTGCTGTTCATGGATGAGCCTGAAGTCAGTCTGCACATCGAGTGGCAGAAGAGGCTCATCGACCTCATTCTCGACCTTAATCCTAACGTGCAGATTATCCTGACGACACACTCGCCGGCCGTGATAATGAACGGATGGATGGACAATGTTACAGAGGTGAGCGACATCACCGACCAGAACTTACGTTAAGGTTTAGGGCATATGAACAGGCGGCTGAAGGACAACATAAACTCAAAATACTTTGAGGCGGCAAACAGACTGAAGTCGAAGACTGCCCGCCGGCGCATCGTGGCCTACGTTGAGAGCTACGACGACGTGCTCTTCTGGCGCATGCTGCTCGGCAGCTATGAGGACGACACAAAATATTTTGAAGTGATGCTGCCGTCGCACAACACGCTCGAGCGAGGCAAGCGCTCCGTGCTAATGAACCTGCTATACGGCAAGGTGGGGCAGGACATGATAGCCTGCGTGGATGCCGACTACGACTATCTGATACAGGGCGCTACGGTTACGTCGCGCAACATTCTAAGCAATCCGTTCGTCTTTCACACCTATGCCTATTCGATAGAGAACCTTCAGTGCTACGCCCCGTCGCTGCACAATGTCTGTGTGATGGTTACGCTCAACGACCACGCCATATTCAACTTCAGCGAGTTCCTCAAGCAGTACAGCGAGGCCATCTTCCCTTTGTTCGTATGGTCTATATGGTACTACCGCAGAGACATCTACACGCAGTTCACCATAACAGAGTTTAACCGCGTGATAGAGATAGGCAGCTTCAGTCTTGGCGCACCGGAGCAGGCCATAGCCAACGTGCGCAACAAGGTTACAAAGAAAATCAACTGGCTGCATCATCATAACCCCAACGCCAAGGAGTCGTATCTGGCGCTGAAGAAAGAGCTGATAAGCCTTGGCGTAACGCCCGACACCACCTATCTATATATACAGGGACATCATCTGTTCGACAAGGTGGTGGTGCCCGTAATGACCAAGGTGTGCGAGCGGCTTGTGCGTGAGCGTGAGAACGAGATAAGGCGACAGGCAGTACATTCAACGCAGATGCGCAACGAGCTTTCGTGCTATTCTCACAGCGTTCAGGACATAGAGCAGATGCTGAAGAAGAACATGGGCTATTACACTTCAGGTCCGTTCATGCGTATGAAGCGCGACATCGAGGCGTATCTTCAGGCCGGCAATGCTGCGGCAGACGGTGATGCGCCGGCAGGTACGCCATCGGAAGATAAGAATTCAGAGAGCAACAGGCACGAGAAAGGGCGGCAATGACAGCCGCCTTCAGTGTGTTTACAATGTGTAAGTCTTGGTAATAATATAGCCGTTGTAATGGCGCAGAAAATGAATAATGCATCTGTTGCGGATGAAATTAATAATTCCGCAGCAGATGCATTATTCATTACTTCTTATATAAAGGTAAAAGTCCGTTTTCAGTAAGTAAAGTCTTATATAAAAAACAGACTCTTGTTGCTTCCCGCAAGCATCAGTTCTCTTTCCAGAAAGCAGGTGTGAACAGCACCAGCACGCTGAAAAACTCGAGACGTCCCATAAGCATCAGTATCGAGCAAATCCATTTTCCGGCGTCAGGAATGCCGCTCCACGACATCGTAGGACCTATCTCAAGACCGAGCGTAGGGCCGACGTTGCTGGCACAGCTCAGTGCTATCGTTACAGAGTTGGTGCTGTCTATGCCCATGCATGTAAGTGAGAAATATGCAAACAGGCACACGGCGAGATAGAGAGACAGAAACACAAGCAGCGTGGCCTGCGCCTGATAGGGCACCGTGTTGTTGCTTATCTTTACGGGCAGCACGGCCTTGGGATGAATGATGTGCCTAAACTCGTTCTTTATAATCTTCAGCAGAATGACGCTTCTGATGCACTTAAAGCCGCCGCTCGTGCTGCCGGCACATGCTCCGACAAACATGCAGATACTGAGAATCACCCATGTTATGTGCGGCCATTTGCCTGCGTCGGCGTTGAATATACCTGTTGTTGTTATAAACGCTACTACCTGGAACAGTGCGTAGCGTAACGAGTCGGCCAGATTATAGTTAAGGTCTTTTATCAGGAAGAACATTATTCCGGCAGTGGCCAGGGCCACAACACAGAAGTAGAACTTAAGCTCGGCATCCTTCACAACCGACTTTATCTTGCCCTTAAAGAGACTTAGATACAGCAGGGTGAAGTTAGTTCCCGACAGAAACATGAATATTATAGAGATATAGTCAATCACAGCCGAATGGAAGTGGCCTGTACTTGAGTTGTGAGGTGCGAAGCCTCCTGTGGCCGTTATCGACATTGAGTAGTTAAGACAGTCGAAAAGACTCATGCCGGCAACATAGAAGCTGGCTGCGCATCCTACGGTGAGAAGCAGGTAGACGGCCCATATAGCCTTGGCGTTGGTGCTCAGTCGGGGGTGCATCTTCGTCTTTATCGGGCCCGTAGCCTCTGCCGAGAACACCTTCATGCTTCCGCCTACGAGCGACGGCAATATGGCAATGGTGAAGAACACGATACCAAGGCCGCCGATCCAGTGGGTCATGGAGCGCCAGAACACGAGGCCGTGGGGCAGGCTCTCCACATCGTCGATAATCGTGGCTCCTGTGGTTGTGAAGCCCGACATCGTCTCAAAGAAGGCATCTGTGAAGCTCGGTATATATCCGCTTATCACGAACGGCAGGGCACCAAGAATACTGAATATGACCCATGTCAGCGTTACAAGCAGATAAGCGTCGCGGCGTCCCATACTGTTTTCAGCATGATAGCCCTTATATTTCAGTCCTATGGCCGTGGTGACGGTTATGGCTATTGATATGACAAACGCCATAATGTCGTCTTCTTTATAGTAGAGCGACACGCACAGGCTGTAGAGCATCATTATCGCTTCAATAAAGAGCAGCGAGCCTATAACCTTATATATGATTTTGAAGTTTATCATTTTATGCTTTTAGTTGAAGAACTTTTCTATTTTGCTCATGTTGACGTTGTGGCAGAACACAACCACTATGTCGCCTGCCTCAATCTCCGTGTTACCGGACACAAGATGTCCTTCGCCGTTTCTTACCAGTCCTCCAATTGTCGTTCCCTTGGGAAGTCCCAGCTCGTATACTTTCTTTTTGGTTATCTTCGAACCCGGCTGTGCCGTAAACTCGGCCACGTCGGCGTTTGCGGTCATGAGGAAACGGGTGTTCTTCACGTCGGCGTCGAGCATCATCTGGTAGATGTGGCTTGCGGCTATGGCCTTCTTGTTGACGATAGTACCGATGTCAAGGCTTTCAGCCATGCTCACATAGTCGAGGTTTTCAACCATTGCTATGGTCTTTCTCACGCCCATGCGCTTTGCCGTAAGGCATGCCAGGATGTTTGTCTCGGCATTAGCCGTCAGGGCAACGAAGGCCTGCGTGTTCTTTATTCCTTCCTCAATGAGCAGCGGCAGGTCTCGTCCGTCGCCGTTTATCACCATCGTCCTGTCGGTGTCTACAATCTCATTGATATATTCGCAGCGCTTCTCGTCGGCTTCAATGATCTTTGCGTTCATGTATTCGGGCATGGTCAGCGCGGCTCTTATGGCCGTGTTGCCGCCTCCCATTATCATCACGTTCCTTACGTCCACGTAGTGTTCCTTGCCGACAATCTTTCTGATATACGGAATATAGTTGCGTGTGGTCATGAAGTATGCCATGTCGTATATTTTCAGTTCGTCGTCGCCTCGTGGTATAATGGTGTCTTCGCCGCGTTTTATCGCCACGATGTGATATGGCGATTCGGGCTTGCAGAGGTCTTTTAGCGGCTCGTTCAGAATCTCACATGTCTCCCTCAGCTTTATGCCGAGCATTATCAGCGCGCCGTTGTGCACGTCCCAGCGCTGCCTCACCCAGCTCATCTTCAGACCGTTGGTTATGTCGCGTGCGGCGAGGTTCTCAGGATAGATGAGCGAGTCGATGCCGAGATTGTTGAAAAATTCTTTCAGCTTTTCGTCAATAAACTCATAGTTGTTCACCTTTGCCACCGTTCTTTTTGCTCCGAGAGCCTTTGCAAGTATGCAGCTGTTCATGTTCATGTTCTCGTCAGGCGTGACTCCGATGAACAGGTTGGCGTGTTGCACGCCGGCGTTTTTAAGAGTTTGTATGCTCGAAGGCGAGGAGTGGATGGTCATCAGGTCGTAGTCATTGCTGATGTTGTTGAGCCTTTCCTCGTCTTCGTCGATCAGCACAATGTCCTGATCGTTGCGTGATAACAGCTTTGCCAGGTGAGTTCCTATGGCATAAGCTCCAGCTATGATGATTTTCATTTTACATCTTTATTGTTTAGGATATGCTGCCTATGGCATTCTTTATTGTCGCGGCTATCGTTTCGTTGTCGATTCCCGTTATGTGCTGCAGTTCGTTTACGGTGCCCTGTTCGATAAACTTGTCGGGCAGTCCGAGTCTTGTGACGCGTGTTGTATAGTTGTTGTCGCTGAGCCATTCGAGCACGGCTGAGCCGAATCCGCCCTTGCGCACTCCGTCTTCAACGGTTATGATATGCTTGAACTTTGATGCTGCCTCGGCCAGAAGTTTCTCGTCGAGCGGCTTTATGAAGCGCATGTCGTAGTGGGCAATCTGTGCTCCGCCGCATTCTTTCTCTACGGCTTCTATGGCCTTGGTAACGTTGTTGCCTATCGGGCCCACTGACAGCACGGCCACGCTGTTGCCGTCTTTCAGCTTGCGTCCTGTTCCTACTTCAATTTCTTCAAACTCATTGTGCCATTCTACTATCACGCCGTGTCCTCTCGGATATCTTATCACGAAAGGTCCTTTGCCGTCGAGCTGCGCCGTGTACATAAGGTTGCGCAGTTCGTGCTCGTTCATAGGCGAGGCTATGGTCAGGTTAGGCACGGGTCTCAGGGCAGCAATGTCGAAGGCGCCGTGGTGTGTGGCTCCGTCTTCGCCTACCAGTCCGGCGCGGTCGAGACATATAACGACGGGAAGTTTCAGTATTGCCACGTCGTGAATGATGTTGTCGTAGGCGCGCTGTGCGAACGAACTGTATATGTTGCAGAACGGCAGCATGCCTTCCTTTGCCATTCCTGCCGAGAACGTTACGGCGTGGCCTTCGGCAATGCCCACGTCGAAGGCTCTGTCGGGCATGGCCTTCATCAGAATGTTCATGGAGCATCCTGTAGGCATTGCCGGCGTAACGCCTATTATGCGCGGATTGTTCTTTGCCAGTTCGAGCAGCGTCTCGCCGAACACTGTCTGATATTTAGGCGGCACTCCAGTCTCGTCGTCTGTTATGCGCTCGCCTGTGTTGATGTTGAATTTTCCGGGGGCATGCCATATCGTTGCAGCCTTTTCGGCCGGTGCATATCCGTGCCCCTTTATTGTGTGCAGGTGCAGCAGCTTGGGGCCTTTCATGTCCTTTAGCTGTCGCAGCACCCTTACCAGTTCTGTTATGTTGTGTCCGTCGAATGGGCCGAAGTATCTTATGTTGAGGCCTTCAAAGATGTTCTGCTGATGGCTTATGGCCGACTTCAGCGCGTTGTTCAGCCTCAGTATGCCCTGCCGGCGGTCTTCGTCGAGATATCCCTTTGCGTTGAGCCATTTCGACAGTTTGAATCTAACATTGTTGTAGGTCTCGTTGGTGTTCAGCTTCAGCAGAGCCTGCTTCAGTCCGCCTACGCTGCGGTCTATGCTCATGTTGTTGTCGTTGAGGATGATGAGCATGTCGTTAGGCGTGGTCGACACGTTGTTGAGTCCCTCAAAGGCCAGTCCGCCGCTCATGGCGCCGTCGCCTATAATAGCCACCACATGTCTCTTGCCGTTGCCGGTCTTCTTTGCAGCCAGTGCCATTCCCAGCGCGGCAGAAATAGAGTTAGAGGCATGTCCGCACACAAAACTGTCGTATTCGCTTTCTAACGGCGACGGAAAGGGCATTATTCCGTTCAGCTTGCGGTTGGTGCAGAAGCGGTCTTTCCTGCCTGTCAGAATCTTGTGTCCGTAGGCCTGGTGTCCCACGTCCCAAACCAGTCTGTCTTCCGGTGTGTTGAACACGTAGTGCAGGGCTACGGTAAGTTCTATTGCTCCCATGCTCGAGGCCATGTGCCCCGGGTTTACCGAAAGTTCTTTCAGAATGTCGTCGCGCAGCTCTTTGCACAGTTGCGGCAGCTGTTCTTCTTTCAACTTTCTTAAGTCGGCGGGATAATTTATTTTGTTAAGAAGCTTAAAATCGTTAGATTCCACGGTCGTCTTATTATTGAATATCATTGCAAAGATAATGTAAACAGATTGAAGAACAAAATAAATTCGTTTATTTTTATTAAGGTGTAAAGTGCCCTGGCGGATGAAATGGGGGCGTTAATGACTGTAATTAAGTGGGGATAAATGTAAAATGAAAGGCCGTATAGTGTGTTTTTCAATAAAAAGATGTAAATTTGCGACAAACAAAAAAATAAAGAAAAAATGAATATTAACAAGGGTATTTTCATGTCGGGCATGGTGGTTGCGCTGTTATCGCTGCCATGTCATGCACAGACAAAGGACGGAGGCATATCGGCTGATATGCTCAAGGAAATTCAGCAGTCGCAGAAGCTGACAACTGCCGACAAGGCTTTGTTTAACGCCGTGGCGTCTAACAGTATCGACAACCTGGCTCAGAACTACGCCAACCAGGGAGCTCTCGACACTTACTTCAGCGTTGAGACCAAGTCGCAGAACATTACCGACCAGAAGCAGAGCGGTCGTTGCTGGATGTTCAGCGGCTTCAACGTGATACGCTCAAACTTCGCCAACCGCACCGACTCGCTTCGTGTCGACCTGTCTCATGCTTATCTCTTCTTCTGGGATCAGCTCGAGAAGTCAAATCTTTTCCTGCAGGGCGTTATCGACTGTGCGTCGAAGCCTATGGACGATGTGCGTGTTCAGTTCTTCTTTAAGAGTCCGCTCAACGACGGCGGTACATTCTGCGGTGTGTCAGACCTTGTTGACAAATACGGACTTGTGCCTGCAGAGGTAATGCCCGAGACATTCTCTGCCGAGAACACATCTAAGGCTACGTCACTGATTAAGTCAAAGCTGCGCGAGTTCGGCCTGAAGCTGCGCGACATGGCTAACGGCGGAAAGAGCGCAAAGGAGATTAACGCCGAGAAGACAAAGATGCTGGGCGAGATCTACCGCATGCTGGCTCTTACCATAGGCGAGCCTGTAAAGGAGTTTACTTATGCCTTCAAGAACAAGGACGGACGCACCGTTACCGAGGCAAAGAAATTCACTCCGAAGTCGTTTGCTGCCGAGATGCTTGGCGGCAAAGCCATAGGCGGCTCTTTCATCATGGTTATGAACGACCCGCGCCGCGAGTATTACAAGACTTACGAGGTGGAATACGACCGCCACACATACGACGGAACTAACTGGAAATATCTTAACCTGCCGATGGAAGAAATAGCCAAACTTGCCATCGCCTCTCTGAAAGACGGCAAGAAGATGTACAGCTCTTACGACGTAGGTAAGTTCCTTGACCGCAAGCGTGGCTATTGCGACCCGCGCAACTATGACTACGGCTCGCTCTTCGGCACAACATTCGGCATGAACAAGGCTCAGCGCATTATGACTTACGACAGCGGCTCTACTCACGCCATGACTCTTACGGCCGTTGACCTCGACGCCAAGGGCAACCCCACAAAGTGGAAGGTTGAGAACAGCTGGGGCGGCGACTGGGGCCAGAAGGGCTGCCTGATAATGACCAACGAGTGGTTCAACGAGTATATGTTCCGCCTCGTTGTCGACAAGAAGTATGTTCCTGCCAAGACTCTTAAGCAGTATGAGCAGAAGCCTGTTATGGTTATGCCCGAAGATCCGCTCTTCTTGCCGGATGAATAGTTGTTTTAGGAGTTAAAGTAGTTAAAGCCATATGCCTTGTGGTTTTCTCGATGATTGTTAGCTACGTGACATAATTCTTTAATTTGTATCTTACTCATACTTAAAAATAAAATCCGTCGGACGTCCTTTTGTCCGGCGGATTTTTTATGTCTATGAATATAAAATATTTGTTTCAGAACTTTAGGCTTATGCCTGCCATCACTGTGCGGCCTCTCAACGGAACGCGCAGGAATGTGTAGTTTGAACCTTGATATGACGAAATCTCGTAGCTTTCGCGGTTAAGCAGGTTGATGGCTGTGAGCGTTACGCTGAGCGTCTTGCTGAAGTCATACTTTGCTCCGGCGTTCAGAAACAGGTTGGTTGAATATTGGTCGTGGGTTATCTCGTATGTGGTTCCGGCAGCATCTGCGTACAGGCGCAGAGCTTTTATCGGCATAAAGTCGAGGCTCAGTGAGCAGTATGCATTTTTCAGAACGTTGTCTGTTGACGAGAAAGTGTCGGGGCGTTTCCATGTTATGTTGCCTGCAACGGTCAGGTTTGCCGTCAGCCAATTAAGTTTGTCCCATGACGCACCCACTTGCGCGTTGGCGGCATTATATCTTATATAGCCTTCAACGCCATTCTGTGAGGCAAGCGCCTTGTTGTAAGAGTAAGAGACAGAGCCTTTCAGCGTGAACCTTGCGTTGCGCCATATCTTCTTAACGTTGCCGACACCGCTGAATGATGTGTGCGTGTTGTCGGCCCATACAGGATTTATCAGCGTCAGGTCGCCTGCGTAAAGATAACTGAAATAACGGTCTTGATTAATCTGCTGCCAAATGGCATACACATTCCATGACAGCATTGTTGCCGTGTTGAGCCACGACAACCGTATGCTGGCAGTCTTAGTGCGGCTGAACGACATCGAGTCAGCGCCCAGTGTATAGGTGCGGTAGTTGTTCATCATTGTCCCGTAGAAAGGCACGCTCCGTGTGTCGGCATTGCGTATGATACCTACTGACGCGTCGACAGATGCCATTGTGCTGAGCTTATAGTCGATGTCGAGCATTGGCGAGAACATCACCTTGTGCGTCTTTATGCCGCGCATCGGGTACGAATAAGAAATATATTCAACCGGCAGGGTGAGTGTCAGCGAGCCGTCGGGCAGGTTGTATTCGTATTTCGGCTCAAGGGTGTGAAGCCAGTAGCTGCCCGTCATATCGTCCTTAACACCGCTCACGGTTGTCTCGTTGCGCTTGTATTCCATGATGTAGCCTATGCCGAGACTGCCGCCGAAAAGGCTGAAGTTGGTGCCTATGCGGTTGCGCGTAAACAGGTTGCGCAGTCTTGCCGTATAGTCTGTCGGCATTTCTTCATCGCCTGATGTAACGCCGAGCCGTTCGCGCGAGCCGTAAAGGCGCACTATCGACGACATGTCGAAGAGCATAGCGTCGGTGTTTATCGTTGCTTCGAGTATGTTCTGCACGTCATATTGTTTGCGCTTTACCTGTTCCTGCAATATGCCTATGTTGCTGCTGACGTTGTTTAGGGCGTCGCCGAGTCCTAACGTTGCCGACGCTTCATCCGTGAGATACACGCTCTTTGTGTTCTGTTCATAGCGCAAAATGCCCTTCACAAGGTCGTTCCTGTTGTGTATGTTGTTGTTTTCAAACACGTTTACTGTATCATCCTTGGCTGTGTAGCTGTTGAAAATACTGTCTTGTTGCAGTCCGCTGTCATGATAATACATAACATTCATGCGCAGCGTTTTTTCCTGTGTGAAGGCGTGCAGATAGTTAAGTCCCGTGTAATACGACTTGTTTTTAAGATAATACAGCTGCGAGATTGGCGGCGTCTGTGCCGTTGGTGAGTACATGAAAGGCGCGGGCAGCGGCTCTGTGGTGTACATTCCCGTATAGCTGTTCATGCCTTGGGTAAGACTCTCCAGACTTATTCCGCAGTTGTTCATCATTCCTGTGAACAGCAGCTGGTTTTTCTTGTTTATGTTTATTGCCGTCAGTCGGTTGTCCCATGTCACGGGACTTCCGCCTATGTTGCCGTCGGCCTCGCCGAAGGGGCGTGCCTTGTAGCCTCGTTTCAGTTTCAGGTTGAGCGTTGCGCGGTCGTTGCTCACCTTGCCTTCAAGGGCCTTTATCGGCTGGTTGCGCTCCATTATCTGCACTTGCGCCACGGCCTCGGCAGGCATGTTTTGCGTGGCCTGGTTATATTGTGCGCCCATGAGGTCGAGCCCTTCTATGTTCACTTTGTTTATCGGCTTGCCCTGATAGCTTATTTCTCCGTTGTTGCTCACCTCTATGCCCGGCATCCGCTTCAGCACGTCTTCTATGCTTCGGTCCTGTTTCTGTCGGAAGGCGTCAACGTTATACAGCAGCGTGTCCTTGCGCCGTGTTATAGGGTCGGCTGTCACGGTTACGTTTTTCAACTCTACGGCCTTGCGCTCAAGTCGCGCGTCATACACGTTGCAGCCTTCTTTGAGCGGTATGCGCCGCGTCTCGTAGCCGAGAAACGCAAACTCAATCTGCCGTCCGCCGTTCACGGCTTTCAGCCTGTATGTTCCGTCTCTTCTTGTCAGCGCGTATGCAAGGAGCGAGTCCTTGCCGTCCAGCAGTTTGCACGTAACGTTGCCTACGGCTTTTCCTGCAGTATCGGTAACTTTTCCCGAATAAGCCGTCATGTCATTCTGAGCCGCCGCACTAACGCAGTCAAGCACCAGAGAAAACAATATTAAGATAAAGTTTTTTACCATTTCAATTCAAGCATATTACTCGGACGGCGTGGATAATTAGCCTCTTGCGATACCCATTTGCCGTTCACTTTAGTCTTCACTTTAAAAACTTCTATTGAGAGATTGTCATAGTTCTCTATATCGTTGCAGCACGAAGTTAGAGCCTCTTCGCGGCTTACAGTCTTCAGCTTGCCCCAGAACTCTTTTTCATAAAGATACATGTCGCGGTAAGAATGTGCCTTCTCCATGCCGGCATAGGTGAATATCCAGTTGCCTTTTGTGTCACGGATATCTATTATCAGTCCGGGTAGTCCGTTGAATATATACGGTCCGTAGGGCAGGCTTATGTTGTCGGCATACCATGCCACATAATCTCTTCCGGCATAGCTGCATGTGGCTTTCTTGCAGGGAATGTCACTTATTATTGTGTCTCCCGCTGCAAGATTCCAGTCGATCTGTGGCGTGAAGGAGTATTCAAAGTTATATAAATTGTCATAAAACTGCACTTTGGTCTGATAATCAGCAAGGTCAGTAATGCTAACTGTGTAATAGTTGATTCTGCCTATTGCTTCATTCCATGTTTTGATGGCCTGTCTGTCGCGTGCGTTTTTCTTGCTTTTTCCCATGTAAATATCCATCGAGTCGAGTGCAAGCTGATAATAGTCGCCATACTTTTGGTATTTATCTGATATTTGCAACAGTGTCTTTGCCTCGGTATATTTATCCGTCTTGGTGCTGTCTTTCAAGTATTTCAGGTCGTAATACACCGCGATTTTGGCCGTGTCGTACACTTCTTTTCTTATTTTCCTGAACGCATCCAGACCTCCGTCATAGCTTGTTATGCGTGGCATCTGTGCTTTTACAGACATAGGCAATGTGCATAAAATAGCGATTAATGAAGGAAATATCCGTTTCATATATTCTTAGTTATACTTAATCGTAAGTATTTTACCATTCCAGTTCAAGCATATTGCTCGGGCGTGGTGCCATCATTTTATCAAAGTTTGGACTTTTTTTTACAACTGTTATAACTCCGCTTTCTATCGCAATGCTCACAAAATTTTCCACTTCGTTACGGTAGGCAGATAAGGCCTTTTCTCTTGTTGTCTTTTTATATCTCTTGTCCTTATAAAGATACATCATATCTGTTGACGCGGCTTTTGATATGCCGTTGTTTGTGAATATCCAATTCAGTTTGTCGTCATACAGTTTCATAACGAGTCCTGGCAGACCGCTGAAAACGAAAGGACCATAAGGCAGCGGCATGCTTTCGGCGTACCATGCTATGAAGTTGCGTCCGGCGTATCGGCATGTCGCTTTTTTGCATTGAAGGTCGTTTATTATGGTGTCTCCAGACAGCAAAGTCCATTGGATTTGTGGTGTGGGGTAGGTGTATTGGTATTTGTTCAATGGTGATCTCAGTTGCACGGTAGTCTGCGAACCTTTCAGGTCGGCAAGCATGATGTAGTCGAATGTCGTTTTAGTTACAAGCATATTGAAATCATCATTTGCCTTTTTGTCGTGTGCGTTCTTTTTGCTCTTAGCTAGATAATTGTTTACGGAGTCGGCCTTTATTTTGTAGTAGTCGCCAAACCATGTGTAGTCGTCAGATATCATCAACAACGTTTGTCCGTCTCTGTATCTGTCCTTTTTAGTAGAGTCGGGCAAGAAACTTACTTTATAAAACACATTGACATCTGTTGTGTCATAAGGAGCATGATTGATTCTTTTATACGCGTACATGCCTCCGTCCGGACTTGTCATAAATGCTCTCCCAGTTTGTGCACGGCCTATATGGCATAACAACAGGCATAATACTAAAATGCTTATGTGTTTCATTACTATTTTATGTTTATTTTCTTAGATATTTGTGGCGGTTTGGTTTATCACAAAAGTCAATGCCGTTGGCTTTGTGTTTAGTTCTGTCGTCTGCGAAGTGTTTTTGTATGGCAAATATCTTAGTCTGCATAAATGATATGCTCCACACATCTTTTTGCCTTCATGTTGATGACGGCTTAGAATAACTCGTTGAAGCAGAATCCGCCCGGCGTTGCAAACAAGTGATGCAAGGCTCGTGCATGGACCTCCAAGATGCGTCGGGCTGCAAGACTGTTGTAAATGCCAAACGCAAAAATATGAAATTTTAATGTATAAAAATAAATAAATCCGACTTTTGAATTATATTTAACTAACTTTCAACATGTTAAATGCATCTGACTATTCCATGTCGGTATATGTCTTTTATGTGTCTTTCATAATATTCTTTTTATTTTTCCAATGTAATTTCTGAATAAGTTGAAAATCAGTTATGCAATGTGTTTTCTTATATGCAACCTCACGTATGTGGAAAGTCAGAGTGGCGATAGGCCTTTTGTTTTTCCGGCATACGGTAGAGCTGCATAAATGGGCGTTGCTCTTTCTTGGGGTGGATTGCTGTTGTGTAATACATGTGGTTTCAGCGCATATATGGCGCTTATCCTTATTGCGTGGCTTGTCCTGAATGTCTGAATATGAACTCAGACGATTCATTTACAGAATGTTTGAACGCTGTAGGCTGTCCGTCAACCGTAATGAACAAGTGGACCGAACCGGGAATCAGAATGTATTTCTGTTCTATGCCAATATTTTTCAGCCTCTCTGCAAATTCTGCTCCTTGGCATCGTAGGATGTCGCGTTCGGCCGCCACGAGCAACGTTGGCGGAAGTTTTGCAAGGGCATGGTCGTCTGCTTCTGCGGGAGATACTAATGGATTATGCGATTCGGTGGTGTATGCTTCGTTGAAAGCGTTCATAAGTTCGCTGTCAAGTCCGAATCCTTTTCCGAACAGTTTCCATGATTCGGAGTTGTCAGCATAGGCTTTTGTAACGGGATAGAATGTAATCAGGCTGCTGAAAGTGTTTTTAGGGAAGCTCAATGCCGTGGCTATGGCAAGATTTCCGCCTGAGCTGTCTCCGCCTACAGATATGCTGCTGCATTTCCATTTCGCCATATTTTCGCAGGCAAATTTTACGGCATCTATGCAGTCTTTCAGTCCTTCCGGGAAAGGATGCTCGGGGGCGAGCCTATAATCTACGGCAAGTACGGCAATGCCTCTTTCGGCCATCGCAGCACAATAACGTGAACAACTGTTTATACTTCCTATAACCCAGCCGCCACCATGAAAATATACAAGCAGTGGTGTTGTGTCGTTGTCGTAGCGCTTGCTTCTAAAAAGAGTAAGACTCTTACTGATGTCTGTTCGATAGACACCGTTGGGCAGCTTGGCTGCTGTATTGCGGGCGTTTCTTACATTAAGAAGCAGGTCGTTGTTGCCGGACATTGCCTTGCGTATAGCTTCAGTCTGACGCTCCTGCAGCTTTTCTGGCATACGGGCAATGAATGAATCTGCTTCATTTCGCTCTGAATATTCATCGTGTCCTGTATTTGCTGAATATGCAGAAAATGAATTGAATATTATAAATGCTGTTATAATAAACCGGTTTATGTTCGATGTAAAATGCATATGGCTATATAAAATCATCCGTTGGCGGAATAAAATTCCGTGCGTACTTAATCTTTTCCGGCGGGCTTGTTTATTAAACCCCAATCGGTCATTATGCCGCACATTGCTTTATCAATTTTGTTCATTCATGCTTTCAGCCGTCTTTTTGTTCGTTTTTCCTGACATAGTCTGCTATGACAGCAAAAACTGACGAAAATTCGCTTTATATAAAGCAAAAATCCCGACCGGATTTTAATAACGATTTTGGTTAAAATACATTTAGCTACATTACGTTTCTTATGCCCAGTGAGTAGCTGGCAGACAATTCAATCCGTTATGGCCTGATAAAGATAGGAGATGTTCCCTTTTTTGCTGCGCTCAAAGAAACATCTCCTTAACTTTATTTCAGTGGTTAAAGCATATTGACTTTAACTACTGACAGAAATCCACAATACTATTGGATTTTTCACTCTTCACTTAGAATTTACACCAGGTGGCTTATCAGCTCCTCGCGGTCGCCGGGCAGAAGGTCGATTACGGGGATTTCAACCATGGTGTAGCATCCGGGCTGCTGGCGCATAGATGCGCGTGCAACGTTTACGAGCACCTGACCTGTCAGGGCTGGGTTGTTGATGCTCATGTTGAACTCCATGCGCTGGTTCTGAGTCTTTCCGCTCACACCCTTGCGCACGAGGTTTACGCCGTGGCCCATGTCCTGCACAGCGTCAACGCTGTCAACCTGCATAACGTAAGTCTCGTCGCTTGCGAAATACGGGTCGGCCTTGATAGCCTTTGTAACCTCCTCAAGACTTGCGCCCTCTTCAAGCTCAACGTAAACCATGCGGCGGTGTATGCCTTCGCCCTTAGGTATGGTCATAGACAGAGCGTTCTTTACGCCCTCTTTAGAGCGCACGCATACAGAGTGGCCCATGCTCATGCCCGGACCGAAGTTGGTGTAGCTCAGTCCTTTAGGTGCAAGGCTCTGCATAAGTGTGCGTACAACGCTGTCAGAACCTGGGTCCCATCCTGCTGCAATCACAGCCACAGTGCCGTGTTCCTTGCATATCTTCATCAGGTTAGAACGATATTCGCGTATGCTTGTGTGTATGTCGAAGCTGTCAACGGTGTTGATGCCGAGTGCAAGAATCTTTGTTGCATACTCCTCGCAGCTGCGTGTCGGTGTGGCAAGGATGGCCACGTCAACATCTTTCAGCTCAGTGATGTCCTTCACCACTTCATAGTCGGCCAGCTCTGCCGGCTTGTTCTCTGCTCCGTGGCGTCTTACTATACCTGCAATCTCGAAGTCTTCAGCTGCTTCGAGTGCCTCAACGGCAAATTTGCCTATGTTGCCGTAGCCTACTACGGCTGCTCTGATTTTCTTCATATTGTCTAAAAATTTATCTGATTCTTTATTATCCTATTTCTTTTTATTTATGCAAAGATGCAGCTTATCTTATGCAAAGATAATGCAAATTTTTAGGAGAAGAAACAATTATATGTGTTTTTTCAACAACAAACAGCGTTAATGTTATTAAATGTAACTGAAAATATGGTGTTTGTTACTTTTTGTGTTAAGTTTTGTCTTAAGTGCTTAAGTATTGTAATATTACGGCAGTCTTGTTTCGTATGTGTTTTTCTCTGTGGCTTGACTATATGCATATCTGTCAACTTTTCTTTTCATGCCGGCGATGATTGTTTGATTTGAGCAACTTATGGTTTGATTCGCAAAAGTCACTTTCGTATTAAAACAGCTAACTTTGCGGCAGATTAAAAAATGGCAAACAAAAGAGGAAAAGAATGATGACACAACAGGAATTGCAAGACCGCGTGGCATTGAAGGATTTAGTAGACCGTTATGCGACAGAATCTGACAAGAACAACCAAGACTATTATCGTGAGATATTCACTCCAGACATAAAGCTGAAAGTCTATTTCGGCGATACTCTCGGTATGGACATCAACAATGTTGAAGACATGATAGCCAAGTATAAGGCCTTCGGTGCAGCCAAGGCATCATTTCATCAGAACGGACAGCAGGTGGTTGACTTTACAGACGAGACACACGCCACAGGCATCTGCTATGCCATTGCCACCCTGGTAACTGAAGAAGACGGCAAAGACAAACTCACTATGCACGCCGTGCGCTATTACGACAAGTATGTCAAGACAGCCGGACGCTGGTGGATCTCCGAGCGTGAACAGCATTTTGTCTATACATCTGTTCCACCGTTGGTTTGAGAGTCATGAGGGCAATACTGACAGTTGTTTGCACTATGCTGATGAGTGTTCTGACGTTGGCATCTTGTGCGCAGAGTAATCATAAAAAAGAAAATAACATGAGCGAAAAGAAAATTTTGGTGGCCTTCTTCTCGCGTGCCGATGAGAACTATAACGTGGGCTACATAAAGAAAGGCAACACACAGATTGTAGCCGAGATGATAGCTGCCGAAACAGGCGGCACGCTGTTTCACATTGAGCCTGTAACGCCTTATCCCGCCGGATATGAAGAATGTATCGAAGTGGCAAAAAAGGAGCTTAACGCCAATGCACGCCCTGAGATAAAAGGAGATGTAAGCGTAGAAGACTATGATGTGGTTTTTCTCGGTTATCCCAACTGGTGGGGCGATGTTCCGATGGCTGTTTATACGTTTATCGAAAAGCATGACTGGCACGGCAAAATAGTCGTACCGTTCTGCACGCATGAGGGCAGCGGACTTGGTGCCACTGAGAGCAGACTGAAGAGGGCTTGTGTGGGAGCAACTTTTATGAAAGGACTTGCCGTGCAGGGCATAACCGCCCAGAACAGCCGTTCGCAGGCCGGTCAGGATGTGGCCGGATGGCTTGGCGGAATGAATTTTTAACCCCAAACCGATTATCCGGATTTGGCAATACGACAACAGAAAAACAATAAGACGGCTGAAAACGTCCGGCTGTTTGCAGTATTAAAACCATGTGCATCCTAAATAACATGAAAAAGTATAGGACAATTAAAAAGAGAATAAGCAGACGATGAAAAATAATGTAATGATATTGACCGGTGCCGGTCAGATAGGCATGGCCATTGCCCGTAGGATGGGCTACGGTATGAAGATTGTTATAGGCGACAAGCTCAAGGATAACGCAGATGCAATAGCCGACATTATGAACAAGGCCGGATTCGACGCCGTACCTGTGGTTATGGATCTCTCGTCGCGCGAGTCGGTCCTGTCGATGATAGACGAGGCAAGACGATACGGCGACATACGCATGCTTGTAAATGCCGCCGGCGTGTCGCCCAGTCAGGCGTCGGTTGAGACCATTTTGCACGTAGATCTCTACGGAACGGCGGTTCTTCTTGAAGAGGTCGGCAAGGTGATAGCCGAAGGCGGCGTCGGCGTAACCATATCGAGCCAGTCGGGCCACCGCATGCCTGCCCTTGGAGCAGAGATAGACGAGCAGCTCGCCATGACGCCCACAGAAGACCTTCTGAAACTGGATGTGCTTCAGCCGGCCAATATACGCGACACTCTGCACGCCTATCAGCTGGCAAAGCGTTGCAACGTGAAGCGCGTCATGTACGAGTCGGTCCGCTGGGGCAGGCGCGGTGCGCGCATCAACTCCATTTCGCCGGGCATTATAGTCACGCCGCTTGCCATTGACGAGTTTAACGGTCCGCGTGGCGACTTCTACAAGAATATGTTTGCCAAATGCCCGGCAGGCCGTCCCGGCACGGCAGACGAGGTGGCTAATGTTGCCGAACTGCTGATGAGCGACCGCGGAGCCTTCATCACCGGTTCCGACTTTCTTGTAGACGGCGGAGCCACAGCGTCTTATTTCTATGGTCCGCTTCGCCCTTGATGCCTTTGTCTGATATGGCAGCGCAAGTGTCGGCAGACAAAAGGACGGCCGCTTTATGCCGCAAGCCGAATAAGGCTTCGGGCAAGTAAGGCCTGCCGATGCTGAAGACATCTTGACAGAATGTAGACTTCAGACTGTATGACCGGGGCATTTGGCATACAGCCTGAAGTTGCATTATTGTCATTATAGCTTGTTTATGTCAGCTTTAAGGCTTATCTTTGTAATCAGTGAACGAAAACAGAATGAAGTTATGATAGAGAATCTTGCTGAATTTTATGAGCGCATCGGGCGCAGCGACCTTGCCGCCGAGGCATACATCAAGGACAAGCCGTATTTCACCGTGCAGGATAGCGCGTGCCGCATAGGGCATGTGTCGTTCAGCTATCGTGATTTCTATAAGGTGGCGCTTGTGCTTGAGACGGGCAAGCTCTATTATGCCGACAAGTGGATTATGATAGACCGTCCGGCCCTGATGTTCTCTAATCCTATGATACCCTATGCCTGGGAAGCCATGGGCAACGCTAAGGGCAGAGGATGCTTCTGTATATTCAACGAGGCATTTATAGAGGCAAGCGAGAAAATGGGCACACTGGCCGATACGCCGCTCTTCAACCTGTCGAAAGAACGCATCTATTTCTTGAATGACGATGTGCTGAAAAGCGTAACCGAGATATTCGATAAGATGCGCCGTGAGCTGCAGACCGACTATTCGCAGAAGCTCGACATCCTGCGGTGCTATGTCCATCTCATGGTGCATGAGGCAATGAAGGCAGCACCCACCAGCACTTATGTTCCCCACAAGAATGCCGCCCAGCGCATAGCCGAGCTGTTCTTGGCACTGCTCGACCGCCAGTTTCCGATAGAATGGCCGAAGAAAATATTGCGGCTGAAGTCGGCCACCGACTTTGCCGACCGCCTGTCTATACATGTCAACCATCTTAACCGGGTGGTGAAGGCCACGACAGGGCGCACCACGTCCGACCTGATCAACTCGCGCATTGCGCAGGAGGGAGTGCAGCTGTTGCAGCACAGCAGGCTCAGCATCAGCGAGATAGCATACAGCCTCGGCTTCGAGGAGCTGTCTTCGTTCAGCAACTTTATAAAGAAGCGGACGGGCAGTTCGCCTACCGAGCTCAGAGAAGTAGCGGGCTGATGCCGCTGCTTTTTTTTGTGAAAACAGTTTACGCGGATACAGGCAGACGTCATGGCGGGGCACGGATAATGCGTGCAGAATCATAATTGTTTGATTTGAGTAAACTATTGTTTGATTTAAAAAAATATGTCATGCCGTAAGCTGTTTTTAGTAAATACTATGCAAAGTGTCATTCTGTTTTTGTCAGGATTTTCTGCCGAAATAGAATTTAGAGAGCCTCCAATACGGTTCTTATGGTAAAGCATATTTACAATAAATCGCAAAAGGTATGCTTTTGAAAAATTACTCGGCCACTTTTTATCCGAAAGTGGCCCGTTTTCGCATCAAAAACAGCCCGCTTTTCAAGGCAAAAAGCCCTGATTTTATGCCGTGTTAGGTCTGAATTTGTTGCACATAACAGCTGCGATTCATGATAACACACATTCAGTCAGCTAATTATAATTGCACACGAAAACGGCCCGTTTTTACGCCCGACAGATTTTATTTTTCAAATATCGCCGTCTGAGAGCGTCAAGGAAAATCAGAGTGTAAGCAAAAAGAGGAAATTTGAGTTTAAGTGAAGAGTGAAGAACGAAGAGTGAAGAATTCAAATGCGTTGCAGCTGATTAAGGCTAACTCTTAGCACTCCGGGCTGATTGTTTTCATTTGTTGCGTAAAGAAACAACAAAACTAATATTGCGGCAGATTTATACTAATTGTTGAACGCAGCAAAATATAATAAAATAGCCGATGGTCAGTAAAGCTAATTTCAGTCTATAAAACTTCTGATGTTAAATGAAAAAGTGAGTCTCTTAATTGTTCATTTGTCTTAATTTTATTAAATTTGTGGCGATGATTAAAGTGTAATTAGGCATGTTGATGTCTTTTGTGATAAAGAATTATGGGGCTGTACACTTTGTAACTTAAATCTAAAACAATAAAAACCTTGTTGTGTAAAGATGAAAATAGGAATTAAGAAATTTTTTTTGCCGATAGTGTTTCTTGCCGCATCTGCAAGCTTTATATTAGCCGGTCAAAGTTGTAGTATGCCTAAAGGCAATACACAGCCTGACACGATAGTGTGTTCGGAAATTGTAGGTCCTAAAAATGAAGAGCGTAAGGAAACAGAATTCTTTGTAGTAACAAAAAATGACACCTCTGCGTTTTCGCTTATCGTAGCAACGAGAGAAAATAAAGTGGGATGGATAGAATTTCGTATGTTCCCTACCCAAAAATATTTTCAATATATAAATGGTAGCAGTAATGACACTACGGCTTTTAGGATATCAGATTCTAGAAATCATGAGTATCATATACCTGAGTATAAAGAACTGATCCATGAAATAGAGCTATGCTTAGACGCAGCATCCAAGGTTTACGATTTAACAACAATGGATGCGATGTCTGGATCTTTGTCTACATTTGGCGATATAGCCGTAATGACAACCAATCTGCTGAATGCAAATTGTAAGCTTAACGAGCATGGCTATTATTGGCATTCGGATATGACGAAAGAGCTTGCTAAGACTCCTTTGGCAGAAGACCTGAGCATAATGTTGAAAAAGTATAATCGTAGGGTGAAACGCATATCATGTCAGGAAGGACTCGTGTCTGTTCCAAAAGAGGCAATGCTCGACAACAATATTTCGAAAGATTTGTCAATTCCTGATAAGGTTTGGGAGGTCTCGTTATATATTAAGTTGGAGCCGTTGCAGCAGAAATAACGGTAGGCATCATATCGTGAAAGAATAATTGTGGAAATATGGAAGATAGATTAAAAAAGATTTTGTTGCCGGCAGTGTTTCTTGCCGCATCTGCAAGCTTTACCTTAACTGGTCAAAGTTGCAGTATGCCTAAAGGCAATACACAGCCGGACACGATAGTACGTGCAGAGTTTGTTGATTCATCTGATGAATGGAAGGACACAGAATATTATGTGACAACAAAAAAAGATACTTCTGCGCTTTCGTGTATAATAACGACAAGAGATGGTAAAGTGAAAAATGTTGAGTTTTATAATTTGGTTGGTCCAAAAATTTGTTTTACTGGAAAAAATATCAGTAAAAATGACACTGCGGCAGTGGGATATGCATCTCCTATTTCTTATGATTTTTATAGTCCCACATATAAAGAAACAATCCATGAAATAGAGCTATGTTTAGACGCAGCATCCAAGGTCTACGATTTAACAACAATGGATGCGATGTCTGGATTTTTGTCTACATTTGGCGATATAGCCGTAATGACAACCAATCTGCTGAATGCAAATTGTAAGCTTAACGAGCATGGCTATTATTGGCATTCGGATATTGAAAAAGAACTTGCGAAGACTCCTTTGGCAGAAGACCTGAGCATAATGTTGAAAAAGTATAATCGTAGGGTGAAACGCATATCATGTTGGGAAGAAATATTGACTATTCCAAAAGAGGCAATGCTCGACAGAAATATTTCGAAAGATTTGTCAATTCCTGATAAGGTTTGGGAGGTCTCGTTATACATTAAGTTGGAGCCATTACTGCAGAAATAACGGTAGGCATCATATTGTGAGAGTTTTAGATGGACTGACAGTATTATTATGAAAATTTAAAAGCTTTTTTGCGGTTCTTTTGATGTAAACAAGTTAAATTTGTGGCGATAATATATAAACCGAGCCTATGAAAATATCTTTGTTCATCGTTGCTTGCATCATCTTTATTGTTGCGCCTGTGGTGATGTCGGGTAAGGCAGACATGCTGATACCAGGACTTAAAAGAATGTACCCGGGAACATTAAGCAAGTCAGACCTGCGCGGAATACGTATTGTTTCAGGCATAGAATATATGCTTATCAGTGGTGCCACGCTGGCTGTGGCGCTGTATCCTTCATGGGCTACGCTGCTTGCTGCCGCGTTGTTTATATTGGTTACGATTTTTCTCGCATACCTGTGTGTAAGAATATTCTTTCATGCCAAGTTCACCATCGGCGACGCCATTGCGTCTGTAGTCGACTCTGTGTTAACGCTAATAGCGTTTTAAGTGAAGAGTGAAGAACGAAGAGTGAAGAATTCGATACTCTTGTGGATTATTGTTATTTCACTTTTCATTTTTCACTTAACTGCCTGTGCAACCGATATGAACCAACAAAGCTAATGTGCCGGCTGATTTGTAATCTGCCGGAATAGAGTATAAGGATTTATCAATCCGCTTGCTTCCTATTTTTATCTTAGGTATGAATTTCGGATCACAAATTAGCTTCGCTGACCGTTGGTTCTGATATTTATTGCTGTCGGATGTCATATCCGACAGAACATTAGTCTTGTTGTTTTCTAACGTTCCGTAGTTAAAGTCAAATGTCTTGTGGGTATTATCTACTTACTTGCATTTGGATTTTTCACTTTTCTCTTTTCACTTTTAACTTAATAAAGATTGCAGATTTTTTTGCTTGTTGACGAATAAACCTTAACTTTGTGGCACAATAACATATCATACTTTTAAATAACATGGACAAAATATTCCTCGAGACGCACGACGTAGTGAAGCGCTACGCTAACCATACTGCACTCAACGGAGTAAGTATAAAAGTGCCCGAAGGCAAGGTGTTCGGACTGCTTGGACCGAACGGCGCCGGAAAGACAACCCTGATAAGAATAATCAACCGCATAACCGTGCCCGACTCAGGCAGCGTTACCTTCAACGGACATCCGCTGTCGGTAGACGACATCTGCAACATCGGCTATCTGCCTGAGGAACGCGGACTGTACAAGAAGATGCGCGTGGGCGAGCAGGCCATTTATCTGGCACGGCTGAAAGGACTGGATAAGGCAGAGGCAGAAAAAAGACTTAGACAATGGTTTGATAAGTTTGGCATAATGCCGTGGTGGGGCAAAAAGCTCGAAGAGCTGTCGAAGGGCATGCAGCAGAAAGTGCAGTTTGTTATAACCGTGCTGCACAGGCCGCAGCTGCTGATATTCGACGAGCCGTTTTCGGGTTTCGACCCTCTGAACGCAGAACTGCTGAAGCGCGAGATACTTGAACTTAAAAACGAAGGCCACACCATAATATTCTCTACGCACAATATGTCGTCGGTGGAGGAGATATGCGACAACATAGCCCTGATAAACCATTCGGAAGTGGTGCTGCAGGGCGATGTCAACGAGGTGCGCTCACGTTTCAAGACAGACACTTACCGCCTCGGACTGGCTGCTGGCAAGCAGCTTGTGCCCGTGGAAGGCATTGAGGTGACAGAGACAGAGAACAAGGGCGGCGAGACGATATATACCCTGCGCAAGAAGGCCGATATGAGCAACGCGCAGCTGCTGGGCGCAGTGTCGGCAAACAACGAGATAACATCGTTTGCCGAATGTCTGCCCTCTATGAACGAGATATTCATCAGGACCGTGGGAGGCGACGGCGCGACGGAAGAAAAGGCCGGAGAAGATAGCAAACAATAAATAAACTTAGAGCAAATCATGAACAAGACACTAATAATAATACAGCGCGAGTTTATCAACCGCGTGAGCAAAAAATCATTCATCCTGCTCACCATACTCATGCCCTTTGTCTTTGCGGCACTGATATTTGTGCCCCTGATGCTGTCGACGATAAAGAGCGGCGAGCAGAAACAGGTGGCAGTGATAGACCATACCGGCAAATATGCCAAACTGTTCAAGGACGACGAGTCGTACCGCTTTGTGCCCACGCCCATGATGTTGGGCGAGTTTAAGTCGGACACCACCGCCTTTGCCGCCGTGATAGAGATAAAGGCCGACCTGCTGGAGCATCCCGAGGCAGCCACAATCTACTCGCGCAAGGAAGTGCCGCAGGGTCTCTCGCGCATTGTGAACAACACGCTCGACGAGCAGATACGCCACGACAAACTCGTGAAATACAACATCCCGCAGCTCAAGCAGATAATGGACGACTTCGACAAGAGCTACGACATAAGAACCGTTAAATGGACCGACGACGGCTCAGAGCAGGAGTCGAGCGCCGAACTGGCAATGCTGGCAGGCATGGTGCTCACGTTCCTCATATATATGTTTGTGATGTCTTACGGCGGAATGGTGATGCAGAGCGTAATGGAAGAAAAGACCAACCGCATAGTGGAGCTTATGGTGTCGTCGGTGCGCCCGTTCCAGCTCATGATAGGCAAGATTATTGGCATCGGCCTTGTGGGCATACTGCAGCTTGCCATCTGGGGAATAATGATAACCGTGATAATGAGCGTTGCAGGAGTAGGCTTCGGCCTGTCTAATCCCGACATGATGGCCACAAGCATGGCTGCCACTCCCGACATGGCTTCAGACGATATGGCCGCCTTCATGTCGGCCTTAGCCGGACTTAACCTGCCCATGCTCGGCCTGGTGTTCGTTCTCAACTTCATAGGCGGCTATCTGCTTTACGCCTCTATATTCGCCGCCGTAGGTGCTTCGGTCAACCAGTCGGAAGACTCGCAGCAGTTTATGACGCCCATCGTCATAGTGCTTGTCTTTGCCCTTTATGCCGCAATGTACAGCGCCGACAATCCTGACGGACCTCTGGCCGTGTGGTGTTCGTTCATACCGTTCACCTCGCCTATAGTGTCAATGGTAAGACTGCCGCTCGGTGCTCCTGTATGGCATATAGTACTTTCGCTCGTTGTGCTCTACGCGTCGGCCCTGGCCCTGATATGGATGGCAGGCAAGATTTACAGAGTAGGCATACTTATGTACGGCAAGAAGCCGTCGATAGGCGAGATGATAAAGTGGATGAGATACAAATAAGCGCCACGGTAAGCACATACCGATGCGCAGAAAAGCATAATCAGATATAGACAAAATGTCGTCAGGCAGCATGTGCCCGGCGACATTTTTGGTTAAATAGCCCGGCGTCATGCAATAAAAGATAAATATGCTCGTTATAAATAAGGTAAAAAAGCAATACAGACAAGATAATGATAGAATACGTAAGAGGCGAACTGGCAGAACTTAGCCCGGCTTATGCCGTGATAGACACGGGCGGCGTGGGCTATGGACTGAACATTTCGCTAAACACATATACTGCCATTCAAGGCAAGAAGGAAGTAAAGTTGCACGTATATGAGAGCATACGCGAAGACGCGTATGTGCTTTTCGGCTTTGCCGCACGCGAGGAGCGCGACATGTTCCTGCTGCTCATATCTGTGTCGGGCGTAGGAGCCAACACGGCCCGAATGATTCTCTCCGAGCTTTCGCCGGCAGAACTGTGCGGCGTCATATCGTCGGGCAACGAGCGCGTGCTCAAAACCGTGAAAGGAATAGGTCTGCGTACGGCACAGCGCATAATAGTAGACCTGAAAGACAAGATAGCATCTCTGGGCATAACGGGCGAAGTGCCGCAGGAGACAGCACAGCAGGCTGACATGGTTAACAAGGAAGTGAAGGACGAGGCTGTAGGCGCGCTCACAATGCTCGGCTTTGCACCTGCACCGTCGGCCAAGGTTGTCGTGGCAATATTGAAGGAGCAGCCCGAACTGCCGGTTGAGCAGGTGGTTAAGCTGGCCTTGAAGCAGATAAAGTAAAGTGCTGGATATAGCGATAAACGGATAATTTAAGAATAACTCAAAAAGCGAAGAATGGTTTTGTATTGTTGGCACGTGTGGCCGAACCGGCCTTTCTGATTGCCGGCCATTCTTCATCATTAACTTTGATATGCGTATAAAAAGGGTGATTTATGGGCTTTTGCTGATAATGCTTGCCGTGAGTGCGGCCAGCTACGGATTGGCTTTGCCCTACACTCAGGACGACCGCACACGGCAGAACAACCGCCAGCAGAGTGCGCGCGGCAATGTGGCTCAGGCCGATACGGCCAAGCGCACGGCAGTGGCCATGCCCGAAGTGATAATAGAGGACGACTCTATACCCGACTCGCTGCTGCATCCGCGCTGGAAGATACAGCGCATTGTGCCGATCACTCAGGACGATCTCGACCGCGGCATGGCCGACCTGTCTATGCCCGGAAACATTTCGCAGGAGGTTGTCTATAACGACACGCTCAACCGCTACTACATAGGTTCAAAGATGGGCGAGGGATATCTTTCGGCACCGATAGCCATGACGCCTGAGGAGTATCGCGCGTGGAGCGAGAAAAAGGAGTTCGACCGCTTCTTCCGTTCAAAGAATGACGAGATAGTAAAGGAGCAGGGCAAGGAGAAATTCTCGTTCACCGACATGCACTTCGACCTCGGACCGGCTGAAAAGATATTCGGTCCCGGCGGCGTGAGGATAAAGACGCAGGGTACGGCCGAACTGAAGTTTGGAGCCACGCTCAAGAACATAGACAACCCTTCGCTGCCTATCAGAAACCGTAAGACCACGACGATGGACTTCGACGAGAAGATAAACCTGAGCGTGAACGGTAAGGTGGGCGACAAGGTGAACATGAACCTCAACTACAACACCGACGCTACCTTCGACTTCGACTCGCAGAACATGAAGCTGAAATATGAAGGCAAGGAAGACGAGATAATAAAGCTGGTTGAGGGCGGTAACGTGTCGTTCCCGAGCAACTCGTCGCTCGTCAATGGAGCCACCTCGCTCTTTGGTATCAGAACCGACCTGCAGTTTGGCAAGCTGTCGCTGCAGACCGTAATTTCACAGAAGAAGTCGTCGTCAAAGAGCGTGTCGTCGCAGGGTGGTGTGCAGCTTACGCCGTTCGAGATCGATGCTGCCGACTATGAGGAAAACCGCCACTTCTTCCTTTCGCAATATTTCCGCGACAAGTATGACGCAGCCATGCAGAAGTTGCCTAACATAACCACAGGTATAACCATCAACCGCGTGGAGATATGGGTGACCAACAAGACGGGTACGACATCAAACTCGCGCAACATCGTGGCTCTGACCGACCTTGGAGAGAACACCAAGGTGAGCAACTCCATGTGGGGACTGACAGGGCAGAATGTGCCGGGAAACAATGCCAACAGCGAATATTCGACAATGGTGAACAGCTATGCTGCTGCACGTGATATTAACCAGACCTCTTCCGTACTCGATGCTATTCCGGGCTTCGTGGGTGGTGTTGACTATGAGAAACTGGAGAGTGCACGCCTGCTTAACAGTTCTGAATATACCGTCAACACATCGCTGGGATACATCTCGCTGAAGTCGACGCTGCAGACCGACCAGGTGCTGGCCATTGCTTACGAATATACTTATGGCGGCGTTACATATCAGGTGGGAGAGTTTGCTTCCGACATACAGGACGTCAACCAGGCCTTGTTCGTAAAATCACTCAAGAACACGAGCAACAACCCGCAGCAGGGCAACTGGGACCTGATGATGAAGAACGTTTATTATCTTGCTTCGTCTGTTGAGAAAGACAAGTTCCGTCTTGACGTCAAGTTCCAGAGCGACACCACGGGCGTCTACCTGTCTTATATCCCCGAACAGCAGGTGAAGGACCAGACCATCATAAAGCTTCTCGGTGCCGACCGACTCGACAATAACAACAAGGCAAACAGCAACGGATATTTCGACTATGTTGAAGGCTATACCATAAGCAACGGACGCGTGTTCTTCCCTGAGGCAGAGCCGTTCGGCGACTATATGTATAAGGCTCTTACAGCCAAGGGCGTGGCTCCGGATGTGGCTGCAAAATATAGCTTTACAGAGCTTTACGACTCAACAAAGACTGTGGCAAAGCAGATAGCCGAGAAAGACAAGTATCAGCTTGTAGGACAGTTCCGCGGAACACTTGCCAACGTAATATCGCTCGGTGCATACAATGTGCCGCAGGGATCCGTAGTTGTTACGGCCGGAGGTGTTACGCTTACCGAAGGTTCTGACTATACCGTTGACTATTCGTCAGGCGAGGTGACAATCCTTAATCAGAGCATCATTGACGCCGGCACGGCCATTAATGTGTCGCTCGAGAGCAACACCGACTATGCCCAGGAGCGCAAGACCATGCTCGGACTCAACTGGCAATACGACTTCTCGAAGGACTTCCAGATAAGCGGTACGATACAGCACTTGTCGGAACAGGCGCTCACCACGAAGGTTACGATGGGTTCTGAACCTTTGAACAACACCCTATGGGGCTTCAACATCAACTGGAAGAAAGAGAGCCAGTGGCTGACGAATATGCTCGACAAGCTGCCTTTCCTTCACTGTACGCAGCCCTCTGTGATATCATTCACCGGAGAGTTTGCTCAGCTCATAGCAGGTCAGGCAAGCGGAGTGCAGGACAATGCGTCGTATATCGACGACTTTGAGAACACCAAAAACACTATTGACGTCTCATCGCCTACATCGTGGGTGCTTTCGAGCGTGCCTTCCATGTTCCCTGAGCAGTCGGACAAGACGACGCTTTCCAGCGGATACAACCGTGCGCTGCTGGCATGGTATAACATCGACCCGCTGTTCACGCGCCGCAGTTCATCGCTCACTCCGGCTCACATCAAGGGCGACCTTGAGCAGCTAAGCAACTATTACGTGCGTGAGGTGTATGTAAAGGAACTTTTCCCTAACCGCGACAACAACAGCTACAGCGGCGCAACAGCCACCTTGCCTATACTCAACCTCGCATATTATCCTTCTGAGCGCGGTCCTTACAACTTTAATCCAAACCTCAACTATGACGGAACGCTGCAGAATCCTACGCAGCACTGGGGCGGTATGATGCGTAAGCTCGACACAAGCGACTTTGAGACTGCCAACATTGAGTATATCGAGTTCTGGCTGCTCGACCCGTTCATCTATTCTAATGAACAGAGCGATGCCAACCAATATGGCGGCGACTTCTACATCAACCTCGGAGAAGTGAGCGAAGACATCTTGCGCGACGGTAAGAAATTTTATGAGAGCGGCATGTCTGTCGACGGTTCAGGCAGCTACACCACCACACAGTGGGGTAAGATACCTACGCAGGCCACCGTTACTTACGCCTTTGCAACCACAACCGGTTCAAGAGCCTTGCAGGATGTAGGTTACAACGGACTTACCGACGCAGAGGAAAGAGAGTTCGGACCATATCAGGAGTTCCTCACAGCCATTCAGGGTAAGGTGTCAGCGGCACAGCTCGACTCTATTATGAACGACCCCGCCAACGACGACTACCATTACTTCCGCGGATCAGACTTCGACCAGATAGAGGCGTCTATCCTGCAGAGATATAAGAGGATAAACAATCCTCAGGGCAACTCGCCTGACAGCGACAGCCGTACAGAAAGCTATGACACGTCTTACAAGACGACGCCTGACGTTGAGGATATCAACCAGGACTACACGCTGAACGAATATGAAAAGTATTATCAGTACAAGATAAGCATCCGCCCCGAAGACCTCGTGGTGGGACGAAACTTCATTGTCGACAAGCGCGAGACATCGCCCACGCTGCGTAACGGCAAGCCAGGACATGCCACATGGTATCAGTTCAGAATACCTCTGAGCGAGTATGAGGAGCGTGTAGGCTCGATAAACGATTTCACATCAGTGCGCTTCATGCGTATGTTCCTTACAAACTTCCAGAAGCCTATCGTGCTGCGTTTCGCCACGTTCGACCTTGTAAGAGGTGAATGGCGCGTCTACGACCAGTCGCTCAACACCGGAGCAAATGAAACCGGAAGCATGTCGGTAAGTGCGGTGAGCATTGAGGAAAACAGCGACAAGACGCCTGTCAACTATGTGCTGCCTCCGGGCATACAGCGCGGACAAGACCCCACACAGCCGCAGCTTACTGAAGACAACGAACAGGCTCTCAACATAGTGATAGAGAACATGTCGACAAATGAGTCGAAGGCCGTATACAAGAACACCACGCTCGACATACGCCAGTATAAGCGCCTGCAGATGTTTGTGCATGCCAATGCCTTTGAGCAGAATACAACCAATCTGACAGACAATCAGCTTGCCGTGTTTGTCCGTCTTGGAAGCGACTATAAGAACAACTACTACGAGTATGAGATACCCCTGAAACTTACTGCTCCGGGTGAATACAACAGATATAGCCTGGCTGACTGTAAGCTCGTATGGCCGGAGGAGAATATGCTCGACATACCGCTGAGCGTGTTCACATCACTGAAGAAAGAACGCAACAAGGCACGCGGACTCGGACTTGCATCATACAACACCGTGTATTCGGCCTATGATGAAGACAAGCCTAACAACAAGGTGAGCATCATGGGTAATCCTACCCTTGGCGAGGTTAAGGTCATGATGATAGGTGTGCGCAACCTTTCGGGCGAGATGAAGTCAGGAGAGGTGTGGGTCAACGAGCTCCGTCTGAAGGAATATAACAACGAAGGCGGATGGGCAGCACAGGGAGCGCTCAATGTTCAGTTGTCGGATGTTGGAACTATAAACGCTACAGGAAAAATAGTTACCGACGGATTCGGCGGACTTGAAGACGGCGTAGCCGAGCGTTCGCAGGACGACTATAAGACTTACAGCTTCACGGCAAACGTCGAGCTGGGCAAGTTCTTCCCCGACAAGGCCAAGGTTACGGCTCCGCTTTATTACTCTATAACGCAGGAAGAAACACGTCCGAAGTATAATCCGCTTGATACGGATATGCTCCTTGAAGATGCTCTCGAGGCAACTGCCAACGAGCATGAGCGCGACTCTATAGAGAGCATTGCCGTGACGAAGACCACAAACACCAACTTCTCATTGTCGAATGTGCGTGTCGGAATACAGACCAAGCGTCACCCCATGCCGTACGACCCGGCTAACTTCTCGTTCTCTTACAGCCACAGCCACCGCCACACGAGCGGCGAGACAACCGTCTATGAGAACGAAGACAACTGGCGCGGAGCCATCAACTACAGCTACACTCCTGTCTACAAGACCTTCGAGCCGTTCAAGAAGATGATAAAGAGCAAGAGCAAGTGGTATGACATCGTGAAGAACTTTGGTCTTAACTGGCTGCCGCAGAACATAACGTTCGACACGGAAATGCTGCGCAACTATTATGAACTTCAGGAGCGCGACATGGAAAGCACCGACGGCAATCAGCTGCCGCTGACCTTCAGTGAGCAGTTCTTGTGGAACCGTGAGTTCTCGATACGCTGGGACTTGACCAAGAATCTCCACATGAACTTCAACAGTGCCACACATGCCGAGATAGAAGAGCCTTATACTCCGATAAACAAAGACCTCTATCCCGACCAGTATGCGGCATGGAAAGACTCTGTGTGGACAAGTATAAAGGACTTTGGACGCCCGCTTGACTATAACCAGACGTTCAACATGTCGTATCAGTTGCCGCTGAATCTTATTCCGATATTCGACTGGATCAACTCTGATGCCAACTATAATGCAACTTACAGCTGGACCCGCGGAACCGACCTTGAGGACGGAACGTCGCTGGGTAACGAGATATCTACAAACCGCACGTTCAACCTTAACGGAACGTTCAATCTTGAAAGGCTTTACAACCATGTGCCGTTCCTGAAGAAGGCCAACGACAGATTCAACAAGAGTTCGAGAACGTCGCGCACGTCTCAGCTGAAGAGACGCAACCAGCTGAAGCAGGCAAAGAACTCGGCCAACAACAAGACGTCGAAGGCCGACGACAAGAATGGCAGAAACGGCGGTAAGGACGGAAAGGACGCCGACAAGGAAAAAAGCTTGCTGCCGAAGAACAAGCGCAGCTTTGAAAAGGAGATTGTGCTTAATCCTGACACCACGCTGATAGTGTCTCACGGCAAGAACAGCAAGAGACTCATGGTGACGGCCAAGACAAAGGACGGCAAGGCCTTCAGGCTGAAGTATAAGGCTGTAGACAACAACCGCATAAAGATAACGTCGAAGGTTGACAGCACGACGACGCTGAAGCTCACCGTTACACCGAAGGCTCCGCTGGACGAGAACGTCTGGTATAAGACAGCCCAGTGTGTGGCACGCGGACTGATGCTCGTGCGCAACGTTAGCTTCTCTTACCGCAATCAGTACAGCATGTATCTGCCGGGCTTCATGCCCAACGTTGGCGACGTGTTCGGTCAGCGCAGCGGCGGAACAATGGCTCCGGGTCTCGACTTTGCGTTCGGCTTTGTTGACGACAGCTACATCGAGAAGAGTGCCGAGCGCGGCTGGCTGCTCATGAACGACAGCGTGGCCACGCCTGCCACGACAAGTCTGACTGAAGACCTGCAGCTCAGAATGACACTCGAACCGGTGAAGAACCTGAAGATAGACCTCAACGCAAGCCGCACCGAAACCAAGTCGAAGAGCATACAATATATGTACTCCGGCTCGCCGACCACACAGAGCGGAACGCTCACCATGACCACGATAAGTCTTGGCAGCGCTTTTGAGGGAATGGGCGACGCCACAAACGGCTATCATTCGGCTACATTCGAGAAGTTCTGCAACTCGCTAGAGTCGTTCCGAAGCCGTGTCGAGGCACAGTACACCAATGCCGAATATCCAGCCGGAAGCTCGCTTGCCGGACAGAAGTTCGACCCTGCCAACGGATCAGTCAGCAAGTACAGCGCCGACGTAATGATACCGGCTTTCCTTTCGGCCTATACGAGCATGGGCGGCAACTCGCTGAACATATTCCCCGCACTGTCGCGCCTGCTGCCTAACTGGACGGTGAAATATAGCGGACTGTCACAGTTGCCGTGGTTCCGCGACGTGTTCAAGAGCTTCAACATCAACCATGCCTACAAGAGCATCTATGCCATCGGCTCATACAGCTCTTACAGCACGTTTATGGAATATATGAACGGTCTGGGCTTCGTCAGCGACGTGTCAACCGGCAACCCCGTGCCGAGCAGCATGTATAACATCAGCACCGTGAGCATCAACGAGGCCTTCTCGCCGCTGCTCGGAATAGACATGACCTTCAACAACAACCTTACCTGCAAGCTGGAGTACCGCACAACGAGAGTGCTCAGCCTCAGTATGACAAGTATACAGATCAACGAGGCCACCAGTCACGACTGGGTTGTGGGCATGGGTTACAAGATAAACAACTTCAAACTGTTTGGCGGACGCCGCCGTCGCAAGGTGAAGAGCAGCCGCAGCAACGACGAAAACAACAACAATTCAACGTCGAACAGCTCGCGCAGCACCGGATTCAACACCGACCTCAACTTGCGTCTCGACCTGTCTTACCGCAAGCAGGCGTCCATCTGCCGCGACATAGCCTCGATGACAAGCTCTGCCAGCAGCGGCAACTCGGCGTTCAAGCTGTCGTTCTCGGCTGACTACACGCTGTCGCGCCTGCTCACAATGAGCTTCTATTACGACCGCCAGACCAACACGCCGTTGCTTTCGAGCAGCAGCTATCCTACCACCACTCAGGACTTTGGCCTGAGTCTGAAGTTCTCGCTTACGCGATAAAGACATACGTCAAGGCGCACACATCCCTACGGAACAAAGCCTATGCCATGCGGCATGGCCCCTCGGGATATGTGCGCCTTGGCGTTTTTATGTACAGCCTGTTAAAGTTAACCCCCAATCCGTTATTATGATTAGGTCTGTATTTTTGCTTTATATTGAACAGCTTTTTGTTGGATCTTTTGCAGGCATAGCGGGCTATGTCAAGAAAAAGCGAACAAAAAGACGCCAATAGAAACAAAAAGGCAGGCTGAAAGCATGAACACACAAAATTGATAAAGCTATGTGCGGCCTAATGACGGATTTGGGTTAGATGTTGTCGAGAGCCTGACTCAGGTCGTCTATAAGGTCGTCGGCATTCTCTATGCCTACCGACAGGCGTATCGTGTCAGGCCCAATGCCCTGGCTCATCTGCTCTTCGGGCGTGAGCTGAGAGTGAGTTGTGCTGGCAGGATGTATCACGAGCGACTTTGCGTCGGCCACGTTTGCCAGCAGAGAGAATATCTTGAGGCTGTCTATAAACCTGAAAGCCTCCTGCCTGCCGCCCTTGATGTTGAACGTGAAGATAGAGCCTGCGCCCCTGTCGTAGTATTTTTTGTAGATGTCATGCCCCTTGTGCGACGGCAGCGAGGGGTGGCTCACGCTTACAACCTTGCTGTGGACGTCGAGGAAATTTACTATCTTCAGCGTGTTCTCGATGTGCCTTTCAACGCGCAGCGACAGCGTCTCCAGACCCTGCAGCAGCATGAAGGCGTTAAATGGACTTATGGCTGCCCCCGTGTCGCGCAGCAGCGTTGCCCTTATGCGTGTTATGTATGCCGCCCGTCCGACTGCCTCGGTGAACACCAGTCCGTGATATCCGGTATCGGGACGCGTAAGCTGTTCAAACTTTTGTCCGGCATTCCAGTCAAAGTTTCCGCCGTCTACAATCACTCCTCCTAACGAAGTGCCGTGCCCGCCGATGAACTTCGTGGCCGAGTGCACCACGATGTCGGCGCCGTGCTCTATCGGCCTTATTATATAAGGTGTGCCGAAAGTGTTGTCCACAATCAGCGGCAGACTGTGCCTGTGGGCAATGTCGGCTATGGCCCTTATGTCCGCCACGTCAGAGTTGGGGTTGCCCAGCGTCTCAATAATCACAGCCTTGGTGTTGTCTCTTATGGCGCTTTCAATGGCGTCGAGGTCGTATATGTCTACAAAGGTTACGCTTATGCCATAGTCAGTCAACGTGTGAGCGAGCAGATTATATGTTCCCCCGTATATGTTTTTCTCCGCCACGATGTGGTCGCCCTGCCTTGCCAGGTTCATTATGGCATACGTTATGGCCGCCGCCCCCGATGCCACTGCCAGTGCGCCCATGCCGCCTTCGAGCGCTGCCATGCGTGTCTCGAGCGCCTCCTGCGTGGGGTTGGTCAGCCGGCTGTATATGTTGCCCTGCTGTTTCAGGCTGAAGCGCGCCTCGGCGTCGGCAGCGTTGTCAAACACGTATGCCGCCGTCTGATATATGGGCACGACCCTTGCTCCCGTGACAGCGTCGGCATGTTCCTGTCCGGCATGCAGCTGCAGCGTCTCAAATCTCAGTTTTCCGTCATTCTTGCTCATGTCGTTTGTCTTGTTAGGGTTATACGTTATCCTTAATGTTGTTTTCGTCCTGCAAAGTTATAAAGTATGGATTATTCTGCCAATATGTGTCTATAATTTAGAAAATATCACTATATTTGCCTTTGTATTTAGAAAAATAATATTTGCAAATGCCGCTTTCGGCATCTAAAAAGAAAAATATTCTATGGCAGCAACAGACAAACTCGACAAGGTAGACCTACAGATATTGCAGGCACTGCAGGATAACGCCCGGCTCACAACACGCGAACTGGCGTCGCGTGTCAGTCTTTCGTCCACCCCGGTGTTCGAGCGCCTTAAGCGTCTTGAGCGCGAAGGCTATATAATGAAATATGTGGCCGTGCTCAACGCCGACAAGCTCAACCGCGGCTTCGTGGTGTTCTGCAAGGTAAAGCTGACGCGCCTCAACAGCGATGTGGCAGCCATGTTTGCCGGCGTGGTCAGGTCGCTGACGCAGGTTACTGAGTGCTACAACATCTCTGGCGGATACGACTATCTGCTCAAGGTGAACGTTACCGACATGAAGAGTTACAGGGATTTCATCCTCAATGTGCTCGGCCGTCTCGACTATCTGTCGTCTATCGAGAGCGTCTTTGTCATGGACGAGATAAAGCACGACTATGGTCTGTCGCTCATTTAGCGTCCTGCATCTTACAGTCTGTAAGCATCCAGACGCCTTGCAGTACTATTGTGCCGTTTTGTTTGCGTGCGTCGTGCCGGCAGGGTGGGGCGCATGCCGTTCAGTTGCTATGTTTTTGCCTTGTAAAAGGTGACCTTTCGCAGTGTGAAAGATGCCCTTTTGCATCCTGAAAGGATAGCTTTTAGTTTATAACCAAATGCTTGTTGTTTTCTTTTGATTATAGAACTATTTATGGGATTTTCGTGATAGATACAAGCAAATGTAGATATTTTACTTACTGTTTTTATCTGCTCGTGCCTCTCCGGGTGTGTCTGTCGGGTGCTTTTCTGCCTGTCTGGACAGCCGTTTAGGTGGTTCTGCTTTCAATTCGTAACTAACGTTTTGTGTAATAAAGTGCTAATCTTCGAGCTTATTGTAAATATAAGCCATGATATACACCTGTTGGCTGTGTGTTTTAGTGCCGTTGTGATATAAAACACCGCATTTTTCGTATTGATTGGTCTAAAATTCTTTAAAACGCATTATTATTGCTCTAATTATTTTGAAGTTTGCCGTTGAAACACTATCTTTGCACAAAACAAGGCGATTTGTGCAGTTAATGACAGTCCGTGAGTCTGTTCATGCCCGCAAAATCAGTCTATATACTCAAATCTTATTCGCTATGGAATCAATACAAAATTTTGACGACATTGTCAGCCGTCAGTGTTCTGTTACTAACTGAAAGCGTGTGGCAGTAGTCTGCCCGGCCGACTCTCACACTGAATATGTAGTAGGACGATGTCTTAAGGAAGGAATTGCCGACTTCTTGTTGGTGTGTGCAGGTGAGTGTAAACCCGAGTTCGAGCGTCTCCGCTCGATGTATGAGGGACATGTAGAGGTGTATCTGGAGCCTACTCCCGACGATGCGGCCTATAAGGCTGTGGATCTTGTCAGGGAGGGTCAGGCTGCCGTGCTCATGAAGGGCACGCTCAACACCGATAACCTTTTACGCGCCATTCTTAATAAAGAGCACGGACTGCTTGAGCCTGGCAGAGTATTGAGCCATATAACTATTGCCCAGATACCGAGCTACCGCAAGCTTATCGTGTTCTCAGACGCAGCAGTGGTTCCGCGTCCTACTCTCGATCAGTTTGACGCCATACTGCGTTACACCGTCAGCGCAAGCCGCCACATGGGCGTAAGCCGTCCTAACGTGGCTCTTATCAACTGCACAGAGAAGGTGAACGAGAAGTTCCCTCACACAATCTGCTACGAAGAACTGAAGAAGCGTGCAGAGGCAGGCGAGTACGGCGACGTGTGTCTGGGAGGCCCGATGGATGTCAAGACGGCATGCGATGCCGACAGCGGAAGCATCAAGGGCATAACTTCGCCCGTTGTGGGCAATGCCGACGTGCTGATATTCCCCAATATCGAGTCGGGCAACGTCTTCTATAAGACAATCACATTGTTTGCAAAAGCCGAGACGGCAGGCATACTCTGCGGTACAACAGTGCCCGTTGTTGTTGCTTCACGTGCCGACTCGTGCGAGTCAAAATATTACAGTCTGGCTCTTGCCTGCACAGGCATACTTGGCTGACGCGCCCTCAGGGCAAAAACATTTCCATGTGAGCGTGGCTGCCTCTGGCGGCCATGCCATAGATAATTGTTCTTTAACTTATCATTTATACAATTTGTCTTGAATGAAAATTTTTGTAATAAACCCTGGCTCTACGTCAACTAAACTTGCTGTTTATGAAGACGAAAAGTCTGTATGGATGACCGGTGCACACCATCCGGTGAGCGAGCTTGCCGCATTCCATCATATCAGTGACCAATACGAATATCGTCGTGATTTCATCCTCAAGTGTCTTGAGGAGGCCGGCATCGAGCTGAAGTTCGACGCCGTTATCGGACGCGGCGGACTGCTGAAGCCTCTTAAGGGAGGCGTTTATGCCGTCAACGACAAGATGAAGCACGACCTCATACATGCTCAGATGGAGCATGCCTGCAACCTCGGAGCGCTCATTGCAGACGAGATTGCCGTGCGCTGCTCTTGTCCGGCATATATAGCCGACCCGGTAGTTGTCGACGAGCTTTGTCCCGAAGCACGCTTCACGGGCATTCCCGGCATGGAGCGCAAGTCGGTGTTCCACGCCCTCAACCAGAAGGCTGTTGCGAGAAGATACGCCGCTTCGATAGGCCGCAAGTATGAAGACCTTAACCTCATCGTCGTGCATCTTGGCGGAGGAATCTCTATTGGTGCGCACCGCAAGGGCAAGGTGATCGACGTAAACAACGCCCTCGACGGCGAAGGACCTTTCTCAACAGAGCGTGCGGGCACGCTTCCGGCAGGCCAGCTCGTTGCGATGTGCTTCAGCGGAGAATACACACAGAAGCAGATCAAGCAGATGATAAGCGGCCGCGGAGGTCTCACGGCTTATCTCGGCACCAACGACATGATAACAATCTCGCGCAATGTGGAGGAAGGCGACGAGCACGCCAAGAAAGTTGTAGACGCCATGCTCTACACCATCGCCAAGCAGATAGGCGCCATGCATGTGGCCCTTGTAGGAAAGGTGGACGCCATAATCTTTACCGGCGGCATTGCCTACGACACTTATTGCACCGACAGACTGAAGGCACAGGTAGAATATATAGCTCCTGTGGTTATCTGTCCGGGCGAGGACGAGATGGGCTCTCTTGCCTACAACGCCCTCGGAGCACTCAGGGGAACGCTGCCGCTGCTCGAGTACACGGGCGAGGATCTGTAACAGAATTTTACTTATTAGCATATACGCAGCACCGCACTTTGTGTGGTGCTGCGTAGCTTAATTGTAACACCGGTGAAACATTCGTGTAAACCGGTGTTGTTAATTTAGCACCCTGAACAAACTGTAATTAATATACACAAAAGATGAAAAGATTTTCTTTACTTGCTAATGCCGTTGCGGCGGTGTTGATGTTCACGGCCTTTGGCAGCGCCAGAGCGTTGGCTGCGGGAGCCGACAGGCCGAAACTCGTTGTGGGAATTGTTGTTGACCAGATGCGCTGGGACTATCTTTACCGTTATTACGACATGTTTGGCGAAGGCGGATTCAGGCGTCTTATGAACGAGGGTTTCAGTTGTGAGAACACGATGATAAACTATGTGCCCTCGATAACGGCAGTTGGCCATGCGTCGATATACACCGGCACCGTGCCTGCCATACACGGAATAGCAGGCAACAACTTCCTGCTGAACGGCAAGATGGTGTACTGCTGCTCCGACTCAACCGTCAGTACAGTAGGCAGCAAGTCGGCTGAGGGCAAGATGTCGCCCCGCAACATGCTCACAACCACCATCGGAGACGAGCTTAAAATAGCCACCGACTTTAAGGCAAAAGTCATCGGCGTGTCGCTCAAAGACCGCGCCGCAATACTCCCTGCAGGACATGCTGCCGACGGAGCTTACTGGATTGACTATTCAACAGGCACCTTCATAAGCAGCACCTACTATATGAAAGAACTGCCGAAGTGGGCCGTTGACTATAACAAGAGCATCGGCAAGGTGACGAAAGACCAGATATGCTACACGCCGCTCGGCAACAAGATAACTGAGGAAATGGCCAAGGCTGCCGTGGCAGGAGAGCAGCTCGGCGGCGACAATGTAACCGACCTGCTTGCCGTAAGCTTCTCTTGCACAGACATGATAGGCCATAAGTATGGCACTCACAGCGACAAGACGCGTGAGATTTATGTTGACCTCGACAAGCGTCTGGCCGACCTGTTCGGCTATCTCGACCAGAATGTAGGCAAGGACCAGTATCTCGTGTTCCTCATGGCCGACCACGGAGCTGCCAACAGCATACAGCTGTCGCGCGAACACGGCATTCCTGCCGACGGCTTTGTAGTGCCGAAGGTTGAGAAGGAACTTGACGCGTATCTCATGAACAAGTTCGGCTCAAAGACCAGTCTGGTGCGCTGCATAGACAGCTACAAGGTGTTTATCAACCATGAGGCCGTTGAGGCTATGGCGGTAAGTCTTGACGACGTTAAGAAGGCTGCCATTGAGTGGCTGAAGAAAGACCCGATGTTTGCTTATGTGGTTGACCTTGAGCACGTGTCGGATGCAACGGTTCCTGCACTTATCCGCGAGAAGATTATCAACGGATACAACCGCATGCGCAGCGGCGACATACAGCTGATAGTGCAGCCGGCCAACTATGATGTGTATGGAGAGAAGATTGACGGCGGAACAACTCACGGTACATGGAACCCCTACGACGCGCACATTCCGTTCCTGCTGATGGGATGGCACGTAGAGCCGGGCGAGACTCACGAAAGAGTGTGGATGACAGACATCGTGCCTACGGTGTGCGCCATGATAGACATACAGATCCCTAACGGCAGCATCGGCAGTCCTGTTACAGCCGTTACTGACCGCTAAGACCAAGGGCGGCGAGCCTGCTGCTCATCTCGGCCACGCTGACCGTGCCAAGCACCACGCGGCCGTCTTTGTCGATAAGATATAAGGTGGGAATCCACCTGACGTTATAAGCCGTGGAAATAGAACTCTCTTTCCACGGCTTTAATTCGCTGAACTGAATCCAGCTAAGGCCGTTCTCGCTGATATACTGCTGCCACTGGTCTCTGTCGGTGTCGAACGAAACGCCAACAAACACCACGCCCTGCGGAGCATAAGTGGCATACATCTGCTTCATGTTTTCGGTTTCTTTCTGGCAGTCGGGACACCACGACGCCCAAAACTCTATCAGAACATACTGTCCGCGCAGCGAGCTGAGCGCGAAGCCCTCGGGCCGGCTGTCGGTGTATATCATGAAGTCGGGGGCAATGGTGCCTTCTTCCAGCATTCCTTTTCCGTATTCGTTGTCGTCGTCTCCGCCTACCGTGCATGAAGCCATGCATAGCAGTGCCGTCAGAAATGCAGTCAGCTTGATTATCAAAGTGTTGTTCATGTTGCCGTGTCTTTTGTTTTTGCCGGCCGGCCTGTTGGTGTGTGCCGTAGCCTGCCGCAAGGTTTAACATGTGTCTCTGTCTGCAAAAATAAGATATTTATGTCACTTCTGCAAGCCGCAGGGCTTACAACTTAATGCTGTCTGACGGTTTTTCTGTGCCTGGCCGTATGCGCCTCAGCCTTTCCGGGCAGGTTACGCTTGTCGTGTTTTGTGGCATTGCAAACAGAAAACTTTTTGATTTTGACGCTCTCAGAATGCCCATGCTCTTGGCAAAAGCATGGTTTCGGATGAAAAACTCCAATTTTTTAATGTTCTATGTAACGTCTTGCTTATCAGATGGTTATGCTTAAATGTACGATTATGCGTATGGCTTGAGAATGCAAAACGTGGCCTTTTGTATGCCAAAAGCATAGCTTTCATGATGCAAAACGGCACAAATCATGGCACAAATTCACTGCTTTCAGTGTGCAAAACTGATGGTTCGTTGGCTATTTTATGCCGATTTTGTGAACGTAAGTTAATGAAATGGGACTTTAGTCGGTATTAAATTAACATCCGTTTGAAGTCCGTCTTCCAGATTACAGAAAACTCTGTACATAATTACCCGCCTTGCCTACCATGCGAAAAGGCACAAAAAAAGTCTGCCGTCCGTAAGTTAAGGGCGGCAGACTCTTGTCTGTTTTATCATCAGTTTCAGGCTTGCGTCCGGCGTTCAGACAGCTTTCCTCGCGCAGGCAGCAAAGCCCTCGGCTTGTCAGTCTTTCTTGTTGTCGTAGGCGTGGAGCGGATAGTCTATCGTGTAGTGAAGTCCGCGGCACTCCTTGCGCTCTATTGCTTGGCGCGTAATCAGGTAGCCCACGTTGATCATGTTGCGCAGCTCGCAGATGTCGCGGCTTGCCTTTACGCGCTTAAACAGGGCTTCGGTCTCCTCATACAGCAGGTCGAGGCGGTCCCATGCGCGCTTCAGTCGCAGGTTACTTCTTACTATGCCCACGTAGTTGCTCATGGTCTGGCCAACCTCCTTTACGCTCTGTGTTATGAGAACCTTCTCCTCGTTGGTCATCGTTCCCTCGTCGTTCCACTCAGGAATCTGCGTGTTGAAGCTGTATTCGTCAACATGCTCGAGGCAGTGGCGTGCTGCAGCGTCGGCATATACAACGGCCTCAATCAGCGAGTTGCTTGCCAGGCGGTTGCCTCCGTGCAGTCCGGTGCATGAGCATTCGCCTATGGCATACAGGCGGTGTATGCTCGATTCGCCGTTGAGGTCAACCTTGATGCCTCCGCACATATAGTGGGCTGCAGGTCTTACGGGTATATAGTCTTTTGTGATGTCAATGCCTATCGACAGACACTTCTGGTAGATGTTGGGGAAGTGATGCTTGGTTTCCTCTGCGTCCTTGTGCGTAACGTCAAGGCATACGTGGTCAAGTCCGTGAATCTTCATCTCCTTGTCTATAGCGCGTGCAACGATGTCGCGTGGCGCAAGCGACAGGCGCTTGTCGTATTTCTCCATGAACGACTCGCCGTTAGGCAGCCTCAGTATGCCTCCGTAGCCGCGCATTGCCTCGGTGATGAGGTATGCCGGATGAGTCTCTCCGGGATGATAGAGCGCTGTCGGGTGGAACTGTACGAACTCCATGTCCTGCACTGTTCCCTTTGCGCGGTATACCATGGCCTCGCCGTCGCCCGTAGATATAATCGGGTTGGTGGTCGACTGGTACACGGCTCCGCATCCTCCCGTACACATAAGCGTAACCTTGCTCAGGTAAGTGTCCACCTTCTCTGTGTCAGGATTCAGCACGTAGGCACCGTAGCACTCAATGTCTGGTGTGCGTCTTGTCACCTCGATGCCCATATGGTGTTGCGTTATAATCTCTACCGCAAAGTGATTTTCCTTTATTTCTATCTCCGGCGTGTTCCTCACAGCCTCCATCAGGCCTCTCTGTATCTCGGCTCCCGTGTCGTCGGCATGGTGAAGGATACGGAACTCAGAGTGTCCTCCCTCGCGGTGAAGGTCAAACTCTCCGTTCTCTTTCTTGTCGAAGTTCACTCCCCATTTGACGAGTTCTGCTATTTGCGCCGGCGCGTTTCTTACAACTTGCTCCACAGCCTTGCGGTCGCTTATGTAGTCACCCGCAATCATTGTGTCCTCAATGTGCTTTTCAAAGTTGTCCACCTTGAGGTTGGTTACTGACGCTACGCCGCCTTGGGCAAACGCTGTGTTTGCCTCGTCAAGTGTAGTTTTGCAAATAATACATATCTTGCCTTTGTGTGCTCTTGCAATTTTAAGGGCATAGCTCATACCGGCAACTCCTGCGCCGATAATCAAAAAGTCGTATTTGAATACCATAAAGATATATTATAAAACATTTGCAAAAGTAATAAGAATTTTTGAAATTGAGTGTGCCTGATTTCTATTTTTGACATATATAAGGTTACTTTAAAACATCAAAATGCCACTTTTAATGATAAAATAGCTACCTTTGCATGGTCAAAAAAATAGATGTTGGTGGTCCGTGTGGCCTGTCTGCCGGCTTCGTCGGCGCGCTTTTGTCGCCCGCAGGCGTGTTGTCTGCCGATGCGCTGCTTTCGTGCCGTAAGACCGGCAAGGGCATTCTGCCATACGGCAAATATTTAAAAACAGTGTTTCAGTGAACCGTTCTTTCCATTATCGTGCGTCGTGGCTCAATTACACGTGCATAGCTGTAGTTGCAGGGGCAGCCATATATTCTCTATGGCACCGCTCTGCCGTCAATGCCCTTGTGGGCTTTTTGCTTATGGGTGTCGTCGTCCTGATGATAGAGAGGATAATACATACGGTCTATGTGCTCACGTCCGACGGACGGCTGATCATCAGCCGCGGCCGCTTTTCGCGCAGCCTGTCTGTCCCCGTCAACGAGATTATCCGCATGAGGGTGGTCAGGCCCGGTCTGCTTGGCGTGAGATACATCCTTATAGAGTATGGCGCAGGCCATGAAACCACTGTGCAGCCGGTCAATGAGGAGGCCTTCATGCGCGAGGTGAGAGACCGGCAGGAGCGCATAAGCTTAAACATTAATAAAGATGAAGATAAAGAATAACAGAAATACAGAATCTGCAATAAAGCTATTTTTTGCCTTGATGCTGGTTGCCATGGTGTCTGTTACGGGCATGGCAGGCGCGGCAAGCGGGCGCGGAAGCATGGCGGCATACGCTGTTAATGACGAAGATACGGCCGACGCCGACACCGTTATATCCGAAGAAGACCTGCCCTGGCCGGCAAATGTAAAGGCAAGGATAGGCTCGCTTCTTGAGAACGACATGTTCGAGACGTCGACAGTGGGCATTATGGTGTACGACCTTACGGCCGACTCGGCTATATTCTGCCACAACGCGCGGCAGCTTATGCGTCCGGCAAGCTCGCTGAAGATGATGGTGGCTGTGGCCGCGCTCGACAGGCTGGGCTATGGCTATAAGTATAAGACCACGCTTTCTTATTCAGGTACGATAGACAGCTGTGTGCTCAGGGGTGATATTTATTGCAAGGGCGACTTTGACCCTGCGTTCACAACGTCCGACCTTAACGACTTCGTAGACAGCCTGAAGAGTCTTGGCATCGACACTATTGCAGGCGACATCTGTGCCGATTTCTCCATGAAAGACGACGACCGCCTCGGCGAGGGATGGTGCTGGGACGACGACAACCCCGTGCTATCGCCGCTGCTTGTATCGCGAAAGGACGAATTCGTGGAGTCGTTCAGAAAGAAGCTTGACAGGGCAGGCATCGTCGTAGACGGCAGCGTGCGCTCATGCCGCACGCCCGGCAACGCCCGCAGGATATGCACCGTTGAGCGGGCTATTGGCGACGTGATGATCCGCATGATGAAAAAGAGCGACAATCTTTATTCCGAATCGGTGTTCTATCATCTGGCAGCGTCTTCCGGTTCTTATGCTCCTGCCACGGCTAAGCAGGGCCGCCAGGTTATGAACCGGCTGATTCAGCAGCTCGGATTCAAGCCTTCAAAGTATTACATTGCCGACGGTAGCGGCCTGTCTCTGTATAATTATGTGTCGCCCGAGCTTGAGGTGGCATTCCTGAAATATGCCTATAAGCATAAAAAGATATATGAGCCGCTGCGCGAACTCATGCCTGTGGCCGGCGTTGACGGCACGCTCGACGACCGCATGCTGCGTGGATATGCTCGCGGCAACGTGCATGCCAAGACCGGAACCGTTACCGGTGTGAGTGCCCTTGCGGGCTATTGCACGGCTGCCAACGGCCATGTGCTGTGCTTCTCGATAATCAACATGGGCATAAGACACTCGTCTTCGGGCCGCCGTTTTCAAGACCGCGTGTGCGAGGCGCTGTGCCGTCCTTGACCATAAGGCAGGCTAGTCCGTCATGGCTAGCCTGCCTTTTTAGTTTTTATGCCTAATTTTATTTAATAAAAAGTTTGGTAATATTACTTATGTTTATACCCGATAGGGTGTAATATGAGATAAAATTAATAAAATTATACCCTAAAAGGTATAATTGTTATATTTCTTTTGTATATTTGTACCCAAACGGGTATAAAATGGACGACAGACTGATAGCAGATTTTGTTAAAGAAATGCGAAAGAAGTTTAACCTCACTCAGGTAGACCTGGCCGACAAGTCGGGCGTTGGTCTGCGCTTTGTCCGTGAGCTGGAGCAGGGCAAGCAGACCTTGCGCATGGACAAAGTGAACCAGGTGCTGAGCCTTTTTGGCCGACAGGTGGGTGCCGTGGAGATACGCTCCGGGCGCGAACATGAGTAGGCTGTGCCGTGTGCCGTTATGCGGGGCATGGCCGTATGGCGTGTTTGTCTCCGTGTTTTTTATTCCTTACAGACTAAAACCTTGTGCCTATGAAAACAGCGATAGTATATCTTTACGACCGTCTGGCAGGGCGACTCACTGAAGACGAGAACGGATTTACGTTCTTGTACGACCCAGACTTTCTTGCTTCCGACGGGGCGGAGGCCGTCAGCCTTACGCTGCCGCTTACCGACAAGCCTTATCACGACACCGTGCTGTTTCCGTTTTTCGACGGACTTATTCCTGAGGGATGGCTCCTCAACATTGCCGAGAAGAGCTGGAAGATAAACCAGCGCGACCGCATGTCGCTGCTTCTTGCCTGCTGCAAGGACTGCATAGGGGCTGTGAGCGTGGTGCCGGAACAGGACGACAAGGAAGAAGAACGGGAAGAATGAAAAATTAAAAGGTAAAAATTAAAAATTTAAATCCTCTTTCTCGGTGTTCTTTTGTTTATCCAATTATGAATTATGAATTAATAATTATGAATTAACCATGAGGTGTCTTTATTGTTACAAGGAGTTGAAGGAGGGGCAGACCGACTTTCATCCGGCTTGTGCCCGCAAGTTTTTCGGCACGCGCAATGCGCCTTCATTGCCTTATGTCAGGGCGCAGCTGGGCGACCTGGCACGTCAGGTGGTGCGCAGTCAGACTACGCTTACGGGTGTGCAGGCAAAGCTCTCGCTCGACATCGACCGCGGAGGCAGGAACGAGCCCGACCGCTTTACCATCGTTGGCCTGTGGGGACGCTTCATCCTGAAGCCTCAGACCACCACATACCGCGCGCTGCCCGAGCTTGAAGACCTGACGATGCATCTGGCCGAGGCTGCCAAGATTACCGTCGTTCCGCATAGCCTTATACGCTTCAGCGACGGCGAGCTGTGCTACATAACAAGGCGAATAGACCGCACGGCCGACGGGCACAAGATACCGATGGAGGATATGTGCCAGCTGACGGAGAGGCTTACCGAGTATAAATATAAAGGCTCTTACGAGCAGATAGCCAAGGCGATAAAGAAATATTCGGCCACGCCGAAGCTCGATGTGGTAAACTTCTGGGAGGTTGTTGTCTTCTCATGGATAACGGGCAACGCCGACATGCACCTGAAAAACTTCTCGCTTTACAACGCCATGGACGGCTCGTATACGCTCACTCCGGCTTACGACATGCTCTCAACGGCCCTCGTAATGCCCGAGGACACCGAGGAACTGGCTCTGACGCTCAACGGAAAGAAGCGCAAGCTGCGCAAGGCCGACTTCATAAAGTCGATAGCTTCGTCGGGCATTGAGGAGAAGGTGATAGAGAACATGGCGCGCAAGTTCAGCCGTGTGTTGCCTAAGTGGTTTGAGCTTATCGACATGTCGTTCCTGCCGGAAGACATGAAGCATCAGTATAAGACGCTCATCCTGCGCCGCATAATAATGCTGAAATAGGATAATCTCAGGGCTTGGCGGTAGCTGCTGAGGCAGATGCATATCGCCGGTTGGGCTTGGCCGGTGGGCTGATGCAGCCATGCCTGCTTGATGCTCTTGCCGCATCATATCGCCGTTGCTTATGTCTTTCGTAACCTACACATATTCAGCACGTTACAAAAGGCCGTCTTTCACCTTCCGAAAGACGGCTTTTTAGCATGTAAAAGGTGCCCTTTTGCATGCCGAAAGATGGCCTTTTGCAAAGCGGGTGTTCCCGGTCTGTCTTTTCCTGAAATAGGTTGACAGTTTTTGTTTAAATAAACTACATTATTTTACACACTCTGGATAGAGGTACTGGAATGGTTGACATCGCATCGGGAAATGTGCCGCTTTACTTTACATTCCCGGTCTTTGTCAGGCGGCCCCGCGGGGCCGCCTGACAAAATCGCAGCAAAGATACTATCTTCCATTGTCATTTTCTCCATGCCCCACCTTTTTTTTCCTTTTCCACAGCCGTTTTTGTTCGCCGCTCCCGGCGTGCGCCGTCTCCGGGGTGTTGTTGCCGATGCTCATGTGGGGCCTGCGCGTGTTGTAAAAGTCGATGTACCTTCCGATGACCTCGCCGGCCGTGGCTATGTCGGCGAAGGCGCGCCGGCGGTTTACGGCCTCCTGCTTTATTATGCCGTTGACGCGCTCGGCCACGGCGTTGTCGGTGGGGTTGTAGTCCTCGGTCATGCTCACCGATATGCCGTGTCGCCCCAGCTCGCCGATGTAGGCGTCGCAGCAGTACTGCACCCCGCGGTCGGAGTGGTGGACGAGGCCGTCAAGACGGTCCGTGCCGCGCACCGCCACGGCATGGGCTATGGCCTGCCTGAGGGCGTCGAGCGACTCCGAGGCGCGCAGCGACGGCGAGACCTTGTGGCCTACGACCTTGTGCGAGTAGGCATCGGTGACCAAGTGCAGGTAGCACGTGCTACCGCATTCGAGTGGTATGTAGGTTATGTCGGCCACCCACAGCTGGTTCGCGGCGGTGGGCGTGAAGCCGCGAACCAGGTTCTTCCACTTGTGGTAGCGGTGGTTCGAGTCGGTCGTGCGGCGGGGCTTCGGACGCGCCAGCACGAGGCCACGACGGCGGAGCAGGCGGAAGAAGCGGTCGCGGCCGGGCATACGTTCGCGGCCGAAGACAGAGCAGAGCATCAGCCACAGCTTGCGGCAGCCTATGCCAGGGGCCTCCGAGCGTATGGCGTCCACCTTCTCCAATATGCTGCGCTCGCTCAAAGAGGGCTTCACGCCGCAGGCCCGCAACCGGTAGTAGGCCTGGCGGCTGCGGCCAAACAGACGGCACGCGGACGAGACTTCCACGCCGCGTCCGCTGACCAGTTCCGTCACTGCTTGGCCCCATGTTTTTTTCTTATGGATATTTCATACTCACGCTCGGCGATGTCTATCATCACGTCGCGCGCCTCCGTCTCCAAACGTGAGTACGCAAGCGCTTTCTCCAACTCGCGCACGCGCTTGCGCAGGGCCGCGTTCTCATCCCTGTATTCCTCTTTGCTGCGTCTTGCCATGCCGTCGTATTCTTCTTCCGACGGCAAAGATAAGGTTTTATCCCCATACTTTGACAGCCATGACGACAATAACGTCGGATTACACAGGCCATACTTCTTTGCACACTTGCGCTTGCTCATGCCTGACGAGTAATACTCACGAAGGACGCTCAATTTGAACTCATCGCTGTACTTTGTTGGACTCTTTCGCATTGTTTTACACATTTTTTATTGTTCATAAATGTGTCAACTTTTGCCAGGACAAGACAGTCTTTGCTGTCTGACATTCATTTCGGGGCGTTATCCGTGAAATGTCAGACAAATGTCAGTAAGTTTTTTCACTGCAAAAAAGCCAAATCGTTACTTTTGCATAGTTGCCACAGCTTGCGCCGGGCTGCTGCCGCTCAGCCGTCGGTATGTGTGCCTTCGGCATGCAGACTGAATGTCCGGCAGCAGCGGCAGCATGCTTGCGCAATATAACAACCCGGATAGTTCAGATTTAAGCATTATGCGAAAGATACTTGTTTTTGCCATCTTGCTCACGGCTTTGGCTTTCGGCATAGACGCCCTTGACCGCAAGGACGATATGCCCGACATGGAACGGCGGCTCATGGAGCGGCTCAACGTGGCGCCGCTTGCAGAATATAAAGACCGCGACTTTGGCTTCGTGGCACGTTATCCCGACATATTCGTAAAGAACAACGACACCACCGGCCGCTATTTCGGATGCTCGCGCTTCGACTTCTGGCAGCTCACGATAGAGTGCTACGTGGTCTACGACAGAAAGGAGCGCGGCTTTAGGGAGTATATGGACTCGATAGCCTCTGCCATGAAGGCCGACTCATGCCGCCGCAGGGGTAACAGTTTTGTGGTGTCGTCGCCGCTTTATGAGGACGGGATGCTCATCGACGGATTCCGTTATTATGCAAAATATGTCAAGGGCGACAATGTATGGTTTGTCTATGCGCTGCATTATCCGGCGGCATACAGCAAGTCGCTCGGCCGTCTGTTCAGTCTTGTAGACGGATGGCAGGTGTGGAAATGAGCGTCATGCGGACGTGCCTGAAACTTTCGTAGTGTGGTGCAGCTCGTTTAACCGTCAACCGTTCATTGCCCGAATGTGATTTTATCCTATAGACACATATATGCTCTAAGCCGTTCTATTCTTTTCTGTTGTCGTCTTGCCGTCTGCCTTTCGTGTCGTGGTCAGCATTCTCTGCCGGAAACATACCGCAACAATGCTGATTTATGATGGCCGGTTTTGGGGGCGAAAAAGCGTCATGTGACGAGTTGTGATGAGTTGACAATTCAACTCGTCACACTGCATCTTGCTGATATTCTGCATGTTAAGGCCGGTTGTGACGAGTGACGAGTTTTTTAAGAAAAAGTTTTTCTGTCATTCTGCCTGGCAGCGAGCGGCAGCATAAGTCGGGCAGATTGTTATATGGCAGATAACAGAATATGGTAAAAACGAAGCCAGGCACATAGCGGAAACCGGTTCCGTATGTGCCTGGCTGTTGTTGTTACGCATCGTAACGTATCAAATAAAAAGACTTTCAGATATCTTTGCCGAGACCGTCTTCATGTCTTTTCGTTTGTTCATTGTTTATTCCTCTGCGGCTTTCTCCTCAACTGTTCGGAAGTTTACCAAGTCTTCCTCGATGAAGCTCTTTACATAAGCAGAGTGGCCAATCACCTCAGCCTCAGCATGGCGTACATATACGTTGGCGCTCTTTGTGAAGAGGTGAGGAGCACGTGTGGCGTCGCTCAATATGAGCAGTGACATGATTATGTCGCCGGTCATCTCGTACAGACGGCGTGCAAGGAAGTCCTGAACCTCCTGGTTGCCGGCCTCCTTAACATAGTTTACGGCCTGCTCATAGAGTTCTGTCATCTTGGCAACGCGTATCTGCAGCGGCTTCAGCTCTTCGGCAACCTCTTCAGCCAGCATCTCCTTGATGATAGAGAGGTAAGTTCCGTTGGTGATGTAGCGTATAGCGGCAACCACCTGCAGCTGCGTCGTACCCTCGTAGATAGAGAAGATACGTGCGTCGCGGTAGAGGCGCTGGCTCTTATACTCCATGATGAAGCCCGAACCGCCGTGAACCTGTATTGCGTCGTAGGCGTTCTGGTTTACATATTCAGAGTTCATACCCTTTGCCAGCGGTGTGAATGCGTCTGCCAGACGTGTGTAGGTCTTCATCTCCTGGCGCTCCTCAGGTGTGAGCTTGCGCTCCTTCGAGATGTCCTCGAGAGCCTTGTAGAGGTCAACGTAGCGTGCTGTCTGATACAGAATGCTGCGTCCGGCGTCGAGTTTTGCCTTCATGCGTGCCAGCATGTCGTATACGGCCGGGAAGTTAATGATGGCCTTGTCAAACTGCTTGCGTTCCTTGGCGTATGCAAGAGCCTCGTTGTATGCAGCCTGGCTTACGCCCACGCTCTGTGCTGCGATGCCCAGACGTGCGCCGTTCATAAGTGCCATTACATATTTGATAAGACCCATGCGTGTGCTTCCGCAAAGCTCAGCCTTGGCGTTCTTGTATACAAGCTCGCAGGTAGGTGAGCCGTGGATACCCAGCTTGTTCTCAATGTGGCGCACTGTTACGCCGCCCTGACGCTTGTCATAGATAAACATTGACAGTCCGCGGCCGTCGTGTGTGCCGGCTTCGCTTCTTGCCAGAACGAGGTGGATGTCAGAGTCGCCGTTGGTGATGAAGCGCTTTACGCCGTTGAGCAGCCAGCAGCCTTCTTCCTCGCTGTATGTAGCCTTGAGCATTACGCGCTGCAGGTCGGAACCTGCGTCGGGCTCGGTGAGGTCCATACTCATTGTCTCGCCTGCGCAGACACGCGGAATATACTTCTGGCGCTGCTCCTCGTTGCCGAACTCATAGAGAGTCTCTATGCAGTCCTGAAGGCTCCATATGTTCTGGAAGCCGGCGTCGGCTGCGGCAACAATCTCAGAAGCCATAGAGTATGGCGTAACCGGCATGTTGAGGCCGCCGTAGCGGCGAGGCATTGATATGCCCCAGAGTCCTGCCTTGCGTGTAACGTCAAGGTTCTCGTAGGTCTTCGATGCGTAGTGCATGCGTCCGTCAACGAGGTGCGGACCCTCGAGGTCTACTTCCTCACTGTTGGGCTCGAGCACGTTGGCAGCAATGTCGCCTGTAATCTCAAGCACTCTTTTATAATTCTCCAAAGCGTCCTGATAGTCAACAGGTGCGTCTGCATATTCATCCTTGTCGGCGAAGTTGCGCTCCTTCAGTTCGACAATCCTTTTCATTAAAGGATGGTTGAGGTGAAACTCAAACTCAGGATGGTCTGTATAATAGTTTGCCATTGTTGTTATTCTTTTTATGAGATAAATGGGAGCTGTGTTACGGCTGGCGTCGTGTCAGGGCCTTGCCTTGTGTCTGCCGCCGTGCGCCGGCTGTCGCGATGCGTAGGGCATGCTGTGCCGGCTTGTGGCTGTGAGGTTCAACTCCCGGTTTATTTGATTATTTGCTGTTCTGCTTGTAATACTTGATGAGTTTCGGAACCACGTCTTCAACGTTGCCTACGATTACGTAGTCGGCAATCTGGTTGATAGGAGCGTCGGGGTCGTTGTTCACCGAGATGATGATGCCTGAGTCCTGCATGCCGGCTATGTGCTGTATCTGGCCTGAGATACCGCAGGCGATATATACTTTAGGATGAACGGTTACACCGGTCTGTCCGATCTGTCTGTCGTGGTCAACGAAGCCTGCGTCAACAGCGGCGCGGCTTGCTCCAACCTCTCCGTGAAGTTCCTTTGCCAGCTTGAACAGCATGTCGAAGCCTTCCTTGCTGCCTACGCCGTAGCCTCCGGCAACAACGATGGGTGCGCCTTTAAGGTTGTTCTTAGCCTTCTCAACATGGCGGTCGATAACCTTTACGATATAGTCGGTTGTGGGAACATACTTCGCAACGTCGGCATAAACCACCTCGCCCTTGTAGTTCTCGTCGAGAATCTCGCGCTTCATCACGCCCTCGCGCACTGTAGCCATCTGCGGACGGTGGTCAGGGTTGACGATAGTGGCAACGATGTTTCCGCCGAAAGCGGGGCGTATCTGATACAGGAGGTTCTCATAGTGCTTGCCTGTCTTTTTGTCGTCGTAGTCGCCAATCTCGAGCTGTGTGCAGTCTGCGGTGAGTCCGCTTGTGAGAGATGACGATACGCGCGGACCGAGGTCGCGGCCTATTACGGTTGCTCCCATGAGGCAAATCTGCGGCTGTTCTTCCTTGAACAGATTTACCAGGATAGATGTATGCGGTGCGGATGTGTAGGGGAACAGTCCTTCTGCGTCGAATACAAACAGCTTGTCGACGCCGTAGGGCAGTATCTGGCTTTCCACTTTGCCCTTGATGCCTGTACCGGCAACCACGGCGTTGAGCTCAACACCGAGCTGGTTGGCCAGCTTGCGTCCTTTGGTGAGTAATTCTTGAGATACTTCGGCAACGGCAGTACCCTCTATTTCGCAATAAACAAAAACGTTATTCATAATTTACTTGCTTTATTTGTGAAAGAAAACCGGGAACGTGTCCTTGTGCATTTCTGTGGCATCATGCGTCCGCAGTTGCCGTTAAGGCGGCGGAAGACATGTGCCGCGGGCAGTTCCGCAGGTTCTTTTTATCCAATAATCTTTTCGTCCAACAGTTCTTTGATGAGGCAGTCGATCTCGTCGTCACAGCATGTGAGAGTCTTGCATTCCTTTGCCTGGAACACAATGTTCTTAACGGCTTTCACCTTTGTGGGCGAGCCTGCCAGTCCGCACTGCTGCGGGTCGCCGTCAACGTCGGCCACTGACCATTGGTTAAGTGTAAGATAAGGACGCTTCTCGTAGAGCTCGGCATAAGGCATGTCGGGTGTGCGCTCGAGCGGAACGGTGGCGTATTTGTATTTCATAACGAGTTTTGCGTTGCAGGGGCGGCATGGTGCTGCGCTTCCGTTTACGGTTATCAGCACGGGCATCGGAGTCTCTACGGTTTCAACGCCTCCGTCGATGTGGCGGCGTATGGTGAGCTTTCCGTCCTCGCATTTCAGTATTTCCTCTGCATAGGTAACCTGAGCGAGGCCCAGCTTCTGAGCCACCTGAGGTCCTACCTGTGCGGTGTCGCCGTCGATAGCCTGACGTCCGCCTATAATGATGTCGGCTCCGCCAATCTTCTTGATGGCTGTAGCCAGTGCGTAAGAAGTGGCCAGGGTGTCAGCTCCGGCAAACAGGCGGTCGGTAAGCAGCCAGCCTGTGTCGGCTCCACGATAAAGTCCCTGACGGATTATTTCGGCTGCACGCGGAGGTCCCATGGTGAGGATTCCTACGGTTGAGCCCGGATTCTGTTCTTTCAGTCTGAGTGCCTGTTCAAGGGCATTAAGGTCTTCAGGGTTAAAGATTGCCGGCAGCGCGGCGCGGTTAACAGTGCCTTCGGCTGTCATCGCATCTTTGCCCACATTCCTCGTGTCGGGTACTTGTTTTGCAAGTACGATGATTTTCAAATTCATAGATTAAGCTTATAATGTAAATTCTTAGATTGCAAAAATACACTATTTTTGCTTTTTGACAAAAAAAACGGGCAAAAACGTACGTTTTTACCCGTGTATTTAAACCCTTTTAAACGGTTGCGGCATGTGCAACGCGTGTTGTGTCCGCACACATAATAATGCTCTGCTTCACTGATGTCAGGCGCTGATGCCGCCTCACCGTCTTGCAGGCTGTTGTTACTTGTTGCGCTTCTGCAGAGTCATCAGCACTTTTCCGTCGGCTGACTTCAGCGTAAGCGTGCTGTTGTCCTTCAGCTCGTAAGCCTTAACTTCGTTGACAGCCTTGAGCACCTGCTCCTCGGTCTTCATGTCGTGGCACATCATCCGTGTGCTGCCTACTGTGCCGAAAGATATTGTGCCCTTCTTTGCGTCAGCGTCAAGCTGGCCGAAGATGCGGTTGCAGCTTGTGCTTCCGTACATGCTCTTCTTTTCAACATCGAATCCTATGAAGGCTTCGTTGTCGTTGTCTGCCTTTGTTATGCTTTGACCGTTAACTTCGGTTATTTTCCATTCTCCGTTTAGTGCAGACACTGATGATGCAGCGCTGTTAGATGTCTTGCATGACGTTGTGGCTGCGAGCAGTCCTGCCATGCATAATGCTACAAATACTTTTTTCATTCCTTTTACTCTTTATTGTTAATAAAATGTTGTCTTTCAGGCTTTTGCCGGTTGCGTCCGGTCTTTCTGGCCGGTGCTTCCAGCCTGATTGCAGTGGCCTTTTTGACCATTTGGGGTGCAAATTTAAGTAAATTATCGATGAAAAAGTAAAATAAAGACCATAAATAACTAATGTTTCGCATAATTCCGTTTTTTTTGCATATGGCCTTATGCGTGGTCATTACGCCTGCCGTATGCCGTTGCATCAGTGGTGCGGCGCGCCTTTTCCGGCGGCTTTGCGACTATGAAAATTCATGTCGTTTAATCGGCTGTTTTGCTTACATATTGATTTCTGCTGACGCTCCCATACCGCGATATTTGCAGATAAAACTCCGCCGGACGAAAATAATGCAGATATTGGTGTGCAGCGTGTAAGGCGCACTTCTACAGCGGTTTACGGGCTGCTGCTGTCGACGTGTGCATCTTTTTGATGCGCTTTATTGGCTGAAAGCATGCCTTTTGCATGTCGAAAGCTGCCGTTTCGGGTTGTGCTTTGCACTCTTTTAGGCATTAAAAAGCACTGTGTTATATCGGCGGTGCAGTTCGTTTTTACTGCTGTGTTGGTCGTTTTGTCGTGTTGAGGCTGCCGGTCTGCGTTACCCCTTGTGGCTTTCGGTGCGGATATTTCTCCAGAATGGTCAGTAAAGTTGTATTTTCTCTGTTTACGTTTTGCGCGTCATGCTGCTCCGCCGGTTTGCAAAGTGTCATTCTGCCGTCATGGCTCACTTTGTTCATAATATCCCGTAATGCCTTCATGACAGGTCTGTTTGCCGTTCCGTCGTACCGATAAATATATGTTCCGATTATACAAAAATCAGTCGGCCACTTGCTTATCTCGCTATTTATATTTAATTTTGCATTAGTTCGTCCGCAGCCGTTCTGTCAGCCTAAGGCGGCAGGGCGGTGATATGCCGGACGTTTTAATGCTTATGATAGATCAGGCAACGATAGACAAGATAATGGATGCCGCCAACATTGTTGACGTGGTGTCTGAGTTTGTTTCGCTCCGCAAGGCGGGCGTAAACTATAAGGGACTGTGCCCCTTCCATAACGAGAAGACTCCTTCGTTCGTGGTGTCGCCCGCCAAGGGCTACTGCCACTGCTTTTCGTGCGGCAAGGGCGGCAATCCCGTAGGCTTCATCATGGAGCACGAACAGATGACATATCCCGAGGCGCTGAGGTGGCTTGCCAAGAAATATCACATAGAGATACAGGAGCGCGAACTCTCGGACGAGGAGAAGCGCGAGGCGAGCGAGCGCGAGAGTATGTTTATCGTGAACGACTGGGCGCTTAAATACTTCCAGGACAACCTGATGAACACCCGCGACGGGCAGGCCATCGGCATGCAGTATTTCCGTTCGCGCGGATTCCGCGACGACACGATATATAAGTTCCAGCTGGGCTATGCGCTGCCTGAACGCGACGCGCTGGCACGTGCAGCCCTGGCAAAAGGCTTCAAGGAGCAGTTTCTGATAGAGACCGGCTTGTGCTACCGCAAGGAGAACGGACAGCTTCAGGACAGATATGCCGGCCGTGTGATATTTCCCGTGCATACAATAACGGGGCGCGTGGTGGCCTTCGGCGGGCGCATACTTACCAACGACAAGAATGTGGCAAAGTATGTCAACTCGCCCGAGTCGCAGATATACCACAAGAGCAACGAGCTCTACGGCATATATCAGGCCAAGCAGGCTATAACGCGAAACGACCGCTGCTATCTAGTCGAGGGATATATCGACGTTACATCGATGCACCAGAGCGGCGTTGAAAACGTAGTGGCATCGTCGGGAACATCGCTCACCACGGGGCAGATACGCCTCATACGCCGCTTTACGAAAAACATCACCGTGCTCTACGACGGCGACTCTGCCGGCATACATGCTTCTATACGAGGCATAGACATGCTCCTGGCCGAGGGAATGAACGTAAAGGTGCTGCTGCTGCCCGACGGCGACGACCCCGACAGCTTTGCGCGTAAGCACACCGCACAGGAGTTTCGCGACTATATCGAAGCGCATCAGACCGACTTCATCGAGTTTAAGACCAACCTGCTGCTAAAGGGCGTAACCGACCCGATAAAGCGCTCGCAGGCCATAAGCAGCATTATCAAGAGCGTGTCTGTAATAGACGACCAGATAACCAGGGCCACATACATGACCGAATGCTCACACCGGCTTGGCATAAACGAGGCTACGCTCGTAAGCACTGTCAACAAGTTTATACAGGGCGAGATGGAGGAGCAGCTCAAGGAGGCAAGGCGCGAGGAGGCAAGAGCCGCCGCACAGCCGCCTGCAGTGGAGGTAGACGCCAAGTCGGATGTAGAGTCGAAGGTCGAATACATGCTCACGCAGATGGTGGTACGCCACGGCAACGAGGTGCTATATAAAGATGTGGAGACCGAGGACGGCGGAAAGATCAACCTGAGTGTGTCGCAGTATATCAGCTATGACCTTGGGGCAGACGGACTCAAGTTCCACAACGAGCTTTACAACCGCATACTGCAGGAAGCCGTTGAACACAACGACGACGAAGGCTTCAACTCAGAGGCCTACTTCACCCATCATCCCGACATCGAAGTGAGCCGCGTGGCCACCGACATGGCCATCGACCATTTTCAGCTGAGCCGCAGCCTGCAGGTGAAGAGAGATGAGGACACGCTCCGCAACCAGGTGATACATCTCATACTCGACTTCCGCCTTGACTATGTTGAGCATAAGATGGAAGACCTGAAGCGCGAGATAACCCAGGCATCAGGCGACACCGAAAAGATGATGAGCCTCATGGCCGAATATAAGGACATGCAGGGCATACGCAACTCGATAGCCAAAGAACTCGGCAGCGAGATAATCGTGTGACGTGGCATCTCATGCAGCATCATGCTGCGTGGCCGGACGTTGCACTCAGGCAGTGAGAATACAGCCGCAGGCATCTTGCGTGCAGGCGGAATAGATAACGTAAAAAGGCATACCGTATGATTTACGTACACTGGATATTCTTCTTGCTCTATGCATTCATAGTGATAGCAGCAATGGTAGCCGTGCTCATGGACAACCGTCAGCCGGCCAAGACCATGGCGTGGATACTCGTGCTTGTGTTCCTTCCCGTTGTGGGCTTCGTGCTATATTTCTTCTTCGGACAGAACACACGCAAGGAGAAGCTCATCAGCCAGCAGAGCATGGACCAGCTGACAAAGCGCTCCATGCTCGGATTTGCCGAGCAGCAAAACCTCGTGTTGCCAGATGAACACAGCGTGCTCATAAAGCTCTTTGCCAGCCAAAACTGGGCTTTGCCTTTCAAGAACAATGAGACCGACATCTATACCGACGGCTACGGATTCTTTCATGTTCTGCTGCGCGACATATCCCAAGCCTGCCATCACATACATCTAGAGACCTATATTATATGCGACGATCCTCTGGGCTATCTCGTTTCCGACGCACTCATTGCCAAGGCAAAAGAGGGCGTTGAGGTGCGTTTCATCTATGACGACGTGGGCTGCTGGAACGTTCCCAATTCGTTCTTCGAGCGTATGCGCAATGCCGGAATAGACGTGCATGCCTTCATGCCGGTCAAGTTTCCTGCATTCACCAGCAAGGTCAACTACCGAAACCACCGCAAGCTGTGCGTTATAGACGGCCGCGTGGGCTTTATCGGCGGCATGAACATCGCCCTGCGATATATCAAGGGCCGCAACGGAACCGCATGGCGCGACACTCATCTGCGCATAAGGGGCGGCGCCGTCTACGGCATACAGCGCGCCTTCCTTGTCGACTGGTTTTTCGTCGACCGCACGCTCATCAGCAACCGCTGCTATTATCCGCCCCACGACGACATCCGCCCCAACGACTGCATAATGCAGATAGTTACCAGCAGTCCTATCAGTCCGTGGCCCGAGATGATGCAGGGGTATGTCCGCATACTGCTGGAGGCAAAGAAATATGTATATATGGAGACGCCATATTTCCTGCCAACCGAGCCGGTGCTCTTTGCCATGCGCACCGCAGCCCTTGCCGGAGTAGACGTAAGGCTGATGGTTCCGCTGCACTCCGACGCCAAATTCGTTGAGTGGGCAAGCCGTTCATACGTGCAGGAGAGCGTCGATGCCGGTGTTAAGGTCTATCTGTATAAGCCCGGTTTCAACCATTCAAAGCTGCTTGTCAGCGACGACAGCCTGTCAACCTGCGGCTCTACCAACATCGATTTCCGCAGCTTCGACAACAATTTTGAAGTCAACGCCTTTATATACGACCGTGATATGGCCCTTCGCATCAAGTCGGTCTTTATGGAAGACGTGAAGCAGTGTGTCGACTATGAGAAGTATATGAGCACGCGCCGCCTTTCGTTCCCTCACCGTTTGCTTGAGTCGCTGATGCGTGTGTTCTCGCCGCTGATGTGATTTTCAGTCAATATTATCCTTAATGTCTTAATTGTCTTTAGTTTCATGTATAGCCCGTTTATCCGGCAGTCTATGGCCGGGATATTTTTATGTTGACGTATGCCGCAGTTTGTTCAGGCGGCAAGCCGCAAATAGGAAACAAAAAGACGGCTGAAAACATAAGTTTAATTGTATAATATAAACCCAATATACTGCCAGCCGACCGTTTGTCTATAAAATCGTTTCAATGCTAGACAAATTGGCAATTGTGTGTAAAAATAATACCGTGTGACATAAAAAATAAACATAAAAACTTTTTTATTTGATATAATATTGTTATTTTTGCCACCGACGATGCCAGTTCCCTGGGAACGGGCGGGGTCATAACATCGATGGATTGAAGTTTCGGCATTTTTAGGATGCTGACTTCGGAAAGGCGTTTACGGACGTTAATTCTGTGCTCTCAAAACTTCGCAAACTTTGAATCAGCTCACAGAAATAATGCAACGGAACGTCTGCGTGGGTGAATTATATCCCAATGATGGCCATATAAGTTTTATATGGCTGTGTGTTGTATATATAATTCCACTTGGCGTGGGCTGGCTGCGTTGCTTATCCTTGAGTTGAGGCAATGCGAAGGCCTGAGAGCAGGGATGGGCGAGAAGTAGAAACTCCCATGCCTTTTTTGTTTCCATTAATCTAATACCAGTTTGTTAACGCTGAATTTGGGGAGTATAAGAAGCAACCTAAAACTTAAATGCTATGAGTGAAATGATGTTGTCGTTGCTGACTTTGTCTCCTTTGTCATTGTTAAGTTTTAGTTTTGCGCCATGCGGATTTTTTAAATGTGAGAATGATAGTGGTGTAAACCAAAACAGATATCTGTTACAGCTTATCGGTGAATTCAGATTGAACGCAATAATAGGACGTGTTGCCGCCGGTACAGCTTTCGCTATATGCAAATCTCCTTTCGGCCAACAAAGGCTGTGGGCGGCTTGAATATTCCGGATGCTGAGTAATATCTGAACGCAGAAGATGTAAGTATACAGGCGTTGCATGTTTGCCATAAAACACTTCAGGTGCTTAGTTATATACTTTCAATATTAGTCATCTCTTAAACAATTTTTTACTATGAAAAGGATGCATTTTATTATTCTGTCATGCCTGTTGGCCCAGAATGCTTTTTCTGCAGTGGACGGAGCCAAGGATGATGTCGGCGTTTTGTTGCCGCAAGTTGAAAAACCGGTAGTGTCTGTCTTGTCCGACAGTTATCCCATAACCCGTGCCGACAATCAGCCTGCATACAGTTATCCTGACGGACTGAGCCGTCTTGGCACATATTCTTCTGAGAATCAGCCTGTGTGCAATTATCTTTCGCCCAACCGCCTTACCAACGGCAACTACTTCTTATGGGCACCTACAGGCAAGCCTGTTACATATATAAGTAATGTGAGCGGCGCATCCGCCTATAATTGGTCTTTGCCTGGAACATCAGAAGAAACTTCCGCAACAGAAAGCGCAACTGCAACATACACTAAATTAGGTCATTACGCATTTCCTTCACTTGAAGTTACCGACGCGTCTGGCAAAAAGAGCACGTATCAGGCCGAAGGCGAGCTGCTTGTGAGCGGTAAGGCCGAAATAAGCACGGCAAACTGCCGTAAATGGAACGAGACATATCAGCTTGGCTATCTGCCTTTAAACGGTGGTTCGGCTGGCTATCTCGGCGGAACCAACAGTGCCGGACTGAAGGGCTATGGCAACTTGTTCATGACGGCTCACGGTAATGCCCATATTACAGGCGTAAACGTGTATTTCGCCTTTAAGCCTACAAAATATCCTGCCGATGCAAAGCTGATGCTTCGTGTGTGGTACCCTATGGAGAGCGAGGGCAACATGGAGTTCACAGGTCTGCCGTTAGAGGTGGTTGAGTTGCCGGTGAGCGAAATTCGTGATGCTTATGAGGGCGAGTTTCCTATAAAGAATGTGGCAGTTGGCGAGTTCCGTTTTGAACAGCCTCTGCAGATATGGGACAAGCCTTTGTTCTTTGTTACCGTTGAAGGTTTTGGCGACGATCCGTCAGAGTCTGATATCGTTATGCTGACTGAAGTAATGGGGCAGGATATACCCGAGGAGCAGATGACCAGCATGCTTGCTCACAATTCTTTTGTAAACTATAACGACATGGGCTATAACATGCCGGTTAATTATTTCGGCGCTGCGCCGGGTGCTTCGTTTATGATCTGTCCTATTGTCGACAATAAGGACGGCGACGCTACAGGCATAACTCCGAGTCTTGTCAGTGGCTGCGAAACAAGGCTGCAGGTCAGCTCGCTCAATCTTACAATAGGCAACGACGATGCAACATCTGTAAGCGTGGTAAATGCCGCCGGCATGAAGGTGTGTGAGCGTAATATGGTCAAGGGACAGGATGTTAGCCTTACACTGCCAGGGGCAGGACTTTATCTTGTGCAGGTGTTCCGCGACGGAAAGCAGATTGATGTCAAGAAAGTTCTGGTAAATAAATGACAAAAATAAGAAGGGAACATTTGTTCCAAATTTTGAATTAAATAATAATGCTTATGAAAAAGATTACACGTTCATTTGTAGTTGCGGGGCTATTGGCTCTGGCTACATCGGTTAATGCACAGGAGCATGTATGGAAATACGTTGCAACAGGAGACGCCTCTACCTATGCTATTCGTGACGACGGCACTCTGTGGAGCTGCGGTTGGAACGAGAAAGGACAGCTGGGTGCACCGGCTGTGTCGGAAAGAACAGCTGAGTGGCAGTGTGTAGGAACTGATACAGACTGGAAGAAAGTGATAGGTGGCAAGGCTTACGCCTTCTTCATAAAGGAAGACGGCTCTCTATGGGCAGCAGGTACATCAGAGAGCGGTGTGCAGGGAACCGGTGACGGAATGGACCATAAAGAACTTGTACGTGTAGGAACTGATAATGACTGGGCTGACGTTACGGCAAGTCATTTCTGGGGATATAGCGCAATCGGACTCAAGACTGACGGCACAATATGGGGCTGGGGCGAAAATACCAGTTCGCAGCTGGGTCTCGGTGACAGAAATACACGCACTACTCCGGTACAGATTGGAACTGATACAGACTGGAAACAAGTGTCTTTAGGAAGTTCTCACTGTGTAGCCTTGAAGACAGACGGCACAATATGGGGCTGGGGACAGAATAACTCAGGACAGTTAGGACTTGGCAATGCTACGAGCCAGTCTTCTCCGGTACAGATCGGAACTGCTAACGACTGGGTTTACGTCAAGGCTATCGACAACCGTACTTATGCGATAAAGGCTGATGGTACATTGTGGGCAACAGGTGACAACTATTCAAACCTGCTCGGCTTTAATCAGTCTGACGAGGAGCTTGTGTCGCTTTACTATGAGTTCACAAAGGTAACGACCGTTCCTGATGGTGTGCTTTCTGTATCAGGATGCGAGAACACTACGACCATTGCCATAGGAAAAGACGGTGTCATCACGGAGATTTATGCTATTGGCAGCAACAGTGACGGAGCTCTCGGCGACGGCAACGGCAAACTGCTTACAGCTACATCATCTTCAGACGAAATGCCGTTCTCGGCAAAACCTGTTAAGCCACTTCTGCCAGAAGGCGCAACTTACTCAATGCTGGCATCAGGACAGAGCTATTCATTCGTGCTTACTACAGACGGAAAGTTCTATGCATGGGGACGAAACAAGGGTGGACAGCTTGGCGACGGCTCAGAGTTGGAACAGCTGCAGACCAGCTATCAGAAGAAACCTATTGAGATTGCATGTCCTGGCGGTGCTACTCCCGGCGGCGGTGACGAAGACGTTGTTACTGTACCTTCTGACGATATTCCAAGCGACCTTAAGAAGGCAGCTGAAATCAAACTGACTGGAACATGGAACACAAGCAAATTTACTGAACTGGCTCAGGCTATAGGTACTACTGCTTTCGGAGCATCTAACACCACGCTCGTTTCTGTTGATATGTCAGAGGCTCTTATTGAAGAAGGTACTGACCTCTATGTTCAGGGCGGACTGGCAAAGAATGGTGCTTTTGTAAATTGCAAGGCTCTTGAGAAGGTGGCTATGCCGGCTGCTGCCGAGGCTGCAAACTTCAAGGACTTTACAAATGCGTTTATGAACTGCGAGAAACTCTCTGACATCGACTTGCAGAACTGTGCAGGCCTTACGAGTCTTAACAGCGCCTTCATGGGCTGTACATCTCTGACAAAGGTTAATCTGCTCAACTCTAAGTCTCTCACCGGCGTTAGCAGCATGGCCAGCACATTTAAGAGCTGTACGGCTCTTACAGATGTCGTATTGCCCGAAGAGATAGCTTTCGCTTCAGCTACATTCAGCGACTGTACAGCTTTGGCAAACATCGACTGGACAAGCTATACAAAAGACAGCGCACCTATATTCTATTCAGGAATGTTCGACGGCATATCTGACCTTAAGGCCATCACTCTTACTGTAAATGAGGATGTTTATGACATCTTTGCAGCAGATGCTAACTGGAGCAAGCTTAATCTGGTGGCTAAGGGCTCAACCGGTATTAACGGTGTTGACAACGAAGCTTCTGTTCGTTTCGACGGCAACACTCTCTATACATCACAGCCGGTTAATGACGTATGTGTATATACCGTTTCTGGTTCACTCGTACGCAAGTGCGGTGTTGTGGCAGGCAGTCTTAATTTGTCTGATGTTGCCAACGGCGCTTACATCCTTGTCTACACTCAGAACGGACAGAAACATGCTGTTAAAGTTGTAAAGAGATAATTCAATATTCTGGGTTTATTACAAAGAGGCTTTCTGCTGTATGCGGGAAGCCTCTTCCTTTTTTATGTACCTGCCTGTGCAGCCGTTGATGTTAATGGCTGGTAATAAAAAATCTTTGACAGTGCTGATTTGTACGACTCTGTTTGAAGTCGACCTAAATTAGGAAAGGACAATCCGTAAATCAACAGTAAATAATTTTCTTTAAAACTCATCACTCATCACATTCGTGCGTAACGTGTTGATATACATAGCGTTATGGTGTGATGAGTTGGTTTCGCAACTCGTCACACCATGGCCTTTGTGGCCTTTCCTGATTTTGGTAGACCTCGATGTGATGAGTTGCAAATTAAACTCGTCACACTATAACATCTTGATTATTAGTGAATTAAGCGGCTTTGTGATGAGTGACGAGTTTTTAACAAAACTTTTTTATGGTATTACGCATTAACAGAATAACTTATTCAGCCGAAAAGCTGTGCTTTGGTCTTGCAAAAGGCCGTGTTTCAGGATACAAAAGCATACCTTTTGCGATGCAGTTTGCCGCCTTTTGTATTTTATTTATGGTATATTCTTATTTGCTTCAGCCGTAATCTCTTTCAGATTAGATGTTATAATCCGTCATCTTTTCAACTCATGTCAGTTGAGTCTGACTTTCAATCGAAAATGCAAATAATAATAGGCTTAGGCCGGACGGCGGTTATTCATCCTCGCCTTCCGGCTCTCTGTTAGAGAAGATGCTGAAGTTCACGCTGCCGTATGCCCTGTGTTCAATGAATCCGGGCACATCCTCAAAGCTGTTGTTCTTGCCGTGTTCGAATACGAAGATGCCGTTGGGCTTCAGCAGTCCGCGCTCAAGTATCAGCTTGGGCAGGGTGGGCAGTTCGGGCAGGGCGTAGGGAGGATCGGCAAAGATGAAGTCGAACTGCTGATGGCAGCTCTTTATGAAGCGGAACACATCGCCTCGCAGGGCGATGCATCTGTCGGTGCCGAGCTTCTTCAGGCATTGCTTTATGAAGGCATGATGGTCGCGGTCGGCCTCCACGCTTATCACGCTCTGGCATCCTCTCGACACCAGTTCGAGCGATATGCTGCCCGTGCCCGAGAAGAGGTCGAGCGCAATGGCGTCTTCAAGGTCGATGTATCCGTTAAGCACATTGAATATGTTTTCTTTGGCAAAGTCCGTCGTCGGTCTTGCCTTGAACGTGCGCGGTATGTCAAAGTGGCGTCCTTTATATATTCCTGTAATTATTCTCATTTCAGTTTATTCCTAATGTTGTTGTGGCTTTCTGTTGAGGCCTGCTGCCTGTCAGTGCTCCGTCTGGGGGCTTGTAGTGATCTGCCTGCAGTTTCGCCTCATGCTGTTTCTGCGGCGTAGGCTTTCAGGCGTTACCGCTGTCCGTGTGCAGCCTGCGGCTCAGCTCTTCACGAAATATGTTATCAGGTCGTAAGGAATGTTCTTTATTGCCGTAATCGGAGCGCGGTTGAACTCGGCCTTCGGGTTTATCACGTATACGTTCTGTATGAAAGTGTGCAGCTCCTGTGTCAGCTCCTCCCTGGCGGGCAGTTCGCCTACGAGGTGCAGCTCGTCGCGCTTGTTGTCGAAGGTAAGCTGCTTCCATACGTTCAGTATGAAGTATACGGCGTCGGGTGCCAGGTCGGTGTCAAAGCTGTTTGTAAACTTAAATCTGTTCTGCTGAAAGCTGAACACGTCTATCCTCTTGTCGTGGAAATACGCATACAGCTTCATCCTTATGCCGGTGAAGCTGCGGCGGTAGAGATGATTCCACACCGGCTCGCACACGTGTGCAAACCTTACGTCGCCGAAGTGGTCGTCGATGACCAGCTTCAGGTCTTTGTTTATAGAGTATACGGCCACGGCGTTTAGCGAAGGCAGCACGCTCGACATCACCACTTCGCCCTCATGTCCGGTAACGGCATAGTGGTAGAGCATTTCTTTCTGGCTGTCCTTAAACTCGTCTATGGGTATCATTATCACGGGCGAGTCGATCATCACCATTGCTCTCTGCCATCCGTTGTTCAGCAGGTCAATCTCCCTGAACGCCTCTCTGAGGTTAGCCGCCATGGATATGCCGCTCCTCACGGTATAAGGCTCAAAGGTTATACCCTCGGGATTTTCTGCGCTCAGGGCAGAGAACGACAGCGAGTGCCTGCCTATGCGTATGGTAAGCCTCGGCTTTTTTGTTATTATGTTATTCCCAGTTTCCTGCATTATCGTTAGGTGTGGTTATGTCTCCAATTTTCAGTCCGGGGTATCTCCCCGCGTTGTTAGCCTCTTCGATGAGGTTGGCTATGCTGTTCTCGTCGAGCCCCGACAGGTAGTCGTTATACATGGCTCCGCATTCCATCAGCGGTATTTGCCTGCCCGACTTGCTTATCTGCGTCGTTGCCGTAAGGTCGAATTTCTTTTTTCCGGCGAAGGGAATGTATTGCAGCGAGTCGGCCAGATAGCCTTCTCTGACCAGTATGTCGAAGCTTCCGCTGTAAGTGCCGTTGGCTCTGCGGTATTTCTCTTCGGCATATCTTATCTTCACCAGCCGCTCCTTCACCGCCTGCTCGCGTCCGGCCTGCTGCCGCTCAAATCTTATGGGCGAGCACACACTCATGACGCATGTTATGGCCAGCATGGCGGCTATGAGTGCCAGAATGTGATTGTTGCTGATTTTTATCATTGCCTTATTGACCTGCTATTTATGGCCGGCTGTGGTTAAGAACAATATTTTCTTAGTTCACATGGCATAAAATATCAATTATTTTATGTAAGTTTGCATTATGCTTTCGCATTCTGTGCATTTGCAAAATTACACTAAATAATTCGTAAAATCAAACCTTTGGCATAAAAACTGATGATTGTTGAAGAACTGGCAACTCAGATAATGCAGACTTTCGGCTTTGTTCCTACTGCCGACCAGGCTAAGGCCACGGCCGTGTTCAGCCGTTTTCTGCTCGACCGCGACGGCAGCTCGGTGATGATTATGCGCGGCTCTGCCGGTACGGGCAAGACGTCGCTTGCCGCAGCCATCGTTAAGACGCTTGTAAAGTTGCGCCAGAGGGTGATCCTGCTTGCCCCCACGGGACGTGCCGCCAAGGTGTTTTCGGTCAATGCCTGTCGTCCGGCCTTCACCATACATCGCCGCATATACCGTCAGAAGACCTTTGCGGGCGAGTCGACGGGCTTCAGTCTTAACGACAACATGTATCACGACACGCTCTTCATTGTCGACGAGGCGTCGATGATAGCCAACGGCGGAGGCGGCGAGGGCGCAGTCTTCGGCACGGGCTGCCTGCTCGACGATATGGTTAGCTTCGTCTACGGCGGCCGCAACTGCCGCATGATGATCATTGGCGACATGGCACAGCTGCCGCCGGTGGGCGAGGAAGAGTCGCCCGCGCTGATGGCTGATTTTATGGCGGGCTACGGACTGAAGGTTTATCAGTGCGACCTTAATGAAATTTTGCGACAGGCATCAGGTTCGGGCATTCTTTACAATGCCACGATAATACGAAGTATGATAACCCACGACGAGGTTACGCGTCTTCCTAAAATAACTTTTTCAGGCTTTGCCGACATACGCATGGTGTCGGGCGGCGAACTCATTGAGCAGCTTAACAGCAGCTACTCTGAAGTGGGCACCGACGAGACCATCGTGATAACGCGCAGCAACAAGCGCGCCAATGCCTACAACGCCGGCATACGCGGCATGGTGTTGGGCCGTGAGGAAGAACTGACTACGGGCGACATGCTCATGGTGGTGAGAAACAACTACTACTGGACCGAGAAGGCTGCCGCCGAGGAAAAGGCTCTCGAGGACAGCAGCACGGGCAACGGCGACGGACGTAAAGCCGAAAGCCAGGCGTTGCCGTTTATTGCCAACGGCGACAGGGCCATGGTGGTAAGGGTTAGAAACCTGCGCGAGTTCTACGGCCTTCATTTTGCCGACGTGTGGCTTCAGTTTCCAGATTACGACAATTATGAAATAATGGTAACCGCCGTAACCGACAGTCTTATGGCTGAGGCTCCGGCTCTTACGCGCGAACAGAGCGAGCGGCTCTTCAACGGAGTTATGGAAGACTATCAGGATGTGCCGCTGAAAGCCGACCGCCTGAAGAAGGTAAGGCAAGACCCTTGTTACAATGCCTTGCAGATAAAATATGCCTATGCCGTTACCTGCCACAAGGCGCAGGGCGGACAGTGGGCGCACATATATGTTGACCAGGGCTACATGACCGACGACATGCTCTCGCCCGACTATATCCACTGGCTCTACACAGCCTTCACGCGTGCCACAGAGAAACTCTTTCTCGTAAACTGGCCCAAGACGCAGACGGAAGGGTGACATTTATATTATTCTGCATTCATTACTTCACATAGTGTAATTAGTCTTTTTCAAGTAAAAAATAAATAGTTATAATGACATCATTCTTATTTTTTATAGCAGGATTTCTTATTGCCGTAGTGGCAATGATGATAGTGTCGCAGCGCAACGCTGCTGCTCAAAAGAAAACAACGCACGCTTGTCTAACGAGGCTGCCGCAAGCCGCCGCGAGGCCGACATGTTGCGTTCACAGTTGGGCGATGCGCGTGAGGATGCCGAACGGCGGCTGACCGAATTGCGCCGCCAGTATGAACGGCTCATGGCTGATGCCGAGCGCAAGCATGCCGAAGAGAGGGCAGGGCGCGAGATGCTTATGGAGAAACAGTTCGCGGAGAGATTGCAGCTATTGCAGGAACAGCTGCGCACAACAACCGAGAAACTCCTTAAGCAGCGGGCTGACGAACTGGACAAGAGCAACCGCAGCCAGATGGACTCGATAATAGCTCCGCTGAAAGCCGTAATGACAGAGATGAAAAAGTCGATGGACGACAACCGCGAGTCGTTCACACGCAGCACGGCATCGCTCGGCGAACAGATAAGGCAGATGCATGCCACAACGGCATCGCTCGGCGCTGAGGCCGAAAAGCTGTCGCGTGCGCTTCAGACAGGTCCTAAGATTCAGGGCGACTTCGGCGAGATGAAGCTCAACGACCTTCTCGATAAGTTCGGATTTACCAAGGGCGTTGAGTATGACGTGCAGTACACCATGCGCGACGCAAAGGGCAACGTGATACACAACGACGACACCAACGACATGATGCGCCCCGACGTGGTGCTGCATTATCCCGACCATAAGGACGTGATAATCGACTCGAAGGCTTCGCTTACTGCCTTTATTAATTATGTAAACGCCGAGACCGACGACGAGCGCCGCAAGGCTCTCGACGAGCATGTTAAGAGCGTTCGCCGCCATGTAGACGAGCTTTCGGCAAAGAACTACGCCAAATACTCAATGGAGGGCGGCACCACTCTCGACTTTGTCATCATGTTCGTGCCGCAGGAGGCAGCCATGCAGCTTGCCGTGTCTGCCGACCCGTCGCTCTGGAACTATGCCTTTGAGCGCAAGGTGGTCATCACCGGTGAGCAGAATCTCTTCTCGTTGTTGCGCCTCTTGCAGATAGCGTGGACACAGCAGCGCCAGGCCGATAACCAGGAACTCGTGTTCGGACTTGCCGACACGCTCATCGAGCGCGTAGGGTTGTTTGTTGAACGTTTCGAGAAGATAGGCAAGAACATTGAAACCGTGCAGAAATCGTTTGATGATGCGCGCAAGGCCATAAAAGGCAATCAGAGCTTCATCGTGTCGGCGCGCAAGCTCGTTGAGATGGGCGCGAAGGAGAATCCGCGCCGTCCGCTGCCAGACATATCGCCCGACGACGACTCTCAGGCCTGACGCCGTCCGTGAGCAGTCGCTGCGTGGCTGCCTTCTTGTGGCGTATTGTGTTGTAACGGCATTGTAACACGTCTGTAATAAATATGAATACAGTTATCATTACTTTTGCAACGGTTATTATTAAAAAACAGAATGACTTATGGATAATAATTATCGAATACTGGTGGTTGACGACGAACAAGACCTTTGTGAGATTTTGAAGTTTAACCTTGAGACCGACGGATATACCGTTGAGATGGCAAACTCAGCCGAGGAGGCTCTCGAGATGAACATCGAGAGTTTCAACCTTCTGCTGCTCGACGTTATGATGGGCGGCATGTCGGGCTTCGCGCTGGCTAAGCAGCTCAAGGCCGAACCTGCCACAAAAGACATCCCAATAATATTCCTCACGGCGCGTGACACTGAAAACGACACCGTTACAGGCTTCAATCTCGGTGCCGACGATTATATCTCGAAGCCATTCTCTATACGTGAGGTGCTGGTAAGAGTGCGCGCCGTGCTGCGCCGTACAGCCGAGCACAACGGTGTTCCGCAGTCGAACGTGATAAGTTATCAGGGACTCGAGCTTAACCTCGACAAAAAGACCGTAAGCATAGACGGCGAGGACATTCCGTTTACCAAGACCGAGTTTGAAATTCTTCACCTTCTGCTCGACGAGAAGGGCCGTGTGTTCTCCCGTCAGGAACTTATCGACCGCATCTGGCCCAAGGATGTGCTAGTGCTCGACCGCACTGTCGACGTAAACATAACGCGCCTCCGCAAGAAGATAGGGCGCTTCTCAAAGTGCATCGTAACACGCCTCGGCTTCGGCTATTACTTCGACGCCTGAGCCGGCATTAATCATAACATCAACATACAAAAATAAGCAAACATGTGCAGAACATCTGTTGGCACGCGTCTTTACATCAGCGTGCTGTCCGTATTTGTGGTCTTCGCTGTGGCCTTCATCATCTTTCAGCACGCACGTGAGCGTGAGTATAAAATCAATACGCTCAACACGCGTCTGCAGGATTACAACGAGCGTATGATGGAGTCGCTGCGCTATCTTGACGACAGGTCGGACAAGACGCTCGACGGCTACGTGGCCAACCATTACATTCATGGTCTGCGCGTTACGCTTATCGACCGCAGCGGAAAGGTTGTCTATGACAATGTATATAAGAACTATAAGAAGATGGGCAACCATCTTTCGCGAAGGGAGGTCAGAGAGGCACTCAAGGACGGCAGCGGCTACGACTTCAGCCGCGTAAGCTCCACTCTCAATCAAGACTATTTCTATTCTGCCACCTATGTTCCGCAGTGCTCGCTCATTGTGCGCAGTGCCTTGCCCTACGACAACAGTCTTGCCAAGACTCTGCGTGCCGACCAGCATTATCTGTGGTTCTCGCTCGTGGCCATGCTTGTGCTTGTCTTTATCCTTTACCGCTTTGTGAGCCGTCTGGGCGACAACATCACCAAGCTGCGCCTCTTTGCGAGCCGTGCTGACCACAACGAGAGTCTCGACACCGAAGACCTTGTTGACTTTCCCGGCGACGAACTCGGCGAGATTGCAGAGCGTATAATAAAGATATACAAGCGCCTGCAGAAAACCAAGGAGGAACAGAACATCCTGAAGCGCCAGCTGACGCAGAACATCGCCCACGAACTGAAGACGCCCGTTGCAAGCATTCAGGGTTATCTTGAGACAATACTCGAAAATCCCAACATCAACGAGGCCACCAAGGAGCAGTTCTTGCAGCGCTGCTATGCACAGTCGCAGCGCCTCACCTCTCTGCTTCATGACATTTCTACGCTCAACAGGCTCGACGATGCTCCCGAGATGGTCGACTTCGATGTGGTTGACGTCAGCCAGATGGTGTCTAATATTGTCAACGACACGGCGCTGCAGCTGTCTGAACGCAAGATGACATTCAGCAACATGCTGCCTGACGGCATCAAGGTTAAGGGCAACCAGTCGCTGCTTTACAGCGTGTTCCGCAACCTGACAGACAACGCCATAGCTTATGCCGGCGAAGGCACCACCATAACTCTTTCAGCCGTTAATGACAACGACTGCTGGCGTTTCACCTTCAGCGACAATGGTGTCGGTGTTCCTCATGAGCATCTGGCACGCATCTTTGAGCGTTTCTATCGTGTAGACAAGGGCCGCAGCCGCAAGATGGGCGGCACAGGTCTTGGTCTTGCCATTGTAAAGAACGCCGTGCTGCTGCATGGCGGAACAATTAAGGTTAGCAACAACCTCACAGGCGGTCTCCGCTTCGACTTCACATTGAGAAAATAAATTTAAGCGAAGAGCAGGCGCGGATATCAATTAATACTCTTGTGGATTATTATTTGGAGTTAAAGTAGTTATAGTAGTTAAAGTAGTTAAAGTCAAATGCCTCGTGGGTATAATCTGCTACTTGGCATTTGGATTTTTCACTCTTCACTCTTCGTTCTTCACTTAAATATGCTCCTTTAACTCCAAATAATAATCCACAAGAGTATCGGATTTTTCACTTTTCTCTTTTCGTTTTTCACTTAATAACGTTTCTTTGTTTGTAAATATTTCCGATGTTTTCCGTCCGTTTGACGCTCTCAGAATAGCGATGTTCATCGCAAGTCTGTGATTTGGCGTGAAAAACGGCAAAAAACAGACTTTATGGTTAAGTCGTTGTCATTCAATATCTTATGCCGTTTCAAGCTCAAAACTTCAATAGTTAAAAAATATTACTCTGCCGTTTACGCTCCAAAAGTGGCCGACTTATACTCTCAAAACCACCCTTTAATGACTCTAAAACCATGCTTTTACAGCTCAAAATCCATGTTTTTTGACTCGTTATCCATCCTGATAAGCAAACGAATGTTAACCATTTAGCGTTTTCGCGCCATGCAATTAACATCCGTTATCTTTTGATTTTCCAGATTGAAAAAATATTTTGTCCTAAGTTTTTACTTAAAGCAAGAACTGCTGATTAAATGAAATCCAAAAAATTTGCGGCTTGGAAACTATAAAAACATTAGAAAGCAACAAGGCTATTGTTCTGTCGGATATGTTATCCGACAGCATTAAATATTAGGATCTGTGATCCAAAACTCATACCTTAATAGCTATTTTTTTGATTAGAAATTCATACCTAAAATAAAAATAGGAAGCAAGCGGATTAAAATCCTTATATTCAATTCCGGCAGATTGCAAATCAGCCGGCACATTAGCTTTGTTGGCTCAAATCTATTGTACAAGTGGCGCATTAGTCTTGTAACTATAAGGCAATCCAAAGAATTTGCGGCTTGGAACGAAAAGAAACAACATGGCTATTGTTCTGTCGGATATGCTATCCGACAGCATAAAGTATCAGGATCTTTGATCCGAGATTCATACCTATTAATCAAAAATAGGAAGCAAGCGGATTAAAATCCTTATACTTAATTCCGGCAGATTACAAATCAGCCGGCACATTAGTTTTGTTGATTCATATCGGTTGCACAAGCGGTTAAATGAAAAGTGAAATAACAATAATCCACAAGAGTATCGAATTTTTCACTCTTCACTCTTCGTTCTTCACTTAAACAAGCTCCTTTAACTACTTCTAACTCCTTTAACTACTCAAAAAAATATTATCTTTGCATCTCGAATACCATTTAAAACGATGAAAAGAATTATAACCAACATAACGGGCGGCCTT
>NZ_LFQU01000005.1 GCF_001275135.1 Xylanibacter rarus | reverse complement strand
ACGGATCTGCATTTCAGCACCAGGCTTTGAAGATGTCTGTGTCATGAGCACACCGGCAACACGTCCCTGCAGGGCCTGTGCGGCGTTGGTGGCTGCAATCTGGTTGAGCTCGTCGCCGCTTACGTTGGCAACAGAACCTGTTACGGCCTCACGTCTCTGTGTACCGTAACCGATAACCACAACCTCGTTGAGCGAGTGTTTCTCTTCTTCGAGTACGATGGTCAGTTTCGACTTGTTGTTGATTTTTACGTCCTGTGTGATATATCCGATGTATGACACTTCAAGAACGTCGTTTGGACCGGCAGAAATCTTGAAGTTACCGTCAATGTCGGCTACAACACCTGTTGACGTGCCTTTAATCTTGATGGTTGCTCCAACCAACGGACCTGTAGCATCGCTTACGTTACCTGTTACAGTAATTTTCTGTTGTACGGCCATGGCTGTGTTAGCCCCGGCATTCTCTGGAGGTGTTGCAAGTGATACCGCAAAAGCATTGGAAGCTGTGCAGGCTATTCCGAGTGCCAACACGATTCCTCTTAGATTTTGTCTAGATTTAAAGTAATCCATAGTCTTTTGAGTTATCAAAGTTAAACATTAATTTAAAGTATTATTTTTTTAAGTTTTCAGAATTATGTTTCTTCTACATTATTATATATTGGTTTTCTTTTCCTTCTTTTTATGGCCGGCTGTATGCCTTGTGCCATGACATTTGTGTCTCATTAATATTTGTTTCAAGCATTCCGGCTTTGTTTTTTATGGTATTTTTGTTACGTGGCGATGTAAGTTTTTTTATAGTATTTTTTATAAAGTTTTCTACGTCGCAAAAATATAAATTAATATTTATAAATGTATTTCTTAATGTTTCATCAACGTTTCTTAATGTTTCATCCGCGTTTTTTTACGTCTCATATAAGTAAAAAGAGCCTATATTTAGACGTTTTACACGGTTTGTGGCACGTTTCTTCTGTTAAAATGGTCTGAATATTTATATTTTATGGTTTTTGTATCAAAAATCATAGTACAAAGGTTTTTGATGCATGCAAGGTTTTTCGGTGTGTATGTTTTGATGTTTCAGCCTGATTTTCGTGCGAATTAAGTTTTTAGTGAAAAAATATTTAATGTGTTTTTATCCTTAGTTTTATATTTTGTTCTAAGTCTGTCATGTTTTTTCTGAAATTGTAACATATTTTTTTAAATATTTGAGCGCTATATTTCTGATTTTTGCCATTGCCGTTTTCTCAACGGCATACTTCTTTCATGTTTTTGCGGCATGCTTTTGCTGTCGGAATGTTTTTAGTGAAAACAGATTTTTATTTACATCAGTTGGGTTATGGGCATACGGTATATCGGTCAGTCTTTGCCGGTTTGCCTTGTACATGTTTTCATGTTGTATTTATCACCAATAGGTGATGCTGCTGCGTATGTTTTAATCTTAAAGTAGACTTAATTTTTCTGCTGTCATATTGTTTTTCTGTTGCTGTATTGCTGCCTGCTTTTTTTGACAAGTTAGCTAATTTTACAAGAAGGCAAATGGTAGTCAGCTCAGTATAAGACAATCTTTTGATGAATCCTGACGGCAGATAGGAGCGTTGTCATGCATTTTACATTTAATGTCTGTCTGCTGTGGCTTATTAAGGGCGTGTATGCTTATTCTTGCTTTGCTGTTTGCAGTATTGTCTGGCTGCATATATTTTGTTCTTGAAAATAATGGATGACATACAGACACGCTGTAAGAATTTTTCGCAAAATCCGAACGGTTAACGCTTTCAGAATGGCGGTGCTCATCATGAAACCGGATTTTTGACCATAGATGGCACAAAATTTAGCGTTTTGTGTAAGTGGTTGATATTATGTGCTTTAGTGCCATTTTGGCTTTGCTGTGTATGTGTTAAATAATATTACTATGCCGTTTACGGGTCAAAAGTGGCATGTTTTTTACTTAAAAGTGATGCTTTTTTGCTTCAAAACCGGTGCTTTTAGCATGGCAAAACCATTGTTTTTGCATGTTTTATGTGTGCATATTGTGAATAATAGTTAATAGAATGGTGGATTCTATTGCTTCTGTTTAACTTATATTATATGTTGGCTTTCTGTAATGAAAAAATCTAATGTCCTGATTTTTTACCGTCTTCAACGCCTGTTTTTATTCTTGTCCTGACGTCATGATCTATCCATGTTTTGCCTTGTGTTGCTTTGATTGTTGCAGGCTTTTTACCAGTGAATCATGATGAACGGATGGGGGAGGGCGGGCATTGTTAAGAATGCCAGGTGGCGTGATGCTGGCGCAAGGCAAAAAGACTGTGCCGTGTCATGATGTGGCTACATGGCCGGCAGAATGAAGACAGGTGGCCGATAGGGCGTAGTGCGCCTGATGCGAGCCTGATTTAGCCCTTTCTCTTGTCTATGGCAAATGGTCATACGGGCATGATTCCGGCTAGCAGAAAGCCTCAAATGGTATATCTTTGTACGGTTGGCGGCAGCGTATATAAAAATAATAAGGTGCACGGCCGATAGCCTATGCACCTTATTGATAAGATAAATCGCTGTATCAGAATTATTATTTTCCGTTCATCCACATGTCTCCTGTGAAGTCCTCGCTTATGTCCTTGCCTGCTATACCGTCGCATACACCCTTGTAGGCTGTCTTGCGGGCATAGTTCTTGTCAAAGATGTTTGGTGCGTCGTCAGGATACCAGTAAGTGTGCTCGTCGGCAGCATCAGAGAGAGTCCACAGTGTTATTCCGCCCTGCTGTGCCTCAGGTATGTTTGCCTTGTATGATTCGATGATCATCTGATATACGTCCGACTGTGTCTGCAGGTCGTCGGCTGTAGGCGATGTCGTGCCGATTCTTACGTCGAGCTCGCTTATCCTTATCAGTTTGCCTGTAGCAGCAAGCGTCTGGAACATTGCGTCAATCTGCTCCTTGGTTATCGACTTGCCGTCTACGTGCATCTGTGTGCCGATACCGTCAACCTTTACGCTTCCGTTCTCGTCGATGTATTTTACGAAGTTGATGAGCTCTGCCAGTTTTGCCGGACTTGTCTCCAGGTTGTAGTCGTTTACATAGAGTTTGGCGTTTGGAGCGTATTTGCGTGCAAGTTCGAATGCCTTTGTAGCATATTCCTTGCCGATGTAGTAGCCCCAGTAGAAGTGGCCTGACTCCCAGTTGAGGTTGAAGCCGCTTTCAGGATCTTCAACAGGCTCGCTGTCGCCTTCGCTGAAGTTGCCATCTATGCCGCGCCATTTAGGTGTGCCGTCGGTTATAGGCTCGTTTATCACGTCCCATCCGCTTATTCTGTTGCCCAGATGTTCTGCCATGCCCTTAATCCAGCTCTCCATAGCTCCGAGCAGGGCTGCCTTCTTCTCTTCAGGTGTCTTGAACTTGTAGGTTACAGACGAAGCCTTTGCAGGGCCGCGCTTAGCTGATGCAGATCCGCCTATTTCCTCGCCGAACTCAACGTCGTCGATGTAGTAGGTTCCTGCCACCTTGCCGAAGTTGATGAGCACTCGGTTCAGGTTGTCCTTTGTGCAGGTATAGTCATACTCACATGTTGTCCATTCTGTGCCTACGCTGAATGAGTGGTATCCCTCGCCAGAGTAGTCGCTGCTGTTCTGTGTGGCAAACTGCAGTGTGCCGGCAGGTGTGCTGGCCTTAGCCTTAAATCTTATGATGTATTTCTTTCCTGCTACGAGCGGGTCGGTCAGGTCGTAAGCCAGCTGTGCCGAATAGTCGTCGGCATCGCTTGGGTTAACCATTACGAGTCCGTAGCTTCCGTCATATCCTGCACCTTCCTGCACCTCTGTTGTAGAGCTGTTGCCCCAGCTGCTCCAGTGGTCTTTTGTGCCGCTCTCGAAGTCGCCGTTCTGAATGACGTTGGCGATGTCGCTTCCCGGAGTAACCTCCACCGTAGGTGCGATGAGCGATTTCAGATATGTCTGGTTCTGCTGAGTGTGCCATATAAAGTTGTGGCCGTATATGTCTATGTCTGAAGGCACCTTTGCCAGGAATGCGTCTATCGTGGTGAATTTAAGGCTACCGTCGTTCTGAACAACTGAGCCGTGCTTCATGGCATTTCCTGTAACAAACTGCTGGAAGTTGTCGTTACATCTGTTCACATAGGCTGTGTCGTCAGAGATATATTTGTCTGCTCCGAGTCCCAGGCCGAGCTTTACGTTAGGCATATACTGTGCCATGTAGGCCTTGATGTTGTCGTAGTTGGCAATCTTCTCCTGGAGTGAGAGTGGAATCTCGTCTGATACAACCGGATAATGTCCGTCCGGCGTGTGCCAGTCCATCTTCTCGTCGTAGCATCCTGTGAGGAGTAACGGGGCTGCCAGCACCGGTATGATTATTTTATTCAGTTTCATGATATTACTTTTTTGTTGTTTTGTTTTTTTATTCTGCTCCGGTGTGTTTGTTCGCACCGGAGCAGGCGGTGTATTGTTTATTCTTCTTCGTCGGGGAAGTCTGATATTACTTCGCTCTTGCAGGGCACTACACGCCAGTTGTCGATGTAGATGTGCTGCTTGAAGATTGTGGCTGTTACGCTAAGACCGTCGAACACGAAGTCGGTGTTGACAAAGCCCATTCCGAAGTTGCGGTATGTGGCTGCGTTGCGGTCTTCAACAACTTCTCTGAATGTGGGCGACTTGCCTTCTTCAATCTCGCTTGCATATTTCTTGAACTCGCTGAATGGTATTGTAACAGTCTGCCATCCGGCTGTCTTGAACGGAATGGCCTTGCCGTCCTGTATCCAGGGGCAGTAGAAAGCTGTCTGCTTGCCGTCGGCATCATCGTCAGAACCTATACCGCCGAAGTTGAAGTTGTTCATGAGGCAGAGCTGTATGTGGCCTGTGCCTACCCATGCTTCAGGAACGTAGATGTCAAACTGGAAGGCTACGTCGGTGAGCAGTGTTGTGTCGGGTATTACAGAGTACATGCGGCTCCAGTCGTCCATCGGGTCGTCGTTGCCGGCTGTCCAGCATTCTGTTGCGCGGCTCTTGCCGGCTGCGATGCCGTTGCTCAGCAGACGTGAGGGCACAAAGTCGATCACCTTGCCGCGGCCGCTGTTGAGCGGGTCGTCAACCACGTCTTCGCTTCCGAGCATGCTGCCTGTCTCGCTCCAGCTCCAGAAGCCCTGGCTGCCTTCGCCGTCGAAGTTGAGCACCATACACTTGTCGTTGTTGAAGTATTCTGCCGACTTGGCTGTTCCGTTGGCACACTCTATTGTTATGGCGCCGTAGCCCTGAATGCTGTGAGGCATTACGAATGAGAACCATTCGCCGTCTTCATCTTCAGGAGCATTGGTTATTGCGTTTCCTGTTATCTCTGTTCCGTCGGGCAGTGTAACCTTTGAAGTCTCCTGAAGGTTGGCTCCGTACACTGTAACCGTCTCGCCCGGCATAGGCAGCGTGTTGTCGATGCTGGTTATCGAGGGAGATGCGGCACGTATTGTGAAGGTGTAGACATATTCAGTGCCTCTCTTCACGAAGCGTATCGTGTTGCGCACGCTGTCTGGAGCGTCTGATACGGGAGTGTCTGTGTCGATGCTCAGTATCAGGTTGTTGTCTGTAACGTAGGCATTGTTGAAGTAAGTGTCAAAGCCGTTGATGTATACCTTCTGCATGCCTCTGAATCCAGAACCTGATATGCGTATGGTCTGGCCAAGGCGGGCAAATTCTACGGGGCGGTCTTTTACCGTGGCTTCGGCATCTTCAAGATATACTTGCAGCACGCTTATAGGTGCGCTGTCTATCGCATCGTCGTCATCGTTGCATGATACCAGTCCGGCTGTAACGAATGCGAGGCATAAAAGCCATATATTTTTAAACATTTTCATAATGAAATTCCGTTTTTATTTTGTTTTGCTGATAATTTTAGTTGAACAGGCTTTCTTCTGAAACCTCACGCTCTCCGAACTCATAAGGAACGGTCTGTATGTTGCCGTTGGCGTCGCTCTTGAGATACGGGTTGCGGTTCTGGTCGGTGTCAGAGTAGGGCAGCAGCAGGTTCTTCTCTGTTGCTGTTGCAACACCCTTGCCCGGAGCTACATAGTCTTCGCTGAGCTTGTATTCATGAGTAGAACTGTCGTAATAAGATGCGTTGCGGTTCTGGTTGTTCACGTAGTTTACAACCTCCTGCTGCTTGTAGTATGCACGTCTTACGAGGTCGTACCAGTACTGTCCTTCAAAGGCCAGCTCCATGCGGCGCTCGTGGCGCAGGTCTTCATATGTGAGCGAAGTCTTGGCGTTGAGTCCGGCACGCTTGCGCACTTCGTTGAAGTAATAGAGCGCTGTTGCGTCTGTTGTAGATGCGTTGTTGCCCAGAATAGCTTCGGCAAGGTTGAGGTATACCTCAGCCAGGCGCAGCATGTGGGTGTTGATGCCTGAGCTCTGCTTGTAGCTTACGCCGTTGTCGTCGTGTGTGCCTACAACATACTTTTTGATGTTTGCACCCTGAGAACCGGCATTCTCGGTTACTCCGTAGGTGTAGCCGCCGCCCTTTGTGTACATGTCGGGATAATATTCGCCGTACCATGCAACGCTCTCATGCTTGCGCAGGTCGTTGTTCTCATATTCGGTGAAGAGGTCGTAAGAAGCGTATGTGGCACCTCCCCAGTTGGTTCCGTCTGTAACCATTGTTGACCATCCGAAGTAAGCGGTGATTGTCTGGTTGCATCCCCATCCGATAGCGTCGGTTGAGCCTTGGTTCCACTGCAGCTGGAACATGTCTTCCTGGCAGTTGTTGTTCTCAATCTTGAACAAGTCGCCGTAGTTTGTCATCAGCTTGAAGTCAGACTCGTTGATAACCTTCATTGCGGCCTTGCGCGCAAGTTCAAGATAATAGGTGTTGCGTGTTCCGCGGTTAAAGTCGGTAGCCACGTTGTTGCCGTCATACTGTCCTTCTGTGGTCAGACCGGCCATTGACAGATATACTCTTGACAGCATGCCGTATGCGCTGTATTTGTTGATACGTCCGCTCTCAGGAGATGTTGCGGGCAGGTAGGCAGCTGCATATTCGAGGTCGCGTATTGCAAACTCCATAACGTCAGCTCTCGGGTTTGCCGGTACAACATAGTTGTTTACGAGGTCGCTTGTCCTGGTGTATATTATGGCATTTCCCCAAAGAGATGCGATATACCAGTAGGCCACGCCTCTCATGAATCTTGCCTCAGCCACGCCTCTTGTCTTGGCTTCCTCGCTTACAGCAGAGGTAGAGTAGGTGAGGATGTTGTTTATTGTGTTGTTTGACTGTGCAACTACAGAGTAAAGAGAGCCCCATGCGTCAGACAATCCCGGGCTTAACGATGTCTCGTTGAAGTTGGTGTACGGGTAGATATAGTCTGAATACTGAGCCGTAAGGTTGTTGGCACGTCCGTCGCCCATGCCGTAGTAGGCCTTGTCGTTGAAGCTCTGCCATACATAGTTGTAAAGCGGATACATGGCCTTGTCGATAGCTTCGTCGCTGTCGAAGAATGTTTCCTGGTTAGGGCTCGTCGTATTTTTCTGGTCAAGGAAGTCGTCGCTGCATGATGTCAGTGCTATTCCGGCTGTCAGGAGCGAGCCTACTAAGAATATTTTTGTTTTCATTTTCTTTCTTGTTAAAATTGTTACTTTCTTTCGCAAATACATTTGTGATTATCAGAATGAGATGTTCAGACCGAAGGTGTAGATGCGCGGTGAAGGATAGCGGCCGTAGTCGAGGCCGGTCAGAAGTGCATCGCCGTACATTGATCCTACTTCAGGGTCGTAGCCGCTGTAGTTGGTCCATGTGTAAACATTCTGCAGGTTCATGTATACCTTGACATTTTCGAGCTTGAGCTTTCTTACGAATGACTTCGGAAGCGTGTAGCCCAGCGAAATGTTCTGCAGACGAATGTAAGAGCCGTCCTCAACATAGAGGTCGCTTACACGGTTGTTGGCATTTGTTGTAGATGCGCTCAGACGCGGCAGGCGTGAGCTCGGGTTGGTGACGTAGAGGTTGCGGAAGTCGTCGTCGGGCAGGTTGGGGTCGATGACGCCAATCTGTGCGTAGTCGGCTGCGCTCTTCAGCAGGTTGCTGTTTACTCTTACGTCCTCGATGTCGCGGCGTGTATAGTTCAGAATGTCGTTGCCGTAGCTGCCGCTGAAGAATATGGTGAGGTCGAAGCCTTTGTAAGAGAATGTGTTGCCGATACCGTAAGTGAAGTCAGGCTGCGGGTCGCCGATGAACGTACAGTCGCTGTTGTTTATCACGCCGTCGCCGTTGATGTCTTCAAATATATAGTCGCCAATCCATGTCTTGTCTTCTCCGATAGAGCTTCCTTCTGGCAGTGCCACCGGCTTGACGTTGCCGTCCTTGTCTTTATAGTAGAAGTCTTCTGCCTTCTCGAAGCGTCCGATAACCTTGTAGCCCCAGAACTGTCCTACAGGCTTACCTTCAACAGTTCTTGTAACAGTGTTGTTCTCGCTTCCTGTCATGAATGTCTTGTCGATGGTTGCACTTTCTGTGTCGAGCTTGAGCACCTTGTTGCGGTTGAGTGAGAACACGAAGTTGCTGCGCCACTGGAATCCGCCTTTGTCAATGTTTACAGTGTTCAATGTCATTTCGATACCGGTGTTGCGCAGAGAACCTACGTTCTTCCATGGGTTAGAAGCTGCGCCCTGTCCGTATGATCCGAGGTACTCAGGCAGAGGAATCTGCAGCAGCAGGTCCTTGGTCTTCTTGTAGTACCAGTCGAAGATAAACTCGATGCGGTTGTCAAAGAGGTTGAGGTCGAGTCCTACGTTATATGATGTTGTAGTCTCCCATTTCAGGTCTGGGTTAGCTGTGTTGGCTGTAAGCACACCAGTTCCCCATGGCGTGGTCTTTGAAGACAGCAGAGCCATGTAAGCCCAGTCTGATACGTTCTGGTTACCTGTAGAACCCCAGCCGAGGCGGAGTTTGAGGTTGTTGATAACGTCGCTTGTGCCGGCCATGAACTTCTCGTTAGAAACTCGCCATGCAAGTGCTGCTGACGGGAACCATCCCCAGCGGTTGTTCTTTGCGAAGTGAGAACTACCGTCGCGACGCAGTGTCGCTGTGATGAGGTAGCGGTCGTCGTATGAATAGAATGCACGTCCGAAGTAAGAGAACAGAGAGTTGTCGTTCTGTGTACCTGTACCTGTTGAGGCTGTTATGTCACCTGCCGACGGGTCGTGGGCGCTGTTTGTCAGGAAGCCTGTAGCCGTGCTCACCTGTGTCTCCCAGTGAGAGTTGCTCATTTCCTGACCGAGCATAACGTTGATGCTGTGAACCTTGTTGAAGGTGTTCTGATAAGTAAGGATGTTTCTCCATGACCAGTATTTGGTGTCTGTCTTTGTCCATTTACCGGTACGTGTAGAGTTTGTCAGGGCACCGAACTCATAGTCGGGCTCATAATAATAGAACTTGTTGAGATTATAGTCTGTTGAAAGCTCTGTCTTGAAGGTGAGGCCCTTCATCAGGGTTGCCTCGAGGCTTCCGTTTATACGGAAATTCATCTTCTTGTTGTAGTTCTCTCTGATAGATGCTATGGCCACGGCATTTACAGGCATGTAAACGTCGTCCGGACCGTCGAAGCTTCCGTCAGGGCTGGTAACAGCTACTGAAGGCTGCTGGAGCAGGGCATTCATGATGACGTTGTTGTCGGCACCTACTTCCTGCTTTGAGTCAGTCAGTGAGAAGCTCAGGCTGGCCTTGAGCCATTTCTTCACCTGTGCGTCAGTGTTGCCGCGCAGAGTAAGACGCTTGAAGCCTGAACCTATGGCTATACCGTCCTGGTTCATATATCCTCCGCTTATTGCGTATGTTGCGTTCTGTGTTCCGCCAGTAACAGATATGTTGTGGCTTGTCATCAGAGCGTTGCGGAACAGGGCGTCCTGCCAGTCGGTTCCTTCGCCAAGAGCGTCGGGATTTACGAATGCGTCGTTATATTCAACGATGCCCTCTTCGGCGCGTGCGTTGTGATGTATGGCATACTCACGCAGGTTCATCATGTCGAGCTTCTTTGCCATTTCCTGCCAGCCGATGTATCCGTCGTAGGTTATAGTGGCTTCGCCAGACTTACCTCTCTTTGTGGTAATCATGATGACACCGTTAGACGCTCTTGCACCATAGATGGCTGTTGCAGAGGCATCCTTGAGCACATCCATTGACACGATGTCGCTCGGGTTGATGCTGGCAAGCGGGTTGTTACTTGACAAGGGGTCGTTGCTGTCTGCTCCCTGTGCGTCAACCACAACACCGTCGATGACGAATATAGGCTGGTTGGTCGCATTAAGAGAGTTGACACCACGTATGCGGATACTTGTATTGGCACCAGGAGTACCTGAGTTTGCCTGAATCTGCACACCTGCAGCACGTCCCTGCAGCACCTGGTCGATACTTGTAGACACGGTCTGCTCTATGGCCTTGTCGTTGATTGACACCATTGAACCTGTTACGTCTGATCTCTTCATCGTTCCGTAACCGATGGCCACAACCTCGTCAAGCATCTTTGAGTCTGGTTCGAGCTTTACGTTTACTTCTTTCTGATTTGTAACCTTTACCTCCTTGTCGGCATATCCGAGGTAGGTGAACGTTACGACTGATCCGGGACTTACCTTTAATGTGTATTTTCCGTCAAGGTCAGTTATTGCACCTGTGGTCGACCCCTTAACCTTTACTGTTGCTCCGATGATAGGGCCGTCGTCATCGGTAACAAGACCCGTGATGGTTACTGTGTTCTGTGCAAATGCCCAAATAGGGAAAATGCTCATCAGAATCAGTAAGCCCAGAGTCTTACATGCTTCTTTTGCGCGTTTCATGATTAATTGTTTAAAATTGTTTGAATTTGGTAAAGTTTTCAACGCCACAAAAGTATGAATTTATGTTTAAAAGTGTATTAATTAATGTTTCAGCAACGTTTCTTAATGTTGCAGACGTGCTGATTTGTATCGTTTTAGCGGCTTTTTACTCTCTTTTTTGTGTTTTCTTGTTAATAATATGATTTTTTATCTATTTTTCATGTAGGCTGGTCATATTTTATAGTTATATGATTTTGACCGTTGTTTACGCATGCTGATTGTTTCTATATGTTAAAATATTTTTTGCGGCAGCCATGTTTTTTTGCCGTTTTCCGGTTATTGTGTGTTCTGTCTATGCTGTGCTTTGTAACATGAAATATCTAGGGACGCACGTTTTTCTATTGCCTTTTTTGAGTAAAACCGCATGCCTCTTATGCTTTTACGCCTGCCGTTGTCAGGCTCATGTCCATGCCTGCATGGTTGTGTTTTTACGTTTTGTTCATGCTTATTCCTGCATGCAATAATGACAACTCTTTATTTTGAATGACAAAACTCTATGGTTTTTGCGTAAAAAAGCGGTCACTTTTGCATCAAAAGTGGCCCGTTTACGACACGTAAACCGGCCACTAACAGTTCGAAACATAACAATTGTTGTTTGGTTAATAATTTTCTTGCAGAATAACGCTGAATATTTAAAATGTAACAGAAATAGGTGTAAATGGTTATAATTTTTACGCCTGTTTTTAGATGCCGCCCGAAAAAGCCTTTTATCCGCCTGTGCAGTGATTACGCAACAGCATTGAATTGCTGCATCAGTCAGGTTAGAGTTGAAAGTAAGGGGTATAATATAATAAGGTGTACGGGGCAATCGTCTGACGGAGCATGACCGATAGGGCATAAAAAAATACTCTATATTCGCCCTTCAGGATATCCTTATGGCGTATATAGAGTATTTTTCTGTCGGCCGCTAGCAGGCCTTATTTTTATTGTGAAGCCTTAACCTTCTTTGTCTGACGGCAGACTTTTCTGCCTTTTTTAAATTTGCTTGGCTGTTCCCCTTGTCAATACTTATACAGCTTGACGTGCAGAATCTTATATTCGCCTACAGATATGCGGGCGTGGCGTCCCTGATGACTTTGGTCACCGTTTTCTCTTCTTAGATATTTCAGCGTTCCGTCTTTGTTTATTGCCACCTCATCCACGTAGCCTATGCCTGCACGCATTCCTTTAAATTTAGGCTGCGCTTCGTTCTGTGTGCCCGTGTTTTTGCCATTCTGGGCAAATCCGTCTTCGCCAAGTATCTTTTTTTCTTCTTGTTCCTTCTCGCTGTTGGTCGCAAATTCTACAACGATGCCGTTGCCGGCTATGATGTAGTCCATGTCTGCCAGCTTTATTATAATGCCTCCGCCTTCGGGCCATTCAGAGCCGTCGGTGGCGCGAGGATCCCATGGCAGTGTGAAGTTGTGGCGGCATGTCAGCGTGATGTCGCCGTCTACGATGACGCGTTCGCGGTCGTTGCCGTCAAAGAGCAGTCCGTGTGTCAGGCCCTTGCCCTGATATTTCAGCAGCAGCGGCGACAGCTCTTCCAGCATGGCGTAGCTCTCCTTTATGCTCTTGTGGTCGTCGGCAGAGCCGTGGTCTATGTCGAACGGTGAGAAGCCTATGGCGTCGTGCTCGCCAAAGGCGTACAGCGCACGCACACCACTGTTGCGGCAGAAGCGCGACTCGGGTATGAACAGCGGATTTTCGGGCTGCTTGTACTGGTCGGCCCAGCTCTTGAAGCCTGTGTCGTAGATGTCAGGAGCAAGGATGTCTATGCTGGGTGCGGCGCAGTGCCACAGGTCTACAAGGTGTGCAAGTGGCCCAGCCGACGGATATTCGCCCGGCTTGCGTCCGCGGCTGTTGAGCGCGGCGTTTACATAGAGGGGCATGTCGCAGATGCGGCGGGCCTCGAGAGCCAGCTGTTCAACATATTTTGCATGATAGTAGGCCATAAACACCTCGTCGGCATATATGTCCGTGCCAAACACCTGTGCCCATGTGGCGCCTTTCTTCAGCCTGTTGTTTATAGCGTTGTGGCTGTCTTTTGTCCATTTCTCTGAGCCTGTGAGCATTTTCAGCAGGTGAGGGTGCAGCTTTTTCCCGTTGCTCCTTATATATTTTATAAGGTCTTCGGGCACGGCAGAGCTGAAAGCCTTTTGGGCTTTGTCCGAGTAGTCGCGTGCGTCCTCGAGCATGCCGATTTCGTTTTCAATCTGCATCATTATTACCGTGTTTCGGCTGCTGTCGGCCTCAGATATGAATTTCATCAATTTGCTGAAGGCGTTTTTGTCTGCCTGCAGTATATTGTCTGAGAATGCGCTGGCAATTTCAAGAGGCTTTCCGCGGCGTGTCATTGCGCGCGGATATTTCCTGGTGTTTTCCTTGAACCATAGCGGTGCATAGCAGCTCATGGAGTTTTTCCATGCTCCAAACCACAGGAATATTACTTTCAGGTCGTTTTTGCGTGCCTGTTCTATGACTGTCTTCGGCAGCGAGAAGTCAAACTTGCCTTCCTCCGGTTCGATGAGGTCCCATTGTGCCGGCACAAGCACCGTGTTGAGTCCGCGTTCCTTGCATGTGCGCATCACGCTTATTATGTCTGCCTCGCACGTAGCGGCCGAGTTGCTCAGCTCTCCGCACAGCAGGAGCATGGGCTTTCCGCCTACTGTTATCTGTGTGGCAGTGCCCTGTTTCTGCAGCTTTGCCTGTGCATGGGCTTCGCTGCCGCAGAGCATGACCATCATGGCCGACAGGGCTGCGGTGCCTGCCAGATAAGTTATTTTGTTCATCGTATGTGCTTGCTATTTTGTTATTTCCTGTCTTGAGAATGTCTGAAAATATTTAAGGCACGTGTCGCGCCATTCTTCGGCGTTCTCTACCTGTTCGGCCATTCTTTGGCTTACTTCCATAAAGCGCTGTCTGTCTACATACGGCTCCATCTTGCTCCAAGTTTCGGCAAATCTCTTTGCCTCGGCCACGCCGCGGTTGTAGTGGGCGCAGAGGCTCTGCCATAGCGTCGTGCCGTCTTTCATCTTGTGATTCCAGCTTACGTGGTGGAACCACAGCAGATATTCCTCGGGACAGGTATTGATGTCGTTGTATATGCTGTCGAACGGATGGCGATACTGGCTTACGGCCTTTGTGCCGTTCATTGTGCGGTCGAAGCCGATGCCGGTGCTGTCGGCCTTATGATAGTATACGGGGCACCATTCTATCGGATATTTTGGATAGAAGCCCTGTGGCTCAGGACCATAGTGGTGGTCGGCCTTGAATATGTGGTGCAGTCCGAGCGGCATCATATAGTCTACACAGGCTTCGCGGCTGCTCATCATAACTTCCTTCATCGGGTTGATGAAAGCTGTGTCGTGTGTGAAAGTCTGTTTGAGCCATTCGTCTGCAATCTGTTCTGACGACAGGGTAGGGTCCCATGCCAGTCGGCCAAAGGCATACCAGTTGGCCTGTGAGAAATGGTGGCCGCACCAGTTGGCGTCATCGCCCGTGTTGGCCACTCCTGCAATGCCGATAAGCTGTTTGGGGTTTACAAAGCTGAAAAACTCTTTCCACATCGGTGCCAGGTATACAAGGTGGCGGCTCTGTCCGAGATATTCCTGCGTAATCTGCAGCTCTGCCATCATCGGTGTATGCTTAATCTGGTCGAACAGAGGAGCATAAGGCTCGCGCGGCTGGAAGTCGAGCGGACCGTTCTTTGTTTGCAGAATAACGTTGCTGTTGAACTTTCCGTCGAGGTCTTCAAACTCTGTAACGGCCTGCATTACGCGGTCTTCGCCCTCATGATTGCCGTAAACGAAGCTGCGCCATATGACCAGTCCGCCGTGCGGGGCAAGAGCTTCTGCAAGCATGTTGGCTCCCTCGGCATGTGTGCGGTGATAATCGCCGGGGCCGGGCTGTCCTTCTGAGTTTGCCTTTACGAGGAAACCGCCGAAGTCGGGTATCTCCTTATATATTTCGTTTACCTTGTTTTTCCACCATGTGCGCACGCCTTCGTTGAGCGGGTCGGCTGTCTTCAGTCCGCCCTCAGCCATTGGCGACGCAAAGTTCACCGAGAGATAAACCTTTATTCCGTAGTCGCGGAACATATCTGCCAGCACCTTTACCTTTTTTATATATAAGGTGTTGAGCATCTTGGGCGAAGCGTTCACGTTGTTTATCACCGAGCCGTTGATGCCTATCGACGCGTTTGCGCGGCAATAGGTTGTGAGGCGTTCTTTCAGGGCAAGGCTCATCGTGCCTTTGTCGCCGTTGATTTCGTCCCACTTCCATATGCTCAGGCCCGCATATCCTCGCTCTACAGACCTGTCAAGATTGTCCCAATGGTTGAGTATGCGGTATTTTACGGCAGGATTTTCCTTTATGTTGATGTTGTCAACAGGCATACCGCTGTCCTGCAGGCGCAGCAGTTCGTAGGCTCCGTAGAGCAGTCCGCAGCTGTTTTTCGCCTTTATTGTTATGTGGCCGTTGCTCTTGTCGGTTGTTATCTCGAAGCCTTCTTCGCCGGTTGCCGTCTTGTCCTTTATCAGGCTTACCGGTTTTCCGTGCCAGTATGTGGCAAGTTCTCTTGTGGCTATTTTAGCCGTGTTCGACTTGTCTTTAGTCGTGATTTCACACAGGTCGCTGTTGCGCTGGCTTCTCAGCCAAAGGCGTGAGCCGTCTTCTGCATATGCAACGCATGTGATTGCCGCCATTAGCAGGGCGGTTAAAAATGTCTTTTTCATGATTCCTGTTTTTGCTCTGTATTTTCGTTATGCTCTTTTTTAGCGTATTCAGTAGGCGACATGCCGTAGCGTTTCCTGAACACGGTAGAGAAGTGGGTCTGGTTGTTGAAGCCTACGGCATAGGCCACCTGCGTGACGTTTATCTTCTGCTCCCTTATCAGTCGTGCAGCCTGTTCCAGTCTCAGATTACGGATAAACTCGCCGGTTGATATTCCGGTTATTTCCTTCATCTTGCGGTGCAGCTGTGCGCGGCTTATGCCAACGTCTTCAGCAAGACTCTCAACGTTGAAGTCGGGGTCGGATATATGCTCGTTTATCGACTTCATGATGCGGTTCATCAGCTGGTCGTTGTTGCCCTTCACCTCTATCTGTTCAATCTTGTCCTTCTGTTCCTGTGCGCCCGAATATTTTCCGCGCAGCCTTCTTACGTTGCTGATAAGATTGTCTGTAAGTATGTGCAGCTCAGACATGTTGAACGGCTTTGCCAGGAAGGCGTCTGCGCCTTTCTTGAAGCTTTCGAGCCTGTCGGCAACGTCAGATTTTGAAGTTAGCAATATCACGGGGATGTCGTTTATGCGGCTGTTGGTCTTTATCTTCTTCAGCAGCGTTACTCCGTCCATCTCCGGCATCATGATGTCTGAGACAACGATGTCGTAATGTTCTTTCAGCAGGGCGTCAAGGGCTTCAACGCCGTTGGGGAACGTGTCTACCTTGTACCATTCGCTCATCTCATTCTTTATGTACTGCCTCATTTCCGCATCGTCGTCCACCACCATCATCCTGCAGTTGGTGTATGTGGGCTTCTTAGACAGCATGCTGTTTGAGTTGTCGTCTTCAGGCGAAATTATCTCTTCGGGCTTCAGATGGCTGTTGCCTTTGGGTATGCTTATCGTTATCTGTGCGCCCTGCACGTTGTCTGTGCGGTTGGCTGCCTTAATCGTGCCTCCGTGCATTTCGGTTAGCGTGCGGCTCAGGTTGAGTCCTATGCCGGTGCCTTCAAGGCTGATGCCGCGGCTGTTTGGTTCCTGATAGAAACGCTCAAACAGCTTGTCGGTGTTCTTGTTCTTGAAACCCATGCCTGTGTCGAGCACGTCTATTGTTATGTGCTGTTCGTCTTCTTTCAGACGTATGGTTATGCTTCCGCCGTCGGGCGTGAACTTGAAGGCGTTCGACAACAGGTTAGATATAATCTTGTCGAAGTTTATCTTGTCTATCCACGCATAGCATGAGCCTGCCTCATGTTCGAAGTTGAATATGATGTTGTGCTGGTCGGCATTATATCTGAACCTTGCGCAAACATCATTTATATATGTTGCCATTTCCGTCTTTTCGCAGTGCAGGTGCATCTGTTTCTTGTCAATCTTTCTGATGTCAAGAATCTGGTTGACAAGCAGCAGAAGCCGCTGTGCGTTGCGGTCGATGGTCTTTATGTCGTTCAGGCTTTCGGCATCGGTCAGTCTCGACTTCAGCTTGTTGAGAGGGCCGAGGATAAGTGTCAGCGGCGACCTGATGTCGTGGGTCGCATTGATGAGGAACCGCATCTTGGTCTCCTCTAATTCTTCGTTCTTGCGGCGCTTGTAGTTTCTTGCGTATAGGTAGATGCCTGTGGCTATTACCATTATGTATATAATCCATGCCAGCGTTGACGCATACCAGGGCGACAGCACTTTTATGGTTACTTTCTTAGTGCTCTTAGATACAGCACCGTTGGCTGTAGCCCTTACCTCAATCTCGTATTTTCCCGGTTTTAGTTTGTTGAATGATATTGCGTTTGTGCCTTCCGGTATGGAAATCCAGTTCTCATTGTCGTTAATCTTATATTGGAATGTAATTTCATCAGTATATTTGAAATTGAGCAATGAGAACTCTAAAGAAAATGTATTTTCATCATACGGTACAACAAATTTATCAGAAAAACAGCTCATCTCCTTGCCGTCGAGGATAAAGTTTGTCAGATAAATCTGCCCAAGCTCCATCTTTGTGTTCTTGATGTCTTTCGGGTAAAATACGGTTATGCCGTCGTCGATGCCGAATACAATTCTGTCATCGCTGAAATGTGCTGCGGCTCCACCGATGTATTCCTTCGTGGCAAGTCCGTTTCCGCGTATATGGCTGATAAATGTCTTTTGTTTATGGTTATACTGCCAAATGCCCATGGCGGTGCTCATCCATATGTCGTTGTTATGGTCGAACACTATGCTGTATATAAAATTGTTCTGGAGCTGTTTTGGAGAGTTTGGAAATGTGTAAAGTGTATGTTTCTTCTTGTTGTAAACATATAATCCAGTATTTGTGCCAAGTAAGATTTTACCGTCTGCCGTTTCGTTGACAGACAGGCATTGTATATTCTTGAAACGTTTGTCTTTTATAACATTAAAGTTAAACGATTTAGTATCCATTACGGATATTCCATTTGTCGTTCCAATCCATAGAAGTCCATCTCTGTCAATATACAGCGTTTTTATCCAGTCGTTGCACAGCACACCTTTACCCTTGTCTTTATCTCTCATGCTGAATTGTATTGTCGAACAGTTTTGAGTGTTATAGACACAGAGACCTTTACTGTAGTTGCATATATAGAGGATGCCTTTTCCGTCGTCTGTGATATAGTTTAGTCCCCATCCGTCGTATTTTGCTTTCTGATGATATTCTCCGGTATAAGGGTTATATGAGTAAAGTGTGGTTTCGCTGCATAGCCAATAGTTTCCTTGCTTGTCCTTGTATATGGTGTTTGCTCCTGCCGGCGATGTTGGATGAGATGTTATGTTGCCATTTTTATCAAATTTATAAACACCGGTTTTCTGTATTGTTACAAAGATGTCGCCATTGTGTCCGGGGGCAATGGACGATACGCTGCTTCCTAACAAGTAGTTGTGTTGTGAGAAAGTCCAGCTGTTAAAGGCATCTTTCTTTTGTGAAATCATGTAAATACCTTTCTTATAGCAGCTTATCCATATGTTTTTGTCTTTGTCTTCATACATGTTGTTTACATTTGCTGTAGACAAGTCAAATGTCGAATTTTTATCTTTATACGAAATAAGTTTACGGCTGTTTCGGGGTATTATCATCATACCTTTGCCTGATGTACCGATCAGGATATTTCCATTGCTGTCTAATATTGCTTTTCGGATAGAGACAGTCCTGTTAAGTTCACTCATATCGAAACCGGCATCATGTATGGTTCCGTCTTTATATCGATATTCAAGTATGCCATACATGCATACGATATAAAAACTTTTAGCGCCATTCTTTATAAAGCTAATAGCAGGACCATGGCTAAGTTTAAAATCTTTGAATTGTACAGGAACTTTTTCTTTGTTCAGAATAATTCTTGTTATTATTGGCAGATGACTGTTTTGCCATATGTTACCCATGTCATCTTCGAATATTCTGCTTTTATAGTCGTCATTATGACTTTTCCAAAAAGAATTATCCTTAATGATTTTATCTGTGCCTTTGGATATTTTATATAATCCGTATCCGGCAGTGGCAATGAGAATGTCGCCATTGCTCATTTCGAGAATTGTTTCTATTCTTGGTGTGTTGCCGTCTGGACAATGATATCTTTTAAAATCGTTGGTCTTGTAGTTGTATTTCATCAAGCCTTTCTCGCTTCCAATCCAAAATTGCCCTTTTTTATCAACTAAGAAAGATGTTATGTCATTGCTGATTATAGACGTACTGTCGTTGATGTCTGTGAGGTAATGTGTAAATCTGTAACCGTCGAATTTGTTAAGCCCATATTCTGTTCCTATCCATATAAATCCATATTTATCCTGAATTATACATGTTGTCTTGTTACTGGCCAGGCGTTCAGACGTATAAAGGTGTGAACCGCTGTCGGCTATTGCCAACAACGATACACACAAATATATAATAAAGTAAATAGCAAGTTTAAAGTTTTTCATATCCGTTTGTTGTATAACTACAAAAATAACGAAAAAATCTTAACCGCCCAATTGTTTTATGTTTTATTTGCCTTTATTATGATTACATCGTCCTGAACTTCTCAGATTCTTTCATGTGCAGATATGAATTTTTGTATCCGCCCATGTCTATAACGATTTTTTCAAACACGATGCCCGGATCGTTGGGCGTTATCTTTATTTCATGCATGTTGTCGCTTGTTTTTCCGAGCGGCAGTGTTATTACGCTCTCAACAACTCTGCGGGCAACAGTGGGGTAGTAGACCGTATAGATGTTCTCCGGACTTTCGTTCAGATCCTTGTTGAAGTTTATTGTTTTGGCTTTGCTGCCGTCAATACTGATGTTATAGGTCACTCCGCCTTTATTGAGGAAGTCGAGAGTTGATTTCACTACGACATATACCTTAACATCGCCAGTGTATTTACCGTCTGTAACGAATCTGTATGTCAGTCCGGCGCCTTCAACCTCCTTGTTGTATGGTCTTAATGATATTCCGCTCAGAGTCCTGCCCATAAATGGAATTACCGTCCACTTGGCATCTTTGGCATCAGTCTTGCTGTAAAAATGTTCTGCCTCTATGGCTGCATAGCCGTTGCTTGCCTTGTGTATGAAGCCGCCTTCGGCGTCATTCTCTGCTATTCTGAACACTTCGGGCAAAATGTCTTTCTCAAAATCGTCGTTCCAGCTGGTGTAGCCAATGTGCTTCTGGATCATCATGCCGTTCCACTTTCCGCCGGCAATCTCATGATTATATTGCGCGCACAATACAGAGTCGCGTCTGAAGGCTTCTTCCACTTTGTCGGCCCATTTATTTGCATCAGGGTCGTTGTTTTTGTATAGCTTGTGGTTCATGGCCTGTGCGAAATACATCTGGTAAAGGTTGCCCATGGCCTGTATGGGGAACAGGATTATCTCGCGGTATGTGTCCTTATATTCATCTTTCAGTGTGATAAACTGTCGTAGTGCTTCTGCTTCCAGTTTCATATAGTCGTTGACAACCTTTTCCCATTCGCCGGTTTCAAGGTTATATGTGTTGCGGTCAAGCATTTCTGCCGTGATTCTTCCGTTGTACTTGCAGCAGAGGTTAAGCAGGCGTGCGGCTTCTTCTGCCTGTTCGTCGCCAAACTGCTGTTTACAGAAGTCGAGGGTGTGGTCGGTTATGTTGGTTTCGTTATATCTCTTTGGATTCCATGCCATGTCGAGGAACAGGCTGATAGGATATTCCATAGGTTTCAAGTCGCCTACGTTTAATATCCAGATGCGGTCAATGCCGTATTCTGAGGCCAGCGAGAGCTGTTCCCACATATTCTGTGTGGGTGTTACGTTTATCCATTTTGAATTTCTCGGTGCGCCAACGTAATCAACGTGGTAATACAGACCCCAGCCTCCGGCACGTTTTGCTTCTTTTGCGTTTGGCACGCGTCTTACGTTGCCCCAGTTGTCGTCACACAGCAGTATGGTAACGTCGTCCGGCACCTTCATGCCTTTGTCGTAATAGTCCATAACCTCTTTATACAATGCCCACATCTGTGGGGTCTTGTCTGCCCGCTGCTTCGTAACGTCACTGATTATCTGTCTTTGATTGCGTATTATCTTTTCGAGCAGTGCTACGTCAGACTCCTCGCTCATTGCCTCGTCACCGTCGCCTCTCATGCCGATGGTTACAATGTCTTCTGTACCCTGTCGTCTTTCAATTCCTTCCTTAAAGAATTTGTCAAGTACTTCCTGATTTGTGTTATAGTTCCACTTTCCGTATTTGTCACGGTTACGTGCCCATTCCTGATGGTTGCGTGCCATAGGTTCATGGTGCGATGTGCCTATAATCACTCCCATCTCGTCTGCAGTCTTGCTGTTAAGCTCATCGTCAGCGTAGAAGGCCCATCCCCACATGGCCGGCCATAGCAGGTTACCTTTCAGACGGAGTATAAGTTCGAACACTTTTGCATAAAACTCGTGGTTGCCGTATTCTGTGCCAAAGGTGTTCTTCACCCATGTTGTGAGGCATGGAGCTTCATCGTTGAGAAAAATTCCACGGTATCTTACGGCCGGTTCACCGTCCGTATAGACACCTTTTTTTATATATATATGTTTGTGCTGTTCGATAGGAGTGTCTGCCCAATAGTACCATGGCGAGACGCCAATCTGTTTTGACAGTTCATAAATTCCGTATATCGTACCTCTTCTGTCGCTGCCGGCAATCACCAGCTGGCCGTTGTCGATGGTGATGACATACATCTCTCGTTTTCCCTTCAGCTGCTTCATGTCGTTCTTGCGCTGTTTCATTATTTTGTCTATGGCAGCAGAGTGGCCTATTGTGCCTACAATGATTTTTGCGTTGTTGCTGCTTGTGCTGATCTTTACGTCTGCTCCGCAAACTTTGTTGATGTCAGTTGACATGTTGCGTACAGCCGTCATCACACCCTTACAGTCGTTTTGGTCAACAAATATAGTCACTTCATTGTTCTGGTTCAGCAGCATGTCGCCTGCCGAAAAACTGATAAAGCTATTTGCACTAAAAGCTTTTAATGATGCAAAAAAGATAAAGAATACAAATGCTGTAACTACTTTATTTTTCATATTACTAAGGTTTTTTATGCAAAAATACTTACGTAAATATAAAAAACCTAATTTATTTGTTGTAAATAGTTGCCGATGATACGAATTGAAACGCAATGGTAACGAAAATAATCCCCATTTAGAAAACAATGGAGTATTTTTGCAATTGATAAATAATTTTGATTTTGTATAAGCCTGACTGATGTCTGCTTTTTCATCAAGGCTGTGACACCGACGGCTTGTTTCTTTAATATTTAATAACATGAAAAAGTTTTTTATTGTTGCTCTGTTGAGCATTGCAATGAGTGCCAATGCCGGTAATGATGTTAAGGATAACCGGTGGACCGGCACATGGGCAGCGGCACCTCAGCTTGCTGCCGGAAAGGATATGCCTGCCGAGACCGACTTGTCGGGCATGTCGTTGCGTCAGATTGTGCGTGTTTCGGTTGGTGGAGATGTCTTGAGGCTTCAACTTTCAAACGAATACAGCAAGACGCCTGTTGAAATCAAGTCGGTTTACATCGCAGATGCAGAAGATTCGTGTGTTATCGACAAGAGTTCTGCAAAGTATCTTACTTTTGGCAAGAAACGCAATGTTACCATTGCAGCCGGCAAGGCTGTAATGTCTGATGCAGTTAAGTTTGACCTTAAACCGCTGCAGCGCCTTGCCATAACAATAAATTATGGCAGCACGCCTTCAGAAGCCACATCACATCTCGGTTCGCGTACAACGTCATATATTATTAAAGGTGTGTCAAAGCCCGGCAGCGATTTCTCAAAAGGAATAAAGGTAGACCACTGGTACAATATTTCAGCAATAGATATTTGCGGAAATGAAAATAGTGCAGTGGCCGTGTTGGGTAACTCGATAACAGACGGTAGAGGAAGTACTACAAATATGCAGAACCGTTGGACAGACATCCTGGCTACAAACCTGCAGGCCGGCGGACAGAACCTGGCTGTGCTTAACCTCGGAATTGGCGGTAACTGCGTGTTGAACGGTGGACTCGGTACGCCTGCCATGCAGCGCTATGACAGGGATATCCTGGCACAGAGAGGCGTTTCGGCTGTGGTGATTTTTGAGGGTGTCAACGACTTGGGTTCTATCAACGGCAACAGTGAGGCTATGGCAGCCAAGCTTATTGAGGCTTATCAGCAGCTTGCCAAGAAGGCACGCGAACGTGGATATAAGGTATATGGAGCAACGATAACTCCTTTTGCCGGACATTCTTATTTTACATTCTTCCGTGAGGCTGCACGACAGGCAGTGAACGAGTGGATAAGAACGAGCGGAACGTTTGATGACGTGATAGACTTTGACAAGCTTATGCGCGATCCTTCAGAGCCTTCAAAGCTAAAGGCTGATTTGCAGGACGACTGGCTGCATCCTAATGCCGCAGGATATAAGGTTATGGGTGAGTATGCCGCAAAAATAATAAAATAGCATAATTGGTTTACCTTAGTTACAAAACAAATTTAAATTAAAAAGATGAGTTCAAACACGATGGAAAACGCAGCCTCGAGAGGCTTTTACAAGCTGTCGTGGCTTCAGCGAATAGGTTTCGGATCAGGTGATTTGGCCCAAAACCTTATTTATCAGACCATATCGATGTATCTGCTTATGTTTTATACAAACGTATATGGCCTCGACCCTTCTGCTGCTGCATTTATGTTCCTGATTGTCAGGGTGGTGGATGTTATCTGGGACCCTGTTGTAGGAACCTATGTCGATAAGCATAATCCAAGGTTTGGCAAGTACAGGTCTTACCTTTTGCTGGCCGGCGTGCCGCTTACGGGCTTCGCCATATTATGTTTCTGGGATGGCTTCTCCGGGTCTTTGCTTTATGCATACATCACTTATGTGGGCATGTCTATGCTATACACTCTGATAAATGTGCCTTATGGAGCGCTTAATGCGTCGCTGACCCGCGATACTGAGGAGATAACCGTGCTTACGTCTGTAAGAATGTTCCTTGCAAACGTCGGCGGACTTGCCGTTGCATATGGCATACCTATGATTGTGGCAACATTATCGCCCGACGGCAAGATAAATACCGTTGAATCAGCCAATGCCTGGTTCGTAACAATGGCCATCTATGCTGTGGCCGGTCTTGTGTTGTTGCTGTTCTGCTTCACTCAGACAAAGGAACGTGTGGTTATGGATAAGAGTGAGACCGACGACGTTAAGGTGAGCGACCTTTGGGTTGAGTTCCGCCGCAACCGTCCGTTGCGCATTCTTGCCTTCTTCTTTGTAACGGCTTTCGCCATGATGGCAATAGGCAACTCTGCCGGTTCTTATTACATGATTTACAACATACACTCTTCAGCCGACCAACTGGCTTACTTCATGGCTCTTGGTTCAGTTCCGGCATTTATTTTCATGCCTATGGTTCCGGCCATCAAGCGCAAGGTTGGCAAGCGTGGCATGTTCAACATTTTCTTGTCTGTTGCCATTCTCGGTATGATACTTATTTATATTATCTCAATGGTGCCGTCGCTCCGTTCACAGATATGGCTGGTGTATCTTGCACAGTTTATCAAGTCTACCGGAGTTATCGTTGCCACGGGATATATGTGGGCGCTCGTTCCTGAGGTTATTTCTTATGGCGAATACACTCATGGCAAGCGTATTTCAGGCATCGTAAACGCCCTTACCGGTATATTCTATAAAGCCGGTATGGCTCTCGGAGGCGTTGTTCCCGGCCTTATTCTGGCTTTTGTCGGTTTCGACAAGAACAATTCTGTTTCGCAGACTGCTTTTGCAGAGCAGGGTATTCTTTGGCTTGTAGCTGTCATTCCGGCCTTGCTGTTAGGCCTTTCAATGTTCATAATTTCAAAATATGAGCTTACAGACGAGGTTATTGATAAGATAAACATGGAAATAGAAAAACGTTCAACTGAAAAAGCTTAATATAAAAATGAAACGAAATGTAGTATTTTTGCTAGCATGTATGTTCGCTATGGCAAGTGTATTGCCCGTTTCTGCCGGAAACACCAAGACTCTTAAAGATGTGTTGGGACGTTACTTCCTGGTCGGAGCGGCCATGAATGTTGACCAGATATGGAACAGGACGCCGGATGAAACAAACGTCGTTAAGAATAACTTTAACTCTATTGTGGCAGAAAACTGTATGAAAGGGGAGGAGATTCATCCTGAAGAAAACCGTTTCTTCTGGGACGATGCCGACCGCTTTGTAAAATTCGGTCAGGACAACGGTCTCGCCATTATCGGTCATTGCCTTGTATGGCATTCTCAGCCTCCTGTATGGATGTTTACCGACGAGCGTGGCGACACCGTTTCACGCGATGTACTCATCGACCGTATGCACGGTCATATTTCAGCAGTTGTAGGCCGTTACAAGGGACGTATCTTGGGATGGGATGTTGTAAATGAGATATTTAACGATGACGGCACCTTCCGTAATTCTCCATATTATCGCATAATAGGTCCTGAATTTGTTGAACTTGCATTTAAGTTTGCCCACGAGGCCGATCCAAATGCGGAACTCTATATCAACGACTATTCGCTGGCAAAGCCAGCAAAGCGCGACGCTGTTTGCCGTATTGTCAGAGAGCTGAAGTCGAAAGGCTACCGCGTTGACGGTATCGGAATGCAGTCGCACAACGGACTCGAATATCCCGATCTTGATGAATACGAGAAGTCGATAGATGCCTTTGCTGCCTGTGGCGTTAAGGTGATGATTACTGAGCTTGATGTAAATGTCCTGCCAAATCCTGAAAAGTTTGGCGGAGCTGAGATAAGCCAGAACTTCAAGTATGCTGATGCACTGAATCCGTATAAGAACGGACTTCCCGAGGCAGTTGAAAAAGAGTTTGAAAAGCGTTATCTCGACATTTTCAATATCTACTATCGCCATCGCGGACAAATCTCGCGCGTCACACTGTGGGGTGTTACAGACACACGTTCATGGCTTAACGATTTCCCCGTTCCCGGACGTGTAAACTATCCGCTGCTCTTCGACCGCAGCAATAAGCCTAAGCCGGTGGTCGACAAGATTATAAAGATCTTTGAGAAATAAGTTCAATAAATTAAATAGAAACAACTTTTAAAATTAATAATCATGAAAAAAGCAAGATATCTTTTCCCGTCTGATTATATGGCAGACCCGTCTGTACATGTGTTTAACGACAAACTGTATATTTATCCGTCTCACGACTGGGATTCAGGTGCTGCGTTTGATGACGACGGCGGTCATTTCGAAATGAAAGACTATCATGCGCTCACGCTCACTGATATTGAGAACGAAGAGGCTACCGACTGTGGCAAGATTCTCGACCTGCAGGATATTCCATGGGCAGGCAGACAGCTGTGGGACAATGATGTCGTTGAGAAAGACGGTAAGTATTATCTTATCTTCAGCGCAAAGGACAAGAACGATGTGTTCCACCTTGGAGTGGCTGTTGCTGACAGACCGGAAGGTCCGTTTAAGCCGCAGGCCGACCACATTCGCGGATCTTACTCGATAGACCCTTGTGTCTTCAAGGATGATGACGGCTCTATTTATGTATATTTCGGCGGACTTTGGGGCGGACAGCTTCAGCGCTATAAGGACAACAAGGCCATGGGCAAGGAGTATCTGCCCGAAGGAGATGAGCCTGCATTGCCGTCAAGAGTGGTTAAGATGACCGATGACGTGCTGCAGTTTGCCGAAGAGCCGAAGCCCGTGCTTGTGGTTGACGAAAACGGCAAGCCGCTTGCTGCCTCTGATCCTCACCGCTTCTTTGAGGCTTCATGGATGCACAAGTTCAATGGTAAGTATTATTTCTCTTATTCAACCGGCGACAGCCACCTGCTGTGTTATGCCGTTGGCGATAACCCTTATGGTCCGTTTACATACAAGGGGGTGGTTCTTGAGCCGGTGGTAGGCTGGACAACTCACCATTCTATTGTTGAATATAAAGGCAAATGGTATCTGTTCCATCACGACTGTGTGCCCTCTAACGACGTTACATGGCTAAGAAGTCTGAAGGTGCTTGAGCTTGATGTCAACGAAGAAGGCGAAATAAAGACAGCAAAAAGCGAATAATCAGGTGTCTGACTAAGCCTGATTTGTATTAGATTATATCAATTATTCTGGCAGGGCCGCAGTGTTGCGGTCCTGTTTTTTATATATGTACGGTTTTGCTTCAGGTACGTTTCGTTTGCAGTGCCGGTTATGCTGCAATGCCTTCTTTTGGGCTTTTACATACAGGATATGCTGCGGTTGATGTATGCGAAAATAGATAGGCGTGCTAAAAATGCGTTGTAATAAATAATGGTAAAAATAAGTCTTTTTGATAACGAACGGCCGCAGAAATCATAAGATTTGCGGCCGTTCTCGTTTGCTATTATAAAAAAGTGTATTATGCGTTAAAGCTCTTTCAGCTGTAAAATAGTCAATAGAGTTCTCTCTTTGAGTTCTTTTTTCTCCATCTCTGTAAGAGGGGGAATGTTAAATCTGTTGCCTGACAGAATCCTGTCAACCATTGTTTTAATGTTCTGTTTTTTTGCCATCTTATATTATTTTATAATATGACGGCAAGCAGTTTGTTTTGTACTCTTTATACAGCCTCATTTCTTGCTGCTAAAAAACGCAATCTTAGCAGACTTCTGTGCATGAGGTTACGCACCGACTGATAGTTTATGCCCATAATCTGGCAGATATCGTCATATTTGCGCTGCTCAATATAGTAGAGCTTTATTATCTGCTGCTGCCTGGGCGACAGGCATTTAACATATTCTGTAAGGGTGCTGTTCTTTTTCTGCTCTTCTTCGATGCGCTCCATGTCGTATGTCTCGCTGTCGAAGAGCGGCTTGACATTGTTATCGTTAATCTCGTTGTCGCAGACATGAGTGTTGTGTCTGAACTCGTCGTTGATTCTGTTCCTTAATGATACATACAGATACGACTCAATGTTGATCACAGATTCAAGTTCACCGCGTTTGGTGTACAACTTGACAAAGACGTCCTGTATGCAGTCTTTAATCATTTCGCGGTCGGAGGTGAATTTGGTTCCGAATGCGAAAAGGTTATCAATTGTTTTGTCGTAAAGTTCGGTAAAGTTAATCATAGGTTTTCTCGTTCTTTTGCTGCAAAATTAGTGATGAACGGCTTAAAAGAATGGGAAAAATTGATTTATAAATACGAAAAACAGGTATTGACGTGTAAAATCAACACCTGTTATCAGTAAATTCTATGATTTCTTATAATCTTTCCAGCCAGTAGGCTGTGTCTTTGGCTTTACCGCTTATTGTGTATGTGCCTGAAATTTTTTCGCTCTTCTTCACAGTTTTTACCAGTCCGCTTTTCGTGTCGACGGCATGCAGTGTGTATTTTCCGTTCTCAACGTTGAGCGTAATGTCGCCTTCGCCATGGGCATATATCACATATCCAACGGCGGGGTTGCCTATCACCTGAGCGGCTGAGTTGCCTTCGCCGCTGATGTAGCTCATCTTTGTCAGGTCGGTCAGCAGTTTGTCGCTGCCTATGGCCACGTTTGGACAAGAGCCTCCGGCCATGAGGATGGCCCAGCCATACTGCGGATATTGCTGCGAGAAGAATGTTACGGCCTTTTCGGGATACTTTGTGCGGTATTCCTTCACGGCATTATATGCCTCGGCAAATCCAGTCTTGCCTACCTTCATCTTGCGCATGAACTGTCGCGGAGCAAGGTTCTTGCCTGCCTCTGGCGCCCAAAGTCCCTTCGTGTTGTAGTGCCAGTATCTTATGTCGATGATGTCTACCACCTTCGACAGCTCCGGATCGGCAAGTATGGCGTCCTGGGCGTCCTTCGTGCAGCTCAGCGCCACCATAGGATGCAGGCCTGTCTCTTTTTCCCATTCGGCTATTGTCTCGAGCCAGAAGCGTGTGAAGTGCAGCGGACCTGTATATTCCTCGCTCAGCAGCTGCACCACGTTGCCTTTGTCCTTGAGGTTGTCGAGACACTGACGGATGTACTGCTTGTGCAGCGGTCGCAGTATGGGGTTGTTGATGTCGTAGAACTGCTCGGCCATGAATATGCGCTTGTCGCCTGTGAAAGGCACAGGTTCGGGAAAGTCGGTGCCGTTGACATTGTTCACCGGACGCCACGGACAGTCTACCCAGTGGGCTCCTGCCTCGAGTATGTTGTGCTGAAAATAGTTCTGGTTGAACAGCAGTATGCCTTTCTCTGCACCTTTTTCGGCAAACTCGTTGAGTCGCATCCAGTACCATTGGTTAGGCTTTGTAAGGTCGTAGCAGCTCAGCCCGTCCCATGCGGTGCCTTGTCCTGTACGGCTGAAAGCCTGCTCGTAGAACGGAGCCCAAACGTCGCCGTCGGCACGGCGCACGCGCTCATGGTCAGTGCGGCGCAGGTCATACCACAGTCCGTAGTGGTGGTCTAAGATGCAGAAGTTGTTTTTGTCGAGATATGTCACCACAGAGTCTATGCGGTCGGTCCAGCCGGTTCCCTCGCGTCCCGGCACGAAGCGTGTTATGGCAGGGCGTGCGCCTTTCTTCACGAAGTTGTCCTTCACGCGTCCGGCCCACCATGGTATCTGGTAATTGTTGCCCGTTATCAGCTTGCCGTCGGCAGTGATGTGGCCGTTCTCAATTGCAAATTTCATGGCTTTGCCGCCATTTTCAGCCACGTCATACTTGCTTCCTTTCACGCTCTCTATGTCTTTCACGCCTTTGGCCGATGTGCTTGCTGTGTAGGGCACAGAGTCTATCCACATCTCCATAGTCAGTCTTGGCTGTGTCAGTGACACCTGTGCCATGATCTGCGCCTGTGCAATCTCAGGACTGCTCGATGCGTTGGTGTTTCTGGGCAGTATGTATCCGTTTATGGCTTCTTTGCCCATGCGCTTCTCGAGCTGTGCGTAGAAGAGGCTGCGCGGCTGCACGTGGTCGTTGCTGCTTGTCCATTCGGCGTTGCCTGTCAGCGTGCCCCAGCATCCGTGTGCGCTGTTGCGGTTGTCGCTGTCGGGCGAATAGCAGTAGAGAGTTGAGCCTGTACACTGCCACATCATGCTGTTGGCCGTGTTCCAGCCCGTTCCAAACTGGAACTGCTCAAGATTCTTGAAGCTTATGTCGTTGCCGTCGATGTTCACAATGTCAAACAGCAGTCCGGCTGCCCATGAGCCAATGCTTCCGCTGAAGCCCAAAGAGTTTTCGCCCTCACACTGTACAAAGGCGTTGGGGCCTGCAGCACAGAAGCCTGCCGCAAAGTCGTGTATGCCCTGGCGCGACACGCAGCGCTGTATCAGGGTCTGCTGTCCGCGTGTTATGAACACGCATCTGCGCCATCCTCCTGTCTCCGACACGGGCTCGCCTGCAATGCAGTCTTCAACCGTTATGCGGCTTGTCTGCTTCTGCAAATTTACTGCGCTGCCTGCGAAGTGCCTGAATTCTACACGTCTTACCCAGCAGTCGCGCGCATTGTCGGCCCAAATCGCGTCCCAGCAGTGGTCCTCGTCCTTAGGGTTCCATGAGTTGTGTTCCGACATGAGAGTAAGGTTCTCAACGCCACATTCGCTTATCTCCGCGCTGTTATATCCCGTAACAACGAAGCCCCCGCCGTATTTCTTGTCGAGCGTGGTGGTTATCGGCGCGTCGAGCGTTATGCTGTTGCCGTTTACGGCGCTGACGGTTCTGTCCCATGTTATGTCGATGTCGGTGGGTTTCCATCCGGTGTAGTCGAGTCCTCCGCCGAAGTCGTTACAGCAGAGCGACGCTATCCATTCCTTTGTCGACGGCCTTACAATTCTTATACGGCTGCCTTTCTGCATCTTGGCGGCAGATGTCAGCGTCAGCGTAGTGGCTCCGGCCATTGTCTTTCCGCCTGCAACGGCAATGGTGTCGCCTCCAGTCATCTTCATTCCGCCCTCGATATAGAGCAGTGCACCTCTGTCATAGCCCTGCTTTATTATGGTGGTCTTGCCGCGTCCGGCACCTCTTATCACCACTCCCGATGTGCTTATGCGCAGCGGTTTGCTTATTCTGAAAGTGCCTTCGCCCAGCAGTACGGCTCCGCGGTGGCCGTTCTTGTCGGGTTTCAGTGCCGACACGTAGTTGATGGCGCGCTGCAGTCTCTCGTAGCAGTCGGCCCCGTCGCTGCCCACGAAGACAGCGTTTCGTACATCCGGAATGGCTATTTCAGACGCATGATATCCGCATGCCGAATAGTCCATCGGAATGTAAACCTCTTTTTTTGCCTTGCCTGCCATGGCCTTAACTGTGCACAATCCGGCTATCAGCAGAATGGCAAGGCAGCGGCTTGTTAGATTTTTTTTCATATCAGATTGACAAATTGTTTGTTTCAGTAATTACCTATACTTACAAAACGACGCGTATGTTTTTTTATTGTACTTATTATTCTGTGCCAATTTTTTTCTTTTAACCCAAATCTGTCATAGAGATTTGGCAGGATTTTTTCGTTTAATATGATGTGGATGGCCGACGGATTTTTCGTAGGTATGGCTGTTTACATCAAGAACAGACGTACGGCAATCCGGCAGAAAGAGTAACATACCCGGCAGAAAGCATCAGTCTGCTTATAAAATCAGACTGTATTCGGCCTGCGGGGCGATTCGCGTTTAGGCTTGCAGCAGACCTCATTATCCAGCCGCGGCTGCCATTGTTGGGCCCTATCAGTGGGTTATGGCTGAGACTGATTGTACTTATGTCGTAATCTCTTGATATTCAATGCGTTGCAAAATGCCGTCTTTTGGCCTCTAAAAGATGCCCTTTTACAACGCAAAAGGTGCCCTTTCGCAGTGCAAAAGGACACCTTTTATATTTTCATCAGCCCCGGCCTTTCTTTATATGTTGCAGAAACTGTCATGCCGGGTCGTCTTTCAGGCCTTCCGTGCAGTCTCTGTGGCCGCTGAGTCAGAGGTTATTTCATGTGTTCAAGGTCGACAAACTTGCCTCTCACTTTGCGCTCGGCTATCATCTTTATCAGTTTCTTATGGCGTTCAGGTGCAATCCATTTGCGTGCAAATATGTTAGGAATGGCCACGCCGATGGCTATGCAGAGAATAATCAGTGACGCCCTTATGCCGTTATGTATGGCGATGGTAAGCTCGCCGACCACTCCGTGCATTTCTATCAGTGCAAAGAGAGCCCTGTACATGAGCACGCCCGGCACCATAGGGATGACACTCGGGATTGACAGGCAGTGGTGAGGCGTGTGGAATATGTGAACGGCCTTTATGCAGATGATACTTATGAGCGACGAGCCTATGAGCGAGCCAAGGATGAGGCCCCAGTCGAGTCCCACGTTGCCGTTGCTCGGTCCGAGGTTCACGAAGTTACGCGTGCATACGGCTATTATGCCTCCTATGGCCACCACCCAGAGCAGACGCCGCGGTATGTTGAATATCATAGAGAAGCCCATGGCCGATATGGCTGCCGCCACGGCATAGGCCAGATAGCTGTTGTGTGGCGTCATGCTGAGGTCTTTCACAAAGTTGTCTATGCCGCACACCTTGATGGCTATTACTATGCCGAACGACATGGCCGCCACTATCATGAGCGTGTTGACGGCCCGTGTTATGCCTATGCTGATGTGGCTGTCGAGCATGTCGCTCACAAAGTTTATCAGCGGTACGCCCGGAACGATGAACAGGGCACAGGCCATGAGCGGATGCCAAGGTGTGTCGCTGTGTGTGAAGGGTATCAGTGCCGACGGTATGTGCGACTCAATTACCGGCAGCGAGATGTATGCTGACAGGCATGCCAGCAGTGTGGAGAAAAATGCTGCAAAGGCAATGTTGACGTATTCGTTGGAGCCTGTCGAGTTGAGCCATGCTCTAAGGCGGAAGCCTGCTATGGCTGCTATCGAAGAATAGATAAACGCAGGCCAGTCGCAGCCGAACTGAACGCAGAAGCCGCCGCAGGCCAGACCGGCTCCTATGGCTGTGAGCCACGGGCTGTAGTTGCGCTTCTTGTTCTTTATTCTTTCCAGCTCCTTCTCGTATTGGTCGAGGGTATAGTCCTCTTTGATGGCCCTCCACGACAGCTTGCTTATGGCAGATATGGCGTCCATGTTGATGCCGTGCCTGTCGCAGCGCTGAAATTTAGAGAAAGAATGGGTCTTGTCGCTGAGGTTTACCATCAGCATGTTGTAGGTGATGTGAATGTGCAGCTTCTTTTCCGGCAGGCCCAGATATGCCGCCGTGCGGTCCATGTTGCGTATTATGCGGCTGGTGTCTGCCGAACTTTCCATCAATAACTGACCGGTGCGCAGCAGCAGGTCGAGTTTACGGCGTAACACCTCCAGGGAGTCAGACTGCTGAGTTTCTTCCATAATCTTTTTGCCTTTATTTTAATGAAATTTGACGAATAGTCATACCTATGCTCATTTTCAGGGTGCAAAATTACAAAATATCTATGTAATTAAGGCAAAATAGTCTTTTCATAATATACATTTTGTTTTGTCTGCTGGTGTTTTTTGACTTTTGTTACAAGTATGTCATTCTGATTTTGCCGCATCATGGTTTTGATTTGTGCTGATCGGTGCCGCTTAGGTTGTCAGCAAGGGCAGAATTTGCGGTCAAGGGCCGTTGGCTTTCACTCGGTATAAAGTAAATTGCATGCAGAATGCATGAATGTGTCGGTAGGGCGGGGAGTGGTGCTCGCTTACGGTGGGAGTCGGCGTGTCTGCGGCTCGTGTCTGATGTTTCACCGTCAGCCTTGTGTATGGGATATAAAAAAGAGGCATGCCATTTGCGGCATGCCTCTTTTTATATAGATTAGCTATGTTTATTCGTCTGCCAGCGGGTCGAATGTTCCGGCTGAACCTCCGTGCTGACTGTCTTCCCAACCGATGGTCTGCTCCAGAGCCTTGTTGTTGTTCTGTGCTCCCTGTGTCAGTCCGAGGAAGTAGTAGCGAGGCAGGAAGTTCATGTAGAGCTTAACCTTGTTCTGGTCGTAAGAGTCGCCCTTCTTGTCCTTGCGAACGAGGTTGTCGCTGTACCATGTCTTCAGAGTTTCCAGCTGCGGGTTGAGCTCCTTGCGGAGGTCTACTGCTGCACAGCGTGTTCCGCCGTTCTTCAGCAGCGGGTCGCTGTCGGCTGTTGTTCCGCCAACACCATACTTGTCGGCTACGCGGAATTCCATATTCTCACGGCGCTGTCCGTTGAGCTGCTTGAAGCCGAGCCATGTACATGTGTTGCCGCCCCATCCTGTCAGTGTCCATGTTGAAGGCGCACCCTCAACCTTTGTTGCACCACCGTCGTAGAGCATCCAGCGGCGAAGGTCGTCGAAACGCTTGCCCTCGTATGCAAACTCTATCTGGCGCTCATAGAGAATGGCCGACATACATGCAGCCTGGTCTGACTCAAGGTTGCTCTGCAGTCCGTAGTTGTTCTCGCCGGTGTAGCCTGCGCGGGCACGAACCTGCTTCAGATAGCTTACGGCGTCTGTCAGCTCACCTGCACCGCATGCAACCTCAGCAAGGTTGAGCAGCACCTCTGCGTAGCGAAGCTCGATGTAAGGCTGAGCTGAATAAGCAAATCCGCCGTTGCTTGCTGTACCGGTGAAGGTGTACATAGAGTTTGTATTTACATCGTAGTCGTCAGAACGCTTGCGCACGTAAACGCCAGAGCAGTTTGTCAGCAGGTTGTCTGCACCATAGTCGTTTCCGCTCTCAGGGTCGCCCTGGTCGTCGAGGTCTGTATACCATACGTAGTTCCAGAGTTCATAGTTCTTTCCGTCGTCATACAGCGGGTTGTTAGGATCAGCCTCCTGAACGCTGCTGTTGCCGTTGTAAGCCCAGCGGAAGCCGGGGAATGCGAATGTGCGGTAGAAGCGCGGGTCGCGGTTCATGAACGGATGTTCGCGGTCGTATGTCATAGACGAAGCCTCGAGCTTAGTGTAAGTGTCGGCAGAAGCCGGGCGCTTACCGTCAGCCATCGGGAACATGTCTACCAGCATTGCAGAAGCGTTCTTGCCAGAACCTGTTGTGTTCTTCGGACGGATGTAGCGCTCCCAGTTGCTGTTCTTCTGACCGTCGCCGGCCTGTACAGTGTTGTAGAGAGTTACGAACACAGCTTCAGGGTTCTTGTCGCTCTGGTTGAACTGCAGTGCGAAGTCTGAACCGTTTACGTTGTTTGTAGATGTGAACAGACCATAGCCGCAAGAGTTGATAGAGTCGAGCTCGGCCTTCATCTGTGTGTATGCGTTCTTCCAGCGTGTCTCGTCGTTGGCACGGTTGAACAGCGGGCTAGCCCACAGCAGCAGCACACGGCCTTTCAGCGCGAGGGCTGTTCCTGTTGTTACCATACCCCATTCGTCGCTCGACCAGCCGCCGTTCATAGTCTTGTCAGCAAGCATCTTGGCTGATTGGTCAAGGTCGCTGAGGATGAAGTCGATACAAGCCTTTGCTGAACGGCGAGGGTTAACCACACCTTCAACAGGGTCCTGAACCTCAGTTACGATAGGCACACCTCCGTAGTATTTCACGAGGTTATAGTAGCACCATGCACGGAAGAAGTAGAGCTGTCCGAGATATTCGTCCTTCTTCTCCTGTGAGAGGGCGCCGCCTGAGATGCCTTCAATGGCGTCGTTGATGTTGCGGATACGTCCCCATGCGTTGTTCTGAATGTTGTTCGGAGTACCGAAGAAATAGTCAGGAACAGATGTTCCGCTCATTACAGACAGCGGGTTCTGCGGGTCAACGAATGCTCCGAAGCCGCTGTACTCCTCAGTCGACTTTGCCTGAGTGTCGTTGCTTCCTGTAGAAGGATACTGCCATGTGGGGTCGCTGTTCACCGTAGGCAGACACCAGCTGTAAACGTCGTATACACGGCGCAGGCATCCCTCTTCTGTGTCGTAAATTCCTGTATTTACGTTATCGTAGTTCTTTTTTTCCTCAAGGAAGTCATCACTACATGATGTGATGGTCATGCTTGCGATGAGGCCAAGTCCGAACACTTTTATTATATTTGTTTTCATTGATAAAATTCTATTAAACGGTTATATTTTCTTAGAATGTAAGATTTACTCCAACTGTAAACTGACGCAGTGTAGGATAAGAACCGTAGCTGCACATCGGATCCATGAAGTTGTCTGGATAAGGATTATAGAAGCTCAGCAGGTTCTGGCCTGTAACGTTTACGCGGGCTGACTGTATACCGATTTTCTTCACGAGGCTTGACGGAATAGTGTAGGCCAGTGTCAGACGGCTCAGTTTTACTCGTGTTCCGCTTATTCTCCAGAACGATGATGTTATTGCGTTTACGCTCTGGTAAGCGAGGTTAGGCAGGCTTCCGTTGCGGTTGGCAGCTACTACGAGGTTGCCGGCTGCATCGTATATGTCCTGATATGAGTACATGTTGTCAACATTCCAGAATGAAGGCATGTTGGTGAACTCAAGGTCGTCTACGCCTGAGCCTGACTTCAGTGCAGAAGCGTCAACGAAGCTGTATCCACCCCATGAAGCGCTCAGCTGGGCTGTGAGAGAGAATCCCTTGTAGTCGGCGCCGAGGTTCATTGTAACGCTGTAAGGATTGTTGCGGTTAGACAGACATACCTGGTCGTTGTCTTTGTCTACCACGCCGTCAGGTCCTGCGTATGTTCCGTCTTCCTGCTGCGGTCCGCGTACATCCTTATATATAAGCATACCCGGGCGAACCTCGTCTTTGCTCATTCCGAGGTAAGATGTGATGTTGTATTTGTCGAAATACTCCTCAATATCCTGGAATGAACGGAACATGCCGATGCACTGCATACCCCACAGACCGATGTCTGTACGTCCGCCGCGCTGTATCTGACGATAGATATAGTCTGTGGCGAAGTCCATGTTCAGCACCTTGTTGTCGCTGTAGCCTGTGTTGAGGCCGATACGGTATTTGAAGTCCTTGCCGATCTTGTCACGCCATGTAGCGCTCAACTCGTAGCCCCAGCTGTCCATCTCGCCAAGGTTTACTGCTGCCGACTGTGTACCGATTGTTCCCTCGATAGCCTGGCTGATGTTCATCAGCATGTCGCGGTTCCACTCGCGGTACATATCGTAAGTAACGCTCAGACGGTTGTCAAGTACGGTGAAGTCGAGACCGAAGTTGGCTTTGTAAACCTTATCCCAGTGAACATCCTTGTTTACGGCAGAGTTGTTCTTGTTGATGGTTATACGGTTCTCGCTTTCGTTAGAGATGCCTGTACCGAACACCGGACCGCGGTTGGCGTCCTGGGCGTAAACCTGCATCCACTGCCATGCGGCTGTGTTGTCACGTCCTGTCATACCGAATGATCCGCGAACTTTCAGGAAGTCTACCCATGGAAGAGCCTCCTTGAACCATTTTTCTTCAGACATTACCCAACCTGCGCTGAATGACGGGAATACTCCCCAATAGTTTACCGGGGCGAATTTCGTTGAAGCGTCAGAACGGATAAGGAATTCTGCCAGATACTTGTTGGCGTATGCATAGTTGATACGTCCGATGTAAGAGAGAGTTCCTGACTCGCTGCGGGTGAAGGTTATAACCTTTGTCTCGCCCTCAGCTGAGTTTGACTGTCCTGTTGTGAAGGGGTAGGGGTCTGAAACCATGGCATAGAGATACTCGCTCTCTGCTTCTGATTTCTCTATTGAGAATAATGCTCCGATGCTGTGCTCGCCGAAGTCTCTGTTATATGACGCCGTAAAGTTCATCTGGTAGTTGTCTGTACGTGTCATAGAGCGGTTCAGCTGTGACGGGTCACCGTTGGCTATTGTATGGGGCAGCAGGTTCGCCTCTGTGATAAACTGGCTGTAGTCCTGACCTTCTACCGGAGTATACAGGTGGCTTCCGCTTCCGGGGCGTGTCTGCATTGTGTACACTTTGTATTCAGAGCCATACTGGTTGGTCTTGTCTGTGTTGATGCTCTTTGAGTAAGAGAATCTCAGCTTCAGTCCCTTCAGTATCTTGCTCCATCCGAAGTCGTAGTTGATGCTTCCCTGAATGTTGATGTTAGAGTTCATCGTGCGGCTGTAGTCGCCGTTGTTTCTCAGTTCAGAGAATGAGTAGTTCTGGTCATCGTCCACCTGAGTGTTGCTTATTCCGTATGCTGCGATTGGCAGGCCGTTGACATACTCCGGAATATAGCGCGGACGTGTGAGCAGGATGTTGTAGTCTTTTTCGTTAGAAGTACCGCCAACCTTGATGTAAGGTGTGTTCTTCTTTCCGTAGTCGCCTGATACACTGAGGTTTGCACCCAGCCACTGGCTTACCTTAACGTCTACTCCTGCACGGTAGTTCCAGCGGTTGTAGTCAAGGTTGCCGAGGTTACCGTCCTGGTCGAAGTAAGAAAGACTTGCAAAATAGCTTGCACGGTCAGTAGCTCCGCTGAGGTTTACGTTATGCTTCATCGTAACGCCAGTCTCCCAGTATTTGTCCAGCAGGTCGTAGTTGAGGCCCTTCATGGCGTTGAGCTCGTCTGCCTGATAGAGGTCTGTAAGATGGTTGAGCGATGTGTTCTTCGGGTCGGCTGCTGCAACAGCGTTGTAGAGACGGCCATACTCGTATGCGCTCAGCATCTTGGGATGTGATACGGCGTCTGTGAAACCGAATGTACCGCTGTATGAGATGCGCGGTGCGCCGAGCTTACCCTTCTTTGTGGTAACGAGGATAACACCGTTGGCCGCACGTGCACCGTAGACGGCTGCTGAAGCGTCCTTCAGCACAGAGATGCTCTCCACTTCTGCCGGGTCGAGGTTGTTGAATGCCTCTGCACCGAGGTTCTGTGTTGAGTTGCCCACCTTTACGTCGTTGGGATAGATGTATCCGTCGATGACGAACAGAGGCTGCTGTGCCACGCTACCTACGTCGCCGAGCGAGTTGGTGTCACGTATATACATTGTTGCGTTTTCGCCCGGACGGGTGTCGCCGCCGCTTACGCTCAGACCGTTGACAAGTCCTGACAGACTGCTTGCCAGACCGCCTGAGGTCATGTCCTGAATCTCGTCCATCGGAACAGTTGCAACAGAACCGGTCAGGTGAGCCTTCTTCTGCACACCGTAACCTACTACGACAACTTCTTCAAGATTCTGTGAGTCTTCCTGCATTTGTGTTCTTCCGCCGGGAGCAACGGTCTGTGTAAGATATCCGATGTAGGATATTGTCACCTTGCTGCCCTTGGGTGCAGAGATGGTGTAGTTACCATTTATGTCGGTTATCACACCGGTGCCCTCCTTGCCGCTTATGCGGACAGATGCGCCAATGATAGGGTCGCCGTTTTCGTCAACGACTGTACCCTTCACCGTCTGGCTTTGTGCCAGTGCCGGTGTGGCAGCACAAACCATGAGGCCGAAGCATAGAGCTTTTATGAATTTTCTTTTCATATCTTATGTTTTTCTTTTGTTATCGATTATTATTCTGCAGCCGGAAGCCAGCGCGGGTCGCCGGTTCTCTTAGACAGCTGTTCGCCTCCGTTGACAGTGAAGTCGCCGTTTGTCGGGTCTGCAAACTGCGGGTTGCTCTTTATTGCAGTGCCGCTCTTGTCGTAGTTCTCTTCATTGTCATAAGTGTCTGTGGCAGCATCCTGCAGATAAGTGTTGTTAAGGAATGTGTATGACGGGCTTGTGCTGAAGTTACCGCCGATGAAGCGGCGTGCTATTTCCTTGGCACAGTCAACGAATATTGTGTTTGTCAGTACAAATACTGATGTTGCCTTGCCACTGAATCCGCTGTAGTTAGCCCACTGTCCTGATTTTGCGATGTTGTAGAATGTGCTGTTCTTGATGTTTACGCTGTTAGATGTGTATCCGGCACGGTCGCAACGTCCAGAGTTGTTGTATTGTATGAAGTATTTTGCATCAGAGTCGCCGGCGTTCCAGAATGTAGAATTCTGTACGGTCAGATTGTTGATGAATCCTGACTTGAAGTAGATTATGGCATTGCTGCTTACGCCGCTTGATGCTGTAGATGTCAGTTTCACCACAGTGTTGTCAATGACACATGTCTCAATACAATATTTCTTGTTGTTGTCGTGTATAAACTGGGCATTCACTCCTTCAAAGTTACAGCTTGTGATATGCAGCGTACCCATTATGTTGTAGTAGTCGCCGCTGCCTGTTGCGCCTTTTATGCTCTCGTCAGGTGTCTCGCTCAGTCCTATTGCCTCGTTTGCAGATGCGCTGCAGTTAAAGTTGAGGCTCTTCAGTTTCAGAGGAGCTGATGTGCGTATTGTTCCTTGTTCACCATAAGTGATTGTAGGTCTCTTCTGGTCGTTTGTACAGCGCAGCTGTATCTTGTTTCCGCCAAAGTCAAGAATATTAGAAACTGTATACTGTCCGCCTTCCTCAAGGTCGTATACAAGTTCCTCTTCGTTGCCTTCAGGTATAGGGTTGTTCTGGAAGTATTCGCAGAGGTCGCTTCCTGAAGGAATTGTTGCAAATGCAACGGCAAAGGTGTTGAAGCTCTTGATTACAGGGTCGCAGCCTGTGTTGTTTCTTTCCTCGTTGCCGAGAACCTCCAGAGACAGTTCGTAGTTGTTGTCCTCAACACGTGCTACGGCGAATGAAGTGCCGTCGTAGACAGAGTCTACCAATACTTCTCCTGCAGTAGTGTTAGTCAGGATGGCATGATAGCCGCCTGCACCATAGACTACCGGCCAGCTGATGGTCTGTTGTGTTCCATCTGCGCTTGCCGTGATTTGGATGTCGTCTGTTGAAGGAGCCTCAAGCTGTGTGTTGTATACACCGCTGTCGAAGCTTTCTTCGTCGAAACCATCCTGCGCACATGAAGCAAAGAGCAGCACGCCTGCCGCAAGCGACATCAGGGCGTATGCCTTTCTTCGTAGTGAAAAATGATTTTTCTTCATAAGAATGTTTTTATTAATGTTATACAATATAATTAAATTTGTTTTTTCAAGTATGTCTTGCCCATGGCATCAGGGCATATTTTCTCCTTTACAATTCTTTGACGGATATAATAGAAAAATGTAACCAAAATATAATAAAAATAAAACAAAAGGTTGCATTAAACTATTTGTCGCTTTTGTCTCCGGTGTAAACGGCTGATTTATAACGTGATACGTTTCGGATGGTGCATATTTGTCGCATGGCAGACATGGAAATTATATGTTTTTTTTATCCTTCATGTATTAGTTTTTCCGGTTGTGTTTTGATGTCCGCATTAGATATGGCATGCTTCTGCTTGTCCGTTTGCGCCAGTTTTGTGTGTCTGCGGGCATCTCGTCAAAAAGAACAACGGTATGGTGCAGCTGCCGGAGTGGCAAGTCATTAAGAAAAACTGTGATTAGCAGAGTCAGGATTAATCATATTCCCCAAAAGCAAATAATCCTCCTAATGACAGGCGTGCTGTCTTTAGGAAGATTATTTGTGCGTTATGTATAAAAGATGTTTATTGGTTTACGTACGATTCGTACACAATCGTCATCAGGCTTATTTTCTGATGAACTTCTTTCCGTTCTGAATCAGTATGCCCTTTGCATCCTTGCTTACGCGCTGTCCGGCAAGGTTGTATACAGGAGCATCAGCGTCAAATGTGTTGTTTGTTATGTCGTTGATGCCGCTTGTGCCGGCTTCAAATTCAACATCGCTTACACCGATCTGTGCGCTGTGCAGGAACACCATGTAGGTCTGGTCAGCCTTCATATGTATGTTCAGCCATCCCCAGATTGCCTGGCCGCCGCCTTTTGCACCCCAGATATACAGGTCGTCACCTTCTGTTCCCTTTGTAGGAATGCCCATGGTGTAAGCCTTTGTGCCGTCTTCGTTTGTCACGCCGTTCTCATATCCGTCCAGAGTATAGTCTACGTTAGGTGTCAGAGCCTTCTGTGTCTCTTTGTCTACAACGAAGAGCTTGCGGTTACCTTTGTTGATCCATACACCGAGTACGAGAGTTCCTTCAGCCTTAGCCTTGAACTCATAGTATAGTCCTGACACGGGCAGACCCTTGCTTCCGTCCGGCTCGTAGTATTCGTATGCAGGACGGTATGTGCCTGTAGGCTGGCCGTCTGTAATCACTTCTTCTGCCAGAAGCTTAACGTAGGGGTTACCTGTTCCCTGTACGTAAGGAAACTCGATGTCGCCCTGGTTGCCGGTCTTCCATTCTATGGCATTCCATTCTGATACGTTTGCGTCTTTGTCTATTTCTTTAGGAGTAGTGCCGCCTACTGCTGTCATTGTTACATTTGTAAGATCTACGGTAACAACAGATTTGCCGTTCTGAGTGTCGATAACAGCATTCTGGAATTCTTCAGCCATTACTACGTTCTTGTCTGCATCATAAGTTGCAGCAGCATAATAATCCTGAGCGTTTGCGCTCATTGCTGCAAGTGCAACTGCTACTAAAGTAAAAATTTTTTTCATAAGCTAATTTTATTAAGTTAATAGATTTTCTGATGTTTTTCTCTTTAAACGATTACTGATTTGCTTTGTAATCAAAAGCGAAAATGCTATTAACTAAATTTAACTTTCGTGTATCCCGATTATGCGAAACGCCTTTTGCGAAAATGGGCACAGGCGCTTTAACCCTAATCGGCTATCAGCGTTCAGAAACTAAAAGACGGGCTGAAAGCATGAAGACACAAAACAGATAAAATAATGTGAGGTCTAATGGCCAATTGTGCTTAAATGTCAATAAGCGCAGCTCAAATAACGTAGTGACTATCCGAATCTCGCAAATCATTACCCAAATTCATTTCGTCGTTTTTTTATTAGCGCTAAACTGGCGGCCATTGTGATTCGGCAAAATTCTGATACAAAAAACTTATCTTAATAAACTCATCACTCGTCACAATAGCTTTTAATATGCTGATTTACAGCTTGTTAAGTTGTGATGAGTTGCTTTCCGTACTCATCACGCAACAGACCGTTCACCTCGGATGTGATGAGTTGGAAATGCAACTCGTCACACTCTAAAGCCTTGACTACAAGGCTCTTATGCAGCTTTGTGATGAGTGATGAGTTTTTCTTAAAATCTTTTTCATATCTCTTTTCTTTTTTACGTCGTAACATGGCCATGCAGCTTGTAAAAGCTGTCCTTTTACATCGTAAAACACCACGTTTCATCATCTAAAAGCATACCTTTTCCAATGCCGTTTGCCGTCTTTTATGTCCCAACCAGTAATTAATATTCAGCAATGTTAATGCTTTATGTTATTGGTCAGCCTGTGCTTTTGCCTTATCTTAATAGTCTTTCCGTTTGCTTTTTCGCTGGCATAATGGGCTGTGTCAAGAAAAAACGTACGAAAAGACCAGCAAGGATGGCTGAGAGCATAAATCATCTTGTTTAATTAAAATCTATTTGCCTGACGACGAACTGTGGCCATATAATATAAGGTGTATGTATTGCCCGCATACTCTATGCGCCTCGGATCTGCGCCGTAGGATGCGAAGTCACCTATCTTTGATACGATGCGCTGGCTGCCTATGTAGATGTGCTTGGTGTAGCATTATGATCATACCGATGTCGGTTTCACTGTTTAAGTTGTTAAGGTCTAATATGTAGTCAACTACTACTAAGTCTTTTCCTTATTGCGGCAAATAATAATATAGAAAAGAATAAATACAGAACGCCACCAAGTACTATATGTCTTACTCCCAGCTCACTTGCTTCAAAAACATCATCTTTCTCTCTGTCATAATAGAATTTTATTTTTTGAGGATCAAATGGCTTGCATTTATTCCTTGGAACTCCTACGAGATATTGCTTTCCGTTGAACTCTATAAGAATTTTTGATGCATTTTTTGCATGGTAATTAATTTTCAGTACCGAATAATTTTGTATATGTTTCTCACTATTTATTATAGTTTGTCTATGGTTGTATGTTAGCCAAACATATACAAAAAATACTAGTATGCCAATATTTAACAATATGCCAACTATAAGTTCCATATTTGTAACACGTTTCATTTCCTTATTTTTTATGATTAAATCACGCCGTCTTTTTTATTAGATGCCATGATTCTTTTTGTTATTTATATTTAAATCTATCAGAAGCACTTCTTGAAGCTGTTTTTTGCAGTTTCGTTTCAACATCTCCTCCTTAATTATTATGAGAAATTGTTTTGTACTATTAAGAAAAACCTTATTAAGGTTAATAGTCGGCTTGCAATAAAGTGTTATATCGATTTCTTTTTTCCAGCTTAAAGATAGTCATAATTTATTTAAGATGCAATATTTTCATTGTCAATCGTCTTGTTCTTTGCTCTTTTTTAACAAAACGTTTCTTTACGCCTTACATTTATATAATGATTCTCGGTTTATGGCTTTGTAAAATTTTCAGTGTTGGTCTTCACCGCGTGCTTGCCGTCTGCGTCTTACCAGTAATTAGTCGCGAATCCGTCATTGCAATAGACCTATAGTAGGTTCTCCTCGTCCCGTTTAACAAGAATAGAATGGGAAAAGTTGAATACAATGAATTCTTTTCTAAATTGGAGAAGAACGAAATAGATGAAATACACGAAACTCTCTTAGGGAAGAAATACCGTGAAAATCATCTGCTAAGATTAATATCCGATTTTAATCCTGGACTCTTAAAGGCAAATTTAGAATAATAGTCTCCTGTCGTACTGAATATTGCTATACAGTTTGCATTATCCTCACGCTGTTAGAACCGGCAATATCAATCCGGTACTTACTGAGTTTTTTATTTATAAGAGCAGAAGGAAAAACTGATTATCGGTATCTTCCTTCTGCTCAAATAGTTACATTACAACACGTGCTATATTATGTTGTAATACAATAAAATCAACATTGTCCCATAAATCATAAAACCAATACCGCCATAATAGCTGTTAAGGATTGAGGCATAACGAGTAGTCCATTTTGGTACAGGATAATTTTTCTGCTCCTTATATGTATCAATAAATAAATATAGCCCCCATAATATTGCACAAAGTGCATGACAGATGTGATAAAAGAAACTTATTACACCTAGGAACAGTCCTATTAATGAAGCTATTCCATATATGTAAAATGAAGTACTTCTTTTGCTCCTGCTTCTGTATAGGCGTATAAGTATCTCTATACTACTCCAGATTATCATGCAATTAATAAATATTATACCCCATAGAGGTACTGGTTCCATTGTTCTCATTACTTACTTTCTTTTGTATTATTAGATTCTTTTTTTCTATTACCTTATCGGTTATTTTTTCGGCTCCTGAGACTTTGAGTCTTCGACCTTGTTCCAATATTTCTGTTCCTAAATCGAAACCTTCTTCACCGATTTTTTTGTCATAACCAGGCAAATGCTTATGAAACAGTTTTCTTGTTTTTTTATCAATAAATATAAATATTCCACTTTTAAATATATTATCCCAGTCGTCATTTACTGCATCTATGCACATTTCTGCAATGCCTGCAGCACCAGAAATTGTATTTCCAATACCAGCCAAAGGTACACCAATCTCAGCACCAGCAACAGATAATGTTAATGCATAGCCGACTATAGAGGCAGCATCTCCTATATTCTGGGCTGCATTGACAAGTTCTTTACCGACTTTATAATGAAGAGTTACGACAAATTCTCCATTTTCATAAGAACTGACCTGATAGGAATATCTAAGATAGGGATTCTTTGTATCTCTGTTTTCAATTACTTCAGAAGCTTTGTTATTGTGCCATAGATTGTACCAACTACGCGATGCCTCTGCTAAGGCTTTCCATTTGAAATTTCCATCAGGATCAATATATGTGATGGGGCTATTTTCAGTATAAACATACGGTGAAATATTTGGAGTTTTTTCCTTTAAAGCATCAGTAGAAATCCACAAACTCAGTCTTGGGTCATAGTACCTTGCACCGTAGTAATACAATCCAGTCTCCTCATCAAACTCCTTCGCGTTGAAGAGGTAAGGCGTATTCCAAATGTTGTTCCGCTCTTCAATGAACACTTCGCCGAACGGCACGTACTCTATGTGCTGTACCACTTCACCGTCCAGATTGGTGATGTAGCTGCTGCTGCCCAGATGGTCGGTATGATAGTAGAATTGCAGGTTCTCGTAGGCGTCGCCTTCCTGGAAGTTGTCCTCCGGTGCGTTGGCCTGAGTCATGGCAGCTTCCATCGAGCCGTCGTCACAGCAGAAGCCTTCGCCGTCCACATAGTCGTCATTGTCCGTTCCGTTGTACGGCACCCCAAATGTAGCATAATTTTCTTTGATTGCCTGCAGTTGTTGACTATATTTAACATCATAGTCTACATTTACCGCGTCAGCCTCTTTGCCGGCATATTGTATGCATTTCGAGTATGAATAGCCTGATGCGAATGATGTCATTTGTATTTTCCTATTTTTATCGTTTTCAAAATATCGTCATATTTCTTTTTATCTTTTGGATTTACATTGTAGTAATATAATCTGACATTGCCGTAAACATATTTTTTCCAAAGTTTTCCATGTTTTTCTCCCCAGAATATTGAGCATTTATTTTTGCGTACAGACCCTTGCGGGGTATAAGCATCTGGTTCAAATTGCATTAATGCGCCTTCAAAAAACAATACAACTCCGTCATTAAAAATATAAGTATATATCACGCCCTCATCATAATTTTCTTTTTCGTAATGAATAGGTGTTGGCATATCTGCAATAATTTTCACAGAGAGCAAACTTATTTGTTCTCTCTTTATTGATGAACATGTTTTATGGTTAAGTGTAGAGCACGAAACAAAGAATGTTATCAACATACAAATTATTATTTTTATCTTCATCGTCATGTCAATATGTCGTCTTTTATATGGTTCTATAGGTGTCGATAGCCAGGTTATGTAATGCGGGCTTATAGTGCGCGTTAGTCACTTAGTACGTCTTATCATGATTGATACTTGAAACATTAAAGTATCCACTTTAATATTAGACGAACGTGGCTCACCGGAAGTGGTTATGCCATTCCCGGATATTGGGTAATATATTGAATCACCTTTTATAATGAAAACGCGTTCCAATATATTCAGATCCAATTTAATACTTTTGCCATCACTGTAAATTGTAAATGAATTGCTAAACATCATCTTGGACATTTTGATTATAGCGGTATCTCCATTCATATTATACGCTTCAATGAACGGAGGCATATATTCTATTGTATCACTTCCGTTGAAAGTAGGAGGAGGGCAGTAATTATAAACTTGCTTAAATTTTAGCCTGACATCAATAGGTAAATCTTCAAACCTCAGCGTTTTAGCAGAAGATTGAGATTTGTTTGAGCATCCTGCCAATATGGAACTTAAACAAGCTACGATGATTATAATGTTTGTTTTCATTGTGTTTTATCATTAATGGGAGCGAACCATAATTTTGATATTTATTCATTTTCAATAATCTGATTTCTTCTTTGAAGTCAAAATATATCTGATAAGAAAAATCAATGCAATTACAGCAGAAACATTTGGAATAATACGTTCAAGCAAAAATACTTCAAAGTTTATATTCACCGAAAATGAAAGTAAATCGAAAATCGATGTAAACAATATCATAAATGCAGAATATATTAGAACCGATGTAGTAATAACTTTTAATACTATGACTGATATTTTTCGAGACATACTTTTTGTTTTTTTATGTTATACATTGATTTATTCTTTAAGAATCACTCAAGATTTTTAATTAGTCATTACAGGAGTGGATATGATTTTAATCTTTTCCATAAATTTAAGATTTTAGTATATCTGGAAACTGTGTATGTATTTGATTCCGGCATTCCCCTGATTTTACATCTGAATCATTCAATTTTCAACCCATAAATTTATATCTGATCAAAGGAGAACTTGGGCATTTGTATTTTTGATATTAAATATAGCTTGTCCAAATTGAATATAAATCATTCAGAAATGTATGTGATGCAGTTCCTTTTATAATTTTTAGGCCTTGAATATACATTAACCATACAGGATTTATTCTTTGCGAATTTTTCAACATAATGACCATGTGACCATAGTCATTATCATTTTTATTTCGTGAAAAGAATTGCTCCCAATGTAAGGTATTGTTATTATGTATTATCACCTCTCCCCAATAAATTCCCGCATCTATCAACAATGAACGTGATTCAACGGTTAAATCCCACGGCTGAATGGTTATGTAATCTGGTACTGTCTTCTTTTTTGCTTCTAATTCTTGCTTGGAAAGATTTTTTGATTTTATATTATTCAATAAAAATAAATTTAGTTCAGTTAAAGAATTTATAGAATAGTCTTGTTGCCACATTTTGTCTATAAATCGTTCAACAGCACGATTAAGTTCGGCCATTCTTATTTCTTTATTCTGATAGAACCATTCTGAATATTTCATCAGTTCTTTTCGCGAACGATTATGAAAATCAAACCCGAAAGGAAGATTATCTATAATTCTATACTTATTCATGGACTTTTATTTTTATATATATTGTTACTTTCCTTTTCCCATTAATAATGGTTTAGATAGACCAACTTTATTGATAACAGAACTTTTGAAGAAAAGAGCATCCTCCTAAGATTCTACAAGACCAAATGACATTAAAGAACTTTGCCTTTATTAAAAATAATTAAAACATATTCCTAAAATACCAGCTAGTATTAAGAGAAAACCGGCGCACCATCTATTATTCTTGTCATAATTATCATCATGCAATTTTTTATCCCTTCTTGTTTTACGTGTATTTCCTGCCTGAAAATTAGAATATACTACTTTTTCCCTCTTTACATATTTATGATATGTAAATCTTAATAATGCTCCAAAATCATTTGCTATTACATCAACTATTAAATATAAAATTGTATCCACTATTATCATATTTTCATTCTTTTTGTTTTTCCTCTATTTTATCCTTACATGGACTTTTATTTTATATATTGTTATTTTCCAGTTTCCATTAATAATGGTTTAGGTAGATCAACTTTATTGATAACAGAACTTATGAAGAAAAAAGCATCCTCCTAAGATCCTACAAGAACAAATGACATTAAAGATCTTAGCCTCTATTAAAAATAATTAAAACATATTCCTAAAATACCGGCTAGTATTAAGAGAAAAACGGCACACCACGTTCTATTTTTGCCATAATTATTATCATACAATGCTTTATCTACTTTTGTTCGAGGCGTTACACCTGTGAGGAGTTTTGAATATATAACTTTTTTCCTCTTAACATATTTATAATATATGAATCTTAATAATGCCCCAAAATAGTCTGTCATAAATGCTTTTATCATATTTTCATTCTTTTTGCTTTACCTCCATTTTTTGTTTATACGATTAGTTGCCTTATATAAGGCATCGTATATTATATAATCTGAATAAAAATAAGTCCAATTTGTACCATTTTAATAAACTTATAATTTTCTTTTTGTAAATTTTCCATCAAAGTAACATATCATTTCTCTGTCACTTTATTTGAAGAATTTCTATTGCTTCATTATCATGAATAAGTGAAGATAGAGTCGAGAGAGGTCGCCTGTGCAGCGCTCTGCAGAAGGCCTTTTAACTTTAATCATATTTTATTTGGGAAATTAAAAAACTTATTAATACTAATCGTTATTGTCTATTTTGTTATACAACATTCCAAATATAGCATAATTTTCTTTGATAGCCTGTGTTTGTTGACTATATTTAACATCCTTGTCAACATTTATTGCGTTTGTCTTTTGCAGACATTATTTGCGAACTTCTGATCATAGCCGTAGGATGTATAGTCGCCAATATTTGTCTGTCATTCCGTTCTTTTCTCTTCTTTCCGTAGATTTACGTTTGGTCATCGGATAATAAATTTTATTTTTCTTGTTGGGTTGACTGTCTGCCTGTAACGCTGCTATCTATGTTACTGCTATTTTTGCCAATTAAATAAATGCACGAAGATTTGAAAAAATATTTTTCATCAATCTGCATTCTTAAATATTGTTCAACATCTTTCTTCTTAAGAATGACAATTCTTTCTTTATAAAATTTTGCGTCTGCTTTGTCAATAAAATATGAAAACGTTTTGCCGACCGTTATATTTTTGACAAAAGAAAATCCTATACTGATTGGTCGTTTGTCTAATAGGTTTTCATACATCATCTCTATAAAATTGAAATCACCTTTTCTACTTTTAAAATACTCGTGAACCAATTCAATATCAGACTTGTTGTTTATTGGCGCTAACGATACCCAAGTTAAATAATCTTCGCTTGAATTATTTGTAATTCGGTATTCATATATCGCCTGGGCTTGTTGAGTAATTCCGTTTAAATAACAAAATGATGTCGTATCAACAGATATTTCATTCTGTGCATTTAAATTAATTACACTACTCATAAAAAGCAAAATTAGTATGTAAAATCTTGTTCCCATTGTGTTTCAATTTGATTTAAATCTTTAATTTCATAAAAATATTTGTCTGTAGAGAAATTCCATCGCTCATCAGAGTTTAGCAGTCTGCTCTGATTATCCATTCATATTCTTGACCTTCTGAGCTGTAGTTATAAGTAAAATAACCAGTTTCCCGGTTCGTTTTATTCTTAAGTGCGGAAAGATCAAATAAAAAAGCTTTCACCAAAAGGAAGGTTTATAATTGCTCCATTCGGAAGAATCTCAAATTTCATCGGATATGGATAATTCCAGTCTTTAATTGTCGTATATCTAAAATTGGGTATACCGAATTTTCCTTTTTTAATCCACGTGTCATCCAATATTCCATCAGACTGCTCTACGCCATACAATACAACTAAGTACCCGTTTCTGTAAAAATATCCATCGTATTTGTCCTTGTCATAAAAGAGCATAGACCGTAATGTGAAATATTGTTTGTTGTTTTTCTCTATAAACCGAAGTTCATACAAAACATTAACATCGTATTGTATAAATGAATTTAGACAGCTGTTTATTTCTTCATTCTTAATCACATTATTTCCTGTAACGTGTCTATTGAATTTTAATTTTGACTCATTTGTTATAAGTGACAGCTTATCTTTGTTAACAATCTCATACACCGCATATTTAGGTTCAGAAGTTTCATGAACTAAACGAAAATCTTTATAATTATTTATCTGCCCATTAAATTTCAATAGACGCTTAGTGTCAATTATGGGTGTCCTGTCCAGACTGTCTGTTTGATAATATGTTATTAATTTATCTTTATAAAAGCAGTAACCGTCAATCAGGTCACTGTCATAATGATTCATGGTTGTAAGAAACAACAGATCATGTTCATCAAGTTAGATGTCATAATCTGTATACCGCGCCAGTTGGGATATTTCACAATAAAGCTGTCAATGGCAGCTGTTAAGGCTGGAGACAGTGCTTCGTTATTGCCACTACAACTGGTTAACAGGATTAGAAGTATAAAAATAATGTTTTTCATTTTTATAGATTTTATTCTTATTTACCCGTAATTTGGATTTAATCCAGGATTATCAAATCATATTGATATATACAGTTTTTCAACTTTTTCTTTTCTATCAATGATTGACCACATAAATATTTTATTAAGCAAGTACACTGTTGTTTGGAGAAAATTTACTACAACGTAAGCCTATTTAAGGCTGTAAGTCTTAGGAACATTAGCAGTTTCATTTTTGCGCTCATGGGCTTTCTCGTCTGATAAAAATAGACTGTATTAATTTGAAAGGCAGTCTAATTTTAATAAATATTTATGGAGTATCAGGAGTCATATAAAACCAGATTATGGAATCATAACTAAAATTATTTACTTCACATTCATAATCATTTTGAACTGATTTGATTTTTAAACGTATCATATCCCTATAGGAGTAAGGACTTATCTCTCCTTTTTCTCTAATTTTCGTGGTATCAGACAAGTTAATATATACTTGTGATTCTTGTTTACTCACAGGTCTTTGAAACGAATAATTGAAATTCTGGTAACCAAATCCAATCGAAGCGGAATCCCCAATAAGCAATTCTGAATATAAGACGTCACCTACATCATACTCGCTAAATACATAAATCGTATCTGATGCATATATTGCATTTGCAATTGAATCTGGAACTATTTGCCTTCTGATACGGTTCAACGTCTCTGCATCAAAGGCATAATAAGTTGCATTTTTGCATTTCCTTTGTGCATGATAAATCAGATCATATAGATTATTAATCTGATCCTTGCGTATATTTCTGGTTGTACCACAAGAAAAGAAAGTCATACATAATATAAAAGAAAGAATATATCTCATAATATTATATTACTGCTTTTAATTTTTAATGATTTTCCACGGTTATTCACCTGATTAGATTTACTTTTATAACGCAAACTTTCTGCTTTTATCCCAAATATAATTATAATAGTCGGCTTGCAATAAAGTGTTCTATTGATTTTCTTTTTCCCGCCTAAAGATAGTCATAATTTATTTGAAACGCAACGTTTTCATTGTCAATCGTCTTGTTCTTGGCTCTTTTTAACAAAACGTTTCTTTACGCCTTACATTTATATAATGATTCTCGGTTTATGGCTTTGTAAAATTTTCAGTGTTGGTCTTCACCGTGCGTTCACCGCCCATACCAAACCCGTAGTTGGTCATGGAACCGTCATCGCAATAGGGTGACAGATGGTTCTCCTCGTTCTATTTCAGTCTGCATTCATTTTTTATTGTGATTTCATATATAATAAAATGAATACTAAATTATTTATTACAATTATTTTTATAAACTAACAATAATCATCGTAATGAATTGATGGCGTTGTCAAAAAGTAATTTATTTGATTTTTTTACATTCTTATAACCTACACATATATCTCTAATTATGACGTCTCTCCATAATAGTCCTACAGAATCTTGTCCCGCAATGTCTAATGTATCAGGACGTATGGTTATCAACTTGAATCCTAGAGACTTATTTACATCTTCTGCTAAAAAGGAGTTCTGAAATCTCAATGAATAAATACTATCATTCACTGATTTTATATTTGTTTTATTGGGTGTCATGTCTGGAGAACCCAAATAAATGCACGACGAATCAGAATACATCAATTGCACCATGTTTTCTTCTATTGTAGAATATTCGAACCATTCATATCCTTTCGGAACTTTTATCGTATAATTTATGTTTTCAAACTCATAATTCACTTTTCTCAATTCTGTGAAACTTCCACAGGAACTGAAAAACAAATAAAACAACAGAATTATATATTTTACTTTCATTCTAATCAACTTTAACATGTTGCCGATAACCTGCTCACTCCGCTAGCCTTGATTTTTTATATGATGAGAGACATCCCTATTTATTTTAATATAGAACTTCCATCTATCTGATTTTTAACTCTTTTAATCATGTAATCATTGATATTCTTTGAAAAGACAAATGCAGAACCATTATTAGTTATTTTTACAAGCCAAAAATATTTATTGTTTATTTCTTTATTATTTTCTATTTCTAAATGCTTTAGATAAAATTTTTTACATATTTCTTGGCTTGTTAATTTATCGTTGGAAGAAGATATAAAAACAAGTTTATCGGCAATTTTAAGATATGATGAAGGATATAATCTTTTGTCCACATAATATTCACCATATTTCATCATGGATGTCGGTCCTAATAAATAAATTAAATCACTATTCATAGCTTTATTTTCTTTATATAATACAACATCTCCATCCAAAACTAAATTATTAAACTGAGGGTATGTTTTTATATATTCCCTTAATAGAGTTTTTAGTTGTGGTATAACATTAGTTGTATCAATGATGTTAATTTCACTTTTGTTTCTATTCTTAGCATTTTCTAAAATACTGTTGCCTTTATTGCATCCATTTAATGTAAAAAGCAATATGAATATTAAAAGGTATAATTTCATGATTTAATTCTGTTTTAAATTGTATAAATTTTCTTCTCTAAAATAGACGTTGTGTCTGCCGATAATCCTTTAGGTCCCGTATTTTGGAACATCAACCTTTTATGTCGCGGTCATCTAAAATTTTATAAAATATCTTTGTCGTAATTGATAGAATTACAAAAGTTCATAATAATAAATAATCATACCGATATCTATGTTTAGAAACACATATATCTACTCATTATTCTTGGCAAATCTTTTACACAAGCTATGAGAGTCTTTAATATATCTATACATCTCAGATTGCTTCCATGATGCGGAATTATATTCTTTGAAACCTTTTGATTTGAAGGCTGTGTAATATCGTTCCAAATAATTCCGTTTTACTTCGTAAACTTTAATTTTATAACCATCTCCATTGAATTCATTCCATTTGTTTTCTTCAACAACAGGCGTCAATGCTTCTTTCATAGGCATTCCCACCAATTTTTCCATTTCTGATATGATATCTATACATGATGTTCCTAAAAGGGACATCAAAACAAGTATAGCTAATGTCTTAAATGTAGAAGTCATATTTTTTACTAATAAACTTTTATCTATTTTTCTATTTTGCGTATCCGTACATTCTTTTGTATTATTATATTCTTTTTCTTCTATTACCTTATTGGTGATTTTTCAAGCTCTAGAGATTTTGAGTTAATGACTCTGATTTAATATTAGTTCCTAAATCAAAACTTTCTTCACCGTTTTCATCATGATCAGGTAAATTTTATTAGGAACAATGGTAATTTTATCGTATCAATTAACTTTCACTTAATCATATTTGTTCAATAATTTTTGCCGCAATTTGTAGAACTCGTGTTTGGGAGGATAATCTTTGCTTTTTAGTAACTCAAGCAGAGTTCTCTTGTCATCTTTTCCATATATGGTGATACGCCTGTTAAGTGACATCCCTTTTTCATTGCATAAATAATCTGCAATATCAAGTTTTTCTAAAACTACGGGATAATCAAGGACACATTCTCCATTAACCTCCATATAAGGAGATACATGCCCTTGTTCTATGAGAATTTTTGTATAAGTCAATGAAGTGCATACAGCTATAAATAATGGATTCTTTTTTAAGTTTGTTGTTGAATCTAATGTTACAATATTTGGATTTGCTCCAAAATTTAATAAATCCATAATAAACCTTGAATCTGTATTATAATTATTGTCAATAAAACCAGCTGCCAATATTAGAGGAGTATCGCCATTTTGGCAAACACTGTTTGGATTTGCTCCAAGTTCTAAAAGACATCTGAATGCTTTATATTTTCTATTGAATATAGTCCACATTAAAAGAGGCTTTCCGAAAATAGCATCAGGGGTGTCTATATTCAAAGAGTTTTTATGAATATACATTTTCATCTGAGTAGTATCTTATCTTTCTACAAGTTTTGCAAAATTTTCTATCGCAGTACTTTTATAACAGTCAATATCATGGAATGTTATATTCGTTGTATTTTGACGGCAAGAAGTCACCAAAATACAACAAAATATAAGTCTTATGAAAGTAGCCAAATTCATTTCCTAATAATTTTTTCTTTTAATATAGAAAGTGTATGATTCTTTATCCTTTGTCCAAAATGTATTAAATCGTCTATTTTTGTAAACGATATTTGAGAACAATAATTGCAGGTAAATATACTCTGCTTAAGTTCATAGACTTTTATTTGGGTGTCTTTCATTACCAATCTTTACAAATATTGTGAAATCAGTATTTTATAACCCTTTTAATCAATATATTCGCATTTTACTTTCGGTAAAACAATTGTATCTGGATGGCTTTCTATTGTTAAAAAATGTTTTTCATTATAATATATCAAAATAGCTCTTTTTAGAAAATTAATTAAATTACTATAGGTATAAATCTCTTTCCCATTATAATCTGCTATTAAAAAACTGTCGCTATTGCAATAGTTTATATTTAATGCCTCTTTTTGATTCCGCTTTTTATTTTTAATAGTCGGTATCACATATATTTTTTTATGTGACACTTCACAAAATTCAATTATAATAGAGTCTTTTAGCTCTGCAAGAAAATCCTTATATAAAGGTCCTAATAAAAATCCGTGTTTCTTTTCGTCAAAATTAAACAAATGATTTGTAGGAAGTATCACATAACTGTCATACCTTGTTGTAGTTACATACATATTAATGGCCTGCATAAAATGCTTATTTTCTAAATAAACATTCAATTCATCTTTTTCGCCTTTTTTATTACATGCAAAGATGAGCATACAAGTAAGAACTAAGAATATTTTATATTTCATTTCACACCCTATGTATTTATCTATAATATTTTCGAACTTTTATATTCTATACGCTAAATATGATTATTTACCTATTTTAGGTAATCTTCTAATTATACTGGACAAAGTGGTTATTTCTTTAAATAGATTTGACAAAGATTTAGCTTCCAGTACCCTTATGGAATTCTGCACCGTAGGATGCGAAGTCGCCGATCTTTGAGCCTATATAGATGTGACTTCCTCTTAAGATTTACTAATTTACCAACGAAAAAGAACTAATTTTGTTGGTATCCGGACATACTTTTTATATAACTCCATTTTGAGAAAAAAGATAACTGAACTTTTCCTTCACTGTTTGTTATTGTAATCTTATTTTTGTCAATTGCTATTTTTTCACCTTTTAAAATACTTTTATTTTTAGAGTCCTTATCTATATTAAAATCAATGAACTTAACACCTAAAAAGCCGAAAACAAATTGAATTGTATTTATCTTTCTTTCAATCCATTTAGAAGGCATATCTTTAGGCATATTCTTTATGTCAAATCTTATATCTAATTCAATATCTTCACCTGTTATTATTGTAAATTCATGAATGTGGATAGATTCTAAACCTGGTAAAATACCATGATAAAGTTTTTCAACTTTTTCTTTTCCATCAATAATTGACCACATAAATATTCTATTATTTATCATAACTGTAATATCTCTAATCCAAACCTGACATTACTTCTATCATTTAATAACTCTCTGTTAAATTTCATTTGACTATTCTTTTCCTTGGTAAGAATATACCTTGTTCAAATAAATTTTTTGCTTTTTCAAATAAATAATTATACAAATTTGAAAATGATTCCGAATATGTTATTTCATAATTGCCTTGTCGTTTTCCCACAATATACTTTTTAACAATTTTCTTTCCCTTTATATAAATTTCAAATGTAATCCAAGGATAGTCTGCTGCTACTACTATAGGAAAATATTTTTTAGAAATAATAATATCACCTTTAGACTCTATAAATACATTGCTGATTTTTTTTATAATTAACTTCGATTCTGCTTCTGATATCTTTTCTTTCAGGTGTGGAGACAATTTCTGTTTCATAACGCCTTCTCTGTCTTTATATACTGAAATGTATATTTTATTGGCATCAAGTACAGATGCAAAAATAGCCACTTTAGCAGAATCAATAAGTAAAGTTTCTTCAGGTTTAACACAGTTGTCCGTCGCAGTAGAGTCAAGTAATATGGTATTATGGTTCACAAAATTACGCTGTCCGTCTTGCGGGCAGGCAAATAATATTAATGGATACAATAATAATAAATAGGCAGCAAAATTTCTCATATAAATTTTTTATTAATTATGTCAAAGATAAATTTTCTTTATGCTTGGCTGTTTTTCATGTCGTTTAACTTAGCTGAGTAGAGAGAGTGTGCCTGCGCAGCACTCTGCAAAAGGCCTTTTAACTTTAATCATATTTCTTTCGGGAAATTAAAAACCTTATTAATGCTAATGGTCGGCTTGCAATAAAGTGTTATATCGATTTTCCTTTTTCCTGCCTAAAGATAGTCATAATTTATTTGAAACGCAATGTTTTCATTGTCAATCGTCTTGTTCTTTGCTCTTTTTTAACAAAACGTTTCTTTGCGTCTTATATTCACGGTTTATGGCTTTGTAAAATTTTCAGTGTTGGTCTTCACTGCACGTTCGCCGCCCATACCAAACACGTAGTTGGGCCCAAATCTGTCATCGCAATAGTCCGGCATGTGGCTTTTCTCTTTTGAAATAAGCTTGTGCTCGCTTGTCTGGCCTCATTTGTCTATCGTTTATCAGGCATCTAGTATTTATAAATAATTTTTATAATTAAGAGGACTTTTTATACAAATTACATTTTATCAAGAATAAATAATAACAAATATACAATACAAGTAAAATGAATAGCCAAACAAATGAACGCTTCGGGTATACATCTAATATACTTAGTTCATATACACATGGAAGAATAAGTGGGATAAAAAAATTAAATTTGTTTTTTCCTAAAAATAAAAATAGGAATAATAATAGGAACTGAATAACAAATAATATGCTTGTCCAAGCTATCATTGTCAATCCGTGAGCAATATCAGGATGGGCTATAGGAGCAAGTCTATCTAATAGGCTCATGCCTAATAAATAGATTATGCTGATTATTATATTCAAAACAACTGCGATGATAATTCTCATTTCAAAGGCTTAGCTAAAATTGAGTGATTATGAAGAATAAAACAAAACTTTTTATTGCCTGTTGTTATTTTTATAGTGTCGGCAAACTCTGAGTTCACATATACCTGCTCGCTCTCGCCGCTGGTCTTTACTGTGCTCTCGCCGTCTGCGTCATACCAGTAGTTGGTCACGAACCCGTCGTCGTCAGAGGCCAGCAGGCGGTTCTCTTCGTCCCATTTCAGTTTGCGCTCATGGGCTTTCTCGTCTGTTGTTCCGTCTTTCTTTGTGCGTCCGGTGTTGACGTACACGAGGTTTCCGTTCGCGTCATACTCGTAGGCATGGTTGTTGCCGGTCTTCTGGCTCTCGTCTGGAGTGGCTTCTGTGCGGCGGTCGCCTATGTCATAGGTCGAGGTTGTCACGTTGCCGTCCGCATTTGTTACACGTACAAGTCGCTGGATTCCGTCGTATTCGAGCGTCGTGGTGATGTCCCGTCTGGATCGCTTTCCTGCATGCTCTTCAGAGTCTTTCCGCTGCCGCTCGTATGTGTTTTATCCAGAACTCGCGTATATATATTCATGGGTGATACTGGTAACACGTTCCATAACGTCATATTTGAATAATAGAGAATCACAATTTAAGAAGTTGTATAATTGCACTGTTATAATCCCAAATATCGAAATAAGTTTTTATTTCAGTATCTGGAAATACGCCTTTTTGCGTATACACATATGGTGTAATAATTATTTTATTTTCAGTTAAGGATAAACTGATTGTTTTATACGTTTTATACAATGTCTTCCAACTTTTAATGTGCAATTCTTTTAGGATATTTTTTTGTATCCCATTTGTAATTTGTATCCCTGAATTACTATATTGTAAAGCTTCATTAATTATATTCTCAATATTATGAATTTCACAATTCGATGTAATAAAGCAAGGTGTATGCGCAACCCATAATCCTATTTCATTTTTCGATTCTGGATAAACAATAAACTCTGTTGCCGATTTACATATTGTTATTTGTTTATTTATAGCCATATATAATTTTATAATTGATTAAATTGTTATTTACTTAATAACTTGTATATTTACTTCTACTCCGTTAGATTTTCCATATTTAGTAGCTTCTTGTAAAACTTTTACTTGTGATGGAGAAGCACCCCTTGGAATAGCTATGTCCAAAGTTCTTTTTGTTATATCTTCTTCTGAGATGATAACCCCCATTCCAACGTTTTCCTTTGAATTTTGCTACTTTATCGATAATACCTTTTTAAGGTAGAAAATAAAACTTTTCCATTTTGATAACTCTTTGCATTAAGGTCTATACTTTTTATGCTCTTTGCAACACCATTCAGGAATTTATCTATTACCGGGAAATTTCCTTTCAAGTTTTTTCCTAATTGTTCCTCAATTATTAAACAACGTTCAAGCCACGGTAAAGACCAGACACTTTTACTGCTTGCTTTAAAAGCAGCAAGAATAGTCTTTCCCTTTCTTCCTACTATAGACAAAGGGATAATTGTTGCCCCTTGATAAATCAGCTCATTATTGAATGATTCTTCTGCATGGCTATAGGCTTTCTTTCTATGAAACTATTTTTCCCAAAAATAAAATTTCCAATAGAAGAAAAAATATTACTTGTATACTTATGATAATATTTTCCTCTAATTTCTTCTAAGATTTGATATCGAGATACACCTGATGGTATTAAATTACCAGCATAATCAAATCCAGGCACATAATTAGCCATAGACCAAACATAAAAGTTTTGGTCATTGACAAACCAATCATTTCCATCAGGGTCGATATATTTTATAGGATTGTTATTTGAATAACAATAGCTACTGATATTTGGATATTTTTCTTCCAATGGATCTGTTGACATCCATAAGCTCAACCTAGAATCATAGTATCTCGCACCATAGTAATACAGTCCCGTCTCCTCGTCGAATTTCTTCGCGTTGAAGAGGTAAGGCGTATTCCAGATATTGTTCCGCTCTTCAATGAACACTTCGCCGAACGGCACGTACTCTATGTGTTGTACCACCGCTCCATCCAGGTTGGTGATGTAACTGCTGCTACCCAGATGATCGGAATGGTAGTAGAACTGCAGGTTCTCGTAGGCGTCGCCTTCCTGGAAGTTGTCCTCCAGTGCGTTGGCCTGAGCCATGGCAGCTTCCATCGAGCCGTCGTCACAGCAGAATCCTTCGCCGTTTACATAGTCGTTGTTGTCCGTTCCGTTGTACGGCACATCAAAGGTAGCATAATTTTCTTTGATTGTCTGCAGTTGTTGACTATATTTAACATCATAGTCTACATTTACCGCGTCAGCCTCGCTGCCGGCATATTGTATGCGCCTCGGATCTGCGCCGTAGGATGCGAAGTCACCTATCTTGGATACGATGCGCTGTGAGCCTATATAGATGTGCTTAGTGTAGCGTCCGCCCTGGTTGGCCACGAGATAAGGACTCACGTAGAGTGAGAACTTGGCCGTGTTGGTGCGTCCGCCGGCAAACTCTGAGTTCACAAACACCTGCTCGCTCTCTCCGCTGGTCTTCACTGTGCGCTCGCCGTCAGCATCATACCAATAGTTGGTCACGAATCCGTCGTCGTCAGAGGCCAGCAGACGGTTCTCCTCGTCCCATTTCAGCTTGCGCTCATGGGCTTTCTCGTCTGTTGTTCCATCTTTCTTCGTGCGTCCCGTGTTGACGTAAACAAGGTTTCCGTTCGCGTCATACTCGTAGGCATGGCTGTTGCGCGTCTTCTGGCTCTCGTCCGGAGTGGCTTCCGTGCGGTAGTTCACGTCACTGACGTTGTCAAGCTGGAACTTCTTTCCTTCCTCCTGTCCGTAGGTGTACGTCAGGTCATAGCCCACGTTCAGTGTGCCTTCAAACTGCAGGTTACCCTGCGTCAGGTGCTGGCTCTTCGAGGTGATGCGGTGCATGTTGTCGTAGCCCATTGCCAGTGTGTAGCTTGCCGTCTTGCTGTCTGCACCCGTGTAGGTTCCGGTTGCGCCTGTCAGACGGTACAGTGCGTCGTAGGTGTAGCTGTGGCTCATTTGTCCGCCGGCCTTGCCGCTCTGTGGCAGGGCCGCTCCGTTGGTCACGCCGAGCACGTTGCTCACGGCGTCGTAGGTGTAGGCGTTGTCCATTATGGTGCGTCCGCCGGCGTCAACCTTCAGACCCTGCAGTCTGCGACGCTGCAGGTCATAGGTGTAGAATGTCTCCGCTCCGTTGCAGTACTTCATGTACGTGCGCTGCCCGAACTTGTCGTAGCCTATGCGGTTCACGTAGTCGTAGCCGTATGACTTGTAGCCGTGGACGTTGGTCAGCTGGCCGCCGAGGTCGTAGGTGTAGGAAACCTTCTCCTCGTCGGGGTATATCATCTCCAGCAGGCGGTTGTGGCTGTCGTAAGCCCACTGCGTCACGTACGTGGCGATGGCCTGGTTGGGCACAATGTCTTTATCCATATTTTGCATTATGGTAAAATAGACCTGTGTCTATCATATTTTTCCAGACCTGGCTGTATTCCAAATAATCCCAAACTATTTTTATTAAAATATAATATATCATTTCGCGAAACACATTCATAAATATATGATGCTGTACTTTCTTTTAAATTGTAATAATATATATGGGGTTGAATTATGCCCTTTCGTTTTATAAAATATGTAACTGAATCTTTTTTGCAATTTAACAAATCTACAATATGTGTCATTTCGTCATATATACATTCTTTATTTTGAACATTATCTACAACTGGAATCCATTGTGTTATCCAAATGCATTGATCCGCTGTCTTAAGATAAAAGTCATTTGTTATAGTTTCGCCCATATAGCAATACCGTAATTCGGCAATACTGTCATTAAAAAACATTCTATAATATGTTCTAGCAGGATTTTCTTGCCCACTTTTTGTTATAGGAGTATTACGTTTCCATAATTCATATTTATGGGGCATAGAACGAAGCGGTTTTTTCAATGGTCGGGAAAAATGGGCGAAAGGTTTTGAAAACCAAAGGGTTTAGGCATGATCGGGAAAATGGGCTGAATATTTCGAAGCGGTTTTTCTCTTTACATGGCTTACATCTGCTTTACGTTTGAGGGGCTTTTCTTCGGATATTCGGGGGATTGCTTTACATCGGGCTTGCAGATGGGGCTAAAACGGCCTGGAAGGGTTTTATTTTCGGCTGTGTGGCCGTTTTATGGCTGGGTTGATGGATTTTGTTATATGATGGTGTGAACGGCTGTGTGGCCGTTTTTTTGTGCCTATTTTTAAAGATGTTGCCTTAAAATTCTTCCAAATAAGTATTATTTGGTATATTTGCAGCATAATAGAAACGAATATGGCAAAAGTGATTCATGTGCATTTGCTGCATAAAATAGACGGGACGAAGCAGAAAGATTGGTATTTCAGCAGTATATCGGCTGTTTATACGGTTCTGACGGCAGATCAGGTGGGGGCAACCAAGAATTACCTGCTTCATGCCGGGCTGTCTGGTAACGGCACAATATGCACGAAAAAGGCTATAATTAAGCAATCTACGCTCATCTCGGGTGGTAGTAAGGGAATGGTTAGAACGATATAATAGCGCCGTTAGAAAGGCTTGTAGGCGTTATTTCTTTGAATGCTGATTGGGGAGCTTATGGCTCCCTTTTTTTATGCCCCTACGGTTGGTTTTATTTGGTTAGGGGTTACTATTGGGGTTACTGTTAGGGGTTACTACTTCTTTAAGTTAGGGGTTACTTTAGGGGTTACTTTTTCAGTTCTCAGAGGGTACGCCCGAAATAGGAAACTATGTTATAAATGAAAGCAAGTGCCGTTTTTCTCTGTTTTCAGAGAGGAAAAACGACACTTGTTTGTGTGATATACCTTATTATAATAAAATAAATCCTTTGATTTACAGTGTATTTACGAGTTTGCTTCAGGTAAATTCCTTCAAAAGTGTGTGCGTGCGTCCTTTTTTAGCCTTCTGTAGGAGGCATGCGTGTACCACTTAGAAGAACTTGCTGATACTTCCGATTACTTCAAAGACATTGATGATGCGTGATTTGTCGAATTCCTGTTCATCGTAGTCATTGGTGTTGATGGGGATGAAGCGCAGCTTGTCCGGATCCGGCGACCTGCGGAGGATTTTAATGGTGCGGATGGTATCCAACACCACTGCATAGATTTCGCCATATTGGATGTCGTTGAGTGTGCATTGGTGCAGGGCAATGATGTCGCCATGGTTTATTTTGGGTTCCATGGAGTGCCCGGTGACATTGCACCAAAGGCTGGCTTTTTCGAATCCCCTTATTACAATGTTGGTGGCAGGTATGTTTACCTGTGAATTAAACACTTCATCAAAGCCCCCGATAAAGTCCACATCGTAGTATGGTGTACCGATGGATGGGTTCATAGATGTGGTAGGCAGAGTCGAAGAATTTGCTTCGTCTATTGTTTTAATGCCGTTCAAATCATCTTTCAACATGCTTCCTGCACCAGTAAGTAACCAATCGGCAGATAATTCCGGATAGGCTAATAGAATTTTTTCAATATTCATTGAGCTCATGCCTTTGCCAGACACCTTTGCTTTCCCAATAAGTCCAACAGAAAGACCGGCATTAACAGTCATTTGATTGTCATTTATGCCCTTTTTCTCCATGAAATATTGAAGTCTTTCTATAAAATTCATATCCTTATATTGATTTTCTTCCATATTTATTTTGATGTATTGAAATAATTCTATATATTTGCAGCGTGTTTAAGATGTAAACAGCGCGCCAAATATACAAAAAAGGCGTGTGATTAGCGAATTTTAAGGATTAAAGAAAATGAAAGCAAAAGTAATTATAGCTCAAGCAACAGCCGAGACCGCCGAAGCTCTTTACGGACTGGTCAAGAAGATGGTAGATACAACAGCAATCAAGGCTTATCCCAGTGTAGATTATCAGGCAGTTTTCTTTTCAGCTGATAGATACGACTTAGACTTTGTAAAAAGAGTATTGGCGGATAAGTGCTTTTCTTTCAAAATTGAAGATGCAGAATAATACAATAAAATAAGTGAGTTTATGACACAGCAAGAATTTATGGAACGGACGGGGATAACCCCTACAGCAGAGGATTTTGATTACATCCATGCGGTTTATCTGAACACTTCGATGAACAAGGATGAGTTCTGCAAAGATTTCAAGAAACATGGGGACAGCCGGATTATCCGCGATGTTCATGTGCGAGTGCTGAACTATGAAATGAAATGTGAACGTCAAAAGGAAGTTATCGACAACCTGACCGATTTTCTGATTGGCAAGGCACATGCGTATGACGATACCGATTTCCGCAAAGAAGCGGTAGGGCTGGTCGGTGAGATGGAAGTGGTGAAACGGACCATTGAATTGGGGCTTCCGCTTTGGGATGAAGACAGGATGGTTGTCCTTTCGATGATAGAAGAACAAGGCAAATAGATTGCCGGATAACTGGCAGCCCGGAAAGACGGGCAGGGGCGGCAGGCACGGCCGGAGAGTTGGTAAATCGAAATAAGAAAGCGTAGAAAGCCGTCGGGGTTCGATTCCCCGCGCCCCACGATATAAACTTTTAAAATTTAGAGTTATGGCAAAGAATTTCAATCCGAGAACAGCAGAGAGTCTGTTCAAACAGAAGTTGCGCACGATGATAGGCAGTACGGCACATACGCAGAATATTGCCGACCAGGCGATGGAGCTGGCTGGACAATTCATGACGGAGGATGAGATAAGCAACTCGGATGCCTACCGGGTGATAGAGAATGTGAGCTGTGTGTGTGAGGAAGCGATGCAGGTGCTGGTCGAAGAACTGCAGAAAGGGACACGCCTTCATGAAATACTGACGGGTGATTAGGAAATAGCGGAAGCCGTTGAAAACCTTTGAACGAACGATAACGATTAAAAAGTATGACGATATGAGAAAGCAGATTTTGACAGATAACGAGACCAAGACCTTCTTGATGAAGACATTCGGATGCAGCCGTCAGGCTGTGTGGCAAGCACTGAATTTTGTCCGTGACAGCGATCAGGCGCGCCGGATACGCACTCTTGCCCTGAAGCGAGGCGGCAAACTGACTGACGGGAACTTCATCCCGAACTGCGAAACCACCTTCGAGGAGTGCGAGAAGACCATGACCTGCACTTTCGGTCCCCGTGTAAAACTCGTGGTCCACAGAAAGACCAATGATGTGGATGTGTACGTGGACGGAAAACGGACTGAAACCTACCAATGTGAATTTGTATCGGATTTCATGCAGCTGCAGCACGAGACCCAACAGATGGCATCTGCCTTATAAATAGAAATGAAATGGAGTATTATGGAAAGATATTGTGCATATCCTACAATGACCTGACTTACGATGACCGACCGGTGATGGTGAACGGAAAGGCAGACTACAGCAGAAGCCGCACGCTGAAAGGAGTTCATCCTTCCACTCTTTCCGAAGAAGAACTTGCTCCCATCATGTCGATACCCAATTACAAGAAGTTAGCGGCAAAGGAGAAAATCAATGTAGTTCGATCCGGAAGAGGTCTGGGAGGTTACGTTTTGGTAGAAATAGCCACCATGCCCCTACGGTTTCAGGAAAGGATAAAACTAAAATACGGAGATATGAAAGAAGACGTAATAAGAAACTGGCTCGGCAGCCATTACCACATCGATGCGAAAGCCCGGGAATTTTACACCCGGTTCCGTTTTGACAACGGAGATACACTGCCACCGGAACACATCCAAGAATATACGGTAAACGCTTCGGTAATTGAGGCAGTGATGCGTGCCATGGAGGATGCCACGTTTATGCGAAAGGCCATGAAGGCCGGGCCGGTGAACTGGGGCGAACTGGCAGGAGCCATCAGTTACTACCAAGCAGAGTTCGGACATACCTTGCCTGTCAGTTCCAACCGCTTCAAGAAGCGTGTGAATGACTTCAAGGCCAACGGCTATGAAAGCCTTATCAGCCGCAAGTTCATGAACCAGAACCGCCGGAAAGTGACCTATGACATTGAACGCCTGCTGCTGAGCATCGATGCCCAACCGGAGCAGCCCTTCAATACCACCGTGTGGGAACAGTACAATCTATTTGTGCAAGGAGAACTGGAGCTATATGACCCCGAAACCGGCGAGGTGTTGAATCCGGCAGACTTTACCGACAAGGATGGAAATCCGCTGGTATTGAGCCCGGCCACAGTAGCCAACTACCTGAACAACCCCAAGAACAAGGCCCTTCGCGGTAAGCTGCACATGAGCCAATGGGATTTCAACAATGCCTACCGTCCTTATCATCTGCGCAGCATCGGTGAATATTCCTTGAGTAAGGTTTCTCTTGACGACCGCGACCTGCCGCGCCCAATGAAGGATGGCAACCGAGTGAAAGCCTATTATGCCTACGATGTGGTGAGCGGTGCTGTGGTGGGATATGCCTACAACCGGTACAAGACTACCGAGTTATTTTTAGACTGCATGCGAAACATGTTCCAGACCCTGGACCGGAACGGCATGTATATCCCCGCCGAGTTAGAAGTGGAACACCACCTGGTAAGCGACTTTGCCGACGGATTGATGCAAGCCGGTACCGTCTTCCCCCTGATCCGCTGGTGTAACCCCGGGAACTCGCGTGAAAAACGTGCCGAGCACAAGAACCGCGAAAAGAAATACGGTGTGGAGAAACGCACGCAGGTAGGTATCGGCCGATGGTATGCCAAGCTGGAGGCCAACCGCCCGAAGGAAGAAAAGGTGTATGACGAAAAGAACAACACCTACAAGGTGAAGACCTATAGTTATGAAGAATTGGTAGCCGATGATATACGCGCCATTGAGACCTTCAACGCACAGCCTCACCCCAACCAAAAGCGCTATCCGGGCATGAGCCGTTGGGATGTGCTTTGCGCCCATCAGAACCCGAACCTTGCACCTTGGGACAAGGCCGTTCTTTACCGGTTCATCGGACAGCACACCGAAACAACCATCCGGCAGAACACCTACTGCACGGTGATGTACAACCAATACGGACTGCCCAGCCCGGAAATCATCGAAAAGCTGGAGCCGAGGAACTACAAGGTAGATGCCTATTATCTGCCCGATGCCGACGGAACCATCAACGAGGTATATATCTACCAGAACGGACGATATATCGCCACCTGCAAGCCCGTAGCCCGTTACAATGAGAATACAGCCGAGCAGACCGAGTACGACAAGGCAGCCTATACCGAACAGTCCAAGTATGTAGCTCAATTCGACAAGATGATGAAGGACGGCAAGATCAAGCGTGTGGGCATCCTTGCCAAAGAGGAAGCAAAGCTGATAACAGAGGTACAGGCGGAAGCCGTTCCCCTTCCTGCACAAGCCGAGGAAGAAGATTACTCAGCCTATATGGACATCAGTGCCTTCGAGCATGATGCAGTAGCCAAGATATAATTAACGACGTTAGAACGAATTTAAAACAGCATTCAAATGGAAATAACAAATGAAGTAAAGCAACGTATTGTGGCAGCGATAGCCGCCGACCGTGAAAATTATCCCAGTGACAACCGCCATGCCACGGCACTGGGCATAGCCCCCAGCGTTTACAATGCCATCAAGCGGGGCAATTATGAAAAGCAGGTCAGTGATGCCAACTGGGTAGGTATAGCCCGAAGATTAGGCGTGCAACTGCGTACAGAAATACCTTGGCTGGCAGCACAGACCCCGACCTACGTGTTTGTGAGCAAGCAGCTGGAAGTGTGCCAGGGAAGCGGGCTGAGTGCCATCCTGTGCGATATGCCCAATATCGGCAAGACCTTTACAGCGAAAGCTTACGTGAAGCAGCACAAGCACGCCGTATATGTGGACTGCAGCCAGGTGAAGACCAAACTGAAGCTGATACGCTACATTGCCAAGGAATTCGGTGTGACCAGCAACGGACGCTATAGCGACGTGTATGAGGATCTGGTGGCCTACCTGCGCACGATTGATACGCCCCTGGTTATCCTGGATGAAGCCGGGGACCTGCAGTATGAAGCCTTCCTGGAGTTAAAGGCGCTTTGGAACGCTACGGAACGCTGCTGTGCCTGGTATATGATGGGTGCCGACGGATTAAAGGAGAAGATCAACCGCGCCATCGAAGGCAAGAAGGTGGGCTATACCGAAATGTTGAGCCGCTACGGTGACTCCTACAGCAAGGTGACCCCGGACGATGCGCAGGAACGCGAAAAGTTTCTGAAGGCACAGGCTGCCATCGTCGCAAAAATCAATGCCCCGGACGGTGCCGACATTGCCAAGATTGTTCATAGCACCGGAGGCGGCTTGCGGCGCGTATATACCGAAATCGAAAAATTAAGGAGGATGCAGGCATGATAAGCAAGATAGAAATGCAAGCGATGGATGCTGTTATCGGTATCCATCGCGAGATGAGAAAAGCGAATGAGATAGACTGGGAACAGCGCAGATATGAAATTGCCAAAAGCATGCTTCCGGTAGTAAGAAGCAATTCATCAGGTATAATGTCTATAAAACAAGTTGCCAGACTTGCTGTGGACTATGCTGATGCTCTTATTGAAGAATTGAAAGGAGGTAACCGTGAAACTGAAGAGAGCCTACAGTCCCGGTGAGGTGCTGAACATGAAGATTCCCCGGTTCGAGTTTTCCGGGGACTGGCAAACCTCGATAGGCAACCCGGCCAAGAGCGGCGTGTGGATTATTTGGGGAGCCAGCGGAAACGGTAAGAGCAGCTTTGTGATGCAGCTGGCCAAGTACCTGTGTAGCTTCGGACGCGTAATTTATGACAGTTTGGAAGAAAGTACCGGTTTGTCGTTCCAGATGAGCCTGAAACGGCACAAGATGGGTGAAGTGAAAAAGAAGCTGATTATCCTTGACCGGGAACCGATGGAGCAATTGGAGGAACGGTTACGGCGCAGAGGCAGTCCCGGAATCGTGATTATCGACAGCTTCCAATACAGCGGCTTGAACTACAAAACCTACAAGGAGTTCAAGGAACGTCATCCCAAGAAACTGTTTATCTTCATCAGCCATGCCGAGGGGCTTCATCCGGCAGGTAGAAGCGCCCGCAAGGTGGAATATGATGCCGATGTGAAAATCATGGTAAGCTGTTTCAAAGCCTGGTGCAAAAGCCGCTTTATGGAGCGGCCCGGTGAGCCCTACGTGATATGGGAAGAAGGTGCTGCCAAAACATTGAAGGACGATAATATGGAGGATTATTTGAATGATGGAATGGGAGAATAAGCTGTACCAGATACTCCTGAAAGAACAGGAAGCGGAGGCCGTGGTGGACGATTGGGTAGAACGTAACATACAAAGCGACCTCCGTCTGCGCAGGGCCAAGACAAAGGGACACGTAGTGATAGAAACCAGGGATGTGATGTTTGCTCGGAATATTCAGGTATGGCATCCGTCCTGCCAAATAAACATTAAAGATTTGAAGTGATGGAAAAGAAAGAAGAAAAGAAAGTGTGCTGCATCTGCGGCAAAGAGTATGAGGGCTACGGATACAATCCGTTCCCGGTGAAAGAAGAAGGCTGCTGCTGCCAATCGTGCAACTACAGTGTGGTGGTTCCGGAACGGTGGGAACGACACAAGGCTTTTCAACGTGGTGAAGCGACCGGTGCCGGGAAAGTGTACATCAGCGGAGCCATCGCGCACTATGATATGAATGAGCGCAAGGAAGCCTTCAGCCGTGCCGAGGAGAAACTGATGGCACAAGGCTATGATCCTGTAAACCCTTTCAGGAACGGATTGCCGGATGAAGCTCATTGGAGAGCCCACATGCGGGCCGACATTGCCCTGTTGCTGGCTTGTGACTATATCTACATGCTGAAGGACTGGGAACTGAGCAAGGGAGCCAAACTGGAGCTTGACGTAGCCAGTTCGTGTGGCATTAAAGTATTGTTTGAATAACCTTTTAATAGTGAATGTATGGAAGAAAAACAGAAAGTTCAGGTCGTATTTGAATTTGACCGTTCCGAGTATGACGCGTATCTCTTTTTGATGAATCAAAAGAAGACGAAAAAGGTAGAGCAAATATGGAACACCATGAGCGGTGAGCCTGTGGTTGCGGATATTGATTTGTTTGAAGAGGACAGCCAGTCTGTAAAACTTATGATGATAAGTTTGGCAATTCTTTCAGTGGAGAAAAAAGTGAAAGGATGATATGGCACAGGAAGTAACCAATTTCGCCCGGTTCTATGCATTGTTCAACAAACTGCCTTATCAGGGCGATCGGGAGGAATTCAAAAAACAAATCGTGCTGCAGTACACGTGGAACCGGACAGACAGTCTGAAGGAAATGACGGCCAAGGAGTATGAAGTTTGTTGTACTGCTCTGGAGAAACTGAGCGGACAAGACGAATGGCGGCAGAAACTTCGCGAGGAACTGCGACGGAAACGCAGCGTCTGCCTGAAGCTGATGCAACAGTTGGGTATAGACACCACCGACTGGAACCGGGTGAACGAATTCTGCAACAACCCCCGGATAGCCGGCAAGCCCTTTGTTCAGGTTAGTACAGCCGAGCTGGAACAACTGGCCATCAAACTGCGGGCTATCCAACGAAAAGGAGGTTTAACCGATAAATAGAGCAATATGGATAAAAAAGCACATGAAGCGCTTGAGCGCATAAGAAAAGACGTGACCCTTACGACATCCGATATGGAGAACCAGGATGCAGCGGAGTTTTTCAACGAACTGGCCGACTGGGCGTATGCCAATGGGGAGGCCATGCTGATAGACGATGAACCGGAAAAGCAGGATGATTATGAGGATAGATGACCAAGACAAGCTGATAAAAGCGGGGTTCTGTATAATACGAAAGGATGATTATCCAGGCCCGAGGATAAAGATGTGTACCGGCATAAACGGTGGCTGGAAGACATACAAGAAGTTTGAAACCAAAGCAGAAAGAGACAGGACATTCGCTTTGCTGCTGAAGGATGACAAAGTAATAGCTGATTAACAACTAAAATGATTTAAAATGGAAAAGAACAATCAAAGTGTGGACATCAAGTCCCTGAGTAAAGAACAGCGAGCAGCCCTCATGGCCCAGCTGCAGCAAGAAGAGAAAGAAGACCGCATCGCCCGTCGTGAAACTTACGAGGCATTACGCGGTGAGTTTATGCACGAAGTAAAGACCAACGTTCTTGAGATGGTGAATGCCGTGACCGGGTTCCGCGGATGGCTGGAAAAAGAAGCCGATGCCTTTACCAAGGTGATGAAGGAATACGGCCAGGTGAAAAGCGACGAACAGCGCAGCTATACCATTACGGACGGAGACTTCCGTCTGGAAGTGAAAAGCAACAAGGTGAAAGGCTTCGATGAACGAGCCGACATGGCAGCCGACCGTCTGATTGACTATTTGAAGCGCTACATGCAGAACAGCGAGAAAGGTTCTGATGATCCGATGTATCAGATGGCCATGACCCTGCTGGAGCGCAACAAGATGGGCGACCTGGACTACAAGAGCATTTCAAAGCTGTATGAACTGGAAGATAAGTTCGATGAAGAGTATGCAGACATCATGCGCCTGTTCAAGGAAGCTAATGTAGTGCAGCGCAATGCCACCAACTACTACTTCAGCCGCCGCAACCCTGAAAACGGCGTATGGACCCGCATTGAACCCAGTTTCTGCCGTTTGTAGCCGAAACCCGTTAACCCTATAAACAGAAAGCGCCGCAGTTGTTATAATTGCGGCGCTTTTGTTCTTAAAATAGATGGAAATCAGTTATTTTTGTAAGAGAAATAAAATGTATGGGCAAAGGACGGGATAAAGAACTGATCAAGCTGCGTGACGAGGCACTATGCCGTCGTTACTACTATTGGACAGAAATACAGCGGTTGCGGTTCGACGATGTTTTAAAAGTGTTGTCGGAGCGCGAATTCTTTATATCCGAGGAACGTATCATGACCATCATCCGCCGGAAATCACGTGAGGGAACAGACTACAATCTGAAGCCTGTTCCCAAGGTGAAAGCCCCCCGTCTGACTGCCGCCCAGCTGGAACTATTCCCCATAAGATGACGGCATGGCCGATTCATCGTGCAGTGTGAATGAGAACGTCATTTCATAGACCTTGATGTAATGCGGCATGGCATACGAACGGCTTTTCTCGCGTACCAGCGGCGAAGCGTTGTCCGTGCATTGCAGACACTGCAGCGACTTGTATAATTTCTTGGCCAGCTGCTGCCTTTCCCTCACCTTGTCATACGTGCCGGATGCGTAGCTTGTATCGTCGTAACAATCGATGGCCAGCCGGACGGTCAGTGCGGATTCGCTTTTCTGTGCCCCGTATCCGAGGTCGTGCCAGTCGGAGTTTGTATTTCCGATTAATACACAAGGGAAAGTGACCGGGTACTGGTCTTCTTCTGCTCCCATTTCCAATTGTCCGTAGTCCTCGTCGATGAGAGAGAGTTCCGGCATTTCCTGTGCAATCTGTTCCATGATTGCGATAAAAATTTCGTCCATATCGTTATTGGTTTAAAATGTTGGTAATTTCCTGGTCCACCTTTTCCCGGATACGCCGGTTCAATTCTTCGCTTTCGCCCATGAACTGGCGCTGCGGGATGCGGATGTGCAGTTTCTTTTTTTGGGTAAGCGCCATGTTCCTCCAGAACTGTGCCTGCGGATTCAGTTCCTTCGGCTTGGAACGTCGTTTGACGCGTTTCTTTTGCCCTGTGCCGGTTTTTTTTCTTTTTCCCGAAGCCTTGTAGAACTTGGCCCATGCAAAGCGCCTCATGCGGTCTGTGACGGTGACATCGATTTCCCCGCCCCAGTTGTTGATGGGTGCATAGACCACCTCGTTGAATACCCTTACCCGGTAGTCTGCAGGTGTATATCCGACCGATTTGAACAGATGTTTCCTGCCGGAGAGCAGCGTTCCATAATTGCTGGCGGCATCGGAACCTCCCGAGGACAGCCGTTTGGCTTTGGGCCAAGGGTGAAGACCGCCATTGACAAATCCACCCTGCCGGAAGTTATCCTGAAAATGGTCTTTGGCCATTCGTCCTACCATGACTGGCATTTTGCGGCGCATCATACTGTCCAGCCTGTCACGTTTCCGCTTTATCATTTCCGTAAAATCTTTTATGTCCATAATCATCAGTAATTCAAGAATAATTTATAACTTTGCAACCGAGGCTTCCAATATGCCTTTTATGCGTTATGAATATACCGGAACAAGTAAAGAACGAGGCCCGTGTACTTATTGAGCAATACGGTGACACCTTCGAATACCTTGGTATTTATGAAGGCCAGGAAGCCTATGTGTTCAAGTTTCCGGGGGACTCCTGTACCGGTTATCCTTTCGTCTATCTGTATGACGGTAAAGACGCAACCGAAATAACCGGTCCGTTATCCCTTGACGTTATCGATTCATGTATCGAAAATATCGAGGAAGGAGACATCGAATAGCTTATTGTCAATTCTCAGGACTCCCCTGCAGTTGTGGGAAGTCGCAGCTCCTATTTCACATAAATATTTTACGTCTTTCCATTCCATTCCTGAACCGGCAGAATTATCGCTTTGGGGTTCGATATACCTTAGTTCACCATCCGCAAACCGTTGCAGGATTGTAGCATGACCTCCTCCACTTTTCCAGCCGATGCACAATTCATACACGCCTTCTTCCTTACATACCTCATTGAAATACTCCATGTACCTTTTAGGGGTCATTTTCAGGTATCCTTTGTGCGCAAGCCAGCTGTTTATACTTATATGTTGCGCCGGAGTACCGTCGGTGTTTTTCCAGACTTCAAAAGCACGTCCATTACTCAGATATTCAAGTTTAGACCCTGCGACATTGCCTTTGGCGGTAATATCCCATCCACGTAATCGTAAAGCGTATGCCGGTGCGCAAGTCTGGCAGTTGATACTGTATGGAGTATCCCGTTTTTTATCGTAATCGCTGTTCTTCCGGTATCTGTTTCCCCTTTTATCGCGGTATATTCCTTTGGAATCCAAAATATACTCTTCCACATGTTTGGGATTTGCATTCTGTTTGTCCGCCTTATCCACATCCATAGGTTTTCCTTTTTTGATTTTAAGAGCCTTTTCCATTTCGAGGTTGTTCCGGGCAATGGCCATTTTTTCCTCCCCGGTAAGGTAGTCCGGCATTTCCGCAATCATCTCGTCAATACGGGCCATAAGTTTATCCACCGCTTTTTGGGCACCCTTGTGGGCTTCTGCCTGATATGGATGATTGTCGGAAAACAGTTTGCCGTCCGTTCCCGGATTGTTATCCAGTCCGGGCTGGGGCTTGTTCTTGTCGTCTTCGTCCGGAAGTGGTGTCGGCTCCTCGTCGGTGGCAGTGAGGTCGCACTTGCAGTTCCACCGGTCGCCCGGTCGGTGGATGTTCCAGAACGTGTCATCAATCGGCCGGATGGTATTCCAGAACGGGCGGTGGTCAGCCCCCGGATGAATGGAGGTGGACGGTAGCCATTTGAGGTTGGGCAGAATATCGCGTTCGCGCAGGAACTGTTGCCAGTCAGCCGCCTGATGCGCCCGGATGACCGCCGTATCATACTCCGTCCGCAGCCAGTGACGAACCTGATGGGAAGCAATGGGCAAGACTTCCTGTACCCATTTGTCGAACGGTTTTAAAATGCCGTTTGAATCCAATAAAAGTCGTGCCATGTCATTCTGCATACGATGTACCTTGAATGCCGAGAATACGGCATTGTTCCGGAGTATGGCATTTCTGAAATCCTCGTCCGGAGTAATGGCCTTGGATTTGCTGAACCCTTCCTTTGCCGCCTTGTCCATCTTTGCCCATATTTCATTGAACAGGTTGATTTCGATTTCGGTTGCCGGATGAAAGTCCCTGCTGTATATGTTCAGCAAGGCACGCCGCAGCACCTCTTCGGAGAAGTCAAACTCCATGGAGATGCTGCCATTATCAGCCGCATACAGTCTGTCGACTACCAGTCTAAAGCTGCCCCGTCTGCCGGGGCTTTCACGAAAAAACCTTTGAGCCAGTTCCGGAAGTTTCTTTTCTGTTTCGGTGTCGGTTCATCATCCCGTCCCTTATTCGCTGGCTCCGGCTCCTTCTTCGGGCTTGGAATCTGGTCGGCTTGTTCAGCCGTCTTTTGTTCCGCCTTCAGCTGCTCGTAATTGGCCGGTTTGTCGATACCGAATTCCTCATAGAGATAGTCGTCGTCGATGGGGATGTTGAAGTTCTTCTTCAGCTGCGTGAGGATGGATATTTTGGTACCGGCATCCGTTTCCTTCGGTTCGGGGAAACAGAACGTACCCCCTTCGGTGTTGATGCCCATGCGCAGCAGAATGTCCGTCATGTCGTAATTCAGCACGTTGAGCACGTACTTCCGGTCGGCCTCCAGTACCTTGTCCTCTACTTTCTTATGAACCGTACCCAAAGCCTGCGTGCCTTTTTCGGACGATTCGGTGGTCAGCGTATTGCCCAGTATCAGTTTGGAAATTTCGTTGTTGCACCGCTCGCAGAGGCGTTCATAGACATCGGCAGACCCTGTTTTGTTTCCGGCTTCCGTGAGTTTGAGTTCCGTGTCCTTGGCATGGAAGAACTGCGCCAGACTTCCGGCATTGGCCGCATCCTCCATGGCCCGCTGGCGTGACTCGTCGTCGTCGGAATCATAGATATATTCCTGGATAGGCATGCCGAATACCTCGGAGAACTGTGCCCAGTCGCCCGTAGTGTTACGTTTGTAGATGACCCAAGGTGCAGCCTTGGCCAACAGCCCCAAATCGGACGGTGAACCCACAAACAGCAGGTCGGTATATTCATTCCAGGAATGGCCGGTAATGTCCGTCTGGTGGCGCAGGATGAGTTCCCTGACCGGATCCACATGCTTGCGTGGTACCAGGTCATAATCCACCCACTCCTGCAGCTTGTAGAACTGGCAGAGCGAGAAGCCCCAGAATTTCGCATCAAGGATGTCACCCACCAGCCGGTTGAACCAGGGCGACTGTATCTGTTCGTTGATTTTATCGTCGGGCTTCCCGTCCACCCGGAATTCCATGTTGGAGCACAGCACGGCATTCTTTCGCTTTTCGAGCACACAGGAAAGGTGGGTATCCATCAGAATGTCCTCGTAGAGGTCATAAAGTTTGTAACGTCGCGAGAAATCGACATTCTCGGCCACCCTTACGGCTGCCATGTAGTCGGAAATGTCCAGCCCGAAGCGTTTGGGCTGTGTGAGCACAATCACATTCGGTCTCTTTTGTCCCGGCAACGTGAAGTTTCCCCCTACGGTGATGATGCCGGCTTTGTTGTTTTTTCTGTTTTTCTTTTTCATGATGCTTGCTTTTTACCAGTGGTTCGTTCGTTTGCGGTTGCTTTGAATGCGGAAATCCGACCTGCCCGCCCTTTGTTCCTCGGGCAGCAGCGGAGCCCCTTCGATTGAAATGTCCTCGTCGGCCACCGCCTTCATCCATTCCACCGCCCGTTCGTAACGATCCTTGCGTACCTGGGAAAGTTTCTGCGGGTTGTGGATGCAGAAGATGTGATAGACCGCCATGTCGATGACCATCATCAGCACGAGCTGGTTACGGTTCTCGCCGGTGGCTGCAAAAATCTTGTTGCAGTCGTAGCGTTTGCCCAGATAACACCGCATTTCGGCAATGGCCCTGTCCTCGCAAACCTCAATGACCGTTTCGTCTTCGCGAACCAGTGCGTCGAGGATGTCTCGGTGGATGCTCGCATCGTAATCGGTAAGTTCAACAAATTTGCTCATAGTCCTATTGTTTTAGAGTTGTCATAATCTTTTCTTATTCCGTTTTCTTACATCCTTCCGTGATCGGAATACGGGCGGTTCAATGCGCCTGATCAGTTCGTCAATGATACGGTTCGCCCCTTCGACCGCATCCGGTCCGTCGGCCGGATAGCGCATGGTCAGGGTGAACAACTTGAATTGATCCTCCAGTTCCTTCATGTGCGGATTGTCCCGTTCAGCCTCGTTGAGGATGAGGTTCCCCTCGCGGTTGAGCGGTTCAAGGTTGGCCTCGATGCGCGTAGCCTTGTCCGTCTTCTTCTCCTCGTCGCCCCGGATGAACAGCGCAATCTTCTGTTCGCGGCGTACTTTTGCCACCAGCGGTTTGAACACCTGTTGGAAGAAAGGGTCCTGCAGCTTGTTGTTCTCCATGTAGCAATAGACATTGGTCTTGCCCCCGACAAATTCAAGCATCCGGACATACCAGTCAATGAACTCCGCATTGAGCGCCTGTGCCAGGAAAGTCTTGATGACGTAAAGCCTGCCACCCAATTTGCCACAGAGCGAAACCGTCTTGAAGGATTTGCCTTTCTTACCCTTGCTTTCGCCCGGTGCCGGGTCGCCATACACCACGAGGAACTTGAATTTGGAGAGTGCCGGAACCTTGCCGTATGCAATGTTTTCGAATACCTCTCCCACGGAAATCGGGTTGTTGAAATATTCTCCCTGTGCCGCCTTTTTGGATATTTTGGACAGTGTGCGGTCGATGTCCTCTTCCGAGTTCTTTTCCGGCCATGTGGAAAAACCGTTTTTGTCGCGGATGTTCACGATGTCCCAGGAGTCGGCCATTTCGCCCGCCCTCACCACGCAGCAGTCCTTGGCGATGATGTTTCCGCAGAAGATGACCAGTGTAGGTTCGGAAATGGACCTTGTGGGATACAGCGCATTTTCCCACCAGTCCCAGCGCTTCTGGATGATGTCCGGGTTCTTGGTATCCTCGTCCGTATCAAAGTCATCGACCAGCAGTACGTCGGGACGTATGGCCTCGTTTCGCGAACCACGCGGAGATTGTCCGGCACCCAGTGCGCGGAAAGAGACCTTCCCTTTGGTGGTGAATTCATCCTCGGTCCATGAGCCCGGCAGTTCCTGTTTGCCGTAGTATGCCATGATGCGTCCGTTGGCTTCGAGATTGGCCCGGTAGGGATCGAGCAGGCGCACCGCATTGTCCTTGCTGTTGGAGGTCAGAATCACATTCTTTTTGCGTCCGGTAAGCGTGAGATTCATGACGATGAACATGGTGACGGTGGATTTGGCCAGCTCACGGCTCCAAGAAAGCACCTCAAACCATTCATCGTGTGCAATGATCCGCCGGATAGCCTTTTTCTGGAAGTCGGCAAATTCATATTTGACATAATTCGGAAAAAAGAACTTGATCCATTCTATGGGATGTTTCTCAAGATATTCCCGGTGTTTTTCCCGTTCGGCTGCCGTCATGTTCCTATCGACCGGTGTAGCCCTTGCGATGTCTTCTTTGTACTTCTCCCAATCGAGGAGAGCGAGTCTGTCAGTCTGTTTCATTGTCTATCCCTTTATAATTTGTCTTTAATGTACGCATCGGCCAGGCGTGTAATTTCCTTTGCCTTTTCGAGGTCGGCCGCCCGTACCCAGTCGATGAGCCCGGTGAGGACACTGATGATGTCGGCAATGCCCACTTCCTGCTCCATGTTGCGTATGGCCGCCGACAGTTTCCCGAGGATGTCAGCCTCCTTGGATGAGGGGAACCGTTCCCCTTCGGGCCGTTCGGCGATGGCCTTGTTTATTTCGGCCACCTGCCGGTAGAGGTTAGCCACCTGTTCCTGCCTTGTGAGCGTAAGCCCCACCTTCTGTTCCTCCCACTTCCCGGCCCGTACCCAGTTGGACACGGACACCCGTGACACGCCCACCCGGTCGGCGATTTCCTGCTGTGTGAGGTTTTCCTTGAGGTACAAAGTTTTTGCCCATTCCTTTTTCTGGGCATTCGTCAAATCTGCCATAAATCGTCCTTTTTAGTTGTAAATCACGTTACAAAATTGCATGAAAAATCGGGGTTTGTAAAAGCGCGTACGCATGATGACGGGTTACAGCGTTATGATAACGCCAGAAAACGTTATGATGCGGACGCGGTTTCTTGGTGCCATGGGAATGTTCTATTTTCGCACCATCGAAAGGCGGGGAAACCGCTGGTAAAGACATGACGATGAGCAGATTTTTCAATATTACAACGAGTGACGACGGCACCAGTACGATATTCCTGTACGGGGACATCGGAGACTATACGGAGGTGCAAAGCGGGCGCATAGCCCAGGAACTGATGGAAGCCGAACGCGTGAGCCGACGCATCCATGTGCGTATCAACAGCAACGGCGGGGAAGTGTACAGCGGCATTGCGATATTCAACGCCCTGCGCCATAGCCAGGCCGACATCCGCATTTATGTGGATGGCATAGCCGCCAGCATGGCCAGTGTGATAGCCCTTTGCGGCAAGCCCGTAGAAATGAGCAAATATGCCCGTCTGATGCTGCACAGTGTGAGCGGCGGGTGTTACGGCAACAAGCAGGACCTGCAGCGTTGCATGGAAGAGATAGAAAGCCTGGAAGGCAGCTTGAGTGAAATCTATGCCGAGCGGCTGGGCATGAGCAAGGAAGAAGTGAAACAGACCTATTTTGACGGCGAGGACCATTGGCTGACCGCCAAGGAAGCCCTGGACCTTGGTTTCATAGACGACATCTATGATGCAGACCCCGTGCCGGCAGACAGTACACCGGCGCAGATATATACTTTATTCAATAACCGGCTCGTTGAGCCACAAAAAAACAGAGAAGACATGAATCTGGAAGACGTAAAGAAACGCCCGCGCTTCAAGGACTGCGCGAGTGATGCGGATGTGTTCCGCCTGATGGACCAACTGGAGGAAGAGGCAGGCAAGGTACCTATCCTTACGAAAGAGAACACCGACCTGAAGGCCAAGGTGAAGACCTACGAAGACAAGGCTGAAGCCGAAGACCTTGCCGCCCGCAAGCAGCTGCTTGACGCAGCCGAGCAGGACGGTCGCATTGATGCGACTACCCGCCCCATCTACGAAAACCTTTTGGCCAATGACCGCGAGAACGGCGAAAAGGCCCTGGCCCAACTGCCGGTAAAGCGCCGTGTGATGGAAGACCTGCATCTGGAACCGAATGGTGAAGAAAGCCCCTGGAACAGGCGTATGCGAGAAATTAAGGACAAACGTAAAAAGTGATTGAACTATGGCAATAATTGTAAGAAACACGAATTACAGCGGCGAGGTACTGGAACAGTTGCTGACGCTTGCCGCTACGAGCAATGAGATTGTGGAAAAGGGGCTGATCATGGTGATTCCCGGTGTGGAGAAGAAAATCAGCCTGCCGCGCCTGAAGACCGGCAAGATGCTCCAGAAGCGCAAGGAGAACCCCGGCGTGGAGGATTCGAAGGGCAACTTCAACTACGACGAAAAGAGTCTTGACCCGGTGGACTTCATGGCCTTTACGGTGTTTAACCCCCGCACGTTCGAGAACATCTGGCGCAAATGGCAGCCGAAGGGCAACCTGGTATTCTCGGAACTTCCGCCCGAAGCGCAGAACGCCCTGCTTGCCGAGTTGGCCAAGCGGGTACAGTTTGAACTGGGTGACCACTATGTGAACGGTGAATATGGGGATGATGACGACCACTTGTTTAACGGCATCCTGACCCAGATGGCCAAGGATACTGAGGTGATTGTGGTGGACAGCGCAGAATCGACCATGCTGGGCAGACTGAAAGCCATGCGTGCGAAGATTCCCGTGGCCATCCGCAACAACCCGGACCTCCGCATTCTGATGAGCGTGAACGACTTTGACAAGTATGATGACGAGCTGACCCAGCGCGAGTCCAAGAACACGAGCGAAACCGATGTGAATGCCCGTCGCTACAAGGGCATTACCATTGAGACGCTTGCGGCCTGGCCCGATGATCTGATTGTGTGCACCCTCTGTTCGCCCGATGCCGGCGGCAACCTGTTTGCGGCTGTGAACCTGCAGGACGATGAAGACGTGATTCAGATTGACAAGATCTCGAACGCGAGCGAACTGTACTTCTTCAAGATGCTGATGAAGGCTGACACGAACATTGCCTTCGGTGAAGAAGTGGTGGTGCTGGACAAGCGAAGCAACCCCGTGTTCAAGGCGAGCGAGAAGAAGATTTCAGTTGACCCTGCCAGTGTGACCCTTGAGGCAACCGGTGGCAGTGAAGAAGTGACCGTGACCGCCAGCGGAGAATATGAGATAGGCAGTGCCCCTGCCGGCTTCAAGGTGGAAGCGACGGATAAAGGCGTGAAGATTTCGGCCGGTGCAAACAGTGGCAGTCAGAAAACCGGTACACTGACCCTTACGCTCAATGCCGACCGCAGCAAGACGGCCAAGATTACCATTACCCAAAACCAGAAAGGATAAGATGGTATGGCAAAATTGAAGTATCTGGTAATTCACTGTACGGCAACCCCGGAGGGGCGTGAGGTATCATCGGCGGACATCCGGAAGTGGCACACTTCGCCCGTAAGCCAGGGTGGCAGAGGTTGGAAACAGGTGGGCTACACCGACCTGTTCCACCTGCAGGGCGGTGTGGAACGCTTGGTGAACAACAACGAGGATGCGCAGGTGGATCCCTGGGAAGTGACCAACGGAGCCAAGGGGTACAACAGCGTGAGCCGCCACATTGTGTATGCCGGCGGTGTGGCCAAGGACGGCAAGACCCCGAAGGACACCCGCACCGGCTGCCAGAAAAAGGCACTGGAGAAGTATGTGAAGGACTTCCATCGCAGATTCCCGGATGTGCGCATTGTGGGACACAACGAGCTGGCGGCCAAAGCCTGCCCCAGTTTCGATGTACAGAAATGGCTGAAAGAAATAGGTATTAACCAATAATAAAAGAAGCAATCAATGAAACGAATTATGCTGTTTATGATGCTGATGCTGGGAACAGTATCGGCTGTGATGGCCCAAGGGGCCGATGTTCCGGCAACGGACTATGACGCAATGATTGGCACCTTTGCCGGTTTCGTCGGCGGTGTGGTGGTGCTTACTGAAGGGTTGAAAGGTTTGTTCCCCAACATGAAAGGCTGGGTGACGCAGCTGGTGAGCTGGTGTGTGGGCTTGGTGTGCGCGATGCTACTGTGGTGGCTTGATGCCGGATTTGTGAGTGATGTGAGCTGGGACATTGCCTTGCTCTATGGTTTTGGTGCCTCACTTGTAGCCAATGGGGTAGCCGACACGGGACTGGTGCAATGGGTTATCGGACTATTCCGAAAGAAACGCGAGGAAGCAGAATAAAAGGTTGACTGACTAAAAAACGGGTGGTATGGACTTTAGCGAGATCATGAACATTATTCTTAGCGGCGGCCTTGTGGGCACTGCAGCAGCCATCGGTTCCCTGCGTGCTACGGTGAGGAAAGCGAAAGCGGAAGCGATGAAAGCCGAAGCCGACGCAGAGGGTGTGCGTGTGGATAACGCAGAACATGCCACCCGCGTTTTGGTGAGCAATATTGTGGAACCCTTAAAAGAAGAACTGAATGCAACAAGAAAAGACCTGCAGGCCAACAAGCGCGAAATGGCGCGACTGCGCAAGGCCATTGACACTGCCAACAGTTGCCGCCATCATGATGACTGTCCTGTGCTTGGCGGGCTGCGCAAGCAGCAGGAAGAGCACGACGGTGGAGAAGATACAGACGGAATCGGCAAGCACCGACAGCGCGAGCGGAAGCCGACGGGCGGGACTGGTGATGGCGGGTATACCGGCGAGTTCGGTGAAGCTGTCTATACCTGCGGACAGCCTCCGTAAACTTCCTGAAGGTGCCGTGTACCGTGGCAAGAGCGGACAGGCGAATCTGACCGTAGGCAGCGACGACAGCGGGAACATCGTGGCCGAAGCCTCGTGTGACAGTCTGCAGCAGCTGGTGCTATGGTATGAAGAAGAGCTGGCGCGCATCCGTAGCGAAACCAAGAGCGAAATTTCAAATGACGTTCAAACAGTAGAAAAACGCCCTCCGAACCGGATGCGGACGTTTATCACAGGTGTATTGGCCGGCTTATTGGCCGGTGTGTTATTAACCATCAAACTTTATAAACGATGAACAAGAATTTCATGTACGGCATAGGAGCCGTAAAGTATAAGGATTTCACAATCGGGTATATTGAAAAGAACTCGTTTGACCTGGGCGGCAAGAAACCCGAGGCCGCGAAGATCGAGGCCGAACAGGTGCAGGGTGCCCCGGTGCTGGTCATCCCACAGAGTAACGGCGGCATCGCCCCGACGTTCAATGTGATCCAGATGAACTATTCGAACCTGCACAAACTGCTTGGCGGCAGCCTGCATTATAAGAAAGAAGACTCGGAAAAGAAAACTCCGATCGGCTGGACAGCCCCGTCGGAGGTGCTTGTCATGCAGGGACCATGGGAACTCTCCCTCGTGTCCGGACAGAGCGTACTGATTCCCAACGCCACGCTGCTTTCCAATCCTGCAGGCAAGCTGACCCTTACAGAAACCTCCAAGATAGAGGTTACGCTCGAAGTGGCGATGCCGGAGGACGGTTCGCAGCCTTACGGCGTGTTCGATACGGAAGCAATACCGGACGAGTGGGGGCAGTACAAGCTGCCGCCGGCGGAAGCCGCGGCTGCAGCATCGCTCCAAAGTGAGGAGGGCTAACGTATGGCTGACCGTTTGGAACAACTGATAGAGATGGAGTGTGCGGACGCGCTGCTTGACAGCGGCGTGTCCGTACCTCTTAAAAGGTGGAAGCTTCCGTGGCTGAAACGCCCGGTGGAGGTGCGTGTGACGATGAAGCGTCCGAGGCTGCGGGGTCAGATTCTGCTGGCGCGGGAATACCTGAAGACGGGTGTCAAACCCGATTGGCAACCGAAGGACAAGACCGAGGAACTGGCCTTTGTGGCGGAGCATGGTAAGGCTGTGAGCCGCCTGCTGGCCTATACGGTATGCCGGGGATACGTGTCGCGGCACGTGGGCATCGGGGTGACAGCGTGGGTACTGCGGAACTTTGTGGAGTGGCGTTATCTGACGGCCATGTTCCGAACATTCGAGCGTCTGATGGGCACGAAGGATTTTATGCGTATTATCAGCTCGACAGCGCGGGCGAACCCGATGACTCCGAGACTGAGCCAGGCAAGGAAGGGGAGTTAAGAACCCGGTATGAAGGTTCCCATAGCCCTTTCGGCTTCGTGTGGCAGATTGCATCGGCGACCGGCTGGAGCGTGGATTACATCCTTGATGGGGTGAATTACCAGACGCTGATCATGATGCTGAGCGACGCGCCGCGGTATGTGCGGAAAAAGCAAGGCGGCGGAAACGGTGCTCCCAGACCGGAACACAGCGCCGAGGATGAAGCGAACGATATAGTAGGATTTTTTCAAAGCAAACTGGAATGAGCAAACCTGTAGAAGTTGAATTTTTGATGAAGGACAAACTCACGCCCGGCATGAACAAGGCCGAACGTGAGGCGCTGGAACTGCGTAATACCGTCAGGCTGCTGGAGGCTGAACTGGAAAGGCTGCGCCTTGCCGGGGAGACGGCTGCCCCCAATCTGGACCAGAGTGCCAATATCGCGCAGATCCATGCACTGGAGAAGCAGCTTGAGGAATTGCGCGGCAAACTGAAACTGCTGCAGGAGGAATCGGAATCCGTGCAGGTCACCCCTGCAGACATGCCCAATGCACAGCGCCAGTTCAACGGGCTTCACAACAGCATCCAGCAGATGGCCCGTGAAATGCCTTCTTTGGCCATGGGACCGCAGATGTTCTTTCTGGCCATATCCAACAACCTGCCGATTTTTACGGACGAACTGGCCCGTGCCCGTAAGGAATATGATGAGCTGCAGAAGTCAGGCAAGAAAGGCACACCGGTATGGAAACAGGTCCTGTCCTCGCTCTTTTCCTGGCAGACGGCCATGACCACCGGCATCATGCTGCTGGTAATGTACGGTGATGAAATCTGGGATTGGACGAAAAACCTGTTCAGTGCCAAAAAAGGCGTGGATGAATTCAACGTATCAGTCAAGGAAATGACCGAGATAGAGAAGGACGGCCGTGCCCAGATGGTGCGTACCCGCTTCGAACTGAAATCGGTCATCGATGAAATAAAGAACTTCACCGGCAGCAAGGAACAGGAAAAGGCGAAGGTGGAGGAACTGAACCGCAAGTACGGGGAATCTTTCGGGTATTATAAAACACTTTCCGAATGGTATGATACCCTTATCCAAAAGAGCGAGGACTATGTACAGGTCCTGCTGCACCAGGCCAATGTCCAGAACCTTGTAAAAAAAGCTGCAGAAGCCGATGAAGAGGTGAATAAAGTCAAGGCGCAGAAACCGGAAGAGGCGGAAAGCGCCATGGGTTTTTTCGGGAAATGGGGACAATATATCATGCAGTCAAGCATGGCAGAATCCGGGCAGTTCTATGATGCACAGGCTGCCATTAAGAAACATGATCAGGAAGCTTATGACATACTGTTGAAAAATGCCGAAAACAAACGCGACGGTTATCTGAAAAAAGCGGAGGAAGAGGTAAAGAAAGCGGCAGAAGCAGCCAAAAAAGGAAATATCGGCGGACATATCGGCGGACATATCGACCCCAAGCAGTCCGGGAAGAATCCGGAAGCGGAAGCCAAGCAACGGCTTGCCACAGAGCGCAGGCTGGCGCAGGATCTTGCCGCCCTGCAGGCCGAGAACCGGAAGGAAGAGATAGACCGTATGCAAGCCGGTACCGAAAAGAAACTGGCACAAATCGAATATGACTATAACGCCCGGAAAGAAGAAATAAACCGGCAGGAAGCCGACTGGAAGCGTGAGAACAAGGAAGCCGGTCTTTCCACCGGAGATAACGGACTTACCCGGGAGCAACAGGATGAACTTGAAAAAGCCCGTGCCTCAAACACCGAGTCAAGGAAAAAAGCGGAGGCGGACGTGTACAGGGAAGAGGCGGAAGCCATGCGTGACTATCTGAAGGAATACGGGACCTTCCAGCAGCAGAAACTGGCCATCGCTGAAGAATATGCCGAGAAAATCCGCAAGGCACAGTCCCAGGGAGAAAGGCTGACTTTGGAGAAGCAGCGTGATGCGGCTGTGCACAAAGTGGACATGGAAGCCCTTACCCAGAAGATAGACTGGGGAGCAGCGTTCGGGGATTTGACCGGTCTGCTTGCAGACCAGATGAAGAACCTGCTTGGCGAGCTTAAACAGTATGTCAAGACGGATGAGTTCAAAAAAACGGGAGCCGCAGACCAGCAGGTCGTTTACGATGCCATCGAACGGATTCAAAGCATGCTCCCCGGTGGCAACGGGACATTGGATTTTGCCCGGCTGCAAACGCAGATGCACGCTTTGGGGGATGCCGTAACACGCGTGCAAAATGCGGAACTGCAGCAGGAAGCGGCATTCATTCGGTTAAAAGCGGCGCAGACCGATTACAACAAGGCTCTTGAAAGCGGTAACCAGGCAGAAATAGAACGTACTAAAATCGCTCTTCAAACGGCCCAATCGTCCAGCATTTCAGCTGACGAAGAATACCTGAACGCCACCTCTGAAATGAAGGCGCTTGCCGGGGAGGTGAAAAGTGCCTCCCGGGACACGGTTGACGGATTGAACATGGTATCCAACGGGTTGCACGGCTTTGCGAGCGGAACCTTGCAGGGATCATTTGAAGGAATCCAGAACATGCTTACCGGTCTTTCAAAACTGAATATCGGAGGCAAGGTCGGCGATGCCATCAGCCGGATGTCCGAAACCCTGTCAAGTGCCGGAGTCATCGGGCAGATCATATCGGCCATTCTCTCCATACTGGATTTGCTGAAAGACGGTATTGGCCCGATTATCTCATCATTGATAGACACCATTTTCAATGCGATAACCGGAATACTCGACAATATCCTCAGCGGAGACCTGTTCAAACAGATAGGCGGTTCCCTTGTGAAAGGTATCGGGGGATTGCTGAACACGGTGTCTTTCGGAGGTTTCAACAAACTGTTCGGCATCGGCGGGAACGCCAAGGAAGTGCAGGCGGCTATAGACCGTCTTACAGACCGGAACGAGCTGCTGCAGACCTCGATAGAGGATCTGACCGACACCATCAAGCAGAGCCAGGGGACGAAGAGTGTGGCGGCTTACCGCGACGCGTACAAGATGCAGCAGGAAACGAATTCGAACTACCTGCAGATGGCTATGGCGCAAGCCGGCTACCACGGAAGTCACCACAGCTGGAACTACTACTGGGGCGGTTTCAACCAGGCACAGATAGACAAACTGAGCGGACAGATCGGCCGCCAGTGGGACGGGAACCTGTGGAGCCTGAGCCCGGAGGAAATGAAGGCACTGCGCAGCAACGTGGATATGTGGACGCAAATCCAGAATACCGGTAAGGGAGGCTATGGCGGGCGACTGACCGAGAAACTGGATGACTACATAGACCAGGCCGGCAAGCTGGAGGAACTGACCGACCAGCTGTATGAAGGGCTGACGGGCATTTCGTTCGACGGTATGTACAGCAGCTTCATCGACAACCTGATGAACATGAAGTACGGTGCCAAGGATGCGGCGGAGGATATATCCGAGTACTTCATGCGGGCGATGCTGAGCAACAAGATCGGTGAGATGTACAGCGACAAACTGAAAGGCTGGTGGGAGAAGTTCGGCAAGGCCATGGAGGACAACGAACTGACCGAGGCGGAACGGAACGCGCTGATGGAAGAGTACATGCAGTATATGGATGAAGCCCTTGCCCTGCGTGACAACCTGGCGGCAGCCACCGGTTATGACAAGACGCAGCAGGGCGGTACGAGCCAAAGTGCGAAAGCGGGCGGCTTTACGGCCATGACGCAGGACCAGGGCACGAAGCTGGAGGGCATGTTCACCGGCGGGCTGCAGCACTGGAGCAGCATGGACGACCGGCTGGAAAGCGTGGTGGAGAAGATGGACACGGCTGAAGGGCATCTGGCCCGGATAGCCGAGAACACCGGTGTGAGCGCCGGACACCTGGGCGAACTGAAGGAAGTGATAAAGAAAATGATACGTGACGGACTAAAAGTGAAGTGATATGGGCAATATACTGAGCGGACTGGTGCTGGTGAACGGCACGGACATCTGGACGGAATACGGCGTGTTCCTGGTGGAAGACCGGCGCGGGGGCATGGAGAACCTGACGGCCATCCTGACCCCGAGCAAGGCCAAGAAGGATACGGCTGTGGACATACGGGAAGAGCACGGGGAAAAATACAGCCCCGTGCTGACCCCACGGAATGAAGCGCGTGACGTGACGCTGCATTTTGCGCTTTACAACAAGACCCAGGCAGGCTGGATGAAGCAGTACTTTGCCTTTGTGAATTTCCTGAAGCAAGGGAAGGACGGCTGGCTGGAGATCCGTTTCCCCCAGCTGGATCTGCAGCTGCGGGTGAAGTATGCCGACTGTACGAAGTTCACCCCGCTGACCTATCTGTGGACGGAAGGTGTGCATGCCGGAAAGTTCCGGGTAAAGTTCCGGGAACCGAAACCGATTATATAACCATTCAAACGCTATTAGAATATGCTTCTAACGATATATGATAAAGCCGGAACCAAGCGTGCGGATGTGGCCGTGAACGACAGCTCGACGCAAAGCAAGGAAGTGCAGGGAGACAATGTGCTTTCCCTGTCGTTCAGCTATTATGCCTTCCTGCCCCTGGACGTGAACGACTACACGGACTATCTGGGCGAACGGTACTGGCTGACAGAACGCTACACGCCGAAGCAGGTGAGCGATGGTGAATGGGAGTATAACCTGAAGCTGTACGGTATCGAGAGCCTGATCAAGCGGTTCCTGGTGCTGGAGACGACGGACGGGGACACCAACCCCCTGTTTACCCTGACGGCCACGCCCCGCGAGCATGTGGCGATGGTGGTGAAGGCTATCAATAACGGCATGGGCCACATTACTGACTGGAAGACGGGTACGGTGGAAGGTACGGAGCTGATCACGATAGACTACGAGGGGATGTACTGCGACGAAGCGCTGAAAGCCATCGCGGAAAAGGCAGGCGGCAAGGTGGAATGGTGGGTTGAGGGGCAGACTGTGAACGTGTGCCGCTGCGAACACGGGGAAGAAATCACACTTGGCTATGGCAAGGGGCTGACCTCCCTGGAAAGAGATACGAGCAACACGGCCAAATTCTATACGCGCCTGTTCCCGGTAGGCTCGACCCGCAACATCGATGCGGAGAAATACGGCAGCCCGCGTCTGATGCTTCCCGGCGGCAGGAAGTACATCGAGCAGGGCGTGGAGGAATATGGCATCTATGACCATTACGAGCAGGATGCTTTCAGCGGCATCTTCCCCCGTCGGGTCGGTACGGTGAGCTCGGTTCGCAGCGAGGAGGTGGCAGACGATGAAGGAAACAAATTCACCGTCTATTATTTCCGGGACGGGGAACTGGACTTTGACCCCAACCTGTACGAGCTGGCGGGTGAGACAAAACGTGTGTCGTTCCAGACAGGCGACCTGGCCGGACTCGGGGAGAGTGACGACCACTATTTTGAGGTGAACTACGACAGCGCGGCACGTGAATTCGAACTGATCACCATCTGGCCCTACGATGACGACACCCAGCTGCCGGGCGGCAAGCTGGTGCCCCGAGCAGGCGACACCTATATCCTGTGGAATATCCGGATGCCGGATGAGTATTACCGGCTGGCCGAAGAGGAGTTTGCGGTTGCGGTGGACGAGTACAACCGGGACCACTGGCTGGACATTGCCGCCTACAAAGCCCCGACAGACCCGGTATACATCGAGGAGCACGGCATAGACCTGTTTGTGGGCAGACGGGTGAAGCTGGAGAGCCGGAAGTATTTCCCGGAAAAAGGCTACCGTCAGAGCCGTATCACCAAGATCAGCCGCAAGGTGAACGAACCCGGGCAGATGGACATCGAGATAAGCGATGCGCTGCAGGTGGGCAAGTTCGACAAGGTGACGGACAGCATCGGTGCGCTGAAAAGCTATACGAAATCAAAGACGGAAGGCGCTGCCCTTCCGGACATCATACGAAGCTGGGACAAGACGCTGCCCACGGACAACAACCTGTTTTCCGCCCGGTGCAGCCAGAAAGAGTTCCTGAGCAAGAACCAGCCGGACACAGCCAAAGAGTCCATCCGCTTCCTGAAGGGTGTGAGCTTTGGCGAGGCTGCTGGCGGCAAGCCCTGCGGCATCGTGGATGGTGAGGGCAATGCCGAATACTTGACTGCCGTGATCCGCGAACTGCTGCGCAGCACGGAGTTTGTGGACGGGCTGACCGGTGAGGGCTGGCAGCTGTGGATTGACCAGCTGACCGGACTGACAAACCTGACGGTGGACAAAGTGACTGCCCGGCAAAGCCTGGTGGCGCTGGAACTGCTGATCGAGAAGGTGCGCAGCGTGTGCGGCCAGCTGGTGGTGTCCGCTGCCAACGGCAAGATCAAGGACGTGGTGAAGCAGGGCGACAACTACCGCATCGTGTTTGAGCAGGAATCGGGCTTTGTGGCCCATGACCTGATGCGCTGTGCGGTTACGGGTGGTAAGAAACTAAAAGCATACTGGGTGGAGGTGGCTTCGGTGATAGCCGGCGGTGTGCTGGTCCCGGTAAGCGAGTTTGGCGGGGTGAAGCCGGAGGCAGGCGATGAGTGCGTGCTGATGGGCAACACCGAAAACCCGCTCCGGCAGAACCTTATATCCATTGCGGCCACGGAGGACGGGCAGCCCCGTATCGACATTCTGGACGGTGTGAAGGCCAAGAACTTCAACGGCTGCCTTCGTTGCCGGCTGGGTAAGCTGGACGGCATCAGGAGCAGCGCTTTCCCGGCAGACAAACAGCCGAAAGGAAACGGCCTGTATGCCGACAACGTGTGGCTGAAGGGTACGTTCGTGTTGATGACGGGCGAGGACATCCTGACGCGGTTTGAGATAACCGAGGGGAAAATCCATTCAGCCGTGGAAAGCTTGCGCAAGGAAATACGCGAAGAACAGAGTTATCTGGACAACAGCAGTTTTGCCGACGGCATGGACAAATGGAAGACGGGCAGCAAGGCTACGCTGTTCACCCTGGGCGGACGCTGGATCTGGGCGAACGGCGGTCCTTACGGTACGAAGCCGGACGGCCATGCCGAGATACGGACCGAAGGCAAGGTGCCTTATGCCTATATCCGGAACAGCTATATCATGCAGAAACTGGAGGACTTCCGGCTGGTACCGGAGTACCGGCAGACGAACAGCCAGGGCGAACGGGTGCCCGGCGTGGTGTATCTGTCGTTCAGCTACCGGGTTATCAAGGCCGGAAGGTTGAAAATAGAATTTGTGAACGCTGATAAGACCGGGTTTGAGAACTTCAACATGTTCGGCCATGAAGAGGACCTGCCCGTTGGCGGTGAGAAGATGTTCACGTTGGACGGACTTTGGAACGGCACTGGCGACTTCAAGCTGTCGTTTACGGGCGTGATTTACATTTCGCTGCTGGTGTTCAGCACCAACAAGGCGGACGCACTGGCCTATAAGTACCGTACACTGTTCGAACAGAGCGACCGGCTGGTAAAGATTTCAGCGGCGGTCTTCGACAAGGACGGTAATGCGCTGAAAGAGACCGGGCTTGTCATAAAGCCTGAAGGTTCCGGTCTGTATGCGCAGGACAATACAGGAAAGATTGCCCTTATCGGGGTGAGCGTGGAGGAAGAGGACGAGTACGGAAATACCGTGAGCAAAATCAAGCTGACAGCCGACCATATACAGCTGGAGGGACTGGTAACGGCCAACGGCAACTTCAAGATACTGGAAGACGGCAGCATTGAAACGACCAACGGTAAGTTTACCGGAGAGATAGACAGCAGCAAAGGGAAAATCGGCGGCTTTGAGATAGGGAACGGCCGTATCGGTTCTGTGGCCGACTCTCACGGGAGCGGTGGCGGTCTTGCCATTTATGATGATTTTTTCCGTGTCGGCGGCAGCAAAGGATATGTGATGTTCGGTGATGATGTGATACCGTCTTCTGCAGGAGGAGCTTTTACCGCTGTCGGTCGTATCGTGAACTCAGCCCCCAATATATACGGGAATTACGGCTTCGACCAAGCGAACTATGGATTGTTTATAGATGTTACCGGCGGTACGAAGAACTACGGTATCAGCAGCAATGCGGCATTACTTGCCCCGGCGTTTATCAATACGAAAGCCAAGCTGCTTACCTTCGGAAGTGGAAACTACACGGTGGATTTCTCACAACACAATATCATTTTGATGTATTACAATGAACCCAACTACAGTAAGGTAGAGGTTACGCTGCCGTCGGAAAGTTCTGTGGCATACAAGTTCGGCATGAGTTACTTGCCTACCGATTTTGCAGCCATTGTCACGTTCAGGGTCAGACCCGGTTCAAAGAATATCATACTAAAAGGTATCTATAACCACAATGAAGATTTGCAAAACTACGAGATGGCATCCGGGGACTCCGTAACGGTACTTATTACAAAAGCGGACGGATTCCGTTACCAGATATTGAATCATTCATCCTAAAAAACAGATATATATGAAAAAGTTAGATTTCAGGAATTTCAGCGTTCCCACCGGAATAACCCGTCAGACGAGGGAGGTTTTCGATGCACGTGAGCAGATAGCCGATTTGCTGTATACGCGTGTCAGTGGCATCAAGGCCCATCGGCTTGCGTTCAAGATTTTCGAGAGTACCGGCGAGACCGAGTTCAGCGATGAGGAAACCGGGATGATACACATGGCGGTGGAACGCTATTGTCTTCCCAATGTGATAGATGCCCTGAACGAAATCCTGGGCGGGTCAGAAACCGATAAAAACGAATGAGTATGGCAGAAATGACACAAGAAGAACTGGTTCAGGAAGTGCTGGACCGTGTACTCCAGAGTTCTACCGGCGTGGAGGACTTGGAGACCGTCACCTCGCTGAGCGGTGTGAAATCACTGCCCGGGGAGAAGGACGGCAAGATGGTGAACGTCCCCCTGGAACTGATAGGGAAGCCTGCGAGCGATGCCGCCGCCCGTGCCTTGGCTGCCGCCAAGAAAGCGGAAGGAGCCGTAGCCGGACTGGAGGAAAAGACCCAGGCCGCCACGGAAGCGGCCACCAAGGCCAACGAAGCGGCAGCCAAGGCAGAAAACGCCGCTGCCAAGGTGGAACAGACTACGGCAGCAGCCATCGGCGGGGCTACCGCACGCTTTTCCTCATGGATGGAAACAGGCAACGTTTTACCTGACAAGAGTACCAAACCGGGCGGCAGCGTAGTGTATGTAGCGGATGCCGGGAAGTTCGCCTACCACATGGACTCCACCCTGTACGGGGACTGGGATGTGGCGGGTGTGCCTCCTGCCGGCATATTCATGAATGCGGACCGGACAGCCATCCTGCCGGACAAGCTCTACCTGCTGGGTGATGCCGTATATACCGGAACAGGCGGCAGCCTGAGACTGCTGGCCTACCGGCATGAGGTGATGAGCGGGGAAGCTTACGAGGCGCTGCAGGACAAGGATGCGAATACGCTGTATCTGATTTATGAGGAGGATTGACGATGATAACCATAGGCGGTAAGGAAATAACGGCTGCGTATGTGGGGAAACGTGCCCTGTCGGCAGTCTATGCCGGGGCAAGACTGGTGTGGTCTGCGATAAGCAGCTGTTTCGGACTTGGATACTGGAAAGGCGACGAGCCGTGGAACGGATCGGACGCATGGAACGGTAGCAGTAAAACTGATAAATGAATGATTATTATAAAAGGACAGTATTATGGCAAAAAGGAAAATAAGCGGAATCATCAACGCGACCGAGCATCCGATGAATCTTGAAACACCATGGAATCAGAAACAGCCGGACGGCACCTATCATGCCTATGCAGGCGATGACATCGAAGCGTTCCTGAAGAAGGAACTGTCAAACCGTACCCCTACCGAGGAACTGGTGAGCGGCGAGACGAAACCTCCTACATCCGGAACGGTGTTCGATGCGATGGTGGGTACGGTGACGGACGTGGATGTGCAGGACAGCGAGGACGGCACCCAGTACGTGATGACCGTCAAGCAGAAGGACAACCAGGGCGGCGAGAGCTCGAAGGAAGTGCGCTTTTCCAAGTACACGGACGATGACAAGGTGGTGGTGAACATCGACCTGACGGACAGCGGCGGTGCGGGACTTCCCGCCTCGCAGTATCTGGCACTGGGCAGCGGCTTTGTGGTGAAATACTCCGTAGGTGTGGGCACTGCCGGTGGCGGTACGGTGGACGGCTACAGCGACCTGAAAGCCCGTGTAATCGTGAAACGCGGTTCGACCGTCATCAGTGAGTTCCGGGATGCGGAGTTTGTGGGCGTTACAGCCGGACAGAGCTATACCTTTGACGCTTCGCCCTATCTGAAGGATGCCACTGCCTATACCGTACAGGTGGAAGCGCAGGCAACTTACCAGGACGGCACGCTGATGAAGACGGCCACGGCCAAGGTGACCATGGTGGCCATGGAGCTGGAGACCACCTACTCGGCGGGCAACGGGCTGGCCGACGGGGGATATAAAAATGACGTGAACATCCCCTTTACTGCCAAGGGCACGAGCGGTGAGAAGAACATCTACTACCGCGTGAACGGCGGACAGGCCTTTACCCTCGGTCTTTCGGCCGGCAGCGGTGTGCAGCAGAAGAACGTGACCATCCCCCTGACACAGATGCAGGAGGGTACGAACGTGGTGGAAGCCTACGCGCAGCATGAGAACTCCGGTGTGGTGAGCCGGGTGCATTACATTACGCTGCTGAAGGCAGGCGGAGGTGTGACAGCGTATGCCGGCCTGATGTTCAGCCACCGGGCAGCGGGGTTCCAGCGTGACTGGAAACACCCGGTGCTGGAGGCAGAGCAGTTCACGGCATGGAACTTCACGTATGCCGGCTATGACCGCGATGCGTACACGGCCCGTGTGAAAGTGACCGACCGGGGCAGCGTGGTGAAGGAAGACCTGCTGCAACGCGGTGAGACCGGCAGCTACGGACGGACGAACGTGAACGTGGAACCGTTGGACTACCGTGTGTCATGCGGCGATGCCGTGCTTGAGGTGCAGGTGAACACCACATCGCACCCGGACATTGAAGCCACGCTGGCACCGGATGCCGTGTGTACGTTTGACGCCTTCGGGCGAAGCAACACGGAAAACAACCCGGCAAGCTGGGTGAGCGGTGACAAGCGTATGGAGTTCCGGGACGTGCTGTGGAGCGTGAACGAATATGGTGCCGGTAGCGGCTGGCACAAGGACCGCCTGCTGCTGGCCGGTGGTGCAGGTATGACCCTGACCGCTGACGGCGGTTACCGCCCCTTCAACGAGGCGGACAAGCCCGAGGGATTTGCCATCCGTGACGTGGGCATGACGCTGGAGATAGAATACAGCACGGCCAACGTGACGGATACGGATGCCGAGCTGATCACCTGCCTGGGGCAGCTGGACAACGGCAACCGGTACGGGCTGATTGTGACTCCGGAAGAGGCCAAGTTCCTGACCGGTGTGGTGACCGAGGCGATGGATGCCGGACAGATGCTGCGCTATGAAGACTCGGTGGGTACCAAGTTCCAGCCGGGTACGAATATCCGCATTACCTACGTGTTCTATCCGAACGTGCAGACCAACGAACAGCGCACGCTGATCGGTTTCTATGTGAACGGTGAAGAGTCGGCTGCTTCCAAGTGGCTCGACAAGGTGAATTTTGACATTCAGAGCCAGTTGGAATTTAAGTCGGCGGGTGCCGACCTGAACGTGAAGAGCGTGCGTATCTATAACAAGGCGCTGACCTCGGACGAGGTGCTGAACAACTACATCGTGGACCGCAACCACCTGGAGGATGCCGACGGGGAACCGGGCGTGCGCTCACTGGATGAGGACAACCGCGTGCTGAATGAAGGAGATACGGTGAGCATGGAGAAGCTGATGGGGCTGATGAAGAAGCGCCGGAACTCGATCCTGGTACTGATAGGCACGGGCAGCGTGGGCAGTGAGGTTCCGAGCGACAGCGACACGCTGAACGTGGTGGATGCACTGGCCCAGCTGAACGACAAGAAGGCCAACAAACTGGTAAGGGAGGTCCGTTTCTATAACGGAGAGGACAGGACGCTTGACTTTATCCTTACCAACGTATATGTCCGTATTCAGGGTACTTCTTCCGTGAACTATGCCAGAAAGAACTTCCGTTTCTACTTCCAGAAGACGGCAAGCGGCTGGACGGTTACATTGAGCTACGGGGAGATTGACGGAAACGGCAGGCAGAAGAATCCGGTGGTAACTACCGGCAAAAAAAATCTCTTCAAGTTACGCAGGAACTCGGTAGGCGCGAAGCTGGCATGTTCCAAATGCGACTTCTCGGACTCGTCCATGACCACCAATACCGGAGGTGCGAAGCTTATCAATGACGGACTGAAAGAGATGGGGCTGCTTACGCCTGCCCAGCGTTACGCCAAAGACCATGGGCTGAAGGACGATTACCGTTCGGCCATCGACGGCCTGCCGTGCGACCTGTTCGTAGCGAAGAGTGCCGACGAAGACCTGACCTATTACGGCCAGTACAACATGAACAACGAGAAGAGCGACAGCTACCCCATCTTCGGGCAGGATGAGACCATCGGCGGCGAGAAATGGGGCGAGGGCGACACGCTGAACTACCTGGAAGCCGACGAGGAAGGACACAAGCAGTACCTGCCCGTCTGCTTCGAGACGCTGAACAACTCCAATCCGCTGTGCCTGTTCCACTGGTTGCCGAGTACCGAACCGGAGCATAAGGATTTCATGGACTACAACTTTGACGGAGGACTGGAATTTAATCATCCGAAAGATACCTTCTGGTCGGACGGAGGCGGTGACGCGGAGGAAGAACCGAACCTGAAAGACCACCTCGGTACCGGTGACAAGTACGACAAGATGTACAAGGCCACCGACCGCATGATGAGTTTCGTCTACCGGTGCGTAAAGGAAACGCCTGCGGGCAGGAACATGGTTTACAGCACGGAATCCCATTCGTTCGAGGGGGTGGACTATGAGGACGACGGCGACAAGTTCCCTACCGCCAAGTGGCAGAGCGATACGTTCAGGAAAGAGGCATCGAAGTATTTCGACCTTCCCCACCTGATTGCCTACTATCTGTACGTGCAGTTCAACCTCGGCGTGGACCAGCTTGCGAAGAACATGCTTATCCGCACATGGGACGGTGTGAAATGGTTGATTGACTATTATGACGGCGACTGCCAGCTCGGTTCTGACAACAAGTCGTTCCTGACCGGGAAGTATGACGACAACCGCCAGACGAAGCGCGACGGGGCTTATGTGATGCAGGGTCATAACTCGTGGCTGTGGAACCTCATCGTGGCCAATTGCTGGGACATGATTGTGGAGATTATGGTGAGCGGATGGAACGGGGGCGCAAGCTTCATGAGTGCTTTCAGTATCCAGAAAGCCATTGACCATTTCGATACCGAACAGATGAAGAAGTGGTGCTCGCGCCTCTATAACAAGTCCGGCATCTTCAAATACATCTATCCGTTCCTGAACGAAATGCCGGTGGGTGCGGACGGAGCCAAACAGACCTATCCGCAAATCTACGGTCTGAAGGGTTCGTTGAAAGCACACCGAAACTACTTCATCCAACGCCGGTATGACCTGAAGCAGGTGGAGTACGGCTATGTATCCACGCTGGGTGCCCAGTTCTACCAGAGTACGGCATCGCTGGACAAGGCCTACACGCTGAAACCGATGCAGTACCGTCTGACCATTCCGTACCGTGTGCAGCTTTCCACCAGCAACGGCGTGCAGGCCGACAGCGGCGTGGTGGATGCGGACGTGCTCCACTCGTTGCAGCTGACCCGTGCCTTCGGTGAAAATGACCCGTTGAAGATCATCGGTGCGGCGAAAGTCAAGGAACTGGTTTGGCATGAGGATGCGTTCGCAATCGGCTTCAACTTCGGTCTGCTGACCTCACTGGTAAAACTCGACATGAGCGTGGAGAAAGCCAGCGGTTACCGGAATGGCTCGTTCATGGCTTCGACGAACGGCATGCTGCTTCTGGAAGAAGTGAACATGCGGAACAACCGGCTGGCCCGGAACGGGGACAACGGCAATGTGGCCACTTTGGACTTGAGCTGGCAGGGCCGCCTGAAGAAACTGGACGTGAGGGGTACGGGGCTGACCCGTGTGAAACTGGCCACCGGTGCGCCCGTTGTGCAGTTATGCCTGCCGGACACGATTGAGGAACTGTTCCTGGAATATCTGACCAAGCTGTCCGACAGTGGCCTGATACTGGAAGGCATCAATAATGTGCGGGGCTACCGCTACACCAACTGCCCCGGCATCGACGGGTTCGCTATGCTGGAACGCCTTCACCAGGCCAGACTGAACGGCAGCGGCAAGCTGGAACGCTTCGTGCTGGAGATAGACCGGGAAGACGACGGAACCCTGCTGAAGAAGTATTACGACTACGGAACGTATACGCAGACGGGTGCCGTGGATGACCGGCATTCGGGACTGAGGGGCAAGCTGACCCTGACGAAGTATCTGGCTGATGAGGAACTGGAGAAGTATGCCGCCCGTTATCCGGAACTGACCATCAAGCAGCCGCCCTATACGATGATTGAGTTTGACGACAGTGTGGCCGACGATGCCAATGTTTCGAACCTGGACAACAAGACGGGGTACAAATTCGGCAATACGTACAAAATGAGCGGGCATGTGAATGCCATCCTGTCCAAGCGCCACCGCGTATTGGCCAAGGTGACCAGGATGCCCACGAGCCGGAAGGTGGAGATAGCCGGGCAGCAGGTGGAAGTGAACAACCCGGACGGGGAGATGACCTATTTCCCCCTGCATGACGAAAGCTCGAACTTCTATGCCGATGCGGAGGATATGAACGATTGCACGGTGGCGAAGCTGGACGGCAGCGAGGGAGACTGGATGATGTATGAGCCGTTTTACTGGAGCAAAGGCATCAACGATTATTTGAACAACAAGAAGTACGCCTGCTACAGCAGTTATCCGGAGGACGAAATGCCCCCGATTCCGGACGCGACGGTACTGACACTGGATGCCATCAAGGAGACACAGGGCGGCTGGCTGGGTGAACGCAAGATCATGAGCGGCAAGCCCACGCTGATGGAATCCTATACGACGGACAAGGCTTATTCCGTGTGCAAAGTGGACGTGTCGGGTTACAGACGTGTCCGCTTCCCGAGCGTTCCAGGAACAGGGCTTATCGGCAGTGTGTTTGCTGATGCGGAGGGAAACATCCTGAAGAGTATTGTGGTGCCGACCATCGGCTTGAAATTTGAAGCCGGCATGTATCTGATAGCAGACGTTCCGGAACGTGCTACAGCCCTGCATTTCTCCATTCTGAACACGGCAGAGTTTGACTGCGTGGTGCTGAGCAACAGCGACAAGATAGAGGACATGGAACCGGATTGGGTGGCCAATGAGGAACATCTGTGTGCCGTTGTGGGCAGTTCTGTAGTGGGCAGCAAGTTGCGTGCCTGCATAACCGGAGCTTCGACCACGGCAAGCATGACATGGACGGACTTCCACTATTACAGCCAGCAGCGTGGCATGCAGCAGATAGATGCCCTGATGCACAGCCGCATCGCGAACCTGAGCTATGCAAAGTACGGGCGTAGGGACATACAGGAACAATGCGGTGCCGGTCAGCATAACAATAACCGGACAACGGGTGGAACGGCCGACCATGGAATGACAGACACCATCGGCTATGACGAAGCGTATGTCATCAACAACAAAATCACGAATTCGCTGATTGACGGCTTGGTGCATCAGTATGCCTGGTATAAGAGCCGGGACGAATACGGACAGGCGACCGTGGTGCAGGTGAACAATATCTGCTGCCTGGGCTACGAGGACATCTACGGCAACAAGTATGACATGATGGACGGCGTGGATCTGCCGAATGACAGCGGCAACCAGGGCAAATGGCGCATCTGGATGCCTGACGGCAGTATCCGTATGGTACAGGGCAAGAAGGACAGCGGTCAGTGGATTACAGGCGTGGCGCACGGCAAGTATATGGACATGGTTCCGGTAGGTAATTTGAACGGATCATCTTCCACCTACTATACCGACATGTACTGGATAAGCACCGCTACAGTCCGTGTGGTCTATCGCGGGTACAACTATGCGAATGCGAGTGGCGGTGTGTCGCATGCGAATGCGAATAACGATGCTTCGAATACGGATGCGTATGTCGGCTCGCGTCTGGCCTTCCGCGGCAAAATCGTCCGGGCGCAAAGCGTGGCAGCGTACAAGGCGATACGCGAGGTGGCGTAAGCGCAAAGCGCCAAAGCGTGGAGCGAAGCGACTAAAACGAAAGAACGGGATTCGGATGGTTTCCGAATTCCATTTAAAAGGTATTCAAATACCGGCGAAGCCGGTCGAAAAAATAGAATTTTGAGGTATATGAAAAAGATTATCGCATTTTTAAAAATGAGTAACCGTTACAAGCATCTTATCGGTGGTTTGATGGTAGGTCTATTGGGATTTACTCCTTGGACGGCCTTTTATGCTGCGGCCATTGCAGCTTCCTGTCTGGAACTGAAAGATACTCTTCGGGGAAGTCCTTGGGACTGGATTGATTGGGGGCTCACCGTCGCGGGTGGCAGTATATCCGTTTTATTTTGGATGATAGTGTAATTCGTTTATCTGTTTTGCCTGTTAAATCAGTAACTTTGCAAGCGGTAGAGTTCCCCAATAGTCCGTGTGGTCTATCGCGGGTACAACAATGCGAATGCGAATGGCGGTGTGTCGAATGCGAATGCGAATAACGATGCTTCGAATACGAATGCGAATGTCGGCTCGCGTCTGGAAATCTAACAAATCGGCGTACAGCAGCGGGGACGTGTCCCCGAAGCGGTGCCGAGGGGAGCAAGCCACAGCAACAGCACCAGAAAAGGTGGAAAGCTGAAAAATCACGCGTCGGGTGGAGTTTGGTAGGCTGTTATCAGTTCGAAGAAGTCAGACCCGGGGAAAGGAAGGCCCTCATCTTCCATGTTTATTAACCAATAGCTTATGCGCAGGGAAGGATATATTATCGAGGAAATCATCGAATACTCCAATATGTCGGAGGCATTCGATTCGGTACTTCGCGGAACCGATCGTAAGAGGTCAAGGCAGGGACGATTCCTGCTTGCCCATAGGGAGAAGATTATCACCGAACTGACGGCTTCCATTGCGGACGGCTCATTCCGGCTGGGCGGCTACCATGAGAGGGAAATTGAAGAATACGGTAAAAAACGTATTTTGCAGATCCTGTCCATGAAAGACCGCATCGCTGTGTTTGCCATCATGAATGTGGTGGACCGCCACCTGCAAAAACGTTATATCCGGACAACCGGTGCAAGCATCAAAAGGCGCGGTACTCATGACCTGATGAACTGCATACGTACCGATTTGCAAAAAAATCCGGAAGGCACGCTTTACGCATACAAATTTGACATCCGGAGGTTTTATGACAATGCGCGGCAGGACTTTGTTATGTGGTGCTTCCGGAGGGTGTTCAAGGACAAAAGGCTGTTGGTCTTGTTGGAGCGGTTTGTTAAGCTGCTGCCGGAAGGTATCAGTTTCGGACTGCGCAGTTCACAAGGGGCAGGAAATCTGCTTCTGTCTGTATTTTTAGACCACTATCTGAAGGATAAGTACGGGGTTCGTTATTACTATCGCTATTGCGATGACGGACTGGTACTCGGTAAAACGAAAGCGGAATTGTGGAAGATTCGTGATGCTGTTCACGGGCAAATGGGAAAAATAGACTTGGAAATAAAGCCGAATGAACGGGTGTTCCCTGTGGAAGAAGGCATTGATTTCCTTGGCTATGTTATCCGTCCCGACTATGTAAGATTGCGGAAACGCATCAAACAGAAGTTTGCCCGGAAAATGCACGAGGTAAAATCGAGAAAAAGACGGCGGGAACTGATTGCCAGTTTCTACGGCATGACGAAGCACGCCGACTGTAATAAGTTGTTTAAAAAATTAACAGGCAAAGAAATGAGAAGTTTTAAAGACTTGAATGTCGCTTACAAGCCGGAAGACGGTAAAAAGCGATTCCCCGGAGTGGTGGTAAGCATCCGGGAACTGGTAAACTTACCCATTGTAGTGAAGGACTTTGAGACCGGTATCAAAACCGAGCAGGGAGAAGACCGCTGTATTGTGGCCATCGAAGTGAACGGCGAGGCAAAGAAGTTCTTCACCAACAGCGAGGAAATGAAGAATATTCTCGCACAAGTAAAGGAAATGCCGGATGGTTTCCCGTTTGAAACGACCATCAAGACAGAGACATTCGGCAAAGGTAGAACCAAATACGTGTTTACATGAGAAGAGTTGAAGGAAGTTCCGGGGTTTCGCTGATGGAATGCACGAACCCGGTTAAAGACAAATGGCGCATCCGATGGGATGTGCAGGAAAAAGAGAACGGCTCTGCCTCCTACATGGAAGAGGAGTTCGGGCATAAGCCTACTGATGAGGAAATCCACACATTGGTTATGTCCTGGTATAACAGCCAGACTGATGCGGCTATCCTATCCGGATTCGCCTATAATGGTGCCCATGTATGGCTTTCTGTGGAGAACCAGTACAACTATAAGGCAGCATACGATTTGGCCGTTCAGACGGGCGGAGAAACCCTGCCAGTGACGTTTAAGTTTGGTTCGGATGAACAACCGGAATACCATACTTTTACTCAGTTAGAAGAACTGAAAGATTTCTATACAAAAGCAGTAGGATTCATTCAGACAGTTCTGGCTGAAGGCTGGGAAAAAAAGGACAAGTTCAATTTGGAATTATATCGGATTGAGTGATTGACAATCCCTTCGGGGGAGGGATAAAAAAAGCCCCCGGCCTGTTAATATAGACGCCAATCATTTATTAACACAAAACGCCACGAGAGTGCGCGACCGGGGGCAATGCCCTCTGCCGCACTCTCGTGGCGTTTTTACGCATTAAATAAATGATTGGCATTGCAAAAGTACAAAAATGATTGGATATGACATTGTTTGAAGCACTTAAATTTAACAGAGAACCGCTTGAAATGCTTATAAGTTTGGGCGGCAAGCAGGATGACCTTCGATTCATAGACTTATATACGGAGTATGAGGTCATGAAAAAACAAGGTGAAAAGACCACTTATGCAGTGGCGTTTTTGGCAAATAAATATTCGGTAAGCGAACGTAAGGTGTATGATGTTATCAAACGGTTTGGAAAGCACTGCACGCTCGGTGCAGTGTGATTGATGTGCCGGGGATGCCTTGTGTTGTCCGGTAGAGCTACCTTTGTACAACCAAAAATAAAGCTCATGAATAAGTATTACCAGACATTAGACAAGATACTCCAAACGGGCAAAATCCAGACCAATAGGAAAGGGCGTATCAAGTATCTATTAAACGAAAGGCTCATGCTAACCCCCGCTGATTTACTTGACATATTTGAAAGCCACGGGATAGCCAGGAAAAAGCTGAAAGAGGAATTGAAACTGTTTATGCAAGGAGTCCGGGATGTGGAAAAATACAAAGAGGCAGGGATTACCTGGTGGGATTATTGCGGCCATACCCTTGTAAACAGCTATCCAACTTACTTTGAAAAGCTTCCACCCCTCATAACCAGGATTAACCGGGAAAAGCGCAACAGCAAGAATTATGTCCTGTTTCTTGGAGAAACCGGGGTGGAAAGCAACCAGGCACCCTGCCTGAGTCTTGTGCAGTTCCAAATTGATGAGGGAGAATTGGTGCTATCTGCATATCAGCGTAGTTCTGATGCGAACCTTGGGCTTCCGGCTGATATTTATCATCTTTATCTGATGGCAAGGCAGGTGGAGCTTCCCCTGAAGTCCATAACCCTTGACCTTGGAAATGTGCATATATATGAAAATAACATTGACCGGACTCTGGAACTGTTATCCGGAGTTGAAAACATTAAATTTGACTTGAACGTATGAAGAATATGAATTTATCTGCACCACTGCCATTTGTAGGCCAAAAAAGAATGTTTGCTAAAGAGTTTATTAAAGTTTTGGAACAGTTCCCTGAAGATACCGTGTTTGTGGACTTGTTTGGCGGTTCCGGACTTCTTTCGCATATAGCCAAAAGAAGCAAGCCCGATGCTACTGTTGTCTACAATGACTTCGACAACTACCGGTTCAGACTGAAAAATATCCCACAGACAAATAAACTGCTTGCCGATATTAGGGAGCTGGTGGGTAATTCGATACCCAAACATAAACCAATTAAAGGGGAACTTAGAGAACGCATTTTTAAACGTATCGAGGAAGAAGAACTAAATGTTGGGTACGTGGATTTTATAACCTTATCATCCTCACTTATGTTCTCCATGAAGTATAAATTGTCTGTAGCCGAAATGCGCAAGGAAGTCCTTTATAACAACATTCGCAAGACCGGTTATCCGGAGTCTTCTGACTACTTAAAAGGGCTTGAAATTGTATCATGCGACTACAAAGCAGTATTCAACCAATATAAGGATGTTCCCGGAGTCGTCTTTTTAATTGATCCGCCTTATCTTTCCACTGATGTTGGTACGTACAATATGTATTGGCGCTTGTCTGATTATTTGGATGTTTTAAAGATACTCGAAAAGCATTCCTTCGTTTATTTCACATCCAATAAATCCTCCATACTTGAACTGTGTGAATGGATTGGAGCAAACAAAACCATTGGCAATCCTTTTGAGGGTTGTACAAAAAAGGAATTCAATGCCCACATGAATTATTCTGCCGAATATACAGACATGATGCTGTATAAGAAACAGGAAAAATTAGTTCATAAAACAGCTGCTTAGCACTGAACAAAGATACAATTTTTCAAGTAGAAGGCCAAACTTTTGAGCCTTATTTTAATGCCGTTATAAAGCCATTTTTTATGAAATTATAAAGCCGAAACAGAGGTCATTACAAAACTTTTGTTTCGGCTTTTTGAGTGTTGCGCGCTTTCCTTTTTTGAACGCTTCGTTTTGTCCTTTTCCCTGAAAATCGAACGCTTCGTTTCGGATTCTGCGGAAATTTGGATTTGCGGATTATATATTCTTCATAACTGCACCATTTGTGATTACATAAAAAATATTTTTTTATAGTTGTTGTGTCATTAGATGCAATAACATATATTGTGTCATTTTTTTTGCGTACATACACAAACGGATTTAATGCAACTTTTCCCATTCCTTCCATCTTTAATTCATTGAATGTTTGATACTTTTCAAAAGAACTTAATTCAAAATATTTTTTATCAAGATTATTTGTAAAAGAATTTTTGTTTCTTTTTTCACTTTTTATATTGACGTTTTGGCTACAAGCATCAAATTTGTTTCTTTTTTCACTTTTTATATTGACGTTTTGACTACAAGCATCAAAAAAAATGGAAAGAAACATTATTAGTATAATATTTATTTTCATATATAATTATCTAAGTGGTTAAAGTTTGGATCCTAATTCCATTCCGTTGTACGGCACCCCAAATGTAGCATAATTTTCTTTGATTGCCTGCAGTTGTTGACTATATTTAACATCATAGTCCACATTTACCGCGTCAGCCTCGCTGCCGGCGTACTCTATGCGCCTCGGATCTGCGCCGTAGGATGCGAAATCACCGAGTTTTGATACGATGCGCTGTGAGCCTATATAGATGTGCTTAGTGTAGCGTCCGCCCTGGTTGGCCACGAGATAAGGACTCACGTAGAGTGAGAACCTGGCCGTGTTGGTGCGTCCGCCGGCAAACTCTGAGTTCACATATACCTGTTCGCTCTCTCCGCTGGTCTTCACTGTGCGCTCGCCGTCAGCGTCATACCAGTAGTTGGTCACGAATCCGTCGTCGTCAGAGGCCAGCAGATGGTTCTCCTCGTCCCATTTCAGCTTGCGCTCATGGGCTTTCTCGTCTGTTGTTCCGTCTTTCTTTGTGTGTCCGGTGTTGACGTAAACGAGGTTTCTCCTTCGCGTTGAAGAGGTAAGTCGTATTCCAGATGTTATTCCGCTCTTCAATGAACACTTCGCCGTCCACATCGTCATCGTTGTCCGTTCCGTTGTACGGCACTCCAAATATATGAAAAAAAACTGTAATTTTATTCTTTTAAAGCAAAAAAATGTACTTTTATCATAGAGGATTTGCTGTCGTAGCGATGTTATTGCAATATTGGAAAGAAAGCTAGTTTTGTCGTGCTGTCTGTTTATATATAATCAACGTGCCTTCCGTCCATTCCGGTTGATACAAACGAATGGGACGGAAGGCAGGCTGATGCAGAGTGCTGTTTAGTGCAATTCCTTAGCTTGCTTTTAAGTCTTATTTCGTGCCATAGCTTTATTTCGTGCCGTAGTTCCGGCTATGCTATTGCTGCTGCGCCTGACGCTTTTCGGCTCTGTATTCCTTTGGCGTCATGTCATATTTCTTGCGGAAGCACTTGCCGAAGTAGCCGGCGTCGCGGAAGCCCACAGAGTAGGCTATCTCTGTTATGCTGTCGTCGGTTGTCTCTATGAGGCGTGCAGCCTTGGTCAGCCTTATCTCCTTTACAAGGTCTACCGGGGCAAAGCCCGTCAGGCTCTTCAGCTTCTTGAAGAAGGCAGAGCGGCTAAGACCTATCGTGCCGGCTATGGTGTCGATGTTGAAGTCGTTAGAGTTGAGGTTCTCCTCAATAATCTCATGAATCTTGTGTACAAACTCGATGTCCTTCTTCACGAGGTGCTGTTCGTAAGAGTCGTTGGCTGCCTCGGCCGTGCTCTCCACGGTGGTCTGCACCACCATCTTGCGCTGGAAGATGCGCTGCTCCTCGAGCAGCTGGTTTATTCTGGCCATGAGGTGACTGCTGCTGAAGGGCTTTGTTATAAAGGCGTTGGCTCCGCTCTTTATGGATGTCAGCTTGTCTTCCTCGGTGTTCTTTGCCGTGAGCACGATGACGGGTATGTGACTGATGTTGAAGTCTTGTCTTACGTTGCGCAGCAGCTCCATGCCGTCCATGCCCGGCATCATGAGGTCGGTTATTATTATGTCGGGGTGGTGCTGATAAATCTTCTTCAGTCCTTCCTCGCCGTCGTGCGCCGTAAACACGTTGTATTTGTTGCTTCGCAGCTGCAGCTGCAGCATGCGGCACATGTCGATGTTGTCCTCTATGAGCATTATCGTAGGCAGGTCGTCCTGCGGCTCTTCCGCTTTCTGCTCCTGCGTGTCCTGTTCTGCTTCGGCCTCGTCAGCTGTCTTGCTGCCAGCAGTGTTGTCGTCGAAGTAGACCTCGATGTCTTTCTCGTCGAAGTGTTCGCGGCCTGTAGGCAGTTCTACAGAGAACACCACACCCTTGCCTCCGTCGATGTTTTCGGCCCATATGCGTCCGTGGTGCATGTTGACATACTCTCTCGACAGCGAAAGGCCGATGCCCGTGCCGGCGTAGGCGTTGTCGTCAGACGTCTTGTTGCTTGCCTGCGAGAAGCGCTCGAATATCACCTCGAGCTGCGACTTTGGTATGCCCACTCCGTCGTCTTCAACCCTTATCGTGCACATGTGCCTGTCGTAGTCGTGTTCGAGCGCTATGCATATCTTGCCTCCCTCGCCGGTGTACTTGAAGGCGTTGCTCAGCAGGTTGTTGAGCACTATGGCTATCTTTTCGGCGTCGCACCATGCCGTAACGTGTTCTTCAGCCTTGTCGAACACGAAGGCTATGTCGCGCTCTTCGGCATGCATCCTGAACTCCTGCATGAGCTGCTCTATCATGCTGTTGAGGTCGACATACGACACGTGCATCTTCATCTTGCCGTTCTGAATCTTGCGGAAGTCGAGTATCTGGTTTACCAGCTGCAGCATCTTGCGCGCGTTGCGGTCGATGAGGCTTATATACTCCTTGCCCGTAGGGCTCAGCTTCTCGGTGTTCTTCAGTTCCTCTATCGGCCCCTTTATGAGCGACAGCGGCGTGCGCAGCTCATGGCTGACGTTGGTGAAGAAGCGTATCTTCAGTTCGGCCAGACGGTCGTTGATATACACCTCGTTGCGCATCTTTATCATGTACATCACGAGGCGCAGCGCACCGTAGAGAGCCAGCAGCGCCAGCAGGGTGTATATGGTGTAAGCCCACCATGTGGCCCACCACGGCGGACTGATGATTATCTCGATGACGCGTTCGGGCGAGTTGTTGTCGTTGACCTTAACCCTGAACTTATAGTGGCCCGGCGGCACGTTGGCATACGACGCTATGCGGTTGGTGCCGCTGTTGTGCCATTCGTCTTCGTATCCGTCGAGTATGTAGGTGTAGGGTATAAGGCTGTTGTCGGCGTAGTATGGTGCCGAGAACTCAATGGTGAATGTCGACTGGTCGTGGTCGAGCACAATCTTGTCAGCATACTTCAGCGAGCCTTCGAATATCGGCGGGTTGAAGTCCCACAGCTCGCGGTTAACCACCTTGAAGTTGGTTATGAAGGTGGGGTATCGGGCGTCGTTGTCGTTTCTTACTGCCTCAGGGTCGAACGACAGCAGGCCCTGGCGGCTGCCTATCAGAATGGTGCCGTTGTGCAGGCATATCGATGTGTTGTCCTCGATGTTCACCTCGGGGAAGCCCGCAAACCTGTCGTAGCTCTTCAGGTAAGACGAGCCCTGCTTCATGCTTGCCAGTCCGTTCTCGGTGCATATCCACAGGCAGTGGCTCTTGTCCTCGACGATAGACGATATTACGTCGCCGCCCTGCTTCTCGTTTATCATGTATGTCTTCAGCACGGGCTGGCGGTTCTTCTCGTCGTAATATTCTATCTTGTTGAGGCCGCTGCCGAATATGCCCATCCAGATATATCCCTTGTGGTCTTTATACATCGTGAAGATGTCGTTGTCGGTTATTCCCGACTTGTGGCTTTCGCGGTAGGTCTCAAACTTTATGTCAGACGGCTTGCTGAACTTTCCGTCGAACGACATCAGTCCGTCTGTTGTGCCCACCCACATGCGTCCGTTGCGGTCTTCTGTTATGGAGCGCACGTCTGTGTATAGCTCGTAGCGCGGATACTGCCTGAATCCGTTGCGCTTGTTTCTGAATATTATTCTGCCGCCGCGTTCCTCTATGAGGTTCAGTCCGCCGTAGAAGGTGCACACCCATATGCGCCCGCGGCTGTCCTGATAGGTGTAATACACGCGGTTGCTGCTCAGCGAGTTGCGGTCGCCCCGCTTGTTGGTATACCGTGTTATGCGCAGTCCCTGCGGCGCCATGGCGTCGGGCGTGGCCTTTATCAGTCCGGCGCCCTTTGTAGAGAACCAGTAGTTGCCCTTCTTGTCTTCCATTATGTGGTAGACTGGGCCTATCTCGTTGCTGCCGAACTTTCGCTTTATGTTCCTGGTCTTCAGGTCCATGCAGAACAGCTCGCCCTTGCGCGTGCCTATCCAGAGGTCGCCGTTGCGTGCCTGATATACGGCACGTATGCCGTTGTTGTCGCTGTCGTTGTCGGTTATGAGCATCTGCGGGAACATAAACCTGAAGTTGTATCGCGGGAAGCACACCTTGTAGACACCGCTGCTGGTGGACGACAGCCATAGGATGCCGTTTGCGTCGATGTCGATGTCAAAGAAGTGAGGCTCCGACGTGTAGTTGCTGAAGTCTTTCTGCCGGTTGATGTTCTGCACCATCCTTGTCTGATGGTTGTAGCGCCACACCTCGCCGTTGCGCATCAGTATGAACAGGCCGTTGGCGCCTGTGTCTCTGAACTTCATCTCGGCAAACAGGCTGTCTGTGGGCATGGTGAACGTCTGCGACGTGGCTGTCTTGGGGTCGTGGCATATAAGCAGGCCCCTGCCGGAGCACAGCCACAGCTTGTTATATTTGTCGGTGAACGACTGCGTGATGCCCGATGCCTGCGATGTTATGAGCCTCGGTGCCGAGCCTCTGGCAAAGGAGTAGAGCCCGTCTTTCGTGGTGAAGTACACCTTGCCGTCGATGATGTTTATGCTCGACACGGCCGACTGCATCCCCCTGAAGGCATATTGGTCGGTGTGACCGTTGGCGGTGTTGATGATATACAGGATGCCGCGTGCAGTACCGATGCACAGATACTGCTTCTTTTTCTTGAAGCAAGTTATGTCTCTGTCCTTTATCCTGCCCAGCAGCGGGGCGCTGTTTTTCTTCGTAACGATGTTGAGCACCAGACTCCTGCTTATCCAGTAGACATAGCGGCTGTTTTCGCCCAGGATGTTGGTCTTCAGTTTCATTGTGGCAGGGTCGATGTGGCGCCGCGAGTCGAATATCTTTCTCACCTCAATCTTCTTCTCCTCGTTGACGTATGCCTCAAACACGTCCTTGTTGCGCGTCAGCAGCATTATGTGGCCGTTGTCCATGGCCTGTATCTTTATCACCTGCACGTTGCGCGACTGCTTTTTCAGTTCGTTGTATATGTCGTGGTAGGTTTCGTCATACTTGTTGAACATATACAGATGGTTGTCCGTGTTGCGTATCCACAGATATCCGTTCTTGTCGCCTATGATGTTGCGCACCTTGCGCGGCGGCATGTCCGACCTGTGGTTGGTGCGTGTTATGAAGGGCGTGAACGTAGTGCCGTCGAACGAGCACAGGCCGTGCCATGTGCCGAACCACACAAAGCCGTCGCCGTCTTTCTGCGCGCAGTACACCGTGTTGCTTGGCAGTCCGCTCTCCTTGGTGTAGTGCTCCACTATCATGTCAGGCTGGGCCGCGGCGACAGCGGGTAATAACGTTATCAGCAATATAAGGCGCAACAGGGATTTCATCTTTATATGGTGTTAATTTTTTTGATTCTGTAAGTTGTTTAGAGATTAACAAAATGTAAGGTGATAGTCAGCCGGCGCCGTGATGCAGGCATCCGTGTCCAATGGCGCCAGACTGCCGTATATAGCTCGTATAAACTTGTCTTGCAAAGATAATAACAAAAAAACATCTGTGCAAGAATTAAGTGATGAAAATGTCTGTGTGTCAGATTATTGGTGAGCGGCGTAAATTCTGTGGCTATTGTTTTTCAGTCTTGTCGTGCCGGTTCTGTTTGCCTGTTCTGCAGCGGCCCCACGGCTCCGTCTGCCTCATGTCATTCCGGCTTATGGCTGCGGTCGTGCCCATGGCATGTTGGCATTCGGCATCAGTCGCAGGCAGCGTAGTATCCGTAGGGAATCTTTGAGTTTCTTCTCACAGAAGCTCTTTTGATGAGTTATTATATCCTACATGTTGTTATATCAGTCCATAAGGAATTTAATTCCCAATTAGTTGGAAAGCCCATTGCAGATACATCAATAGAAGGATATTTATTAAGCAATGCCTTAAAACGGGCAGGAAAAGTAGTATTGGGATTTACTGTTTGTAAGAAGTACAGTATGATTGAAAGCACGTAATATACTTTCTTGGTATCACTCGGGATTGGAATAAAAGTTAGATTGGTGCGTCTTGGCACTATGGCATTGATGCTAAGTCTGCGATTCCATAAACGGCTATGATGTGCACAGATATTGCGAACATAGACGATGGAGTGCAGCCATGATTCCATTACAGTATCTGACAGACCGTAGAACTTTGCCACCTGACGTCTCGACAGACCGGCATTGAGCCATCTGTACATCATGGAGAGTGTACCAAAGGAGCTGACTTCAAAGGTCATCCAACTCGGAGGAAATTTGTTAGAATAGTTCTGTTGAAAGGCAACAATGGCATCATCATCACTGCGGTGAAGTTCTTCATCCAAACTTTTCAGTAAAGAAGAATGACGGTTCGCATCACGGAAATTCGCAGAATCCTCAAACCAATATATACCGGCTGCATCACTCATAATCAATGACAACTGCGTCCGAACAGACACCTCTATCTTCTCCAGTTCCGAGCAAACCATCTTCCTAAGTTCAGAATCGAACTTGTAAATATTGTATGCTTCCTCAAAAGTAGAGCCGATTTTAAACTGATGACTTTCGTGCTGTCTGAATGGTTTGAGATAGCTTTTCATCCTAAACATACTGATATTCTGCAACAAATGAAATGCACGCTTTTCGTCTTTGAAAGACAGACCTTCTGATTTTAATAGCTGAATCTGCTCACTTACCGAAATCTGTGGTTGGTTATATATTTGCTTCGACATATCTTTAATAAAAAAACTTACCCTGAGCGCGCTGTTCTAGTGGGAAGCGGGGTAAGTATGTTGATGCAAAAATACTATATTTTCCTTATTCTCACAATTTTTCCCAAAAAATCTGATAAATAATTTGATAAATAATACATCAGTTCTATATTCTGCCATCTTAATCGACATTCTATAACAACTTATGTAAAACATTAGATTGGCGTCAGCAATTTATATTACTTTTTCCCTTGTGTTTTAGAAATGAAATGGTTAGAATAAATTCGGCCTCTCAAGAGAACAAATTAAGCCTAAATATCTACTTTTTAAATCTAGTTTTAAAACAGTAAATCGAGATGAATTTTAGCGGGATTTACTCGCCTCTATTTTATTGCCTGTTGAGAACTTGGCAGACAGAAAACTTTTTGATTTTGACGCTCTCAGAATGGCCTCCGTCAGCGCAGACACGGCTTTCGGACGGAAAAACGCTGAAATTTCGTGATTTTGTTAAGTAGTTGATATAGCGTGATTTATGCCGATGGGGACCCCTGGACGTGAATGTTAAAAAATATAACTCGGCCACTTACGGGTGAAAAACAATAGGTTTTTGCCTCGTAAGTCATAGACTTGTGCCTCTAAAAAGCCTGATTAAGGGCATTAAAACCATTGGTCTGGGGGTGTCAGACGGCGTTAATTGTAAATCAAAGTTAAATCCCGAAGGCTTGATTGTCTGTTTCTTTAACATCCGTTATAAGTCTGTTTTCTATTTTAAAGAAAACTCTGTACATGAAAAATGTAAAGACTTTTCTTCTGTGGAGCTGGCGTTTCTGCTCCGTTTCGTTGTCACCAGTCTGGCTTGTGCAGACGAAATGCCCCGCTGCACATGCACCATTGCCGCATGGCTGTTGCGGCAGATGCAGTGTGTAGCGGGGCAGGGCATGGTTGCGGCCGATAATTGCAGCCGTTAGTGTCAGTTGAATATCTTGACGCCTATGAACAGCGTGCGCGGCTGAGTGGGGCCATAGAAATATTTTGAGTCGCGGTCGGCACCCTTGTCAAGGTCCTTCTGAAAGGCGTTGAATATGTTGTTAACGCCGCCGTTGAACTGCAGTTTCAGATGGTCGTTCAGCACGAAGGTGTAGTTGAGCTTCAGGTTCAGGTCCATGAAGTCGGGCGTCTTCTCCATTCTGTCTTTCTCTATGTATCCCGCGAAGTGGGGCACGAGCATGCTGCCCGTGTAGACACCCGACACAGAGAAGTCGAAGTTCTTGAGCGGAGCCGACGTGAAGGTGAAGTAGCCGTAGCAGTCGGGCGTGCGCGTCATGCGCTTTGTTGGCGCCACGTCGGGGTCGCTGCTCCATGCCAGCGCCTCGGTGTAGCGGCTTTGCTGTACGGTGAAGCCCAGCTGCAGCTGCGCCTCCTTGCCGTGGGCTATCTTATAGTCGATGTTGGCTCCGTAGACTCTTGCCCCGTGGCCGTTGCGGCGCTCCTGTATTTTGGTGCCCGTGGTCTCGTCGAATCCTGTCTCTTCGAGATAGAACACGTCGTTGAGCATGGTATAGAAGCCCTCTATGAGCAGGTTAGAGCTGAAGTGTCCCAGATTGAAAGCCCAGTCAACCGAGCCGCTGAAGCTGTTTGAGCGTTCGGGCTTCAGTCCGTCTGCCAGCTTTATCATCATCGCCTCGCCGCCCACGGCAGCCACGTGCAGGTCTTCGTCGTAAGCCTGCGGCGCCCTGAATCCGGTAGACCATGTCAGTCGGCCCTGCAGCCTGTCAGTAGGTTTCCACAGCAGGTTGACGCGCGGACTGAATATCACGTTGTCCACGAGGTTGTGCTTGTCGAGCCTGAATCCGGCAAGCAGCGTCAGATATCTCATCTTCCATTCGTTCTGCAGGTACGCCCCGGCAATCCTCACATACTGTTTCAGGTCGCGGCCGTAGCCAGTCATCACGTCGTGAAGTCCGTTAAACTGATACTCAAAGCCTCCCGTCAGCGTGGCAGGCGAGAACAGCAGGCGGTCGAAGTTGCCCGAGTACATGGCTCCGCCCACGGCCGTAAGGTCGTCAGTAGTGCCGTATGCGTTGGCGTCCATGCCCGCGCCATAGTAGCTGTTGCGGTCGGTATGCTGCACCGATCCGTACAGCGACAGCTTGTGCTTGTATTCGTTCATGAATATGTCGTAGGTCAGTCCGCCGCTGTTTATCACGTGGCGTGTCTGCTCGGTTATGTCGGTTTCGTGCGGCTGCAGGTCAAACTTGTTGCCTCCGCGGCGGAATTCATTGGTGGTGTGATACTCTATGCTCAGGCGGCTGAACTGCGTGGGGCGGTAATATCCTCTCAGTCCGAAGGTGTTCATGTTGAGCTTGCCCAGCTCGGAGAAGCCGTCGCCGTCGGCATCATAAGGGTTGCGGTTTCTGTAAGCCTGATAGAATGCCACGCCGTAGGTGCGGTCCTTCGACACGAGCGAGGCGTTTGCGCCGAAATACTGCTCCCATGTCTTGCCGCCGAGGTTCGACATCGTAGAGTTTACCTGGAACGAGTTGTCTATAGGGTCCTTGGTTATTATGTTGATGGTGCCGCCCACGGCGTTGGCGCCAAACAGCGCCGAGCCTCCGCCGCGCACCACCTCTACGCGCTCAATCATGCTTACTGGTATCTGTTCGAGACCATACACGCCCGACAGCGCACTCATCACGGGACGACTGTTGATGAGCAGCTGCGAGTAAGGACCCTCAAGACCGTTGATTCTGACCTGCGGAAAACCGCAGTTCTGGCAGTTGTTCTCCACGCGCAGTCCCGACTGGTAGCTGAGCGACTTGGCAAGGTCGGTAGAGTTGACCGTCTCGAACAGCTTGCTGTTCATCACGTTCACCACCACCGGAGCCACCCTTCTGTTGGTCTCGTTTCTGTTGGCCGACACCACCACCTCGTCCATCATGATGTCCTCTTTCTCCATCACGAAGTGCAGGTCAACGGTATATTCGTTGCTCACCACAACGGTCTTGGTCTGCGAAGCATAGCCCATGAGCTGCACTTTCAGCGTGTATTTGCCTGCCGGCACATCCTTCAGGCGGAAGTGGCCGTCGTCGCCCGTAACGGTGCCCATGCCGTTCTCCACAATAAGCACCGTGGCGTAGGCCAGATTTTCTTCTGTTCCTTTCTCAATGACGTGTCCTGTTATGATGTTGCCCTCTTTCACCGTACTTGGTTCAACGGGATGAGCCATCCCTGCCAGCGGGCACAGCAGGCCCGCCAGAAAAAGTAATATTAGTTTCTTCATTTATTTCTTAAAAAAATGCGTAATATCCGGCCATGACGGCACGGCATGCCTGCGTCGTCACAGCATAAATAATAATGTTGAGATAAACCCTGATCGGTCATCGGGCCGCTTGGAGGTTATTAATGCCGTAGGATGTAACCTTCCGGCCGTATTTTCGCTTTCTTGTTGCCGTCATGCCGTCTGCTTTTTCGCAGGCATAGCTCACCATGCCGGCAAAAAGTCATACGTCAGTCAGCCCAATGCAAAACAAAAATCCAACCGAATGCCAACGGCCGATTTCGGGATAAAATGATTTATGAAAATGAAGAAACGGGAGGCGCGCGCAGATATATGCCCGAATTGTAGTCGGGCGTGGCGTGTGCCACTGCATATTCGCTGTAGCTTGTGTGAATAAGCTTCACGTCGGGCGCCTCAATCTCGGCGGCAGGTCCGGCTTCGAGCGAATTAAAATGTGTGAGGTGATGCAGCACGAGCGTCTGCCCCGTAGGGTGGCTGTGCTTGTCTTTAAAGGGATGTGAGTGAACCACCATCACGCCGTTGACCACATGCACGTGGGCATACACCGAGATTATGGCATAATAAGCCATAAACACGGTAAGCAGCATGGCAGCGCATGCTCTTGTCAGCGTTCGTGAGCGTTGTGTCATATCCGGCGGCAAAGATACATATAAATTATGAAATTAAAAGATAAACGCAAAAAAATAAGAATTAATCTGCTGTCGGAATCGGAAAAGGTATTGTTTTTCTCTATGACCTATATATTTTTTCAGATTAACGGGCGGCAATACAAATAATTTTATATATTTGCAGATATGATGTCGGCTGGCAACAATCGTAACATACTCAGGCCGATGCCTTAAATAAAATATGGAGAACTTATAAAAACTTATAAATTATGATGGAAACAATGCCAAAACCATTTGTCGCCATAACATATTACGCGTTATACATTCTTGGCGTATTGATACTTGTACCGGCCATTGTTTATGTTGCCGGCTGGATTTTTGAGAATTACGTACTCAACAACAACATGCCGATAGAGGATGTCATGCAGTTGGGCAGTATGGACAGCGCCACGCTGATTCTGAGCAATCTGTTTATCGCCGCCCTCTTTATAAAGAGAAAATATGTGAAGCTGCCGTCTTTCGGTCAGCATGGCTCAGATAACTCTCCGGCATCAGTCTATCTGATGGCAATGCTGATGATGTTGGTCTCAATATTGCCGCTCAACCTTTTTGTTTCGGCCCTAAACCTTAACGACTATAGCGAGGCCGTTGCAGCTGACGGACAGCTCTCTTTTGCAAGTATAATAGGCATCAGCATACTGGCTCCGCTGGCAGAAGAGATAGTGTTTCGCGGAGGTATAGAGAAAAAACTGCTCCAATGGAAGACAAATCCGTGGATAGGTATTCTGATTTCCGCCTTTATGTTCTCAATACTGCATTTCTATCCAAGCCTGATTATCGGCACGTTCATAAGCGGAATACTTTTAGGCTGGGTTTATTATAAAACTCGCAACGTCATGGTGTGCTTCGGCATGCACCTGGTAAACAATTCTGCATCATGCGTCATAGATTATATAAGCTCCGGCAGCAGTTTCTATGCCGACATAATGAATCAGACCAGATTCATCATTATCGCCATATTCTGCCTGCTGATATTGGTTGCCTTAATTAATAGATTCAGAAGAATTTCATAAAAAGTTTCTGGGCAGAAACATTATATTTCTGTTTGGCTATTTGATATCCCCTGTTTCCTTTCTCAATGACAGGGATGCTAATGCGCTGCATGGACGGGGAACAGCATCACGCAAGAGGCATTAAGCCCGACATCACAATTCCCGTTTATGCCACAGACTATATGAATGGCTACGACAGAATTTTGAACGTGGCACTGAAAATGGACGAATGAAGAGGATAAAGATATACGGACGGAATTTGAATTGCTGACGGCAAACGACAGCTTGCGGATTGGGAGACAATCAAGATTAAACATTCAGATGAAATGGAAAAGATTATAAATGAAGACTTTATCAGTAAGATAAAAGAAAGGGTAGTTTGTTTTAATATAACTAAGACTTACCGAAACAAAGAAAGAGACAGCATATATGAATGTGCAAAAAAATATTGGCGTGTGAATGGTCGGCGTATTAAGGAAGCTGACTATGTACTTGCTGTCAGTGACGGACAGATTATTGGTGTATACAAACCATTGCGTTGGTATATTACAGACTGTAAGATGTATGAAGGCCGTTGGGAATTTGACGGAGAAGAACTTACAGATTCACCTTATTTAGGCCAGAATGTAGGAAAACTGTTTTATCGCAAACAAAATCCTGTGGCCTATATAAATATGTAGGCACTAGGGATGCTGTCGGCATTAATATAATTGAGTAAAGCGGAGATTTACATATAAGCTAATATTGCATTATTTCGTTGTTTTGTTATTCCTGTCAGGAATTTTTATTACTTTTGTTCCTGCTAAGAACATGCCCCTGAGAGGGGCGTTGTGCAGGCCTCATGGTTATGAGCCGTAGCAATGGGCATGAGCCTGGCAGAGGCATACGCCATGTAAACGAAAAGCTAGATAAGAACAATGTCAGCAGATAATTCATATAACGGTAAGATTTCTTTCGGCGAGAAGGTTGGCTATTCATTGGGCGACCTGGCTGCCAATCTGGTGTTTCAGATGATAATGATATATCAGCTGAAGTTCTACACCGACGTGTTCGGACTCAACGGAGCCATTGCCGGCTCAGTGCTGCTTGTGGCGCCTATGGTGAGTGCATTTGTCGACCCGATAGTGGGCATACTTACCGACCGCACCAGCACGCGCTGGGGCAAATATCGTCCGTGGATACTGGCATCGGCCCTGCCGTTCTGCCTGTTCTACATCCTTGCCTTCCACAGGCCCGACATACAGGACAAGACGCTGCTGGCCGTTTATGCCGCCGTGTCGTATGTGCTTCTGCTGATGATGTATTCGTTCAACAACACGCCTTACGCCTCGCTCGGCGGAGTGATGACGGCCAACATAAAGGAGCGCACAAGCATCAACACGGTGAGGTTTGTGGCAAGCACCATAGCTCAGTTTGCCGTGCAGGGCTTTACGCTGCCGCTGATTGACCGCCTTGGCGGGTCGGATGCGAGTCGTGGATGGAGCCGCACCATTCTGCTGTTTGCCTTCATCGCCTTTATCTGTCTGCTCATAACATTCTTCACCACCAGAGAGCGCATAGCCCAGCCGCCGCAACAGAAGGCAAGCGTTAAGGAAGACGTAAAGGAAACCTTCGGCAACGTGTCGTGGCGCGTAATGTTTGTGCTGTGTCTTGCCGTATATACTTCGCTGGCGATGTTCGGCTCGTCGATGAACTTCTATTTCCAAAGCTATCTCGACCAGCGCTCGCTTTATGAGTTTTTGCATAACTTCGGACTTGCCGATACGGAGCGTGAGGCTTATTCGGCAGGTTTCTCGCTGTTTAACATACTCAACGCCATAATGCAGTTTGTAGGTGTGGTGTTCCTTTCGGGATGGCTTGCCGGCAAGTTGGGCAAGAAGACCGTATATATAGTGTGCCTGTCGCTCACCGTATTGTTTCAGGCTCTGTTCTATCTGCCTTCGCCCGATGACGTTGTGCTTGTTTATCTGCTGTGTGTACTGAAGAGTCTGGCCTATGCCCCGACGATACCTCTTATGTGGGCAATGGTGGCAGATGTGGCCGACTATATGGAATATCTCAACCGCCGGCGCGCAACAGGCTTCTGCTTCTCGGGCATAATGTTTGCACTGAAGATGGGACTCGGCTTCGGCGGAGCCTTGTCTGGCATACTGCTGTCAGCATTCGGCTACGTGTCGGGCGGCACAGCCATGCAGAGCAGCGGGGCTGTTGAGGGTATACGCCTCGTGTCGAGCATCGTGCCGGCAGTGGTGTTCGGCATAGCTTTGGCGTCGGTAGTGTTTTATCCCATAACAAAGCGTTTCAACGAGAAGATGCAGGCCGAACTGGCAAAGAGACGCAAAGCGGCAGAAGGGCAGGGCGAATGACCGTTTGCGGCAGTATATAAGAAACAAGAAAAGGAGAAAGGCTGAATATGAACGCTAAACATTATAATGTGGTGGCAGCTGTAATACGCAAGGACGGAAAATATTTCTGCGTGAAAAAGGGCCGCACAAAATACAGTTATACAAGCTATAAATACGAGTTTCCGGGCGGAAAGATTGAGCCCGGAGAAACGCCTCAGGAGGCTTTGAAGCGCGAAATTGCCGAGGAACTTGATTATGACATATCTGTAGGCAACCTGATAGTGGCTGCCCGTCATGATTATCCCGACTTTTCGATAACGCTCAATGCATATCTCTGCGAGCCGCTGGCAGACGGGTTCGTTCTCTCGGAGCATGTAGACTATGTGTGGCTCGGCGCTAAAGAGCTGCGCTCAGTCGACTGGGCTGAGGCCGATCTTGCGGTGGTTAGATGTATTGAAGAGTCAGATTTGCGCTGAAAAGCCATTGATTCTGTCGGCCGTTTTGCCGTTGATGCCAACCTTTTTTGTTATTATTCTGCTGCTTTCAAGTGTAAGTATAAACTGTTGTTTCGGGGTAATCAGGTCGCTCCGCCCAATGTTTCTGTGTCATCATTTTGTGCCGAAAAGTCCTATATTGGCGGTTAATTAATTTGAGCAAATCATATTTTCTGTGAATTGTTTCATCTAATCAGTAAATTAGATACAGCTTTTTTATCTGATTATACGTATTTTTGCAAAAGAAAAAACAACAGAAATATCGTTGCTGACGATAGTCTGTTAAAGGCGGATGCGCAAGAAATGCTCCGCAGCTCTACTGACAACGAAAAAATAAATTATAAAAAGATTACATATTATGAAACTGATTGAGAACACCGAATTTGGCGGCGAACGCCCGTTGTTCGCGTCGCACGACCTGCATATCAACAACGTAACCATACGCGAAGGCGAGTCGGCCATAAAGGAATGCAGCAACATTGTGGCCACCAATTGCCGCTTTGAAGGTAACTATCCGTTCTGGCATGTCCACGGATTCACGATAGACAACTGCTATTTTGCCGTTGGCGGACGTTCTGCATTGTGGTATTCAGACCATCTGACGATGAAAAACACCGTGATAGACGCGCCGAAGATGTTCCGCGAGATGAACGACATCGACATTGAGAACGTTGAGATAAACGACGCCGACGAGATTTTCTGGCGTTGCAACCGCATCAACGTGAAGAACCTGAAGCTGCACGGCGGCACTTATCCCTTCATGTTCAGCAACGACATACGCATAGACGGCTTTGAGAGCGACAGTAAATACGTGTTCCAGTATGTAAAGAACGTAGAGATACACAACGCCAAGATAACCACGAAGGATGCCTTCTGGGAGGTGGAGAACGTTACTATCTACGACTCAGAGCTTAACGGCGAGTATCTTGGATGGCACTCGCGCAACCTGCGCCTTGTAAACTGTCATATCTCAGGCGAGCAGCCGCTGTGCTATGCTCACGACCTGGTGTTGGAAAACTGCACGTTCGACAGTGAGTGCGACAGGGCCTTCGAGTATTCAACGCTCAACGCCGACATACGCGGAGCCATCACCAACATCAAGAATCCGACATCGGGCGTTATTGTGGCCGACTCAATAGGTTCGGTAACTATCGACGAGAACATCAAGGCACCAGCCAACTGCGAGATAAAGACCAGAGGCTGACATCATTGCTTATGGTGCTGACGCATATAGGGCAACGTGCCGGCCAAAGGGCTGGCGCGCTGCTTTCGGTCTGACAATTATTACTATTTACCAAACAAACTGCCTATGCCACAGCCCCCCGGCAGCCTTGCGGTAGCTGCAGCCTATTTCCTCATATACGTTGTATGGGGCTCCACATATTATTTCATCGGGGTTTGTCTTCACGACTTTCCGCCGTTCGTGCTCGGCACGGTGCGCTTCGCCGTGGCAGGTCTGGCCTTGCTTGCTGTATGCCGGTTGCGTGGCGAGCGGCTGTTGCGCCGTGGACTTATCTTTAAGTCGGCCGTGTGCGGCATCATTCTTTTGTTTGTCGATCAGGGCGTCATCATGTTTGCCCAGCGCTATGTCAGCAGCAGTCTTGTCGCAATAATGGCTTCGTCTACGGCTTTGTGGATAATGCTGCTCGATATTCCGCAGTGGCGTCGCAATTTCAGAAGTGTCTCCACCGTGGCAGGCATCGTGCTTGGCTTTCTTGGTGTGGCCATGCTCTATCTCGAACAGCTCAACATGCAGCGTCCCGGCGGCAGTCATTATGAGTATGGCGTGCTTCTGCTTATAGGTGGATGCATATCGTGGGCATGCGGTACGCTGTATTCAAAATATCACATCCGCGGCAATGATGACGGCGGACTGTCGTCGTCGGCATGGCAGATGCTCGGTGCGGGCGTCGTGTTTGCCTTGTGCGCAGGATTGTCGGGCGATTTCAGCAGTTTGCAGCTCTCTGCAGTATCAGCCGTTTCATGGCTTTCGTTGGCCTATCTTATAGTATTCGGTTCAATGATGGCATACACGGCATACATCTGGCTGCTTCGTGTGCGTCCTGCCACCGAAGTTGCCACTCATGCTTACGTCAATCCCGTTGTTGCTGTAGTAATCGGTGCCGGCCTTGGTCATGAGGACGTAACGCTGATACAGCTCGCCGGTCTTGCCGTGATACTGATAAGCGTGATGATGGTGAACAGAAAGTAAATTGAGAATTGAGAGTTGAGAATGGAGAAACAAAGTTCAGCGTTAGCTAATTATGATTTGCCTTGTGAAAATGAAGAGCAGGCGGGGAGCGCAAGCGCAGTTAAAAATTAAAAGTAAAATTAAACAGCGCCTTACGAAAGTGAAGAGTGAAAAATTCAAATGTCTTGTGTCTATTTTTGGATAAGGATCCACAAAGCATATGGCTTTAACTCCTAGCCAACTTGTTGGCGATAACTCCTTTAACTACTTTAACTCCAAATGACAATACCCCTCAAGGCATACGTCTTTTTTCGCTATGCTCAAGGAACTTCTCCTTAACTTCATAACTCCTTAACTCCTAAAAAAAATATCCATGTCCAAAACCAACTATTCCCCAGTAAAGCCGTCGGAACGCTATGTCATTCTCGACGCACTTAGAGGCTTCGCCTTGCTTGGCATCTGCCTTGCCAATTATCCCGAGTTCTCGCTCTATACGTTTCAGCCGGCCGACGTTGCGGCGTCAATGCCTTCAGCCGGTGTAGACAGGATTGTGCGATTCTTGCAGTATGTGTTCATCGGCGGCAAGTTTTACACCCTGTTCTCGCTGCTCTTCGGCATGGGCTTCTCGATAATAATAAGTCATGCCGAGCAGAAAGGCAACGGGGCTTTCAGACTGTTCTACAGACGCATGGCCGTGTTGCTCGCTATAGGATTCCTGCATCTTATGTTCATTTGGAGCGGCGACATACTTATGCTTTATGCCCTTATGGGCATGGTGCTGCCGTTGTTCAGAAACGTGAGCAACCGGAAGATGCTTTCGTGGGCAGCCTTCTTCCTTGTGTTGCCCGTGGCTGTCGACACACTGACACAGATCTTCGGCGTCAGTCTTTCGGCTCCTGCCGTTGAGGCTCAATGGCATTACTGCCGCAAGTACGGCATAACAGAAGAAAACTTCGGCTATTGGCTGCGCGATGCTGACAGTTATGCTCAGGTGTTTCAGTTTCTTATTCAGGGAGCGTTGGTAAGAGTGCAGGAGTTTGTCGACGGCAACCGCTATTTTAAGGTCCTTGGCCTGTTTCTGATAGGCTATTACATCGGGCGTCAGAAGATATATGCCGACCTTTCAGCCCATAGGCACTTGCTGCACCGCGTGTCGGTTATAGGCTTCAGTGTCGGTATTCCTTTGTCTGTTGTCTATGCATGGAGCGCCGTTGGCGGTCATCCATTTGGCAACGCTGCCCACTCATTGCTTTACGCCGTCAGCGTCTATCCGCTCGGTTTCGCCTATATGTCGTCCCTCTGCCTGCTTTATCTCCGCAGCAGCCGTTCGGCGGTATGGCGCGCCCTTGCCGCTACCGGCCGCATGGCTTTGACCAATTACATCTGTCAGTCTATAGCAGGCATGTTCCTTTTCTACGGCATAGGCTTCGGCCTTGGTGCCGGCGTGGGCCTTTCGTTTACAGAGATTATAGCCCTCGGCGTGTTTGTCCTTCAGATGTTGCTAAGCCGTCTGTGGTTCCATTACTGCCAGTTCGGCCCCCTAGAGTGGATATGGCGCATGCTCAACTACGGCAAACCTCTTCAGTTGTTCAAGCAGAAACAGAGAGGGTAGGGAAGGTTGATTGTCGTAGCTTTGATAAAAATGTAAAATGTTATATGTCTGTTTTGCTGCTTTAGGCGTATAATGTCAGCACAGTCTTTGGCATATCAGATTTTAAGTGCTGAAAATTGAAAGGAAAACATGTGTTTATGGTTAAAAAATAAGCAGAAAAAATGTTTTTATAAACAAATATGTAAGCAAATAACAGTGTTTAGCTTTTAAATCATTAACCTATCGTTTACGCATCGTAAGTGGGCCACTTTTTAACCGAAAGTGGCCCGGTTTTTATTCGTTACCGGACCACTAATTTTAGTCAATTACGGTGTACTGACATACTTTCTTTTATTGGAGAGAATTGACAATTTATTTAGTACGCCACAGCGCTCGGAGCCTGCTAATAGTTTACTAAATTTTTACAAAAAGATAAGAAACGTTTTATAGTTTCAAGAAAAACCATTAACTTTGCTTTCTAAGAAAACTAAAAGCTATGAATGACAACCAACTACAAATAAATCTTTATCCTTTGAGTGGTAAATGCAGTGAAGCTGATGCGGCTAAATTGTTGAGCGAGATGATAAGTAAAACAATTCCATCTGCTGCAAAAGGAACTATAGATATTTTATCAGGAGTAAATATTCCTTTTGGAAGAGTTTCGGATATAGATATTCTGTTAGTTGCAGATTTGCATGATTGTCATCTGATTATTGATGATAACGAAATTGATGTCAGAAGTTTTTGTACGGCAATCGAACTTAAAGAACAGACGGTTGATGATGTATATGCTACCTCGACAAATATTTATGTTAACTATCCAAGTACGAATGAACGTAAAAATGCTTCAGAGCAAAATAGAAATCAGAAATACACAATCTTAAATTACTGTAAACATCATGACTATTCGATTTTCATATCAAATATTCTTTGGCTAAAATCTGTTTCTCTTGATATTTGGGAATCAAAGGAATGGAATACGACATATCCTGTCCTGCTTTCTTCGTTTTGCTTTGGAGACATTATTAAGCAAATAATAAAATCAGGACAAAGCCTGTTTCATGGTAAACTTGATGCTTTGATGAAAAGGAAAGAAGAAGAACATAAAGAAGATCTTTCTCTGCTTGTAAATGATTTTATTCAGGAACGCCCTGTAGCGCCAGCTACGCTTAGGGTTAAAACAGAACATCTTGTTTCAGGCTTGCTTGAAAATGACGCAAAGGCAATAATAAATAACAATGATTTTAATTGTATAGACGGAAAAGCCGGAACAGGTAAGACATTCTTGTTGCTTCAGACTGCATTAAAACGTGCGGCTGATGGGTATAGCTGTGCATTGTTGACATATAACAACGCGCTTACAATGGATTTGCAGCGTTTGGTCTGCTTTATTCCATCTTCACCTGATGCAAGGAGTAATCTGACAATATCTACGCTTCATTCTTATCTTTATTCGCTTGCATCTTATTTGGGATGGAAAAAGTCTAATCAATCGAACAAGATAATTGAATATATACATTGTCTTTATGAACAAAATAATAAAAAACCGCTGAGAACAAAATATGCAGATGACATTGATGACTTCATATTCTTGGATGAAGCTCAAGATTGTACTCCCGATGAAAAAGATTTTCTAGAATGTGTGTATGGTAAAGAGCGTATTATTGTTGCAAAAAGTGCCTTACAGAAAATCAGACGGAATACAGCTGCAAGATGGGGCGTACCTAATATAAAACTTAAACAAGGCCTTCGCCAAAAAGCCAATATTGTCAGTTTCTTAAAAAGTCTGACAGAAGAAATGGGCATTTCAGACACATGTGCAGGATTTGAACCGGCACAAGGTCTTGAAGGCGGTAAGGTTATCATTGCTCCTCATTATACAACAGATTTGCATACAATGTTGGAACAGACATGTAAGGATGCAGAGTGCTCTAATTATGACATCCTCGTTCTTGTTTCACCGGCTCAGGTAAAAGACAATCATTTTATAAAAGCTGATTTATGGAAAAATACGGGTAAAATTAATTTTATAGACGGGACAAATACCAAAGCATTGGCTTCGTGCAGTCCGAAAGAGCTGATAGACAGTTGCCGTATTTTTCAATATGAATCATGCCGAGGTCTTGAAGGGTGGGTTACTGTATGTTATAATATTGATGAAATAATGGAATTGAAATACAAAGAAGTGTCTGTTGAAGAAAATGTTATTGGAGATGTCAGCAGGTTAAAATGGGAACAAGTTTTCCAATGGATAATGATGCCTCTGACAAGGGCAATAGATACTTTGGTTATCACTTTGGAAGATACCTCTTCAGATATTGCTTCAATGCTACGTAGAGCTGCTCTGAAACATCAGGATTTTACTGATTGTAAGATATAGCCTTAATCTGGTAAATTAATTTTATTAACGTAAATAGTATAATAATCATGAATGAAGTCACATTAGAAACCATAAAAAACTATCTTGGCAATAGGTTATATAATCGGATTATAAGAGATGGATATCCACCTTTGTACTTAAGAATCTGTTATGAGGTGTTACATTTTTTGAATGATTCAGAGGAACATGTCTTATATTTTAACATGCCTGCCGAAGAATATACAAATGATGTAGATAGGCAGGATGAATATTGGAGAAAAACTTGTGATATTGTTGCGTTGGCGTTACGTTTGGCACTTAGGCAAGACAGACTTAACCCGAGTGAATTGTCATATCCTGGTACATGGTATAATGAAAACGATAAATTCTTACTTATACCAGATGAAAACGACGGCGAGCCATATTATTATTTGAACGGGGTAAGAAACAATAATAAAACTACGTTAACGTTTATTTGGAGGCCTTTGCCAAAGAGGGGGCTATGTGGATATAGTATACAGAAAAAAAATGAAGTAATAAAAAGTGCTAAAGCAATATACAGGTTAAATGACATTCCCGGACAGTTGAATAATGGTTTTACGTCATGTAGCAATGAGATAAATATATTAAATTTATATGATAATGAAAACGCAAGATATTCAACGGGGTTTATTGTGTGTAGCCCTGATTACGGAGGGTATGAGTTTGCCGGAGAATATGTCTTACCTATGGTGAATATGTTAAATGCTAACAGCACAATTCCTAGAATTGCAGATATTGCCATTGTCTTAGGTGACAAGGCTTTCGGCCGTATTCAGCAATTATTAAATGCACTGCACCCTTATGGACCAATACAAAAATTAATTGTTTACGGGTCGCAGCCCACAATGTATTTGTTGGAAAGAAAGCCTCAGATCGTTACCTTGACATTCAAGGATATTCATGATTATTGCGCAGCAAATAGAAACGTTGAATATGTTAATCCTGAGTTCATAGCCATTGATTTCCCATGGCTGACTGACTCTATGAAAAGTCTTAAAAATATACTTGATAAATATAGAGATCAGATTGGGGATGATAATGCAAAGCACATATATAATATGTCAAGAAAAATACTTGCTGACATAAATTTTTCGAAGACTAGATTAAATAATTTTAAAGAATATTTCCCGAAATTCCTTGATAAAATTCTTGATAATATATATAATGAAGATGTCTTTTCTGAATTGGAAGACTGGGCGAGTGGTTTAACCTACAATAGTGATTCAAATCCTAAGCTAGCGAAGGCAACGGAATTAGGCGCAGTTAAGGCTGTTGACCTTGATCACAGCATATACAGACAAGTTAAAGGTTTAGGCGGTGAAGGAAATATAATTGTGATAGACGCTCCTCCTCATACGAATAATCCTCAGTATGTTAATCCAATAACAACATTGATGAGATTTCATAACTTTGCAAGGGTTAAGGCCCTATATTATAGTGAGGTTGAAACTCGCCTTATGGACAGAACATCATTTAATATTCGCAGAGATCCTCTATATTACGAAGATATTCCGGAGGAACAAAATGTTACTGCAGATGATGCTGCGTTTAGAATTGAAGATTATTTTGAAAATGATGAAACAGTCAATTATTCTGTAAGACGAGTTTATAGTGTTGACAGAATTGAATTTACAGACAAAACTAAGGAAATAATATATGGAGACGTATTGGTTTATGAACCTGATGAATCTTTAAGACGCATGCCGTTCAATGCTATTGAGAATCCGTCAGGCTTAACTATTACGTATTATTCTCAGAACGCAGAAGAGTCAGACTTGTTTAACAAGTTGGCTAGTGCGTACTGTAATTTACCTGGCGATAGAGACATACGATATTATTCTGATTTATGGCAAGAAAGACTGAAAACATTTGTCAGTCAATTAGACAGAAACGGTATATCTAGATTATGTCAGGAGGTCGGTATTAAACGAAATGTATTGAATAATCATCTTGAAGGAAGATCAATGTTTATGAGGAAAAGACCCCTTAACATTATTCTGAGCAAATTAATTGGAGCTGGTTTGCTTACTGAAGATGAGGCCAAATATGTAAAAGCAGCACGTAAATTTATGCAGGTTAATTATATAGATTTTGGATTAAAGTTAAAAAGCGCTCTTCTTGATTATAAACTTAATCCTGATGGAGATTTGCCTTCTTTTATGCAGGACCTTTTAGATAGAACAGATTCGACAATGGATGAACTTGAAAATAATTTCCTTAATACAAAAACCATAAAATAAAGAACAAGCATATGACTGAACAAGAAGCAAGAAACCTCATCGAAGAGGAATTAAAACTTAAAATGCTCGGTCCGGGTTATGCCAAGGATTTAATTGTATGTGATCCGGATGCTCATAATGAAATTATACCTGAAAGCCCACGCTTGGCTTATTCGTTAGGTGTCTTGTTGCCTGACAACAGAAATCAGAATGGTAATCAGGGCAATGGTCAGAATGGTAACCAAGACAATGAACAGGGTAATAATAATGACGTCAATGATGATAACCAGCCAGATGGGGATGCTATCCCAAATAATGTGGATATGACTGACCAAGAAGACCGTATGAGCAAACTGTTGGGTGGTAGCGTTGAAAATAATAGTCAGGATATGGGTAATAACCCAATGTCGTCTCATATAGGTTTGATTATTTGTGTATCTAATGACACAAATAATGTTGATGTCAGCATCAGTTATGGAACTTATAGCCATTTGAACTGGAATGAATCTGTCAGGGAAGTAAAAGTCCGCACAGGACATTTTAGCGCAACCATCCGTCAGGCTATTGAAGATATTGGAAATAATAATGCTCTTCAACAGCAGCTTAATGAGGAGGGCCTTCCTGAAGAATTCATTAATTGTTTTAATATTGATGATGAGAATGGAACTATATCATTGTCAGAAGCTATGGAGAATCATGAACCCCAAAATGTATTGCGTATACCAAATACAGAATATCCTGTAGAGGCCAGTATGATTAATATTCTTTTGGGTGAGCATTACAAGAGATATCACCATGACTATCATGGAACATTAAATTTTGATAACGAAAACGGCAGTGAAGATCTGGACGTAAACATGAGAATGTATTGGACTACATTTACTGCCAGAGATAAGAAATTCGTTAAGATCTTAGTTAAATCTATAAGCCAGAATACTTTAATTTATCAGCCTGAGATTGTTGTCACTCCACATAATGGTGAAGGCAGAATAGAATCGTACGTAGAGCCGATAACAAATATTGATGATAGAGAAAATAATATTAATGAATTTATCTATCGCAATGTTCACAACTATGGTAAAGGCGTAAATTGTGCTATAGGATGGGATAATGATGGTCAGAGAGTGTTCACAACATTTACTCCTACTGTTGATGTTGAAAAATTCTCTAATGAAATAGCACCTGAATATAATAACGATAATATAAGAAGTGCTTGTACTTTGAGAAATGTCAGTATATGGTCAAATCTGAATGATGATGAGATGATCGATTACTTGAGAAATTTTGTTGAAGGTTATAGTACATGGCAGCAGGCTCAAGTGGAAGCGGCAAGAAATGAGGAACAGTATCAGGATGTTACAAAAATAATTCTCAGTAGACAGAAAGAGTTGCTCACCAGGCTTGGAAAAAATATTGATTATTTGACTGAGAATAATGAAGCACTTCAATGTTTTAAGATAGCCAATACCGCAATGTTGCTTCAAATGGTTGTGGCAAGGCATCCTTTGTTCAGAAAAAACCGTGACGCAGATATCTATGCAAACGAGCCTGACATTTATGATAGATTAGATTATTTTCGTAATGCAGAATATACGGCTCAGATGCCTGAGCCGGAGTATCGTCCTTTCCAGTTGGCCTTTTTGCTTATGAATGTCAAGTCTACTTTTGAAATAAATGACAGATATCATAATGATGTTGTAGATTTGATATGGTTTCCTACTGGTGGTGGTAAAACCGAGGCTTATCTTGCTCTGACAGCATTGACAATAGTACACAGACGTAGACGTGGACAGGGTAGCGGTGTGTCTGTAATTATGCGTTATACTCTACGTTTGCTTACGTCCCAACAGTTTGAAAGAGCTTCATATTTAATTTGTGCTCTTGATTTTTTGCGCCAAAAAGATCATAATCTTGGACTTGGTACTCAAGAAATTTCAATTGGTATATATGTTGGATCAGGTGTTACGCCAAATCATGTCGCTGATCTAAACAGGAATCCATATCGCAGATTTTTTACTCAACCTGTTACACGCCGCGACGAAAATCCATTCCCTGTAAGCTATTGTCCCTGGTGTGGTAGTAGGCTTGTGTTGCCTGATGGCTCGAATCATGGTTATGGCCAAGGAAATGGCTCACTGATGTGTATAAATCAAAGATGCTCTTATCGTAAGCACTTGCCAATATATTATATTGATGAAAATATTTATGACCTAAAACCGACATTGCTGTTTGCTACAGTTGATAAATTTGCTCAATTAAACAGGCCCGATGCACAACGTCTGCTAAATCCTGATAACGGAATTGATGCACCAGATTTGATAATTCAAGATGAGTTGCATCTTTTAGTAGGTGCTTTGGGGTCTATTGTAGGTTTATTTGAATCTGTTGTTGAAGCGTTAATATCAAGAAATGGCAGAAGACCGAAGATTATTGCTTCTACAGCAACTACTCGTAATACGAATAATTTGATCGCGAATTTGTATAATCGCGAAGTCGCTGTATTCCCTCCTCAGGGACTAAATTACAATGACAATTATTTTTCTCATATTGTTCCCGGTGCCACGCGTCGTCATATAGGAATGATGCCGTCAGGAAATTCAAGCTCAAACATGGCAGAAATACGTCTTACTGCTTTTCTTCTTTTATCAAGGATTAAGGTCTTTAAAAAAGAGATTGAAGACAGAGGCCTTGACTGGACAAATGATGATGATGTTATAAATGTTTGTAATCAAGATGGCGAACTTCTCCAGTTACTCGATAATTATTGGACAACTGTATTATACTTTAACAGTCTTAAGGACCTCGGCCGTTCTCGCAGTCGTGTTTCGCAAGAAGTTTTTGAGAATTTCAGAGCTCATAAATATCTTTATCAGATACCGAAGTCTTTGTCTTTGTTAGAAAACAGATTTGACCAAAGGGTATTGGAGTTTACCAGTCGCATAGAATCGAACCGTATAAAAGGCTTCTTGACTGAGGCCGAATCTTGTGTCGGATTGAATGTTAATGATAACGGACATCTGAATGTGGCGTCAGGAAATGATTTAGTGTTTGCTTCCAATATGATATCTGTGGGCATTGACATATCCAGATGGAATCAGATGGTGATGGTTGGTCAGCCTCGTTCTACTTCTGAGTATGTGCAGTCGTCAAGCCGTGTTGCAAGAAATACTTATGGACTAGTAATAAATCTTCTTAACCCACTGCGCATTCGTGAACATTCTCTTTTTGAAAATTATAAGTCTTTCCATGCAACCTATTATAAATCAGTTGAGCCGCTCAGCATAACGCCACTTACGTATTCAACTATAAAGCATGATATTTTGAATAACATGATAATAATTTATAGAAATTATATATTGAATAGACCAGGCTTGGGAGGACGTAATTTGGCTGAAGCTATGATACAAGCTATTTTTAATAATAGGTTTAATATGGATGATGAATTGAGGCAAAGCTTATCTAATATAATAGCTAATGCTGCTGTCGGTGCTAATTGTGCTACATCTTTAAGGGATATAGCAAATGATGCTTTTATCAATATACAACAAGTTAATTATTGAATATGAGAAAGTTAGAACAAATACAATTAAATAAATTGATTTCTGCTTATGGTGGTGTAGGCAGTATAATAGAAACCAATACAAATGGTTCTCTTATAATTTTACCATATGATCAATGGAAATGTTTTGTGAATGTCACCCAAAATCCTATGGAAATAAGGGACAACCGTTTGCTTAGTTATGTTCAGGCACATGGATATCCTAATGTTATTAGGCTTGTGCCTATACCAGATAATGATTTAAGCAATTTTGTTTATTCTGCTACTAATGCAAACGTAGGAACAACTGTTTCATCCAAGTATTTTCCTGAATGGTATTATTGTCCACATTGCAGACGTCTATATAAGTTATTAGAATGGGAATTCCATTGGAATAATACGTTTCCTAACGATAATAGATTCAGAAGACATGTACCGGCATGTTGTTTTTGTAGTAGACAAATTAATGCCATTAAAATAAGTCGTTATCCTTTACAGCAAATTCGTTTTGTCATGGCATCTCTTTCTGGCGATATGGAGGATGTGCCTTTCGATAGGTTATGGGAGAATAATCCTAATGGCGGAGCATGGCAGGTTGGTAATATCATGAATGCAGCAAGAAATTTGCGCTATAGATCTCGGAGAGGAGATGGAGACGGACTTCAAAACTTATTTATCGAGAATGCAGATACTCATAGGAGGATATATCTTTCACAAATTGAACGAAATTATATAATAAATAACGATAATGCTTATAAAATGGTTGTTAGAGGAAGTCAAAGTTTGTATTTCCCTGAAATTGTACGTTCTCTCTATATACCAATGGAGGCTGGTGCTAACATCAATGCCCAAAATACGGATGAATTAGATTTACATGAATTTAGGTATCTGACAAATGATGGTAATTTTAAAGAAAATATGATTGTGAAGGACGATCTTGTTGTAAGAAGAAGGCCGGAACTAACAATGCCATTTATTTCTCGAATAAGTGCTATAGAAAAGCTAAAAGAAACTTCGGTGCTGCTGTCATATACCCGTATGGGTAAATATGGTGAACCAAGGCAATGGTATAATGTAGGTCTACAAGCAGAAAGTCAAGGCGAAACGGCTATGTCAAAACGTCCTTTCGGCGATGGATCTTCGCAAGCAGCAATTATGTCTACATATATGCCTGCAGTAGAATCTTATGGAGAAGGAGTACTTTTTGAAGTAGATCTTAATAGTATACTGCCAGATGATTATGAGACTTTTGTACATACTTTTTGTCATATAGTCATGAAAGAAATGGAATTTCAATGTGGTTATCCACTGACATCGTTAAAAGAAAAAATATATATAGACAATGATAATTCTAAAGGTGGCTTTTTGATATATACTATAGCCGGAAGCGAGGGCAGTTATGGCGGTTTGATATCACTTACACAAAACGGAAAAATCATAGACCTGATAAATCGTGGGGCAGAGAGGGCACGTTATTGTCCTAACGATCCGATTTGCAGTTCTGAGCATGAGGCGCATTGTTTTGCTTGCTTGGATCTTCCTGAAACTGCATGTATTAAATTTAATGCAAAATTAAACCGTAGGCTGTTTCTTGAGAGATGGTTTAACCCTCGTCCTAATGGACTAGTTTTATAATTGAAATTATATGAGGATGGCCATAGGTGTTTCAGCTTATGGCCGTCCTATATATAAGTTATGCCAAAATGGCATGCCATGAATTAAAAAATAAACTAAAATATATAAGCACTTATTGGTGCTTAAAGAATAAATTTGATGTAAATATTTTATTGTTGATATACGGTTATTTGCATGAAAAACGAGAAAAATGATATATGACAGATATTCCATATAATAAGTTGGAAAATGGTAAACATATTTTAATTTGGCTGAGAAATCTTAAAATGTTGTTAAATTTATTAAGCCTATTTTGGATAGTAAAAATAAGTGCCGTATAATTTGCAATATGAAAACAAAACGAACAAGATATGTCGGAACAATATTTACAAAATAAACGAGAAAATGTTTCGATAGGATGCTATAGGAAACCAGATGACATTTTGACCTCAGGATATGCATTAAAGAATGAAAAAGCAGATAATTTCTAAGGGACGTTGTCTGTAGTAGCACAAAAATCAAGTATGAGAAACTATTGGCTTACTTTTTGCTGGTGATGAAAATGGTGCCAACAAAGATCCGACAATAAAAACTGAAACTTGAAACACCCCTATTTTGACATAAATATGTTTAACTTAAAAAGCATTGCCAATGAAACATAGACAAAAAACTACAAAGACAAAGGCTGCAACAGCAAAGGTGCTGACATTGCCTGACCTGTATGACATGTATGATGAATGTAATTTCAGATTCTTCGGTGGAACTTTGCCGTGTCCTCAGCTGGATTTTATGCATAAGAAAGATCCTGTAGGTTCTTTTACATGTGACTATTATAATGACGTAATTCTATCTGCCTGTATCATGATAAGCGACAGGTATAAATATACAGATGCTCAACTACGGACGCTAATGACCCACGAGATGATACATTATTTCTTATACTATAATAATGTAAACCCGACGTGGAGTCATGGTAAGGAATTCAGGACCATTGCAAAATACATGAATGTTGTTTATGGACTGAATATAGATAAGTATACTGATACCTCAAACATGGAAATGATTCAGAAAGAATCTTTCTTTTCCAGACTATTCTCAAAACGGAAAGCATGACGTTGTAATCATCAGGTTATGACAGAATGGCATACACAAAGAATAAACAAATTGATTATAAATTATTATTAACTATAAAAACGAAAAGTTATGAAAAATATTAAAGCGACATCGGAGATTCTGAGCGTGTATAACAACATGCTGGCTAAGGCTGATAAACTGACAGACGAGAAATTGAGAGACGAAGCACTGGCTGAAGCAGAAAAATACAAAAACGGTTTCGACTGGTCAGATGTTATCTTCTATGAGGATGGTAAGGCAGGAGTAAAAAATGTATTGGGAGAAATTCTTGTTCCGGCTAAGTTTGACAAAATAGCATTCACATATTGCTATTTCGTGAAAAACATGCCTTATATTGTTATTAATCATGGCAACTTCGGAATGGTAAAATCAGACGGCTCCGGAGAAATGCTTGCTCCATGCGAGTATCATGAGATTGCGCCGTTGATATATTATGGCTGCTTTATTGTAATGGCTGACGACTATTGGGGCTTGATAAATTCCAATGGACAGATTGTGGCTCCTGTTGAGCATGATGACATTCAGATACTTGAAGATCAGTTTGCTGTGTTTAGAAAAGATGATAAGAAAGGACTTTATGCCTTTGAGAATGATGTATATGTAAGTCCTGAATATGATGACATAAAGCATGACGACATAGATGAGCCGATTAAATTTATCCGTGACGGAAAGACATTCTATATAGACACGGAAGGTAATGTCTACGATGATGCAGAAGACAGCGAACACTTATTGCTCGGTGTTCAGAGTGATCCCGTATAAAGATTAAATTAAGATATAACGTTTTCGCATACATCGGTGCGAAGGCGTTATATCTACATATCTTTTCTTGTCAAGATATGTTCTCGTGTCTTCTTCAGCAAAAACATACAGGTACTATTTACAAACAAAAAATATTGAGAAAATGAGACATACATACAATTCAGAAACCGAATTAGCATCAAAGAGCAAGGGTAAGTCAACCCGCTTGAAGCCGATACCAAAGAAAGATATGACAATGATGAATTGTCTTGAAAGAATATTGGAGATTGTTGCAGGTGAGTCGTTAAGTGCGGCGTCAATAAAGAGAGCACAAAGGTATATTCAATATGTTGCCGAACGTCAGAAACTAAACAGTATGCAGACTGTGCTAATGGCTCTTTATATTAACTTCAGCAATGATCCGTGCATAACTCTTGCCGATATCGCAAGTGAACTTAAATGTAAAAATCTGAAGATATTGTGCTATCAGAAGGAGATTGACGAACTGGAGAAAAAACGTATCTTGCGTAAATCCGGCGCACATGGCCCGTTTGACGGTTATAAGATAAACGACGGCGTGATGGACGCTTTGGTGGCAAATGAGCCGTATGTATGTAAACCGCGTAAGGCTTCTGATTTGTATGAACTGTTTTCGTTTGTATATAATTTGCTCAGTTTACGCAAGATGGAAGAAATTGACACGGAAGAACTTGTTGTTGAAATAAACGAGTTGTATGATGAAAATAAAGAAATATGTTTTGTCGATGGTCTCCGTAAGCTAATCTTGGAGGATGAATCTGTCCTCTTGTTGTCACAGATGGGAAGATGTCTTATGAACAGCAACATAAAAAATGTTGCGCTGGATAATTTTATTTATTTGTTTGACGAGGAGTCTGTACGCGCCCGTCAGTTAAGGGCATTGCAGAATGGAAGTCATGAACTGATGAAGCTTGGACTGATAGATTTCTCAATGAGCAATGGCTTTAAAGACCGCGGAACGTTCATGCTTACCGACAAGGCACGTAAAATTCTTCTTGACAACGTAAAGATTGCATGTTATGACGAGGTGAATGACGAACATACGGACATATTGAAGCCTGACGCGATTAATGAAAAGCAGATGATATTCGATAATACCGTTTCTGAGCAATATGACAGACTGTGCGGACTGCTTAGTGATAAGAATCTGAATACTGTTCGCCAAAGGCTTGAGGAGAAGAATATGAGCAGAGGATTTTCTATACTTTTCTATGGTGCGCCGGGAACCGGAAAGACTGAAGCCGTCAAGCAGATAGCCAGATGTACCGGGAGAGAGATTATGCAGATTAATATCTCACGGATGCGCTCTATGTGGGTTGGGCAAAGTGAAAAAAACATAAAGGCTGTTTTTGACAATTACAAAGAGATGTGCAAGCGTTCTGAGCGTATTCCGATTTTGCTCTTCAACGAAGCAGATGCCATTATCAGTTCTCGAATTGACAATGCAAAAAACTCTGTTGACAAAATGGAAAATTCTATTCAGAACATCATACTTCAGGAAATGGAGAATTTCGACGGCATACTCATTGCTACTACTAACCTTGTTAAAAATTTCGACAAGGCTTTTGAACGACGTTTCTTGTATAAAATAGAGTTTACAAAGCCAACAGAAAAGGCCAGAAAGAAATTATGGCAGACTATAATGACAACTATTGATGACAGTTCTGCTGCGTTTCTTGCAGGTAAGTATCAGTTCTCTGGAGGTCAGATCGAAAATGTGGCGCGTAAAGCTGTAGTCGATTCAATCCTGTATGGCGAAGATAATGTCAATCTTGCTAAGATTGAGGAATATTGTAAAAACGAGGTTATAGGAAAATCAAATAAGGTAAGAATAGGATTTTAGCTTTTTGCTTCGTGTCATAACCGGTTGGTAAGCAACAATGTTTTTTGTTCTTTATTTATATGTTGCTTCTGCCGGTTATTATTGTTGTTTGTTTCCTCATGGCGTATTGTGGTGCGTCATGAGGACAACATATGAAAGTTCTGGGATTTAAAATATCCAACATTCAGATAGACTGTTTTTATATTGCCTGAAAAATTTATATATTTGCTTCTAATTAATATTTATGAATTGAAATTGGCTGGAACAAATAATATGCAAAACACAGATATTATGTATCATGGCTCACATAACTATTTTACTGAGTTTGACTTGAAGCATGTCTTGGAGGGAAGCGGAAAGATTAAGTTCGGTTATGGTGTGTATGTCACTTCAAAATATAGTTCTGCTGCCCATTATTCAGGTCAAAAAGCACAGTCAGAAGGTGAAAACTTTGTCTATACCGTGGCAGTGCCTTCATTGACGGATGATAATTACATAATGTTTAAGCAGCCTGTTAATGCTAAGATTGTTATGCGTACAGAAAATGTGCTTGGTGAGAAAATTCCTGATAAGGTTAAGGCTGACGGGAAATTATTCCGTAAATATCTGGCAAACACACTTACTGGGAATGATGACTTTATCGGAGAGAAAGCTGCTGCCGAGTTTTTGGATAACAAAATCGGTGTCGACTGTATTGTGTGGCCATATTCGTGGCGAAATCCTTCTCTTGGTACAAATCGTGCGATTTTTAATGTCAACAAAATAGAGATAATAAGGATTGACCGGGTTTGTCTGGATGCAAGTAAACATCTTATACAAGACACTGTCGTCCCGGTTTTTCAATTAAACAACGAAGTATAGCAGATATGAGTTTTTATAGCATAGCGCCATTCATAGAAAAATACTATCCACAGTATTATTCTATCAAAGATTATCCGAAAGAGCAATGTGTAACCATACATAAAGTTAAAGAAGAGTGGGGCATATTAAGTAACTTTGGACGGACTCCAATAGTAGTTAACGGCGTTGAGTTTAAGTCTGCCGAGCAGCTCTTCCAGATGATGAAGTTTAAGGATAAGGATGTTCTGTTGGATATATATGGTGCCGGCAATCCGAAGATGAAAGCAAAGAAATGGGAGAGAGCTTACAGGCGCAGCGATTGGGGACAGATGATTGTTGACGCAATAAAGTTCTGTCTTCAATGTAAGTATGATCAAAATGCAGATTTCAGGGAAAAACTTAAAGATACCGACAACAGATATATAGTTGAGGATCAGACAACATTCCGTAAAAAGTATGCAGATACTTGGGGCGTAAAATTAGTAGATGACAAATATGTCGGTCCAAATCTTCAGGGACGTCTGCTTATGGAATTAAGGGACAACGGTAAGTTGACTTATAGTTTGTCTGACGACGCATTGGATTTTGTAAATTTGCTGAAATAAATAGTGTGGATATTTTTATATTAAACTGCTTTTTAGGTGGCTGTATTAGACATAATAATAAGCCCCGAAGCGTCATTGGTTTTACATTCTTGTGTGCGTAAATAATGATGTTTCGGGGCTTATTGTTTTTTTGCCTGATGTGTGTCACTCAGGAGTATTATTCGTCCTCATCCTCCTCAACAGCCCGTGCTTCCTTAAATTTCTCTTTCATAGTCGGGTTGTTGTATGTAAGTTTCTTTATCGTCAGTCCGTCTGCCTTGTCGTTGGCCAGGCGGAGGTTGCGCTCGGAGCCTACAAGGGCCTCTTTTATCTTTTGCAGGTGAGTTATCGACTTGTCTATCTCGTCGATGGCTGTCTTGAACTTCTCGCTCGCAAGGCGGTAGTTGTTGGCAAACTTCTCCTTGAAGTCGTTGAGGCGGCTTTCAAAGTTGGTTACGTCTACCGACTGGCTGCGCGCAATGGCCAGTTGGCGCTGATACTCTATGCTCTTCTTTGACGTCTGCACAAGTAGCGTTATCAGCGGAATGAAGAACTGCGGACGGATGACGTACATCTTCGGATAGCGGTGCGACATGTCAACGATGCCCGTGTTGTACAGCTCACTTTCAGGTTCGAGCAGCGACACAAGTACGGCAAATTCGCATTTCTTGGCTTTGCGGTCGTCGTCGAGTTTCTTAAGGAAGTCCTCGTTCTTATGCTTTGTAGCGGTCTGGTCCATTTCGTTCTTCATCTCGAACATAATGGAGATATATTCAAAGCCGTCTTCATAGTCGCGGAAGATGAAGTCGCCCTTGCTGCCGCCCGATGCGTCGTTGTCTTTCTCAAAGTAGGCGTTGGGGAATAGCGGGCGCATGCGGTTGAACTCCGTGCTGCAGTGTATTTCGAGCGTCTCGCCGACCATCTTTGTCGACATCCTTGTCTTCAGGTCTTTATAGTAGTCAACCTCTTCCTGCTTCTTTTTCAGCTGTATCTCGTAAGTTTCCTTTATGTTGTTCTCACGCAGTGCGGCCTCATTCTTCTGCTGGTTCACCATGCCCGTAAGCTCAACAATCTTGTTTTCTTTCTCCTTCAGGGCGTCCTGCGCCTTGCGTTGTTCCTCAAGCACGGCTATCTGACAGGTATCCTTACTCTGCGAAATGGTGGATTTCAGTTTCGAAATCTCCTTGTCCTTCTTTGCCAACTCACCGGCCAGCTCGAGCGCATTAGTCTGTACCATGCTCTCAATCTTGGCCTTCAGCTCGGATATCTCCTGATTCTTTTTGTTCATTTCTCCTGCCAGTTCGAGTGCTTTGGCCTGTGCCGTGCTCTCAATTTTAGCCTTCAGCTCGGATATCTCCTGGTCTTTCTTGTTCATCTCTCCGGCCAGTTCTAGTGCCTTGGCCTGCGCTGTGCTCTCAATCTTGGCTTTCAGTTCGGATATCTCCTGGTCTTTCTTGCTCATCTCTTCAGCCAGTTCGAGTGCCTTAGCCTGTGCCGTGCTCTCAATCTTAGCCTTCAGTTCCGATATCTCCTGGTCCTTCTTACTCATCTCTTCAGCCAGTTCAAGCGCCTTCGCCTGCGCCATGCTGTCTATCTGCGCCTTCAGCCGTTCTATCTCAGTATTCTTTTCTCCTATTTCAAGATCCTTTGCCGACAGCTGCTGTCCGAACGTCTGTTCCGACTTCATCACGTCGGCCTTCAGTTCTGCTGCATATTGTTTCCTCACCTCTTCAAGTCTGCGGTTGAGTTCGTCGTTAAACTCGGCGTTCTTTACCTGACTGACGATAGAAGCATAGTCGGCCTCGTCTACCTGAAACACGCTCTGACATTTAGGACATCTTATTTCTTTCATATCATCGAGTTTTTGTTATTTCTTACACATTTATAATTTTTATCATATCTGCCAGTTGTACAAAGTAATCATTTGACCAGATATCCAGTTCTTTCGGATTCCTGACAAAAGGCAGGACGTCATTTTTAACCTGATTTATATTGGCAGTTGATAATTTTTCTTTCAGCAACGCGATAAATGTATCCATGTCAATTTCCTCATTATTAAACTGCTTTACGCGTTCTGCCAGATGCTTGAAGTCAAGTGGTACATTATGGCGTACATACCATTCAAAATCATACCAGTCGCGTCCCTTTACTCGATTTTTCCAGGCACGGTACACCAGTGCATGCATTTTGCCTGCAAACAGGTCGGGCAAAACAAAGCAGCGTGTCATAAATGAATGTGGCTGCAACAGCAACTTTTGCTCAGTTTCAAATTTCAGCGGTGGCTGTGTGTCAACCTCAATTTTTATTTTTATCGATTTGTCTGTACGGAAAGATATGTCGTAAACATCAGTGTTGTCTTTTAGAAATGCCGATTCAACCTTTCCGAAACTCTTTTTGTCTTTCTTCTTTATTTCCACGTTTCTTCCCACAACGGCAAATTCATCGATGATGGGCTGAAAATATTTCTTGAAATCAAATTCGTCGTCAGGTGCCAAAAGAGAGAAGTCCATGTCTTCGCTAAAGCGTTGAAGATCATGGAAAATACGAAGACATGTACCGCCATAGAACGCAGCCACGTTGAAGAAACCTCCGTTATAAAGACCGGCAAGTATTATTTGCTGGTTAACCTCAAATATGGCATTGCGTTTCTTCTGTTCGGTAGAAAGGTCGTATGCCGAAAGCATACTGTCGTAAATGTCATTTGTCATTGTTTAGCAGTTTTATTAAGGTTCTTATTGATTCCGACTTTTTGCCAGTCTTGGCATATTCTTCAAAGATGTTTACGTTCATCATTAAAAAGTCGTCCATCTCCATGCGTATGTCTTCTTCAAGATACGTTTCAGCATCTTTTATGGATCTTAGATTTACGCTTGGTGAGTTGGCAATCAGGTCACATAGTGCTTTTTCCGGTGTAGCCATCACGAACGCATATCCGTCCTTTTCAATGCTCGACAGTCCTATTGAAAATGATTTTCTTGGGATGTATGTATATTCAAACCGTCCAAATGCAGTGTCAAAGCTACGTGAATGTTTTAGCGTCATTGACTGCATAGTGTAAACCATTTCAGGTATGAGGCCATAGTAACGCAATGCAGAAGACATAGATACATATGACGGGGTGTAAAGATGATTGGCGATAAGCTCGGTAGACAGAGGCCTGTCTGATATCTCAGGATTACATATGTACAGTCCTCTCTTAAGGCGGATAATATCTCCGCTTTTCTCAAGTTGTCTTATTTTTTGGCTTCCTCCTTTTAATTGTGGATATAGTGATTCAATTATTGAGGACGTTACCGGTATGTTGCCGAGTTTTGCTAAAACATTATTCATGATGTACGGATAAAGTTTACTCAAACAAGATGTCTGGTAACCATGCTTATTTAGATTAGCATGGATATTGAGAACATTGTTTGTTTTTGCAAATATAGTAAAATTTTGAACAGTAATATATATAAAACATACTTAACTGTTCAAAATTTTACAACTTTTATGCCGTCTTAGTGTTTTAGCCTTCTGTTTGCTCTTCATTCCGAGGAACTGGCGAAAGGTAAAGTTTTGGGGTGTATGTCTTCCTTCAGTTCTCCTTTTCTTTTTTATCTTCCAGACAGTCAGCGTCATCTTCTTCATACTCGTCGTCCTCTTCCGCTTTGTTCGGAATAACGGAGCCCTTCGGGTCGTTAGTCTTCTCGGTGTTCATCCATTGGCGTATGGCTGCCATTCGGGGCAGCAGGCGGATTACGGGCAGGCGGTAGTGATGAATAATGATGAGCATCATCATCAGTATGCCTATGGCCGTCATGTAGCCGTAGCATTCCTTTATGGATATCATCACGGCCTGCTTGGATATCACAGCCATCGTGTCGCTCCACGACGGCAGGTCGAACGGCATCACCGTGCCGTCCATGTTGTCGGCCGCGTTGAGGCTGTTCTTTGATATCGACCAGTTGTATAGGCGCTGCACCGTGGCCGAACCTAAGGCTGTTCCTATGCCGCAGCGTATGTAGCCTATGGAGTTGAGGCCGAAGAAGAAGTGAGAGAAGGGGAGCGACTGCGACAGATATACGTTAGACGCCGAGCCTATCATCACCTCAGACACGCCAAAGGCAAACAGCGGGATGAAGAAAGCCTCTCTGTTGGTGTCGCCGTCGATGAGAAAATACATCGACACTTCGTAAAAGGTGAGCAGCACCAATGCCACAATAAAGTATTTCTTGAATCCCCAGTGCCACTTTACGAATGTGGCAAAGGCCAGCAGCGAGCCTACCACCACGCCGTAGAGTATGGGCCAGTTGAGCGATATCGTGTTGAGCGAGTCGTATTTCAGCACAGATGACAGATATATCGACTGCAACAGCTTGGGCGCAGCCTGAAGAATGCCAACGCCGAGCAGAAGCAGCATGAGGTGCTGCACTGACCTGAACTTGAATATAGACAGCGGCAGATACGGCTTTTCGTGAAACTTTGACCGGCACAGGGCTGCGATAAAAAACGCCAGCGTTATGCCCGTGGCCTGCCATATAGTGCTGCTCATCCACCAGTCGTAATGCTCGCCGTAGGTGAACATCCACATGCCTGATATCAGGAACGCGCTCCAGAGGAACAGACCTATGAAGTCGACACCCTTTAGCGACAGGAACGGACCCGGACGATGGTCGGGCTTCATCATGAAATATACAATGCCGCAATGAATCATCATCAGCGCTATGACAAACAGGTTCATCAGTCGCCAGTTGCCGTAGTATGTAAGATACGCCGTCGTTAAGCCTGAAAGATATGTTCCGCCGCACACCATGATGTAGACAACAGGGAAGAACACGGCATAGTTGCGCGACGGCGTTACGCATAGACGGAACACGCTCGTGCAGCCAAACATGCCCAGCATCTTGCAGAAGCCCGCAATGAAGGCCAGTCCCCATATCATCCACGGCTCGGTTACCGACATGGTAAGGGCGTTGCATATTATTATTCCGATGGCAGAAACGAAAAACAGCTGCCGCGTGTACATATAGAATTTCAGCCTGTACATCACCGGGAAGCACACCGTTATGCCGCCCAGGGTGCAGTAGCCTGCCATCTGTATGTCCTCGTTGAGCAGCGCTATCTCGCTTACAATCTGGTTTGAGTACGACGTGTTGATGCTTCCCACATACTGATACAGGAAGCCGAACGCCATATACAGCCAGAAGCGCAGCCGTGGCGGCACCCAGTCTTTATACATCAGGAGCTGCCGCGTGCGTATAACGGTGTTTGTCGTATGATATAGCTTGGCCATTATCAGTCGATCATTTCACATTCAACGTTCAGGCCGGCACGCAGCCGCCTTATGTTCTCTTTGCTGTTCTCCTTCGTGAAGCGTATCTTCACCGGCAGTCTCTGTTCCACTTTCACAAAGTTGCCCGTGGCGTTGTCCTGCGGCACTATGGAGTATTGTGCCCCCGTGGCGTTCGATATGGCCTCTATCACGCCCACATATTCAATGCCCGGTATGGCGTCCACGGTTATCCTCACGCGGTCGCCAGGCTTCATCTTTGCCGTCTGTGTCTCCTTATAGTTGGCCACAACCCACACGTCGTTTTCGTCAACCACCGACATCAGCGTCTGTCCGGGCTGCACGAGCTGTCCCTCCTGCAGCGTTATCTTCGATGTATATCCGTCTACAGGTGCCGTTATCACGGTGTACGACACGTCCAGTGCGGCATAGTCCTTGCGCGCCTTGGCCAGTTTTATGCTTGCGTCCTGCTGTCCCAGCTTCTTTGTCTGTTCATTTTTTGTCAGCGACGTTGAGCGCTTCTGCCTGCACAGCATGTCATATTCGGCCTTTGTACTTTCATATCTTGTCTTCACGTCGTCATACTGTTTCTGCGTCACGGCCTTGTTTTTCAGCAGCACCGAGTAGCGTTGCAGGTCGCGTTCGGCGTTCTCCAGTTCGGCCTTTGTGCCCAGTATCGACGCCTCGTTCACGCCTATGTTGCTTTCCGTGGTGCTTATCGCCGAGCTCATCACCGTCTTGCCCGACACGGCGTTTTGCAGTTCGGCTTCGGCTTCAGCCAGTTTCAGCCTGTATTCTCTGTCTTCGAGTATCACCAGCGTGTCGCCTTTATGCACGAAGGAATATTCCTCAACGCACACCTTCTTGATGTAGCCCTGCACGCGTGCGTTCACCGGCACGATGTGTCGGCGCACCTGCGCGTTGTCAGTGAAGGTTGAAACGTTGAATTTTATAAACTGTACACATATCCACCATATACCTATTGCCAGCACAGCCAGAACCACGATGTTCTGGATCATTCGTCTTGTTTTGCGGTTCATGTTTAAAAGTTTCCTGAAATATATTTTAGTTGATAATAATAGTACACCACATTCACGCGTGCGTTAACCAGTCTTACCTCGGCGTCGAGCTTTGACGTCGATGCGTCGAGCATGTCGGTCAGCAGCGACAGGTCGGCCGAATAGCGCTGCTCCACAATCCTGTAGTTCTCGTTGGCCAGTTCCACGTTCTTTTTCTGCGTCTCCACCTGACGGCATGCCTCGGTGTAGTATTTGTACATCTGGTCCACCTTTCGGTCTATCGTTTCCTTTTCGGCCTGGCGGTTGTCCACCAGCTTTGCCGTCTGCATCCTTGCGGCGTTGAGCGAGGTGTTGTCTTTGTAGAAGGCCGACAGGTTCATCGACAGCTTCACGCCCACCCACCATGTGTTAATGTTGTTGTTCTTCACGGGAGTGCAGTTGGTTATCGGGCCTTCGAGACTGTTGCCTGCCGTCAGTCCTATCATGGGCATCATGCGGCTGCGCACAATCTTCTCTTCGGTCTTTGCCTGCGAGTAGGCCAGGTCGAGCCGTTTCAGCTTGGGCGACATCTCGGCCTCCTGTCTCCAGTGGCTTGCTCCAAGGTCGGGCAGGTTCATCTCGTCCGTGCCGAGCCATGGCTCTATCATCGTGCCTTCGTCAAGTCCGAGATACACCAGCAGACTGTAGTTAAGATGCTCCACGGCGTTGGCCACGGTGCTTCTGTCGTAAGTAAGGTTCGACAGGGTCAGTTCGTAGCGCGTAACGTCGTTTGCCAGTGCCAGCCCCTGTTCAGAGCGCACCTTCATCTCCTCAATCAGTTGTTTTGTCAGCTTGATGTTCTCGTCGTACACACTCAGCAGGTTGCGGTTTTTCAGAAGACTGAGATAGCAGTCGAGCACCTCCATTTTAATGTTATCCGTAACAATCTTCAGGTCGGTAGATGCCATCTGTGTCTGATATCTCGTCTTCTGTATTCCTGCCGTTATCTCACCTCCGGAGTATAGAGGCTGATAGAGCGAAAGAGAAATCAAGTTGCCCAGATGGGGCATTGCCGAACGTGTAGGGTTCGAAAAGTCACGCTCCAGAATTGTTGCATCCCCCAGATAGTTTACTCCTGCTTCCAGACCGATGTCGGGCAGTCGCTTTGCCCTTGCGTTCTTTTCTAGTTGTCTGGAAATGTTCACGTCCTTTTGTGCCGCTTTAACTTCTACATTCGATTGTTCCACTCTTCTAAACAATTCGTCAATTGTCATCCTCAACGGTTTCTGAGCGGACATCCGGCACGCCACAACACTGCTGCCGGCAAATAATAACAACACGGCTAATCTCCGTAATCTCATACTTTATGTCGCTTTTTTGGTGTGCAAAATTACGGATTTAACTTTGATTAAGACTATTCTATATCCGCCCTAAATTTGTCATATACGAAACAAATAGCCTCATTTTGTCCATTTTTCATGTTCTTTCTGTGTTATTTATCTTACCATAAGCCCCAATGCCATGTTAATGATAATGTCTTAATAATTCTGTTATTTGTTAATTATTTTTGCAATTGTCTTGTTGGGTATATTGTTATTGGGAGTTAAAGGAGTATTTTCTAAGTGAAGAACGAAGAGTGAAGAGTGAAGAATCCAAATGCCTTGTTGGATATTGTAATTGGGAGTTAAAGAAGTTATCGCTCACTAAGGTGAGCTAGGAGCATATTTAAGTGAAGAACGAAGAGTGAAGAGTGAAAAATCCAAATGCTAACGTAGTGCTTGCGGCAATAATCAACAAGACTAATGTGCCGGCGGATCTGCGCTCCGCCGGAATTAAATATAAGGATCTCTTGATCCGCTTAAAATACCGCTTATTTAAGTTAAGGATGATAAGTTAAAAATCCAAATACCAAATTGGTATAATGTTATAAAGTAATTTTAAATATGAAGTAATCGGACAGTTCTGGCGAAAATTAAAAATTAAAAGTTAAAAATCTAAATGTCTAAGCGAGTTTAAAACAACATGATAACGCAAAATAG
>NZ_LFQU01000004.1 GCF_001275135.1 Xylanibacter rarus | reverse complement strand
GTCGGATTTTTCGCTTTGCTCAACAACTCGTGCATATCCGACAGTACAATAGTCTTGTTGTTTCCGGTCAACTTGTTGGCTTTAACTTAGCCATCCAATTTCTACACCTTTGTCAGCCAACGATATAAATCTACAATGCAAATGTGCCGGCGGATCTGCGCTCCGCCGGAAATAAGTATCAGGATTTTCAATCCGCTGTCTTCCTTTTTATTATTCAACGATAGCATGATGCAGATTGATGTGTAGAAAACAAATCTGAATGTTTTTCGGATCTCGGTGCAGGCTGATTATGGAAAAAATCGGAATGCTTTTCGGATCACAAATTAGCTGCGCTGACCTTCGGTTCTTATATTCTATGCTGTCGGATAGCATATCCGACAGAACAATAGTTTTGTTGTTTCCGGTCAATTTGTTGGCTTTAACTCCTTTAATTTCTCGATATACGTCATCTTGTTTTTACCTTTTGATTTAAATTATTTAACTTTAAAAATAAAGTATGTTAATTGTATGTTACTTTTACACTTATTCTCCGTCTAATATCGGAAATACTTGAAAATTTAATTAGGTTTAAACACGTTATATATGAAAAAATCATTGGCAATTATGGCCGCTGTGACAGGACTGTGCGCACAGCAGGCTATGGCTCAGTATCCTCAGATTACGCCCGAAGCAAAGGCTAAGTTTGAGGCACAGCGTGCCGAGTGGGAGGCTCATTCAGACTCTGCTTGGCAGGTAGCGTTCCCCATCGTAAAGAAAGAGGCCATGGAAGGTCGCCCCTATGTGCCATGGGCATGGCGTCCTTACGACCTGAAGCAGGCCAAGATACCTGCATTCCCCGGTGCTGAGGGCGGCGGTATGTACACTGCCGGCGGACGCGGCGGCAAGGTGCTCGTCGTAACCAACCTCAACGACGACGGTCCCGGCTCATTCCGCTGGGCTTGCGAGCAGGGCGGTGCGCGCATCATCGTGTTCAACGTGTGCGGTATCATCAACCTGAAGACTCCTATCATTCTGCGCGCTCCTTACGTTACCATAGCAGGACAGACAGCTCCCGGCGACGGCGTGTGCATTGCAGGCGAGTCGTTCCAGGTGAACACTCACGACGTTATCGTGCGCCACATGCGCTTCCGCCGCGGTAACACACACGTGTGGAACCGTGAAGACTCTTTCGGCGGCAACCCCGTAGGAAACATCATGATAGACCACTGCTCTTGCGAGTGGGGACTTGACGAGAACATCTCTTTCTACCGCCACATGTTCGACATGGGCGACGGCAAGCCTTCGCGCAAGGAGCCTACAGTGAACGTTACAATACAGAACACTATCTCGGCTAAGGCGCTCGACACATACAACCACGCCTTCGGCTCTACCATCGGCGGCGAGAACACCACATTCATGCGTAACCTCTGGGCCGACAACACAGGCCGTAACCCGTCAATAGGATGGGGCGGTGTGTTCAACTTCGTGAACAACATCGTATACAACTGGGTTCACCGTACTGCCGACGGAGGCGAGTTCTCTACAATGAGCAACTTCATCAACAACTACTATAAGCCCGGACCTCTCACTCCGAAAGATTCGCCTATAGGCTACCGTATCGTAAAGACTGAGAGCCGCAGCAAGAACCTCTTCCCGTATCAGCAGTTTGGCCGCGTTTATGCCATCGGCAACATCATGGAAGGCAACGAGGCTGTTACAAAGGACAACTGGGACGGCGGTATACAGATTGCCGACAAGGACCTGAAGGGCGAGGGCGGCATTCCTGAGGACGTTATGGCCCTGATGAAGTCTAACGAGCCGTTCCCTATGGCTCACATGACCATCATTCCGTCTGAAAAGACATTCGACTACGTGCTCGAGAACGTAGGTGCAACGCTGCCTATACGCGACATCGTTGACCAGCGCATCATCGAGGAGGTTCGCACAGGCAAGGCTTACTATGTGAAGAAGCTGCCGAAGGAGAATCCTTATGGCGACATGTGGGGACTGAGCGACAAGTCGAAGAACGAGGACGGCTTCTTCAAGTATCGTCGTCTGGACAAAGACTCTTACAAGTACGGCATCATAACAGACCCGGCTCAGATGGGCGGATATCCCGAATATAAGGGTGAGCCCCGCGTTGACACCGACGGCGACGGTATGCCCGACGAGTGGGAGATTGCCAACGGTCTTAACCCCAACGACCCGAGCGACGCCAACGGCGACTGCACAGGCGACGGATATACCAACATCGAGAAGTATATCAACGGCATCAGCACCAAGGTTAAGGTTGACTGGACTGACCTGAAGAACAACCACGACACTCTGGCCGGAAAGACAAAGCTGTTCTAATAAAAAGTAGTTAAAGAAGTTAGAGGAGTTAAAGTAGTTAAAGTCAAATGTCTTGCGGCTGTTTACGATGTCGTCAAGGCTTTATTTAAAGACTTTTAGCTACGTTAGCTCCTCTAATTTTTGTTTATGACAATGCTTCTTGCATAATCATAAGAAATAAGATAAATCTTTGTTGTATATCTTATTTTCTATTCAATTTATTTGATATTTTTAATCGGCACTTTCCTTTTTAGTGCATTTGGCTTTAACTCCTTTAACTCCTACGAAGAAAGGCATTTGGCTTTAACTCCTTTAACTCCTTACATAGTGCGGCATCTCCTCCGGTATCACCATCGAAATCTCTACCAGGCCGGCCACTTTGCCGTCGCGTTTCCACGTTGTCTGATATATCATTTTCTTCACTCCGTTCTTCTGTATCGTGTACGAGTTAGTGCCGTCTGTGGCCATCAGTTCGCGTATCTTGGCCTGCGACTGCGGGCTGTGACATTCGAACATGTTGTGCCCAATCAGGTCGCCGTGGCTGGCAAACGTGGCGCGCGATTTCTCGTTCATATACAGTATTTTTCCCTCTGTGTCGCACACTGTTACGGCACAGTGCATCTGCTCGGCCCATTCGTCGTCGTAGAACGGTTCAAAGAGGTCGAGGCTCTCGTCGTCAATTTCTTCTTCCATTATAAATTTCAGATTTTTAAGTTCTATGTTAATTACGTCAAGATCAAGTTTGTAGTCTTCAATGCGCTCACCCTTTTTCAGCCCCAGTTCAGCCCTTATGCGGCGCGCTTCCGCGCTGTTAGGCTTCGTCTCGAGCGTTTCCTTCAGCATCTCGTAGCCCATCGGTCCGCCGCAGTTTTCGGGCGGGCAGCAGCCCTTTCCGGCGGTGCATACAGGGTGAGGATAAATCACGGTCAGAATGTCCTCGAGCACTATCTCATGCACCCAGTCGTCGCCGAAGTCGTAGACATACAGCAGTTTTTGGCGGTCTGTGCCGAACACGTCGCAAAGCTTTGTTTCCTGCTCATCAAGGCTTTTTCTGTACATATTGCTGTCTACGTTGCTTAACATGTCGTCATCGTAGCATCTTGAGCTTATCTCAAAGTTGCCTCCGTAGGGCTTATCGCCAAATCTGTGCAGGTGTTCGTTGTTCCATCCGAAGCTTATCTGTATTGTATGGTGAAATTCTTCAAAAGTGCAGTTCTCTGGTATGATGACTCTTCGCCATACAGGCGGTTTCTTCACGTTCAGCAGTTTAATCTTAAATTGGTATGCCATAGGTTAGATGAAATTAGGTATTATTGTATGGCAAATATAATGTTTTTTGGCGAATAATTAAGTGTTGAGGTGTTTAGTTTTCCATACTTTTTTGTTTTCGCCCTCTCATGCCGCTTTTTAGTGTTGCGCTAATTAGGTTTTATTTTATAATCTTACATAATGCGACATTCTTGATGGCATTTTTATCGGCTTTTACTTTATTATTTCATTTTTGGTAATTGGGTTTGTCATGCTCTCAGTTATGTCAAAATATTTTTGCATATCCATTGTTTTACATCAGTTGTAGTGTTGTAGGTCTGAAATTATATTATATCCCGTCATTTTCAATGTTTTTATCTATGAAATACTGTGTTTTTGCAGAAAAATATTTACATTTGCATTGTGTATGTGATCTGAATCTAATGCATTACGACATTTTGGAATAAAGAAGCGTTATGCTTGTCTTATTGATGCAACTTGAGAAATTTCTAATTGGATATAATGGCGGGATGATGACTCGCATTTATGGTGTGAGCTATTGTCATAGCATCTGTATTTAAGAATTTTTTCATGATTTACATTGAAGATGTTGGCGTAGCAGTCTCACGCTTCAACGTATATTAAAGTGCCTTGTTGGGACTGGCAGGACAGGAGATTTTTTACTATGAAAAAGTTGTTTTTATTGTTTCTTGTATTGTTAACATGCGTTGTGTCATATGGGCAGGAAGTCTCTAGTGTGACACGTTTTCTTGGAATACCTATTGATGGCACAAAAGCAGAGATGATAAGTAAACTCAAAGACAAAGGGTTTACCAGCGTACCTGAGACTGACGGAATGCTTGAAGGTGAATTTAATGGAAAGGATGTTTATGTTATTGTTCAGACAAATAACAGGAAGGTTTGGCGTATAGCTGTTATGGATAAAAATAAATGTGATGAGGCGCAAATAAAAATTAACTTCAATAATCTTTGCTATCAATTTGAGAATAATTCGAAGTATCTTGGTATGGCTGATCAGATGATACCAGAGAGCGAAGATATAAGTTATGAGATGACGGTTAATAACAAACAATATCAAGCTTCGTATTGTCAAAAACTGAATGTAGAAGGTGATACGCCGAGTAGTATGTTAAATCGTTTAGTTTGGTTTACTATAAATAGAACATATGGAGAGTATTGCATTTCTCTTTTTTATGAAAATCGTTATAATATGGCTAATGGTGAAGATTTGTAATTATTGTCATTTATGGTAATAATTATGTAATTAGCAGATTTTCAATAACTTGTAAAGGGCAGTCTTACGCAATACGGAAGACTGCCCTTTATTATATGACATGTAGTTCATCATGGAGTATGAAGCATGGTTTAAATTACTTTTCACTCTTCACTTTTCACTTAAATTTAGTGTGCTTCAAGCCAGTTGGAGCCCCAGCCGCAGTCGGCAACTAATGGTACGTTGAGCTTGTATGCGCCCTGCATTTCTTCGAGCACTATGCGCTCAACGGTCTCTTTCTCCTCAGGCACAACGCTGAAGTTTAGTTCGTCGTGCACCTGCAGAATCATCTTGGAGCGCAGATTTTCGTCCTTGAAGCGCTTGTAGATGCGCACCATGGCCACCTTTATTATGTCGGCGGCAGAGCCTTGTATAGGGGCGTTGATGGCGTTGCGCTCGGCAAAGCCGCGCACCGTGCCGTTGTGCGAATTGATGTCGGGCAGATAGCGGCGGCGACGGAAGAATGTCTCTACGTAGCCCTGTTCGCGCGCCGTCTGCTTGGCCTTCTCCATATATTCGTGCACCTTCGGGAAGGTGATGAAGTAGCCGTCTATCAGCTGCGACGCCTCCTGCCGGCTGATGTCCAGACGCTCTGCCAAACCGAACACCGTGATGCCGTATATTATGCCGAAGTTGGCGCGCTTGGCCTTGGTGCGCTGGTCGCGCGTCACGTCGGCAATGTCCTCTTTGTATATCTTTGCTGCCGTTGCGGCATGTATGTCGTGGCCAGAACGGAAGGCCTCTATCATGTTTTCGTCGCCGCTCAGATGAGCCATCACGCGCAGCTCAATCTGACTGTAGTCGGCCGAGAAGAACAGGCTGCCTTCCTCGGGTATGAACGCCTTGCGTATCTCCTTGCCGTCCTCGCCGCGCACGGGTATGTTCTGCAGGTTAGGGTCAGACGAAGAGAGTCGGCCGGTGGCAGTGGCGGTCTGGTTGAACGATGTGTGTATGTGTCCGGTCCGCGGGTTTATCAGCTTCGGCAGCGCGTCGACGTATGTGCCTAACAGCTTCTTTAATCCTCTGTGTTCCAGTATCTTACCCACAATCTCGTGCTTTCCGCTGAGCTGTTGCAGCACCTCTTCCGACGTTACATATTGTCCCGTCTTTGTCTTCTTGGGCTTCTCCACAATCTTCAGCTTGCCGAACAAAATTTCGCCAACCTGCTTGGGCGACGCTATGTTAAACTCTTCGCCCGCCAGCTCGTATATGCGCTTCTCTATGTCGCTGAGCCTCTTTGTCAGAATCTCCGACGTTTCGGCCAGCGCCGCCGTGTCTATCCTCACTCCGTTTAACTCCATCTCGGCGAGCACTCGTACCAGCGGCATCTCTATTTCGTAGAAGAGTTGGGTTACGCCTACCTCTTCGAGTTTCGGTTCAAGATAGTTTTTCAGTCGCAGCGTTACGTCGGCGTCCTCGGCAGCATAGTCGACGATCTGCTCGGGCGGCAGGTCTCTCATCGACTTCTGCTTCTTTCCTTTCGGTCCGATAAGCTCCTCTATGTGTATGGTCTGATATCCGAGACATGTCTCAGCCATGTAGTCCATGTTGTGGCGAAGCTCCGGCTGGATGAGGTAGTGGGCTATCATCGTGTCGAACAGCTGACCTGTCACGCACACACCGTAGCTTGCCAGCACCTCCATGTCGTACTTGATGTTTTGTCCGACTTTAAGAATTTCGGGGTTTTCGTATAGCGGTTTGAATATGTTAACTATCTTTTGCGCTTCTTCACGATTGGCAGGAACAGGCACGTAGAACGCCTCAAATTCCTTCACAGAGAAGCTCAAACCGACCAGTTCGGCATCGATTGCGCTCGTTGAAGTGGTTTCTGTGTCTAGACTGAGAATTTTTTTTGTCATGAAAAAATCACAGATTTTCTTCATTTCTTCCTCATTATCAATGAGTTTGTATGTGTGAGGCAGTTCGTTTAACGCTCTCAGACTAGCGTTTTTTGAAAAAACTTGGCCGTCGGTCGGATTTTCTGCGAATAAATCGAGTTGAATTTGAACGCTTTTTTTATTATTTTCAGCTTTGTTAAGAAACTTGTCTGCGAGCGTCTTAAACTCCAGTTCGGTGAAGATTTTGCGAAGTTCGTCGGCGTCGGGCTCGCTCACCTTCAGTTCGTCGAGGTTGAGCTCAACCGGCACGTCGGTTTTTATCGTCGCGAGGAATTTCGAGAATTTTATCTGCTCGGCATTCTCTTCAACTTTTTTCTTCAGTGCACCCTTCAGCTTGTCGGTCTGCTCGAGCAGCTGCTCCACGCTGCCAAACTCGTTGATAAGTTTCACGGCAGTCTTCTCGCCGACGCCCGGACATCCCGGAATGTTGTCGGCCGAGTCGCCCATCAGTCCAAGGAGGTCGATCACCTGACTTGTGTTTGCAATGCCATACTTGGCGCACACCTTCTCGGCATCGAGCGTTTCGTATCCTCCGCCGTGGCGCGGGCGGTACATCATGACGTTCTCTCTTACCAGCTGTCCGTAGTCCTTGTCGGGCGTAAGCATATATGTCATCACGCCTTCAGCCCCGGCCTTGAGCGCCAGTGTGCCTATCACGTCGTCGGCCTCGTATCCATCGGCTTCGAGCACCGGTATGCGCATGGCCTTGAGCAGGCTCTTAATGATGGGCACAGCGCGACGTATGTCCTCGGGCGTCTCCTCTCTCTGTGCCTTATATTCGGCGTAGGCCTCGGTGCGGAAGGTAGGGCCGTGGGGGTCGAAGGCCACTCCCAGATATGTGGGTTTTTCTTTCGTGAGCACTTCGTGCAGCGTGTTGCAGAAGCCCATCACGGCCGACGTGTTGAGCCCTTTAGAGTTGATACGGGGGTTCTTTATAAATGCGTAATACGAGCGGTATATCAGCGCGTAGGCGTCAAAAAGGAACAGCTTATCCATGTAATATGAGTTTTTTACGTGTAAAATTACTAATTTTTTAGCATTAATCCGATAAAATAATTACTTTTGTATTAAAATTGCAGCATGATGGATTATTTATCTCTTATTAAGGAGCCCATAAAAGCAGAACTCGATGACTTCATCAGTCTGTTCAACAAGTCGCTCACACATACGGACAACCTGCAGGAAGAAATCTTCAGGCGTATACGCCAGCGCGCCGGAAAGCGCATGCGCCCCATGCTAATACTGCTCATGGCCAAGAACTATGGCTCGGTGAGCAGCGCCACACTGCACGCCGCAGTGGGCCTGGAGCTGCTGCATACGGCCAGCTTGGTGCACGACGACGTGGTTGACGAGAGCACCGAGAGGCGCGGCCAGGCATCGGTCAATGCCCTGTATGACAACAAAGTGGCAGTGCTCATTGGCGACTATATCCTTTCTACGGCGCTGCTGCATGTGGCTGAGACGCACAACGAACTGATAATCAAATATTTGGCTGAACTGGGAAGGACGCTGTCTAACGGCGAGATACTGCAGCTTACGAGCATATCCAACGAGCAGATTTCAGAAGAAATCTACTATAATGTGATACGTCAGAAGACAGCCGCGCTCTTTGAGGCATGCTGCGCAATGGGTGCGATATCTGCCGGAATGCCTGAAAGCGAGATAGGCAAGGCCATGAAATTCGGTCAGACGCTGGGCATAATCTTCCAGATAAGAGACGACATCTTCGACTATTACGACTCGTCGGAAATAGGCAAGCCTACTGGCAACGACATGGCTGAGGGCAAGCTGACGCTGCCTGCCATTTATGCCGTGAACAACTCGGCGCCCGACAGCATACGCAAGCTGGCCTATAAGGTGAAGGAGCGCACGATAACTCAGGACGAAATAGCCATCCTGGTGGACTATACCAAGGAGCACGGGGGCATTGAATATGCCGAGAAACGCATGGAGGAAATGCGCCGCGAGGCAATGGAGTTTATCGAAACTGAGGTTACTGACGACGCGCTTCGCCGCAGTCTCGAGGCCTATCTGAGCTTTGTCATTGAGAGGACAAAGTAAAGTAGAGAGCGATAGAGAGATTCTTGGGGGATTATGTCTTCTGATGGGAGCGATGAGAACTGTTATGGGAGTAATGGGACTTATGTGACCTGTAATTTGTTGAAAATCAGAGATTTTAGATATTGCGCAGGGCTTGCTGAAAAGGCAGGTTCTGCGTTTTTTGTTGGCTTATTATTGGTTCTGTCTGCGCCATTCTTTGCGTGCCGCATACATCTCTCCTTTTATTCCTCCGTGTGTCAAGAACTCGGTTTTCAGATGATCTATGAGCTTTCTCAGCAGCGAGTCAGTCTGATGAATAAGAGTTATCGCTATGTTGGCTATTGTCTCGTCCGGCCTTACCGTTATGGTCTTGCAGAAATAGGCGCTGTCTGTATGCTTCTTGCATGCTTTTCTTGTCTGCATTGCCTTAGTGCTGTTGACGCTCCATTGTTCAAGATTTCTTACTCTCTGATAGTCTTCATAATCAATTAAAAGCTCCTGCAGACTGGCTTTTGCAACGTTTGTAAGCTTCAGTTCGGCCTCTCTCCAGGTGCTGCTTGCTGCGCTTCCCTAGGCAATATTCTGCTTGCCTGAGCGTGCAGCCTGAATCATTTGGTCGATGGTTCTGTCGGCCTTGTCGGGATATTTATGCGCAAAATAAAAAGTGATGTCATAAATACATTCAGCCTTCTGACGAACAATAAGTTATCTGTAGTGTCCGCGCTGCTGAATAAAGTTGTTTTCCATGTGTTTTTGTTGCAGGTTAAATGCCGCGTTTTGCGGCTTGTTGTTAAGGTTAAAAATGACTTATGAGGCTGTAAAACATGGCTAATCAGCTGTCAGTTAGCCTATTATGCTCATGTTTTATCAGCCCCATAAGTCTTATAGGTCCCATCATCTCCGGGCCCTCACAATCCCTCTTTTAGAAGAATTTTGTCTCTTCGCCGAGCAGTTCGCTTAGCAGCATGTTGGCCAGACGGCTTGTGCCGAGGCGGAACCACTTGTTGGTGAGCCATTTTTCGCCCAGAACCTCTTTAACGATGGTGTAGTAGATAAGTGCGTCCATCACCGAATTGATGCCTCCTGCGGGCTTAAAACCAATCTGTATGCCTGTCTCGTCGTAGTATTCCTTGATGGCCTGGCACATCACGTAAGCAGCCTCCGGCGTAGCGGCAGGCTCAAGCTTGCCCGTAGACGTCTTGATATAGTCGGCGCCGGCATACATCGCTATTATTGAAGCCTTCTTTATGTTAGAGGCTGTCTTGAGGCATCCTGTCTCGAGGATAACCTTCATAGGAGCTTCGCCGCATGCCTGTTTCAGCTCGTTGATGTCGTCGGCCACGCCTTCATAGTCGCCGCTGAGGAACTTGCCCACGGGCATAACGATGTCAATCTCCGTTGCACCGTCCTTAACGGCAAGCGCTGTCTCGGCCACCTTGACCTCGATAACGGCCTGTGAAGACGGGAAACTGCCTGAAACACAGGCTATCTCTACGCCGTCGATTTCGAGCGACTCGCTCACGGTCTTGGCAAAGCATGGATATACGCAGATTGTTGCCACGTGGGGCAGGTCGGGGTAGGTGGCGTCAAACTCGTTCACCTTCTCCGTGAAGGCCAGTATGCTTTCCTCCGAGTCGGTGGTCTTGAGCGATGTCAGTTCGATGCTTCCGAAGAGGAATTTCTTTATCTCCGGCGTGTCGTTCTCGTGCACCTTCTCGGCTATAATCTTCTTTACTGCCTCGCGCACTTCAGCGTCGTCAATCTCGGTGTTATATTTGCTCAGAGCCTCGTCGTATTTGCTCATTTTCGGAAACTCTGTCTCGTGCTTGTGCTCGTGTGAGCATTCGTGCTTCTTGTTGTCGTTTTCTGTTGCCATAATGATATAATTTTTAATTTTTGCTTTTTAATTTTTCATTGTTTATATGCCTCGTCTTGTCGCGGCTGGTCTTCTTTTCGAGGTTCTTTCTTAGTGCCTCCGTGAGGTCAACTCCCGTCTGGTTTGCCAGGCACATCAGCACCCACAGCACGTCGGCCATCTCGTCTGCCGGGTCTTGTTCTTCGCCCTGCTTGAAGCTCTGGTCGCCATACTTGCGTGCCATGATGCGCGCCAGCTCGCCCACCTCCTCGGTGAGGCATGCCATGTTGGTCAGTTCGCTGAAGTAGCGCACACCATACTGCTTTATCCATTGGTCTACGAGCTGCTGTGCCTCGCGTATTGTTATGTCGTTGTCCATATATTTATGCGTTTATTTTGCTTGTAAGGCGTTTTCTCTCCTTTTGCTTATAACTATGCCGCCGGTGCTGTTTTGTGGCCTCAGAGGGGCTTAAATGCGGTTTGTTGTGCTTTCAGCTGCCGTCTTGGCCTGCCTGATGCACCGGGCGTGGCGGCTATTCCTTGTGTCTGGTGTCCATGCAGATGGTTACGGGACCATCGTTCATCAGCTCAACCTTCATGTCGGCTCCAAACTCGCCCGTGCCTACCTGGCGGCCTATTTCGCGGCTCAGCTTGTCGCAGAACTCGTTGTATAGCGGAATAGAAACTTCATGCTTGGCGGCATGAATCCATGAGGGGCGGTTGCCTTTCTTGTAGGATGCCAGCAGGGTGAATTGGCTGATGACGAGTATCTCGCCGTTGATGGCTGTTATAGGTATGTTCATCACGCCCTGTTCGTCGTCGAAGACGCGCAGCGATGCCACCTTCTTTACCAGCCAGTCGACATCTTCCGACGTGTCGCCTTCTGCCACTCCGAGCAGTATCATGTAGCCCTTGCCGATGGCCGACTTTACCTGTCCGTCAATCGTTACCGACGCGCGGCTTACGCGCTGTATTACTATCTTCATTTGTTTTTAGTTGTAAAGTTAGCGTTTCTGCTTCTTATTGCCAAATGTTTTATATGAAAAAAGGTTATTTTTGCCTGTCTCTGCCGCTTTTTTCCGTGTCTTTTTGCAGTGCTGCCTACCATGTTTCGTGGCCGTCAGAATGCGCCTGTGAGGCCCTCAGGGCATGTCTTTTGCAGCCTTGTCAGGCACGTTTCGGCGCCTCTTTACGCCTCGTCTTGCTGCTCTTCCGGGCAGTCTTCTGCTGCGGTCTGTTGCCCGCCGTTGAAGTGGTTGTATACCATGGATGCCTTGGCTTTTCCGAGCAGCGATGTCAGCTTGTCAAGGTCGGTCTCCTTTATGCGCTTCACGGTCTTCAGTTCCTTCAGCAGCAGGTCTTTTGTCTTGGGTCCGATGCCCTTAATGTCGTCCAGTTCCGAGTGCAGCGCATGCTTGCTGCGCTTGTCGCGGTGGAAGGTTATGGCAAAGCGGTGCACCTCGTCCTGCATGTGCGTTAGCAGGTGGAAAAGCTCGCTGTCGGTCTTCATTCCGACCACTACGGGCGGCCATCCGTAGAGCAGTTCGTTGGTGCGGTGGCGGTCGTCTTTGGCCAGTCCGGCTATAGGAATGTCGAGGTGAAGTTCGCCCTCTACAATCTCTCTGACCACGCTCATCTGTCCCTGTCCGCCGTCGGTTATTATGAGGTCGGGCAGGGGCTGTCCTTCGTCGCGCAGACGGGTGTAGCGGCGCCTTACAACCTCCTGCATCGAGGCATAGTCGTCGGGGCCTGTAACCGTCTTTATTATGTATTTCCGGTAGTCTTTCTTGCTCGGTTTCATCTTCTTGAACACCACGCAGGCCGCCACGGCGTCGGTTCCGCTGATGTTAGAGTTGTCGAACATCTCTATCTGATAAGGCATCTTGGGCAGCTTCAGGGCGTTCTGAATTTCCTTCATCAGGCGCACTGATTTCTGCTCCGGATTGAGCTTTTCGGCCTGTTTCAGGCGGTCGAAACGATACTGTTTGCCGTTCATCACCGACAGGTCGAGCAGCGTCTTCTTATCGCCTCGCTGCGGCACGGTGAACGTAACGCCTTCGAGCGTCATGTCGGGGATAAAAGGCACTATTATTTCGCGCGACGTACTGCCCACTTTCTCGCGTATTTGCAGTATTCCGAGCTGCAGAATCTCGTCTTCGCTCTCGTTCAGCTTCTTCTTCATCTCGAACGTAAAGGCCTGGTTTATGCTGCCGTTCATCACGTGGATATAGTTCACATAGGCCGTTTTTTCGTCGTCTGTTACCGAGAAAACGTCTACATTATTGATCGTGTGGCTCACCACTTCGCTCTTTGAACAGAAGTTTTCGAGCAGCAGATACTTCTGTTTTATGGCTTCTGCCTCCTCAAAACGCAGTTCTTCGGCCAGTTTCTGCATCTGCGCGAAGAGCATTTTCGACAGCTCGCGCGTGTTTCCTTTCAGTATTTCGCGCGCCTGGGCGATGCTCTCCTGATACTCCTCGTAGCTCTGCTTGCCTATGCACGGCGCGCCGCAGTTCTTGATGTGATACTCCAGGCAGGGCTTATATTTGCCCTGTTCGATGCCTTCGCGCGTTATCGGAAAGCGGCAGGTGCGCGGCTTATACAGCTTTTTTATCAGGTCGAGCACGGCATACATCGAAGGCAGATGGCTGTAAGGGCCGTAATAAGAGCCCCATTTCTTGTTTATTGTGCGCGTCTTGAATATGCGCGGCAGATATTCTTTAGTTACGCAGATAGAGGGGTAAGTCTTGCCGTCTTTGAGCAGAATGTTGTATTTGGGCTGATATTTCTTTATCAGACTGTTCTCGAGCAGCAGCGCGTCTTCTTCGCTGTTCACCACGGTATATGTTATGTCGTGAATCTTGCTTACAAGCACCTTGGTCTTGTATCTGTCCACTTCCTTATGAAAGTAGGACGACACGCGGTTCTTCAGGTTCTTGGCCTTGCCAACATATATTATGGTGCCGCTCTCGTCATAGTATTGATAGCTGCCCGGCTTGTCGGGCAGGTTGCTCACAATGGCCTTCAGCCGTGCCAGCCTCTTCTCGTTTTCTTCTTTAGTCATGCCGCGTAAGTGCCTTATTTAAAATGGTTTTGAAAAAATTTGTTTCACGTGAAACTTTAAATAGAGGAGTTAAAGGAGTTATGGTAGTTAGAGTAGTTAAAGCCATTTGCCTTGCCGGTTGAATACGCCTTGCCTATGTGTCCTTATTCTGTATGTAGTGAGCTTTGGCTTGATGAATATTATAGCATTATGTCTGTAGCGTTTCGGAATGCTATAATGTGTCGGCATACGTAATGGTAGCTTCTATAAGGTATCAGTCTTATATCTCTGAATACTCTTTTAAAGATATAAATAATGCCCGTTATTTTGCTCTTGCAACATAAGAAGTTTTGTAATAAAGCGCGGGCTAATGGCTTTAACTCCTTAGCCCGCGCAGTGGGCGATAACTACTCTAACTTCTTTAACTCCTAAAAATTTATACCTGCAGCAGGCTTGTTATGTCTGTGCCTTCTTCGAAGTTGCTGCGGCCGTTGAGGTCTTCGTGTATAAGTTCGATGAGGAAGTTTACGTATACTTTCTTCGGGTTAAACTTCTTCACAAGGTCGTACGCAGCCTTCATGGTGCCGCCTGTAGCCAGCAGGTCGTCGTGCAGCAGCACGATGTCGTCCTCGGTGATGGCGTCCTTATGAATCTCGATAGTGTCGGTGCCGTACTCCTTCGAGTAGCTCTCCTGTACGGTTTCGCCGGGCAGCTTGCCGGGCTTACGGCACAAAACAACGCCGGCGTTGAGCTTTATGGCCAGTGCAGAGGCCATGACGAAGCCGCGGCTCTCTATGCCCACAATCTTGGTTACGCCCTTGTCTTTGTACATCTCGTAAAGCTCGTCTTCCATTATCTGGAGACATTTCGGATTCTTAAACAGTGTTGTTACGTCTCTGAAATTTACTCCTTTCTGCGGAAAATCAGGAATACATCTCAGATTCTCCAATAGCGTTTTGTTGTTCATCTTTTCTTTTTAGTTACGTACTTTATACTAATATTATCTCTTGTTCGCTGTTTTCGGCGCGTTGTGCGCTATATATATTATATGTGTGCGGCATGGCGTTGCGGCGGCCTTGTTTTCCGGCTGCGCTGCCGCATGATTTTTCCGCCTGCGGCGTTTTGCGGCCTTTCCGGCGCATGTTCTCGCCGTGGTTTTTTTCGTCCGTACTTCCGTCTTTTTCGCCCGTTGTGTTGCATTTTGCTGCTGCGGACAGATACTGCCGCGGCTTATGCCGTTTTGGCTTTTTTTGCCGTCAGATATTTCTGCCGGAATCGTGGCCGCATTCTTCGACGGCAGACTGCTGCCGTTGCAAAGGACTGTTTTCGGGGCTTTCCAAAAGGCCGTCTTTTGGCTCGCAAAAGGTGGTCTTTTGCAGCCCGAAAGGATACCTTTTGCACGCTGAAAGGCCACCTTTTAGAAAGTGGCTTTTCGGCGCCTCGGGCATCGCCTCACGGCAGCCGTCGGGGCAGGGCAGAGCCGTGCCTCGGCAGGGGCACCCGGAGGGCATAATAAGAGGAGTCAGACGTTCTGAAATATTGCTCCTTTTTATCGTGAGGAACATCAAATTTTGCCTTAAAGTAAATTTGTGTCCCGATTTTGTATCTTACTATCTTTCAGTCGGTTCCAACGTTTTCGCTTAACAAAAAATGCTCATTTTGTTTCACGTGAAACATATGGCTGTTTTACCTTTTCATCAGCACCAGCATGATGTTGATGTCGCTCGGCGAGACACCCGGAATTCGGCTTGCCTGAGCCAGTGTGTCGGGGTTGATTTTTGCAAGCTTTTGACGGGCCTCGGTCGACAGCTGTTCCATCTCGAGATAGTTGAAATGGCCCTTTATTTTGATGTTCTCCAGGCGGTGCATTTTGTCGGCCACAATCCGCTCGCGTTCGATGTAACCCTTGTATTTCATTTTTATCTCTGCAGCCTCTGCCGTTTCATCGTTGCGGTTGGGCAGCGAGGCGATGAGCTGCTTCAGTTCGGGCACAAGTTCGGAAAGATTCTGCAGGTTGATCTGCGGACGGGCCACGAGGTCGATCAGCTTGCATCCTTCGCGCAGCGGGGTGGTGCCGAGCGACTCGAGCGCCGCGTTGATGTCCTTCGGCTTGACGTGAGTAGTGGCGCAGAAGTTTATGATGCTTTCCGTCGCTTCCTTCTTCTGCATCCACCAGTCGTATCTGTCGCGCTTTGCCAGACCGAGGTTGTAGGCCTTCTCGGTCAGTCGGGCGTCGGCGTCGTCCTGTCGGAGCAGTATTCTGTATTCGGCGCGGCTTGTGAACATCCGGTAAGGTTCGTCGACGCCTTTCGTCACGAGGTCGTCAATGAGCACGCCGATGTAAGCCTCGTCGCGGTGAAGGATGAACGGCTCGCCGCCGCCGCATCTTATTGCCGCGTTTATTCCGGCAATGGTTCCCTGGCCGCCTGCCTCCTCATATCCTGTGGTTCCGTTCACCTGTCCGGCAAGGAACAGACCTTTTATTATCTTGGACTCGAGCGAGTGGTCGAGCTGGGTAGGGTCGAAGAAGTCGTACTCGATGGCGTAGCCCGGACGGTAGACCTTGGCGTCGCGCAGCGCCGGAATTTTTCTCAGTGCTGCAATCTGCACCTCCATCGGCATGCTCGACGAGAATCCGTTGAGATACATCTCGTTGGTGGTTTCGCCTTCAGGCTCGAGGAAGAGCGGGTGCTGCTCCTTGTCGGGGAAGGTTACCAGCTTTGTTTCTATCGAGGGGCAGTAGCGCGGCCCTATGCTCTGTATCTGTCCGTTGTAGAGCGGCGAGTCGGCCAGTCCGCTTCTCAGCGTGTCGTGCACCTCCTTGTTTGTATAGCATGTCCAGCACGGCAGCTGCCTGAGCTGTCGGTGGGGAGCCATGAAGCTGAACTGGTGGAAGTCGTTTTCGCCCTCCTGTATCTCCATGTCCTCAAAGTGCACCGACCTCATGTCTATGCGCACCGGCGTGCCGGTCTTCATCCTTGCGCTTCTTATTCCGTGGCGTGTTATGCTTTCGGTCAGGTCTTTCACGGCCGGCTCGGCTATGCGTCCGCCTGGCAGCTGCTTGCGTCCAATGTGCAGCAGTCCGTTCAGGAAGGTTCCCGCCGTTATCACCACGCTCTTGGCTCTCAGCTCAACGCCCCACACGGTCTTCACTCCCGCGGCCTCGCCGTTCTCTACTATGAGCTCGCAGGCCTCGTCCTGCCAGATGTCGAGGTTGGGCGTCGTGTCGAGCACCTCGCGCCATTTCCATATAAACTTGCCTCTGTCGCATTGTGCCCTCGGGCTCCACACGGCCGGGCCTTTTGAGCGGTTGAGCATCCTGAACTGTATGGCTGTGGCGTCGGTCACTATTGCCGTCTGTCCGCCCAGCGCGTCGATTTCCCTGACAATCTGTCCCTTTGCTATTCCGCCGATGGCCGGGTTGCAGCTCATCTGCGCAATTTTGTTCATGTCCATCGTCACAAGGCAGGTGCTTGCGCCCATGTTGGCCGAGGCCGTGGCAGCCTCGCAGCCGGCGTGTCCGCCGCCTATCACGATGACGTCATATTTAAGAAGCATATTATCCTTATAATTTTTAGAGCAATATCAATTTGGCGCAAAAGTAAGAAATTAAATTGAATTTTTGATGAAATAGTTTGATTTATCGCTAAAATAGAGTATATTTGCATCCTCATAATAAACGCTAAAATACCTAAAAGAAGGTATTGCGGCGGGGCTGACCTTGGGTTATGCAGTACACTTAAATGTAGAGAAACATTATTAATTAATACAGTTAAATACTTAAATTTCAATCATTTATGTGGTTATGTAATTCATCTATTGGAAGGAAAGTCGTGATGTCCGTAACAGGTATTGCGCTTATCCTGTTCTTGACGTTCCACATGTCAATGAACGTAGTAGCTCTTTTCTCAGGAGATGCTTACAACATGGTTTGTGAGTTCCTCGGAGCCAACTGGTATGCACTTGTTGCAACTCTGGCTCTTGCGGCTCTTGCGGTGATTCACATCGTATATGCGTTCCTGCTGACAATGCAGAACCGCCGTGCACGCGGAAACGAGCGCTACGCTGTGACAACACGTCCCTCTAAGGTGGAGTGGGCTTCTCAGAACATGCTGGTGCTCGGCATCATCGTTCTGCTCGGTCTTCTGCTTCACTTGTTCAACTTCTGGTACAACATGATGTTTGCCGAACTGACAGGCATCAGCGTTCCTCATCATCCGGCTGACGGATTTGCCTACATCGTAGACACATTCTCTTGCCCGGTTTACGTTGTGCTTTACATCATCTGGCTTGCTGCTATCTGGTTCCACCTCTCACACGGATTCTGGAGCGCAATGCAGACTTTCGGATGGAGCGGCAAGGTCTGGTTCCAGCGCTGGAAGGTCATCGGCCTGGTTTACACAACTCTCCTCATGCTGGGCTTCCTCGTTGTAGTGCTTGCTTTCGCTTTCGGATGCGCACCGAGCCTGTTGTAATTGTAGTTCAAAATGCGTAACTCAAAATTCATAATTATTTAGAAAGAATATTATGGCAAAACAAATAGATTCCAGAATACCTGAAGGTCCGATAGCTGAAAAATGGACCAACTATAAGGCACATCAGCGCCTGGTTAACCCTAAGAACAAGCTGAAGCTCGACGTTATCGTCGTAGGTACGGGTCTGGCAGGTGCCAGTGCAGCAGCCAGCCTGGGCGAGATGGGCTTCAACGTGTTGAACTTCTGCATACAGGACTCTCCGCGCCGCGCTCACTCTATCGCTGCTCAGGGCGGTATCAACGCTGCCAAGAACTATCAGAACGACGGCGACTCTGTTTACCGTCTGTTCTACGACACAGTGAAGGGTGGTGACTACCGTGCACGCGAGGCTAACGTTTACCGTCTGGCTGAGGTGTCTAACAACATCATCGACCAGTGTGTTGCACAGGGTGTTCCTTTCGCACGCGAATACGGCGGCATGCTTGCCAACCGTTCGTTCGGCGGTGCTCAGGTGTCACGTACATTCTACGCTAAGGGTCAGACAGGCCAGCAGCTGCTGCTCGGTGCCTACTCTGCACTCAGCTGCCAGATACACGCAGGCCGCGTTAAGCTCTACACACGCTACGAAATGGAAGACGTTGTGCTCGTTGACGGCCGTGCACGTGGTATCATTGCCAAGAATCTCGTAACCGGAAAGCTGGAGCGCTTCTCTGCCAACGCAGTGGTTATAGCTACCGGCGGATACGGTAACACATACTTCCTTTCAACCAACGCCATGGGCTGTAACTGTACAGCTGCCATGTCTTGCTACCGCAAGGGCGCTTACTTCGCCAATCCTTCTTACGTTCAGATCCACCCGACATGTATCCCTGTACACGGAGACAACCAGTCGAAGCTTACGCTTATGTCTGAGTCTCTGCGTAACGACGGACGTATCTGGGTGCCCAAGAAGCTTGAGGACGCCAAGGCTCTGCAGGCCGGAACAAAGAAGGGAAGCGACATTCCTGAGGAAGACCGCGACTACTATCTGGAGCGCCGCTATCCGGCATTCGGTAACCTCGTTCCCCGCGACGTTGCTTCGCGTGCTGCCAAGGAGCGCTGCGACAAGGGCTTCGGCGTTAACAACACAGGTCTGGCCGTGTTCCTCGACTTCTCTGAGAGCATCGAGCGCCTCGGCATCGACGTTGTACGCCAGCGCTACGGCAACCTCTTCGACATGTATGAGGAAATCACAGACGTCAATCCGGGCGAGCTTGCTAACGAGATTAACGGCGTGAAGTATTACAACCCGATGATGATCTATCCTGCCATCCACTATACAATGGGCGGTATCTGGGTTGACTATGAGCTCATGACAAGCATCACAGGTCTGTTCGCCATCGGCGAGTGCAACTTCTCTGACCACGGTGCCAACCGTCTGGGTGCGTCAGCTCTTATGCAGGGTCTGGCCGACGGCTACTTCGTTCTGCCTTACACCATACAGAACTATCTGGCCGACCAGTCTATCTGGCCTCGCATCTCTACCGACCTGCCCGAGTTTGAGGAGGCTGAAAAGGCCGTTCAGGCTGAAATCGACCGCCTGATGAACATCAAGGGCAAGCGCTCTGTCGACTCTATCCACAAGGAACTTGGCCACGTAATGTGGGAGTATGTGGGCATGGGCCGCACAGCCGAGGGCCTGAAGACAGGTCTCGAGAAGATCAAGAAAATACGCAAGGAGTTTGAGACCAACCTGTTTATCCCGGGCTCAAAAGAGGGTCTTAACACCGAGCTTGACAAGGCTATACACCTGCGCGACTTCATCACAATGGGCGAGCTCGTGGCTTACGACGCTCTCTCTCGTAACGAGTCATGCGGCGGTCACTTCCGTGAGGAGTACCAGACAGAGGAAGGCGAGGCTAAGCGCGACGACGAAAACTTCTTCTATGTAGGCTGCTGGGAGTACCAGGGCAGCGACGAGAAGGCGCCCGAGCTTATCAAGGAGCCTCTGCACTATGAAGCAATAAAAGTACAAACCAGAAATTATAAGAACTAAAAATATGGCAAACATTTCATTCACACTGAAATTCTGGCGTCAGAACGGACCGAAAGCCGAGGGCCATTTTGACACACGCGAGATGAAGGACATCCCCGATGATACATCTTTCCTCGAGATGCTCGACATTCTGAACGAGCAGCTCATTGAGGAAGGCAAGGAGCCGTTCGTGTTCGACCACGACTGCCGCGAGGGCATCTGCGGCATGTGCTCGCTCTACATCAACGGACATCCTCACGGCCCTAACACCGGAGCTACAACATGCCAGCTGTATATGCGTAAGTTCAAGGACGGCGACGTTATCACCGTTGAGCCGTGGCGTTCGGCTGCATTCCCTGTTATCAAGGACTGCATGGTTGACCGCGGAGCATTCGACAAGATCATACAGGCAGGCGGATATATCACCGTACGCACCGGACAGCCCCAGGACGCTAACGCCATTCTTATACCTAAAGAGGCTGCCGACGAGGCTATGGACTGCGCTACTTGTATCGGCTGCGGCGCTTGTGTTGCTGCCTGCAAGAACGGTTCTGCCATGCTTTTCGTAAGCTCTAAGGTTAGCCAGCTGGCTCTTCTGCCCCAGGGTCGTCCCGAGGCTGCTAAGCGTGCCAAGGCAATGATAATGAAGATGGAAGAGCTCGGATTCGGTAACTGCACCAACACCCGCGCCTGCGAGGCTGAGTGCCCGAAGAACGAGACCATCGCCAACATAGCCCGTCTGAACCGCGAGTTCATCAAGGCTAAGTTGAACGACTAATGGAAAGAACGCTATAAATTTATTTTTTCATAGTCTCCATGGGCGGGGCGCCGTTGTGCGCCCTGCCTTTTTTTGTGCCCCTGCCTTTCGTTTGTGCCATGAGCGGCTTTTGTCTGTTTCATTCCCGTTGGTTCTCCATGCTTGCGCTTAACACCATTTAGCCTGCCATGCCGGCATTTTGAGTAAAAGTCATGCAGTTGTCTCCGTTATAATATTTGCATGTTGTGTAATATATTGATAATCAGGCGGTTATCCGTTTTATGGGCGTTCGGCTGCAAAATGCCGTGTTTCAGCCTGCAAAAGGTGGCCTTTTGGCGTGTAAAAGGTATTCTTTTATGATGCAAAAGGCATCCTCTTAGAAATTGGGAGCTTGCGCGGCTTTTGCCTGCATGATGCCAAGCCTGTGCCGTAATTTAGGGCTACGGCATAACGATAGTGCATGTTTTGGTGCTGCGAAGGGTGGGGCAGGCTATCATATTCTGACAAAATGCTAGTGTTTTCGGCTCGAATGTTTAAATAAATTAATCATTTCTGACAAATTGTCAATTAATAATGCCAATTTGTCTAAATCTGTAAGTGGCACGCATGTTGCACTTATGTAAGCGAAAGCCTTTGGCTCAGGAGCCTCAGGCAGCCGCAAGGCCGCGGCCGGGATACCGGCGGGCAGGGCGGCAGAAAAATGAAAGGATTAAAAAAATTATAAGGAGGATTTATTATGTTACCAGTAATTAGCAGAAACAATTGGATGCCCGAAGTTTTCAACGACTTCTTTGACACAGACTTCATGACAAGAACTAAGGCTACGGCACCGGCCATCAACGTCAAGGAAACCGAGAAAGACTACACCGTGGAAGTGGCTGCCCCGGGAATGACCAAGGACGACTTCAACGTGAACATCGACAAGGACGGCAACCTGCACATACACATGGAGGCCCACACCGAGAAGAAAGAGGAGGACAAGAAGAGCCACTATCTGCGCCGCGAGTTTGCCTACAGCAAGTTTGAACAGACGCTGCTGCTGCCCGACGACGTTGAGAAGGAGGCTATCGCAGCCAGAGTAAACGACGGCGTGCTCACCGTAACGCTGCCTAAGATGTCTAAGCCCGAGTGTCCTGCGGCACGTCAGATTGAGGTGAAATAACATCCCGTTTAGCGCCGCTTGCGGCAACTTTAAGATGAATATATCATAGCCCAAGGGCGCGGTCCGTAAGAGCCGCGCCCTTTTTTTGTGCCTTATCCGGCATATCTTTTGATAAGGCGTGCTTCCGTATGTAAATGCCAAACCTGAAAACAGCATTCTTATTTGTCTTTTTGCTCACCTTTCGCAATATTCTGATAAGATATGCTGCGGTTCGGCAATAAAAATAAAAAAAGTATTTTTTCATTTTGTATTGCTCTCACCTTTCACTATCTTTGCTGATATTTTGGCTTTCTTTCCAGGCCTTGAATATAAACGTAGAAATCATTACGGATAATGAAAATCATCATAAGTATTATAAATTCATCCTATAATCCGGCATCACAGATATCTCGGTGCCTTGGTTCGCAGCTCTCTACGGCAGAACCTGCACACGATAAGGCCGGTGCCCTTCGTACAGTTTTAAATTCTTGCTTCATGGCGTTGCGCACTATTCTGCTTGTGCTGCTGATGCTCCTGCCCTCATGCGCCGGTGCCCGCGTGCTGGCCAAAGACTATATGACCTTGGTCAAAAAGACGTCAAAGTCGTCGATAAAGAGTGTGATGAGGCAGGCCGACCGCTATCTTGAGGCAGGTCATCAGGACACGGCGCTGGTGTATTACATGGTTGTATGTAACCGTATGGACGACAAGCTGTCCGACGAAGACAAACATCATTGCGCCATGGCGTTCCTGAAGAAAGGCAACATTTATTACATGAAAGGAGGATTTGCAGATGCCCTAAAGGCCTATTTCAGCGGCTTGCGGATAATAAAGACTTGTGAAGACCAGAAAGGAATAGGACGGTTTTATAATAATATAGCAAATGTTTACTGTGCGTTCAATGAGTTGGAGAAGGCTTATACGTATTATGAGACGGGATACAAGTGCTGTAGTAAATACCGTGACCATCAAAATGAGTATAAAATATTAACGAACCTTACCATATTGAATGTAAAGTTAGGAAAGACACGCGAAGCCCGTAAATGTTTTAATTTGTCTGAAAAGTTGAAGGACAAGAACAGCAAGGCTGACAATTTTATGGGGCGCTTTAATTATGGCTTGATACTTATAGCAGAGAAGAATTTCGCCCAGGCCGTCAGTAATTTCAAGAGTTTGTTGTCATATAGCTTTGATGTCGGCATGGAGCCGAGATTTATTTGTTCAGCTTATAAAAAGCTATATAAAAGCTATATGGAGCTTGGCGAGCGCGACTCTACGCTTAAATATCTCAAGCTGTGTGAAAACACTGCTGTGAAGCACGGCATTCATTATTTCTATCTTGATGTTCTTTTGGACCATGCCGACTATTTTGATGCCCAAGGCGACTACAAGTCGGCAAGCAGATACCGTGCCCGTTATCAGAAAGACAGAGACTCGGTTTACAATATACATGATTTCGATAGAGTCAAAAACGAGCAGACGCTTTATGAGATGGACAAGTATGACAAATACATAGCCTCGCTCAACGAGCGCGAGAAGGAGCGTGTGCTCACAATCTCGGCGCAAAGATACACCATAGCCGCCGTGTCTGTGGTAACGCTTGTCGTAGGGCTGCTCTTGCTTGTTGTATATAGACAGAAAAAGCGTATAGACAAGAGTTACAACAATCTGTTTGTCGTCAACCGCAACTTTGTCAATAATCAGGAGATAATGAGGCAGCGCCTGAGCGATGCGGTAAGCCGTCTTAAAGAGTCGGAGGCCGAGGCCGAACAGCTTCGGGGTAGGCTGGCAGCCTATGATGCCGATGATGTCGTCAAGGATACCGGTGCCTCAGAGCTGTCTGACGATATGGCACATAAAGCCAAGTCGGGTGGCATCAATGATGACATGCGCAGAAAGCTGCTCGATTCAGTGATTGATATAATGGAGAACACAACGGAATTTTGCCGTCCCGATTTTTCTCTTGCTCGCCTTGCCGTTTTAGTGGGCTCTAACAACAAGTATGTTTCGCTTGTAATACACGACACGTTCCATAAAAGTTTCAAGAATTATGTTAACGATTACCGCATCCATCTTGCTTGTCTGCGTATGTCCGACACAGCAGGCTATGGTTCATATACGTTGAACGCCATAGCGGAGAGTGTAGGGTTTAAGTCGTACACAACATTTGTTGAACTTTTTCGCAAGATTGTTGGAATAACACCTTCCATGTATAGAGACAAACTTAAAGAGTCTGTTTGATATTTGCGTGTAAGGTTTTTATGCCATTTAAGATTATTTCCTGAAAATTGAAGTCTGATTGTAAATATAATCAGACTTCTTATTATTTATTATCACCGATTTTCAGAAAGTTGGATATCTTCGGTTTGCATTTGTTTAAAGCAATGCATACATTTGCAAGTGAGAAAAGTCTGCCGGACATAATGCTTTCTTGAAGATATTTGTTCTGTTTTCTGGCAGATGTAAATCGGACGATGAATATTTGTGTGAAATAATTGTTTTAAAAACTTTAAACCTTTTTGCTTATGAAAAAGATCTTCATTTTTCTAATGGCTGCTTTTACGGCGTTCACTGGAAACGCCTATGCAGAGAAAGGATTCAAAACTATTGGCGAAAACATCAACGGCAGTGGCATCTCCCCCAACGGACAGTACTTTGTTGGTACATCTGTAGCCATTGAACATTCCATAAACGGAATGGACATGAAAAGCTTCATTTACAACATAAAAGACGGAACGCTTTCATGGATCACAGAGGCTGACCCGAGCGACTTCACAAAGTGTGGCAGGTTTAAGGCCGTAAGCAACAACGGTATTATCTGCGGAGACGCCATCAACACAGACATTAAGCTGGCTTCTGAAGAGAACCCGATTTCTGCCGCTATATGGGAAAACGGAAAACGCACTTTATTAGAATATGGCGACTTTGACATTTCCACCATTTCAAGTTCTGCAGATGGCGCCTTCAGTCAAGATATTTCTGAAGACGGTAACATCGTGATAGGAAACTTCAATATCGGTTCAGGCGCTTTTATTACTCCGTGTAAGTGGGTCAAGAACAGCGAAGGTAAATACGTGATAGAATTCCTTACCGTACCGGAAAATATGAAAAACGGATACGCGATGAAAATATCATCAGACGGAAAAATATTCGGCATCATAACATCCAATGAAGATGACGACAAAGGCACTTACCTGTGCATCTGGGATGACGACAAGATAACCGTCCTGACACACGAAGACCTGGGCATAGAATTCCGTTATTTATGCGTAATGAATCTTATTGATGTAAGCCCGAATGGAAAATTCGTTATTTTCAGCGAAAGCAACACGTTCAAGACTTATATATACAACACAGAAACAAAAGAATGCAGACCTTTGCCTTCTTTTGGTGAATATGACAACTGGAACAACTTCAGCTATGCAAGCATTGACAACAATGGAAACGTTGCCGGAGCATACGACTATGGCAACCCAATCTTAGGTCCGATGCCTTACACACATCCTTTCTGGTATTCATACGAGCGTAATGCAATCTACGACTTCAGCTATTACATGACAATAGCAGCTGAGGGAGTAAATTCTGACATTGATTTCACTTTCGATGAGGAAACACTGACGATACCATCATTCATCTCTGCTGACGGCCAGACTATTGCAGGAAATGCAGATATCTACAACACATTCCTCCAGCAGACACCTAAATTCTGGGTGTTGAACGTGGATGACATCAGCAACACTGAAATACCATTGACCCCAACCGGACTCAATGCAAAGTCTGACGCACTGAAAGAGGCAAAACTGTCGTGGACAAAAGACGAAACTGAATATAAGACTCTTACACTGAAATCATATAACATATACCGCGACGGTGAACTTATAGGCAATATAGAAGCAACAGAGCAGGAAATGTCTTTCAGAGACAAAGACATATACGGACACCCCGAATATACTGTAGAGGCAGTTCTGGCAAAGGCTGACGGAGGCACAATGCTTTCACAAAAATCAGTTCCTTTTAAAGCATCTGTTCCCGACACTTACGCACTGCCATTCTTTGACGACTTCGACTCAGGCTCACTCGAAACAAACTATTGGACTACTGAGGCTGACTATGGCGAAGGCGAAGACACTAAATGGATTTTGGACGGTTACGGACTGCTTCAGACAACATGCGCCGCTATATACGTAAGCAACGCCAAGCCCCACTCATCAAGTCTTGTATCAAGACCTATGGACGCCACCAACGAAGAATCAGTGAATGTTTCATTTGCCAATATCTACGGATTCATCAACATTGAAGACCAAGCTCTTGACAACGACTCGATAAGCCTCGAAGTGACAACAGACAACGGCGACACATGGAAATCTGTAGGCGACTGGTCGATTGCAGAATTAAACCCGCAGCACAAATGGAACATGATAAACGTGGACATATCAAAAGAGGTTGCAGGCAAGATATTCTCTATCCGTTTCCACAGCCACGGCCAAGGCAAATCATTATATTACGTGGATATTGAGAACGTGAAAATAACAACGGGCAACGAAGTAAAGAAAGACGCTCCCGAAGGACTCACAGGCTGCAAGAACAGCAGCGACACACCGCTTTCACTTATATGGAAGAACAATTTCGGTGCTTATCAGCTGAACCATATCAACAGCGTGGTTGAAAGCATGTTTACGCTCGGCAACGAAGGAAAAGAAGTAATCGGAGCCAACGCCTTCGACAAAGACGACCTGGCACCGTACAAAGGAAAGTATCTGACAGGAGTAACAACCATCATCAATTTCTACGACTGGTATGAAGTAAACAAAGGCATACACGCCGCAATCGTTGTATTTGAAGACGGCAAGCTTGTAAGAGAGCAAGAAATAGAAGATCTGCCATACAATGAATACTTTACGACAGCACTTGACGAGCCTCTGCTCATTGACGGAAGCAAAGAGCTTAAAATAGGCATCAAGGTACACGACTATGATGCAGAACAGATACCTCTGCTCTACGCCGTTTCAGACAAGTTTATTGCAGGAAAGAGCGACCTGTTCTCTGAGGACAACGGAGCAACTTGGCAAAAAGTGTCAGAATTTTACGGTGAAAACAACGAAAAATCACCTTGCTGCTGGAACATTACCGGCTGCGTGACAGACGAACCGGAACTGAAGCCATCAGAAACAGAGAACATATACTACAGCGTCTTCCGCAACGGAGAGTTGTTGTCTACAGCTGTTCTCGACAAACTTCAGACCCACTACTTCGACAATGACGCAAAGGATGGCGACAGCTATTACGTAATGGCATATTATACTGACGGTTCTGTGTCTGACGCATCAGAAGCCTTCATCTTCGACAGCAGCACTGACATCAGCCAATATACTATCGACGACCTTAGCATATCGTTCAATTCTGAAACGAAGAACATCAATATTAACGGTGAGTTTGACAAAGCAGAAATCTTTAACACAAACGGTATCTGCGTATCACAGTCTGCCGCAAACGCCATATCACTTAACGGCGTAACACCGGGTATTTATGTTCTAAAAATAAGCAAGGGTGGAAAAGCTGTTGTGAAAAAGATAATTATCAAATAACACGTTTCCATGATTAATAGCCTTTAAAAACGTTATAACTTATGATGAACAAATGAAATTGACGATGTCAGCAACCAACAGACTACATATACATAAAACCTGGACAAGTTAATTTCAGATGTTAACAGAAAAAGCCTTCCCAAGCAACGGTCTTGAGAAGGCTTTTGTATTCAACAAAGACGGGATTTGTCCCGAATAGCCTCAGGAGCTGAAAAGCCAGACATCCCAGAGTATTTTACCGAAGAGGAACTGGCCGTCTATAATCACGCCCTTGAACTGTATAAAGATTCTTTGGCTAAAGCAAGCTGGCCTGTACTTTTTGATGAAGGAGGCTATCGCAGCCAGAGTAAACGACAGCGTGCTCACCGTAACGCTGCCTAAGATGTCTAAGCCCGAGTGTCCTGCGGCACGTCAGATAGAGGTGAAATAACATCCCGTTTAGCGCCGCTTGCGGCAACTTTAAGATGAATATACCATAGCCCAAGGGCGCGGCTCTTACGAACCGCGCCCTTTTTGTGCCTTATTTTGCTTGTTTGCCTTAGTCATGGTATGCAATATGTATTGCTCTCGCCTTTCACTATCTTTTGATAATATAGGCATCGGTTCGGCAATAAAAATAAAAAAATACGTTTTTCATTTTGTATTGCTCTCACCTTTCACTATCTTTGCTGATATTTTGGCTTTCTGCAAAGAAAGCCTTGAATATAAACGTAGAAATCTTACGGCTAATGAAAAACATCATAAGCATTATAAATTCATCCTATAATCCGGCATCACAGATATCTCCGTGCCTTGGTTCGCAGCTCTCTACGGCAGAATCTGCACACGATAAGGCCGGTGCCTCTCGTTCTGTTTTAAATTCTTGCTTCATGGCGTTGCGCACGCTTCTGCTTGTGCTGCTGATGCTCCTGCCCTCATGCGCCGGTGCCCGCGTGCTGGCCAAAGACTATATGACTTTGGTCAAAAAGACATCTGACGCCTCGATAGACTATATAATGAAGAAGGCAGAACATTATCTCAATGCCGGACATTCTGACACCGCCCTGGTGTATTATATGGTGGCGTGCAACCGAATGAACGACAAACTCTCCGACAAAGACAAGCAGCAATGCGCCATGGCATATCTGAAGAAAGGCAATATTCTCTATATGAAAGGCAACTACGCAGGTGCTCTCTCAGCTTATTTCAGCGGACTGCGCATCTACAGCGCATGCAAGGACAGGCGGGAGATAGGGCACTTCTATAACAACATAGCAAGTGTCTATTGTGTGTTCGAGGACTATGCCAAAGGCTTGTCGTATTACAAGAAAGGCTATGAATCTTGTCATAAATATGGCGACAGGGCCAATGAGTACAAGATTCTTGCCAATATGACCGCAGTGAGCACTCAGATAGGCAAAACGAAAGAGGCGCGAAAGTATCACCGCATGTCCGAGAAGGTGAAGAATCCTGCCGACAAGGAAAACTGCTACATGAGCATTTTTAATTTCGGACTGATTCTCAGAACTGAAAAAAACTACCGTGAAGCCATTAATACATGCAACGACTTGTTGAATTATGCTGTTAAGAATAAAATGAGTCCGAGATATATTTGTTATGCTTATATAGAGCTTTATCAAAACTATATTAGCCTGGGCGACCGTGACTCTACGTTGAAATACCTGCGTCTGTGCGAGAGTACGGCCGTAAAGCACGGAATACTGCATTCGTGTCTTGATGTCCTTGTAAAATATGCAGACTTTTATGATTCAGTAGGCAATTACAAGGCTGCAAGCCGATACAGGGCGCGTTATCAGCATGAGAAGGACTCGATATTCAACACTAACGAGTTTGATGCCGTCAAAAACGAGCAGACGCTTTATGAGATGGACAAGTACGACAAATACATAGCCTCGCTCAACAAGCGCGAGAAGGAGCGTGTGCTCACGATCTCGGCGCAAAGATACACCATAGCCGCCGTGTCTGTGGTAACGCTTGTCGTAGGGCTGCTCTTGCTTGTTGTATATAGACAGAAAAAGCGTATAGACAAGAGCTACAACAATCTGTTTGTCGTCAACCGCAACTTTGTCAATAATCAGGAGATAATGAGGCAGCGCCTGAACGATGCGGTAAGCCGTCTTAAAGAGTCGGAGGCCGAGGCCGAACAGCTTCGGGGTAGGCTGGCAGCCTATGATGCCGATGATGTCGTCAAGGATGCCGGTGTCTCAGAGCAGTCTGACAATATGGTACATAAAGCCAAGTCGGGTGGCATCAATGATGACATGCGCAGAAAGCTGCTCGATTCGGTAGTCGACATAATGGAGAACACCACAGAATTCTGCAGCGCCGACTTTTCGCTTGCACGTATGGCTGCCCTTGTCGGCTCAAACAGTAAGTATGTCTCGCTCGTAATCAACGAGACATTCCACAAGAGTTTTAAGAACTACGTTAATGAATACCGCATCCATCTTGCTTGTCTGCGTATGTCTGATACGGAAGGCTACGGTTCTTATACGCTGAACGCCATAGCCGAGAGCGTAGGTTTCAAGTCGTACACCACATTTGTCGAGCTGTTCCGCAAAATTGTAGGCATCACTCCGTCAATGTATAAGGACAAACTTAAGGCTTGTATCTGACATCTGTCGCTTAAAATTATTACAGAATGGGAGTAAAATCCCGGAATATAAGAGGCTTTATTTATCTTAAGGCCTCTTTTTTGTATGAATTATCACCAATTTCAAGAAATTGGATATCTTCGGTTTGCAGTTGTTTAAAGCAATGCATACATTTGCAAGCGAGAAAAGTCTGCCGGACATAATGCCGTCTTGAGGGTGTCAGCATAAAATCTGTGCCATGTTATGGTTGGCTTAAATCTGATAACGGAAAATATTTATATGCGAAATATTGTTTTAAAAACTTTAAACCTTTTAGCTTATGAAAAAAATTTTATTATCAGCTTTTGCAGTCTGCTGTATGTGTGCAGCTCCGGCACAAGAAAAGCCTGTTCCGTTTCAAACTCATCAGGCTGTGATAACTAATGTGTCGTCAAATGGAAACTGGGCAATAGGTTCCTTAGAAGGTATTTCATATTTTATAAATACTCGTACCTGTAAGCTTACTGAGTACAATCAGTTACCCGAAATCTCGTATTATCTTGATTATGTTTCTGATTGCGGTATTGCTGCCGGATCGCGTTCGACATCTGAGGGAGAAATGCCATGCTATATGACAGAAGATAAGGGATTTGTGTCTCTGCCTATGCCAAAGGATATAACATCTGGAACTTGTTTGCGGGTTTCTTCAGATGGTTCCATAGCTGTAGGAACTATTTCTGTGCATATTGAAGGCACTGAGGAGAGTTATTATAAGCCGGTGTTATGGTATCGCAACGAATCGGGTGAATATGATATGTTTGAAGATTTGCCTTATGAGAAGTTAGGTTTTGACAAACGTATTAATCAAGGAGTGTGGATTCTTGGCATTACAAGTGACGGACTTAAGATTTATGGCAGATTGATAGATGCCTTCGGTATGATTTATTGGCCGGTGATGTGGGAGAGGAGTTCTGCACAGAGTAAAGACTGGACTTATAAGATTCTGTGTGAGGACTACTTTTTCAATAAGGACGAGATATGTCCTGAATGGCCACAATATCTGCCTGTTGAACCAGATGCCACGAAATATTATTCAGATGAGGAGCTTGAGGCATTCAACAAGGCCCTTGAACTTTATAACGACTCTGTAGAACATGCTGACTTCACAATTCCTGCGGAAGAAAGATGGCCTTATCCAACATATAATCCAAATGAGCATGAGGCAGACTTCTTTGATACGAGTACAACTGAAGGCATTGAACGATATAACAGATATGCCAATGATTATAATAAGTTCAGTGGTGAAGCAGCTGAATATAATGACTCTTTAAATTTATACTTTGAACGTTATGACAAGTATGTGATAAATGAAAAGAGATTCCAGATTCTTTCTATGAGTGTGAGTGATAATGGAAAGTACATGGTTACCAATACGGTTAACAATGATGTTGTGATGATTAATCCTGAAACAGAAGAAGTCAACGTTTTAAATGATACCGAAAGTCTGTTCCCAACGGCTGTACTTAATGACGGAACTGTATTCTTGGGACAAGTACTTCCAATGCCTCCACTTGACAGAGAACCATATGTATATGCTGACGGTAAGGTGACTTATTTTGCCGATTGGGTGAGGTCGCGAAGTGAAAAAGCTTATAATGATCTTATGGAACAGTTCCCGGACGGACATTTTGGAATAGTAAATTCAAGCAACCCTGAAGGATTGTCATTTGGAGGTTTCAATCAAGGATTAGACTATAGATATGTCGGATGGGTTATGAATCTTGATGCATATGATGACTATACCTCAGGCATATCAGATAACAAAATATCTGACAATGATATAAGTATATCTGTAAGTCAGGCATCGGACTACATCGATATCTTGGGTGCAGACAACGCCGACGTTCGCATATTTGCCGTAAACGGCAGCTGTGTATTCCATAATTCGGGTGTCAGTGGACGCATTTCTGTGTCTTCACTTGTAAAAGGAGTATACATTGTTGAGGTGAAAGCAGAAGGCAAGATTCTGCGTAAGAAAATCATACTGCAGTAGTCTTTTGATTCTGTTGTCGGTTTCTATATTCAACTGACAGCCTTTAAAACAGTCGAAGGATTTTACTTGAGGTTGATAAAGGTAAAGTAATAATCAATAATCTAATAATGGGTTAGTATATATGTCTTTCCGTGGCTTTATGGCAGCCTGAATGTGTTAATGGATGCATAGGTCATTGAAGAAAATCGGACATAATTCTTTTGATGAGCATTAAAAGGCGGGGTGTATGTCACTCCGCCTTATTTTCTGCGCTGACAAGATTTATTTTCATGCCTGTCCGTTTACTGCCGGTGTGTATGCAGGCTGTTTTCTGATAAATATTTTGTCATCGCCGTGCAAGGAAGGGCAAAAGGGTGGGCTTTTATGAAAAAAGCACTATCTTTGCACCCGTTATGCACTTCACACTGAAAAGATACACAACACACTACCGCGCGCTCGTTTCGCTCGGCGTGCCCATCGTGGTGGGACAGATCGGAAACGTGGTACTCGGCTTTGCCGATACGCTCATGATAGGCCACCACAGCATGATGGAGCTGGCAGCCGCCAGCTTTGTCACCACCATGTTCACCCTGATCGTTATCTTCGCCATGGGCTTCTCTTATGGTCTTACGCCCATCGTGGGCGCCATGTTCGGCCGCGGCGAGAAGGAAGAGATTGGCGGCATACTGCGCAACAGCCTTGCCGCCAACGGACTGATGGCCGTCATCCTGCTTGCCGTCTCCGTGGTGTTCTATCTCAACCTGCACCGCATGGGGCAGCCCGTAGAGCTGTTGCCCTACATGCGCTCATATCTTCTGGTGAACATCGTGTCGCTGCCATTCCTGTGCATGTTCAACGCCTTCAAGCAGTTTTACGACGGAATAACCGACACGCGCGTGCCGATGTTCGTCATCCTGGGCGGCAACGTGCTCAACATCTTCGGCAACTATGTGCTCATCTACGGAGCCTTCGGCATGCCCGAGCTGGGCCTTCTCGGCGCCGGCATCAGCACCATGGTGTCGCGCATCGTTATGTTCGTGGCCTTCGTTGCCGTGTTCGTGTTTCACCGCAGCTATGCCCCTTACCGCCGCGGATATGCCGCCGGACGGCTCAACCGTGCCGACTTCCGCCGCATCAACACCCTTGGCTGGCCCGTTGCCATGCAGCTCGGCATGGAGTGTGCTGCCTTTTCGCTCTCTGCCATCTTCGTGGGCTGGATAGGCATAACGGCCCTTGCCGCCCATCAGGTTACGCTCACGGCCTCGCAGCTGCTCTATATGGTCAACAGCGGCATGGCTGCCGCAATAGCCGTCAGGGTGAGCTATTTCCACGGACAGGGCGACACCGCCGCCGTGCGCGACGCTGCCTATGCCGGCTTTCATGTCATCATGCTCATAGCCTTCGTGCTCTCGGTGCCCGTGTTCCTGCTGCGCAACACGTTCAGCTACTGGTTTACAGACAGCGCCGAGGTGTGCGTCCTTGTGTCGCAGACCGTCATACCGCTCATCGTCTATCAGTTTGGCGACGGCCTTCAGTACACCTTTGCCAACGCCCTGCGCGGCATTTCGTGCGTGCGTCCGCTCATCTGGATAGCCTTTTTCTCCTATTTCGTGGTGTCGCTTCCGCTCGGCTGGTTCCTCGGCATACACAGCGGCTGGGGCCTTGTAGGCGTTTGGAGCGCGTTTCCCGTGTGTTTGCTGTGCGCAGGCATACTTTATTGGCTCTGCTTCATTCGGCGCCTCAGACGGCCTTAAAATGGCTCCTGCGGCCATTCTTCATGCCGTATGTCCTGCGGCGCTCATGTTTTGTGGCGATAAATCCATTATAAAACGATATAAACATCAAAGGGAGACATGCCTGTGTCGGCGTGTCTCCCTTTCTCGTTTTATCATATTGCGATATCAGCATGCTTCTTGTCAGGGCATGCTTACTTCAAATCCTACCGCCAGTTTACGTGCAGTGTTATTTCTTCGTGCCCCACATCATTGTGTCAATTAGCTTATACCGCTCCTCGGTCTGCCTGTCGGTGGTCATCGTCGTGTTTACGTCGAGCCGCAGCACGGGCACTGCCTCTTGTCCGTTTGCCGGCGTCCAGTCTGGCAGTCCCAGTCCGTTGGGGTTGCCCGTCTTTATGAAGTTGGCGTAATATCCCGAGAAGATGTCCGACATGAGGAAGTCTTCCGGCTGCCAGTCGAACACGCGGTTGGTGGGCAGCGTGCTCATGGCATACTCTATGTCGGCCGAGTGTACGGCTCCCTTTGCCTCGGGCGCCTTGTCGTCGCCGTCGTCCTTGTCCTTCACTCCGCCAGCCAGTCCTGCCACCTTTCCGCTTATTCTCATTGCCGGGCGCGGGTGGCAGTAGACGTATCTGTATACGGGCTGACCGCTGCTCATGGTGTGCATGTGTGCCCATTTCCACGTGCCGAAGCCTATGAACATGTCGGAGGCAAGCTTCATGCCCGGCTCTCCGCTAACGTCGGCGTCGGTGCTGATGCCGTAAAGCTGCACAACCTTCTCGGCGTTGCTGCCGAACACGGCTCTGGCTGCCTCTGTGGCGTTTGCCACCGTGGCCGGCTTGCCCTGCAGGATGAATGACGGCTGAGCCTCCTCAGAGTTGCCGCCAACCAGCAGCGGCACCCTGGCCTGTCTGCCCCCGGCAAAGGTCTGTTCGGGCTGCTCGGTGAAGAAGTAGCCGTCTATGTTGTATGCCGGCCTGCTCCTTACGGCCGCGCGCTCCATCAGTTCGTCGGCGCTGAGAGCCCTTAGCTCCTCGAGCGACTTGCACCCCATCTGCTTCATCTTCTCCTTTCCTGCCTTTTCGGCCTCCTTCAGTGTGGCAATCTTGCCGAAGGCTATCACCGAACCGCTCGAGCCTATTGCTCTGCAGAAGAGGTTTCGCGACACGGGCGATGCCATGAGCGCGCTCACCGACATCGAGCCTGCCGACTCGCCGGCAATGGTTATCCTGTCGGGGTCGCCGCCGAATGCCGCTATGTTGTCCCTGAGCCACTGTATGGCTGCCGCCTGATCCATAAAGCCGTAGTTGCCCGAGCCCTTGTATGCTGTCTCCTTTGACAGGTCAGGATGAGCGAAGAATCCGAATATGCCCTCGCGGTAGTTTGCCGTAACGGCCACGATGCCCTTGCGCGCCATGCTCATTCCGGCATACCGCGGCTCGCTGCCGCTGCCTGCCATCAGTCCGCCGCCGTTGAAGTAGATCAGCACGGGCAGCTTCTCGTCCATGCTTTTTGCCGGCGTCCAGATGTTAAGATACAGGCAGTCTTCGCTCATCTTCTTTGTGCCGAAGTTCATGTCGCCGTATATAGGCTGCTGCATAGGGTTGGGACCAAACTCCGTTGCCTTGCGCACGCCCTGCCATCGGGCTGCCGGCTGCGGTGCCTTCCAGCGCAGTGGGCCTGTGGGCGGCGCTGCAAAGGGTATGCCCTTAAACACCTTTATGCCCGACTCGCAGGTGCCTTCAACCACTCCGCAGGCTGTCCTTACCTGCGGTCCTTGTGCCGTTGCCACTGCCGCAAGCAGCGCCAGTGCCAGCGATAATATAGATTTTTTCATTGCTGTTTATGTTTTTTGTTATGTTGTCATATCTGTTCCGGCTCACTCCTTGGCGCATATTATCAGCACGTGCGAGCCGTCGGCCGTGGTGGTGGCCATGATGTAGCAGTCGCCCCCGTCGCCCAGCTTCAGACGCTTTCTCAGTTCTTCGGCCTTCATCGGAAAGTTGCGCGTGGTTATGTTTGCCTTGCCTATGCCGCCGAGCGCCTTCTTCAGTTCCTTGCGGTTCATGCTGCTTATGGCCTTTATGACGAAGGCGCGGCCCGGAAATCCGACGGCTCTCTGCTCCGACACGAACAGATGGCTGTCGCGGCTTATCTGTCTTGCGCCGAAGGCTGCCTCTATGCGGCCGAAGCATCCTGCCTTCATCACCGACGGATTAGGCTCATAGAGGCTCATGCCCGGCTGCAGGCTCAGCGGCGCGTGGCTGCCGTTGCCGCCGGCGTCATCGCCCGTACCGTCTTCATCCGTTATATTTCTCTGTATGTCTGTCTGCGGATTATAGCTGAATATGCTGCCGTCGTTGACGCACGTGACGCTGGTCAGTCCGTCAAAGCGTGCCGACATGACGAGCAGCAGCTCCTTACACTCGTTGCCTGCCGACACGATGTGCACCTCGCCCACACAGCTGCCGAAGTCGGCCACCGTCTTGTGCCAGTCGAGCATGGGCGACAGTTTCAGCATCACGAAGTCGGCCTTGGCCAGCATCTCGTCGCGCATGGCCAGCACGTCGGGCGTGCAGTCAGCCACGGCAAAAGTCCTTCCGCCATGGCTGTCGCGCCGTGCCGGGTCGGCAAATATCATCGTGACATGCCCCATCTGGCCCATAAATTGCTCAGAATCGGTGCAGACCACCTCGGCCTGACTGATGCCCAGCACGCCCATGTTATGCCGCGAGAGCTCACACAAATGGCTCTGTCGCTCAACGTAGACGCCACGGCTGAAGCGGCGCGCCATGTAAGAGAAGTCGACGCCCAGTCCGCCCGTCAGGTCAACGAGCACGCTCTCTGCCTCGCGTGGCAGCCCGCTGACGAGCCTCTGCGCCACGTCTGCCTTGTAGATGGCCGTCTGTTCCGACGAGCACTGCTCCATCGACAGGTGCGGCGGATACTTTATGCCCTCTGTCGCGGCCCATTGCGGCAGCTTCCTGCGTGCCGTCTGCCATCCTGCAATCTGGTCGAGCGCGTAGCCCAGGTCTATGTCCTTCGCTCCGGCAGCCTTCAGGGCGAGCGCCCTGACGTCGTCGTTGCGGTGGAGCATTATAAATTCTTCAGTGTTCATTGTCTTCATATAAGTTTGTTGCGGGCGCATTGTGCCGTTACCGTGGCCGGTATGCCGTGCGGCGTGCCATGCGGCGGTGCAGCCCTTCGTCAGGCACAAATATACAACGTTTGAGGCTCACGCACAAGTAAGGAGACCATAAATTTTGCCTGCCGGGCATGATTGTGCTGCCGGGGCAGGGTGGTGTGGCGTAACGGCGTGATGTAAAATATTTTCAGCACTGATGCCTTCTGTTAGGCATGCCCTGCGATGCCGTTTTCCGAAATGCCGTGTCTTGCGCTGCAAAAGGCCATGTTTCGCCGTCCGAAAGGCCATCTTTTGCAGGCTGAAAGGGCACGTTTTGCATGGCTGTATTTATGTGGCTGATTATCAGAAGGTTATGAAGTACGTTGCCGACAGCTGTTTTTGCACATCGAATACACATGAAGAGGCACGCTTTCCGGGCGTGTAAGCATGCCGCAAGAAAAGCAAAAGGCGACAGGGATGTTGTCCTTGCCGCCTTTAATAGTGCTTAATTTTAAAGAAAAAAGAAGAATTTGTTATTTCTTGTGGTTAACCGTGTATACCACCTTTCCGTCCTTGTCGATGAGATGGAGCGACAGGGTGGTCTTGTCGGCACATACCAGCGAGAAGCCCGTCACGCCGCTGCAGAACTGTGTTCCGTCTACTGCCTTTACCTTCGGACGGCTCAGCGATCCGCTCGTGTTCACCACGTAGTCGATGTTGCAGCCCGGCTTGCGTATGTGCTGGAAGTTGTGTATGTGTCCGCAGATATACATGCTCACGTTCTTGTGCTTGGTCAGTATCGGGTTCAGGCGTGCCTGCATGTCGCCGCGCTCAGATGTGTCCTTGCCCGTGTCGGCATAAACGGGGTGGTGGCCCAGCACGATAACCCAGTCTTCCTTGGCCGAAGAGAGCACAGAGTCGAGCCATTCGAGCTGCTTGTTGTAGTCCTGCTTGCCTGCGTCGGGATATTTCTCTGTGTCGTTGCGGTATTTGTCAATCATCGGTGCAGTGTCTATGAACACCAGTCTTACGGTCACTCCGCCGTCCTCAATCACCTTTGTGTAGTATCTTGCCGGCATGGCCCAGCGTGCGCTCACGTTTGTGTAGTCGAGCACGGCCTGCGTGTTGCCGCGGTACTCGTGGTTTCCGAGCGTCGGATACCAGTCGAGCATCAGTTCGGGATGGCTGTATATAAGCTCATAGTTGGTCATCCAGAGGGGGTCCTGCGTGCTGCGCACACCCTCAAAGTGGTGCACGTCGCCCGGCGCTGCCACACATTCTATGCCCACGGTCTCGGCCATGCGTCCCATCAGTTCGGCTATAGGCTTCTGGTCGTAGTATCCGTTGCGTCCCAGGTCGTTGGCCACGTAGAAGTTGACATCCTTCTCCAGCTTGGCCCACTGCTCGGGAGTCTGCGCCATGATGCTCATCACGGCCACTAAAAGCAAAATCAGAGTTGTTGAAAGTTTCTTCATTGTTGTGATGTTTTTGTTGTTTATATTCGTTTTGAAAGCAAAGCCGGGACAGCAGGCCGAGCACATACTGATAACTTGCTGTAAGTCATTTTGTACTCTCTCACGCCTGTTTTCCCGGTTTCATCTGTGCTAATCCGTTTCAGGAATTCATTATAAATCTATTCTTCTTAAACATTACTCTCATGACCGTTCAGTCGTTTCCGGCTTAGAAGCTGAGCTTGAATCCGGCCTGGAGTTTCACTCCGTAGTACTCCACCTGCATTGTGCGGTCCTTCTCTCCCTGGTAGTAGCGCAGCGGCTGGTTCAGCAGGTTGTTGGCAGCGGCATAGAAGGTGTACTTGATGTCCTTGCCCCATGTGTAGCTTGCGTTCAGGTCGAGATAGTTAACCTTGTCGTAGTAGCGGCGCAGCTGTGCCTCTTCCTGATACTCCTCGTCGTCCTGGAAGGCAGAAGTGAAGTTGTAAGAGAGACGCACGTTCAGTCCGCCCTTGTCGAAGTAGAGCGACGCGTTGGCCATGTGCTCCGGCGAACCGGGCAGAGCCTGCTCGTCTTTGTTGCCGAATACAGACTTGACCACGTTGCTGTGAGTGTAGGTATAGTTGCCGTAGAAGCCGAAGCACTTGAGTGACGGATGTATGAATCCGAAGTCGCGCTGCAGTCCGAGCTCAACGCCCAGTAGGTCTGCGTCGAATGCGTTTACGGGTCGTGTTATCTTGCAGTCGTCGTAGTTGCCGTAGCTGCCTTTAGACACATGCTCAACCATATAGTCGTTGATGCGCTTGTAGAAGAGTGATGCAGACACCAGACCTACGCTCTTGAAGTAGTATTCTGCCGACAGGTCGTAGTTGTTAGAGATAACCGGCTTCAGGTCAGGGTTGCCCACGAACACCTCAACAGGCGATTCGGTGCGGTTGATGCTGCTGCCCGGCATCATGTGAGAGTATTTAGGACGTGCCAGCGTCTTGGTGTAAGATGCGCGCACCTTCAGGTCGTCTGTGGCGTTATATTTCAGCAACACGCTCGGCAGCCAGTTGATATAGTTGTTCTTGTAGGTGCCGGTCGGCTCGAGATATTCGTTCTCGTCCTCGTCGACAATCCAGTTGAAGCCGCTTGTCTTCAGGTTTGTGGCCTCCATTCTGAGTCCGAGCATAAGTTCAAGTTTCTTTCCGAGCTTCTGCTCAAAGCGCAGATAGCCTGCCGAAACCTGCTCTGTTGCGTCGTAGTTGCCTGCCGACTCCTCGAGCACCTGCTCGCCGCCCATGGCTGCCAGGTCAACGTGGCTGATGCCTCCGAGGTAGTTCTTGTCGATGAACATTGTCGACTTATACTGGCTTCCGGGCATGAATCCGTCGCGTATGCGGTTGATGTAGTAGTTAGAATAGTCGTCGCCGAACATTGCTTCGTAGCCGTCGGTGTAGTCGTAGCATACAACGTCCTTTGTCTTCGACTTGCGTGTGTATTTTCCTCCGAACTTAAGCTTGTTGCCGTAGAGTCCGTTTGCGAGCGGCAACTCGAAGTCGAGCTTGAACTTCCACTCGTTCTCTATGATGTTCTCGTTGGCGTTTGTAAACTCGTCGAGCTTCCATTCGCCCTCGTCGAGGTTGATGTATGTTGTAGAGTAGGGCTGGCGCAGTCCGGCGTCGGCCATGTTGATGGTTATGTCTTTCTGCTCAAGACTCATGTAGCGCTCGTCGGGGCGTCCCTCAGAAGCTCTTGAGAACGATGCCGACCAGTCGGCAGAGAGCTTGTCCCAGAGCAGGTGCTCGCCGCCAAGGGTGTAGTCCATGGTCTGCTGGCGCTCAAGTCGTGCGCCGCGGTTGTCGGCAGATCCTCCCTTGGTTTCTATCTGTGCCTTCATCTCTCCCTCGCCGTCTGCCAGGTCTTTGTATGACACGCGGTAGCGGTTCTCCCAGTCGTTGCGGCGGTTGTAGATACCGTTGAAGAACACTTTATGGTTGGGGTTGAACACGTAGTCGAGTGAGAGCGAGTAGCTCTGACGCTCACGTGTAACGTAGTATTGTCTTACCTCGGCGTCGGTGAGCACCACCTTGCCGTCGTCGTCGATGTCGTATTCAAACTCAGTGTTGTCCGATCCAGCCGGTGAGTTCTGGTAAGAAATGGCTGCCATGAAGCCCAGCTTGTCGTTGAAGAAGCGGTTGCCGTAGGTCAGTCCGAGGTTAAGCTGCGGCTTTTCGCTTATCCAGCTGTAGCCCGTTCCAGCCGTTATGTTGAACACTTCCTTGTACGGAGTGTTTTTGGTTATGAGGTTTATCGATCCGCCGATGGCGTCGCCGTCCATGTCGGCCGTAACAACCTTGTTCACTTCGATGGTCTGAATCATGTCGGCCGGTATGAGGTCGAGCTGCACGTTGCGTATGTCGCCCTCGGCAGAAGGCAGACGGTTGCCGTTGACGGTTACCGATGTGAGGTCGGGTGATGTTCCGCGCACCTGTCCGAAGCGTGCCTCGCCCTGGTCATACTGCACGTTGATACCGTTGATACGCTTCAGGGCGTCGCCGATGTTAGAGTCGGGGAACTTGCCGATCTGGTCGGCCGACACGACGTTGGTTATGTTAAAGTTATTCTTCTGAGTGTTTATCGCACGGCTCTGTCCGTGGAACGCTCCTTTTACCTCAACGCCCTTAAGCTCCATTCCCTCTGACAGCACGAAGTCTTTCACTTCTGTCTTTTCGGCAGATATGGTCAGTTTAGCCGTTGTCGGCTGGTAGCCTACGTAAGAAACCTTCACCGTGTAGACTCCCGGTTTCAGGTTGGGTATTGTGTAGAATCCGTTAGCGTCGCTAACAACACCTGTGTGCAGATTCTCGATCATAACGGTTGCGCCGGGCAACACCTGATTAGAGTTGTCGACGATTCGTCCGCGCATGGTTCCTAAGTTAGCTTCGTTAGAGTCAGTAACAGCCACTGCTGCTACAGAAAGCATCGCAGATAAGCAAAATAGCGATAATTTTTTGTAATTTTTTCTCATAAAAAACTAAAATAATTTTAACGCTGCAAAGGTCTGCATTCTGTGTTACAAAGCCGTTACGCTGCGGTTATAGTGTATTTAACAACTTGTTACAAATTTATTTCAATTTATTAAAATCTGTTTAAATACCTATTTATATAGTCTCTGCGTTAACATAATATGACATTCTGACGGTTTTCGGGCAGGTTTTAAGGCGTGGCGCACGGGGTGGCGTGCGTGTGGCGGCGGGGGCGCTGTATATGGCTTGGCGGCGATGCGTCGGTATGCCCCTGCGTAACGCCCTGATGCTCAATGCGTTGCAAAAGGCCATGTTTTAGCCTGCAAAAGACGGCCTTTTGGCGTGTAAAAGGTGCCCTTTCGGAATGCAAAAGGGCACATATCGGAAAACGGCCGCTGCACGGGCACATTTCAGCACGGCACGGGCGCCGGCACGACATGCCCCGCAGGCAAGACTGAGCGGCGGCAGGGCGGCCTGCCGGAAACAGTGACGCCGCCGTCTGCCGCGGCTGAGATATTCTTATGGTTTTGCGTGATTATAACAAATAAAATGCTTAACTTTGCATTCGACTGAAAGATAAAAGAATAATGGACGATAATTTCGATATAAGAAAAGAGTCGCTGTCGTCGGCCGAGAAGGAGTTTGAGAACGCCCTCAGACCGCTGCGCTTCGGCGACTTCAGCGGACAGCAGAAGGTGGTGGAGAACCTCGAGGTGTTCGTAGAGGCCGCCAAATACCGCGGCGAGCCGCTCGACCACACCCTGCTGCACGGCCCTCCCGGACTGGGAAAGACCACGCTGAGCAACATCATTGCCAACGAGCTGGGCGTGGGCTTCAAGCTGACGAGCGGCCCCGTGCTCGACAAGCCGGGCGACCTGGCAGGCATACTGACGTCGCTCGAGCCTAACGACGTGCTGTTCATCGACGAGATTCACCGCCTGTCGCCCGTCGTTGAGGAGTATCTCTACTCGGCTATGGAGGACTACCGCATCGACATCATGATAGACAAGGGACCGTCGGCACGCTCGATACAGATTGACCTCAACCCCTTCACTCTCGTGGGGGCAACAACCCGTAGCGGACTGCTCACCGCGCCGCTGCGCGCCCGATTCGGCATCAACCTGCATCTGGAATACTACGAACCCGAGACGCTCACCAAGATTCTGAAGCGCTCGGCATCGATACTCAAGGTGCCCATCGACGACGACGCTGCCGTAGAGATAGCCCGCCGCAGCCGCGGAACGCCACGTATAGCCAACGCCCTGCTGCGCAGGGTGAGAGACTTTGCGCAGGTGAAGGGCACGGGACGCATAGACACAGCCATATCGAAGGTGGCGCTGACGGCGCTGAACATCGACCAGTATGGCCTCGACGAGATTGACAACAAGATTCTGCTGACAATCATCGACAAGTTCAAGGGCGGCCCCGTGGGCATCACCACCATAGCCACGGCAATAGGCGAGGACGCCGGAACCGTTGAGGAGGTGTATGAGCCTTACCTCATCATGGAGGGATTCATCAAGCGCACGCCGCGCGGACGTATGGTCACGGAGCTTGCCTACAACCACTTCGGCCGCAATCCGTATGCCGGCAACGTGATGGAGCCCGACCTCTTCGGCATGGGATAGGCCATGCTGACGGTGCAGTCAGACAGAATGTATATATAAAAATCAACAAAACAACAGATAGAAATCAATGCAGAGAACAGGCATTTTCGTAGGAAGCTTCGACCCCTTCACCACCGGTCATCATGCCATTGTCAGACGTGCGCTGCCGTTGTTCGACCGGATTGTCATCGGCGTGGGCTTCAACGAGCGCAAGAAATACATGTACAGCGCGCAGACAAGGGTGAAGGCCATTGCACGCCTGTATGCCGACGAGCCTAAGGTGGAGGTAAAGGAATACAGCGACCTCACCGTCGACTTTGCCCGCCGCGAGGGCGCCGGCTTCATCATCAAGGGCGTGCGCAGCATCAAGGACTTTGAGTATGAGCGCGAGCAGGCAGACATCAACCGCAAGATAGGCGGCATAGAGACCATCCTGCTGTATGCCGAGCCTGAATATGAGAGCGTGTCGTCGAGCATGGTGCGCGAGCTTATCCACTTCGGCAAGGACGCCGCCGAGTTTCTGCCCGCACCTGAGCAGGGACGCAAGACAGAGATTAAGGAGCCTTAAGACGTGCCCGCAGAGGGCAATATAACGCCTTCTGACGCACTTAAGCGCATCTTGGCTATAACTTACCGCACGCCGTGCGGCAAGCCTTCAGAACGAAAATAAACAGCAAAATATGATAACATACAACACCGACGGCGTAAAAATGCCGGCAATAAGAAAGCGCGACACATCGGCATGGATAAAGGCCGTGGCCGCCGAATATGGCCGCAAGGTTGGCGAAATAGGATATATGTTTGTCAACGACGACAAGATTCTTGAGGTTAACAACGAGTATCTGGGCCACAACTACTACACTGACATCATCACGTTCGACTATGACGAGGACGACACAATCAGCGGCGACATAGTCATCTCGCTCGACACCGTGCGCTCAAACGCCGAGCAGCTGGGCAAGGACTACAACGAGGAGCTTCACCGTGTGATTATCCACGGCATACTGCATCTCTGCGGCATCAACGACAAAGGCCCCGGAGAGCGCGAGATTATGGAGGCTGCCGAGAACAAGGCGCTTGCCATGATTAAGCTCTGAGAAGCCCCGAGAGGATAAAAGTAATGGGACCAATAAGACCGATGGCCGTGCAACAATATCAGCACAGGCGCCATATCAGTCTTATTGGTCCCATTACTTTTATCCCGTCAGCCCTTTATTTGCCTGCCGAGAGCTCCACTCCCTTCTTCACGATGTCGCTTGTCTCGTTGATAATCTGGAAGTATTCGCTCATGTCGAAGAGGTCGCGCGCCACGAGAGCCTTCAGCTGCGATTTCAGATAGGGCAGCGTGCGCTGCAGTTCTTCGTCGTCTTTCGGCTTTATCTTCTGCTTCTCCGCCTCCTTCATTATCTCGTCGATAAGTTCCTGCGGCACCTCAAAACGGCTTCTGAACGCCTCGAACGTCGGGTAGTCGCCTACGAGTTGCTTGCGGTTCTTGTCGATATATCTCAGGTCGGTGTTTATCACTATGCCCTTCAGCACGAGCTGGCGGTGGAACTTGGTGTACTGAAGTGTGTCCAGAGGCACGAACGTGTCGGGCATTATTCCGCCTCCGCCGTACACCGTGCGGTGCTCTTTCAGCGTGTAGAACTTCAGCGAATCGGCGAAGTGAATGCTGTCGCGGTTGGTCAGTTCGCCGTGTTTCAGGCGCTTCTCAAAGTCCATCGCATAGTCCTCTATGTCTCCTTTGGTGTATGGCTTCTGTATGCATCGTCCCGAAGGAGTGTAGTAGTGGGCAATGGTTAGTCGTATCATGGAGCCGTCGGGCAGGTCGATCGGGCGCTGAACGAGGCCCTTGCCGAACGTGCGGCGGCCGATTACGATGCCGCGGTCGTGGTCTTGTATCGCTCCGGTAACAATCTCTGCGGCCGACGCCGTGAACTCGTTGACGAGCACATACACGCGTCCTGTCAGGAAAGAGCCGTTGCCGCGCGCCTTATAGTCCATGCGTCTGATGCGGCGTCCGTCGGTATATACAATCAGATCGTCCTTCGGCAAGAACTCGTTGGCTATCTCCACGGCAGCCTGCAGATATCCTCCGCCGTTGTCCTGAAGGTCGAGTATCAGGTCTTTCATGCCCTCGGCTTTCAGCTTCTCCATGCCTTCCATAAACTCCTTGTATGTCGTCGCGCCGAAGTTTCCTATCCTTATGTAGCCTATCTGCGGGCGAATCATGTAGACGGCGTCCACGCTCTTCACCGGAATCTTGTCTCTCTTCACCGTGAAATACATCACGTCGGGCACGCCGCGGCGCACAATTCCCAGCTTCACCGTTGTGCCTCGGGGTCCGCGCAGACGCTTCATTATCTCCTCTTTCTTCATCTTCACGCCCGCAATGGCAGTGTCGTTCACGTTCACTATGCGGTCGCCTGCCATGATGCCCACCTTCTCCGACGGGCCTTTCGACACGGGCTGAATGACGAGCAGCGTGTCGTCAACCATGTTGAACTGCACGCCTATGCCGTCGAAGTTGCCCTGCAGCGGTTCGTTCATTGCCTTCACTTCCTCCGGGTCGGAGTAAGATGAGTGGGGGTCGAGCTTCTCCAGCATGCCCCTTATAGCGTCCTCAACGAGCTTCTTCTCGTCAACCGAGTCGACGTAGAGGTTGTTTATTGCCATTTCGGCTATCTGCAGCTTGCGCAGCGGACTGTCGTAAGAGAAGTCGATGTTCATCTGCGCGCCGGCCGGAAGGCACGACATGACAGCCGGTGCGACGGCAACGAGGGCCTTGGTGGCAGTCTTTGCCAGTGCGGCTTTTATCTTTCTGATGGTTGTGTTTATCATTGTTGTGATGTTTCTTTTATGGGATGATTGTGGGGGATGGGACTTATGGGAGGAACGGATGTTGTGGGAGAGATGGGAGGAATGGGACTGATGATGCGCGGATGAATGACTCTTGCATTGTTTTCATGCTTATTCTGCATGGCTTTTGTGTTTACTTTGCATGGCTTTCATCCTTCTTCCGCATATCATTAATGCCCCTTCCACGTATCATTAATGCCCTTTCCGCATGCTCATTATGTTTCATCAGCATTGCCGTTGGACTTATTCTGCGTCTCCTTTACGTTCCTTTTGCCCCTTGTCAGAACTTTTCTTCCTCTTCGGGACGGTCTTCCTCTATCACCAGGTTGTCTATGATGAAGTTCTGTCGCTCGGGCGTATTCTTGCCCATGTAGTACTCCAGGAGCTTCTGCACCTGGTCGGTCTTGTGCAGAGTAACCTGCTCGAGGCGCATGTCGGGGCCGATGAAGTTGACAAACTCGTCGGGACTTATCTCTCCAAGACCTTTGAATCGGGTTATCTCAGGGTCGGGACCAAGCTCCTCTATGGCCTTTACGCGCTCCTCGTCGCTGTAGCAATAGCGGGTGATGAAGTCGCCCTTCTTGCCTTTTACGTCTTCGAGCGCCTTCTTGTTGCGCACCTTCGTGCGGCGGTTTCTGACGCGGAAGAGCGGCGTCTGCAGCACGTATACGTGTCCCTTCTTGATGAGTTCGGGGAAGAACTGCAGGAAGAAGGTTATTATGAGCAGTCGGATGTGCATGCCGTCGACATCGGCATCGGTTGCAACAATCACCTTGTTGTAGCGCAGTGTGTCGAGTCCGTCCTCAATGTCGAGGGCTGCCTGAAGCAGATTAAACTCCTCGTTCTCGTACACCACCTTTTTGGTGAGTCCGAAAGAGTTGAGCGGCTTGCCCCTGAGAGAGAACACAGCCTGCGTGTTTACGTCGCGGCTCTTGGTGATAGAACCGCTCGCTGAGTCGCCCTCGGTGATGAAGATGGAGCTTTCCTCCTTGCGGTTGTTCTTCACGTCGGAGAAGTGTATGCGGCAGTCGCGCAGCTTCCGGTTGTGCAGGTTGGCTTTCTTGGCGCGCTCGCGTGCCAGCTTTGTCACTCCTGCCATCTCCTTTCTTTCCTTCTCGCTGGCCTGAATCTTCTGCAGCATAACCTCTGCCACGTCGGAGTGTTTGTGCAGATAGTTGTCCACCTCGTTCTTGATGAAGTCGCCCACGTACTTGTTTACGCTGACGCCGTCGGGGCTCATGGTAAGCGATCCGAGCTTAATCTTGGTCTGACTCTCAAACATCGGCTCCTCGACGTTGACGGCTATGGCTGCCACGAGGCCGTTGCGGATGTCGGTATATTCGAAGTTTTTGTTGAAAAACTCCTTTATCGTGCGGGCTATGTGCTCCTTGAACGCGCTCTGGTGAGTACCGCCCTGCGTGGTGTGCTGTCCGTTTACGAACGAGTGATACTCCTCGCCATACTGGTTGGTGTGCGTGAACGCAATCTCGATGTCTTCGCCCTTGAGGTGTATTATGGGGTAGATGCCGTCGTTGGTCATCGTGTCGTTGAGCAGGTCTTCAAGTCCGTTGCGGCTCAGAATCCTGCGTCCGTTGTACATGATGGTCAGTCCTGTGTTCAGGTAGGTGTAGTTGCGCAGCATCGTCTCCACGAAGTCGTGGTGGAAAGAGTAGTTCTTGAAGAGCGTGTCGTCGGGCACGAAGTATATGTATGTACCCGTCTCGTCCTGCGTCTCCTCGGTTGTGTCGCTCTTCAGCACGCCGCGTTCGAATGTCGCCGTGCGCACCGTTCCGTCGCGGTAAGACCTCACCTCGAACCTGGAGCTTAGCGCGTTGACGGCCTTGATGCCCACACCGTTGAGTCCGACGCTCTTCTTGAACGCCTTGGAGTCGTATTTACCTCCGGTGTTTAGCACGCTTACGGCCTCGATGAGCTTGCCCTGCGGTATGCCTCGTCCGTAGTCGCGCACCATCACGCTGAGGTTGTTGTCTATGTCGATCTCGATGCGCTTGCCGGCGTTCATCTTAAACTCGTCGATAGAGTTGTCGATAACCTCTTTGAGCAACACGTAGATGCCGTCCTCGGGCATGGATCCGTCGCCAAGTCGGCCGATGTACATTCCCGGTCGGGTGCGCACGTGCTCCATGTCAGACAGGTGCCTGATATTGTCGTCAGTATACTCGGTTGTAATTTTATTCTCTTCGCTCATAAAATTCCAAAATTAACAATTAAAAGTTAAAAATTAAACATCGTGGCCGGCATATGGTGGCAGCTGGGTGTGGCGTTGTCAGCTATTTCTTGCTGTCTACACCCTTCAATGATCTCAATATTGAGACAAGAAGACTTATGATGTTCTTCAAGTCGGTGTTCATTGAGTAGTAAATCTTGTCTTCCAGTATGTCTGTCGAGTGGAGCAGCCACAGCCAATATTTGGTTTCAGACGCTTCTTTGAGCGCGATGCTCATCTTGCTTATAAAGTCGGCTTTGCTTTGTGCAAATTCAGCTTCATAAAGATTGGCACCTATGCTGGTGCCGCAACGCAGCAGCTGGTCGGCAAGCGAGTATTCACGTTTGGTTTCCCTTATGAACCTGCTGCACTTAACAATGCGTATGGCGAACTTCTCCGCCTTTTCTTTCACAATGTTATTGCCGTCAGCCATAATCAACGTTGTTTAATTGTTACCACACTTCTGCCAGCTTAAGTTGATATGATCACCGCCTGCCATCCCCCTCGCTGTTTAATTTTTACTTTTAATTTTTAATTATTTTCTGCCGTTTGCCGGCAGAAAATCTATATCCACTTCTTGTAGCAGCGTCTTCTCTTGTGGAGGATGGTCTCGAGATACTGCCACTGGCTCTGCACGTTCTCGTTGGTCTCCATCTCAACCTGGCTCTCGCCCCATTTGAATCCGTAGGCCTGATAGCGCGGGATGAGGTCGTAGAACATAAGGGCGTTGGCACCCTTCATGCGGTATTCGGGCAGCACTCCGAGCAGCAGCAGGTCTACGCCCTCGGTCTTGTGAGCCTTCAGAGCCCTCAGCACGTGCCACCATCCGAAGGGCCAGAGCCTTCCGCGGCGGCACTTCTGCAGCGCCTTCGACAGCGACGGGATGGTGATGCCCACGGCCACGGGCTTGTTGCCGGCGCTGCGGTCCTCTACAACGGTGATGAGGCTGAGGTCGGCCAGGGGGAAGTACATCTTGATGTACTGGTCGATCTGCCTTTCAGACAGTTCCGAATATCCGTACAGGTCCTTGAAGCAGGTGTTTATCAGCTCAAACATCTTCTTGCCGTAGCCGCCCTCAAACACGTCCTTCTTGGTCAGTTTCCTGATGTGCAGGTCGTAGCGCTTCTGTATCATCTCGGCTATCTTGGTGTATTTCTCGGGCACTTTGTCGGGCACCATGAGCTTAAACTCCACATAGTCGTTGTCCTTCTCGAAGTCGCCCAGCTTCTCCATGTGCTCCGGATAGTACGGATAGTTGTATATGGTGGCCATAGTGCCCAGCTGGTCGAATCCCATTGTGAGCATGCCTTCGGGGTCGAGGTCGGTGAATCCGAGCGGACCTATCATCTCTTCCATGCCTTTCGACTTGCCGTATTTCTCAACGGCGTCGAACAGGGCCCTAGACACGTTGATGTCGTCGATGAAGTCTATCCATCCGAATCTGACGCACTTGCGCCCCCAGCGCTTGTTGGCGCGGTGGTTGATTATGGCTGCCACGCGGCCCACCATGCGCCCACGTCCGTCGAACGCCATGAAATACTCGGCCTCGGAGAACTCGAACGCCGCGTTCTTGTCCTTGCTCAGGGTGTTCAGGTCGTCGCTGAACAGTGTGGGAACGTCATACTCATTGTCCTTGTAGAGGTCATAGTGAAAGTCTATAAACCGCTCAAGGTCTTTCCTTGTTTCTACTTTTTTGATTTTAATAGTTGACATTTGTCTTACTTTATATTAGACAACTTAAACATGCAAAAATACGAGTTTTGCGCCATATAAAAAAATAAATAACGCTAAATCAGCCTTTTTAAGGCTTTTTGGGCATTGTATGTAAGCTTTTTATGCACATCTGCCACATGGTCCGTGCCGCCTTCAGACAGTGTCCTTGCTGCCTGTCTGTGGCCGTGCCGAGGCGCGCCCTGATGGCGCCTGCCGTGTGCCTGTTTTCCGAAAGGTGCCCTTTCAGCCTCCAAAAGGCCACCTTTTGCACGCCGAAAGGCCATCTTTTAGAGCCTGAAACATGGCTTTTTGCAACGCGCTGAATGTCAGTATGTTACAACGGCGGATAAAACCGGCGCATCATCGGGCCGCAATCAGCGCCGCGATGTCATTTTTTCGGGTCTCCGGCACGTTTTTCAATGTATCTTTAAGGCTTTTTATTCATTGCGCCTGAACATGCGGACGATAATTTTAGTATCTTTGCACATATCAATCATGCCGCGGCATAATGGCAGTCAGTCTGACGCTCCGCGGCATGTGAAAGACAAACTTTTTAACCAGTAAAGATTATGAACACAGTTATAGAAAACATGAAGACACGCCGCAGCGTGCGCGCCTTCGACCCCGACCGGATGCCGGAGCGCAGCCTTATCGAGGCTGTGGCAGAGGCAGGAACCTACGCCCCAACGGGCCGCGGAGCGCAGTCGCCGCTCATCGTTGCCGTAACATCAAAGGCCGTTCGCGACCGCCTCTCTGAGCTCAACGCCGCCGTGATGGGCACCGAGGCCGACCCCTTCTACGGCGCGCCGGTGGTGCTCGTGGTGCTGGCCGACCGCACACGCCCCACTTATCTCTACGACGGATCGCTCGTAATGGGCAACCTTATGAACGCCGCACACGCTCTCGGACTGGGCAGCTGCTGGATTCACCGCGCCCGCGAGGTGTTCGACAGCGAGGAAGGCAAGGCCATGCTGCGCGCATGGGGCATTGAGGGCGACTATGAGGGCATAGGCCACTGCGTGCTGGGATACCCGCGCGAGGGTGCCGTCAGAGAGGCTGCGCCGCGCAAGGATGACTACGTAAGATTTGTTGAATAACACATAACGCACACACACAGATGAAGATAAACATGACCGAATGGGCCAAAGCCGTCATCGACAGCAAGAAGGTGATGGCTGTGCCCATAATGACACATCCCGGCATCGAGATGATAGGGCGACGCGTGATCGACGCCGTGAGCGACGGCGAGGTGCACTTCAACGCCGTCAGGGCGCTTGCCGGACGCTACGACACGGCTGCCGCCACAGTGATAATGGACCTCACCGTTGAGGCTGAAGCCTTCGGCGCCGACATCGCCTTCGAGCCCGACGAGGTGCCGGCCGTCAGGGGGCACATGCTCAACAGCGCCGACGACATAGCACGTCTGCAGGTGCCGTCGCTCAGCGCAGGCCGCGTGCCGGCATATCTCAAGGCCAATCTGCTGGCCGCCCGTGCCATAACCGACCGCCCCGTGCTTGCCGGATGCATCGGACCTTTCTCGCTTGCAGGCCGTCTCTACGACATGTCGGAGATTATGATTCTGATATATCAGAACCCCGAGGCTGCCGCCATGCTGCTCGACAAGTGTACCGACTTCATCCTGAAATACTGCATCGCGCTGAAGAAGACGGGCGCCAACGGCGTTGTCATGGCTGAGCCTGCCGCCGGACTGATGTCTGACGACGACTGCATGCGCTTCTCTTCGGTCTACGTCAGGCGTATTGTCGAGGCCGTGCAGGACGACTATTTCACCGTCGTGCTACACAACTGCGGCAACACCGGGCAGTGCACCAACGCCATGACTGCCACCGGAGCCGCCGCATATCACTTCGGCAACAAGTGCGACATGGAGCAGGTGTCGCGTCAGGTGCCGCCCACGGCTCTCACCATGGGCAACCTCGACCCCGTCAGTCTGTTCAAGTCTGCCACGCCCGACGAGATGCGCCGCGCCACCACAGACCTGCTGCGCAAGATGAGCAACTATCCAAACTTTGTGATATCAAGCGGATGCGACACCCCGCCGCACACTCCGTTTGCCAACATCGATGCCTTCTTTGAGGCTGTCGGCGAGTGGAACAGCAAACTGTAAGCGCAGGTTCTGTCAGTTCGTCAGAGGCCTTGCAGCATGACGTAAAGGTCATGGTCAGACTCGATTCATATTGACAGACCCCGCCCGACATACTTAACTACATAAGCCGCTGCACCCTCCGAGGGCCGCAGCGGCGTCATGCGGCGCAGCGTTGTGCCGCTTTTTAATCAGAATAAAATGCTAAAACAGGAAATAATTTTCGACGACCTCAACATCCTTCCGTCTGAAGTCTACGAGCAGATGGGCTATGGCGACGCCGTGCCCGACGCTGCCGTGCAGGCCGAGACCTCTGCCGTCATGGAGCGTATAAAGGCCGTTCTGCGCCCGCGTTTCTGCTTCTTCATCACTCCCGGACAGCTCGATGCAGAGCAGCATGTGCTCACCGTAGGCTCAGTCAGCTTCAGCGTGGGGCGCATCATCAGCCGGCAGCTGCGCGGCTCGCAGGCTTTCGCCTTCTTCGTGGCCACCGCCGGCGAGGAGTTTGAGCAGCTTCAGCACCGCCTTAAGGACGAAGACGACATGGTGAAGGTGTTTGTTGCCGACTCAATAGGCAGCGTCATAGCCGAGAAGGCGGCCGACTGCATGGAGCTTTCACTGCAGAAAGCCATTGATGAGCGCGGCTGGCGCCACACCAACCGCTTCAGTCCGGGCTACTGCGGGTGGCATGTCTCTCAGCAGCAGATGCTCTTCCCCCTGTTCGGCGAGGAGCGTCCGTGCGGCGTAAGCCTTACCGACTCGAGCCTTATGGTGCCCATCAAGTCGGTGAGCGGCGTGATAGGCCTCGGTCCTTCGGTGCGCAAGCTCGAATATTCGTGCGGTCTATGCGACTTCAAAGACTGCTACAAGCGCCGCCGCAAGAAGTAGTCTGCGGTGCGTTTGGCATGATAACGTGATTCATCTCGCGTCGCGTTGCCTTACATTATATGCCGTGTCGCTTTTCATTATGCGTTCAGTTGTCTTTTATAGTCTGGCATATAGTCTTTTATTATCGTGCGTATAATCCTTTAAAACGGGCCTTTCTGCCTTTTTATTGCGCGTCAGACATGGCTTGAAACATATAGAAAAGCGCGGCAAGTCCACATAGGGCTTGCCGCGCTTTTTGCTGTATCATAATTCAGTTTTGTTGTCAGTGTCCGTTGAAGAATATGTAGAGAGCCACCATAACCACGGCAAGCAGCGTCCATGCCACCACAACTGTGCGCTTTGGTCTTTCGCTCAGCTTCACTATCTCGGGGCTTACCGTTGCCTGCTTGTTGCATAGGCTGACGATAATCATGCTGATGATGAGGATTACGAAGATGTAGAACGACAGCATCATGAAGTGCACCTGCTCCGTGGCTCCCGGTATAACCCACAGGTAAAGGATGCCCGAGCCGATGCTGAAGATGGTTCCGAAGGTGAGCGTTACGTTGGCGGCGAGCGTCGTGCAGCGCTTCCAGAACACGCCCATGACGAACACTGCCGCCATAGGTGGTGCGATGAAGCTGAGCACCGACTGGAATACGTTGAAAAGGTTCATGCCCTTTATGTTGTCAACAGCCACGGTGATGACTATCGACACCAGTGCGCCTATGACGGTTATTATGCGTCCTGTGCGCATTATTTCCTTCTGTGTGGCCTCCGGACGGATGTTCTTCACGTAGATGTCCATCGTGAACACCGTGCTCAAGGCGTTGAGCGCAGAGCCTATGGTGCTGATGAGCGCGGCGGTGAGAACGGCAAGCACGAGGCCAACCATGCCCACAGGGAAGAGGCTCGACACAAGAGTCATGTAGGCGTTGTCGGCCTCAATGGTCATGCCTCCGAAGAAACCGGTCTTCCAGAGGGCGAAGCATACGATGCCGGGGATGATGTATATGGCCACGTCGAGTATCTTCAGCCAGCCCGTAAAGTTAGCTCCCTTCTGTCCTTCGCTGAGGTCTTTGGCTGCCAGTACGGGCTGAACCATCGACTGGTCGGTGCACCAGAACCACAGTCCGCTTATAGGATAACCCAGCAGTATGGGCAGCCAGGGGAAGTCTTTGTCGCTGTTGGGCTGAAAGAGGTTCCAGTAATTAGACGGCACAATGTCGGGATTGGCCAGCACGGCGATGCCTCCTGTGAACGAGTCGCCGCCGAGGCGGTATATTCCTACGAAGGTCAGCGTGGCCGAAACGAGTATGAGCAGCACCATCTGATATACGTTGGTGTAGGCCACGGCCTTCAGTCCGCCGAGCATTGTGAAGAAGGCGGAGATGCCGAGCAGCAGGAATGCCGACATCCACATGGGTATGCCGAACACCTGGCGTATGATTATGCCACCCGCGAAGAGCGTCAGCGCGAGCCACGAGATGAGTATCGTGACGATGGTATACCACGCCAGCATGTTGCGTGTGGACTGTCCGAAGCGCAGGCCCATAAACTCGGGCAGGGTGGAAACCTTGCTGCCGAGATAGCGCGGGGCGAAGACGAAGGCGAGCAGGGCTATGAAGACGAAGGCGTACCATGCGTAGTTGCCCGACACGACGCCCGTGGTGAAGCCGGCGCTTGCCGACGCTATGAGCATAGAGGGGCCTACGTTGGTGCCCCACATGGAGAATCCTATGTGATGCCAGCGCAGAGAATGTTCGGCAAGAAACAGGCTGCTGCCCTTCTTGCGCTTGGTGCTTGCCCATATGCCGATGGCAAGCAGGATGACGAAGTATGCTATTAGTATGCCCCAGTCGAGGCCATGTAATGATTGTGAGTTCATGGATATGTTGTTTATTTGGTAGTTATAGTAGTTAAAGGAGTTATCGCGGGCTGTGCCCGCTCAGTAGTTAAAGTCATTAGCCTTACAGCCGGTTGGCGGCTTTATGGGGGATGTATGACTTATGGGAGTAATGAGACCGATGCGCTGCAGATGATGTAATGACCGGCGTATTTAGCCTTGTTAATAACCGGCAGGGCATTTGGCTTTAACTCCTTTAACTACTCTAACTCCTTTAACTCCTTGAAATATTATTCTTTTCCCTTCACCAGCTCCCTTGCCACCTTCACTGCTTCGTTGGCATTGTCGCTGTATCCGTCGGCTCCTATCTCGTCGGCGAAGGCCTGGCTTACGGGCGCTCCGCCCACCATAATCTTCACCTTGTCGCGCAGTCCGGCGTCTTCCACGGCCTTGATTACATCCTTCATGTAGGTCATTGTCGTGGTAAGCAGGGCGCTCATGCACAGGATGTCGGCGTGGTTGTCCTTCAGAGCCTCTACAAACTTGTCGCTCGGCACATCGATGCCGATGTTTATCACCTCAAAGCCGCTGCCCTCGAGCATCGATGCAACGAGGTTTTTGCCTATGTCGTGCAGGTCGCCCTTTACCGTTCCGATGACCACGCGGCCTATCGTAACGTCGGCCTTGCCTGCCATGAGTGGCTTCAGCAGCACGAGGGCGGCCTTCATGGCGCGTCCTGCCATGAGCAGCTGGGGCACAAAGGCCTTGCCGTCCTGGAAGCGCTGGCCCACCTCGCCCATGGCGCGTATCATCTGACTGTTGATGATGTCCTGCGGAGCCATGCCTGCGTCTACGGCCTTCTGCGTCGCTTCGGCTGCCTTGTCGGCGTTGCCTTGCAGTATGGCGTCGAATATCTCGTCGCTTGCCGATGGCTCGTTTGCGGCCTTCGGCGCGCAGCATTCACAGGGTTCGGCGGCATGGTCGTGCCCGTGGTTTTCTGAAAGGTCACCTTTTGCATTGTGAAAGGCCACCTTTTGCACGCTAAAAGACGGCATATTGGAGCCTAAAAGGCCACCTTTTGCAACGCCCTCATTATCAGATGGTTGCGCAGGGTGGGGCGAAAGGATAAGTCCTTCGGCGGGAACCACGGCTTCGGCAAGCTTTCTGATGTGCATGTCGGTTGTGCCGCAGCATCCTCCCACGATGTTGAGCACGTGCCACTCTATCAGCGGCCACAGCTCGCGCTGCAGCATCTCGGGCGTGTGGCTGTAGCGTCCCTCGGCGTCGGGCATGCCGGCGTTGGGGTAAAGGCTTATCATGTAGGGCGTAGTCTTGCCGAGATGTACGAGCATGTCGGCGGCAAGGCTTACGTCAGAACAGCAGTTTACGCCCACCGACATGATGTCGCTGCCGGCAACGGATGCGAGGAAATCCCCGATGCTCTGTCCCAGCATGTTGTGTCCGTCGGCAGTGGCTATGCTGAAGCTCAGCATCAGCGGCAGACGTTTGCCTGTCTTGCGCATTGCTCCGCGTGCCGCCTCGATGGCCGCCTGCGCGTTCTTTGTGTCGAATATCGTCTCTATCAGCAGGGCGTCGACGCCGCCTTCAATCAGCGCTTCGGCCTGTTCTGCGTAGGCGTCGCGCAGAGTGTCGTAGCTGAAGGCATGCCAGCCCGGCTGTGTGGTGTCTGATGTTATTGAGCAGGTCTTGCTCGTCGGACCCATCGAACCTGCCACGAAGCGCGGCTTGTGCGGTGTCTTGGCTGTAAATTCGTCGGCAGCCTTGCGCGCTATGCGGCACGCCTCGAGGTTTATCTCGCGGCAGAAGTTCTCCAGATGATAGTCTGCCATGGATATGCGCTGCGCGTTGAAGGTGTTTGTCTCGATGATGTCGGCTCCGGCTTCGAGATACTTACGGTGAATGTCCTCAATGACGTCGGGGCGCGTAAGGCACAGAAGGTCGTTGCATCCCTTCACGTTCACGTCATGCCCTGCAAGCCTTTCGCCGCGGAAGTCGGCCTCGCCGAGGCGTCGGCTCTGTATCATCGTGCCCATGGCTCCGTCGATAACGAGTATGCGGTTGCGTCCTGCCGATACGATGGGGCAGCCGTCGAGCCAGTCGGCAGGCACCTTGTCGCCCTTGTCGGCAAGCTCCTCAAACTCGCGTTCGGCGCTCTCTATTATTGCCTCCACGTCCTTATCGGCGTCGTTCTTGCCGCCGCTTATGCGTATGGTGTTGTCCTCCTGCTGCGGTTTCTTTGCCTCGTCCTCCTGATATTCCTCAACGATGCGCATGGCTTTCTCCACCTCGTCCTCGTTGTGGAAGTCCATCTCTATATGCACTCCGTTGCCTCCTATGTTGTCGAGCAGCGGCCGCAGTTCGTCGAGCGTTACCCAGCATGCCATCACACTCTTGCCTCCTGCCAGTATCTTCTTGTACAGGTCGTACCATTTAGGCGAGCCACCCTGCGGCTCACCTACGCCCGGAGTCCATTGTATTGCGTTGAGTTCCTCAATCTCGAGCAGCGCCGGCAGATGATGAAGGGCGCCAACTCCGTCGAGATGATACAGCGTGTAGTCAATCTTCTGGCACTGTTCGCGTATGAAAGGCTGCACAAAGCGGCGGTAGTCTTCCACGCTTATCATCGTTGATATGTCGCTCTGCAGCTTGCTCATCTTGCCCGGTGCCCACGAAGAGAAGTAGCAGAAAGCCATCTCGTCGCCCTCGCGTATTATGTCGTAAAGCTCGTCGAACACCTTGAAGTAGATGTCGTTTATCTGCTGCATCTGCCGTTCCAGCACCTCAGGCTGCGTAACCGTGTCCATCAGCACCTTGTCGGTGCCCTTCAGAGCCGCCAGAACGTCCATGCCTTCCATGAGGTCGGGCATGCCCACATAATAGTTGCCCTTGGCCTTCTTCTTACATTCCGTCAGCAGTTGCTTGTGCAGCAGCCAGTTGGGATGCTCCGGATTAAACTTTATGTCGTCGGTGAAGTCAGGGTCGGGGTGTATCCATATCGTGTCCTCTCCGCCTTCGAACACGCCTCCAAGGATAGCGGCGAGCGAGCCGGGGCCCAGCTGTGTGTTTGCAACCGGCAGCATATCGGCCTTCAGACAGCTGTGAGCCACATACCAATCGAGATATTCCGCGCGCCATTTCGGGTCGAACCATTTCTGGTTGAGGTCCTTCGGGGCTGGCGGCGCAGGCACATCGGCATGCGGCTTGACGCCTTCCTGAAAGTGTTCCCACATGTTCAGCACAATGCCCTTGTGGTTCCACCATTGTATGTATCGCTGTTTTGTTTCTTCAAGATTCTTTTTCCACATGTTCAATAAGTAGTTATAGTAGTTAAAGGAGTTATCGCCGGCCGTGCCGGCTAGGAGTTAAAGTCATTTGTCTTGTTGGTAAATGACTCTATATTTTTATTTAATTGCTGATTGTCAGGCGGTTAGATAGGTCTGAGGTGTTGTCTCCGGCCGTGCCGGTTAAGGGCTAAAGCCATTGGCATTGCGGGCAAATGACTCTATATTTTTTATTTTGTTGCTGATTGTCAGGTGGTTAGGGTTGTTAAAGAAGTTATCGCTTTGCGTTCCTGCTTATGGCAGAAGCTATTGTATTAAATGTCTGTTTACTTATTGTAAGATTGACGATAAGCGTTCAGACTAATGGCTTTAACTCCTAGCCGGCACGGCCGGCGATAACTACTTTAACTCCTTTAACTACCAATTTAACCTATTACCACTCAATCCCTCCAAACCTTCCGTCAATCTTTATATATTCTGTCTTGCTCAGGTCCATGTCGTCTGTGCAGTCTACCGGCTCGGGATAAACAGGTATTTCGGCACCTTCGCGCACGTAGACGGGCATCAGTTCGAGCGGCACATTGAGGTCTTTGAGCCACTTTCCGCCGCTGTAGCGCTCGCCGGTGAAGAAGTTCACCCAGTTGCCTTCAGGCAAATAGACGTCGCGGCGGCCTTCGCTGTTCATCACGGGAGCCACGAGGAAGTCGTCGCCGAAGTAATATTCGTCGTCGATATGCCAGCACATGGGGTCGTCCGGGTGATGGAATATCAGCGCCTGGAGCACCGTTGAGCCGCCGCTTACGGCCTTCCGGCTTTCCTGAAGGATGTAAGGTATGAGCTTATAGCGCAGCTGCCACCATCTCTTCACTATCGGGGCGATGGCAGGGTAGTGCCAAGGCTCGCGCTTGTTGGTGCCGTGATAGCGGATGTGTGACGAGAAGACGCCGAACTGAGTCCAGCGGACGTAGACGTCATCACGTACACGTGAGTTCATGAAGTTGGGCAGAGTGTGGAATCCGGGCACGTCGTGGCTCCAGAAGGCGAAGCCCGACAGACCGAAGTGAAGTCCGCCCTTGAGCGATCCGGCCATGCCGTCCCACGAGCTGCATGAGTCGCCTCCCCAGTGCAGAGGATAGCGCTGGCAGCCCGCCCAGGCAGCTCTTGCCCATACTATGCCGTCGCCCGTAACCTCCTTGGTAACCTCATAGGCAGCCTTCTGATACAGCAGCGCATAGAGATTGTTGAGCAGTTCGGGCTTCATGTTCTTGTAGATGGCATCCATGTGGATGTTTTCGCCGAAGTCGGTCTTTATCGCTGCCACGCCCATGTTCAGCAGACGGCGCAGCAAACCCTTGTACCACTCGGTGGCGGCGGGGTCGGTGAAGTCGATTGTTCCGGCGTAGTCGAGGGCCGAGAAGTTAGAACCTTCGCCCTCCTGCTGCTTTGTCAGCGTGCAGATATAGTGGTTCTTGCGCGCCTCGTCAATCTGTTCGGCATCCTCAGCCACGTAGGGCAGCTGCCACAGAGTTACGCGGTAGCCCTTGTCCTTCAGGCCGCGGATGAAGCCTTCGGGGTCGGGGAAGCGCTCTTCGTTGAACTTCCATTCGCACAGCCAGTCGGTCTTAAACCAGCCGGTGTCCAAGTGTATCACGTCGCAGGGATAATGTTCGCGGCGCATGCGGTCGCAAATCTCGTTCACCTCGTCGGCACTGAAGTATGTCATGCGGCTCATCCACACGCCGAAGCTCCACAAGGGAGGCATCGAGGGGTAGCCCGTCAGGTCGCGGTAGCCGCGGATAATCTCCTCCATAGAGTCGCCTCCGATGAGGAATACGTCGAGCATGGCCTGGTCGCTGAGGAACTCTACCGAGCGCGTTGACACTCCGGCGAGCGACAGCTTGCTGTGGGCGCAGGTGTGATAGAATGCTCCGTACATGCGGCTCGACACGTAGAACGGAATGTTCTTATATGTGCGGCGGTTGTTTACGCCCTGTCCGTCCTGGTTCTTGAGGAAGAACGTCTGTCCGCTGAGGTCCATCTTGGTGAAGCGTTCGCCCGTTCCGGCAAAACATTCGTCGGCCTTGCACTCGAACGACATCGTGGCGCGCTCCTTCTGTCCGTCAAGCTTGCAGAAGCCTATGGGCAGCGCGTCGTAGCGCGGAGGCGAGAAGTGGTCGTAGGCGGCCAGGCGTATCTCGCGCTTTCCGTCGGGATACAGCCTTATGTCGAGCGTCTCCTGCGGGTCGGGCAGCAGCGTGCTCCAGCGGTCGAGCTCGGGCTCCTGTATGTTGATAACGGCCCTGACGGTGCCTTCGGGGTCGGTGACGGTCCATCGGCCGTTGCCGAAGCTTACGCTCAGCGGCGTCTTCTTAACCCTGTCGCTCATCTGCAACATCTCCGACTCGTCGGTCATCTGCTCCTCGCCGAAGCCTATGAACAGGCGCAGGATCTTTGGCTCATACTGCCTGATGATGAGCGTATATTCCTCACGCGGCACGCCGGTGTCGGCTGCCATGTCGTTGGCCAGTATCTGCTTCTGGAACGGAACGAGCACGCAGATGTCGCCGTCGTTCTCGAACACGGCTGAGGGTTTGCATGCCTTCCATAGCGACTCGTTGCGGCTAAGGCTGACGTCGAAGTCGAGAAAGTCGAAAAGATGGTAGTTTGTGGGTTTCATTTTTTTGTTTGTTTTTATATGTTTTTTGCCGGCTTTTTCAGTCCTCCGTCCCCTTGCCGTTAGTGTTTCGTGGCCGGGGGCGCGGCTGTGCTAATTATGCCTTCTGTTATTATGCTTTTCAGGTTTTGTCTTGTGGCCGTGTGGCTTGTGTGCGCCGGCTGCGTGCCGGTGTGCCGTTGCGGCCTGCGGCGGCATGAGTTGCCGTGGCTGTAGATATGACGCAGCGGTGTTGTTTTTGTACTATGCCATAAGGCATAATGTTCGAGCGTCGCTCTCTGTCCATTGTTGTTTGCGTATTATCGTGTTGTCCGTTGCCGTAGCCGTGTGTCCGCGTGCGGTCTGCTTACGGCCCGTCCTGCAGCCGTTGCCCTGTAGTGGGCGTGCAGGAGCTATGTTGCAAAAATAAGAAAAATAGCCTTAACGGCAAAGGATTATCCCAAATGTTTCAGTATTTTCAGCCCTTGTCATGGTTAAGTGTTTCCCCCAGGTTTTCCAATATGTGCCATTTCGCATTGCAAAAGACCACATATTGCACGCTAAAAGGCCACCTTTCAGGAGCTAAAAGATGACCTTTTGCAACGCATTGAGCGTCAATGGGTTATGCAATGGTCGGGCTGTAGGCCGCCGTACCTTGTGTGATTGCTGCCAGTATGGCGTTATGTGTTATTGTGCCGTGCCGGCTTCAGACTTGCTGTCGCCTTCGGTCTGCGTGTGCTGCGGCACGCCTATCTCCTTCACCTTCTTCTCAAACTCGTCTCTGCCGCATGTCGCGCCGTTCTTGATGCGTGCGCGGTAGTTGTAGATTGTGTTGACCGAATAGTGGAGAAACTCGGCTATCTTTGAGCTGTCGTCGATGCCGAGGCGTATCAGCGCGAATATCCTTATGTCGGTGTTCAGGCGCGACGTGTCGTCGAGATGTATGCGCTCCTCGGGGCGCAGCAGCTTGTTGAAGTCGTCGACGAAGGTGGGGAAGAGGTGGATGAACGTGGTGTCGAATATGTCGAAGAGCTCCTGCTGCTGGCGGTCTCTGAAGTCGTGCGACTTCATCTTGCTCATCAGTTCCGTGTGCTGCTTGTTCTTCAGCATCGTCAGCACCTCCTTTCTCATCCTCTCCATGTTGTCTATGTATATAGAGCACTGCCTGAGGAACAGGCCGATGTATTTCTCCTTCACCCTGTTCGACTCGTTCAGGCTGCCTATGGCCTTGTGCAGCTGGCGGTCGGTTTCGGTCAGCTGGCGGTTGCTCTCGTCCAGGTTCTCGTTCACCTGCTGCATCTCCTTGTTGAGCTTCATCAGCTGCCTGTTCTTGCGGCTGAGCTCGTCGCGCGTCAGCTTCAGCTTGCCGCGCTGTTTGTTGACATATATGAGCAGCACAAGCACCGACACGGCAAAGAGGCTTATCACGAGCACCATGATTACGAGGCGCTCCTTCTGCTTCTGCATTATGGTCTGATAGCTGCTGTCTATGGATGTGAGCACGGGCGAAATCTGGTTGCTTCTCACCCTCGTGCCGAACTTCTCGGCGCAGTTCCAGGCAAAGTTTATGTATTTATACGACCGTGCCATGTCGCCCGTCGTGTTCAGATAGTTGGCCAGTTCCCACAGCGCGCCCTGGTCCATCACGGCGTTGCGTATGTCGCCCAGCGCCGACATTGCCAGCCAGTAGGTCCAGTTGTCGGTGTCGTTCATCCTCTTGTAGTCGAGAAAGCGGTAGTAGGCAATTATCGAGAACTCGTGCGACTGTCGGTCTACGCCCTTCATCCTCATGTCGTTGTAGCGCAGCGCGCCGGCCGGGTCGTTGCTGTTGTACCGCTCAATCTCCATCAGCTGCAGATACATGTCGCTGTTTTTGTCGGCCAGTGCCGCCAGCGAGTCGGCATACATCCTTTCCAGCCGGCCATAGTTTTCCTTCAGTCTGCCTATCTTTGTGTAGAATCCCAGCTCCTTGTAGAGATGGTTGCGCGCGGCGTAATATGCCAGCCTGCCTTCGCGGTTTAGCTCTCCGGTGTTGATTGAGGCCAGCAGCTCGTCCGACTCCATATACATTCCGGCCGTTGAACACTGAAAGGCCCTCAGCGCCGTGCAGTGGTTGGCGCTCATCATGTCGCCCTGGCTGCGCGCCATCCGTTCGGCCCTGCCGAGCCATGCTATGGCCGAGTCGTTCACGAAAGCCTTGTATTCCCTGTATATTCTGAATGCTGCCGCATATCGCGCGGCATATCCGCGGCTCTTGTCAAACTGCCGCTTGAGGCCTGCAATGCGTGCCTCGCGCTTGGATAAATAAACAGATGCATTGGCGATGGCCTCGTCAATGCATCTGTAAACCGAGTCCGTGCGTGCGGCATCAGCTGACGCCACCACCGGAACAAGCCATATAATAAGTAAAAATATGTTTCTCATCGCTGTCTTATGCTTAGCCGGAACATGCCTCCGCGGCCTTTGTAAGGTTCTGTGAGACATAGGTTTATCTCTTCCTGCAAAGATAAGACAATATTGCGAACACACAAAATTTACGGCCCGTGTTTTTTTTTTTAGCCGTTATTGTCACGCTCTGCAGCGAGCGGCTGTCGTGGCCTGCCATGATATGAAACTCGCCCGGCTCGAACACCTTGCGGCCTTCGGCGTCGTAGAACGACAGGTCGTCTTCGGTTATGTCGAACTCAACGGTGCGGCTCTCGCCCTTCTTCAGGTGTATGCGGCTGAAGCCTTTCAGTTCCTTTACGGGGCGGCTGATAGATGCCACGGGGTCGCGCACATAGAGCTGCACCACCTCGTCGGCGTCATAGTTGCCCGTGTTGCTCACCGTCACCGCTGCCTTAAAGTTGCGTCCGCTGCCCGTAACGCTCAGTTTGCCGTAGCTGAAGCTCGTGTAGCTCAGGCCGTAGCCGAAGGGGTAGAGCGGGTCGTTCACCTCGTCGAGATAGTTGCTGGCATACTTGCGGAACTCTTTTGTGCCTTCGGGCACGGGGCGTCCCGTGTTGAGATGGTTGTAATAGATTGGTATCTGGCCCTCGTTGCGCGGGAAAGTCATGGTCAGACGGCCGCTCGGAGCCACGTCGCCGAACACCACGTCGCATATAGCGTCGGCTGCCTCGCTGCCTCCGAACCATACGTTCAGTATCGCGTCCACATTATTTTGCTCCCATGTAAGCACCGTCGGACGACCAGAGAAGTTGAGCATCACCACCGGTTTGCCCATCTTTACAAGCTCGGCGAGCAGCTCGCGCTGAACGTCGGGCAGCACAAGACTCGTGCGGCTCGAGCATTCGCCCGACATGTCGGCACTCTCGCCCATGGCACACACTATCACATCGGCCTTGCGTGCCGCCTCGAGAGCCTCTGCCTTGAGCTGTGCGTCGTCGCCTCTCGTTATGTTCTTGCCGAACTCTGCCGCGCGCTGACGTGCCGAGTCGGCCATCAGGTTGCATCCCTGCGCATACAGAAGTTCAGCCTTTCCGGCCAGCGCGCGCTCCATTCCTTCCTTCAGCGTCGGGTATTTGTCTGGAGTGTAGGCCACGCACCATGTGCCGGCCAAGTTGGCGCGGGTGTCTGCCAGCGGGCCTATCAGCGCTATCTTGCCCTGCTTCTTCAACGGCAGCAAAGACTTGTCGTTCTTCAGCAGCACAAATGTCTCGGCAGCAATGCGCCTTGCCTCGGCGCGGTTTTCTGCCGTGAAGATGTCGCGCTTGCGTCTTTTCGTGTCGCAGTATTTATACGGATTGGCAAAGAGTCCCAGCTTATATTTAGCCTCGAGCACCCTGCGGCATGCCTTGTTGATGGCCTCCTCGCTCACCGTTCCGTCCTTTACCGACTGCTCCAGCGTGCCGATGAATCCCATGGAGCACATGTCCATGTCGGTGCCGGCATTGAGGGCGGCTGCCGAACAGTCTTTCAGCGAACCGCCAACGCCGTGGCTCAGCATCTCGCCAATAGAGCCGTAGTCGGTAACAACGAAGCCGTCGAACTTCCACTGCTTGCGCAGCACATCCTCAAGAAGCCACTTGTTGGCCGTTGCCGGCACATAGTCAACCAGGTTGAACGATGTCATCACGCTGCCCGTTCCAGCCTTTACGGCGGCGCGGTAAGGCTCGAGATACTGGTTATACATGCGCAGACGGCTCATGTCAACGGTGTTATAGTCGCGTCCCGCCTCAACGGCGCCATACAGGGCGAAGTGCTTCAGGCACGCCATAACGTTGGCGTTGCTGCTGTAGTCGCCCTGATATCCGCGAATCATGGCCTCGGCTATGCGTGAGCCGAGATAGGGATCTTCGCCGTTTCCCTCAGATATGCGGCCCCAGCGGGCGTCTATGCAGATGTCTACCATAGGGCTGAACACCCAGTTGATGCCGTCGGCCGTGGCCTCCTTTGCGGCTATTTGGGCAGCACGCTCTATGGCGTTGAGGTCCCAGCTGCATGAAAGCGCGAACGGAATGGGAAATATCGTCTCGTATCCGTGTATCACATCCATGCCCACAAGCAGCGGAATGCCCAGCCGGCTCTTCTCAACGGCCAGCTTCTGCAGTGCTTTTATCTTGTCGACGCCCTTCAGGTTGAACACGCCTCCAATCTCTCCGGCCTTTATCTTGCCGCTTACTTCAGAGTCCTGGGCCTGTCCTGTGGTTATGTCGCCTGCCACCTGAAGGTTAAGCTGACCAATCTTCTCGTGCAGAGTCATGCGCGACATGAGGCCGTCAACAAACTTATCCATCTCCTGGTTCTGCGCGCTCACCGCCCCGGTCAGCAGCAGTGCAGCCGCAGTTGTCAGTATTTTGCTTATTTTCATCATATGATTTATGTCTTTAGATGTCAATGACTATTTCAGAGTAAACGCCACTTTGCTCACAATATTGTCTGAAGCGTTGCCCACGAGAGCCTCAAAATGTCCAGGCTCTGCGGTCCAGCTGGCAGCCTTGTCGTCGTAGAAGCTGAGGGCGTCTTTGCCTATTGTTATGGTTACTTCCTTGGTTTCGCCCGGCTGGAGATAAACTTTCCTGAATCCTTTAAGCTCCTTGTAGGGGCGCGGAAGCGACGACTCGCAGTCGTGAATGTAGAGCTGCACCGTCTCAGAGCCTGCCACCTTGCCCGTGTTGGTGACGCTGACGGTGAACGAAAGGCTGTCGGCTGTGGTGATGCTTGCGGCACTTGCCTTTGCCTTGCCTATTCTGAAGCTCGTGTAGCTCTCGCCGTGTCCGAAGGCAAAGAGCGGCTTTGTCTTCTCCTTGTCAGCCCAGCGGTAGCCCACAAAGATGCCTTCCTTATACTCTTCGTCAATGATTTTCTTGTCGGCGCGCCATGTTCCGGGATATGTGTTGAGCTTGTGCGCACCCACATCGTTGAGCGATGCCGGCCATGTGAATGGCAGTTTGCCCGACGGGTTGGTGCGTCCTGTCAGCACGTCGGCAAGAGCATGGCCTGCCGTTGAGCCGAGGAACCAGCCCTGAACTATTGCGGGCACCGAGCTCTTCCACGGCATTGCCACGGCGTTGCCCGATATGTTGACGAATATCAGACGCCTGTTGGCCTTGGCAAGAGCCTCCACCACCTTGTCCTGATCATAGGGCAGGGAGTAAGACTTGCGGTCGTGACCCTCGGCATCCTGGTAGTCGCTCTTGTTGAGTCCGCCGAAGAACACCACGTAGTCGGCCTTGCGCGCCTTGTCTACGGCTTCGGCTATAAGCTCTTCGGGCGAGCGGCTGTCAGCAAGTTGCTGTCCTGTGGTTACGCCGTTGTACTCGCCTGTGATGTCGCCTACATATCCGCGGGCATAGTCAACCTCGATGTTCATGCCTTCGAGACAAGCCTTCAGACCGTCGAGAGGCAGTTCCTCATGCTGCGCCTTGAGCGAAGAGCTGCCGCCGCCTACGGTCATCATCTTGATGGCATTCTCGCCGACGACGAGCACGCGGCGTGCCTTCAGCGTGTCGATGGGCAGCACGCGGCCCTTGTTCTGCAGCAGGACGATGCCTTCGGCGGCTATTTTGCGTGCGGCGTCGTAGTGAGCTTCAGAGCAGAGCGAGCCAAACTGGCGGTTGCGGTTCATGTTTGTGCGGAAGAAAAGGCGCAGCACACGTTTGACCTTGTCGTTGAGTTCCTTCTCCGTGTAGGTGCCGTCCTGTATCAGTTTGCGGTAAGGCGAAGCCAGATAATAGTTGTCGTAGGCATCTGAAGTGCCGAAGGCAAGGCCGTCGGTCCATGTGCCGAACTCCATGTCGAGTCCGTTCTCAACAGCCTGACGGGTGTCGTGTGCGCCGCCCCAGTCGGATACCACCACGCCGTCGAAGCGCCACTGGCCCTTCAGTATGTCGTTGAGCAGCCACTGGTTGTGGCAGTTGTGCTGATTCTTGTACATGTTGTAGGCACCCATTATGCCCCATACTCCGGCCTCGGTTACGGCAGCCTTGAAGGCAGGAAGATAAATTTCGTGGAGCGCACGGTCGTCAACTATGACGTTTACCTGATGCCGGTATTCCTCATCGTTGTTGAGAGCGAAGTGCTTAACGCAGGCTGCCACGCCCTTTGACTGCATGCCCTGGATGTAGGGCACCACCATGCGTGAGGCAAGGTAGGGGTCTTCGCCCATGTATTCAAAGTTGCGTCCGCCCAGCGGAGTGCGGTAGATGTTGACGCCGGGGCCAAGAATCATGTCCTTGCGGCGATAGAGAGCCTCCTCGCCGAGGCTTTCGCCGTAGAGGCGGCTTATGGCAGGATTCCATGTGGCGGCAAGGCACGTTAGCGCCGGAAATGCCACACACGAGTCGTTGGTCTGGCCTGCCTGCTCCCATTTGTCCCACAGCACGTCGGGGCGCACGCCGTGAGGGCCGTCGTCGGTCCAGAACTCCGGTATGCCCAGACGTTTTACTCCGGGCGAGCTGAACTTGCTCTGAGCGTGGATTACGGCAATCTTCTCGTCGAGCGTCATGCGCTTCAGGGCGTCTTCCACTCTCTCTTCAATGGGTTTGGTCTCATCGAGATACACCGGCATGCCCTGTGCGGCGGCGCTCATTGAGCATACGCCTAGGAGCAGGGCCGGTATGGATTTAATAAAGATTTTCATGTTATGTAAGTGTTTTTAGTTTCATTATGTGATATGTGTGAGGGCTACTTCTGGAACACGCGCACGTAGTCGACCTTCATGGTCGCCGGCAGTGCGCTGTCGTCGGTGCCCTTGTATCCGCCCCAGTCGCCTCCCCACGCAAGGTTGAGGATGATGTAGAAGGGCTTGTCGAAGGGCCATGCCTCAACGCCTGAGCCGTCGTTGGCATAGTCGAGAATCATCTTTCCGTCGACATAAAACTTCAGATGGTCGGGCGTCCACTCGCAGGCATACACGTGGAACTCGTCTTCGGCGTCGGCAACGTGCAGCGTCGCATGCTCTATGGCAGTGCCCGTGTTGTTGTATTTCTGGCAGTGTATGGTCGACGACACGTCGCCCGGGTCGGCTCCCACTTCCTCCATGATGTCTATCTCGCCGCAGCGCGGCCACGGGTTTGTGGCGAAGTCGTTGCCCGCAGGCATCATCCAGAAGGCAGGCCACGTGCCCTTGCCCTTGGGAAGCTTTATGCGTGCCTCAAACCATCCGTACTTCCAGCCTGTCGACACGTTGGCATATACTCGTCCTGAGTATATCGCAGAGCCGGCCTTGAAGCAGTTGATGCTGAGCTTTCCATCGGCAATCTCTGTTACGCGGCGGCCTGCAGCCTGTCCGTCCACATAGGTCTGCAGCTCGTTGTTTACCCATCCCGGGCCCTGCTCCTCGTGAGTCCACCATGCGGTGTTGAGCGTTGTGCCTTGGTCAAACTCGTCGTTCCACACCAGGCGGTAGCCTTCGGGCACGCTGATGTTGTTGTCGGGCGCCGACTCCTGCACTACGCTTATCTGCTGAGAACCTTCGGATGAGGCTACGGTAACGATGCCCGAGCGCGACTTCAGTTCGTTGCTCGGCTCCACTTCTATGCTCACCGCTCCTGCCGCGGCTGTGGCCTTTATCCATGCCACGTCGGCAGATGCCGTGAAGTTGCCGTTCGAACTCACCCCGACGCTGAACGTTCCGCCGGCAGAAGGGGCATAGACCGAAGTTTCGGCAACGCCTATCGTGGCGGTCTGACTTACTTTCACAGTGTCGCGCACAGTGCCCGAGCGCACCACCACCATGCCCGAGCGTGCCTCCGTGCCCTTGTTGGCGCTGACGCTGAGCTTTATGGTTCCCTTGTCAGCCGTGGTGCCGTCGAGGCTGATGCCCATCCATGTGTCGGGCGTGTAGGCTGTCCATCCCTTGCCGGTAGACGTTACGTCTATGCTGAATGTTCCTCCGGCTGCGCCTGCCGTTATCTCTTCGGGCGAGCACTTTACCGATATGCCTGCCTCAGCCTGACCGTCGTCGTCGCTGTTGCTGCAGCTCGACGACGTGAGGGCAAACACGGAAAATATTGTAACAAAAATATATTTCTTCATATCCATGATGATGTCTTTCTTTCGCATTTACAGCCCTGTGCCGCATTGGTTTCGCACGGCTGCGTAACGCCTTGACCCTCAATGCGTTGCAAAAGGTGCCCTTTTAGCTTCCAAAAGACGGCCTTTTAGCCTGTAAAAGGTGGCCTTTTGGAACCTCATTTGCGGTCTTTTGCAAATAAAGCTGCCGCAGACGCTCCCCAAGCTCCCCGCAGGCGTGCCTTGCGTGGGTGCTGTGCGGCCTTTACGGCGGTGTGGGATATGTCTGCGACAAGCATCGAAAGGTAAAAAAATAATTTAGAAACGAGTAAAAGAAAAGTCCCGGCGGGCAAGAGCCATGGGCCCTTTCCGCCGGAATATGAAAAAGATTATTCTATTGTTTTCTGCAGAACTATCTTGCTTATAGATGCCGTCAGACCAGCCGGATTGCCTCCGTAGTCGACCACGAGAGTCAGTTTGTCGGCGGCACCTGTAGCCATAACGCTTGCCGGAACCTTCAGCGTGTAGTCGGCATCGGCGTCGAGGTCAACCTTCTTCATGAACAGATAGTTGTCGTCTGATGCGCTGTCGGTCAGCTTCACCGTAACGCCCTTTGTCGCGGCAGATGCGTGCAGCGTGCAGCAGAAGTCGTATTTTACGCCTGCCTCGGCCGGGATGTCAGTGTGGAGCTTCACCTGTGCCTGCCACTGCTCAAATGTAGCCTCGGGCAGAACCACCGTGTATGTGCCGTTGCTGGCGGTGAATGCCGGGTCGGCTATCTGGCTCCATCCCGGTGCATAGTAGAATTCTGTGGTGAATGCGCCGTTGTCATCAACCGGTTTCCATAGGTTCGTCTCAGCGTCGTAGTCATATACGGTGTCGTCGGTGTCAACCTCCGGCAGCACGGTTCCGTCATCGTTGGCATGGTCTTTCAGCACGAGGCTCTCAATGTTGATGCTCGTGTTGGCAGCGTTTCCGCCGAAGTCGAACACAAGTTTCAGCTTGCTGATGTCGAGTCCCGCCATGTCGCTCTTCCAGAAACATTTAGGCTCACCGGCCTTCAGCTCGACTTCCTCGGCAAAGTAGAACACGTTGTCGTCGCTTGCGTCAACAAGTTTCACCATGACAGCAGGATGATCGGTGCTTGAAGTCAGTATTACAGAGAAGTCGTATGTCTTGTCTGCCGATGTGGACATGTCTGTTTCGAGGAACATCTGAGCCTGCCATCTCTCTGAAGTGGCTGAAGGCAGAGTTATGCTATAGTCATAACCGTTCTTGACACATGTCGGGTCGGCAGCCTGAGCCCATCCCGGAGCATAATAGAACGACGGATCGCCGATGTTGGCCTTGCGCCACATGTTGAACTCGCTGTCCTCCTTGAATCCGCCAAATCCGCTTATTCGTGTCTTGTCAATGTGGAATGTGCGTGTTATCTGGCCGTCGCTCATGCCGTTGCGGTTTCTTATCTGCAGCGCAACAGTGTAGTCGCCTGCCTTGCGGTAGAACTGAGAGTCAACCGTTGCGGTAGAGTATTTAGTTCCGTCTATAATCCATACAGGTGTCACGCCGGGCTGCTCGTCGAATGAGAACACGGCATAGTTGGTCTCCTGATTAACCGTTACGTGTACAAACTCCTCATACGCTGCTGCGTCGGGCAGTCCGTTGGGGTCGGCACCCTCAAAGCTTTCGGGCGAGCATGAGCCGAGAGTGAGGCCCAGCAGCATCAGCGCGCTCCCAAATATTTTATATGTCTTGTTCATAGCTTTCATCTTTTTTTAATAATCGTTTTGTTTAAGGTTCGGGTCTGACGACATCTCAGTGTCAGGTATCGGCAGATATTTCTTGCTCTCAGACCATGTGTTTGTGCGGTAGCCATACTCATCTGGAACGAGCACCTGAGGTGCCTTGCCTGTGCGTACGAGGTCCCAGTAGCGTTTGCCTTCGCCCACGAACTCGAGCTGGCGCTCTCTTATTATTATGTCTTCGCTCACACTTTCAAGTGTGGCTATGTGCGCTCTCTGTCTTACCAGGTTGACATATCTCAGCGCTTCAGCCTGGTCACCGCCCGTCTTCAGTATCAGTTCGGCAGCGTTGAGCAGACATTCAGCATAGCGGTAAACTCTCAGGTTGTTGTTAAAGTTGAGGTCGGCATCGGCCTTCTGTCCTGCGTTGCCGTCGGGTGTGGCAATATATTTAGCCAGGAAGAAGCCCGTGTCCTGATAGCGTTTGTTATATTCGCCGTTGGCAGCGGCGTTGAAGCATGTTGCGTCGCGGCGTGTGTCGTTGCCTGCATAGCGCTCGTAGGTCTCTGTGCGCACCGGACAGAATCCCCATCCGCCTGCCACTCCGGCTGTGCCGTCAACCCATTGGTTGGGGCTTATCAGTCTTGGCAGCACCGTACCGCCCGAAGCCAGCGGGTTGCTGTATGAGCGAACGGCATTCTCCGACTTATAGTTGATTTCCCATATCGACTCCTGGCACCATTCGCCCGACTCCTTCCAAAGGGCTGCATAGTCAGGATTCAGGTCGTAGAGTCCGCTGCTTATTATGTCTCTCATATACTGCAGGGCCTGTCCGTATCTGCTCTCGTCGTTCTGATACATCACCATCTCGGTGTAGAGCATGTATCCCATAGCCTGTGTTACGCGGCCAAGCTCGCTCTCGTCTGCCTTCATCGGCAGCAGGTTTTTGTCGAGTACGTCCTTCAGGTCGGTTATCACGTTTTCGTAAACCTCGTCGGCCTTCAGCTGCGGAGCCGTGTATGGCATTGCCTCAAGATTGTCCGTGAAGAAAGGAATGTTGCCCCAGAACTTCCAGAGGTTATTATAATAGTAGGCTCTCAGCACGCGTGCTTCTGCCGAAGCCTTGTCGATGAAGTCCTGGCTCAGCTCGTCGCGCGAGTCGTTGATATAGCTCAGCACGTCGTTGGCGCGCTTGACGCCTGAATATTCGTCGGTCCACAAGCCTGCGGGAGTCTGGTTTGGCAGCGCCTCAAAGTTCATCATGAGGTGCCAGAACTGGTTGTCGGTCTTGCTCGAGCCGCCCACCCAGATGTCGTCGGCCATGATGTCGCTCATCAGGTTGATTGGGCAATAGTAGCCGTTGCCCCAGTCGGGCCACTGCAGAGGATTGTATGCAGCCACCAGAGCCTCCTCAACGTGCTCCTGTGTGTTGAAGTATTCACCCACTGTGTCGGTAGGAGGTGTCAGGTCAAGAAAGTCGTCGCTACATCCTGACAGGGTGAACACTGAAAGCATTCCGAATGCAAACAATATTTTAGATTTCATGATATGTCGTTTTTTCGTTTATTTAAAGATTTATTAGTCAGTATCTTTATCAGAAGCTCAGGTTAAGACCTACGGTGAATACGCGTGCCTGCGGATATACGCCATAGTCAACTCCGAGAGATGTTCCGCTTGATGCAACCTCAGGGTCGAAGCCCCAGTATTTTGTAAACGTTATCAGGTTCTCGGCTGCGACATACACGCGCAGCTTCTCGATGAATGCCTTTCGTGTGAGGCTTTGCGGCAGAGTGTAGCCCAGCTGTATGTTCTTCAGACGGAAGTAAGAGGCGTCATGAACATAGAGGTCTGATGAAACCCAGTTTACGTTGTCGCCGAGGATGAACATAGGATACTTGTTTGATGTGCCAGGACCTGTCCAGCGGCTCAGCATCCATGAAGGAAGGTTAGATGCGGCGATGTCCACACGTCGTGTAGCGTCGAACACGTCGGCGCCTGCAACGCCCTGCCACATCATGCTGAAGTCGAATCCGCGCCACTCAGCGTTGAGGCTTATACCGAATGTCCAGTCGGGCATTCCCTTTCCGATCTTGGTCTGGTCGTTGGCAGTGATGGCTCCGTCGCCGTCAATGTCGACAAATCTTACGTATCCGGGTTTGGCATCCGGCTGTATGAGCTCGCCTCTGTCGTTGACATAAGAGTTGACTTCCTCCTGTGTCTGGAATATTCCTGCGGTCTTGTAGCCGTAGAAGAACGGGAACGGCTGTCCGTTCTCACCGCGTGTTATCGTGCCTGCTGTCTGGAAACTGTCGTAGTTGGCAAAGCCGGTGTCGTTGCCGAGCTTTATCAGTTTGTTCTTAAGATAAGAGGCGTTGCCCTTCAGACTGAAGTGAGCGTCGGCAACATTGAACTTGTATCCTGCCTCAAACTCAACTCCGCTGTTCTCCATGTCGCCCACGTTTCCGTAAGGTTTGTTCTCGCCGACGTATGAAGGTATAGAGAGAGTCATGAGCATTCCGTTGGTCTTTTTCTTGTAATAGTCTACCGTGAAGGTAAGGGCGTTGTTGAAGAAGCCGAAGTCGAGACCGATGTCAGTCTGCTCTGATTCCTCCCATTTCAGGTCAGGGTTAGGAATGATGCTTGCCTTTATACCGTTGGTTACGGCCTCGTCGCGTCCGAAGATGTAGTTGTTGTTGACAGATGTTAGCGACAGATACTGGAAGTTACCGATGTTGTCGTTACCGTTCTTACCCCAGCTTACGCGCACCTTGAGGTTAGACAGCCAGTCGGGACGGTTCTGCATGAAAGGTTCGTTGGTTACGTTCCATCCGAGAGAGAACGACGGGAATGTGGCGTATCTGTTGTTGGCGCCGAAGCGTGAGCTGCCGTCGCGGCGTACAGTGGCCTGCACCATGTAGCGCTCAGCGTAGTTGTAGCTCAGTCGGGCAAACATAGATGCCATTGTGTAAGGCTCTGCATATCCGCCGTAGACGGTCTGGTCGCCGTTTTCGGCAAGTCCGTTGGCATAGTCGATGTAAGGCTTGTTGATGTCAATGAGGTAGTTGCGGCTTCCTCCGAGAGTCCAGCCTGTGTTCTTGAGCGCACTCTGTCCGAGCACGACGTTGAATGTGTGGTCGCCTATTGTCTTGTCGTATGTCAGCACGTTTTCAATCTGCCATACCGTGCCGCGGTCGCTTTCAGACGATGCTTTAGAGAATTCGCTGAACTGGTTGGCGCGGAGATAGTAGACCGGAGTATATGACTCGTTGCCCCAGAACGACATGTCGGCGCTGTAAGAGGTGCGGAATTTCAGTCCGTCCCATATCTGCAGCTCGCCTATGAAGTTGGCAACAAACTTATGCGACCAGTTGGCTGCGCCCGGCAGAGAGAGGTTCTGCAGCGGGTTGGTCATCTCGTTATAGTCAGGACCGGCAAGAGTATAGAGGTTGCCGTTCTTGTCATACATGGGCACATAGCCTGCCGTTCCGGCATATTTGTCGTTCTGTGCGTCGGCAGCCTCGCCTGTAAGGGTAGGCGTGAGGATAGGCGACATGGCCAGGGCGCTGCCCAGCGGCGAGCCCCACTGCGAGTTGGCGTCGATGCTCTTGCTCTTAACGCGGGCATAAGAGAGGTTGACCGTGATGTCGAGCTTGTTGAGCCAGTTGCGCGTCTTGCTCTCGTCGAAGAGAGTATATTTGGTGTTGCTGCGCAGGGTCAGACGGTTATAGTTAGAGCGGTCGTAGTCGCCGCCGATGATACCTTCCTGTGTGTAGTATCCGAGAGAGAGGTAGTAGTTGAGCTTTTCAGAAGCACCGCTCACCGTGAGTTCGTGGTTTGACACGGGCGCATTGTCGTTGAAGAGCTCTTCCTGCCAGTCTGTTCCTTCGCCGTAAGAGTAAGGATCGCTGTAGAGAGGAGCCTGTCCAGAGTTGATGCGTCCTTCGTTCATCATTATGGCATAGTCGGTTGCGTTGAGCACGTCGCGCTTTCTCCACGGGTTCTGCCATCCGTAAGAGAAGTTGTAGTTGACGCGTGTCTTGCCTATCTTGCCGCTCTTGGTCGTGACGAGAATAACACCATTGGCAGCACGCGCACCATATATTGCGCCCGAAGCTGCGTCCTTGAGCACCTCGATGCTCTCGATGTCGCTCGGGTTGAGGTAGTCGAGTCCGCCGGTGATAGGCATTCCGTCTACTATGTAGAGCGGGTCAGAGTTGTTGATGGTACCGATACCGCGCACACGTATCTGCGCTGCGGCTCCCGGCTGACCTGAAGACGACGTTACGGTAACGCCGGCAGCGAGTCCCTTCAGGGCGTTGTCCATGCGCACGGGTGCCGTGGCAGCCAGGTCGTCGGCCGAAACCTTGGCTATTGATGCCGTCACGACGCTCTTCTTCTGTACGCCGTAACCCACTACGACAACCTCGCTGAGCAGCTCGTTGTCCTCGTGCATCACGATGCGCATGTCGGCTTCGGCCTTTGTCTCTACGGTCTTGTAGCCGATGTACGACACGGTTATCATGCTGCCTTCAGGCACCTGCTGCAGCTTAAACACTCCGTTTAGGTCGGACACTGCACCCTTTGTTTCGCCTTTAAGGAATACAGATGCTCCGATAATCGGCTCACCGTTTGTGTCAACGATGGTTCCCGAGCAGTCTATCTTCTGCGCGGCAGCCGTCATTGAGAACAATGTGGCCAATAAGATTAGCATAAGAAATCTACACGTTTTCATAAAATTATTAGTTTTATAAAGATTATGTTTATTCACGGTTTTTTGCGGTTTGCAATAGTTTCGGCGCAAAAGTATTAAAAAAAGTTTCGCATGTAAAGCCTGCAAATACAAGAAGTGGACGAAAGTGAACGCCGGATTTCGCTATAATGCATTATATCAGACGGTTACGTCCGCAACCGTTTGCAGAAAAAGTGGATTGATAATAATTGTAAAAATCACATTAATATCATAAAAATGACCTGTTTTCGGGCTTAAAAGTGTCTAAATGTAACGTCAGTGGCATTAAATTTCCGTGTTTCGGGGCATATTTTTACAAAGTGTAACCAATATTTGTTAAAACCATTTTATACCTTCTGCGGCATATTTTTATCATAAAAGATACACCTCGTGATCATTCTCCCTGCCTGTTGCAGGCACATTTTCCGGCAGTCTGTGTTTAGTCTCCGGCAGCCGCTTCCGGGCATCGCTGTTCATAGCCGTGCATGCCGTTGCGCGGTGCTCCGTATCAGGCGGTTTTCCAATATGTGCCCTTTCGCATTGCAAAAGACCACATATTGCACGCTAAAAGGCCACCTTTCAGGAGCTAAAAGATGGCCTTTTGCAACGCATTGAGTATCAGTGTGTTATGCGTGCGGTTATATCTTACCTTATTAAGTATGTCCTGAGGCGCCATAAAGTTTGTCCCGATGTGCTGTCGGCAACCGTTTTTTGATATGTTTCTGACTATTTCATGCAGAAACGGAAAATATGAACATACGGTACGAAAATGTCGTAATGACGGCACGGAGCATACTGCCTATCTTTGCAGCGGATAAATGAAACAAAAGATATGAAGAGACTATTATTCACATTTGCCATTGCCTGCGCGCTTATTCCTCTTAATGCGCAGGAGACGCTCACGCTCAGTCAGTGTCTGCGCATGGGCATAGAGAACAATCTGCAGTTGCAGACCAGGCGCAACGACATAGCAAAGGGCGGGCACGCCATAACCGAAAACCGTGCCAAGCTGTTGCCGCAGATCAACGCCGTAGTGTCGATGAGCGACAATTTCAACCCGCCTGTGTCGGTAACCGACGGCTCTGCATACGGCAATCCGTACAACGTGACGAAGACACTGCAGTATAACGCCTCGGCAGGACTGCAGCTCCAGATGCCGCTCTACAACCAGACGCTGCTCACGGCGCTCGACATCACGAAGATGATGGACCGCATCAACCGCCTCGGCTACGACAAGGCGCGCAACGATCTCATGGAGCAGATAGCCAAGATGTACTATCTCGCGCAGAGCACAGCCGAGCAGATAGCCATCGTCAGGGCCAACATCACGCGGCTGGAGGAGCTGAAGAACATCACCGTGGCATTCTTCGACAACGGCATGGCCATGGAGGTTGACGTCAAGAGAGTGAACATCAATCTGGAAAACCTTCAGGTGCAGCGCGACAACGCCGAGGCAATGCTCGTGCAGCAGATCAACATGCTGAAGTACGTAATCGACTATCCTGTCGACAAGGACATCGCGCTGACGCCCGTGGATGCCTCGAGTGTTGAGGCCGTCGAGCTGTCGGGACTTTGCGAGTCGCTGCCCGAACTGCAGCTGTTGCAGAAGCAGGGCGAGCTGTCGGAGAAGCAGCAGAAGATGATTCAGCAGGGCTATCTTCCGTCGCTCATGCTCACGGGCAACTTCACTTACTCTGCCTTCACCGACAAGTTCAGCAACTGGTTCCACTCAGGACCGTCTAACCACTGGTACAACTCATCGGGCCTGGGCATCACGCTGCGCGTTCCGGTGTTCGACGGACTGGAGAAACGCTCCAAGATACGCAAGGCGAAGCTCGACGCCGAGAACGCACGCCTGGCTTACGACGACGCCCTTAAAGGTCTGCGCACGCAATACATGAATGCCACCAACGACCTGATGAACAGTCGCCGCAACTTCACCAAGCAGCTCGACAACTACCGCCTGGCCGAGGATGTCTACGCCGTAACCACCGAACTCTACCGCGAAGGCATAGCCTCTATGACCGAGGTGCTGCAGGACGAGATGCAGATGAGCGAGGCACAGAACAACTATGTAACGGCTCACTACAGCTACCGCCTGACCGCTCTGTCGCTGCTAAGGCTTACGGGACAGCTCGACTCGCTGCTGAAATAAGCCTGATGTCAGGTCAACACCATACATAACATCACATCAACATATATCAACAACTTTAAAATATACCACAATGGAAACCCAGAACAACAACATACAGCAGACCAGCACACACGCTCAGCAGGCAAAGAAACTTAGAAGACAGCGCACAAGACAAATCGTGGCAAGCATCTTCGGCATTGCAATCCTGGTGTGCGGAATAGTGAAAACGTCAATGATTTTTCTCGACTACAATAACACCGAGACAAGCAACGACGCTCAGATAGAGCAGTATATCTCGCCCGTAAACCTCCGCGCGTCGGGCTATATCAAGCAGGTCTGCTTCACGGAGCATCAGAACGTGAAGAAAGGCGACACCCTCCTGATACTCGACGACCGCGAATACCGCATACGTGTGATGGAGGCCGAGGCTGCGCTTAAGGACGCCATAGCCGGCGCTTCGGTAGTAGGGCAGTCGCTGCAGACGTCAGAGGCTTCGGCATCTGTCTACGAGTCGTCTATCGCCGAGGTGAAAATCCGCCTGGCAAAGCTCGAGAAAGACCGCGCACGCTACAAGAACCTGCTGGAGCGCAACGCCGCAACGCCGATACAGCTGGAGCAGATTGAGACCGAATATGAAGCCACGAAGAAGAAGCTCGACGGCCTTATCAGTCAGCAGAAGGCTGCCAAGTCGGGCGTAAGTGAGGTGTCTACGCGCCGCCAAAGCTCTGAAGCTGCCATAGAAAGGGCACGCGCCGCACTCGAGATGGCACGCCTTAACCTCTCTTACACCGTTGTTGTTGCTCCCTGCGACGGCAAGTTGGGACGCCGCACCGTTGAGGACGGACAGTATGTTTCGGCAGGACAGACGCTGACATACATCATGCCCGACACGCAGAAATGGGTGATAGCAAACTATAAGGAGACGCAGATTGAGAATCTGCACGTAGGTCAGGAGGTTGTGCTTACAGTGGACGCAATGGACGGACGCGAGTTTAAGGGACGCATAACGGCCATCTCAGGCGCCACGGGAGCAAAGTATTCGCTCGTCCCGACGGACAATTCTGCCGGCAACTTCGTAAAGATTCGCCAGCGCGTTCCTGTCAGAATCGACTTCACAGGACTGTCGAAGGCCGACAACGAACGCCTTGCTGCCGGAATGATGGTGGTCGTAAAGGCCAAAAAGCAATAACAAAGCAGAAGATTTTTAATTAAGAATTAAGGATTAAGAATTAAGAAAATATGTCCTTTTTAATTAAGAATTGAGAATTAAGAATTAAGAAGACATGCTCCCGGAGCATTCAACATAAAAAGTATTGAGCCATGGAACAAAATGTGATTAGCGTAAGTTATGGGGCAAAATACAAGAATTATCCGTTCTACAACTGGGTGCCCAAGCCGCTCGGAATTATCCTGCTGATACTTCTGTTCATACCTATCCTTACGGTGGGCGGCGTATATACCGCCAACAGCGGCGAGATGACGAGCGGACTGGGCATACAGTCGGAACACATACAGTTTGTCGGTTTCGTCACGTCTATAGGCATGGCGGCCTTCTCTCCCTTCTTTTATCAGCTGGTGTGCATACGCCGCGAGAAGATGATGTGCGTAGTGGGGTTCTCCCTTCTGTATCTTCTCAGCTATGTGTGTGCCGTCACCGACAGCATATTCGTGCTGGCTCTGTGCAGCCTTATCATGGGTTTTCTGCGCATGGTGCTGATGATGGTCAACCTGTTTACGCTCATACGCTACGCCTTCGGCATGGAGGCCACGCGTAACATAACGCCGGGCAACGAGCCGGACGACGAGCAGGGATGGGACCGCCTGGACTCGGAGAAGAGCAAGAGCATGCCCATTATATACCTGTTCTTCATGATTCTGGGACAGCTCGGCACGTCGCTCACGGCATGGCTGGCATACGAATATCAGTGGCAGGACGTCTACTACTACATGATGGGCATGACGCTCGTGGCAATACTTGTGGTGCTTGTAACGATGCCTTACCACGCATACAAAGGCCGCCGCTTTCCGATAACGTTCCGTAAGTTTGGCAACGTGGCCGTGTTCAGCTCGATGATGACCTGCGGAATATATGTACTGGTCTACGGCAAGACGCTCGACTGGTTTGCCGATCCTACCATCGTGCGCTCCACTATACTCACCGTTGTGTTTGCCGCAGTGTTCTTCTACATGGAGTGGTCGCACCGCTCGCCCTATTTCCTTATGGAAGTGTTCCGCCTGCGGACGATAAATATGGGCATAGTGCTGTTCCTTCTGCTCATGGTATTCAACACAAGTTCGATGTTTGTCAACGTGTTTACCGGCATAGGCATGGAGATAGACAACTGGCAGAACGTTGCGCTGGGCAACTGGAGCATGCTTGGCTACTTTATAGGAGCCGTCATCGCAATAATCCTCGGCTCGCGCAACGTCAAGCTGAAATATCTCTTCGGCCTCGGATTTCTGCTCATCGGAGTGTCTGCCCTGTTCATGTATTTCGAGGTGCAGACGGCCGGACTTTATGAAAGGATGAAGTATCCTGTGATTATACGCTCAACAGGCATGATGCTTATATACTCTCTCACGGCCGTATACGCCAACCAGCGCATGCCCTACAAGTATCTTTCCACATGGATATGCATCATGCTCAGCGTGCGCATGGTTATCGGTCCGGGCATCGGTTCGGCACTATATTCGAACGTGCTTCAGCACCGTCAGCAGCATTATGTTACGATGTTTGCGCAGGATGTCGACCGCACCGACACGCAGACGGCTTCATCCTACGACCAGACCCTGCAGGGAATGCGCTGGCAGGGGCGCAGCGAGACCGAGGCAGAGAACATGGCTGCCATGTCGGCTAAGGGCAAAGTGCAGGTGCAGGCCACGCTGTCGGCTGTCAAGGAGATGTCGGGATGGACCTTCTACGGCTGTATTATCTCAATGCTCTTCGTACTCATTTATCCATATAAGAAGAGGAAATTATCTGCTTGGCGCGACTGACGGTCGGCCAAGTCAGATAATTTTATTAACTTAGCGGCCGTAAAACATCTGCCGCTATGGAAAAGACTACAGACGAAAAGGCTTCGGAACGGCTTGCCGCATTGCAGCATGACATAGCCTGCATGGCCGACGTGTGCTCGTCGGGGGGCGTGGTCAACGACCTGCCCGGGCGCATGACGGAGGGCTTCAGCAACTTCGGCATAGGCCTGATAGTATGCCACGAAGGCGAGTTTGAGTTCACCCTGTCGGGCCGCACCCATAAGGCCTGCCGGGGCGAAACCGTGTTTATACCCGAAGGGGTGTTCTTCAGCGTGGAGAGAAAGTCGGAGACGCTGCGCCTTAGCGTCATTGTCTATAAGACGGCTCCTATACGCTATCTGGTCGGTACGATGGTGCAGTCGGTGCAGCTCTACGCCCGTCTGTCGCCCGACCTGCCCTGCGTGTGGAGCACCGGATGCGAAGACGACATAGCGGGATATATCTCGCTGATAGGCAGCGGCGAGCCGCAGGCCGACGACCTCTTTGCCGTGAGCGAGCGCAAGATGCTCCTTCTGTCGCTCACTTACCGTCTGTGCATGGTGTTCAGCCGCAAGTATTTTGCCGACGGCTCTCACAACGCGCGGCGCACGGAGGTGTTCTTGAAGCTAATCCAGCTCATCGGCCGCCACTATATGGCAGAGCGCGGAGTGGCGTTCTATGCCGACAAGCTGTGCCTCTCGCCCAAATATCTGTCGGAGCTGTCTAAGGCGGTGTGCGGATACACCGTCCAGGAACTTGTCTTCAAGGCGATAACGCGCAAGGCTATGTCGCTGCTCGACAGCACGGGAAAGACCGTTGCCGAGATTGCCGACGACTTCCATTTCCCCAATCCGTCAAGCTTCGGCACGTTTTTCCGCAAGCAGACGGGCATGTCGCCGCAGAAATACCGCGAGCGGATATAACCATCTGAATATCAATATGTTATAAATGGCGTTGCAAAAGACCGTCTTTTGGCCTCTAAAAGACCACATATTGCACGCTAAAAGGCCACCTTTTGCAATGCGAAAGGTGGCCTTTTAGAAAACATACCCTGTGGGGGGTGTGCCTGATGTCATGTTTTTTGATTTGTGCCTGTGGTCGGGCGGCGTTTTTGCCGCTAACTGTCTGGTGTCTGACAGCTATTTTATTATCTTCAAATTCTTGCCCGGTCTGTTGTAGCCGAAGCTCTCCTGCGGCATCTTGTTGTCGCTTACGGTGTAGCCGTCGGTGGCCTCGTCGAAGTAGATGCAGAAGGCTCTGCTGTTGGTTGCATACGGGGCAGGGTGGGGCATGCTTATCGTGTTGCCGCTGATAACTGAGCCGGGCTGGTTAGACAGCGTGTAGATGCCGCCTGCGTCGTACAGCTGTCGGGCGTAGTCGGTAACGGTGTTGCCGGTTATGCGGTTGTTGCGCATGCCGCTCTCAAGCGGCGTCCAGCCCCAGCCCACGCAGATGCCAGAGTAGTTTACGTGCGAGACCTCGTTGCCGCTTATCTCCGTGTCTCTCACATATCCTGCGCTCACGGCGCCGCATCCCCAGTCTTCGTTGGCGGCGTCGGTTATCTTGTTGCGCTCAATGGTCAGTCTGTTGCACATGTCGCTGCCTATTGCCGGCGTGTAGGGTATGTGCGTCTCGAAGCCCTGCTCGCCAAACCAGCCCGCCATTATTGCCGTTCCGCCTATGTCGGTGAAGGTGCATCCGGTGATGTCCGACGAGCTTACGGCGTATGCTAGGTCTACGGCTGTGGCGCCGGTGTGGCTGAACGTGCATGAGCTGAAGCCTATGCTGTCGGCAAACTGCGCCGTCACGGCTGCCTCGGGGCGTGCTATCCATGCCTGATTTTCAAGCTCTGCCTTGTGGAACAGGCCCGGTTCGGCCAGCTTGTAGCCGTCTATGAAGCGGAAGCCTCCTTGCAGGGTGACGTGCCCCTCGTACAGCGGTCGGCGCCATGCGGAGTGCTCGAAGGCTATGTTCTCAAACCTTATGTTGCTCACGTGGCGCTCGCGCGTGCCGCCGATGGTCAGCAGCGTCTCGAGCACGGGCACCGTGATGTCCATCGTGTTGGGGTCCTTGCCGTCTTCGGGATAATAGTATATGCGGCCCGAAGGGTAGTCCTGGTACCACTCGCCCGGCTCGTCGAGCAGTTCGAGGGCATTGGTGAGGAAGAACGAAGAGCTGCCGCGCTCGCCGTCGATGACCGGTTGAGGCCACGGATGGGCAAACTCTATCTGGCTTTCGGGCTGATGAAACCACACCTTTGTCAGTCCGTTGCCCATGTCTTTCATCTCTCTTACACGCAATATGGCTATCGCCCAGCGCTGATGCACGGTCATTTCGAGCTGCCGCGCGTGGCTCAGGTCGATTTTGGGCGTGGGTATCGTTATGCTCTCGTCGGTGGTATTGAATGCCTTCATGCGCTCCATAACGCCATAGGCAAACTGCGACGCGCGCACGGCCTTGCGTCCACCGGCCCACAACTGGCGCGTCTCCACGATGCGGTTGCCAGTCATCGGCGCATCGGCCACCCACACCTTGCCCCTCACTCCGGCAGGAAGTCGCTCGTCGTCGCAGCCCTTGCGCCAGCCTTTTACCTCAGTTCCGCCGCTGATTACTGCCCTCTCGCCGTCGGCAGAGCGTATTATCGTGGGGCTATCGGCCGTTCCGCTGTCCTCGGGACGTATGAACAGGGGCTTGTACAGGCGATAAACGCCGCCGCCCATGATGATGTTTATGCCCCCCTCGGCATTCCTTGAGCCGAGCCGGCGCCACTCTCTTGCCTGCTTAAGTGCCTGCTCGAGCGTCTTCAGCGGCGCCTCGCGTGTGCCTGCTGCCTTGTCGTTGCCGGCGGTTGATGACACGAATATGTCGCCTGCCGGTGCCGTGAGGTGGCAGCAGAGGGCGGCTATTACGGTAAAAAACAATTTCTTCATGATTTGATTTATTAGATAAAGGTAATTTAAGATACGTCTGTCCGTCCTGCCCGTGATGCCTGTCGGGCTGCAGGCCGGTTATTTCTGCAAATGTAAGAAAAATCGCCTTAACGGCAAAAACTTTGCTCCCTAATTGCGCATATTGGTCCTTCCGTATGTCGTGATACACGGTTATAAAAGAATGCGGCGAGGGTTTTGTGCCCCCGCCGCCTCTTAGGTAAATGATAAAGTTTAAGGTATTGTTGTTATTTCTTTTTCTTTCTTACGGCCCATCCTTCCTCGCTGAAGTCGGGTTCGTCGCCCACCAGCTTGGCGTTGTCGCGCTTGAAGAACTGCCGCCAGTCGTCGTTTATGCTGCTGTCGGCCTTCGGTGCCTTGGCCTTTTTCTTCTTCTTGGGGCTTTCTTCAGCCTCTCTTGCACGGCGCTTCGACTTCTTCTCGAATCTCTCGAAGCCTCCGTCCTTAGGCTCTCTGCGCTTTCTGCTGCGGCCTTTTCCGCCCTCGTCGGCGTCGTTGCAGCGCACGTCGCGTCCCTTGTATGTAGTTCCGTCGAGCGCGTCCATCACCTTTTCTGCGTCCTCTTCAGGCACTTCTATGTACGACATCTTGCTCAGCAGGTCGATGTTGCCCACCTCCTGGCGTCCCTTCATGTGCTTGTTGATAAACTGCATTATCTCTCCGGGATAGAATCCGTCGGCCTTTCCCAGGTTGATAAACAGGCGGCGGTAGCCCTCTTCGGCCTTGCGGGTGCGCTTGCGGGCGTCGTCCTTGCGGTCTTTCTTGCGGCTTTCGCCCTGCACCTGCACCTTTCCGATTTCGGGAGCGTCGGCATAATAGGCAAGGAACTTGCCGAACTCAACGCTCACAATCTTCTTTATGAGGTCTTCTTTGTCGATGTATTCAAAGTAGCGGTTGATGTCTTCCATGAACGGAGCTATCTCTTCCTCGTTCACATCGGTCTTGACTATCTGGTCCATCACCTTGTAGAGCTGCTTCTTGCATATCTCCTGAGCCGACGGCATGACGCCTTCTACGAACTTCTTGCCGATGGTTTTCTCTATGGCTCGCATCTTTGAGCGCTCGCGAGAGTGGATTATTGATATCGAGGTGCCCTTCTTTCCGGCGCGTCCTGTTCGTCCGCTGCGGTGAGTGTAGCTCTCAATATCGTCGGGCAGACCGAAGTTGATGACGTGCGTAAGGTCGTCTACGTCGAGTCCGCGGGCAGCCACGTCGGTGGCCACGAGCAGCTGGGTCATGTGCTGGCGGAACTTCTGCATGGTGAGGTCGCGCTGCTGCTGCGACAGGTCTCCGTGCAGAGATTCGGCGTTGTAGCCGTCGTGTATCAGCTTGTCGGCTATCTCCTGCGTCTCGCGTTTTGTGCGGCAGAAGATTATGGCGAATATTTTCGGGAAGTAGTCTACCACGCGTTTCAGTGCCAGATACTTGTCCTTGGCGTTCACCATGTAGTATATGTGGTTTACGTGCTCGGCTCCTTCGTTGCGGCTTCCCACCACAATCTCCTTCGGGTCGTGCAGGTAGTTGCGTGCAATCTTCTCTATTTCCTTGCTCATCGTGGCCGAGAAGAGCAGCGTGTTGCGGTCTTCGGGCACGCCTTCGAGTATCTCGTCGATGCTTTCAGAGAAGCCCATGTTGAGCATTTCGTCGGCTTCGTCGAGCACAACGTTCCTCACGGCGTCGAGCTTTGCCACTCCGCGGTTCATCAGGTCGATAAGTCGGCCGGGCGTGGCCACTATTATCTGTGCCCCGTGGCGCAGCGACTTTATCTGGTTTTCGATAGAAGTGCCGCCGTATACGGGCACGATGTTGATGCCGTCGATGTATTTGGCAAAGTCCTTCAGGTCGTCGGCTATCTGCAGGCACAGCTCCCTGGTGGGACTGAGGATGAGCGCCTGTGTCTGACGCACACGCGAGTCGGTGCGCTGCAGCACCGGAATGCCGAACGCAGCCGTCTTGCCCGTGCCCGTCTGGGCCAGCGCAATTACGTCGTTTCTGTTACCAAGTAAATAGGGGATTACTTCTTCCTGTACGGGCATGGGATGTTCAAAGCCCAGCTCCTCAATAGCGCGGCGAATCTCTTCGCTTACGCCTAATTCTTCAAATGTCTTCAAATTAATTATAATTAATGCGGTGCAAAGATACGAAATAAATGAATAAAGCACAATGAATAATGAAAAATCTTGCATCTTTTATGCTGAAATGCCCGCCGTGGCGCAGGCCTTTGACGCATGGAAACGTTACATGGTGAAGGATGAAAGAGGTTTTATGAAATTTAATATTCACTTTTTTTGTGAATAGGATAATATGTGTTATCTTTGCCGTTGGATAGAGATTACTTCCACACTTACGCCTGAGTTATGGCAGTGTTGCCGTTGTTTACACGGCAGCATGGACTAATTGGTGTGGAGAGGTGTCTGGTTTGAATTTATGAAAATAAACTTTGAAAAAGATTATCTGCGTGAGCTTTACGAAAAGGGAAAGGCTCAGGACAAGAAACACAGGTTTCAGCCGCAGGTTGTCAAGGGATATGTGAAGTGCGTCAGGGTGCTGTACAAGGCACGGCGCATAGAAGACCTGTTTCCGTTCAGGTCGCTCAATTATGAAAAACTGCAGGGCGACAAGAAGGGACTTTCGTCGGTTAGAATAAACAACCAGTACCGGCTTGAGTTCAGGGAGATAGCCTCGGCAGATGACAGCGCAGTGATTGAGATATGTTCTTTGACTGACATTACGAATCATTATAAATAGACAAGACAAATGGATGAGTTGGCAACACCGTTCAGTCCGGTGCATCCGGGCGAACTGATAAAGGACGAACTGGAGTGCAGACAGCTGTCGCAGAAGTTGGTGGCAGAGCGTCTGGGCCTGCCTTACACAGCATTCAACGAGGTGCTTAACGGCAAGCGGCCCGTAACAACCGACCTTGCGCTGGTGCTTGAGGCTGCTCTCGGCATTCCGGCATATATACTTGTGGGCATGCAGAGCGACTATAATCTGCAGGTGGCAAGGGAGGACAAGAAGCTGGCAAAGAGGCTGGCGGAGATAAGAAAGGCAGCTGCGCTGCTGTAAACGGATAATTATTTGAATACAATGAAGATAGCAGTTTTTTGTTCGGCAAATTCAAATCTCGACCCCGACTTCTTCAAAATGACCGAAGAACTGGGGCGATGGATGGCCGAAAACGGGCATACGCTGGTGTTCGGCGGATGCAACCTGGGACTTATGGAGTGTGTGGCGAAGGCCGTGCATGATGCAGGCGGCACTACGATAGGCGTGGTGCCGATGATTATAGAGAAGGGCGGAAAGGTGTCCGACTATGTTGACGTGAAGATGATGTGCGACAACCTGAGCGACCGCAAGGACCTCATGCTGGCTCAGTGTGACGTTGCCGTGGCGCTGCCGGGCGGCGTGGGCACGCTCGACGAGATATTCACCATCGCTGCGTCGGCGTCTATCGGATATCACAGCAAACCCGTGATACTCTACAACATGAAGGGCTTCTGGAACTCTCTCCTTGCCATGCTCGACGACCTTAAGGCCAAGGGCGTGATACGCAGCGGCTTCGATAAGACGCTCATGACGGCCGATAGCATGGACGAACTGAAGGCGCTGCTAACACGCTGACAGTCAGACGCTTTGCAAAAGGCCACGTTTTAGCTCCTAAAAGGTGCTCTTTTAGCGTGCAATATGTGCCCTTTTAGAGGCTAAAACGTGGTCTTTTGCAAATAGGTATGTATCGTGCCGATTTCAGACGGGTATCGTCAGGCGTTCCGATATCGGTTAAGGCATAAATAAAAAGGCATTTTTCCGTAAACGGAAAGATGCCTTTTGTTTTTCTTTCAGATATATTCCGTTATTCCGCCGGTGCGTTGTCCGCAGCAGTTGCGGCTACCTTTCTGTTCGGCTTGAACATCTTGTCGATAACCAGCGCTATGGCTCCGTCGCCCGTAACGTTGCATGCCGTGCCGAAGCTGTCCATGGCAATGTAGAGCGCAATCATCAGAGCCTGCTGCTCGGTGTTGAACCCCAGTATAGAGGCGAGCGGTCCGAGAGCCGCCATGATGCTTCCTCCCGGCACTCCCGGAGCTGCCACCATCACTATGCCGAGCATCATTATGAAGTGGATGAACACGGGCAGTGAGTGGGGTATGCCCTCAAGCATGCACAGCGTAAGCGCGCAGGCCGTGATCTTCAGCGTAGAGCCCGACATGTGGATTGTGGCGCACAGAGGCACCACGAACGACGCAATGTCGTTTCTCACGCCGTTCTTCAGCGTCTGGCGCAGCGACACCGGTATTGTGGCTGCCGACGACGACGTGCCGAGAGCGGTGAAGTAGGCAGGCAGCATGTTGATGAGCAGCCTCAGAGGGTTGCGCCTTACGATGGCTCCCGCTATGACATACTGGTAAAGAAGTACAAAGATGTGGAGCGCGAAGATTACAACTATAATCTTGGCAAACACCGTCATGATGCGCATGGCGTCGCCCTTCATCGTCATATCAAGGAATATGCCGAAGATAAAGAGCGGCAACAGCGGAACCACCGCCACGGCTATGGTCTTGGTGATTACCTCCTTCAGCTCCATGAAGGCATTTTTCAGAGTGGGCGTGTTGCTGTAGGCTATACACAGGCCCATGAGAAACGAGAACACCAGTGCGCTCATGACGTCGGCCATTGGCGGTATGGTTATCTCGAAGTAAGGAGCAGTTCCCTCCGGCTTCACAACGGAACTGAAGTCGGAAACCGACGAAATCATCGACGGGAACAGGCTTGTTCCCACGCCATACGACAGCACTCCAGTGAGCACCGTGTCGGCGTATGCTATGGCTACCGTGGCCAGCAGCAGCTTGCCCGCGCCCTTGCCGATGTCGGCAATGGCAGGAGTAACCAGGCCGATGATTATCAGCGGAATGACAAAGTTGAGAAACTGGCTGAACACAGCGTTGAAGGTGACGAACACCCTTACTACCGGCAGGCTGAGCACATTGCCCAGCGCTATGCCAAGAGCTATCGCTATGATAACTCTTGGCAGCAGGCCCAGCTTTATCTTTTTCATTATCGGTCTTGTTTAAGCCTTTCAGCCATGGCGCGGCCCAGGGCCTCACACTGTGCGTAAGAGTCTTCTTTCAGACTCTGCTTCATCTCAACCGGAGTGCCCACAGCCTCAAACTTCAGCTTGGTTTCGTTCCAGTGGTGTATGCGCTCAACGGCCTTGCCGGCCCATGCGTAGCTTCCGAACCATCCGATATAGTGGCGGTTCTTGATGTCCTTGCCTGCTATCTCGCTCAGCAGAACCTCCATTTCGTGGTAAAGACCTGCGTTGTAGGTCGGTGCGCCCACGATGAGTGCGCGGTAGCGGAATATGTCGCGCAGTATGTAAGAGTGGTGAGTCTTCGACACGTTGTACATAACGATGTTCTTGATGCCTGCCTGGCTTGCCGCCCGTGCTATCACCTCGGCCATACGTTCTGTGTTGCCGTACATCGTTCCGTAGCATATCACGATGCCTTCCTCGGTCTCATAGCGGCTCAGACGGTCGTATATGTCTATCACTTTGCTGATATGCTCGTGCCATACGGGGCCGTGCGTAGAGCAGATATAGTCGAGCTGCACTCCCTCAAGCTTCTTCAGGGCGTTCTGTACGGGCACTCCGTACTTGCCGACGATGTTCGAATAGTAGCGAACCATCTCGAGCCAGAACGTGTCGCAGTTGATGTCAGAGTCTATTATGCCGCCGTTCAGCGCGCCGAAGCAGCCGAACGCGTCGCCCGAGAAGAGCACGTTGCTCGTCGTGTCGAGCGTAACCATCGTCTCGGGCCAGTGAACCATAGGCGTCAGAACGAAGTTGAGCTCATGCCTTCCGAGGCTCAGCTTGCTGCCGTTCTTCACCTCCACCTCGTTGGTCGTTATGCCGTAGAAGCCTTCGATCATGCCGAACGTCTTCTTGTTGGCAACGATCTTTATCTCGGGATAATATTTTCTGATAAGCTCTATGGCGCCGCTGTGGTCGGGTTCCATGTGGTTTATCACCAGATAGTCTATCTTGCGGTTGCCTATCACCTCCTTGATGTTCTTGATATATGGCATGAAGAAGTCTACCTCGACTGTGTCGACGAGGCACACTTTCTCATCGACAATGAGGTAAGAGTTGTACGAAACTCCGTTAGGCAGCGGCCATAGGCCCTCGAAGAGCTCCTTGTTGCGGTCGTTGACGCCTACATAATAGATGTTGTCTTTAATCTCAATCATGGTTCAAATAAATTTATTTGGTTTATTGTTATTCTTTTTTCATGGTATGGGCTGCCGCCTCCGGCTGTCGTGGCGGCGTGTCTATCCGGCCTGTAGGGCCTCCTTGCGCATGGCCTCGCCAAACTCCTTGTCGATAGAGTTGTCTATGCTCTTGCAGCAGTTGGCCGAGAACTTCTGCGCACATTCAATCACCTTGTCCCACAGTTCCTCGCCGAGGCCGCGGTCGATGACGTCGCGCGTCACTCCGTAGCGCATCATTCCGTACACCAGTCCGGCGTTGAAGTTGTCGCCGGCGCCTATCGTGCTCACCGTGCTGGTGGCCGTAACGGGGTAGCTCTTCCTGAATCCGCCCTCGGCATGAAGCTCTACCGGCTGCGCGCCGTTGGTGTAGATGAACTTCTTGCAGTAGAAAGAAATCTCCGAGTTGTACACTTTGTCGGATGTCTCCATCTTGTACATCACCTTGAAGTCGTCGTGGCTGCCGCGCACGATGTCGGCATATTCAAAGTTCTCGAGTATGTTCGGCGTGAGCTTCATCACCTCGTTGGCGTGCGACGACCTGAAGTTGACGTCGTAATATATTATCGCCCCGTTGCTGCGCGCATGGTTCATGAGCGCTGCCACCTGCGGCCTTATCACGGGATTGACGGCATAGTAGGAGCCGAGCATGACGATGTCGTCGCGGTTGATCTCAGGACATATGTAGTCGAGACGGTCGTGCGGGTGGTCTTTATAGAAGATATATTCTGCGTCGTTGTTGTCGTTGAGAAACGCGAGCGACACGGGCGACTTGCTGCCCTTGAACATGTTGACGTTAGAGGCGTCAACTCCGTTTTCCTTAAGGAAGTCGACCGTGCGCCGGCCTATGCGGTCGTCGCCCACCTCGCTGATAAAGGCTGCGGGCACGCCGGCACGTCCGAGCGATATTATGCCGTTGTAGACCGAGCCTCCCGGCACGGCGCTCACCGGACGTTCGTTCTTGAAAATGATGTCAAGCACGGTTTCACCTATTCCTATAACTTTCCTCATCTGTTTTAGTTTTGACATTTTCGGGCTGCTGCCTGTGCGCCTCCTGCCGTCCGCCTTGCCGCAGGCTGATGTGCTGCCGGCGGCTGATGGTCCTGCGGGCTTAGGCCTCCGGCTGTTGCGGTGCGGGCATGCGGCGCTGTGCGCGGCGTGCGCCCTGTTGATATAATTAGCTGCAAATATCCGAATTTTTTATTAAATAACAAACTAAAAAGTTGTATTTTTGCACAATGGATTTTGAGCTTTAATAAAAGATACAAATGCAATATAATACATCTACTTTGGCCAACGGCCTCAGGATTATCCACCTGCCGTCGGCCTCGCCCGTGGTTTATTGCGGCTACGGCATATGTGCCGGCACGCGCGACGAGCAGCCCGGAGAGGAAGGCATCGCCCACTTCTGCGAGCACACCACGTTCAAGGGCACCGCAAGGCGCACCTCAATACAGATACTGAACCGGCTGGAGAAGGTGGGAGGCGACCTCAACGCCTTCACCAACAAGGAGGACACGGTGTTCTATGCGGCACTGCTGAAGGAGCACATCTCAAGAGCTGTCGACCTGCTTACCGACATGGTGTTCCACAGCACATATCCGCAGGCAGAGATTGACAAGGAGATTGAGGTGATATGCGACGAGATTGAATGTTACAACGACTCGCCTGCAGAACTGATTTATGACGAGTTTGAGAACGCCATATTCAGCGGACATCCGCTCGGACACAACATCCTGGGCAGGGCGGAGCGCCTGCGCGAATATACAACGGACAACGCGCTGAGCTTCACGCGCCGCTTCTATCGTCCCGAGAATGCCGTGTTCTTCGCCTACGGCGACATCAGTTTCAGCCGTCTTGTCAGACTGCTCGAGAAGGCCACGGCCGACTTTCCGCCGTGCAGTCCGCTCGTCGACAGCGTGCCGAAGGGCGTCCTGCCCGAATATAACCCGCAGGAACTGCTCCGCCATAAGAACACTCATCAGGCCCATGTGATGATAGGCAACCGCGCCTACAGCGTGCACGACAACAGGCGCATGGCCCTGTATCTGCTCAACAACATACTCGGCGGACCGGGCATGAACGCCCGTCTGAACATAGCCTTGCGCGAGAAGCACGGACTGGTGTACACCGTAGACAGCTCGATGGTGAGCTATTCTGACACCGGAATGTGGTGTGCCTACTTCGGCTGCGACCCTAAGGACGTGAAGAAATGCCGCCGCCTCGTGATGCGCGAGCTCGACCGCATGGCGCAGAAACCCATGTCGGCAGCACAGCTTGCAGCCGCCAAGAGGCAGATAAAGGGACAGATAGGCGTGGCGTGTGACAACCGCGAGAGCTTCGCCCTCGACTTCGCGAAGAGCTTCCTGCACTATGGCTGGGAGAAAGACGTCACGGCGCTGATGAGCCAGATAGACCGTCTGACCGCCGAAGAGCTGCAGGCCGTGGCTGCCGAGGTGTTCAGCAAGGACAAGCTCACGGCGCTTACATTCGTCTGATCCGCGCCGGTCTCATCATAGTTTGTCGTGTTTACGTAATACCTTGATATACAATAGTTTACGCGGAGCGTTGACTCCGCTTTCCAAAAGGCCACCTTTTAGCTTGCAAAAGGTGGCCTTTTGTCGTCTGAAAGACGGCCTTTTACAATGCAAAAGCATACCTTTCAGAAGTCGCCCCGCATACAGCCGTCTGCCGGTTGAGCGCAGGCGGCATAAAATCAGACGTGCAGCCCTTATGTATAGACAAATGTCCTATTTGTCGCAAAAGATGGAATAAAACTTTATTTAATCAAAAAGTTTAGTATAAAAGGTGTAATTTTTGTTAAAATAATTTGGCGTACATTGATTTTTGGAATATCTTTGCAAGATATTAAATCATACCCGTATCATAAATGAAGTTCACCAATATACTTCTGACAATCGCCGTATGCAGCTCGTTGACATCCTGCTTTAAGGACGAGCCGCTCAACGCTGAATGCGACATCGAGCAGGCATACGTACACACAGACAATCCTTCAGACATATTCTTCGCGCCCAGCGACACGCTGGTAAACGTGCTTTCAGATGCGAATAACATCGTTTTTGAAATTAAAGAGGGCGCAGATGTATCTGCAATGGCGCCGATATTTCATATAACCGAAGGCGCAAAGATTGAGCCGGCAAGCGGTTCGGTGCACGATTTCAGCGACGAAAAGGAAGTAACTTATAAGGTTACGTCTGAAGACGGTAATTGGAGCCGTGTTTACAACGTGTCATTTAGGCTTACGGAATCGCCAAACAAGTTTGATTTTGAGAACATAAGGCTTGTAGACGGCAGTGCCGGCGGTCAGTTCTATGAATGGAGCGACCTTTCAAAGTCTGGCGGCTGGATGGGCAATTGGGCAACAGGAAACCCCGGATTTAATTTAAGTGCACAGTTTATTGGCGGCTCAATACCGCCGGAAAACTATCCCTCCTCACCAATAACCGATGGATATAAGGGAAAGGGTGTTAAACTTGAGACGATGAGCACCGGCAGTTTCGGCTCAATGGTCAATATGGGTATAGCTGCAGGAAATCTCTATATAGGAGAATTTGATGCAAGTAAGGCACTCAGTGGAACTGACGGTGCATTGCAGGCAACAAGTTTCGGGCGCACATTTGATAAAGTTCCGTTAAAGCTGACAGGATGGTATAAATATAAATCTGGCGGCGAATGCGTTGACGGAAAAAGGAAACCGATACCGGGAACCTATGACAAAGGCGATATATATGCTGTAATATACAGAAATCATGACAACAATAATAAGGCCATAACGCTCCATGGCGACGATGTGTTGACAAGTCCTTATATTGTAGCAATTGCCCGCGTGCCGGAAGTTAAAGATACACAAGAGTGGACATCGTTTGATGTTGACTTTGAATATCGTTCGGAGATAGACAAGCAACTACTTGCTGACCATGGATATAACCTAAGTGTGGTATTCACATCAAGTATCGAGGGAGCGTCATTTAAGGGTGCATTAGGCAGCACGCTTATAGTTGACGAAGTTGAAGTGGTCTGCGAAGAAACAACCGAATAGTCATGAAGAAAACGTTTATCACATTAGTCCTGACCGCATTTACGGCCTCTGCGGCCTTCGGAGCAGGCATATTCGACAATCTTGTTTACAACCTGCGCTTCGGCTACAGCGTGGGAGGCACAGCCCCCATGGGCATGCCGGCGACGATAAGAAGCCTCGACAGCTACAAGCTCGAGCCCAACTTCTCGCTCGGACTGGGCATATACAAGCCCCTGTCAGACAAGTGGGGACTCACCACCGGACTGCATCTTGAGAACAAGGGAATGAACATCGACGCCACCGTCAAGAACTATCACATGGCCATCGTGAGGGGAGGACAGAGGCTAGAGGGCCAGTTTACCGGCCACAACGCTTCCGAGGTGGAGATGTGGATGCTCACGCTTCCGCTGCAGGCAACCTACGCCCTTAACAGCAACCTGCACCTGAAGCTCGGTCCCTATCTGTCTTACGTCAGGTCGCACTCCTTCCGCGGATATGCCTACGACGGCTACCTGCGTGTCGGCGACCCCACCGGAGCAAAGGTGGAGCTTGGCTCTGACGAGGGCAGCCGCGGCACTTACGACTTCAGCGACGACATGCGCTCATGGCAGCTTGGCATGATGCTCGGCGCCGAATGGTACTTCCACAAGCAGTGGGGAGCCTTTGCCGACGTCTCATGGGGATTCACCGGAATATTCAGAAAGCACTTCGACACAATCGAACAGACGCTTTACCCGATTTACGGAACAATAGGTGTTTCATATAAAATAAAGTAACATAATAACAAAACAAGGAAAAAGATGAAGAAAATTTTTACTATTATTGCGCTCCTCGCACTCACTCTTACAGCAGGAGCTAAGGATTTTACCGACCAGCTTTCAATCTCTCTGGGCAGCGGCGAACCTACAATATCTGAATCAACAATATCTGTTGAGGAAGTAGAAGGCTCTGACGGACTCTACAACATCACTCTGAAGAACTTCTCTTTCGGTCCGTTGAACCTCGGCGACATCAAGGTTGAGAACGTAAAGGGCAACGATGAGGAGCCAAGCGGATACACATGGTTTGAAGAGACAAAGGCTTCTGTAAAAGTAAACATAGGAGTCCCTGTTACAGCTGAGGTTACTGTCAACGAAGGCAGCTACATGCATGGCGACAAACTCTACATGACAATGACAATATCTGCTGTCGGAATGAATATCTCTGCTGTGTTCGGAACACCCGAAAGCCAGACTAAGAGCTATACAGACAACCTCGTTGTTACAGCTATGGGCAGCACAATGCCGGCTCAGCAGGCTACAATCGAAGTTACAAAGCAGTCAAACGGCAAATACACTCTTGCCCTGAAGAACTTCGAACTTACAGGAGTTATGGCTGTAGGTACTGTTGAAATGACAGACGTTGACGCCGTTGAGGAAGACGGAGTTGTTAAACTCAGCACCAAGCAGACCGTAACTATCAAGGACGGTGACGATCCTGAGGTTAACTGGGCACTTGAAGGCGTACCTGTAGACGTTGACATGACAGCTGATATGACTGACGACAAGCTGAAAGCCGACATCAATATTCTGTATTCAATTCCAGGTGTTATGGACATGGATATCAATGTTAAGTTCGGTTATGAGTCAGCAGGCATCAGCGCTCCTGTAACCAACAGCGGCGTTGAAGCTGTATATGACATCAACGGAAACAAGCTGAACGGCATGAAGAAGGGTCTCAACATCCTGAAGAAGGCCGACGGAACAACCGTTAAGGTTATCAAGAAATAATGACGCGCAGCGAGCATCTGTGCCGCTGAAGGCGCAGACTTATGGCGCTTAAAGATAAAAAATCCCGTACAGGAAACATCTTGTACGGGATTTTTTCGTATCTTTGTATTGCGCAGAAACGCGCCACAGGGCCTGACAAAGGCCTGCAACCGACTGATATACTATATAAAAACACGCTTATGGAAAAGCTTCTTCATTATGTATGGAAGCACAAGATGTTTCCTGCCAGACCGCTCCTGACAACCACGGGCGAGAGCGTTGAAGTGATAGATGCAGGTCTGCCCAACACCAACGCGGGGCCCGACTTCTTCAACGCGAAGGTCAGAATTGGCGGCACTATGTGGGTTGGAAACATCGAGATACACGACAAGGCATCCGACTGGTATGCGCACGGACACGACAAAGACAAGGCCTATGACAACGTTGTGCTGCATGTGGCTGCCGAAACGGGGCCTGACATCATAACATCCGACGGCCGCAAGGTGGCGCAGATAAGGCTCGACGTGCCGCAGGAGGTTAGCCGCAACTATGACGAACTTATCACCACCGACCATTATCCGCCGTGCTACGCCATCATACCGCAGCTAAGCCGGCTCACGGTTCACAGCTGGATGAGCCGCCTGCAGGCCGAACGGCTGGAGCAGAAGACCGACGCCATAAGGCAGAGGGCAGACAGATGCGGAGGCTCGTGGGAGTCGGCGCTCTTCGTAACGATGGCGCGCAACTACGGATTCGGCGTCAACGGCGACGCCTTTGAGGCGTGGGCAATGAGCATTCCGCTGCAGAGCGTGGCGCATCACCGCGACGACCTGTTCCAGATTGAGGCAATATTCATGGGACAGGCAGGTCTGCTGGAATATGACACCATACCCGAACCTTACCGCGACGACGCCATGAAGGAGGGCTATTTCGACCGTCTGCGCAAGGAATATCAGTATATGGCACATAAGTTCGGGCTCACTCCCATTGACGCCGGCATGTGGAAATTTCTCAGAATGAGGCCTCAGAACTTTCCCCACATACGCATATCGCAGCTGGCACAGCTATATCATTCGCGCCAAAGCGACCTGAGCCGCCTTGCCGAGTGTACATCGGTTGAGCAGCTTAAAGACCTGCTGCGCACCAGGGTTACGCCTTACTGGGAGACTCACTACACCTTCGGCAGCACGAGCGTGAAGAACCGCAAGAGCATCTCTGACTCATCGCTCAACCTGCTCATAATCAACACCGCCGTGCCCATGCTCTTTGCCTACGGCCGCCACCGCCACGACGACACGCTGTGCAGCCGTGCGTTCAGTCTGCTCAGTGAGCTGCGGGCAGAAAACAACCATATAGTAAGGCTGTGGGAGCAGTGCGGACTGAAGGCCGAAAACGCCGGAGACAGTCAGGCGCTGATACAACTGAAGAAGGAATACTGCGACAAGAAGGACTGCCTGAGGTGCCGTATAGGATACGAATATCTGAAGACAAAGCGCTGACAGGACAACAGAAATGTGCCTTTTTATCGCAATCCGTGCCATATAAAACGGCATATCAGAAGCCGGATTGATGCCGATTTTACGGCCATTTGTAACCTCTTGATTATCAACATGATACAAACGGCTTCCTAAAAGGCCATGTTTTAGGCTCCAAAAGGTGCCATTTCATCGTGTAAAAGGTGCCCTTTCGCAAGCCAAAAGGCCACCTTTCAGAAAACGCCCCGTCATGCCCCATATCACAAGGGCATAAACCTGACTAAGAAACTGCCGCGAAGACAAAACAAATCTTTTAGCACAAAAAAACAGAAAATAATACGGAAAAAGCCTTATCTTTGCATCCATTATGGAATATATATTCACCACACGAATGATGGTTCGCGACTATGAGTGCGACATCGAAGGCATTGTGAACAACGCAAACTATCTGCACTACACCGAGCACACGCGCCACCTCTTTCTGAAAGAGTGCGGACTAAGCTTCGCCGAGATGCACCGCAAGGGCGTCGACGCCGTCGTGGCCCGCATGAACCTGCAGTATAAGACGCCGCTGAGATGCGACGACGAGTTTATATCATGCCTCAACCTCAAGAAGGAAGGCTTGCGATATGTGTTCTATCAGGACATCTACCGCGCCTCTGACAACAAGATATGCTTCAAGGGCGTGATAGACCTTGTATGCCTGGTGAACGGCAAACTGGCCAACAGCAAGGAATATGACGAGGCTTTCAGCCGCTGGCTTTAGACTGCAGCGGCCACAGGCGCATGCGCCTTCAGCCCCCACATCACTCCCATAAGCCCCATAAATCCCGTCCCTCCCATCCTCAAAAACCATCCCTGCCATGCACGAACAAGAGATATTAAACATGCTTACGCTCAGCAGAATCAGCTATTTTAATTCTGCCGAGATAACCGCATTGTGGCGCAAGACGGGCAGCGCTACGGCCATAATGGACAACCGCCGCAACATATGCGACCTGATGCCCGACTGCAACAAGCGCACTGCCGAGGCGCTGGCCGACACGGCTGAGGCAGAGGCGAGGGCAGAGAGCGAGATTGAGTTTGCGGCACGTAACGGCATAAGCATATTGTGCATGGGCAGCGAAGACTATCCGCAGCGGCTGAAGGAGTGCATCGACGCACCGCTCGTGCTGTTCTATAAGGGCACGGCAAGGCTCAACCGCATGCGCGTAATCAACATCGTCGGCACACGCCACTGCACCGCCTACGGGCAGGACTGCATACACAGCTTTGTTAAAGACTTGTCTGCGATGTGCCCCGACGTGCTCATTGTAAGCGGACTGGCATACGGAGTGGACATATGCGCGCACCGCGAGGCTCTGGCAAATGGACTCGACACAGTGGCCGTACTGGCTCACGGATTAGACTATCTCTATCCGCCACGCCACCGCGACACGGCCGACAAGATGCTCACCCAGGGCGGACTGCTCACCGAGTTCTTCTCAAACACCAATGCCGACAAGCTCAACTTTCTGCGCCGCAACCGCATCGTGGCAGGCATGTCCGACGCCACGGTGCTGATAGAGAGTGCCTCTCACGGCGGCGGACTTGTAACGGCGCGCATTGCCAACGGCTACAGCCGCGACGTGTTTGCCTTTCCCGGCCGCACGGGCGACATGTATTCTGAAGGCTGCAACAACCTTATACGCGACAATAAGGCGGGCCTTATATGCGGCGCCGCCGACTTTATAAACGCCATGGGATGGCAGACCGACGCCCGTCTGGAGCAGGCTCGCCGCAACGGCATAGAGCGTACGCTCTTTCCCGAGCTTACAGCCGACGAGCAGGCCGTGGCTGATGCCCTGCAGAAGGAGAACGACCAGCAGGTAAACAGTCTGACCCTGACCTCCGGCATCCCCGTCAGCCGCCTCGCCGCCACCCTGTTCACGCTCGAGATGAAAGGCATGGTGAGGTGCATGGCAGGAGGAGTTTATCATTTAATTAATAACTGAAAATAGAAAAAACGTCAGGTAGTTAAAGGAGTTAAAGTAGTTATCGCTCACGCGGTGAGCTAGTAGTTAAAGTCAAATGTCTTGTGGCTTATCCCGGCATAAGTCCCATTATGTCCCATAAGTCCCACAAACACCAGCAGGACATTCGGCTTTAACTCCTAGCCGGCACAGCCGGCGATAACTCCTTTAACTACTAGCTCACCGCGTGAGCGATAACTACTTAAGACCAAACCATCAACCCTACACGCAATGAAAATAGGCAACATACAGTTTGGCGACCGGCCTTTGCTGCTGGCGCCGATGGAAGATGTAACCGACATAGGATTCCGCCGGCTGTGCAAACGCTACGGAGCGGCTATGGTATACACCGAGTTTGTCAGCGCAGAAGCACTGGTGCGTTCGGTAAAGAGCACCATGAACAAGCTCACAATAAGCGACGACGAGAGGCCCGTGGGCATCCAGATTTATGGCCGCGACGTGCCGCAGATGGTGGAGGCGGCAAAGATTGTAGAGGAGGCCGGCCCCGACCTGATAGACATCAACTTCGGTTGTCCTGTCAAGAAGGTGGCAGGCAAGGGCGCCGGAGCAGGCATGCTGCAGAACATTCCGCTGCTGCTCGACATAACACGCGAGGTGGTCAAGGCGGTGAAAGTGCCCGTAACGGTGAAGACAAGGCTCGGATGGAACAGCGACAACCTAATAATAACCGAACTTGCCGAGCAGCTTCAGGACTGCGGAATACAGGCTCTGACGATACACGGACGCACAAGGGCGCAGATGTACACAGGTCAGGCAGACTGGACTCTGATAGGCGAGGTGAAGCGTAATCCGCGCATACACATCCCCATAATAGGCAACGGCGACATCACTACGCCCGAAGAAGCCAGGCAGGCGTTTGAGCGTTACGGCGTAGACGCGGTGATGATAGGCCGCGCAACGTTCGGTCATCCGTGGATTTTCAAGGAGATTCGCGACTATCTTAACGGCAAGGAGCCCGATCCTGAACTCGACTTCAACCGCAAGCTGGACATCCTCGAGGAGCAGTTGCGCATCAATGTGGAGCGCATAGACGAGTATCGCGGCATATTGCACACGCGCCGTCATCTCGCCGCCACCCCCATATTCAAGGGCATTCCCGACTTCCGTCAGACGCGTATAGCCATGCTCCGCGCCTCGACAGTTGACGAACTGATGGCCATCCTCGAAGATTGCAGAAAGAGACTGGGTAATTAAGACGTAAGAATTAAGGATTAAGGAAACATCATTTGGCAGCTGAAAACACGGCTGAAGATAGCCCTTTTAATTGAGATTTAAAGTCTAATGCATAATAATAAGAGGGCATAGAGCCTGCCAAATTATGAATTATAAATTGTGAAACGAAGTTCGGCATTAGCCAATTATGAATTAATCGTGTGATAGAATTTTATGAACAGCGATTTATCAAGAACCCGACTGCTGCTTGGCGACGATGCCACTGAAAGGCTGTGCGCAACGCGCGTCATTGTGTTTGGCGTGGGCGGCGTAGGCAGCTGGTGCGTTGAGGCACTGGTGCGCTCGGGCGTAAGACATATAACCATTGTAGACCCCGACCGCGTGTGTCCGTCGAACATCAACCGGCAGCTCATGGCCACCACGTCGACCGTGGGCAAGCCGAAGGTGGAAGTGCTGCGCGACAGACTGCTCGACATCAGTCCCGAGGCTGAGGTTGACGCGCGTTTTATGGCGTTCAGTGCCGATACGGCGACAGATTTTAATCTAAACGACTACGACTATGTTGTCGACGCGATAGACAGCATAGCCGACAAAATGCTGCTGATACGCACGGCATGCCGCTCAAAAGCCACCCTGCTGTCGTCTATGGGGGCAGCGCGCAAGCTCGACCCGTCGCGCATCAAGGTTACAGAATTCTGGAAAGTGGAGGGCTGTCCGCTTGCCCGCAAGCTGCGTCAGGAGTTCAAACGTCAGGGCGACAAGCCTGCACGCAAGTTCAGATGCGTATATAGCGACGAGCTTCTGCCCAATCAGGGCACGTCAGACGAGGCGCGCGCCAACGGCTCAATGCTCCACATAACCGGCATATTCGGCTTCACCCTGGCAAGCCAAATCATCAATGACGTATTCAAAGAAGCAAAAGGGGAAGACAGGGAGTAATAATTAAAAATTAAAAAGTAAAAATTAAGAATTAAGAAAATTAGCCCAATTATTAATTAATACATAATTTTTGGGGACAATTAACCAACCCAATTATGAATTGTGAATTATTAATTATGAATTAAAAATATAACTATGGAAGGCTATAAGACAAAAGAATTCGGCGTGCCCGTAAAGCGTTACTGTCAGACAATGGAGCTGAAGGACGACGCGGAGCTTATCCGCCGCTATCGCGAGGCTCACGACAAAGAGCACTTCTGGGACGAGATTAAGGAAGGAATAAAGGCCGTAGGCATATTGGAAATGGAGATTTACATCCTCGGCAACCGCCTGTTTATGATTGTCGACGCACCGTTAGACTTCGACTGGGACAGTGCGATGGCGCGCCTTGCCACGCTGCCGCGACAGCAGGAATGGGAAGAGCATGTGGCAATGTTTCAGAATTGCGCCGCCGACGCCACGTCAGACCAGAAGTGGCAGATGATGGAGCGCATGTTCTATCTTTACGAATAACGCATCCGACTGATGCCTGATGAAACAAGCCCTGACGCCATTTCAGAAGCGTCAGGGCTTGTTCTTTTATCACAAAGCCTTGCGGCCGCTCCTTGTCCTTAGCCCTGCCGCAGTCCCTTATCATGCCGTAAGCGGTAAGCCTCGTTACCTTCTGTTTTCCAAAAGACGGCATATCGCATTGCAAAAGGTGCCCTTTTACACGCTGAAAGACCACCTTTTAGAAGCTAAAAGATGGCCTTTTGCAAGTGTACTGATAGTCAGTCTGTTATTAACAAATATTCATTTCTGTCAGACAAGACGGCAGATATGCAGAATTTATGATTATATACATACATCTGCCAGACCAGGGCCTGCATGCTGCAATGTAGAATATTGCGGCTATTTGACCATGACTTTCTGTGTAGATGTGCTTCCGTCTGTATATGTCACCACGCGTATGTTAATACCTTTGACCATACCGTTGGTTTCACGTCCTGACACATCATAGTATTTAATGTCCTTGACGGCTTTTCCGTCAGCACCGATATCGCTGATGCCAGAGGCTGTGCCCCTTTCCATCTCGATGTTGTCGAGATAGATGACATCCTGATAACCTCCGGTAAATCCGTAGAATACGAAACTTATGTGAGATGCTCCGGCAAACTTGTCGAGCTTGACTTCATACTGTTTCCAGCCCTCTTCTGTGTCAGAGCCTACTACGTATTCGCCTGCAAACTCAATATCGCCGTCGTCGGCACGTACATAAACCATTATGATAGGTTTGTTGTTTGGATATGCCGTGGCGATGTTGTAAACCCAGAACTTCAGTGTAGAGTTCCAGTCGCCAAGGGCTATCTTCGGCGAAACGAAGCCTGCTCCGGTGAATGTCTCATACTGGTTGCCGTTGTACATATAGGCCACTCCGCCGTCGTTGTCCTGTGGCGTTGCTCCGTTGTAGCTCTCGCCGTCCGGATTAGTTACGCCCCATGTGATGTATGTATCCAGACCGTTAACCACCATCCACGGCTCGGTTGACAGCTCCTTGTTGGCAAACGACTCCTTGAACGGCATCTCATAGAGCTTGCCGAGCACCACTTCTCCTACAAGAGCCTGGCCTTCGCCCTCTGTGTTTACTGCCGACACGGCGTAATAAGCCGTTTTCTGCTTGTCTGAAGGTTCGTTTTCTACCACGTATGAGTTATCTTTGACACCTTTCTCGATAAGTGTAAGAACCTTGTCTGTAGGATCATATTTGTAGACATTGAATGAAATCTCATCGGCAACAATCACTCCTCCGTTTGCACCGGTTTCAGGAATGTTCCATGAAATTATGGCATCCATGTTGTCGGCAGAGCCTTTCACCCTATAGTCTGACACCACCATCGGCACATCGCGTCCTACGAACAGCGTGTCATAGAGCACCTCGCTGCGTCCGTAAGAGTTAGAAGCCACAAGCATATACGTGTTTTGTCCGTGCAGAGCCTGAGTGTCTGTCCATTTAATCTCAGATCCGGGCACAACCCCTTCTTTACTGAAAACAGGCGTGGGGCTCTGGCCTCGGTAAATCTCAACCTTAAGATTCTCTGTAAGTTTGTTGCCGTGATAGTCAACGGCGGGAGCCTTAAACGAGATGTCGGCCATCAGATCGCCATTGGCATAAGCCTCAGACTTGAAGTCGGTGAACTCGAACGGAGATGAAGCCGACTTGAGATAAGTGAGCGAAACATCGTCTATCTCGGCATTAGGATAGGCATACATGCCCGAAGCCTGAATGTTGAAGCCGAAGCAGAACTTGCCGCCTTCGGTCGTAATAATATTATGACTCTCCTTTATCGGCATATATCCTTCGTTTAAAGTCATGTCACCAATATATTCGCTTTGTGCTTCTTTCTCTTGCTCTGTGCCCATAAACACCTTATAGGTGATGTCGCTTCCTTGCATAGACATGATATTCGAATTATAGCCAAGCTCATACACAGAATTGGCATCAAGCTTGAACATCGGTGTATAGAGCCATGCATCAAGCTTTGTCTCGTCGTCCATGAGGTAGGCATAAAACGTCATTTTCTTATTGTTTTCGTCATATGTCCATCCGTAATAAGGATTAGCCTCAAGGTCGATTCCGTCGAGAGTAGATTTATATAGCTCAGAAGCAGCGCGTGTGTCGAAGCTTTCAAGATATGGTGCTGTGTATATTCCTACAAAAGCAGAGTCGGAAACCACGCCGCCTTCGCCATATTCATTCTCTGCAACTACAGAATAGGTGTTGACGCCAACCTTGCTGACAGTGGCGTCTGTCCAGTTGAGCGCGGTATTGACAGCCGGAGAGTCGAATACATGTACCGGACTTGTGCTTCCGTTTCTGTAAACATTCACCTTGCTGATAGCTGAAAGCGGCTCATCATTAAGGTTCTTGTCAGGTGTTACAAAGCTTATTGTCGCAGCCATGGCATCGTCAGCATCAGGAGTAATCTTAAGTTCGCTGACAGGAGCCGGAGCCTTTGTCGCACCAATTTTTGTGACCGACACAGACTTGATCAGCATTAGCGAACCATTATTTTGTTTGTCGCTGAGATAGCGTATGCCTACATAATAGTCACCGTCTGCATCAATATTAAATTCAGCTTTATAGTCGGAATAAGTTTCATAAAGTTCCAGTCCCTCTTCCTTTTTAAACAGCTTAAATGTGGAAATATCCTCAGGATTAGTGCCGACGTACAATTCGAAGTCTTCAGGGTAGCCATTCATAAAAGTCTTCATGTTCATAGTAAAGCTATATCTTGCGCCTCCGTCCAGCTTTATGGCAGGCGTGATAAGCCAGTCGTCACCTTTAGATGTTTCAGATATTAAGTCTATACGCACGTCGCCGCTGTATCCGCTACGCCATGTGTTGCCGTCTTCGTTGGCGTCAATGACAGTGAAAAACTCTGTAAATACTGACGCATCGGCAAACGACTGCGAATAAGGTGTAGTGAAAGCATTGCCGCATATAATCTTGTTTGATTCAGAGTAGTTGCCTGATTTCCCGTTGTTAACGGCATAAACTCTGTAAGAATAGTTGCGCAAGTCCTGCGGTTCGTCTTCTGTAAAGGATGTTTCTTTGTAATTATCGGCCACAGTTACACTGTCCGGCATACGCACGATGGTGTAAGTAAGATTGTCATAATCGACATAACCGCCATTCAAGCCACCTTCGGGGGCAGTCCAGCTTATGGTGTTCTTACCTTCGGCTTTGTCGTATGTAAACGTTAAGTTGCCTACTGTCTTAGGTATGTCATAACCGGCGTATTGGTCGACATATGCCAGTGGAGAGAAGCCCTCGTCATTGCTTAGGTTAACGGCAACGTAATGGTTGCCCTCTGTCAGCGACACCGGTATCGACACTCTGCTGCCTGCTTGTGCCTCTTCAGTCTTGATAATCTCACCGTCGAGCCACACATAAAGCACCGCATTGCCGAGCTGTTTTCCGTCAAACGTAGTCGTAGGTACCTCGAACGATATTGTTCCTTCAAGTCCTCCGTCCTTATCGTAAGTCATCTTCAAGTCGTTTGCCTGTGCCGGAGCACCGTCCGGGGCTTCGTTGTCGAGAGACCACAGGGCCACAAACTGCTCGTTGTTCTTGAAGTCGAGAATCTTCTTCGTATCTGCCGTTGCCGGGTCAACAGAATATAGTGAGCTGCCGTCAGATGTCTGTGCTGCCCACAAGAACATGCCAGTGCGGCCGTCGTACATCATGTTCTGTACATATAGAATAGGCGTAATGCCGGTATATCCCACCAATGACGGCCGGGCAGTCTTGCGGTCTATCTTGTAAAGATCACCGTAGCCGTTGATGAAATACATCTCTCCACTGGGCACGGCAGCAAGCGTTACAACGTTATATCGGCCTCGGAAAGAGGCTATCTTGTCCATTTCGTCATAGTCAGGATTATATACGCACCAGTCAAGTCCGCTCAAGTCATCTTTATACTGAAATGAATATATCCTGTTGTCCATAGGATTATATGCCATCGCAGACGACAGCAAGCCATAGCTCTTCTTGTCTGTGCCATAGGCGATGTTCTTCATCTCTGTCCAATTCTCGGTGTCAATGGTGATATATCTTGCGCCATTCAACATGCCCATTATAGACATTGCCGTGATGCCTACAAATCTATTGTGAGAATAAGCGCCTGTAAGGAAGTTATAGCCGAAGTTGGTTATATATCCCGTTGTCTGAGGCGACTCATTCATTTCAAACGAATACAATCCATACGGAACATCTGTAATGGAAGTGTTGGCCCACTCCGTGCTGTTTATTAAGGCTCCGTAGATTGTCCGTCCGTAAAAAGCATCAGTATCTGCAGCCGCATTCTTTCGGTCTGTCTTAAGTATCTTGGACATCTTTCCGGCTACTTTTGGTTCTGTCGGAACAAGCTTGAGCTCTATAGGTCCGGGCTTTCTGTTGTCGTTGACTGCTCTTTCAGAAATCTGTGCCTCCGCAAATGCTGTATGTGAAAGCATCGCGGCAATGGCTAAAAACTTAAATAATATGTTTTTATTCATATCTGATATATTGTTAAATCCTTATTTATTTTACAATCTTTACAGTTCGGCTACCCTGTCGGAGAATATAAATGCCTTCGGGAAGAGAGTTGACATCTGTGTTTGGAAGTCTTACACCGTTGATGTCATATATTGTAACAGGTTCGTTGCTGCCAGCCTCAATGCCGTTGACAGATGTAGTGGCATCAAGCTTAAACTGACAAACAGACATCTCGATAGGGCTCATGAAAGAGTATGTATTACCGTCGTAAAGCATCAGGCAGGCTGTGTATGTCTTGCCGGGAACGCCATTTTCAAATTGACCTCCGAACGAAACGCTCTTTGTTTCGCCTTCTGTCAGGAACAGATACTGTGGCTCAAGGCTGCCCATCTGCAGCGCTCCGCTCTCGTTGAAAAGGAAAAGACATAGCCATCCGCCAAATACGCCATCGCTGCACTTTACCTCTGCCGTGATGTCCATCGACATACGGTCTACACAAGTGTTGTCGGCGAATGACAGCTGTGATGCCGGTTCAACCACGGCAGCTTCTGCCGGAGCGGGCTTTACGGTGATGTCGCTGAACGAAGCTATGCGTCTGTTGTCGTCATCTACAATAGTCAGACTGTAGACTCCTTCACTGAGATTGTATGCAGATACAAGTGAAAGGTCGATGCTTGCGCCCGGTTTGAGGTCGATTTTATACGGATTGCCGTCTGTTACACTGCGTTTGGTGTCTTTATCGACAATAGAAACCATTACTTCTCCAAGATAGTCAACGTCTCCGTTGTTTGTTATTGTGGCCTTAACTTCAGCGGGTATGCCCGAATAAACTTCAGAAGGAACAGTCATGTCGGTTGCATCCAGGTTAAAATAGTTTGGATATGAGAAGTGCTGCTTGCCGTTCTCAACGTTTACATAGATATAATTTGCATAGCCTACGTATTCGCTTCTGATGCGGTCCCAGTTGCCCTTGCCGCCCTGTACACGGCATACGGGGTATAAAGTGTATGTGCCGTCATTGAGAGTTCCGAGCGAGATGTTGTCAAACTGCGGGCCTACTATCTGATAGCCTACGGGCAAACGGACGTTCATACCTGTGTCGATAACCTTCAGAGTGTTTCCTGTTGCATCTGTCAGCATAAGTCCGTAGGTGTAGTTTGCGTCTTGCCAGCCTGCGTTGGCAATCATTCCGCATAGCCTGAAATTGAGAGTTGCGCCGTTGTCTACGGTTTCTTCAGAGGCTACAAGGCCTTCGGTAGATATCAGCTCGATGTCTGTCTCGCTGTCGGCCTGAGGACGCTGTATACCTGTAATTATATATTGATCGTAGTTGAATCCTCCTGTTGAACCGCCAATTCCCTGTGATGACGGCTCAAGGGCTGACGTGCGGAAGTAGCCGTTGCTCATGCCTCCCCATCCCCAGTTGACGTGAATGAGGCCGTTGCGGTCGTATCCGTCGAACACGAAAGCATGTCCTCCGGCAGAAGAACGGCCGAGGGCAACTATCGGGCGGCCGTTGTCTATCTCGTTGATTATGATGTCGTCCCATTCGGCACAGCCGTAGTTTGTGCGTGTACGATAGGCAATGCCTTTGTCATAATTGAAGTATGTGTAGAGTGCAAACGGCACCGATTCGCTGGTTGCGCCGCTTGATATAGAGTATTCCATGTCTACTGCGATACCGCAATGCAGCATAAGCTGTGCAACAGCCTCGCGGCTTGCATCGCTGCTGCTGTCGTCGTATTTGGGAAGCATGTCGTTCCAGGCATACGAAGTGCTGCCAAAATCGGCTGTAAGTGAGCCGCCGTTGAGTATAGAAGGCATATATGTATGAGAGCCTTTGCCTTGTTCAGGCCACTTATGATAGTACATCACCTGAGCCATGGCTGTGGCCACGCATCCAGTTGCGCATCTCGAATTGAGGTCGTATACGGGACACATGTCGTTGTATGGAGAGTCCTGATTCCATTGTATGTCGCCGAGCAGGGGCTTGACTTCCTTGTCCAGGATGTTATTTTCTTCGGCTGTGGCCGTAGTCTTGCTGTTTCTTATATATGTAATTTGGTCAATGTATCCGGTAAACCAGTTTTTAATATGTGCCGGAAGCTTGTCATAGTCAAATGTTCCGGTGTCGCTGTATCCTAGAATCGTGCTGGCTCTGTCGTCGGCCGACACGATAACGAAGCCGTTTGCTGCGTCATTGTTAAACACATAAAAGCATTTTTTGCCATCTGTGTTTGCTGCTGTGTAAGCCAACTTCAATGGTTTCAGCACTGAGGGGGCGATTCTGTTGGGTCCTGCCGGACTCTTTAAGAAATTCTCCGCGATTTTCTGTGCCTGAGCTTGCGTTACATCCTTGGCCGCGGATGTCAGCGCAAACAATGCACTTAAAAGAAGAAGAGTAATTGTTTTCATAATGTTACTGTTAATTGGTTTCACGCTCACAAATATAGATAAAATGAAATAAAAGTGGGTTAAAAAGTAACAGTCAAGTATTTCTAATTCTTAAATTAGAAAGTAAAAGTCCATGAAATGGGCGTTTTCTTACGCTGAATCAAATTTCTTTTATTGGAAAGTTGATTCAACGGATATGTGTATCAGGCATGTTGCCTGAATGTGAAAAATGCAATGAAAATGTATTTCCGGAATGTTCAGATGCTGCTTTTTGAAATCTTCTGGTAAAGTGAAGGAGTCATTCCGGTCATTTTTTTGAAAGCTGCGATAAAGTTAGAGGCTGACTTGTAGCCAACGCTTTCGGATATTCCTTGTATGCTGTAGTTGCCGTAATGTTCGTTGTCCATCATTCGCTTCATTGCAACCTTTATGCGGTATTCGTTTACAAAGGAGCGGAAGTTCTTGCCGAAAGTTGAGTTTATGGTCTGTGATACATAGTTGGTGTTCGACTCTGTCATCCTTGCAAGTGTCTGCAGGTTGAAGTACGGGTTACAGAATGTCTCCTCGTCTTCCATGACCAAAAGTATTTTCTGCAGAAGGTCATCGTGTCCTGTGGCCGTGGCAGCCTTGTCGTCGTGTTCCTCCGCACCGTCTGAAGTTGTTTTATGTTCTTTCCGTTCCATGCTCATGCGGTATCTGCGTTCAGCTTCAAGCAGTTCGCTGTTGCGTCTGAACAGCTCCACATTAGCTGTGTGTAACTTTTGTCGCTGTCGGTATACCACAACAACGGCAAGCACGGCGATGACTACAATCATGACTAGCATCAGCAGCATTGCCTGCTGCTGTGAATTGGTTCTTTCCAGATTGTTTATGGTGTTGGTAGTGCGTTTCTTTTCGTTGGTCTGATAATTCGTCTTAATCTTTGAAAATTCATTGAGATTAAGCAGTGAGTCGGCATATCTGAAATATTCACTCTGGTAGTGTAGGGCGCGTTCTTTATCTCCCATCTTTGTATATATGCGCATAAGCCCTTTGTAGCAGTCAACATAAAGAAAGGCATGGTTGGTTACATGAGCCAGTGAGTCGTATTTATGAAGATATACTAAAGCTTCGGTTAAATTGCCTTTGTTTTCGTAACATTGGTATATTTCCGAATATGCATATATTTTCATTTCTTCCGGCAGCTTATATTTATCCACGATGTTTAATACCTTTTTCATCCACAAAGCTTTGGTGCTGTCGTCTTTGCGGTTGCCGGCAATAAAGCCCTTGTTGAAACAGTAGAAGTATGCTATCTTTCCGCGGTTTATGCCTTTAAGCTGTCTTATCTTGTTGTTGGTGTATTCTGCATAGTTGATGTCACCTATTTCGCAACTGGCTCCGACCATGTTATTCAGAAATTTGAATTGCATCTCAGAGTTGCCTGCGTCAACGCTGAGAGAATAGCCTTTTTTGTAAATTTCGAGTGCTTGTGCATAATCAGAATACAGCGAATAAATACCTCCTACGTTGTAGTATGCGTCCGTAAGGCGTATGGTGTCATGACTCTTCATCTGCTCTTGCGCCTGTATGTATTTCAGAAAGGCAGACAGAGAGCTGTTATATTCATTCTTGTTGAATTCGGCCTTTGCTTTATTATACAGTGCGCCTGTATTGTCTTTGCTGTATGCCTGTGTGGCTGGTGTGGCAAAATAAAGACATAATAACAGGATGGAGGTATTTAAGATGTTTTTTATGGGCAGCATCGGAGTAAGTAAATATTGATGTGCAAATATCATAAATTTTTTATTATCTGACAAAATAAAGATATGATATTTACTAAAACTGTTCAATTATTTCTAATAAGTGATATTGTGGTGCTTTGATGAGCGGCAGCGTATCGTTGCTTGTTTCTTTATGTCGTCTGTATATGGAGATGACGGCTTTTGCTTCATGAATGGTGTATGTGCAAAGTAAGTAAATCATCCGCATTTTCCAAAAGACGGCATATTGCATTGCAAAAGGTGCCCTTTTACACGCTGAAAGGCCACCTTTTAGAAGCTAAAAGACGGCCTTTTGCAACGCGCTGAGCCACAGTGTGTTACAAAGGCGGATGCCGTTGGCGTGCGTTCTGCCTTCATTATGGCCGCCGGCCGCCGGCGTTGCGTGCCCTGTGCTGCTGTTTCGGCCTTGTCCGTAGGCCCGTGCCGGGGACTTATATCGGCGCAAGTGGCGGTGTGGCAGCGTGTTGCGCGCATAAAAATAAGTTATGCAGAATTAAAAAAACTCTTTTATTTTGTTTTCTCTCTGACTTATGTTATCTTTGCAGATGATTTAAATCGCGATTTAATTATGAAAATAGCTCTTATCGGCTATGGCAAGATGGGCAAGATGATTGAGCAGATAGCCCTTGGCCGTGGCCACCAAATTGTAAGTATAATCGACATCGACAACCAGCAGGACTTCGACAGCGAGGCCTTTGCCTCGGCTGATGTTGCCATCGAGTTCACCAATCCTACTGCCGCCTACGGCAACTATCTTATGGCCTTTGCGCACAACGTCAAGGTGGTGTCGGGCTCTACGGGATGGATGAAAGACCACGGCGACGATGTCAGAAAGATGTGCGCCGAGGGCGGACAGACCCTCTTCTGGGCCTCTAACTTCAGTATAGGCGTGGCCATATTCTCGGCCGTCAACCGCTATCTGGCAAAGATAATGAACGGATTTCCGCAGTATTCGGTTACAATGGAGGAGACTCACCACGTGCATAAGCTCGACGCTCCGAGCGGCACGGCAATAACTCTTGCCGAGGAGATAATAGACAATATCGACCGCAAGGACAGCTGGGTGAAGGGCACTCTGACGGCTCCCGACGGCCATATAGAAGGCTCTGCCGACTGCGCCGACAACGAGTTGCGCATCGACTCGGTGCGCCGCGGCGAGGTGCCGGGCATACACACCATTGCATACGACAGCGAGGCCGACTGCATAACCATCACTCACGATGCCCATTCGCGCAAGGGCTTTGCCCTGGGAGCAGTGCTCGCAGCCGAATATACGGCACAGCACAGCGGACTGCTGACGATAAGTGATATGTTTAAGTTTTAAACTTTAGGAGTTAAAGTAGTTAAAGAAGTTATCGCAGGCTGTGCCTGCTAAGTAGTTAAAGTCATTAGCCTTGAAGGCTTTTTGCACGTGTGCAATGTGTATGTGATTATTTATACCAATAATAATCCTCAAGGGTAATGACTTTAACTCCTAAGCCGTACTTGTACGGCGATAACTACTTTTAACTCCTTTAACTACTAAACAATAAATATTTACACCAATGATTGACAAAGAAAAGAAAAAACTTAATATGAAGGTGCAATGGACCAAGTTTGCCGTTGTAACCCTGTTGTATCTCATTTTCCTCTACTGGCTTGAGAGCTGGCTCGGACTTATCGTCGTTCCGTTTATCTTCGACGTCTACATAACAAAGAAGATACGCTGGCAGTGGTGGAAAGACTCAGAGCGCCCCGTGCGCTTCATCATGTCGTGGGTAGATGCCTTGGTGTTCGCCCTCGTGGCCGTCTATTTCATCAACCTGTTCTTCTTCCAGAACTATGTCATACCTTCTTCGTCGCTCGAGAAGTCGCTTCTCACCGGCGACTACCTCTTCGTGAGCAAGGTAAGCTATGGTCCGCGCATACCGCAGACGCCCCTCACCATGCCGCTCACACAGCACACGCTGCCCGTGTTCGGCTGCAAGTCGTATATCGAATGGCCGCAGTGGGACTATCGCCGAGCAAAAGGCCTGGGCAAGGTTGAACTCAACGACATCGTGGTGTTCAACTATCCGGCAGGCGATACGCTCGTGTCTAACCCGCAGTATCAGGCTGCCGACTACTATCAGATGTGCTATTCTTACGGCAGTCAGCTGATAATGGACCATCCAGACATGTCGAAACTCACTCCGCAGCAGCAGCGCGACTGGTACAACAGAGTGTATAACATCGGACGAAACTACATCCTCGACAACCATCCTGAGTTCGGTTCGATAATCTCAAGGCCCGTTGACCGCCGCGAAAACTATGTTAAGCGCTGCGTGGGTCTGCCCGGACAGACGCTCCAGATAAAGGACCGCATAGTGTATCTCGACGGCAAACCCAACAAGGAACCCGACAATGTGCAGTATACATACAACGTGAAGCTCAACCAGCCGCTGCCCGACGACCTCATGCACGAGCTGGGAATAAGCATGGAAGACCTTACGAGTCTTAACCAGAACGGATACATGCCGCTGACCAAGAAGGCCGCAACGGCACTGGCAAAGCGCCGCGACCTCGTGGCAAGCATAGCCCTTAACACCGAGGCTACCGTGGGAGACATCTATCCGCTGAACGCTTACACGGGATGGACACGCGACAACTATGGTCCGGTATGGATTCCGCAGAAGGGCAAGACCATAACTCTCAACATGAAGAACATTGCCGTTTACGAGCGTCCTATACGTGTGTATGAGGGCAATCAGCTTGAAGTTAAGAACGGAAAGATATACATCAACGGCAAGCAGACAGACAAGTATACGTTCAAGATGGACTATTACTGGATGATGGGCGACAACCGCCACAACTCGGCCGACTCGCGTTACTGGGGCTTTGTGCCTGAAGACCACATCGTGGGCAAGCCTATCTTCATCTGGTGGAGCAGCGATCCCGACCGCAGCGGATTCTCAAAGGTGCGCTGGAGCCGCCTGTTCCGTTTTGTTGATAACATAAAGTAAAAGCAATATATTAAGGACTTTGAACTGAGAAAGGAAGTAGGGCGCCGGCCGTAAGGCCCGTTTGCACGGCGCAGGCAGCGTCTTGACGCGCCACGGCATCTGCCGAATAGGCAAATAACAAGGCCGTAAAGAGAGGCCGGCAAGCATCCGCCCGACGGGTCTGCGCCTTACTTCTTCACTCTTGCTTCATAACTCTTAATCCTAAGGACTATGAGAAGTGCGCTCAAGTTTGTGATGGCGTTGATAGTCACAATCTTGTTGATGTTGGCTTTCCGCGCTTTGGTGTTTACCGTTTACACGGTCAGCGGCTCAGGGCTAGAACCCTGCTTTGTCAGTGGCGACCGCGTGTTGGTAAACAGGTGGAGCTATGGCCTGCGCACGGGCGGCGGTCCTTACTTCAGATACACGCGCTGGATGCCATCGCCCGTTGAGCGCGGCGACCTCGTGGCCTTCAACTGTCCGGCCGACTCTTCCGTTCCATTCACAAGTCTTCCTGTAAGCGCCTGCTATTGCACTGGCGTGCCCGGCGACACCGTCATGGCCGACGGCGTCAGACTGATGGTGCCCGGCAGAGACCACATTGTAAAGGTGAGCGAAAGCAATATGCGCCTGCTCTGCTTTCTGTATAACAGATACGAGGGGCGCAACGCTGAGATTGCAGACGGCCGCCTTATCGTGGACGGAGCAGAGACACGCTGCGCAGCCTTCGGCAACGACTACTACTGGTTCAGTTCGGGCCGTCCCTCAGAACCATACGACTCGCGCTTCTTCGGCTTTGTTCCCGAGACACACATCATCGGCAAGGTGTCGGTGCTGCTCTATTCTGTCGACCCTTCGCTGCCGTTCTACGAGTGTCTGCGCCCCGGACGCAACATGCAGCTCATAAGAAAGCCCAGACCTCTTGGCGCAAAATAACTGTACTGCCGGGCTTAATTCAGCCGTCTGCGGCGCTCTTGGCCGCCATTCTTATGACGGCAGACAGCCGCGTTGAGGCGTTGAAATGGCGTATTAAGATAACAGCAAACATTTAAAGAAACAACAAATCCACCCCATATCATGTCAGAAGCACTGCTTTCATCGGCCTATTTCGGCCCCGTACAATGGTATCAGAAACTCAACCGATACGACAAAGTCAGGGTTGAGGCTTACGACAGTTTCATCAAACAGACCTACCGCAACCGCTGCGTGATAGCCACCGCCAACGGCCTGCAGGCTCTTACGGTGCCCGTGGAGCGCACCGCCGACGGCCAACGGCCCGATGAACAGGGACAGGTGCCAAAGTGTCTCATGAAGGATGTGCGCATAAGCAACCACGGCAACTGGCGCCACATACACTGGAACGCGCTGATGAGCGCCTACGGCGAGTCGCCGTTCTTTGAGTATTATGCCGACGACATCAGGCCGTTTTTTGAGAAGGAGTGGACCTTCCTTTACGATTTCAACGCTGAGATATGCGCCAAAATGTGCGAACTCATCGACATAGAGCCTCATGTGGAGCCTACTGCGGGCTACATGTTCAGCGACGAGGCCGAAGGCATGGGCATCGACGACTACCGCGACGCCATACGCCCTAAGCACAGCATGCCCGACCCGATGTTCGCTCCCAGGAGATATTATCAGGTGTATGAGCAGCGCCACGGCTTTCAGCCTAACCTCAGCATACTCGACCTGCTGTTCAACATGGGCACCGAGAGCGTGCTCTATCTGTAGACATAACGGCTCAATGAGGCCCAGTCCGGCGGCCTGATTGAGCCTATTTTCTTGCCGTTTCATCGTGCCAACACGCCCGGAACCGCTGCCGGCTTTCGATTTTTTAACTCTTGCGCTTTCGCGTTTCTTTACAAAATAAATTTCCGTTACAGACATTCCGCTGTCCGTTTTATAACCCTCCGCACAGCCGTTTATGGCCGTTTTTTCCCCATTTCACCGCCATTTACGGCCAAATCTGCCATGTTTTGCGCCCCGTTTCACTGCTTTTTGCCATGCAGTTGGCCGTATATTGGCGTGTAAAAGACCGTCTTTTGCATGACGAAAGGCCACCTTTTGCACGGCAGCTGCATTGCTTCTGATGCAACGTAAGGCGTAAATGGCATGCTGTCAGGTGGTTACGCATTTAGCACAAAAACGCCCGTTTTTCCGTTCTGACCGCGCTTTCGTGCCCGGCATGGCCGTTCTGAGAGCCTTAACCGGATTTGCGACTCATGTTGCTTTAACACAGTTTAACCCGCTGCCAGCCTTGGCCGGTCAGCCGTCGGCGGCATGTCGCCCGTCGTTCAGAAACATTCTCACCGGGCAGCGGTGCCGAATGGCGGCGGCAGACGGCATGAGAGGCTGTGCAGCTGCGCACGGTGCGGCGTGTAAACCCTTTGTAAACAAATACAGCAAGAACATTTTTCGTAGATTAAAATGACTAATTTTTCGGTTTTTCATATTTTTTATTACTACATATCCACGTTTTTTAAATTATTGTATTAGATTTGTAACCTGTTAATTCATTTAAACTAAGAAAACCATGTACAACAAAACATTAAAATCTTTTCTTCTTATCATGATCGCCTCAGTGGTCATGAGTTCTTGCATAGGTTCGTTCGGCCTGTTCAACAAAGTGCTCGACTGGAACAAGGATGCCACGGGCAACAAGTTCCTCAACGAACTTATCTTCATCGTCATTTCGCCCGCCTACGTGCTGTGCGGAACGGCCGACTTGCTTGTCCTTAACACCATCGAGTTCTGGTCAGGCTCAAATCCTCTGGCCGAGAATGTAGGCAAGACGGAGAGCATCATGGGCAGCGACGGCAAGCTGTATGCCGTTACCACGCTCAAGGACGGATACGAGATAAAGGATGCCGACGGCAATGTGATGAACTTTACATATAACGAGAAGGACAACACTTGGGCCGTTGAGAAAGACGGAACCACAACCGTGCTGCTCAAGATGAAGGGCAACGACACTGCGCAGATATATCTGCCGGGCGGCAAGACCATGGACGTCACGCTCGACAAGCAGGGCCTTTATGAGGCAAGAATGGCTGTCAACGAGGGCGTTTACTTCGCTGCAAGATAACAACGGGGCGGCGCTGCCGCTGTAAATACGCATTAAGGGCGGAAAGATGCGTGCCTGCGCGGCATGCGGTCTTTCCGCCCTTAACTGTTGTTATGTCCTCGGCCTATTTGCGCCCGAGCTTCTCTGCACATTCAGGACACAGGCCCTTTATCACGTAGTTGATGCTGTTGAGCACGAAACCGCCCGGCAGGCTCACCACGGGCACGTGTATGCGCTTCAGGCAGAACGTGCGCTGGCAGTTCTCGCAGTAGAAGTGTGTGTGCTCGTCTTCCACTCCGCAGTCGCAGTCGTCGCTGCATACGTTGTATTTAAGGCTGCCGCTTCCGTCGTCCACCACATGTATGAGGCGGTTTATCAGAAACACCGACAGAGTGCGCGATATGGTGCTCTTGTCTACCGTCGGCAGCAGTTTCTCGAGCTGCGGCAGCGACACCGTCTCGTCGCCCCTGAACATCGCCCGCAGAATCAGCAGGCGTGTGGCCGTCGGCTTTATGCCGCGGTGCTTCAGTTTGTCTATATAGTATTGTTCAGATGCCATTTCGGTGCAAAAATAACTCTATTTGTCCGAAAAGCAAAATTTAGTGGCCATTATTTCTGTTTGCGCCGCTGCGCTCTCCGGCCGCTCTGCCGAAGAATATCCTTGTGGCGTTGAGCACGGCCAGCAGGGCCACGCCCACGTCGGCAAACACAGCACCCCAGAGGTTTGCCATGCCCACAAGTCCGAGCAGCATCACTGCCACCTTTATGCCGATGGCCATCACTATGTTCTGCCTTACCACGCTTACGGTGCGCTTGCCGGCCCTTATCGCCTCAGCCACCTTCGACGGATGGTCGGTCTGGATGACCACGTCTGCCGTCTCGACGGCCATGTCTGAGCCCATCGCACCCATGGCAATGCCCACGTTGCTCAGTGCAAGCACAGGCGCGTCGTTGATGCCGTCGCCAACGAAAGCCACGTTGCGGCCCTCGCGCTGCAGCTGTTCTATATGCCTTACCTTGCCCTCCGGCATCAGGTCGCCATATCCCTTGTCCACCTTAGTCTCGGTTGCCACCTTGTCCACGAGCGCCTGTTTGTCGCCCGAAAGTATGTCCATGCGGCTTATTCCGCACTCTCTGAGCCTTCTGACGGCCTCTGCCGCGTCGTCCTTAAGCGTGTCGGCAAGTAGTATGTAGCCCTCATATCGGCCGTTCTTGGCGCATGCCACGATGGTCTCGGGCACGCTCTTCAGCTCCTCCGGATAGCTTACGTTCTCGCGGTCGAGCAGCCTCAGTGTTCCGGCAAGCCATCTGTCGCCGCCTGCCGTGGCCGTCATGCCGTAGCCGGGCAGGTCTTTCACGTCGCTCACCTCTGCCGTCCTGTCGCCTGCATAGGCTGTTATTGCCTTGGCAATGGGGTGGTTGCTGCTGCGCTCCATTGCCGCCACGGTGGCCAGCAGCTTGCCGGTGTCGTTGCCGCAGACCTTAGTTACGGAGAACACTCCGCGCGTCAGCGTGCCCGTCTTGTCGAACACCACGGTGTCGATATGCGTTACGGCGTCGAGCCAGTTGCCGCCCTTGAACAGTATGCCGTGCCTTGATGCCGCGCCGATGCCTGCGAAATAGCTCAGCGGTATGCTTATGACGAGGGCGCAGGGGCACGATATAACGAGGAATATCAGTGCGCGGTAGAACCATGTGCTGAAGTCGTAGACGAAGCCGGTGCCTGCTGCCGACCAGATGTAAGGCACGATGACGGTGAGTGCTGCCAGCGCTATTACGGCAGGGGTGTATATCCTTGCAAATTTGCGTATGAAGAGTTCGGCAGGCGCCTTGCGCTCCGATGCCTCCTCGACCATCTTCAGTATGCGTGCCACGGCGCTCTCGCTCTCGGGCCGTGTAACCTTTATCCGCGCCACGCTCTCCGTGGCTATCATGCCGGCAAGCACTTCGTGGCCGTTCTCAATGGTGCGGGGCATGCTCTCGCCGGTAAGCGCAGCTGTGTTGAATGCAGCGTCGCCGCTTGTCAGTATGCCGTCGAGCGGCACGCGTTCGCCCGGCTTAACCTCGATGATTTCGCCCGGAATGACGTTTTCGGGCTTGTCGGCCACCTTATGATTGCCCCTTACTATGACTGCCATCTTGGGGTGAAACTCCATCAGGCTGCGTATGTTGTCGCGCGCCTTGTCGACGGCCATGTCCTGAAGTGTCTCGCCCACGCAGTAGAACAGCATCACTGCCACTGCCTCGGGATATTCGCCTATGATGAAGGCGCCTATCGACGCTATTGTCATGAGCATGAACTCGCTGAACACTTCCTTCTTCATTGCGCACTCCCATGCCTCGCGCATCACGCCGAGTCCTACGGGCAGGAACGCCAGGATGAACCATGCCAGGCGCACAATGCCGTTGTTGAAGATTACGGCTCCTCCTTCGGTGAAGCATATTCCGGCCATGAGCATGAAGAAGGAGATTATCGGTTTCTGAAATTTCTTGGTTACCATGTCCTTTGTCTTTAGTTTGTCTTTTTACTGATGCAAAGGTAGCCGATATGCGATGCAACCCGGTTGCAAAGTTGGGGTAACAACGAAAAGAGGCCCGACAGCGAGTGTCGGGCCTCCGTGTGAGCATGATATTGTGATTATTTAGATCTCCAATGTCCGTGCAGGTTGCAGTATTCGCGTGCGTACACGTTCTTGCAGTCGGTGTAGAACACAGCCTCCGGCTTCTCGCCCGGCTTGAGGTGCTTGCGCTGAACCTTGTCGCATTCAACCAGTTCGATCCACTCGATGTAGTGGTTTTCGAGCATCGGGTGCTCAACTTCGCCCACTTTAACTCTGTAGCCGCCCTCGATAGGCTCTACAACGGGTACGTGCTTCTCTGTAGCAGCGTCAACGGTGTTCTCTGTAAGCAGCTCCATGGGCTGTCCGCAGCACGACAGTGTGCCTCCTGCCTCGTGCATAACTTCTACTATGTTGCCGCATACGGCACAGCGGTAAACTTCTTTCAACTTTGTCATGATAATACTCTTTTTTAGTTGTTTAAAACTCTTGTTCGTAAGATACGGATAGTTTCTGTATCTGATACAAAGTAACTAAAAATATCTGAGAATCCGTTTCTTTTTTCGCCATATTTTTGTTTTACCGGCGTTTTTTATGGTTAAAACACTTATTAATTCTTATTTTAACTATACCCGTGCCTCATTCTGCATGCTGTCATGCCTGTTTTCGTATGCCCGAAAACAACCTGTATTCTGCCGCCTTTCATGCTGTGGGGATATGGCCTGCGTGCAGCCGTTTTCCGAAAGGTGGCCTTTCGCCTTCTGAAAGACCACATATTGCACGCTAAAAGGCCACCTTTTAGAAGCTAAAAGATGGCCTTTCGTAAGTCGTTGAATATCAGGCTTGTCGGCGGCTTGCCCGTCGTGGCTGTTCCGGTTGCCGCCGGAGCGTCTTCTGCCTTATGTCTCTGCCATATACAGCTTGAGCTCTTCGGGCGTCATCCTGCGGTAGATGCAGTAGAGTTCCGTGGGCCCTTCGCCGTTGTTTCCCTGCAGTCTTCTGATTATTCTCATTTCGTGGTCGTTGAGAGTGATTATCCTGAAGCCCCTGTCGGCATCGGCGGCAAGCTGGAAACTGTTGGCCCTGTACGTGTATCTGATGCTCTCGCTGGCCGTTGCCGCAGCCTCGCCCTGCTGCGTCATCCATGTTATGGTGTCGGTGGCGATGAAGCAGCTGTATGCCATGTCTTGCCCGTTGTCGCTGTATATGTTGGCTACGTCGTATCTTCCGGCCATCTCCATCCTGTGCGCCTCGGTGCATTTCCATCCTCTTCCCACGGCGTAGCGGCTGAAATATTCGCTCGTTATCCTCATCTGTTCAGGCAGAGTGGGGTACTTGTCGTTGAGCGAGTCGAGGTCGTAGGGATGGTCCTTTATGCATTCTGCAAGTTCGGTGCTGCTCATTGCCCTGTATGTCGAGTAGACATAAATCTTCTTTCCGTTGCCGTCGATGGCCTGGTATTTTATCAGTTTCATCTCGTTCTCGTTGAGCGAGATTATCTTGAACATCTCTTTTCCGTCGGCCATGAGGCTGTTGGAGCCTTCGTCGTAGGTGTAGCTCCTCTTGCGGTATCCGCTTATAGGGTAGGCGTCGATGTACGAGTAGGTGGTTACGCTGTCGCCGCTGAACGAGTAATCCGAAGGACTTGCGCCCACCAGACCGCTCCAGTATTCTTCTTTCTCGAACGTTCCGTTGCTCTTTATCTCGTGCGACTCAACGTGCGTCCATCCCTTTCCGTTGAGAGTAGCGGTTACATATTCCGCCGTCATCTGCTGCGGTATGGGTATGTTGAAGTCTTCATCGTCGCTGCATGCGGTCAGGGCCGACATTGCGAATGCCAGCAAAAGCATCGTAAAGATATTCAGGTTTTTCATAAGCATTGTGTTGAAAGTAACATCTGCAAATATAATGTTTTTCTGTTTAGATTGTAGCTTATCTGACATAAAAAAGCGAAAAAATGTTTCGTTTTAACAAAATATCCGCCGTCTTGCCCCTCATTCCGCATCCCGCAGGCGCTTCAGGAGCGCTGCCGCCGGGGCATGCTGATGCCGCATATATGACGCAAAAGAGCCGGCGGACAGCCTGTGCACGGTCTGTTGTCGTGCTGCTGTCCGCCGGCTCCGTTATGTCTTGCGCCCCCGCTCATGCCTGCCGGCTCGCCGGGCCGCTGTGTCTGTCGGTTGTCAGAAGCTCCTGAGCCATGCCTTCAGCTCGAGCTGCATCTCGTTGTGATACTTGAAGCTGTCGCGGTTGCCCCATCCGTGGCCGCCCGATGGATATACATGGAGCGTGGCCGGCACGTCGTGGCGGTAGAGCTCAATGTAGTAGTTCACTCCGTTGGCCGGCAACACCACGCGGTCGTCGTCGCTCAGGGCTATGAATGCGCGCGGCGTCATGCGCGACACGTGCAGGTCGTTGCTGTAGCTGTTCTCGTCCTTTTTCCTTGCGTTGCTGCCCAGCAGGTTGTCGTGCGAGCCCTTGTGGGTAATGTCGGGCATCATGGTTATCACCGGATAGAACAGTATCTGGAAGTCGGGGCGCGCGTCCTTGGCTGCATGCGTGGCAACGGTAGATGCCAGATGGCCGCCTGCCGATGAGCCCATTATGCCCACGTCGTCGGGATTTATGTTCCAGTTGGCGGCGTTGCGGCGCACCAGTCTGATAGCCTCCTCGGCGTCAGATATGGGCACATCCTTCTCGCCGTGCGGCATTCTGTATTTCAGCACGATGGCAGCTATGCCCATGTTGTTGAAGAACGGTGCCCAGTCGTAGCCCTCATGGTTCATGGCCAGATGCTGGTAGCCGCCTCCGGGACATATCACCACGGCGCGTCCCGTGGCCGATTTCTTTTCAGGAAGAAACACCTTGACCTTTGCCGTGTCGCCCGCGTCGCTGCTCTTCACGGCCGGACCGTTGGGCCAAAGGTTTATTTCATAACTCTGTTGTGCGCTCATGTTGAGGCTCAATGCCAGCATCGCTGCCGCAAATAATAGTTTTTTCAGTGTCATTGTTGTAAGGAATGATTGTTAATGCCTTGTTTTTTGTTAATTTATTCAAGGCGTTTTTGCAAATATACTGATTTTTTTTGTAATATTGCAGTCTGTTTGATTATTATAACAAAATATAAAACAGACAGATTATGCGTAAACTATTTTTAATGATTTCAGCCCTGTTCCTGATGCACGCAGGCATGCAGGCAAAGGTCAGGCTGCCTCATGTCCTGGGCGACAACATGGTGATCCAGCAGGATGCCGACGTGCGCCTGTGGGGCAGTGCCAAGCCTAATTCTACGGTGAAGGTCAGCGTGTCGTGGAGCGGCGATGCCTATTCGGCAAAGGCCGACCGCAAGGGCGAATGGCAGCTGACGGTGAAGACGCCCAAGGCTGACAACAAGCCGCTCACCGTAAGGCTTGACGACGGCGACGGCGAGGTGGCCCTCAGCAACCTGCTTGCAGGCGAAGTGTGGGTATGTGCCGGACAGAGCAACATGGAGATGCCCATAAAGGGATTTGAAAACTGCCCCGTGGAGGGATATAACGACGTGGTGGCCGATGCGGTCAACTCATCGCTGGTGCGCTTCGTGAAGATACCGAGCGTGATGAGCATGACGCCGCTCAGCGACGCCAACTGCGAGTGGAAGGTGTGCAGCCCTGCAACGGTGGGCGACGCAAGTGCCACGGGCTACTTCTTCGCACGCAAGGTGAGCCGCATGCTCAACGTGCCCGTGGGCCTTATCATGGCCAACAAGGGCGGCTCGAAGGTGGAGAGCTGGCTGACAAAGGAGAACCTGAAGAAGTATACCGACGAGCCTGTTGACTCGCAGGCCATAGTGAAGAAGTATCCTGCCGACTATCACCGCGCCCTGATGTGGGGCAACGGCACGTTCAGTCCGATACTGAAGTACACCGTGAAAGGCATTCTCTTCTATCAGGGATGCTCTAACGTCGGCGACCCGGGCAACCAGTATTCAGACCGCCTTGCGCTGCTGGTAAGGCAGTGGCGCGACGCCTTCGGCTGCGGCGAGATACCGTTCTACTTTGTTCAGATAGCACCTTACGACTACGGAAACGTTGACGGCGACTGGGGCGCAAAGCTGCGCGAGCAGCAGGTAAGGGCGCACGACATAATACCCAACAGCGGCCTTGTGTGCACCAACGACTGCGTGTATCCGTGGGAGGCGCGCCAGATTCATCCCGCACAGAAGCAGAAGGTGGGCGAGCGCCTGGCTTTCCTCGCGCTGAACAAGACCTACGGACAGGAGACGATATTGTGCGAGAGCCCTGAGTTTAAGGAGCTTAAGATAGAGGGCGACACATGCTGCATAAGGCTGAAGAACGACTACGGAGGCGTAAGCCGTCTTGACGACATGCAGGGATTTGAGGTGGCCGGCGCCGACAAGGTGTTCCATCCAGCCAAGGCGAGCTACGACAACGCCAGGGGCATAGTAGTGACCTGTCCTGAGGTTAAGGCTCCCGTGGCCGTGCGCTACTGCTTCAAGAACTTCCAGCTGGGCAACGTGGCCAACATGGGCGGGCTGCCCCTGCTGCCTTTCCGCACTGACAATTGGTAAAAAGACTATATCAAGCTTCACGGCCCTGCGCGGCCGTGGAGCTTTTTTAATGTAAAACGCAGAGATATGAATCTATTGGAAAAGTTTGAGTATTGCCCCGTTTGCGGCAGCTCCCATTTCGAGAAAGACACGCAGAAGAGCAAGAAGTGCAGCAACTGCGGCTTTGAGTATTTCATGAATCCGGCGGCCGCCGTGGTGGCATTCATCACCAACGACAAGGGCGAGCTGCTGGTAGAGAAGCGCAACAACGAGCCTGCCAAGGGCACGCTCGACCTGCCCGGCGGATTTGCCGACGTGCTTGAGACGGCCGAGGAGAGCATCATGCGCGAGGTGAAGGAGGAAACCGGGCTCACCGTTACCGAGGCACGCTATCTGTTCAGCCTGCCGAACGTATACCGCTATTCGGGGCTCGACATACAGACGCTCGACATGTTCTTTGCCTGCAAGGTGGAAGACGCGTCGCAGCTCAAGGCCATGGACGACGCCGCCGAGTGTATGTGGATAGCCCCCGAGGACATCCACACAGAGCTGTTCGGCCTGCGCTCAGTGCGCCAGGGCCTTTATGAGTATCTCAACATTGACGGAAACAGACGCTGACGGCAGCACTGACGTCGGGATACGGCAGCCGCCCTTTGCAACATATTGAGTTTCAGTGTGTTGCAAAAGGCGGCTTTTTAGCTTCCAAAAGACCGTCTTTTACAAGGCGAAAGGCCACCTTTTGCAGTGCGTTTTGCCGTCTTTTGCAAAGCGTGCTGCCGGGGCCCTGCCTTCGTGCGCATATATGTAAACATATTTCATGCCTGAGATGCCCGCAGCCGCTATGCCGGGCGGTTTTACATATTGATACGTGTAAAATACTTAAAAGTTATGCAAAAAACTAAAAAAACAGAAAAATAGCCTATTATATAAGGTGTATGAAAAAGTTTTGCTTACATTTGCGCCCTAATTGAAAATATAAACCGTGATGCAGAAAAATCTTGTAATTGTCGAGAGTCCGGCAAAGGCCAAAACGATAGAAAAGTTTTTGGGCAAGGACTACAAAGTTATGTCAAGCTACGGACATATACGCGATTTGAAGAAAAAGCAACTCAGCATAGATATAGACACTCTTCAGCCCGACTATGAAATACCTGAGGAGAAGAAGAAACTCGTAACCGAGCTGAAGAACAACGCGCAGAACTCTGAGAAGGTGTGGCTCGCATCCGATGAGGACCGCGAGGGAGAAGCCATATCATGGCACCTCTGCGAGGTGCTCGGACTTGACGAGGAGAAGACCAACCGCATCGTGTTCCACGAGATAACAAAGCCCGCCATACTCGAGGCCATAAAGCATCCGCGCCACCTTGACATGAACCTTGTCAACGCGCAGCAGGCGCGCCGCGTGCTCGACCGCCTTGTGGGCTTCAAGCTTTCGCCCGTGCTCTGGCGCAAGGTCAAGCCGGCCCTGTCGGCAGGACGCGTGCAGAGCGTTGCCGTAAGACTCATCGTTGAGCGCGAGCGCGAGATACAGGCGTTCAAGAGCGAGCCTTATTTCCGCGTGAGCGCCATATTCGGCGTTGAGGCACCCGACGGCTCTATGTCGGAGCTGAAGGCCGAGCTCGACAAGCGCTTCAGCACGCACGACGAGGTGATGGCATTCTTAGAGAAGTGCAAGACAGCCGGATTCACCGTCAGTGCGATAACCAAGAAGCCGCTGAAGCGCACACCGGCGCCCCCGTTCACCACGTCAACCCTGCAGCAGGAGGCAGCCCGCAAGCTGGGCTTCACCGTGTCGCAGACCATGATGGTGGCGCAGCATCTGTATGAGAACGGACGCATAACCTACATGCGTACCGACTCTGTCAACCTGTCGTCGCTCTGCATCAACTCGAGCAAGGAGGAGATAATAAAGCTCTGGGGCGAGGACTACAGCAAGCCGCGCCAGTATCACACCCACTCTAAAGGCGCGCAGGAGGCACACGAGGCCATACGCCCCACATACATGGAGAACACCGAGATAGACGGCACGCAGCAGGAGAAGCGCCTCTACGAACTGATATGGAAGCGCACGGCAGCATGCCAGATGGCCGACGCGCAGATAGAGAAGACCACCGTGACGATAAGCATCGACGGAACGGAAGAGCAGTTTGTGGCAAACGGCGAGGTAGTCAAGTTCGACGGATTCCTGAAGGTTTACCGCGAGTCGTTCGACGATGACGACAATCAGGAGGAGACATCACACATACTGCCCCCGATGACCGAGGGACAGACGCTGCAGCGCCGCGAGGTTACGGCCACACAGCGCTTCAGCCAGGGACCACTGAGATACACCGAGGCAAGCCTCGTGCACAAGCTCGAGGAGCTGGGCATAGGCCGCCCGTCAACATACGCCCCGACCATAAGCACCATACAGCAGAGAGAGTATGTGCAGAAGGGCGACAAGAAAGGAGAGGAGAGACAGTATATCGTAGACGTGCTCCACGGCAACGTGGTGAGCGAGAAGACCAAGACGGAGACCGTGGGCAACGAGAAAGGCAAGCTGCTGCCCACAGACATCGGCATGGTGGTGAACGACTTCCTGCTGAAATACTTCCCGACAATCATGGACTACAACTTCACGGCCAAGGTGGAACAGCAGTTCGACACCATTGCCGAGGGCAAGTCGCAGTGGACATCCATGATAAAGAACTTCTACAAAGACTTCGAGCCTACAGTAGAGCAGACCATGAACACGCGCGAGGAGCACAAGGCCGGAGAGCGCGAGCTGGGCATCGACCCCGCAAGCGGCAAGCCCGTGTTCGTTAAGATTGGCCGCTTCGGTCCCGTCGTTCAGATAGGCAAGGCAGAGGACGAGGAGAAGCCGCGCTTCGCACAGATGCCGTCGGACAAGAGCATCGAGACCATAACTCTCGAAGAGGCGCTCGAGCTGTTCAAGCTGCCGCGCACGCTAGGCGAGTTCGAAGGCTCGCCCGTCATTATAGGCGCAGGCCGCTTCGGCCCCTACGTCATGCACGCCAAGAAGTATGTTTCGCTGCCCAAGAACGAGAATCCGCTGACCGTTACGCTCGCCACGGCCATACAGCTCATAGAGAGCAAGCGCCAGCAGGAGACGCAGCGCCACATCAAGGCCTTTGAAGAAGAGCCCAAGCTCGAGGTGATGAACGGCCGCTACGGCCCTTATCTGGCCTACGACGGCAAGAACTACCGCCTGCCGAAGAACCTTCATGACAAGGCCGCAGAGCTGTCGCTCGAGGAATGTATGGAAATCATAAACACATCAAAGAAGAAATAACGCCGATGACAAGAATCCTTATCATTGGATATATGGGTGCCGGCAAGACCACCCTGGGCAAGGTGCTGGCCAAAGACCTCGGCCTGCAGTTCTACGACCTCGACTGGTATATCGAGGGCCGCATGCACAAGACGGTGGCGCAGATATTTGCCGAGCGCGGCGAGGAAGGCTTCAGGACGATAGAGCGCAACATGCTCCATGAGGTGGCCGAGTTTGAGGACGTAGTGATAAGCTGCGGCGGAGGCACGCCCTGTTTCTACGACAACATGCAGTATATGAACGCGCAGGGCGACACAGTCTATCTGAAAGCCTCTCCCGAAGTGCTCAGCGCACACCTCAAGATGGGCAAGACGGAGCGCCCGCTCCTTAAGGGCAAGACTCCCGAAGAGCTGCGCGACTTCATCACCTGCCAGCTTGCCGCCCGCGAACAGTACTATACACAGGCCCGACACGTGTTCAACGTCGAGGTGCTTGACAGTTATGATAAAATACAAACATCCGTAACTAATCTGCGGACATTGCTTAATATTTAAATTTTACAGCCCTGATGAAAAAATGGACCATTGAAGACTCTAACGAGCTCTATAACATGAGCGGTTGGGGAACATCCTATTTTGGTATTAACGAAAAAGGCGACGTGTATGTCACTCCGTGCAAGGACGACACACAGATTGACCTTCACGACGTCATGGACGAACTCTCGCTGCGCGACATCACACCGCCAGTGCTGCTGCGTTTTCCCGACATTCTCGACAACAGAATCGAGAAGACATGGAGCTGCTTTAAAAAAGCTTCAGACGAATACGGGTTTACAGGAGAAAACTTCATTATATATCCCATCAAGGTTAACCAGATGCAGCCGGTCGTTGAGGAGATTATCAGCCACGGACGGAAGTTCAACCTCGGACTCGAGGCAGGCAGCAAGCCCGAGCTCCACGCTGTCATAGCCGTGCAGTGTCAGAGCGACTCGCTCATAATCTGCAACGGATACAAGGACCAGAGCTACATAGAGCTGGCTCTGCTGGCACAGAAGATGGGCAAGCGCATATTCATCGTGGTCGAGAAGCTCAACGAACTTGAGATTATAGCCAAGGCCGCCAAGAAGCTCAACGTAAGGCCTAACCTCGGCATACGCATCAAGCTTGCTTCGTCAGGAAGCGGCAAGTGGGAGGAGAGCGGCGGCGACGCAAGCAAGTTCGGACTGACAAGCTCTGAGCTGCTCAAGGCCCTCGAGATTCTCGAAAAGAGGAGATGAAAGACTGTCTGCGCCTTATCCACTTCCACATCGGCAGCCAGATAACAAAGATACGCCGCATACAGACAGCCCTTAGAGAGGCCTCGCAGTTCTATATACAGCTGCACAAGATGGGCTATAACGTTGACTTCGTTGACTGCGGAGGCGGACTTGGCGTCGACTACGACGGCACACGCTCGCCCAACAGCGAGAGCAGTGTCAACTACTCTATACAGGAATATGTCAACGACTGTATCTACACATTCGTTGAGGCTGCCAACCGCAACGGCATTCAGCATCCTAACATCATAACAGAGAGCGGCCGCTCGCTGTCGGCTCACCACTCAGTGCTCGTCATCGACGTGCTCGAGACGGCTTCATTGCCGGAGATGGACGACGAGTTTGAGCCGGGCGAGGCATCTCATCCGCTCGTAAAGGACCTATATGATATATGGGACAACCTTAACCCGCGCACCATGCTCGAAGACTGGCACGACGCCGAGCAGATACGCGACGAGGCGCTCGACCTGTTCAGTCACGGCATAGTAGACCTTCAGACACGCGCCGAGATAGAGCGTATGTACTGGAGCGTGTGCCGCGAAATCAACTCTCTGGCAAAGAGCCTGAAGCATACGCCCGAGGAACTGAAGAACCTCGACAAGATACTTGCCGACAAGTACTTCTGCAACTTCTCGCTCTTCCAGTCGCTGCCCGACGCCTGGGCTGTCGACCAGCTGTTCCCGATCGTGCCGCTGCAGAGGCTCAATGAGCGTCCAACACGCAGCGCAACGCTGCAGGACATCACTTGCGACAGCGACGGAAAGATAACCAACTTCGTCACCAACCGCAACATCTCGCACATTCTTCCGGTACACACCCTGCGCAAGAACGAGCCTTATTATCTCGGCGTGTTCCTCGTTGGAGCTTATCAGGAGATACTCGGCGACATGCACAACCTGTTCGGTGACACCAACGCCGCACACATAACGGTGAAGGACGGACGCTATCACATCGACCAGATATTCGACGGCGAGACCGTTGAGGAGGTGCTCAACTACGTTCAGTACAACCCGAAGAAACTGGTAAGGCAGCTTGAAGTATGGGTTACAAAGAGCGTCAAGCAAGGCAAGATTTCGCTCGAGGAGGGCAAGGAGTTCCTGTCTAACTATCGCTCAGGACTCTACGGATACACTTACCTCGAATAAAATAACAGAGCAGAGAGCCGATGCCATAGTGTCGGCTCTTGTTTTTATTACAGGCGCAGACGCTCACATGCCGTGCAGTAGGATGCGCCATTGCTGTAAGATAATATGATGAAAGAGAAGATAACAGTAGTGAAGGTAGGCGGAGCCGTTGTTGAAGACGAGGCTCGCCTTAGCCGTCTGCTCAGCGACTTCAGCGCCATTGAGGGCCGCAAGGTGCTCGTTCACGGCGGCGGTCGCCGCGCCACGGCCGTTGCCTCACGCCTCGGCATAGAGAGCAAGATGGTGAACGGTCGCCGCATAACCGACCGCGACATGCTCGAAGTGGTTACGATGGTCTACGGCGGACTGGTCAACAAGAACCTTGTTGCGCGCCTTCAGGCCAACGGCGTTGACGCCATCGGACTTACAGGTGCCGACATCGACGTGATACGCTCTCACAAGCGCCCCGTTAAGGACGTCGATTATGGCTTTGTAGGCGATGTTGACCGTGTGGACGGACATAAGCTCCGCACGCTCATAGAGGCAGGAATAACGCCCGTGATGGCGCCCCTGACGCACGACGGCAACGGCAACATACTAAACACTAATGCCGACACCATAGCCGCAGAGACGGCAAAGGCGCTGGCAGAACATTACGACGTAACGCTCATCTTCAGCTTCGAGAAGAAGGGAGTGCTCAGCAATCCCGACGACGAAGACAGCGTGATACCGCTTATAACCCGTGCCGACTTTGAGCGTTACGTGGCCGACGGCACCGTGGTAGGGGGCATGCTGCCCAAGCTCGAGAATGCCTTTGAAGCCATAAGTGCCGGAGTTTCGCGCGTCAACATCACCCTTGCCACCGCCATCGACGGCCGTCACGGCACGATGATAACGGAGTAGGGCATGCAGTCAGCACTGCTGATAAAGAAGATTTTGAGAGAAACAGAGCAACACTTAGCATAAAGTCATGCTATGATTTGCGAGACATTGAATTATGTCTGAATGCGCCCTGCAACAGCACCGGCAGCAGGGCATTGCGCACCACAAGGCAGTTTGCGGGCACATACCGCCCGGCAGAGACTGCAGTCTCTTAATAGCAAATAAACGTTAAAATAGAAAAAAGACCGCATCAGTTTGTAACTTTCGGTCTGTTGAATCGTCATTTAAATAGAGAGCAGATGAAAAATATCAGTTTCCGTAACGATGTTTTGCCGTTGAAGAACGTGCTCTACCGCCTCGCCTTGCGCATAACGCTCAACAAAGAGGAGGCTGAAGACATCGTACAGGACACGCTGATGAAGGTCTGGAACAGGCGCGACAGCTTGCAGAACGTTGACTCGATAGAGGCTTTCAGCCTTACGATATGCCGCAACTTGTCGCTCGACAGAATGAAAAGGGCCGGAAACGACAGCCAGCCGATAGGCGATGAGGAGATAGGCTCGGCCGATACGGCCTCTGATCCTTATGAAAGGATGATACAGAAAGACCGCGTCGAACTGGTGAAACGCATCGTTGACAGCCTGCCCGAGAAGCAAAGAAGCTGCATGCAGCTGCGCGACTTCGAAGGAAAAAGCTATAAAGAGATTGCTACTGTTCTCGGTCTGAGCGAGGAACAAGTGAAGGTTAACATCTTCAGAGCCCGCCAGGCGGTTAAACAAAAATATAAAGAATATGAAGGATATGGACTATAAATACATAGAACAGCTATTGGAACGCTACTGGAAGTGCGAGACAAGCCTCGAGGAGGAGCACATCCTGCGCACGTTCTTCAGACAGAAAGACGTGCCGGAGAGCCTTCGCCAGTACAGAGACTTGTTCTGCTATGAGCACGAGGAGAAGGAGACCGACGTGCTCGGAAGCGACTTCGACGCCAAGATGCTGGCTATGGTCGACGAGCCGGAACCCGTGAAGGCCGTTACGATAAGCCTCAGGCAGCGCTTCATGCCGCTGCTCAAGGCAGCCGCATCGGTGGCTATAGTCCTTGCATTGGGCAACGTGGCTCAGGTGATGTTCAACGAAGGCGGACAGCCCGAACCGGCTGTGGCAGGCTTCCAGAAGACTCACAACGGTCCTTCGGTGGCTATGAGCGACTCGGCAAAGACCGACTCGATGAAGCAGGCTTCGGCCGCAACCACCATCTTAAAGTAAGACATATTTCGATGCTTTCTCAATAAATCATGTTTAGTAAAACAAAAAACGAAACTGTGAAGTTTCAATTCTCTCAAATTTTTCATAACATACTAACGTAAAGAAAAGGAGCCGTTATCTGACAAGAGATAACGGCTCCAGTTGTTTTTACCAAAATCTGTCATTACATTGTATATCTTTCAATACTGCAATCAGACAGATGTCTTCGTCCGTCTGACAGTCATCTGTTGTCGCCCTGCCGTCTGTCTTTATCTTGACGCCGTCTGTTATAAATGCTGAAAAGCATGCGGCGAGAGGCTTAATGTAGAGTGGCAATCATGTAGAATGATAATGAGCGGTTTGCGAGAAATAAACGTTTCGTTGCTGACTTTGCGGCCGGCCTTTGCTGTTTGGTCTCTTTCCGGCCGCGCGTCGTTGTATTGATGCCCTTTTAGCAAGGCTATATCTTATTTCCCTTATAATACGTACTGAAGTTGTCTTTGGCGTATCCGTTGCCGAGAACGACGAAACTTGACGCCGTAGCCCCGTCAATTTTCTTCCCTTTGTAGAACACTCTGAAGCTGTCTTTGGCATATCCGCGGCCAAGCAGGGTGAAGCTCGACGCCGTGGCATCGTCGATTTTCTGTCCCTTGTAGAACACTCTGAAGCTGTCTTTTGTATATCCTTCGCCGAGCAGAGTGAAGCTCGACGCCGTTGCTCCGTCCATTTTCTTCCCCTTGTAGAACACCTTGAAGCTGTCTTTGGCATATCCGCAGCCGAGCAGAGTGAAGCTTGACGCCGTTGCGCCGTCTATCTTTTGTCCCTTGTAGAACACCCTGAAGTTGTCTTTGGCGTAGCCTTCGCCGATGACGCTGAAGCTTGATGCCGTGGCACCTTCAACCACCTGACCGCGGTAATACACCTTGAAGTTGCTTACAAGATAGTCGTTGTTGCTGTTATGATGCCTTCTTTTTGCGTGTGAGCCGTTGTCGCAGGCGTTGCAGTGATGTGTACCGCAGCAGTTGGATTGCGGGCACTGAGCGAACGAAACAGAGCCTGCGGCCAATGTAAGGATGAGTGTCAGGGTTGCTGTAAGTATCTTCATAATGTTAAGCTTTAAATGATTTCCCGTTTTATTTATATAGACGTATTTAGCGATGAAGGTTTATCTCGTTAATGTATTTTATGCTTTCATGCAGCCTTTGCTGCTTATTTAACCTAAACCGCCGTTAGAAATACATGCTTTCTTCTTGCCTGATAATAGCTGCTTTTATAGAAAATACCAGACCGTATGCCATGCGGCTGATCATAAGAACAATAGCTTGCTTGCTGCCTGAATGTGAAAATCTCTAACGCCCGGTTTGTGCTTGCTGCCTGCCGGCGCGTCTGTCATACATTGCCGGTGCGTGCTTATTAGGCCTTTATGCGGCGGTTTATGCCGCCGTGCAGCGCGTTTCGGCCATGCCTCCGAGCTTTTGTCAGCCTATGCAGATGATAATAAAAATGGCGGCAATGTGAAAGTTGCCGCCATTAATTATAGTCTTAATGAGATAATCTCAATTAGTCGTTGTTGTGGTCAAGACTGTCGTTGAAGTCTTTGGGCTCTCTCGGTGCCAAAGGATCGTGGAAGTCGTTGTTGTTGCTGCGGTGCTCAAAACGGCGCTGTTCGCGGTTGTTCTGGCGCTCTCCGCGCTCCGGTCTCTGACGGCGCTCGGGTCTCGGGCGGCGCTCGCGCTCAACATATCCTTCGGGTTTCGGTATCAGCACGCGGTGAGAAAGCTTATACTTGCCTGTCTTCTGGTCGATGTCCATCAGCTTGACGGTGATCTTGTCGCCCTCTTTCAGTCCGGCTTCCTCAACAGTCTCGAGGCGCTTCCAGTCTATTTCAGAGATGTGCAGCAGTCCGTCCTTGCCCGGCATGATTTCAACGAAGCATCCGTAAGGCATTACAGAGCGTATTGTTCCGTCGTAAACCTCGCCTACTTCGGGTATTGCCACGATGGCCTTTATCTTAGAGATGGCAGCAGTGATGCTCTCCTTGTTAGGCGCACTTACCTGCACTTTGCCCTTTCCGTCGATTTCGTCGATGGTGATAACGGCTCCAGACTCTTCCTGTATCTGCTGTATGATCTTTCCGCCCGGGCCTATTACGGCTCCGATGAACTCCTTCGGAATGTCGAATGCCTCTATGCGCGGTACCTGCGGCTTCAGTTCGGCGCGCGGTTCTGCTATAGTGTCGGTCAGCTTGCCGAGGATGTATTCGCGTCCGCGCTTAGCCTGCATAAGAGCCTTTTCGAGAATCTCGAAGCTCAGTCCGTCGCACTTGATATCCATCTGTGTTGCTGTCAGACCGTCTTTCGTACCGGTTGTCTTGAAGTCCATGTCGCCCAGGTGGTCTTCATCGCCGAGGATGTCGCTCAGCACGGCATACTTGTCTTCGCCCGGGTTCTTGATAAGACCCATTGCGATACCGCTCACGGGCTTCTTCATCGGAACGCCGGCGTCCATCAGTGCCAGTGTGCCTGCGCATACTGTAGCCATTGAAGAAGAGCCGTTGCTCTCAAGAATCTGTGACACGAGACGTACTGTGTAGGGGAATTCCTCAGGAATCTGGCCCTTGAGCGCACGCCATGCCAGGTGGCCGTGGCCTATCTCGCGGCGTCCTACGCCTCTCTGAGCCTTAGCCTCGCCCGTACAGAACGGCGGGAAGTTATAGTGGAGAAGGAAGCGCTGGTAGCTCTTGTTGAGCACGTCGTCAACCATCTTCTCGTCGAGTTTTGTTCCGAGAGTACATGTAGTGAGGCTCTGAGTCTCGCCACGTGTGAAGATAGAGCTTCCGTGAGGCATGGGCAGCGGGCTCACCTCGCACCATATCGGGCGTATCTCCTCGGTTGTACGGCCGTCGAGACGCTTGCCCTCGTCGAGGATGCAGCGGCGCATTGCGTCGCGCTCAACGTCGTGGTAGTAGCGGTCGATGAGAGCGTTCTTCTCCTCGAGCTCGTCTTCTGTCAGCTCGGTGTGTGCTGCGGCATAAGCCTCTGCAAAGTCGGTCTTGATCTTGTCGAAGGCCTCTTCGCGTGCCTTCTTGTCGTGGTCGCCGGCTTCAGCTATGGCGTAGCACTTGTCGTAGGTCTCTTTTCTGAGCTGTTCGCGCAGCTCCTCGTCGTTCACCTCGTGGCAGTATTCGCGCTTCACGTCGGTGCCGAGTTCCTTCATGAGCTCCTCCTGCAGAACGCACATGGGGCGTATAGCCTCCTGAGCGGCCTTGAGGGCTCCGAGCAGGTCTTGCTCTGAAACCTCGTTCATCTCGCCTTCAACCATCATGATGTTCTCCTTAGAGGCACCAACCATGATGTCCATGTCGGCGTTTTTCATCTGCTCGAATGTCGGATCAATAACGTATTCGCCGTTGATGCGTGCTACGCGCACTTCAGAGATAGGACATTCAAACGGAATATCTGAGCATGCCAGGGCACATGAGGCTGCGAAGCCTGCCAGTGCGTCGGGCTGGTCGACACCGTCGGCAGAGAAAAGAATTACATTAACGTAAACCTCTGCATGGAAGTCTGACGGGAAGAGGGGGCGCAACGCACGGTCTACCAAACGGCATGTAAGGATTTCGTTATCGGTTGCTTTGCCTTCGCGCTTGGTGAATCCGCCCGGGAAGCGTCCGGCTGCGGCATACTGTTCTCTGTACTCAACCTGCAAAGGCATAAAATCTGTTCCGGGAACTGCATCTTTTGCGGCACAAACAGTGGCCAGAAGGACGGTGTTGCCCATACGGAGCATACAAGAGCCGTCGGCCTGCTTTGCCACTTTCCCGGTTTCAATGCTGATGGTTCTGCCATCAGGCAGTGAAACTGTTTTCGTAATTACGTTCATCTAATAAAAAAACTTCTTGTTTTATAACATCTTCAAAAAAATCTCAACAAAGGTAGGTAAAAGTGCATAAATAAACGAATAAAAACCGAATTATTTTCTTTTTTTATGATTATGTGTGATGTTTTGACTTATGCCTGCTTGCAGGGCGTTTTCCAAAAGGTGGCCTTTTAGCCTCCGAAAGGGCACCTTTTGCACGCTGAAAGACCATCTTTTGCAGCCTGAAAGATGCCCTTTTGCAACGCGTTGATTGTCAGTGTGTTATGCCGCCTGTGCCTTGCCGTCTTACAGGCGGCCTGCCATTGCCTTGCGGCGGCTTGCCGGCAGGCACGGGAGCTGAGGTGGGGATAAACTAAAAAAATGGAGGTTAAAGTCCTGATAATCAAATTTTTTTATTAGTTTTGCAACCGTTGCGGCCGCTGCTGCCTGCTTGCGGCAGGATGACCGGCGGCGAGCCCGTTTATTTAACCCCAAAAACATCGAGATATGAAACAATATTCAGCCTTGCAGTTTATTCGCCGAGTTATGCTTATGATGCTTGTGGCATTGGCCCTGACGGGCTTGTCGTCGTGCCACGACGACGAAGACGCGCCGGAGGTTAAGCCCGAGCAGCGCACGCTGTTCATGTATTTCCCGTGGTCGACCAACCTGACCGACTACTTCTACGACAATATCCTTGCCATGGAAGAGGCCATCGCCAAGACCGGACTCGACAACGAGCGCGTGATAGTGTTCATATCAACAAGCTCATCAGAGGCCGAGATGTTCGAGATAACCTGCAACGGCGGAAAATGCACCCGCACCGAGCTGAAGACCTACGACAACCCCTCGCTCACCACGGCTGCCGGCATATCGGGCATACTAAGCGACATGAAGACCTTTGCCCCGGCCGACGTCTACGCCATGACCATAGGCTGCCACGGCATGGGATGGCTGCCCGTTGAGAGCAAATACAAGGCCAAGGGGCAGGCGCCTGCCTTCGTGCCGCATTACAGCGCCGACAAGGGCTACGCCATGACGCGCTACTTCGGCGGCGTTACGAGCGACGACCAGACAGACATATCAACGCTGGCCGACGCCATATCCGACGCCGGACTTAAGATGGAGTTCATACTCTTTGACGACTGCTACATGTCGTCGGTCGAGGTGGCTTACGACCTTCGCCACGTAACCGGCCACATCATAGCCTGCCCTACGGAGATAATGGCCTACGGAATGCCCTATGCCGAGATAGGCGCAAGCCTGCTCGGAGAGCCTGACTATAAGGCCATAGCCGACGGATTCTATGAATTTTATTCCAACTACGACTATCCCTACGGCACGCTCGGCATAACCGACTGCAGCCAGCTCGACGCCCTGGCAGAGATCATGAAACTGATAAACAGCCGCTACGAGTTCGACAGTCTGCAGCTCTACAGCCTGCAGCGCATGGACGGATACACGCCCGTGCTGTTCTTCGACTTCGGCGACTATGTTGAGCATCTTTGTCCCGACGAGGCTTTGCTCGCCGAGTTCAAGGCCCGCCTGGCTCGCGCCGTGCCCTATGCCGTGCACACAGAGCAGTATTATTCGTCATACAGGGGAGCCGTCGACATAAACACCTATTCGGGCATCACTACCTCGGAGCCGAGCACCCACTCGCTTGCCGCCGACGTGGTTGACACCAACTGGTATAAGGCCACCCACTGACACCGCCCGTGCCTGCCGCCGACGGCAGCCATGAGCCGCGCCGAAACAGTTGCGCAAGGCCTTCGAGGGGCTACATTCCACGAAAAAAGCGTTTTCGTTTTGTAGTCCGCCCGATTTATATTAACTTTGCCGTTCAAAAGGAAATAAAGTATTATTTACACTATATGGAAGATAAACATTTCAAGCGCACCACCGTAACCGCCGCCCTGCCTTACGCCAACGGCGGAGTGCACATCGGCCACCTGGCCGGAGTTTATGTGCCGGCAGACATCTATGTGCGCTATCTCAGACTTAAGAAACAAGACGTTAGATTCATCTGCGGAAGCGACGAGCACGGAGTGCCCATCACCATCCGCGCAAAAAAAGAAGGCATAACGCCGCAGCAGGTTGTAGACCGCTATCACGCAATGATAAAGAAGAGCTTTGCCGACCTCGGCATCTCGTTCGACATCTACAGCCGCACAACCTCTGACACACACTCAAAGGTTGCGTCAGACTTCTTCAAGAAGCTCTACGAAGAAGGCAAGCTCATCGAGAAAACCTCAATGCAGTATTACGACGAGGAGGCACATCAGTTCCTCGCCGACCGCTACATAACGGGCGAATGTCCTCACTGCCATAACCCGAAGGCCTATGGCGACCAGTGTGAGAAGTGCGGATCAGACCTCGACCCTACAGAACTCATCAATCCCAAGAGCGCCATCAGCGGCTCGCAGCCCGTGCTGAAGGAGACCAAAAACTGGTATCTGCCGCTCAATGAGTATCAGGACTGGCTCAAGCAGTGGATACTCGAGGGACACAAGGAGTGGCGCCCCAACGTCTACGGACAGTGCAAGTCATGGCTCGACCTCGACCTGCAGCCGCGCGCCATGACCCGCGACCTCGACTGGGGAATACCCGTCCCCGTCGACGGAGCAGAGGGCAAGGTGCTCTACGTATGGTTCGACGCCCCGATAGGCTACATCTCAAACACCCAGGAACTCATGCCCGAGGACTGGGAGAAGTGGTGGAAAGACCCCGAGACACGCCTCGTTCACTTCATCGGTAAGGACAACATCGTGTTCCACTGCATCGTGTTCCCCACAATGCTTAAGGCTCACGGAGGCTACATCCTGCCCGACAACGTACCTGCAAACGAGTTCCTCAACCTTGAGAACGACAAGATATCAACATCACGCAACTGGGCCGTATGGCTTCACGAATACCTCGAGGAGCTGCCCGGCAAGCAGGACGTGCTGCGCTATGTGCTGACAGCCAATGCGCCTGAGACAAAGGACAACAACTTCACATGGAAAGACTTCCAGGAGCGCAACAACAGCGAACTGGTGGGCATCTACGGCAACTTCGTAAACCGTGCGCTGCAGCTCACCAAGAAATACTGGAACGGCGTAGTGCCTGCCTGCGGCGAACTGCAGGACATCGACAAGCAGACCATCGAGGAGTTTAAGGACGTCAAGGCCAACGTTGAGCATCTGCTCGACAACTTCAAGTTCCGCGATGCCCTCAAGGAGGCCATGAACCTTGCACGCATCGGCAACAAGTACATAGCCGACTGCGAGCCTTGGAAGGTTGCAAAGACCGACATGAAGCGCGTGGAGACTATCCTCAACATATCTCTCCAGCTCGTTGCCAACCTGGCAATAGCCTTCGAGCCGTTCCTGCCTTTCAGCAGCGCAAAGCTCCGCAAGATGATAAACATCGAGCAGTTCGACTGGAATCAGCTTGGCTCTACCGACCTGCTCGAGGCCGGACATCAGCTTGCTGAGCCCGAACTGCTCTTCGAGAAGATTGAGGACGACGTCATAGAGTTCCAGCTCAAGAAGCTCGAGGAGACCAAGAAGGCCAACGAGGCTGCCAACTACAAGGCCAAGGAGATTAAGCCCAACATACCTTTCGAGGACTTTGAGAAGCTCGACATCCGCGTAGGTTTCATCAAGGCATGCGAGAAAGTGAAGAAAGCCGACAAGCTGCTCAAGTTCACTATCGACGACGGAAGCGGTCAGGACCGCACCATCGTCAGCGGCATTGCCAAGTTCTACAAGCCCGAAGATCTCGTGGGCAAGCGTGTCTGCTTCATCGCCAACCTTGCTCCGCGCAAGCTGAAGGGCATCGAGAGCCAGGGCATGATACTCTCTGCTGAGGACTTCGACGGCTCTCTGAGCGTCATTACAACCTCTGCCGACGTTAAGCCGGGCAGCCAGGTGTGCTGATGCATTGGGCATAACGCCGTGCGGGCGGCCATAGGGCACGCTGCGGCAGGGCTGACATTGCCTTACGGAAGACAACGTTATAGCATATAAAATATAACCGGATAATATAAAGACGCATGCTCCATGATGCTGGTGCATGCGTCTTTTATTTTTATGAATGCCGCCGCCGGAGGCCGCCAGTCATGCCTCTCAGGCGTCAATACATGCCCTGACATAACTTATTATGCCGCCGTTGTGCCGTTATTTCGTGCCGTGTTATTATCTTTGCGGCATGAAATATGTTTTCATGTTGATAGGTTCTGTGTCGCTGGTGCTGGGAGTTGCAGGCATATTTCTGCCCCTGCTGCCCACCACGCCCTTTCTTCTGCTTGCGGCGGCGATGTTCTTTCGCAGTTCGCCGCGTGCCTACAGATGGCTTCTCGGGCACAGATATCTCGGTCCGTACATACGCAGTTTCCGCGAGGACCGCAGCATACCGCTGCGCGCCAAGATAGTGGCTTTGTCGCTGCTGTGGCTCACGTCGCTTCATTGTGTGGTGCTGATATTCGACTCCTGGTGGCTGCGTGCCGCCATGCTTGCCGTTGCCCTGGGCGTGAGTTGCTATATCTTGTCGTTCAAGACGCGGCGTAATGCTGACTGAGGGCATTCCTTCAGTTGCCTTACTTGTTGCCTTCAGTCTTATTATGTAGGTGCTGAGCCATTGTTTCCGTTGTTTCTTTATCGGCGTAAATATATAAAATGCGACCGGCGTCGGTTCTATCCGTGATAGATTCTGACGGCCGGTCGCACTGCGATGTGTTGCGTTATAAATAACTTAAACTATTTATTGGTCTGGTCTATTCGTATCCGTTCTCCATTCCGTTCATGTTCTCAGAGCCTTCGTTGGCGCTGTTGTTGACCTTCTTCTTAGGTGCCTTTGCCTTCATATTACCGAAGTTCCATGTCAGCGAGAGGTTCACGGTGCGTCCGCTTCTCCAGTTTTTCTGATAGCGTGTGAAGGTGTCTGAGCTTGTGTAGTTCTCAAACTTGCGCGAGTTGAGCAGGTCGCGGCAGTTGATGGCGAGCGTCAGCTTCTTGTCGAGGAATGTCTTGCGCAGACCCAGGTCCATGCTGAAGTTGGCCTTGCGGTATCCCTGTGTGATCACCTGGCGTGCGCGGTAGCGTCCTGACAGCTGCAGAGATATGTCCCAGGGCAGCATCAGCGAAGCCTGCATGCGTGCGTTCCATGTAAAGTTGTTGTTGCTCTCGCCTGTAACGGTCTGGCCGTCCACGTCGTATGTAAAGCCGTCGAGCTTGTAGTAGTAGGCGTTTGCCGTGGTGGTGAGGTCGAGTATGCGGCATATTCTGTTCTTCAATACCAGTTCGAGACCGGTGCTCAGGCTGTTAGACACGTTCATGTAGGTCTGATACATCATGTTGTCCGTGCTGCTCTGATATTTTATCTGCTGTATGACGTCGCTTGTGGGACGATAGTATGCACTGACAAGCATTGAGTGAGCGTCCCATGTCTTCAGGTAGTTGAGCGAGAACGAGTTGCTGAACTCCGGGGTAAGTTCGGGGTTACCGAACGATATCATCGATGCGTCGCGTGTGTTCTTGAAGCTGTTGAGCTGGCCTCCCCACGGACGGCGCAGGCGGCGTGTATAGTTGAGCTGCAGCTGCTGTGTCTCGTCGAGCTGATAAGAGAGGAACACGCTCGGGAACAGTTCGAAGTAGTCTTTCTTGAACGGATTGTCGCGTTTCGATGGGTCGTGCTCCTGCTCGTAGGTGTAGCTTTCGGTGTTCACGCGCCAGTATTCGCCGCGCAGACCGGCCATTACGCCGAACTTGCCGAACTTCATCGTTGCCGTTGCATAGAGCGCGTGCAGGTCCATGTTGTAGATAAAGCGGTTATAGTAAGCCTCGTCTTCCACCTGGTTTACGCCGTCCCATGACGTGTCGTCGATAAAAGACTCCTGCGGAGAGTTCTCGCGGCTGAAGTTGCCTTGGTATCCTGCCTGAAGCATAATCTTGTCGGTTATGGGGTTCTCGTAGTCGAGTTTTACCTCCCACGACCTGTTGTTCATCAGCATCGGGCGGTTCTGGTAGTCGTATTCTGTGGGCAGCGGCTCGTCGATATACGTGGTGCTGTCCTGGTAGATGTTGCTCTGGTCCATCTTCCATCTGTTGAAGTCGACGGTGAAGTCGAGATAATGCTTGTCGGTAAAGTTGTGGCGGTAGTTGAATTCGCCGTAGTACATGTTCATGTCAGAGCTTCCCGACGAGCGGCGCAGCATGATGTAGCTGTCCTGCGGTGCGCCTATCGTACCATAGTGATACGGCGTTGTGCCTCCGTTCTTGTGTCCGCCGACCATTGTCATTCCGCTCAGTGTGAACTCGTCCTTGTCGGTTGCGCGGAAGGTTAGTCCGGCGCGTGCGAACATATTGTTGCCCATGCGGTCATTGTCGGCCGTGTACGACTGATATTCGTTTGTGTTGAGATACTCCTGATAGCTCATCGAGCCGCCGTCGTTGCTGCGGTGGCGGTAGCCCAGGCTTGCGTATCCCTCAAAGCGTCCGATGTTGAAGTTGATGTTGCCGTTCACGTTGGCGCTTCCGCGCGTGCTTCCTCCGGCCTGCACAGAGCCGTAGTATCCTGCCTGGCGGTTCTTCTTCAGTATGATGTTAATGATGCCGGCGCTTCCCTCGGCGCTGAATTTTGCCGACGGGTTGTCTATCACCTCTATTCTCTCGATGCTTTCAGAAGGCAGCTGCTGAAGGATTTCGGCGCGGTTGTCGCTTGTCAGTCCGCTTGCCTTTCCGTTGATCCACACCTCCACGCTGGTGTTGCCGCGCAGCGATATGTTGCCGTCTGTGTCTACCTCTACCGACGGGATGTTCTCCAGCACGTCTGTGGCGTCGCCTCCGGCATTGGTGATGTCCTGCGAAACGTCGAACGACTTACGGTCAACCTCGAGCCTCATTGTAGGCCTCTGTGCCGTCACCGTAACCTCTTCGAGCGTCTGGCTGTCGTCGTTCATGTAGATCTTCTTAAAGTTCATGTGCCTTTTGTTCTCAACTACGCTGAACGCTTTTTCAACCGTGGTGTAGCCTATGTAGGTAAGCTTCACGGTGTAGTTGCCATAGGGCAGCTTGTCGATGTAGAACAGGCCTTTCTCGTCTGAGATGGCACCTTTTACGAATTTTGATGTTGCACGGTTATACACAGCAACGTTGACGAAGGGCATAGCCTCTCCCGTCTGTGTATCCTCAACCTTTCCCCTTACGCTGCCTTGCGCATGGCATATGGCGGCGTATAATACTAACAGACTAAAAATAATAAGTTTCTTCATAACACCTATTGTGATGTTTCTAAGCGTGAAAAGTTTAATTGTTAATATGATTTTTCACATTTTATTTGGTTTTACGTCATAAACTGACTAACTTTGCAGTCGGATTGGTCTCATAGTTCAATGGATAGAACAAGTCTCTCCTAAAGATTAGATCCGAGTTCGATTCTCGGTGAGACCACTTTCAGAGCGGCATCCATGCGGTTGCCGCTTTTTGTTTTGCCGCCCTGCCGTATATGTGCATGCCGTAGCCGCTCTGGCCAGCGTGCCGTCAGGCAGCCGGGGCGTAGGCATGAGCGGCAGGCGAGGGCCTTGCGGCAGGTGCGTTGTGCCTCCGCTTTATATATACGCAACAGCCGCTGAATTGTGTCATAACATTATGATATTTTAACGTTGAGGCCGGTTTCAGCCTTTTGTTTTAACACATCGCGGAGCGCGTTTCGGCGTTTCACGGGGCCGTGTCTTGCCGCTCTAATGTCCGTTTTGTCATGTCCGTCATGCCGTTTATGGTCAGAAATTCCCCAAGCTCATCATTCTTTCATTGATTTTCGCCCCGTTTTTCAGTCAGAAAGGCATGCTCTTACGCTGCAAAAGGCATCCTTTTACGCCCTGAAAGCTATCCTTTCGCCTTGCAAAAGGTGGCCTTTCGCATTGCCGTTTCGTACCATTTGTCATGCCGTTTGCATAATGTGCTGATTAATAAGGTGTTATAAAACATGCCGTTTTTTCGTGTTTTTCATGCCAAAATACGTTCCGCTTTCAAAAATACGGCTGTCTTGGCATAGCCAATTAACTTATTTAACATCTTTTCGTTCCGTCGTCCTGAATACCCATAAATTATTATCCGCCCCGGCAAGTGTGTGCCTCTGCAGGGCCATAAAAATACCGATTTTTTGCTATTGCAGGCATTTTTATTTACAATTAACTTTGCAGCGGTTTTATTTATTAACGAAAATACTTGTCAAAGTGAAAGCAAAAGGCTTTAGATTAACGCTTATTTTAATTAATGTTCTTATATCGCTTACACTGCATGCGCAGACAGGCGGCAGCGGAACAATATCGGGAAAGATAGTAACAGACGGCAAGCAGGCAGTGGAATACGCCACGGTCAGGCTGAAGGGCACATCATACGGCGGCCATACAGACATGCAGGGCATATATCATATAACCGCCCCGGCAGGGCGCTACAGCCTTGTGGTGTCGGCCGTAGGATACAAGACCGTAGAGCAGACCGTCGCCATCGAGGCAGGCGTAAGGCAGAAGCTGAATGTCCGTATGAAGGAGGACGCCATACAGCTTGACGAGGTTTCGGTGGTGTCGGCAGGCGTAAGCAGAGTGAAAAACTCAGCCTACAACGCCGTGGCAGTTGACACCCGCGACATGCTCAACACCACCAAGACGCTGAGCGAGGCCCTCGCCAAGACGCCCGGACTAAAGCTCAGGGAGTCGGGCGGAGTAGGGTCGGACATGAACCTGATGCTCGACGGCTTCAGCGGCAAGCACGTAAAGATATTCATCGACGGCGTGCCGCAGGAAGGCGTGGGCAGCTCGTTCGGGCTGAACAACATACCCGTGAGCTTTGCCGACCGCATAGAGGTCTACAAGGGCGTGGTGCCCGTGGGCTTCGGCACCGATGCCATAGGCGGCGTTGTCAACATCGTAACCAACCGCAAGCGCCGCAGCTGGTTTCTTGACGCATCCTACTCGTATGGCTCATTCAATACACATAAGTCGTATATAAACTTCGGACAGACGTTCAAGAACGGCTTTACCTATGAGATAAACGCCTTTCAGAACTACTCCGACAACAGCTACCGCGTTGATGCTCCGGTGCTCGACTTCGGCTCGCAGAGCATCGACACAAAGACGCTCTACAGCGTAAAGCGCTTCAACGACACCTATCATAACGAGGCAGTGGTGGCAAAGTTCGGACTGACAGACAAGAGCTGGGCCGACAGGCTGATGTTCGGCTTCACCTATTCGCACATGTACAAGGAGATACAGACAGGCGTAAGACAGAAGACAGTGTACGGACAGAAACACCGCCACGGCTATTCGCTCATGCCGTCGATCGAGTATTCAAAGCGCGACCTCTTTGTCAAGGGGCTAAGCCTCGTGGCCACAGCCAACTATAACCGCAACTCAACCACCAACGTCGACACGGCAAGCTACCGCTACAACTGGCTCGGCGAGCGGCAGCGCACAAGTTCTCCGGGAGAGCAGTCGTATCTCTACTCGAGGGCAGACAACGACAACTGGAATGCCACTCTCAACATAACATACCGCATAGCGAGGATGCACACGCTGACATTCAACAACGTGTTCAATGCCTTTAGCCGCGACAACACGTCGCTTCTGTACGGACGAGAGGACAAAGACCCCATATCCAAGGACATGAGAAAGAACATAGCCGGACTCTCATACAGGCTCCTGCCTTCGGAAAAGTGGAACATCTCGCTCTTTGGCAAGTACTACCGCCAGTATGTGTCGGGGCCGGTGGCTGTCGACGAGAACGCAAGCAGCTATGTAAAAACCAGCCGTACGATAGACTCCTGGGGCTATGGCGCGGCCGGAACCTGTTTCATCGTTGACGGACTGCAGGCCAAGCTGTCGTATGAAAAGGCTTGCCGCCTGCCCACGATAGAGGAGATGTTCGGCGACGAAGACCTCGAGACGGGCAGCGTGCTCATACGTCCTGAGCGCAGCGACAACGTCAATCTCAGCCTCAGCTGGAGCAAGTCGTTCGGCAGTCACTCGCTTTACGTCGAGGGCGGACTGGTCTACCGCGACACGCGCGACTACATCCAGCGCAGCATTGCCGAGCTCAGCGGCAACCGCGAGGGTGCCTACTATGAGAACTACGGCAAGGTGAAGACAACCGGATTCAATCTTTCGGCACGCTACACCATGGGCCGCTGGCTCAGCATTGGCGGCAACTTCACCCGCATGGACGTGCGCGACAACGAGAAGATAATGGTGGGCAGCACCTCGGTGGCCAATCCCGTGTATAAGTCGCGCATGCCAAACGTGCCATGGCAGTTTGCCGATGCCGACGTAAACTTCTACTGGCACGACCTTCTGAAAGAAGGAAACATGCTCACAGTGACCTACGACAACCAGTATCTGCACAGCTTCTGTTACTATTCCGAAGGCGTGCAGGCCGTCAATCTGAGCGACTATATGGTGCCTACGCAGTTCTCCCACAACCTCACTCTTACCTACAGCATGTGCCGCGGACGCTACAACGTGTCGCTTGAGTGCCGCAACTTCACCAATGAGAAGCTCTACGACAACTTCAGTCTGCAAAAGGCGGGGCGCGCATTCTACGGCAAGGTGAGGATATATTTAGGCAGATGAGATGCCGGTTACACGAAGGATAAACGATAAAGTTAAACTAAATAATAAATTTAAGACAAATGAATAAGAACCGTTTCCTTGCCGGAATGCTGGCCATTGCTGCGTCCGGAGTTTTCTTTGCGTCATGTTCTGACGATGCCGCTGACGATGGCGGAGGTGCAGCTTCAGGCATTACGAACCCTTATGTGATAGCAACCACAGTCACAGGCTCTAACACCACGGCCAACATCCTCACCTCGGCAGCGTCGCTTGAGGGCGAGATAACGCCTTCGGGACTTGCCAACGACGGCGCCACCTACTGGGTGTTCCACGGCCGCAAGTATCTTTATGCGCTCAACTATCATCAGGGCGAGAGCGGCACAACCTACTCTTATGTGCGCAACAGCGCTACAGGTGCGCTTGAGCAGCGTGCCAAGGAGTATTACGTTACGCGCTTCACCACCTACGGCCTGTATGACAACTACATCATGACGACGTCGAGCGGCGACGGCAACGCGTCATGGGCCGACCCCGTTACGGGCTATCTGCCGCAGGCGTTCAAGGTGTCTTATCTCGATGTTGACAGCGAGACATTCGAGTCGAACACCGTTGCTACTGACGGCAACGATACTTCCGTGGCCGATGAAGACTATATCTGCGAGAACTTTCTGGGCAACGGCGAGTATGTAACTCTTGCCGGACTGGAGCAGGTGGGCAGCAAGATATACAGCGCAGCCGTGCCGATGGGACTGTCGCAGTATGGCTGCCAGCAGTTTACAGACGATGCCCGCACCCAGTATAAGTGGGTGCGCCCGGGCTATGAAGACCTTATCAAGACCGAGAGCGGCGGCACAAACAGCAGCGCTTACGACAAAGATGAACTGCAATGGACCCAGTGGCCCGACGAATGTTGGGTGGCTGTGTTTGCCGACAGGACGCTGAAGGAGAAGAAACTGATAAAGACCGACAAGATAAGTTATGCCTGCGGACGCAACAAGTCGCAGTATTATCAGATGGTATGGGCAACGGACGACGGCCGGTATGTCTACGTCATATCGCCCAGTTATGCCAAGACGATGGCCGATGCACGCCAGCAGACCACGCTGCCGGCAGGAGTGGTGCGCATAGACACGTCGACCGAGGACTTTGACGACTATTATTGCAACCTTGAGCAGCTGTCGCCCAACGGACTTCTGCGCAGTTGGTATATCGGCGGCGACAGCTTTCTGTTCCTTATGTATGATGCCCCGATAACCTCATCGGACAAGACTGCTAACCGCCTTGCCGTGTTCAATGCGTCGGCAAAGACTCTGACCGATGTCACGGGCCTGCCCTCTGACGTGTCAGGCTTCGGCTCAACGCCTTACATGGCCGACGGATATGCCTATGTGTCGGTGAACACCGGGTCGGGCTATCCTGCCATATGGAAGATTGATCCTGCCACAGGTGCGGCCACAAAGGGGCTCACCGTCAGCGGTGCAACCACAGTGACGGCCGTAGGACGCATTGACTGATCAGTGCTGATGATATGTCGCCGTCATGCAGGCGGAGGTCTGCCGGAGTGCATCTTAGCATGTTCCGGCAGATAATAATTTGACAGAAATGACGTTGAATAATAGTATATGAAAAAGATTTTCTTAAAGTTTCACTTGTGGCTTTCGGTGCCTTTCGGCATCATAGTCACGCTGATATGTTTCTCGGGCGCCATGCTTGTGTTTGAGCCCGAGGCCGTTAAGCTGCTTAGGCACGACATGCTGTATGTAGACAGACCTCAGCACACGGCGCTGCCGATAGAAAGTCTCGTGAGGAGCGTTGAGCAGACGCTGCCCGAAGACGTAAGGGTTACGGGCGTAACGATGTATGCCGACCCTGAGATGGCATGCAAGGTGAATCTCTCAAAGCCGCGCCGCGCTGCCGTGTATGTAGACCAGTATACGGGCGAGGTGAAGGGGCTGTATGAGCGGCCGGCGTTTTTCGAAACCATGCAGCGGCTTCACCGCTGGCTGTTAGACAACCGTGACGACAGCGGCGGAGTGTTCTGGGGCCGCACCGTTGTGGGCATATCCACCATTGTTTTTGTGCTGGTGCTGCTGTCGGGCGTGGTGATATGGTGGCCTAAGACGCGCCGCATGCTGCGCAACAGCCTGAAGATAACCGCATCGAAGGGCCGCCATCTGCTGTGGCGAGGTCTGCACGTGGCAGGCGGAATGTATGTCCTGCTGCTGTTGCTCGTCATGGCTCTTACCGGACTTACATGGTCGTTCCAGTGGTACAGCAAGGGCTTCTATGCCCTCTTCGGCGTCGGCGAGGTGCCCAAGAGCGGTGCCGTGGCATATGCCGAGCAGGCGAAGAAGGAAAAAAGCAAGGCGAAAGGAGACAGGAATAGGGCTGAAGGCGCGCGTGAAAAGGGCCGGAATGATGCTGCCGCGTGTGCCATGTGGCAGACTGCCTATGACGCCTTGCGCGCCCGCAACCCCGAATATGAGCAGATAACCGTGTCGGACGGTACGGCCGAGGTGGCTTTTGGCGGACTTGGCAACCAGCGTGCTGCCGACAAATATACGTTCGACAAGTCGACGGGCAGCATAACGTCGGCGTCGCCCTACGCCGATTCGGCAAGGTCGTCAAAGCTGCGCGGCTGGATAATGTCTGTCCACATGGGCACGTGGGGCGGTATGCTCACGCGCTTGCTGTGGTTCGTCGCCGCCCTGTTTGGCGCCACGCTGCCCCTTACGGGCTATTATCTGTGGATACGCCGCCTGCGCCGCCGTGTGCGATGATGATGTCTCGGATGGCGCAAACTGGGCGTATGTATTGAGTTAATGTAGGCGGCCGGACGGTTGGTTTATGCCGCGTCCTGATGTCATGGTATAGGCACGATTGTCCGGCGGACAGATATATATAAGATGAAAGGTGGTCTTTTGCATTCCAAAAGGCCACCTTTTGCCGTCTAAAAGGCCGTCTTTTGCCGTCTGAAAGATGACCTTTTATATTGTAAGCAATATGCTTTGTTTTGCTTAACGGTTTTCTTTTGTAGATATGTCGGCGGCAGATGCTGTAAGTATTAAGGCAAGTTTTGCTTACAGATTTTTGGCGTTTGCGGATTAGTCGGCCTCGTTTCCTGTCGTGCTTCATATTTTGATAATGTAAATATTGTCCCGTAAATAAAATAAAAGACTGTTCCACGTTCTTTTATTTTGTATTTCACTCAACTTGCATTAACTTTGAATAAGTTAAGCTTCGTCTCGGAAATAAAAACTAAAAGACTGTTTCACGTTCTTTATTTGTATTTCACTCAACTTGCATTAACTTTGAATAAGTTAAGCTTCGTCTACGGAAATAAAAATAAAAGACTGTTTCACGTTCTTTTATTTTGTATTTCACTCAACTTGCATTAACTTTGAATAAGTTAAGCTTCGTCTCGGAAATAAAAATAAAAGACTGTTTCACGTTCTTTTATTTTGTATTTCACTCAACTTGCATTAACTTTGAATAAGTTAAGCTTCGTCTCGGAAATAAAAATAAAAGACTGTTTCACGCCCTTTTATTTTGTATTTCACTCAACTTGCATTAACTTTGCAAGCATGTTGAAAAATATACTTTTAGTGGCCTTGGGCGGAGCCTGCGGCAGCGTGGCCCGCTATCTGCTGTCGAAGCTTGTGCAGGACAATGCACTGTCTAATTTCCCCTTCGGCACCATGACGGTCAACATTCTGGGATGCCTGCTGATAGGCATGGTCTACGGACTTGCGGAAAACAACATCAGTATAAGCCCTGCGCTGAAGCTTCTCCTCACGGTAGGCTTCTGCGGAGGATTCACCACGTTCAGCACGTTCATGAACGAGTCGCTCTCGCTCCTGCGTGCCGACAGCGCGGCCATGATGGCCCTTTATGTCGGCGGCAGCGTGGCGCTGGGACTGCTGGCCGTGTTTGCCGGATTGCAAATAATAAAACTAATATAAAATGAAGAAGACGTTTTCATCATTATGCTTGTGCACGCTGGCCCTCATGGCGGCCATGCTGACCTCCTGCAACAACAAGAAGTTTCATATAAACGGAACTGTCTCCGAGGCTAAAGACTCTGTGCTGTATCTTGAGAACATGAGTCTCGACGGACCGGTGGTGGTCGATTCGGTTAAGCTCGACGACAAAGGTGCCTTCAACTTCAGCGGAAAGGCTCCCGATGCTCCCGAGTTCTACAGGCTCAGAATAGCCGGACAGATAATCAACCTCAGCGTTGACTCAACCGAGACGGTTGACGTAAAGGCGTCGTATCCCTCTATGGCAACGGGATATACCGTTGACGGCTCGGCCGAATGTGCCACCATCAGAGAGCTCGCCCTGAAGCAGATAGACCTGCAGAACCGCGTGATAGCCGTACAGAACAACCCCAACCTGGGCTACGACCTTACGCGCGACAGCATCGGAAAGCTCGTGGCAGCATATAAGGAAGACATAAAGCGCAACTATATCTATAAGGCACCGATGCGCGCATCTTCGTATTTCGCCCTGTTCCAGACGCTCGGCAACATGCTGATATTCAACCCGCGCGAGAATGCCGACGACGTTAAGGTGTTTGCAGCGGTGGCAACAAGCTGGGACACTTATCATCCCGACGCCCTGAGAGGCAAGAACCTGCACAACATAGCCATAGAAGGCATGAAGAACGTGCGCATCATGCGCAACAAGATGGCAGCCCAGAACATCGACGCCAGCAAGGTGAACGTGTCTAACATCATAGACATCTCGCTGCTCGACAATCAGGGCAACCGCCGCAGCCTGACCGACCTGAAGGGCAAGGTGGTGATGCTCGACTTCCATGTCTTCGGCTCAAACGGCTCTACGAAGCGTATAATGGAGATGCGCGAGCTGTATAACAAATATCACGACCGCGGCTTCGAGATATATCAGGTGGCGTTCGATCCGGACGAACACTTCTGGAAAACGCAGACTGCCGCACTGCCCTGGATAAGCGTAAGAGACCCGCAGGGACTGCAGTCGCAGAACCTTGCCGCTTATAACGTGAGCAGCATACCAACCTTCTTCCTCATAGACCGCAACAACGAGGTGAAGAAGCGCGACTCGCAGATAACTGACATAGACGCCGAGATAAACGCCCTGCTTAACTGATATCAGAGGTAAGGCCAAGGCAAAAGAGTAAAGGCGGGTTCTATAAATTCGGAATAGACAGCATGACAGCAGCAAAGACAGTCATCGGAAGCCGGATTTATAGAACCCGCCTTAAATTATAACAGAGCGTTGAGGCTTTGCCCCCGCCTTGTGCATGATGACATTCAACATTTATAAATACGTGATAATAGAGATGAAGAACATTAGAAAAATTAGCTTGCTTACCTTCCTGCTGCTCGCATTTGCAGCCGTAAGGCTGTGCGCCGGGCGTCATTACACGGTGATAGTGTCGCTCGACGGATGCCGCTGGGACTATCCGATGATGTACGACACGCCGTTTCTCGACTCGCTCGGAAGCCGCGGCGTTAGCGCCGTTATGCGCCCGTCGTTCCCCTCGAAGACATTCCCCAACCACTATACGCTTGCCACAGGACTCGTGCCCGACCATCACGGAATAATAGCCAACAGGTTTTATGACGTGGCTTCGGGCCGCACCTACAGCATAAGCGACAAGGCAACGAGCAAGGACGGCTCGTTCTACGGAGGCGAACCGATATGGCTTACGGCAAAGCGGCAGGGCGTAAAGGTGGGCGTGGTCTACTGGCCAGGCTCTGATGTGGCCATCAAAGGCATGTATCCCGACTACTACAAGGACTATGCAAAGAAGCCTCTGCTGACATTTCCCGAACGACTTGACGAGGCAGAACGCCTGCTGACGCTGCCCGACAGCGTGCGCCCGCAGCTCGTGATGATATACTTTAACGAGCCAGACCACAGCGGACATTCGTACGGACCGGCATCAAAGCAGACGCGTAAGGCCGTCGAGGAGCTCGACTCGCTGATGTGTAGCCTGTACAAAAGGCTGCGCGCGCTGCCCTGCGGACAGGACATCAACTTCATTGTTACGTCCGACCACGGCATGGCATCCACGTCGCCCGAGCGCATAATACGCCTCTCAGAATATCTGAAACCCGAATGGTGTGAGCGCGTCATGGCAGACCTGCCCACGCTGATATTCCCCAATAAGGGGCACGAGGACGACATAATGAATGCCCTGAGGGGCGTGGCTCACATACGGACGTGGAAGAAGGATGAAGTGCCCGAGTGCTTCCATTACGGCACCAACCACAACATTGCGCCGATAGTGGTAATGCCTGACGTGGGCTGGGTGGTGTCGGAAGACGGCAGGGTGATACCCGGCAACCACGGATTCGACCCCTACAACTCAGAACTTAACGTGCCCTTCCGTGCCGAGGGGCCCGACTTCAAGCACGGATATGTGAAGACTGCCATGTTCGACAACACCTGCATATATCCTCTTCTGTCGCGTCTGCTGGGCATAGAGCCTGCCCCTTGCGACGGCAACATAGGCGACGTGGCGGATATGCTCGCGCCGGTTGGACAATAAAACCATATACATATATTCTTTGCGGAGGCAGTGCGGCGGCACGCCTCCGCTTTTTTTGTTCCGTCAGGTGCCGTGAATGTCAACCGTGAAGGACAGAATAAGCACGCAGAACGGGCGTTGAACGGCATTGAGACATCAAGTAACACAAAGGTAAACACATTGAAACGCTATTGTCAGACGATAGCAATGCCGGAGTAATCAGTGTTTTGTTACTTTGCGGCATAACAAGATAAAACATATAAAAGATGCTCGGAATTTTCAACGACTGCTTTCCGCCGATAATGGACGGGGTGTCTGTAACGGTGCAGAACTATGCGCGGTGGCTCAACCGCAAGTGCAACAACGTGTGTGTGGTGACGCCTTCGGTGCCCGGTACGGTGTATGATGAGGAGTTTCCCGTTTACAATTACTTCTCTCTGCCCATACCCATGCGCAAGCCTTACCGCATGGGCTTCCCGCGTGTCGACCTGCCTTTCCGCTCCCGTATAGGCAAAGTCGGCTTCTCGCTGGTGCATGCCCACAGTCCGTTTTCGTCGGGCAGGCTGGCGCTGAAGATTGCGCGCGAGCAGAACATCCCCATCGTTGCCACGTTCCACTCTAAATACCGGGCCGACTTTGAGCGCGCCATACCAAACAGGATGGTTGTCGACTATATGGTGAAAAACGTCGTCGACTTCTACAGTCAGGCCGATGAGGTGTGGATTCCGCAGGCATCTGTCGAGGAGACTCTGCGCGAATATGGCTACAAGGGCAGGGTGGAAGTGGTGGACAACGGCAACGACTTTGCCGCCGACACACGCACAGACCTGCTCAGAAGCGAAGGCCGCGCGATGCTCGGGGCAGGACGCTGCGAGCCGGTGCTGCTCTTCGTGGGGCAGCATATCTATGAGAAGAATCCGCAGCTCATCATCCGTTCGCTCGCCAACATGCGCGACCGCTCATGGCACATGTATTTCATTGGCACGGGATATGCCGCCGGCGAACTGCGGCAGATGGTGCAGTCAAAGGGACTTGACGACAGAGTGACGTTCCTCGGACAGATAACCGACCGCGAGAAGCTGAAGCGCTGTTATGCCGCTGCCGACGTGTTCCTTTTTCCGTCGCTCTACGACAACGCCCCGCTCGTGGTGCGCGAGGCGGCTGCCATGCACACGCCGTCGCTCATGGCGCAAGGCTCGACGGCTGCAAGCGTGATAAGAGACAACGTAAACGGCTTTTTGTGCAGTGCCGACGAGCAGGGCTTTACGGAGCGCCTGGTGCAGATTCTTGCCGACGATCGCCTGCGCCGTGCTGCCGGCGACAACGCACGCGCCACGCTGGCACGCTCATGGCAGGACATAGCCGACGAGGTCTACGACCGCTACATGCATCTCGTGCGCCGTCGCGGAGGCATGCTCTCGGCATGATTTCAAGGATGATTATACGGCCGTCTGCGTCGTGACGACGCCCGTGGCGGCATACATGATACAGCAAAAACCTTTATTTCTATACTATTTATGACACACATTCTAAGGCGTTGCCGGGCGGACAATGGTGCCGTCGGCAACGCCTTGTCAGTAAGATAGTTACAGACGGCTTTCCAAAAGACCGTCTTTTAGCCTCTGAAAGGTGCCCTTTCGGGCGCTGAAAGGGCATCTTTTGCAGCGCGAAACATGGCCTTTTGCAAAGCCGTCTGCGACATGATAAAAAATATTTACATATATCCCGGCTTTTCGTCCGTTCGGGCCATGCGCCCATCAGTTGTCGTTCTGTGATTCATGTGATGCGCCGTGGCGGCGCCGATGAAACCTCCATGTGGCAAAAAAGCCGCGCAGACGGACGAAAGAGCGTGAAAAAATGTATTAAAAGGCATAACTTTTTGCAAAGCCGGATAAAAATCTTATTTTTGCAGACTATATGGTACTGAATTATATTTGGATAGCATTTTTCGTGGTTGCCTTCGTCATAGCCTTGTTCAGGCTTGTGGTGATGGGCGACACCGAGGTGTTTCCCGAAATAATGAACTCCACGTTTGCCTCGTCCAAGACGGCCTTCGAGATATCCCTCGGCCTTACGGGCGTGCTGTCGCTGTGGCTCGGCATAATGAAGATAGGCGAGCGCGGCGGCGTGGTCAATGCGCTGGCAAGGGTGCTTAGTCCGGTGTTCACGCGCCTTTTTCCCGACATACCGAAGGGCCATCCCGTTACGGGCAGCATATTCATGAACATAGCCGCCAACATGCTCGGCCTCGACAATGCTGCCACTCCGCTCGGCCTCAAGGCCATGGAACAGATGCAGACGCTCAACACAAGGAAGGATACGGCAACGAATCCGATGATAATGTTCCTCGTGCTCAACACGTCGGGGCTAACCATCATCCCCGTTTCCATAATGGTCTACCGTGCCCAGATGGGCGCGGCACAGCCCACGGACATATTCATCCCCATACTCCTTGCCACGTTCTTCTCAACGCTGACGGGCATCATCGTCACCAGTATATACCAGCGCATCAACCTGCTTAACCGCGTGATGCTGCTCACTCTGGGCGGCCTTTGCGTTGCGGTGGCAGCCGTGATGTGGGGCTTCGGCAGGCTCGACAAGGAGCAGATGAACATCGTGAGCACGTCGGTGGCCAACATTCTGCTGTTCACCATCATCATAACATTCATCCTTGCAGGAGTCAGAAAGAAGGTGAACGTCTATGATGCGTTCATCGAAGGTGCCAAGGACGGCTTCTCGACGGCCGTGAGGATAATACCTTATCTGGTGGCAATACTCGTTGGAATCGGCGTTTTTCGCGCCTCGGGAGCCATGGATATGCTCATAGGCGGCATAAAATGGGTGGTTGAGGCCTGCGGTGGCAACACCGACTTTGTGGGCGCATTGCCCACGGCACTGATGAAACCGCTGTCGGGCAGCGGTGCGCGCGGCATGATGGTGGACGCCATGACAACCTACGGCGCCGACTCGTTCGTGGGCCGTCTGAGCTGCATCTTCCAGGGATCAACCGACACCACGTTCTATATCCTTGCCGTATATTTCGGCAGCGTGGGCGTAAGATACACCCGCCACGCCGTGGCCTGCGGTCTTCTGGCCGACCTTGCCGGCGTGATAGCGGCCATAGCCATATGCTATATGTTTTTCGGATGATGCCGCAGGGCAGTAAGAAGGGCATTAATATGATGTCAGAAAATATAACTTATTAGATATTATGAGTAATCTTAAAGGTCTTGCAAAAGACACGGCCATCTACGGACTGAGCAGCATCGTGGGCCGTTTTCTCAACTATCTGCTCGTGCCTCTCTACACCGCCAAACTCTCGGCGGCAAGCGGCGGCTACGGGGTTATAACCAACGTGTATGCCTATACGGCGCTGCTGCTCGTCATCCTTACCTACGGTATGGAGACAACCTTCTTCCGCTTTGCCAACAAAGAGGGCGAAAATCCGCAGAAAGTATACTCAACCACGCTCATGGCAGTAGGCTTCACGTCGCTCCTGTTCGTGGCATTGGTGCTGGCGTTCATAGGTCCCATTTCATCGGCTATGGGCTATGCAGAGCATCCCTCATATGTATGGGTTATGGCAATAGCCGTTGCGCTCGACGCGTTTCAGTGCATCCCGTTTGCATATCTGCGCTACAAGAAGCGCCCGATAAAGTTTGCCGCGCTCAAGCTCTTTAACATCGTGCTTACCATTGCACTCAACCTTGTGTTCTTCCTGCTGCTGCCCGCGCTCTACGAAAATGGCGGAAACGGCGGTTTCATCGGCAATATCTACAGTCCGGAGGTGGGCGTAGGCTATGTGTTCTACATCAACCTGTTCTGCTCAGCCTCGCTTATGTTCCTGCTTGTCAAGGAGCTTACGGGCTTCAAATACACCTTTGACCGCGCCCTCATGCGCCGCATGCTGTCTTACAGCTGGCCCATCCTGGTGCTCGGCATTGCCGGAATACTTAATCAGACGGCCGACAAGATACTCTTTCCCTATATCTACAAGAACGCCGATGCTCACTCGCAGCTCGGCATCTACGGCGCCGCCAGCAAGATAGCGATGATCATGGCCATGATAACTCAGGCGTTCCGCTATGCCTACGAGCCGTTCGTGTTCGGCAAGGCGAAGGACAAAGACAACCGCGAAACCTACGCCAAGGCCATGAAGTATTTTGTTGTCTTCACCCTTCTGGCATTCCTCGTAGTGATAGGATATATGGACATTCTGCGCCATCTCATCGGCCGCGACTACTGGAGCGGACTCAAGGTGGTGCCCATCGTGATGGCGGCAGAGATAATGATGGGCGTATATTTCAACCTGTCGTTCTGGTATAAACTCATCGACAAGACCATCTGGGGCGCCTGGTTCTCCGGGGCAGGCTGCCTGGTGCTCATCCTTGTCAATGTGATATTCGTGCCCCGCTTCGGCTACATTGCCTGTGCGTGGGGCGGATTTGCAGGCTACGGCACGGCCATGCTGCTCTCTTACTTCGTAGGACAGAAGCATTATCCGATAGCCTATCCCGTCAAAGACATCATGCTCTATGTGGGCGTGGCCCTCGTTATGTTCGTTGCCATGCGCTTTGCCAACGCCGATCTGCCCGTATGGGCTGCCCTTGGCGTCAACACACTGCTCATAGTGATGTTCATGGCAATGATCGTTAAGCGCGACTTCCCGCTCTCCGGGCTTCCCGTCGTCGGCAAATACTTCCGCAAGTAGCGTGCCGCACGGTGCCCCTTGCGCCGTCTGTGGCGATGCGGGACGTCAGTGACCGTAACAGATAATAATAATATAATCGACAATTATCCTTAATCCTTTTAAAACATACACAATGAAAAAAGCAAAAGCTCTATTACTTTCAGCGCTCATGGCGGCTGCCCCCATGGCTCATGCTGACGAAGGAATGTGGACGCTCTACAACCTGCCACAGGCTGTTTACGACCAGATGAAATCTTACGGTTTCAGTCTTCCTTACAACGACATTTATGGCAGCAAGGACGCCATCAAGAACTCTGTAGTGCTCTTTGGCGGCTTCTGCTCGGGCGTGGTTGTATCGCCCGACGGCCTTGTATTCACCAACCATCACTGCGGTTTTGAGGCAATACGCAGCCACTCTACCGTGGAGCACGACTACATGCTCAACGGCTTCTATGCCAAGAGCTATGAAGAAGAGCTTCCTAACGAAAACCTCTTCGTTAGTTTCATGGTTAAGCAAGAGGACGTAAGCCAGCGCCTCAAGGCTCTCGGCATCGACAAACTGTCTGACGAGGAGGCCACACAGCTCATCGACTCTGTTGCCGCCGCTATGACAGAAGAGGCACGTCAGGCCGACAAGGGTCTTCACGTGGAGATTGACCCGTACTATGAAGGCAACCAGTATTTTGCCACTACATACCGCATGTTTACCGACGTGCGCCTCGTTTTCACCGTACCTAAGTCTATGGGTAAGTTCGGTGGCGAGACAGACAACTGGATGTGGCCGCGCCAGACATGCGACTTCAGCGTGTTCCGTATATATGCCGACCCGAAGACTAACGGCCCGGCAGAATATTCTAAGGACAATGTGCCCTACAAGGCACCTCACTGGGCACAGGTTTCGCTCGACGGATACAAGGACGGCGACTTCGCAATGACTGTTGGTTATCCCGGCAGCACCGAGCGTTATCTCTCTTCTTACGGCATCAAGGAGATGCGCGACGCAGGCAATGCAACACGTGTGCAGGTGCGCGGCGTAAAGCAGGAGATAATGAAGCGCCACATGCAGGCCGACGAGGCTGTGCGCATCAAGTATGACTCTAAGTACGCACAGAGCGCCAACTACTGGAAAAACTCTATGGGCATGAACAAATGTATCGATTCTATCGGTATCATCGGCCAGAAACAGGCTTATGAGAAACTTATCCGCCAGTATCAGGAGAAGACAGGATACCTGCAGGGCAAGCTCGACTTCGACAAGATGGCCAAGCTCTACGGCGAGCGTTTCGACCGCATGCGTGCATTCTATTACTGGTATGAAACATTCAACGGAACATGCGAGCTGACATCACGCGCGCTCAAATACTGCAACGGCATGGAGGCCAAGGGCTCAGAGAAAGACTCGCTGAAGATGTACAACGAGTTTGAGGACAACAGCGACGCATGGGACGAGGCACTGGATAAAGAGGTGTTCTCTGTGCTGCTCCAGAACTACCGCGAGCACGTAGACAAGCAGTATCTGCCGTCGTTCTACACAACAATCGACAAGAAGTTCAAGGGCAACTGCAAGGCTTATGTTGACTATCTCTACAAGAAGTCTATCCTCATGAAGAAGGGCGCAAAGATCTACTTCAACAAGAAGGGTACAGAGAAAGACCCGGGCATACAGCTCGGACTGTCGCTCCAGAAGTATCTTGCCGACCAGAAGGAGGCTCTTGGAACACTCAGCGACTCGATAGCTCTGCAGGAGAAATATCTCTGCGCCGCACGTCTGCGCATGGAAGAGGATATGCCTCACTACAGCGACGCCAACATGACAATGCGCCTCAGCTACGGACGCGTTGGCGGATTCACCATGAACGGCTCGCCTTCAGGCTACTATACAACAGCCGAGAGCATCGTCAAGAAGATGAAGACCAGCGACAACTTCTCTGACTATTATGCAGAGCCTATCATGTCTGAACTCCTTTCAGCCAAGGACTTCGGCAAGTATCAGGACAAGACAACGGGCAAGATGCAGCTCTGCTTCCTGACAAACAACGACATCACCGGCGGTAACAGCGGCTCGCCTATGTTCAACGGCAAGGGCGAACTCATCGGTCTGGCCTTCGACGGCAACTGGGACAGCCTGTCAAGCGACATCTACTTCGAGAAGAACCTGGCACGCTGCATCGGTGTTGACATCCGCTATGTCATCTTCATGATGGACAAGTGGGGCCACGCTGACCGTCTGCTCAAGGAAATGAACGTAGAGTAATGCTCTCTGCGTAAATATAAAATACCGTTGTGATAACGGATTTGTCTTTCATATGATTTAGCTATGGCGCGCCGCTTTTGCGGCGCGCTTTTTTATGTCTTATGCCTGCGAGGCCTGGCCAGGGCCTTCTCGTGGTCTATGGGAGATATAAACCTTATTGTTACTATTGCGCATTGTGGCGGAGATAATAGGCCTTCAGACAGAAAAATCGCCGTTTCATCGCATCCGTGAAGCCTCTGTCGTGCGCCTGTTATGACCGTAAATGCCGCGCTGACGAAAATAATTTGCGCCTATAATGTTTTTTAGATGTTTTGAGAGAAGAGTTTGGCCGTAACTGATTAAATTTGCAGAAACAATATTTTAGCTTATGAAAAAACTTATTTTTGCGCTCTTCGTGAGCCTCGTTCCGCTGCTGTTGCCGGCGCAGACCGACTCAACATTCAACGTTACCCTGCACAACGACGAATATAAAATATACATAACGATGAATCTCTACGACAAGAACGTGGACGTGCCGGGGCAGGCCGTGCTGGGCAAGGTGGACGGATTCATCGCCTCTAAGCAGAGCACGGGCAAGTGGATTATCGTGTCGTCGCAGATTAAAAGCAAGAATGAGGCCGAGATAGAAGTAATCAACGACTACGGCAGCGAGGACTTCACGGCCGTGATAAAGCGCAACTCTGACGGCACCTACTCGTACACCAAGAAGGGCGGAAGCACGCTGAAGTTTGCCGTAAGAGGCAAATGGCAGAAGATTCCCGGCAGTGTCGAGTTCGTGAAATAGCCGATTTCATCGTATTTTCACCTTGATACATAACCATGTATTGTGCTTTACAGGAGCGCAATACATGGTTTTCGTTTCCCTGAACCTATTATAATAAAGCCGCGGGCTCACCCGGTGTGTGGCTTTGTCATTGCATGCACAAAATAAATAAAGCTATGTGTGGTCTGATGACAGATTTGTTCTAAACTGAAAAATGTTTACACTCTGCGTGTATAGAGTTTTCTGTAAAATAGAAATCCGATGTATAACAAACGTTAAAGAATGGCCTATATGTGTTCTGTTCTTTTAACTTTCGTTTATGCTTGATGCCCGATTTTGTGCCAAAATCATGATTTTTACATCATAAAACCATTGCTTTTGCATTGTGAAAGGCATGCTTTCGGATGGTAAACGGGCCGTTTTCGAGTGGTAAACGTGCCTGTTATGTTTTTTAACAAATGCGTTTTTCTTTATGAAAACACATAACATGCTGTATGTCAATAGTTTAACTTGAAAGCTGCATTTTGTGCATTTTTTAGTCCAAACCTCGATGTTGCGGAGAGTACGGGCATTCTGAGAGCGTCAAAATCAAAAAGTTTTCTGTTTGTCAGGACAAAACAAGAGTGTTGGCGACCATGATAAACCCAGACCGGTCATTAGGCCGTATATAGCTTTATATTTGTGCTTTTTGTCCGCTTTTCTTTACATAGCCCGCCATGTCTGCTAAATATTTAAAGAGAATCAGCTCAATATAAAGTAAGAAAACGGACAGAACAATAACTCCCGGTCTGTGCTAAATATACAGTAGGGATAAGGCCTTGATTA
>NZ_LFQU01000003.1 GCF_001275135.1 Xylanibacter rarus | reverse complement strand
AGAAAACACAAGCATCAGAACTATTTATACAAACAAATTAGGCCACCAATAATAATTGGTAGCCTAATTTGTGATCCCGACAGGATTCAAACCTGTAACCTTCTGATCCGTAGTCAGATGCTCTATTCAGTTGAGCCACGGGACCATTTCTTAAATGCGATGCAAAGGTACGCATATTTTCTAATACAGCAAAATTTTTCCGTATCTTTTTAATGAAAAACTATTATTTTTCTTCCATTTCATGTAAATGAGGCAAAGAAATATGATATTTCACTGCCATAAGCCTTACAACAACAACAGTTACAAAGCTTGAAATAACAATAATCTCCAAATTTAATCCCCAATAATAACATATCTGATATACAAAAACCGCCCAATATGCACGCAACAGCATAAATCTCCTTTCGGAATATCAGCGGAACTTCATTTATCAGTACATCACGAATAATACCTCCGGCCACGCCTGTGATACACCCCATTATGATTGCGACCCAAAACGGGAAGCCTGCATATAATGTTTTTTGTATACCGGCTATAGTAAACAGTGCAAGTCCCAAAGTATCAAACAGGAACCATGTACTAGAAAACTTTACTATAGCCTTCTTAAATATTATAGCAAGCACCAAGGCTGCCGCCGTACATATTATATATATAGAATTTGTCATCCAAAAAGGAGTTACGCCAAGCATAACATCACGAATTGTACCGCCTCCTATTGCCGTGGCCAACCCTACAACATACCCTCCAAACCAGTCAAAGTTTTTAAACGCCGCCCATCTTATACCAGATATAGCAAATGCGAATGTTCCCAAAAACTCTATAACAAGCTGCACTGTATTCATTAGCTGACAACATTTACCGGCTTACCGTCAAGAAAAGCCTTAATATTAGAGGTCACGATATTAACAAGACGCACACGAGCCTCATAAGTAGCCCATGCTATATGAGGAGTTATATAGGCATTGGGGGCGCTGAAAATAGGATTATCCTCAAGTGGAGGTTCCTGACACATAACATCTGCACCATACCCCCCGAGCCATCCTTCATTTAAAGCCTCTGCAACGTCATTCTCGTTCACCAATGGGCCTCTACCGGTATTTATCAATATCGAACCTTTCTTCATCTTTTTTAAAGTAGCCTTATTTATCATCTCTTTAGTCGTTTCCGTCAAAGGACAATGCAACGTTACTATATCACTGATACCTAAAAGTCCGTCCAGCGTCGTCTTCTGGATACCATCAGGAAGATCTGCAGAATTCTTGCTTGTAAAAGCAAAAACATCCATACCAAAATCACGTGCAATACATGCCACCTTATATCCAATACTACCAAGTCCAACCACACCAAGAGTTTTTCCGGCAAGTTCATTCAAAGGCGTATCCCAATAACAGAAATCTTCATTACTGCTCCATCGGCCATTACGATTTTGTTTTGAATAATGAGCAACGCGATTGGTAATGTTTAAAATATGCGCAAAAGTCATCTGAACCACACTGTCTGTGCTATAAGCAGGCACATTCGTTACGATAACACCACGTTTCCGCGCTGCTGCAATATCAACAATATTGACTCCTGTAGCCAATACTCCTATATATTTCAAATTAGGCAACTTAGCCATTATGGCATCAGACAACACAACTTTATTTGTCAACACGATATCAGCCTGCTCAACACGCGACACTACGTCATCAGGAGACGTTCTGTCATATACAGTCAAATCACCTAATTCTTTTATTCCGTTCCATGATAAATCACCTGGATTTACACTATATCCATCTAAAACAACAATCTTCATAGTTATATATTTTTGTTATTCTTTAAATCTGTTTCCCCAACACTTCAACATTCGTTGATACAACTTTTCCTCATTGGGCGAATGTTGCCCATGCCATATCCGCTCATTAACAAGTTCATCAGGCAAGAATTGTTGTTCAACAAAATGTTCCGGATAATCATGTGAATACTTATACCCGTCACTATATCCTAGATCAGCCATAAGTTTCGTAGGAGCATTACGCAAATGCAATGGCACCGGCAGATTACCTGTCCTGGCAACAACTTCAAGTGCATGATTAATGCCGTTATATGCAGAATTGCTCTTGGGACTCGTCGCTAGATACACCGTTGCCTCGGCCAATGGAATTCCCCCCTCAGGCCATCCTATTTTATTTACGGCATCAAATGCTGCATTGGCAAGCAGCAGCGCATTCGGATTCGCCAAGCCAATATCCTCTGAAGCACTTATAACAAGTCTGCGAGCAATGAACTTAGGGTCCTCACCACCTTCAATCATACGTGCTAGCCAATACAACGCTGCATCAGGATCCGAACCTCTAATACTTTTTATAAACGCAGATATTATATCATAATGCATTTCTCCGTCCTTATCGTACGCAAGAGGATTTTGCTGCAAGCACCCTACTACAGTTTCATCAGTTATCTCAATTTTTTCACTATTGACAGAATCAACGACCAACTCTAAAATATTCAACAATTTACGGGCATCTCCCCCGCTATACCTTAGAATGGCATTAGTCTCTTTCAGTTCTATATTTTTTTTCTTCAGTTCAACATCTTCTCTTAAAGCGCGCTGCAAAAGTCCGAGCAAGTCTTCTTTTTCCAAGGGCTTCAACACATAAAGCTGACATCTTGAAAGCAATGGTCTGATAACTTCAAAAGAAGGATTTTCCGTGGTTGCGCCTATCAACGTAACTATACCTTTCTCAACCGCAGCCAACAAAGAATCTTGCTGACTCTTGCTAAAGCGGTGTATCTCATCAATAAACAATATAGGAGTAAAATTATTGAAGAAGCCAGCATTCTTGGCTTTATCAATAACATCCCTGACATCTTTCACACCACTTGTAACAGCACTCAATGTATAAAAGGGTACTTTTAGGTGATTTGCCACTATCAAGGCCAATGTCGTCTTTCCTACCCCAGGAGGCCCCCATAAGATAAAAGATGTCACTCTTCCGGCTTCCAACATATTACGGAGAACGGCATTCTTACCGACAAGATGTTTCTGTCCGATATAGTCGTCAAGAACCTTGGGTCTTAATCTCTCTGCTAAAGGCTTAACCATAAATGCAAAAGTAGAAAATATATGTCATTTATGCAAAAAATATCTATTAAAAACTTGCGAATAAAAGATAATATATTACTTTTGCAGCATTCATAGAAACTGAAAACGAGAATAAATAGTGAAAGTTACAATCCTCCAAACGGATATCAAGTGGGTGCAGCCTGATAAGAATCAAGTTGCAGCAGGTCAACTTATATCCAATAATCCTGGCTCTGATTTATACATATTGCCAGAAATGTGGGCGACAGGATTTATAACAGATCCGGCAAAATATTCTGCAGAAGTCAATTTTCAAAAATCACTTGAATGGATGAAAGAAACAGCACAATCCAACAGATGTGCAATATGTGGAAGTCTTTCTATCCTGACACATCAGTCACAGTACAGAAACAGATTATATTTTGTAATGCCTGACGGAGAATATTATTACTACGACAAGCACCATTTGTTTAAATACGGAGGAGAAGACGTATACTATACAGCAGGCGACAAAAGAGTAATTGCGAAATATAAAAATTTCCGTTTTTTATTACAGACCTGTTATGATTTAAGATTCCCTGCATGGATGAGATATAAAGAAGACTATGACGCTATAATTTTTGTGGCCAACTGGCCTCAAAACAGGCAGGACGCATGGAACATCCTATTAAGAGCAAGGGCCATTGAAAATCAATGTTATGTAATTGGATGTAACCGCACAGGGGAAGATGATAGATGTCAATATAACGGAAATAGTGCCATCATTGACCCCAAAGGCGCTTTACTAGCCCAGTCTGACGAAAAAGAACAGGCTATCACTGCTGAAATTGATTTAGACAAACTGAATCATTATCGTTCAAAGTTTCCTATACTGACAGATAGAGATATATTTTAAAAATAAAAAGAAATTAATTAAAAAGAAATATGAAAGATATTGATAAGAAGTCACTTACATTAAAAACCATCAACAAAAGTAACGTTTGGGATATTCAGGAGAATGATGTTTTCAGGATGTTGGAAGTTGCAGAAAAAGACTCCGATATAAGAGAAAACATCAAGCACTACATTGATATCATCAAAAGCGCATTTGAAGTTGAAGAAATAAAGATAGACCGCCCTGAAATAATCAAGAAGTATGAAGCCCGCGGTTTCCAGATTGGCACAATGCCTGTAGATGAAAGCCAGAAGGTCAAAATAGGAATAAAAAAACGTCCTATATTAAGGGTAACAGACCTTACATACGAGAACATCCGACATATTTCTGCAACAAAACTGCTTGAAGTTATCGATCGTAATTTTGGCGGAGGTTGGGATTCTTTGTCACAAAGCATTCAAGACATCATACAGAGCGGATTTGACATAAGTACAACAACTTTACCCAAAGACAGATTACATAAAGTTGGCGGAATGTACGAAAAGAAAGTTGCTGACGGATTTGAAGTATTGGAAATTTCAAAAGGTGCATGGATTGAAGCTATTTTTGCAAAACTTAAGCCCGAAACAGAAAAGCCCCGTCTTAAATTTGGAACAGACGACTCTCGCAAATACGATTCTGACGAAGATGACGACGAGGATCTGCCTGAGATTGATGAAAAGTATGACAATGACGATGATGATGACGCATTCGACGAAGATAAGCTGACAGAAGAAAGCTACAGAACAACAATCGAGGAAAATCCTGAAGACCTCGATCTTACAGCAGAAGATGTCGCAGATGATGACGAATACTAAAACACAAGCATACATTTAGCATCACAATTGTAAATATCATATAATAGCCATACCGTGCTTATCGCTGGTATGGCTATTTTTCGTACCACATCAATTTACCAAACATATATACGCACTTTCTATTAAAAGGAATGTATCATATCATCTTTTTAACTGTTTTATTATTAAAATTTTAATTATTATCATTACCTTTGCACAATCAATCGGTTCATCATACGATGATTAAAAGGGAACAAGGTGAAAATCCCTGACAGTCCCGCTGCTGTAATTTGTCGTTTATGAAGCAAACAAAATAGCCACTGTGTATTATAGGGAAGGCGTTTGCTTTTATGACAATAAGTCAGAAGACCTGCCATTGAAACAGTTTATCCCACCAGCTTCGAGGAAAGCTGTTGATAAAACATTTTACACATGAAAAAAATAACGGCATTAGTTCTGGTATGCTCAGTTCCTTTTTGTGCTCAAGCGCAATCTGAAAAAAATGATACAATTGATAACACATATCAGTTGCAGGATGTTGTGGTCACAGAAAATAAAAAAAGCACGAAGTTACCAGTACATCGCCATTATATGTAATCAACAACAAAAACCTTAATACTGCAGGCATCACTGATATAGCTGATGCCCTTAACCGTATGCCCGGAATAACCATACGTGATTATGGTGGTGCCGGAGGTATGAAAACCGTTTCTGTCAGAAGTTTCGGCACTCAGCATACAGGCGTTAGCTATGACGGAATAATGCTTAGCGACTGCCAGAGCGGACAAATCGACCTGTCGCGCTATTCCTTAGAAAACATCGACAACATATCGCTTGTCATCGGCGATAATGACGACATTTTTATACCCGCAAAAAATGCCAGTTTACCGGCATCCATTAACATAAGGACAATAAAGTCTCCTACAGAAGACACAGCTCCTCATCTGACCACTCAGCTGAAAGTTGGTTCATTCGGATATATTAGTCCATTTATAAGATACGAGCAGAATTTTTCAAACAAATTTTCTTTCTCGGCAATTGGAGAATTCGTCTATGCAGAAAACGATTATCCTTTCACGCTACGCAATATTTCAGTCGTTACAAAAGAGCGCCGCACAAACAGTCGTATGAAATCAGGGCATGGTGAGACTAATTTTATATGGAACATTAATACCCGCAATGAATTAAGCGGCAAAATATATTATTATGATAACGACAGACAACTGCCCGGACAAGTCAGATATTACACAAATATAAGCAATGAAGAGCTCAGAGACCAGAACTTCTTTGCCCAAATCGGCTACCGCACATTTAACAGCAACAATCTATCTTTAAAAGTTAATGCAAAATATAACTGGGCAGCTTCAAAATATAAAGACGGTTCATATAGCGATGGCATAAAAGATGCTGATTATTGGCAAAGAGAAGCTTATACATCAGCAAGTCTCCTATACACTCCATTTAAAGACTGGGCGTTCTGCTATTCTGCCGACTACAGCTATAACAACATGAACAGCAGCCTTTCAACAGATACACACCCATTTAGGCATACCGTTCTTCAGGCAGCTACAGCTAAATATAAATCAGCAAGACTGTCTATCATCGGAAAGTTGCTGCTTTCACTATATTACAATGGTGCAGAATATGGAGAATCTGCACGCGACATGAGCAAACTCTCACCATCTCTGTCACTCTCATATAAAGTTTTTAAAAATAATGACTTTTATATTAGAGCATCATATAAAAATATATTCAGGGCACCAACATTCAATGAGTCATATTTCTATCATTACGGCAGCACAAATCTGCTTCCAGAAAGCACTGATCAATATAATATAGGATTCACATTATTACAAGATGTCACAAAAAAGACAAATATCAAAATAACATTAGACGGATATCTCAACCATGTTAAAGACAAAATAGTTGCCGTACCATACAATATGTTTATATGGACAAACATAAATGTCGGAAAGGTAAGAGTGTTGGGCTTAGACGCAACGGCTAATGTAATGCATAAGTTTTCAGACAAGCATTTGATAACTCTTACAGCCAGCTATAGCCTGCAGAATGCAGAAAACCGTACTAATCCGGAATCTCCATATTATGGATACCAGATTGCCTATACACCATTACACTCTGGAAGCGTTTCTGTTTGTTACGAAAATCCATGGGTAAACCTCACAGTACACGGCACCGGTATGAGCAGCCGCAGTTCAAATAACGAACATTATGAAGACTCTAACATACCGGGATTTTTCGAAACCGGCATAACCCTTTTCAGGTCGTTTAAAATAGCCAAAAACACGATTACCCTACGAGGAGACATCAAGAACCTCCTCAACAAGCAATACGAAATTGTCAAGGCATATCCGATGCCGGGAATAAGCTATCAATTTTCAATAAATTATAAATTTTAATCAAAAAAGAAATGAAAAAATTTTTAAGTTTTGCAGCAATTGCATTATGCGTATCATTTACATCGTGCAGCGACGATGACGATAATTACGGTCCGAAACCTATTGATGTAAGCACAGGTGCCTTCATTGTAAACTCAGGAAACATGAGTTCTCAAATCAGCGGCAGCATCACATCTATTGACTATTCTACACAGACAGCCGCCCAGAAGGTATTTCAGGCTGCCAATGGACGCAATCTTGGTACAACACCTAATGACGCTCTGATTTATGGTGACAAGATGTATATTGTTGTAACGGGCGAAAATACAGTTGAAGTTGTCAACAAGAACACAATGGTGTCTGTCGGAACAATAAAGACAACCGAAGTTATGGGAGCAGACAAGGGTGAGACACCCAGACGTCTTGCAGCCGGAAACGGAAAAATTTATGTGTCAACATTCAAAGGCTACGTTGCAGCAATCGACACAGCATCTTTAAATCTGGATAAGATTTATCAGGCTGGTTCATATCCTGAGGGAATTGCTATAGACGGCAATATGCTTTATGTAGCAAACAGCAGCTATGGCAATGGCCAAAATCCTTCTATTTCATACATCAACCTTACCGATGGAAGCGTTACAAATCTCACCGACCCATTGATAACAAACCCTGTTGGCATCAGTGTTATCGACGGAACACTTTATGTGATGGACAGTGGTCTTTATGATTCTAATTACAACCAATATGGCGCCGGTGTAAAGAAGATTACTGCAGACAAGAAGGTTACAAACCTTATCGACGCAACAATGATGGCGACAGATAAGAAAAACATCTACGTAATAAATGCTCCTTACAGCTATGTTTCTCCCGTCACTCCTACTTACAGCGTCTACAACATTGCAAGCGGTGAAGTTAAGACATTCATAACAGACAACCTGCCGTTCAGCCCATCTGCAATTGGAGTTGACCCTGTTAACGGATATGTGTTTATCACTTCTTACAGCAAGAATCCTGACACCGGATATGCAAGCTATACTACAGATGGCTATGTCAACATGTACAAAGAAGACGGAACCTTTGTTAAGATGTTCTCTACCGGAGTTGGCCCTAATGCAATAGCATTCAATACTGGTGTTGTTTATGAATAAAAATTTAACGATAACCTCTTTACTGATATCAGTGCTGATTACCCTGTGCGCATGCCGGGGTAACAGCACTGATACATCTTTTAGCGGTGACACCCTAGAACTTAAATATGCCAAGCAGCTTCATATAATCAAATGCGACGGTTACAACGTTGTCACCCTGAACGATCCTTGGAACAAAGGAAAAATACTTCATACATACATCCTTGTACCGTCAGACAAAGAACTGCCGGCCAATCTGCCACAGGGCACTATTGTTAGAACACCTTTGCAACGTGCGGTTGTAACGACATCTGTTCACTGCGGCCTGATTATGTCTTTTGGCAAAGGTCAGAACATCAAAGGGGTTTGTGATGTCAAATATATTAATCTGCCATGGATTCAGCAACAATGCAAAGAAAACAAAATTGCTGACTGCGGCAGCGGAATAACCCCAACACTCGAAAAGATTATAGGTATAAACGCTGACGCAATATTGATTTCTCCATTTCAGAACAGCGGAGGCTACGGACGTCTTAATGAGTGGGAAAAGCCCATTATTGAAACTGCTGACTACATGGAAACTACAGCATTAGGAAGAGCAGAATGGATGAAATTCTATGGAATGCTGTTTGGTGCAGAAAAACAGGCTGACAGCATCTTTAATGACGTTGAGACAAAATACAACAGCCTCAAGCAAATTGCCAAAACTGCCAAGACAAGACATTCTGTAATTATCGATAAGATAAACAGTTCTGTATGGTATGTGCCTGGCGGACAAAGCACCATCGGACAGATAATTGCTGATGCAAATGCGGCATATCCTTTTTCTGCCGAAAAGAGCAGCGGCAGTCTACCTCTACCGTTTGAGATAGTCCTCGAAAAAGCCGGCAACAGCGACATTTGGCTTATCAGATATAATAGTCCTCAAAAAGCCACCTACAAATCATTGTTGACGGAAAACAGCGGATACTCACAGTTTAAGGCATTCAAGAACAAGATGGTCTTCGGATGCAATACTTACAGTAACACGTTCTACGAAGACACCCCATTCCATCCAGACTTGTTGCTGCGTGATTTCATCATAATAACACATCCGGAAATAACCGAACTTGGCAAAGCGAAATACTTTGAACATATAAAATGAAAAAATATTGCAGATTTTTTGTTGTAATAACTTTGGCAATAATTGCTCTGTTTGTAATTAACATCATCTATGGAGCCGTGAAAATACCGATAAACAGCATTATCGATATTTTCAGCGGCAACGATGAGGTAAATGAAAGTTGGAAATATATAATATTGCAGACTCGCCTGCCCCAGGCTCTTACGGCCATTTTATGTGGTGGAGCATTAGCTGTCAGCGGATTATTACTTCAGACCGCATTCTGCAATCCTCTTGCCGGTCCGTCTATATTCGGTATCAATAGTGGTGCCAGCCTTGGCGTGGCTTTCGTTATGCTTCTGTTTGGTGGAAGCATAACGGCAGGAGCAGTTTCTGTTACTGGATTTCTGGCAGTACTTATTGCCGCATTTGTAGGTGCTGTGGCTGTAATGGCTGTATTATTGTTTTTCTCTAATCTTGTAAACAATAACGTCATGCTCCTTATCACCGGCATTATGATAGGCTATATATCCTCATCTGCAATATCACTGCTCAACTTCTTTGCGACTGAAGAGGGCGTTCACTCATATATGATATGGGGATTGGGCAACTTCGGAGGAGTGTCTATGGCTCAGATGCCTCTGTTCGCGGCTGTTACAATAGTAGGTTTAATATGTGCATTGCTTCTCATTAAACCTCTCAATGCCGTATTGTTAGGCGAACAATATGCAGAAAATCTTGGTATAAACACCATCAAGTTGCGCAATTGCCTTTTATTGGTAACAGGACTTCTTACCGCCGTTACCACCGCCTATTGTGGCCCTATTGCATTTATCGGACTTGCCGTTCCACATATAGCACGTATGCTTCTTAAAACAGACAACCACCGCTATCTCATACCTGGCACTATTCTTTCCGGAGCAGCCATATCACTTCTGTGCAACATAATATGCGTTCTTCCTGGCGACAACGGCATCATACCCCTTAATGCTGTCACTCCTATCATGGGTGCACCGGTTATCATTTATGTAATCATCAAAGGGAGACATCAATAACAGCACGTATTGGCATAACAGAAATGAATAATATATAAGACTTTTTACCTAACGACCTCTCCAACAAGGCTAGCATAACTCTTCCGTATTTGCATTGTGCAGACATGATTGTCTTCCATTCTTTTACAGGCTTGTCTGCCAAACTCAAAAAAGCAGAAAAGCAGGAAAATAGGCTCTATATGAAGACTTAATCGGCAAAAAATAAATAGGGCCGAACAAAACCTGCTTTATTGCAACATATAATTCAATTCTGATTTACCTTTACGCAATATAGAACCAACAAACTCCGGGAATAAGTCTATTATAAATATTCCAATATCTCATTTTCCATCGTGTTTGCCTATCTATTTCGTTATATATATGCCAATTGTTTTGTCTACCACCCACACAGAATAAACATCTCAAATATGCATAACTATGCCCATATCAATGCCAACAACCTTGTTCATCATCAATAATCATAACAAAATTGCAAATATCACACAAGAGACGTCTATACGTATGCGAAGATATGAAAATTACAGTATGTGTATACTATTGTATTTTACGGATAAAGAATTTTATACAGCGACATGGTAAAAGCGACATATAATAATTTACATTTAACAACTAGAATATCTCTAAAACAATTTATTATTACTATAAAATCGTAATAAATAAGGAACAGACTATATTTTTATCAATACACATTATTTATATACGAAACAATAATAAATGAAATAAAATATATAAAATTTTATATTGTTTTTCAAAAAATTACGAAATTAGTATTATATTTGCAATAAGTTACAACCTTTATAAAACCAACAGCATTATGTTAAAAAAACTATTACTTTTTATCGCATTTTGTTCAATAAACATGTTGAACTATGCACAAATCACAGAAGGAAGTACAAGAGGACCATCCTATGCCTACAGAACATCAGGCGAAAATGGCATTGTCAGCTTCCAAATGAACACTTTCACTCCAACAATGCTTTATTCTCAAACTGAAAGTGTTAGAACAGGTACATTTGTAGAAGGAAGTTATTATGTTTTAAGTTCTGACTACAAAGAACTTTTCGCTTATGACCTTTCTACAGGTAAAAAGGAAAAAGTCATGGATATTAATGATGAATTCTTTGATATGACTTATGACTACAGTACGCAGTCACTTCTCTTTATTAAATATATTTACCCTGGTTCTGCTTTGGTAAGACTTAACCTTACAACAGGTGAATATACAACACTATGCAATTTCGACTATAGCATGTTTGCCGTAGCTGCAGGACTTAATGGTGAAGTATATGTAGCCGATATGTGGGGAGAAATATATAAAGTCAACACACAAACAGGAGCCTTAACTAGTATTGTAAATACAGATCAATACGCCTCAAGTAATGTAATGCGCTCACTCGATTGCGATGTTGAAACAGGCAAGCTATATTTCATAAGCAACACATCATACGGAGGATGTACAATGTATGAGATTGATCCAAACAGCAAGACATTTACTTCTGTAGGTGAACAGCCTAATACTTATGTCGGACTATACACAGGATATACAAAAGCGACTCCATCAAGTCCATCCGCACCTAAATCACTAACAGTCACACCTGCATCTGGCGGCTCAAATAAATGTACTCTCACGTGGATATGCCCGTCTACAACATTTAATCGTCAAGCTTTAATCGGATTAACTCAAGCGACCATATACCGTGATGGTGAAGTTATAGGTATAACAGAAGATGTTGCTCCCGGCCAGCCAGCAACTTATATTGATGATACAGCAACAGCAGGTATGCATACATACAAAGTAACATTAAGTTGCCCTGTTGGCGGCGAAGGAATGTTTGCTATTGCATCACAATATGTCGGCAAAGACGTACCTGCTGCTCCGACTGATGTTGTTGCCACAGCAACAGATAAGAATACTATAAAAATTACATGGAAAGCTCCAGATAAAGGATTAAACGGAGGATTCTTCTCAACTGCAAATTTAACTTATAACGTAATAAGAAACGATGGAAAAGTTTTGACAAAAAATACAACCGAAACTAATGCCACAGATATTATTGACGGAGCCTATGCAGGCTATTCTTACACTGTAACAGCTATTAATGATTCAGGAGAAGGAGGAAGCACAACTTCTAATACTGTAGCAGCAGGAAATATACAATCGTTACCACTAGAAACTGGTTTCTATAACGATAATGAGTTTAATACTTGGACCATTTATGATGCTAATAACGATGGAAGTACATGGATGTTAGGCACAAAATGGGGCAAAGGCAACATAGGCGCTGAAATATACAAAGCAAGTACAAATGACGACTGGCTCATATCTCCACCTGTAAATATTCCAGCAGGAGTACCAACCCGTATACAGTTTGGTGTTTATTGTACATACTACTGCACTGAAAATCTGGAAGTTTATATTGCTCCGGCCGGTACTTCTGTATCAGAAGCCACATCACTGGGAACTATTGAAATAAAAGGTTCGGAGGGTGGATATTATGGTGATGTAATAAATAAGGTATTTGACATACCAGCTGTTGAAACATCTGGTAATTATAGCATCTATATACGTTATTCGGGTGGATACAGCACACAGGGTGTACACATTAATGATTTTGTATGGAAGGAAAACGATTCTGCCGCAATATCAGGTAAAGTTGAAAATTTCATGATGGGCCTTTCTGGTGCTACAGTACAAGTAGGTGAGACAACAACAAAAACTGATTTATATGGAAACTACACAATTGATGAAATTCCGGCAGGCGACTATGATGTATATGCATCTTATCAAGGTTATAAGACTGCTACTGAGCATGTTTCACTAAAAGCAGGAGACAATGTTACTGTCAACTTTATGCTCGAATTACTTGAATCACACACTGTAACAGGAAATGTTACTGATGAATCCGGAAAACCAATAAAAGGAGCTAAAGTATCGCTTACCGGTTATGAAAATGTTATCGGCGAGACAGATGCAGAAGGTAAATATGCTATTGAAGCAGACGAGGCTGAGAACTATGAACTGTCTGTAATAAAGAACAACTATAAATCACAAAGTCGCAGTATTAATCTTGACGAAAATAAATCTGACGAAAACTTCTCGCTAACCGTTGACGTTCTGCCTCCTTATTGTGTTACTGCAGCCGACAATAACGATGGAACAGTTGCTGTTAATTGGGACAAGCCACGCACTTTATCAGAGAAAAAATACGATGATGGTACACCAGTAAGCAGCTATGGATACGGAACGAACTTCTCTGGCTCTCAAATCATAGGAACAATATTCCCTGGAGAAACAACATTACGTGAACTTAAATGGTGGACTACAGGCGGTGAAGGATGTGAAGATAATATAACACTCATGCTAATTGACCTTGACTGGGGAGGGCAACCTACTGGCGAAGTATTGTATCAGGTAAATGTAATAACCAAGAACGGACAATGGAATACATTCCGTCTTCCGGAATCTTTATATGCTGAAAAGGGATTCCTTTTTGCTATTGCCGGAAAGAATAACGTTGCAACAGATAAAGGTACTGATGACGGAACAGTAGACCATCCAATGACACAGGTCTATACTACAACTTACGACATCGCAAGTTCTTATAATTACATTGACGACACAAGTGAGCCTTCACGCCACCTATTATTGCGTGCAGTATGCGAAAATGTTGAACCTGAAGACGCAACAATGCCTCATGTTACATACAATGTTTACCGTCTGCCCGTAGAGGCAAAGAATCAGCCAGAGTTATGGAAACCGGTTGCTAACGAAACCAATGAAATGACATTCAAAGACAGTAATATACCAAGCGGAAAATATTTTTATGCTGTAAAAGCTGTTTATGGTAAAGATATGCAATCTGTTGAAACATATTCTGACACAATAGAATATAACATGAAAGCAAATGTTACATTCAATGTTAATGCTAACTCAAAACAAGAACATGCAGAAGGAACGACAGTAAGGATATTCAACGAAAGCAATAGCTACACAGCAATTGTAAATGAAGGATCTGCCAAATTCAATAATGTAGAGAAGGGCTATTATTCTGTTACTATAAGCCAGAAAGGTTTTAATACAATTGAGAATGAAAAGTTGCAGATTACTGGCGACGATACCGATTTCAGCTATAACTATACGCTGACGCAGAGTCTTGACCAGCCGGCTAACTTGGACGTACTCATAAATGATGATTCGGCTACGCTGGTATGGAATATGCAGCAAAATATAGAAGACGGATTTGAAAGCGACGACTATACAGACTTTGAAGTAAATCCTGCAGGAAATACAGGCTGGACATATAAAGACAATGACGGTCTTAATACATGGGGATTCGGTAATACCACATTCCCTCATATGGGTGAACCAATGGCCGCAATAATATTTAATCCGGCCACTACTACCCCACCACTCGTAAATAAGGATACAGGTGAAGTATATGAAACATCACATTCAGGTGAACGTGCTCTCGGTTTCTTTGCGTCACGTACTGAAGACGGAGTTACGGTTGTTGAAAGTGACGACTATTTATTCTCTCCAGAATTGCATCCTTATCGCGACTTTAAGTTCTCGTTCTGGGCACGCACATACGATGAGTATGAAGGTTATCGCGAACGCATAAGAGTTGGATATTCTACAACAACGACAGATCTTAACAACATTACATGGCTCGACTCTGAACTACAATATGTTCCACTTGAATATACATATTATGAGTATGACATTCCAAAAAATGCTAAATACGTAGTACTTAACAGTTCTTCAATGATGAACTTCCTCTTGCTAGTCGATGATATATTTATTGGCGTTGATAATCAAGTAAAAGGTAACAACTATATGCCAGTAAACGTATTAGGATATGAGGTTTATCTAGATGGAGAAAAGGTTGCAGATACAAACGATACAGAATACACTTTCCGCGATTTGTCAAATGGCACTCATACAGCAAGCATTGTACAAAAGTTCGATACAGGAAATTCTGCACAGCTTACAATTTCATTCGATATTCTTACTACAGGAATTAAAACGATTGCAGACAACGTACTTGCAATCTACACTAATGGAGATGAGTTACATATCGATGGCGAATACACTAACGGAGTGGTTTACAATACATCTGGAGCTGCTGTTATGAATCTCTACGGTGCAGCAACAAACAGTCTGTCATCATTACCAAACGGCATATATATTGTTAAAGCGCAAAAGGCTGACGGCAAGATAATGACAGCTAAAATTACTAAATAGCGTTTATTCCTAAAAAGAATAAAATTCATATTTATAGATGCCGTGTCATTTCAATATGGGACGGCATCTTTTTCTTTAACGGAATTTTTATACACCTTAACAGCATACTTAGCCTAATATTTTGGCACACACTTTGCTTGTTAGAATTACAAATAAGTTATTAATTTAATCACGAAAAGCGATGGAAACTTTTAACGACGTAATATCCGGCAATGGTCTCGTCCTAGTAGACTTCTTTGCCACATGGTGTGGTCCATGCAAAATGATGCACCCTGTATTAGAACAAGTTAAGGCAACTCTCGGCGACAAGATACGTATCATTAAGGTTGACGTTGACAAACACAATGATACAGCCGGACGCTATGGCATACAATCTGTCCCCACTCTTATGCTCTTCAGAAATGGAGAAATTCTTTACAGACAAAGCGGCGCAATGTCTAAATCAGATCTGATGGCTCTTCTCGATCCGTTCTTGAATCAATAAACATCGCAGATACAATGCTGTAGTTGGCACAACTGATAAGAATAAGTCCAAACCGACAAAAGTCAATAATCGGTTTGGACTTATTTTATTATAATGTTATAAGGTCTTAGCTCTAAAATTTGATAATAAGTCCACAGACAATTGAGCTACCTCCACTAGCCGTCGGTCCATCTGTGTTATAAGCATTTAATATCTATACTTATTCTGTCCACACAAAGTTCTCCAGGCCTGCTCCTATTTCGAAATGCAGTTTGGCTATACCTAAATCCATTTTAGTATAACCTACCAATGAGAACTGACGCCTTGCACGTACCTTTGCAGGATTTATTCCGTCGGCACTAACATACTCAAAATAAAACTTCTGCTGATTCACTGCTGTAGGAGCGAGCAAGGCGGCCTCAACTCCACTCTTAAACCATTCAGGAGTTGCCCCGTCAGCATTGCTCACCTGCTCCATGCGCTTTATTTTGTGCGACACGCCGTTTGTCTCGCCGTAGCCTATCGAAATATAGGCTTTTATTGCTTCATTATCATCAAGCACATACGTTCCTGGCACTTTCTTATAGCTCAATCCTACCCAACAGGTATTCATCCCGGCCATCTGCGCCGCCAGCACCAGTTGTTCACCATAATAGCCGATACGCTCATCAAGGTCATCTGCCTTCTTTCCTGCCATAACGATATAGTTGTTAACGTTTCTGAACTTGCCATACTTTGCCAGCATACCCTGAAAAGCCTTATGCTCATTCTGTATCAGCTGCATATGCAGATGCCCCATAGCATTAAGTTCTTCTATCTTACCCTCAAGCAGTTTCACATCGTTGTCTGTCAGAGGCATGTTCTTATAAGCCCTCACGCTATGCCTTTGCTTTATCGCGTCGTCTATTGTCATCATCAGTCCTCCTTTGGCAGATTCTTCCAAAACTTTCTTAAATCATCTATTATGCTGTCGTAGTCATTTTGCGTAAACGTTCCTTCCCCCAGCAACAATATTGTGTAGTCAATACCTTCAAAACTCTTTGCCGTCTGGGTGTCGCGGAATCCGTTACGCTTATAAAACTCATATCTTCTGCAACGCTGCTCCTTGTTGTTGCAGTCTGTCTGCCATGGCGATTCTATATCTATAACCAGTCGTCTGTCTGCATATTTTGCCTTCAATGCAGTTAGAATATGCTGTCCGTATCCCCTGCCGCGCAGCTCTTCCCTTACGGCGAAATACCAGCCCCAGTTAAAGTCTTTGCGGTTAAGAACCATCGTCAAGCCAACAAACACGTCTTCGTCATAATATGCCATAAAGTCTATGGGCATAACTCCCAACAGCCCTTTTAGCTCATCATATGGTATACGCTCTTCCTTCGGAAACGCACTCTCATACAGACTTTTCAGTTGAACATTGTCTACATTCTCTGCGGTTATCTTTTCTGTCCTCATAATATCAATTATTAACATTTGTCAAGATAAGAAACACTTTGCTTCCTGCCGTTAGCATTTACAGCTATAAATTTTGTACCAGCATTTTTTCAGCCAGCGGCACATACCATTCCTTCACCTCATCTGCCGTAGGTGTATGTCCTCCCGGGAAATGATAAGCATGTTTATAATGCTCCATAAACAACGGTTCGAAATGCGCCAGAGTGTCATTCTCGCCGAACAGTCCCCATATCCGTTCCTTGTTTTCATCCTTGCAGCACTCAAACTGAACAGCTTCCATCTCGGAAAATTCACAAATAAGTTTCTCGTCAATTACCAGACGTTGCCTGCCGTTTTGGCGCGGCGACTTATATTCATGCTCACCTATTCTGGTTTTCAGAAACTCCGTCATCATAAAATACGGATTGCCCAGCAGTGCCGGTATGCCTTCTATGTTGGCAGCCATCTGTGCATAAAACGACCCGCAACTGTTGCCTACAAGCACGTCAGGTTTCTCACTGTCGCAGATGTCTTTAATCATCGCCATGGCCTCATCTGGATGTATCGGCAGGTCGGGCGTTATCACCTCAGCCTTTCCCTTTAGAGCCTCTCTAAGACTAAGTGCCGGCACACATTGGCCACTGGCAAAAAATCCGTGAAGGAATAATATCTTTTTATCCATATTCGTCATTGAAAAATTCAAACTATACATGCCACAAACAAATGAATGCCCAATGATTCTCTATACGAAAACCACACAAACCGGCACTATTCATTAAGCGGCAAATATTCTATACTTTACAAAAGTACAAAATTAAAGCCAAATACATCATCACAAAGCCACAATATCATATAAGTTTACACTGCTGCTACAGCTTTTACGCTCATTGCCTTACAGCCGACATGCATTTATACTATTTGCAGCCAAGCCTCACATTCTATAATCGTTGCCGGCTGTTTCTGACATATATTTCATATTTTACACAACATTTATCGCCGCAGCACATACTGATATAAGTAAATTTCCTTAACTTTGTCATTGGCATTATATGCCATGACATTTATTCGTCAAACTAAAAACATTTGCATTATGATTAAAATTTATGTAATGAACACATGCCCTGACTGCACCGACGTTAAAGAGCAAGTTAAGGGGAACGACAAATATGAAGTCGTCGACATCGGCGAACATGTAAGAAATCTTAAAGAGTTTCTAAGGCTGCGCGACAAAAATCCAGCCTTCGATGTCATGAAGCGTGTAGGCTCTGTAGGTATTCCATGTTTTGTTCTTGAAGACGGCACCGTTACATTCCGTGCGGATACAGCCGGCTTACAGCCGCCTGTAAAGGAAGAAGGACAATCATGCAGCATTGACGGAAGCGGATGTTAGAACGCTCTTTGTTCCCATTTTATGTTATTGTCTACGCAAATACGATACGTAGACAATAACATATGCAGTCATCATTCCCGACACCACCATTGTCATGAATTGACATATCCTTTTATCACATCCACAAATCTCTTGCCGTAGGTATTCAGTTTATATTCGCCTATGCCATATATGTTGCTGAAGGCATTCAGCGTTGTGGGTTTTTCTTTGGCAAGGGCGTGCAGTGTCTTGTCAGACATAACCACATACGCCGGCCAGTTGTTTTCTTCTGCAATATTCTGCCTCAGCTTACGCAGCACACTGAACAGGGCCGGGTCTTCCGTCTTATCGCCATTACTATACAGCATGGGCAATTCCTGCTGCGCCTGCTTGATTTTATTCTTCCGTCTGTCCTCTCTCCTAATCATCGCAAGCTCCACTTTTTTGTCGCCAAACAATGCCTCACGTCCCAGCATCGTTACCTTCAGATGCTTGTCTTCGGTATATGCTATCTCTATAAAGCCCATCTGCAGCATCTGCAACAGATAGTCGCGCCAGTCGCGTGCCGGCACGTCGTGCCCCACTCCAAAAGTCTTAAGCAGATCATATCTGTTTGCCGCCACGTCGGCAGACATCGTGCCGCGCAGAATATCTATCGTCGTAGTAAAGCCTATACGCTCTTTTGTGCGCATTATTGCCGACAGTGCTTTCTTCACTATCATCGTGCCGTCAAAATGCTGCGGAGGATTGTTGCATACATCACAGTTGCCGCAGTCGTGTTCGCTCACCTCACCAAAATAGTTTAGCATTATGCGCCTTCGGCACACCTGTGCTTCGGCATACTCCTGCATTCTGTTCAGTTTCTCGTTGTTAAGCTCGCTCTGTCCACTCTCGTCGGCAAAGCTGCGCAGGGTTACAAGGTCACCTATATTATAAAACAGCACCGTCTCCGTGGGCAGTCCGTCGCGTCCTCCGCGTCCTATTTCCTGATAAAAGCTCTCTATGCTCTTAGGCAGGTTATAGTGTATCACATACCTCACGTTGCTCTTGTCTATGCCCATGCCAAAAGCCACCGTTGCCACCACTACGTCTATCTTGTCTTTTATAAAGTCCTCTTGTATTCTGCTGCGCTCTTCCATCTCCAGTCCGGCATGATATGCTCCGGCTGCAACGCCCTCACGCTTCAGCTTCCCGGCAAGCCGCTCTGTCTCCTTACGCGACAGACAGTATATTATCCCACTCTCATAAGGATGCCTGTCTATTATGTCCAAGATGGTGTTCAGCTTCTCCTTTGCCGAGTATCCGCGCTTTACATCAAGACTAAGATTAGGGCGGTCGAACGAACTTACAAATATTTGTGGATCGCGTAGGTTCAGTTTGTCTATTATGTCTGCCTTTGTCGTTTTGTCGGCAGTAGCAGTCAATGCTATTATAGGTACATCGGCAAAGCGTTCATGCAACACGCCAAGATGCACATATTCAGGCCTGAAGTCGTGTCCCCATTGTGATATGCAGTGAGCTTCGTCTATTGCGAACAGCGACACCTTCATCATCTGTCCTATCCATACTATTTCTGTCATAAAGCGTTCAGGCGAAATATACAGCAGTTTTATCTTTCCCTGTCTGCATTGTTCGCGTATCACTCTGTCTGTTGCCTCATCGTTACCGCTGTTCAGTGTTGCAGCCATTATTCCGTTTGCACGCAGTGCCTCCACCTGGTCTTTCATCAGTGATATCAGAGGCGATATAACCACAGCCGTACCTTCGAGCATCAGCGCCGGCAATTGGAAGCATATCGACTTTCCGCCGCCTGTAGGCATAAGCACTAAAGAATCATTCTTTTGTATCACATTCTTTATTATCTCTTCCTGCATCAGCCTGAAACTGTCATATCCGAAATATGATTTCAATATCTGTTTTAATGCTTCCATCTATTTTTCCTACTTCTTTTATCTAAAGCACATTAAAGGTAATACTATAATTTTATAGATTTCAAAATAAAACCACTTTAAATTGCCTAATACATAAATATAGTGCCGTACCTACAAAAGTACAAAGATACGAAAAAACTATACAACAAAATGAAAATTTTTTATTACTTTTAGGGCTTAGAGAATCACACGTATTATTTAATCTTTATATTTTATCAATACATATACACAGATTGAAACTGAATTATATTAATTTTTCCACTTATTGATACGTTGTCTATCATAATATAACATAAACAGGCAATAAAATTAAAATTTGTAGAATACAACTGAGAAAAAATAATATATAATATTGCTTATATATTAAAAAACATTATTTTTGTAAAAATAAAAGGATATATATACAAATTTTAAAATTCTGCATATGAAAAAGCTACCAAAACCTATCTTAACCTTATTATCAGCAACGATTTTTCTTTTCAGCGGATGTAATACCTATAGTTTGATTAAAGATGCTACTGACAGAGAAGAAGGACGTATCATAATGAATGACGGAACTGAATATGTCGGCAGAGTTAAAATGCCACATTCTCCAACTAAGAAAATCAGAATCAAGACAACTGAAGGACAAAAGGTAAAATTGAAAAGCACTGATGTATATATTATGGGAGTATGGAAGAAAACCAACCCGGACAATGTTACATACCTTGTATGCCATCCATATTATACAGGTTTATATTTCTCAACAAAGAAAAGAAAAAAAGTTGACCCTTCATGGATGTGCCTTGAGGCAAAAGGTCGATACGTTGAATTTTATATTCTTGGTTACAAATACAGCATAAACTCTAAAGGTGTATTTAAGATAGCTGTTGGAGGCGGTGGCCTAATTCAATATCTGGCACGTAAAAAAGATGATGATACAGCTATAGTTATTGGAACATATAAAGGAAATAAAGACTTATTGCGTAAAGAATTGGTTGAATATCTGTCTGATGATCCAGAACTATGTAGCCGCATAACTGACATGGAGATTGAGCCTGACGATTTTTCTGAAATTGCAGATAAATATCGTCCTCAGAATGAGAAAGATGATGTGGAATTGCCTAATACTAAATTTTAATTCAGTAATAAAATTATATCGTCATATTATTTATAATGCAGAAGGAACCATATAAATGATTATTGAAACTAACTGCAATCCTCTAAAATATTTAATTACGTATGAAATCTCAAAAATAGATATGTTCTTATGGATTATCTGCTTTTAAGGTTTCATACTTATAAAATTGCAATACCATTAAAAACAGTATTCCTATTTTTATTATTACTTTTGAAGTACTTACAGCAAATTTTTCTGAGAAGAATACATTAATAAGTAGCTCCAAAAGCTTTAGCTTTAAACGTATATATTATACTTTTATTTTAATAATCCTCCTTTTCATTTCTCAAGTCACTTAATATTTTGCCATTATAGCTAAAATATTTCGGACCTTGATATGCACCGGATGAGTTTTGTTTTTCTTCTGGCAAAAAGTTTGCAGTAAAAGCTGATAAACTGTACAACCGTCCTTCATACTCAATCTTATCATCGCTGGCTATTCTTACAGGAAGTTGAAGAGCATCAAAAATTATAGTGTCGCCTACATTAAGGCCAATCATATGAAACTTAAATGGTGGCTTTGGTGCCTTACGTTGTTTTTCTTTCGACTCAGCCTCAATCTTCTTATCCTCATCCTTACTCTTACTAATCACTGGCTTGCCGTCAACGTACACATACAATTCAGCATCATCAAGCAAATCAGCAATATCACGCATAATATCTAAAGCAACAGACGGTGCAATATTAAAGAATTCACGATTCTGTCTTATCCTTAAATCTGTCAAGCGGTCAATTTGTTTATGTATCTGTTTCTCAACTTTAGCATATTTACTAGTCTTGAGAGTTGCATAAATTTCAAAAGGTAAAGGCACAGCAGTATTGTCAAGCTCTTTACTCCGAACATCTACAGGACGTGAACTTTTACCAATCTTTACCCAATCTTCTCTAAAACTTGGATTGGTTAATATATAAACAAAACCAGAATCATTTTTCTCCATAATCATTACACATTAATGGCCTTTATCAGGCTTGTACCAATATTGTTCTATTAAAATCAAACAACATATAATCAGTTTTTATATAACTAAAAACAGAATATACCAAAACATTCATAATGTCCTTATTTCAAAATACAAAAATACAAAAATTTATCGAGATAAAATTCAAAACACAATATTATTATTCCAAGGAATAATCGAACAAAGAAAACTAATTCATTATACAAACTAATCCAGCATATCAAATCATCCACCCTCCTCAATCATTTTAAGGCACAAAAAATTGAAACAAGAACATATACTTTTCGTTAACAAACAAGAGAAATGAAGATCAATTTAGCACAGACCGTAAGCAAAACAATACGCATAGGTTTCAAATCATTAGCCTATTGTTTTTGAGTCGTAACTCGGCCACTTTTGATGCAAAAGTGACTGAGTTTTTAGGCACAAACAAATGAGTTTTAATGGCAAAACTGATGCGTCGGGATATGGCGCAAACAGCTAAACAAAAATGGACTAAAAATGCAGGCAACAAAAACCGGCCTATACAGTCAAAAGGAGAAAAGGAAGAGTTAATAAATCATAAAAATAATGACGGCATATAAGTTACGCCGCAACATAACAGCAAGCGACGTAACTATCAGATAATCAATGCCTATTTAAAACAAAGTAAAAAATAAGGCTTTAAGCTCTTTGAAAACGCCTGAAATGCCTTTACGCCGAACAGCATCGGACAACGACACGACAAAAGAGGATTTGGCAATATGAACAAAACAGACTATATTTGCTGCGTATTTAACCCATATTATATGAAAGATTTTACTGAAGAATTGATTCTCTTTATCAGAAGACACAAAATCCTGGCATTAGTTGTCTATACGGCTGCAGTAATGACGGTGTTGACTATGACGTTTAGCGAAAGCAATGACGAAAGATGGTTGAACCTTAATCTTTTAGACATCATAAATCGGATGTCAGATTAATAAACGACCTAACAAAAAAACAGAACACGGAACAGTTTTTATTGGTTCCGTGTTCTGCTGCTATATGTTTAATCCTAAACCGGCCATCCGTCCGCATACTTGGTTTACAATATTATCACTGCGCTTTATTTAACAAGCACTTTATATGAATTATTGTTGATGCGAACAATAAACAGACCCGGCTCAGAGCTTATGTCAGATGCCTTGCCGCTATAAACCATCTGTCCGCCAACGGTGTATACCTGCATCATCTCTCCGTCTGCACCCTCAACAACAATTCTGTTGTCAGCAGCATAGACATTGATATTGTCATTAAACGCAGGGCTTGCAATTCCGGTGCCGATAGACTCCATGAAGCTCAAAATCGGGAAACCGTTGTTTATGTTCTTTGTATCAGCAGCCCATATCTTATCTTCGCTGCCGCTACCGTTGTTGAGCGTAGTAACAAAATCTTCAGCCTTCATCTGCTCAGAAGTCATGACAGGAGCATTTGTTATTTCGAAGGCACCAAAAATATCGGTAACTTCACCGCATGAAGAACCGGCAAACACATCAGAGCTGAAATACATGTCGTGCATCTTAAGCGTGTTAAAATTCTGGAACATGGCAAGACCAATGATACCGCCTAAAGTAGAGTTGCCATCTATTGCACCGACATTATAGCAGTTGTATAATTCACAGTTGTCTCCACGGCCTAAGGCATCACCAATGATACCGCCGAGACGCTCCGGACCACTCACTTTACCGGTATTAATACAGTTGCGTATAACGCCACCCTCAAGCAGTCCGATAACGCCGCCTGCACCATTTGTCATAGCTTTAACATCACCGAAGTTTGCACATTCTTCAATCAGGCTGTAGCATGTACCGGCAACACCTCCTGCTGACATACCGTTTCCGCCTTCGCTTCCGGCTGTAATATCTCCATAATTAACGCACTGTCTGATGACGCCTTCTCTGTAATTAGAACCAACGATACCGCCGGCATAATAGTAAACACATGATATGTCAACCTTGTTGACACAATTCTCAATGATACCGCTGTTTGAGCCTACAAACGGACCAACAACCATATCGCCCGTAATCGAACCGCTCTCAATTGTCAGGTTTCTCAACTCAAAGCCCGGATCAGTGCATCCAAACATACCCATTGACTTATAGTCAGTCAAACCAGGAATGGTCAGATTAGTAATTTTATGGCCGTCGCCGTCTACTTTTCCGCTGAAAGCAACTCTTACATTTTCCTCACCAACAGAACAGTTGTATCCGATAGGGAACCAGTCGTGACCTGCCAAATCAATATCAGCAACCAGTTTGAAATATGTATTTTCGTATACAGAAGTACCGTCGTAAACATCTTTAGCCAGTTTAGCAAGCTGCTCCGGAGTTTTTATCAGATAAGGCGATTCAGCCGTACCCTCGCCACCTTCAAAACTTGAAGCAGCGAAATCTGTCCATTGTGTCCCGTCGGCAACAGCAGATACATGATTGACACTTTTGTCGAACGAATAAGACGCTGAAGCTGTCAGACTCTGCATAGACAGTCCTAAGCAAAATAAAAGTAAAGTTTTTTTCATAGTTAAATTATTTTATAAGAATTTATATGATTATATTTGTCAAATATAGACAAAATAAAACAAACCGCAATGAATTATTACAATTAAATATCATTTCGCTTTATAAATTAAGCCATATAGACATATATTTCAATTTATTAATATTAAAACTTTTCACTTTCAGATATCAGCTGAAAGGGTTAATGTAAAGATATTTTCTGTCTACCTAAACGGAAGATGAGATACAAAAATTAGAACACTATATAGGATTAAGAGAAACTATTTCGCAAGATTTACCCTCAATCGGTTATCAGACCGCATATAACTTTATCAATTTTATGCATTGATGCTTTCAGCCCGCCTTTTGTTTCTATTGGCGTCTTTTTGTTCGCTTTTTCTTGACATGGCCCGCTATGCCTGCAAAAATCCAACAAAAAGCCGCTCAATATAAAGCAAAAATACAGACCGAATCATAATAACAGATTTGGGTTTAAAAGGAATTCAAGAAAATAACGTTGACTTTTTATACTTTGCCCATGAACCTGTTATGACAATAATAATAAGGTCTAAAACAAAAGAATAAAGTAACAGAAAAACCGATACACCGAAACAAGACTACAGAAACAGCAACAGGTCATTATAATCAAACAAGAAAAAAGTATAAAATATGAAAATATGACGACAAATGAGCGTAAATTTAATAATTTTGCAAGTTGAACGGCTGAAGCCGGAATCAACAACATATTAACAGAACAGAATATGAACACTCCATCGTTACAGCAAATTATAGACATAGTTAAGGAGGCTGCGGGACTGATGCAGACCGATGCCTTCGAAATATCAGAAAAAGAAGGATTTGCCAACATCGTGACATCATCAGATGTGGCTGTGCAGGACTTCCTGTGCGGCAGACTGAAAGAACTGATGCCTGACAGCGGATTTCTGTGTGAAGAAGAAGACATGTGGGACACATCGCACGAATACACATGGATAATAGACCCAATTGACGGCACGGCAAACTATAGCCGCGGCATAGCGCAATGCGCAATATGCGTAGGCCTGAAGCACAATGAAGACATGGCTATGGGCGTGGTGTATATACCGATGACAGGAGAAATGTTTTATGCCGAGCAAGGCAAAGGGGCTTTTCTGAACGGACGACAGATACACGTGTCAGACCGTCCGTTTGAGAACTCGCTGCTATGCACAGCCCTGCCCGTCTACCACAAAGAGTATGCACAGATGTGCTCTGACATTATAGTTGAAGCCTTTGGCCGCTGCAACGACATAAGGCGCTTCGGCGCTTGCGCCCCGGAACTGTGCTATCTGGCAATGGGCCGCTGCGAACTCTACTTTGAATATCTGCTCAGCCCATGGGACTATGCTGCAGCCTCACTAATTGTGACTGAAGCCGGAGGCACAATAACAGCCACAGACGGATCGCCTGTAAAACTGACGCAAAAGGGCGGTGTCATAGCAGCCAACAACGCAGCCAACCATAAACAGATGGCAGACATCGTGGCAGAAAAGACCAGAAGCACAAACTGACAGGCACGCACGCGAAGGCATAAAGACCTGAGCGGCACGGACAAGACGCGGCTATAAAGAGACAGCCGCGTCGAAATCGCTGTTGACCCGGCGCATCCATTCAGGAAGCATAGCCAAAGCCTCATCCTGCAAGTTGTCAGGCATAGACCTGTAGAAGGCATAAGCCATAGGCCCGGCAATGGCTGCAAGAGTGTCGGCATCGCCGCCGAGAGAAATGGCAAGCTTGATGCAGTCGACATAATCTTTCGACTCAAGAAAACAAATAAGAGCTGCCGGCACCGTGCCCTGACAGGTGGTGTCGTTTACGTAGTCATCATGGATATCGGCATAACCTTTTAATGCCCAGTCAGGATAGAAATGTTCGAGAACATAAGACCTGACATACGCCTTGTCGCGTCCCGACTTGAGATGATACACAGCCAGTGCCGTTGCCATAGCCCCCTTTATACCTTCAGGATGATTGTGAGTGGGCATAGCCGTAAGACGTGCCATATCTACACACTCTTCTTCTGTTCCGGCAAGCCATCCGGCAGCACTGCATCTCATAGCGCTGCCGTTGCCATAGCTGCCATAAGGATTATGGACAGATGAAGCCATCCAAAGCCTGAACCTGTAGCCGTAGCCAGCATGCGGATGCCCGTTGGTACGCTTCCACAGATTATCGGCCATGTCGAGATTGTTCAACAAGGCTTCGGCACAAGCAAAAGTACATACTGTGTCGTCGGTAAAACGGGCGTGAGAAGAAAACATCTCAACGGCATCATAGTTCTTTGTACTATTATATCTGCTCTCATAAGCACTGCCGGCAATGTCGCCAATGGCTGCACTCAACAATAAATTCTTCATATCGAAACAACTATTATCTGATAATAACAAGCAAAACTCTGCCGACAGCTAAAACTCCGGAAATATGCCGTTACGCCTGAGTTCCTCATACTTTTCAGCGTCAAAGCGATAGACTGAACTTTTATGACCTGATGCAGGCGCAACCTTAACAAGAAGGCCTGTACGCAACATTCTGCCACCAAAGCTCCGATGATCAAAGCTAACACAAAATACTGCTTCATAAAGGGTGCGCAACTCCTTCATGGTAAACTCTTTTGGCAGAAGGCCGAAGGCTACGGGATGAAAATGGATGCGCTCACGCAAACGTGTAAGGGCATCTTTCAATATACGTGCATGATCGAAGGCCAAAGGCGGCACCTCGTTGAGCGAAAACCACCGCGCCCTTGAAGCATCGTCGCCGGGACGCACCTCACTTGTGCGTACAAGAGCATAATGTGCTATTGTTATTACACGCTCACGCGGATCGCGGTCAGGGGCACTATATGTATGAAACTGCTCCATATAAGCCCCGGTCAGTCCTGTTTCTTCTTCAAGTTCGCGCATAGCACCCTCGGCTGCCGACTCATCCATATTGAGAAATCCGCCGGGAAATGCCCAACAGCCTTTAAACGGCTCAGCACCACGCTCGATAAGCAACACCTGGAGACTGGAGCCATCGAATCCGAAAATGACACAGTCAACCGTAACTGACGGGTGAGGATGCTTATATGTATAAACCTTATTTTCCATATTGTCTTTGTGCATTGATTCTGTTGCAAATATAGTGAAAGGCGAGAGCAATGCAAAACAAAAAAACATTTTTTTGAATCTGCAATGCCGAGCCGAATCCTATATATACCAGGCACGAAATGTCCAGTCTGCCCAAAACATGAGCAGCAGATAAATGTTTGCAATATAAAAGGCACAGAATAATCAAAAAAAACAGCTACCTTTACAGCCGGAAAAAATTATATAAACAAAGAAAAACAGAATGGGAAAGAAAGAATATATCAAGGCTAACCGCGAATGGCTTGAGGCAAAAGCCGGCGAAGAAGGCGTAATGGCTCTGCCGAAAGGCGTTTATTACAAAGTGCTTTCGGCTGGAAACAACAACGGCGTACACCCTACTCCACGAAGCATTGTAACGGCACACTATACAGGACGCACCATTGACGGCAAAACATTCGACTCAAGTGTTGGCGGAACTCCTGTGGCTTTCAGACTGAGTGACCTCATTGAAGGATGGATTATTGCCATGCAATACATGTGCGTAGGCGACAAATGGGAAATTTATATACCGGCAGAACTGGGTTACGGAAAATTCTCACAACCGGGAATACCGGGCGGCTCAACATTGATATTTGAGATAGAACTGCTCGGAATTGCATAAAGTCAACGCAAAGATAAAGACAGACTGCAGGGCCATCAACGGGCAGAAGCAAGTCTGCAATAAAGAGACAAAAGCTCGTGATTGGCCTTGCCGTCAATACTAATACTGCGCTGTTCGTCAAAAAGGTCGAGCGAAGGAGTACATTCTCCACATACATCTATACCTATGGCGTTCTCGTTTCGAAGTATTATTGAAAGCAAACTCTCAAGTGATACAAGCGACAAAGAGCCCTGATCCCAGTTGGTAACGGCAGAGTCAGTATTAAGCACATCCTTGTCTACTGAAATATACACAGGCTCGTCGACATGTTCAGCTGAGAACTTTCTCCATGCCTCAGCATGCTCCAAAGAAGACTCACCATAAAACTTTACCCGGTCGCGATACTCATCAGGAACAGCCCGGATAAGTCTGTCGGCTGCCCCAACAATAAGCACCTTGCGCAAGAACTTATTAGTGTCGAGCATGGTCTTAACCCAAGAGCCACACGAAAGCATCTCATCGAATAAAGACGGCTGCATGTCGGGATGATGGTCGAATACTACCATTGAGAACGGTTCAATTATTTTATCAGTCCAAAACTTGCTGACGTAATGATAATTGCCAGAATCGATAAAATGCAGTCCGTGTGGACTGTAAGGCTTCATCCTACGTCTGAGCGCATCGGCTGCTTCAGCATCACAGTAACAGTCGGTGCCATTAAGGTCGGTACAGTCAATCCAGCGGAAATGACTATTTGACAGAAAACGCTCCTGCTCATATACATGAGTGAAGTTCATCACCACAATTTCAGGTTTCATCTTACAGTTAGTTTTTTATGTTTATTTGCTGTATTGCGCCTGCAAAGCCACAAGCTACTCGACCGCAACACTTCCGGCATTAATCCTAAAAACTGCCGCACAGAGCAAGAGCGAGCAGAAGAGTCAAAAGTCAGGCATGAAAAATCAGCCTTGCTGATGCTGCGGTCTAAGTTCCCAAAAAGCTACGGCTGCCGCAGCAGCCACATTAAGAGAGTCGACCTGATGTGACATAGGGATGCGCACCACATAGTCGGCCTTACAGATAGCTTCAGCAGGAAGTCCGTCGCCCTCGGTACCCATAATGAGCGCAAGACGCGACTCGTCTTTCAGCGGTTTATAATCAAGAGGCACAGAACGGTCGGTAAGAGCCATTGCCGCCGTGCGGAAGCCAAGGCGTGACAACTCGCCAAACGGATCGTCGCACCATGTCCACGGAACAAGAAAAACCGAACCCATAGACACCCTGACAGCACGACGGTTAAGAGGATCGCACGAATCGGGTGTTATCAGCACGGCATCAATGCCCAAAGCTGCAGCGGAACGAAAGATAGCACCAATGTTGGTTGTGTCGACAACACCATGAATGACTACAACCCGGCTTGCATCACGGCAAACATCACTGACTGAAGGCATGACAGGACGACGCATGGCACACAGCACGCCACGCGTAAGTGTATACCCGGTAAGTCCAAACAAGACATCACGCTCACCGGTGTATATCGGCACATCACCTATACGCTCCACTATATCGGCAGCATCGCCTGTGATATGCTTACGCTCGCACATAAGCGCCAAAGGCTCATATCCGGCATCGAGAGCCACACGTATAACCTTTGGACTCTCAACAATAAACAGACCTTTTCCCGGCTCTACACGGTTACGGAGCTGTGCTTCGGTAAGTTTACCGAATATTTCTACTCCGGGATGACTTAATGATGTTATCTCTATTACAGGCATGCAGCAATGATAATCTTTTTACGTTTGTATTATGACGATACAAAAGTAGCATTTATTTGCCACACTCCATAAATATTCAGGCACAAAAGACTATAGGCAGATGCTGTTTTTATAGAACTTATAAGAAGTTAACGGAAGTTTGCGGCATATCAAGACATTTGATTAATGCCACAATTATATGGATGCACAATATTCTCCCGCATGATAATGGCATATAAAGAACAGCCACAAGACAAACCTACATTAAAATGAAAAATGAACAACAAAACAGCCAAAAACATCTATGACCAACCGGGAATAACATAAAGAAAACCTGCCGCACCATAATGGCACGGCAGGGCAATCGCTAAATCTAAAAGACACTCACGTGCCAATAAAAAAGAAACCAACACGACACTCACGTGCCAAAATAAAAGGAAAATCAAATTACAACGCCAATATAAATGTAGCAATTGTATGACATCAACTACCAACAAATCCGTAATCGGCATTAAGTTTCCATATCAACAAATTACTTTAACCCAAATCAGTAATCAGGCTATGTATTGTTTAATACAATTGGTATATTCATACTTTCAGCCGTATTTGTATTTTCTATCGTCGGAGTTCATAAACCGCACGCCAGTGAAAGGTATACGGTAATCAACCCAATATAAAACAACAATACAGCAGAAAGCTAATAACCAGTTGGGGGTAAATCTCATCAAGCAAATTGTCTATGAAAAGACATCTGCAAGACTTCAGCAGCACTCTGCACAAAAGTCATAATAAAGCTATAATTTGAACATAAGACCGAAAACATAATCAAGCAGCAATAAAGTCAGGCTTTTTCTGGGAGACCCAATTCCCTACGCTGCCGCTGAAGGTCGAGTTCGCGTTTTTGCCGTTCTCTCCTTTCTTTCATCATATCCTGCCATTTTGCATATTGTCCGTCATCAAGAATCTTTTTCATCTTCTTGTCCATCTTCTCTTCACGCTTTTTCATCTGTTCAGCCTTCTCGCTGAAATCTGCATTATCCGTTCCATCACCTGGTCTAGGCCTCATTCCTCTACCGGGCCCCATGCGCATACCATCAGGTCTCATTCCCGAATGCATTCCGCCGCGACCTTCCCCAGGGGCTACCATGCCATCAGGCATTTCTGGTTTATTTTCATCGGCCATGGCCTCAGCTTCTTTCAGGTTGAGCTTGTAAACCTTTTTATATTGCTTTTCTGTAAGTTTCAGTTCCTCTTTCATCCTGTCTGTAAGCTCACGCGCCGAAGTTTCAGGGTCAACAACTTTTCTCATTGCCGGTTTACGGTCCTGTTGCTCTTGTGCATAAACACTCGGTGAGCCCAAGACACAGAAAAGCGACATTGCAAAAGCAGCTATAAAAGTTAACTTTTTCATATCATTTAATTTGTTTATGAAACATTTCTGCGGCAAAATTACAAAATGCGTAATTCAAATAAAAACATAATCAACAAACAGGAAGATTGTATATACCAAAACGAATAGAAATCTTAATCCGAAAAAAAATTTTAATAATCTATCATAAAATCAGTCTTCTATATATGCCGGAATAAGATAAAATACTAATAACAAAAAATTACGGAAGCAAATAATAAAAAGATAAAAGACACAACAAACGCCTAAAAGACATGGAATAATCGGGAATTATGCCTTCACCTTTATTATTTCATTCAAGTCTGTCGTATATCTCTGTGAGGCATGTTCGTGCTTGAGGTGCCAGTCATTGCCTGTGCCCTGCACTGCAATCTTAACCATGCCATAGCCGTTTTTACGGTTTATACAATCTATTGCGGCAGCAAGTCGGGCCTGCTTTGCACGGTCAACCTTATCAAAAAGATAAGTCTGAACAGCCGTGTCAGGACAAATGTCCCACACTATTACACCAGCCTTCTTAAAGCGGCATGTATCAACCGGCCACTGAGAACGCAAGGCATCTACTGCCGTTGACACGAGTTCACGCAAATCATTGGTGGGAACTGTCATCACTGACGTATGGTTTATTGCACGGCGAGGCACATCTGTACGGAAACGGCTTGTATAGGCAAACACTGTAACGGCACCACAACAGCTGTGCTGTTGCTTAAGCTTGCGAGAACATGACGAAGCAAAGTTTGCCACGGCCTCCTCTAAATGACAGAGTTCAGACAAGCCTTCATCGGCAAAACTTCGGCTCGTGCATATGCTCTTTTTCTGCGGCAACTCTTCTATATCTATGCAACTTTCGCCATGAAGTTCACGCCAGGTTCTTACTCCTGATATGGTAAGCATCTTGCGCACCCAACTCTCACTGCGCTGCACCAGGTCGTAGGCGGTGTGTACTCCATAATAGTTGAGCTTAGACACGCTGCGCCGTCCTATGCCCCACACATCAGCCACATCAAGTCCCTGCAGAGCTTTTATACGTTTGCCATCTGTATCGATAAGGCATACGCCATGATAGCCCTTGAAACGTTTGCCATACTTAGAAGCCACCTTAGCCAAAGTCCTGGTAGGAGCAATGCCCATGGTTACCGGTATACCCGTACCCTTGCCTATGGCACGCACAATCTTCATTCCATATTCGCGCAGCATGTCACCGCTGCCAAAACCAGAAAGGTCAACAAAAGCCTCATCAATTGAATATTGACTGACATCGGGAGCGAACTCGGAAAGAAGCATCATTACACGCCTGCTCATGTCGCCATAAAGGGTGTAATTTGAACTGAACACGGCCACCTTGTTTCTCTCGAGCATATCTTTAACCTGATAGAACGGAGTGCCCATGGCAATGCCCATGGCCTTTGCCTCATTGCTGCGCGCTATGATGCATCCGTCGTTATTTGAAAGCACTACGACAGGCGACGTTCGCAAGGCCGGATTGAACACGCGCTCACACGAACAGTAAAAATTATTGCAGTCAACCAAGGCAAACATTGTATAACTATCTTCTTAGCTGCCGTTTTATATTATAGGTAAGAACGCCCCACACGATAAAATTGTTCTCCTCTGTTACCTTTATCGGAGGATAATCGTCATTGGCAGGAATTAACCAAAGACAACTGCCGTCTGGATCTATCCTTACTTTCTTCAGTGTAAACTCGCCGTCGATAAATGCCACGACAATATCGCCGTCATGCGGGTCGATAGACTTGTCGATAACGAGCAAATCGCCATCGTCAATGCCACATCCCTTCATTGAGTCGCCGACAGCACGGGCGTAAAACGTTGTGGCCGGATGACGCACAAGTTCACGGTTAAGGTCAATGCTGTCAGACAAATAGTCTTGTGCCGGTGAAGGAAAACCTGCACGTATGCCTCCGTCTGCATAAGTAAGGCTTAACTCGCTGCTAAGATCTGCCGAATATAGTATAAGGGTCATCTTCTGAGTGCGTTTTTAATCATATCCTCTCTTACAAGTTCCTTCTCCGTAGCCGAGAGTTTAGGCAACTTCACCCTGTCGGGACATTCAGTCTGATACGCCTTAACCTCGTTAATAAGCTGTTGCCAATCGTACAAGAATTCTTCAGAGCAGCCATGCTTACGGTAAATGTCCATAGCCGCCTCCAATATTTCGGGAGCACAGCTGTCGTCACCCTGAAACACAACAGCCGGTATATAGTTGGTTATACAATCTCTCAGTAACCTTAACTGATCCTTCATTAGCGTTTTTAATTAAATTAATGCATAATAGGCGTAACTGCCACAGAAATATGCCAAACGGCAATATGTCAAAGAAAATAGCTTATCTGACAACGGTATCATGTATCACCTGTAAATATCTATTTTACAGCTTATTATGAAGCATGCTGCAAAAGGCATTGTTTTAGCGTTCAAAAAGCCGTCTTTTACAATCCAATATGCCGTCTTTCGGGATGCAAAAGAATGTCTTTTGCAATATCACTACCGGAGCTCAATATAAAAACTTGCCGTGCAATATTCACTCAGCACGATACATTGGCATGTGGGGCGTATCGCACATAGCTCTAACAGTAGCCATAATATCTGATTAGCGGTTATTCATAATCATCTATAACCGAATTGACAAAGTCCATCATTGGCTTACCGACAGCCAGGATGTCTGACATCTCGTCGAGCCATGTGCTCTTTGAAAAGAATGTGTCGGGCACAGCTGTCCAGCAGCAGTAATCTTTCATTCGCAGATACTGGATAAACTCATAATCGCGCGGAAATCCAGACGGAGCAGTCTTCAGACTTTCCAATCCAAACCCCTTAGGTGAATCCCATGTTCCTTCGCCCGGACGGCCAAAGAGTTCTACAAACTTCTTGCTCTCAACAATGCCTCTCCATGTATCTATGTTAGCCATTATCTCGTTTCTGCAGGAAGTAAGGATATTGGTAGGAAGCCAATAGCTGCCACATGACAACAGACAGTGTCCCGGCTCAAAATGGATGTAATAACCTCCATGAAGCGCCTTCTTGCCATGGGCTGCAATATATGCCCCAAGATGAGTCTTGTACGGAGACTTATCCTGCGAAAAACGTGTGTCGCGATAGAAACGGTAAGTTACATCCTTTATTGTAAGATGTTTTACCGAAGGGTCGAACTCTGTAATCCTTGCTATTGCCTCTTCTATACATTTTTCAAACACAGCCTTGGCTGAAAGATATTCGTCCTTATGGCTGTTAAACCATTCCCTGTTGTTATTTTTTCTTATATTTTCAAGAAAATCGAATATTATTTTTGTTTGCATAATACCTACAGACCATTAAATAAGACTACAAAATTCAATAAATAAGAATACCGGTTTACAACTTTGAGCCATCCATTATTTTAGGACAGAAGTGATCAAAAGGACACTTCTCACAATGAGGCTTACGGCTCGTACATACGTACCGGCCGTGCAACAGCAGCCAATGATGTGCATCTGTTGCATATTCTGCCGGGATGTTAGCCATAAGTTCACTCTCAACTTTAAGCGGCGTGTTGGCCTTACGTGTTACAAGTCCGAGCCTGTGGCTCACACGGAACACATGCGTGTCAACGGCAATGACCGAACGGCCGAAGGCTACGGCCTGGATGACATTAGCCGTCTTGCGCCCCACTCCCGGCAGTTTTATCAACTTATCCATTGTGTCGGGCACTTCGCCGTTGAAGTCAGATATCAGCATACGTGCCATGCTGACAAGATGCTGCGACTTGGCGTTAGGATACGACACGCTCTTTATATACTCGTAAACCTCATCCGCCTCCGCCTCGGCCATAGACTTAGCATCAGGATAACGGTCAAACAGCTGCGGCGTGATAGAGTTGACGCGCTTGTCGGTACATTGGGCACTGAGAACAACGGCAACCAATAATTGAAAAACACTACCGAATTCTAATTCGGTAGTGACTTTCGGCATTTCTTCTTTGAAATAATCAATTATGTACTGATACCTATCCTTCTTGTTCATTCTCTTCAGCTGAAGCCTCGGTATTGTTCTCAAAATCAGTTATTCCGTTCTTAACCAATATGTTGTACCATTGATACAGCTTCTTGATGTCGCTGTCGTGAACTCTGTCCTGATCGAAATCCGGAAGAACCTTTGCAAAGTGATCACGAAGTTCCTTTGAAGGACATTTTCTGTAATCTATTGATACCTCGCCACCATTCTCTACTTTATAGAGGTCAGCAAGAATCTTTGTCAAAGGCACATCATCGGCATTTGTATACATGGCTATGTCGTTAAGACTTGTTACACAGTCACTTGCAAACACCGGCATACGCTTATGTGTTTCGTCTACTTTTTCAACTATTAAATTAGCCTTGCCTCTTGATACCAAAATATAAAGGCCTGGTTTTCCTGAGATAGAAAGAATTGTCTGTTTCATCTTTATATTCAAAAAAATTATAATTAAATTAATTACATTATTATCATTACTTGTCCAACGACTCGAGCACCTTGTTTATCTGGCTTTCGATGTCGCTATGACCATCGTTCACGATAACATAGTCGCTCAGCGCAGCCATATCCTCCTGAGACATCTGATGGTTTATCCAGTCGCACGCCTTCTGACGAGAAATGTTATCGCGCTCCATCACTCTCCTTATCCTAACCTCCAATGGAGCAGTGACGCATATTGTCTTGTCAACTAACTTATCGAAACCGCTCGAAAACAAAATAGCACATTCCATCCATGTATAGTCAGAATGAACAAAATCGTCTGCCACGGCAGGATGTACAATAGAGTTGATCTTTTCTGTATTTTCAGGACTCTTCAGCAGAAATGATGTCAGAGCCGGCTTGTTGAGCACTCCGTTGACATAAGCATTGTCGCCCACTAATGCCGTAAGTCCGGCATGTATCTTTTCGGATGTGGCCATAAGCCGCTTTGCAGCATCATCACAGCTGTAAATACGTATACCACGCTTCTCAAGCATACTGCAAATATAACTTTTTCCGCTTCCTATACCGCCTGTAACTGCAACTTTCACCATTTTACTCTACTGCTCCTCTATTAAATAGTCAACCTGATTCACATCCATCTTTGCATTGCGTACTCCGTGAGGAATATAGCGCAGATATACATTACATTTTTCCGACGGACTGTCTATCAGTTCGTTATAATCAACAATAACCTTAAACTTATCAGGCTGAATGGTTCTGAACATGCTGGCACCAACCGTAAACGTAACAGTTACGCGAGACGGGAACGTGCGCAATATTTTTCCTTCCGGCATATTCACTGCAACGATAGGCACCTCGACCTTTTCTTCTGTCAGAATATCCGGGAACAATGATATCTTTACATTATCAGGCACACTCTTGACTCCACGTGTCTTAAGCAACGGCACCTGACGTATCACAGTATCTGTTAAATTTGTTATGTTAAGGCGTTCTGTATATACATATTTAATACTGTCGAGAACATCACGCCCTGCATATATGTCTATTGAATCCGGAGAGAACATGACCTTGGCAAGATAATAGCTTCTACCAAGACGTATCTTTCCGTTTAACTTAACGGGCACCCGCTTCTTTAATCCATAATTGAAAAAGAACTCATACTTGTCGGGCTTTATGCTCGTTATATGGGAAGAATTAAAAAGCTGCTGATATATCATTTTTTTGCAATTCAGCAGAAGCTACGGTTCCTGTACCTGTGTTTTTTGCGTAACTGTTGAACTTGACTTTTATTGGATGTATCTTATTGCTGTACAAATATGTAAGCAGATAATAGCCTTTATCACGAACCGTAACACGTATGTCTGTTGTTGTGTCGCTTGTTAAAACAACATTTTTAGGTATATCGACCAATGTGACCGGTACCTCTATTTCTTTTTCATAGGTTTCATTCAAGGTCATCAACAACCAGAATGTACCGCTTAATATTAAAAAAAACAAGAAAATCAGAAACTCCTTGTTTACAGAACTAAACAAGAAGCTTCTGATGACTTTAAATATATGAAACAATTTTGAATCGTTCATTATTTGTTTTGACCAGCTGTAAGCTCTGATGATGTCGCATCGGCAAATACATAACCTTTGTCAACACGAATTGTCACACCTTTTGCAATCTCTATTTCAACAATATTGGTTGCAAGGTCTATTCTTTTAACCTCACCATAAATTCCACCGCCGGTTACGACCTTTGTACCTTCCTGAAGAGCATTCTGGAACTTACGGATCTCTTTCTGCTTCTTCTGCTGAGGACGTATCATAAAGAACCACATGATAGCGAATATAGCCACCATAAAGATTAGAAAACTCATACTTCCTCCCTGCTGAGCCTGAGAAGCCAAAAACATAAATGTGTTCATTTCGTTAATTCAGTTAATTTTATTTATTAATTCATTTTTTATTGTCACTTATAGGTTTCAACAGCACGCCAGTATTTATAAGATGCCTTGCAATTGTGTCAAGCATACCGTTGATATATCCGGCACTCTTAGGAGTGCTGTAAACCTTTGCCAAATCAACGTACTCATTAATAGTAACGTTAATAGGGATATTGGCAAATGTAAGCATCTCGGCTATTGCAATCTGCATAATCACGACATCCATATATGCTAGACGTGAGAAGTCCCAGTTACGTGAAGTCTCGCTCATATAATGCTGATACTTGTCTGCATTTAATATCGTTGAGCGGAAAAGTTTACGTGCAAAGTCCTTGTCTTCGTCATCTTTATACTCCGGCAGCAGTTCCTGCTTATCATCATTTGCAGGATCAAAGCGCTTTATTGTCTTCAATACAAACGTATCAACAATCTCTTTGTCATCATTCCAATAAAGACTTTTTTCCTCGAGCAGAGCATCAAGTTCCTCATTTTCCATAATGAACGTCTTATAAAGCTTGCGCCACAATTCACGGTCTGCCTCATAAGAAGAGTCATCACTGCTCATATAGTCTGTGTAGATTCTGCTCTGAACGATCTGAGAATATAGTTTTCTTACGAACTCTATATCATCATCCCATGTCTGTTTCTGAGTTGAGATAAAGTCACAGAGCTGCTGGTTTGCCTCCAGCTGTATGGCAAACTTATTATCAACGAACTTACTTGACGGCATGGCAGTATTTTCTCGGTTGGCCCTTGCCACTTCGACATCATAATGCTTGCGTGCCTCTTTTGACACGGCAACAACCAATGCCAATAAATAATGGTAAAGATGATAAGCTTTTGAAAGACTGAACAACAATTCTTTCTCTGCCACATCTATATTCCGATTGCCGTTTTGATAGTATGCATAGGTTAACTGGACTATCTTTATTCTAATTAATTCCCTGTTAATCATTATTTTATAGATTATTTTCTATTTTAATACGTGCAAAAGTAGGTAAAAATAAGAACATTTGCAAGAAAATGGTATAGTTTTTATATGTTTTTATTGTTATTATTTGCTCATTAGAATAAAAAGTAATAACTTTGCATCGCTTTTTTCAGAGCACATCGTGAAATTTATTCTCGTGTGATGGTGAATTAAGCAAGATTTTATTAACTTAATTTAGAGTAACACAATTATTATGAAAGAAATTGAAGTAACCGGTAAAAAAAGAAGTACCATCGGTAAGAAATCTTCTAAGAACCTGAGAAAAGAAGGATTTATCCCATGTAACCTTTATGGTGAGGCAAAGGACGAAAACGGCGCACCTAAAGCATTGGCATTCACATGCCCGATGAACGAGCTCCGCAAAATCGTTTACACTCCTCACATCTATGTAATAAACCTTATTATCGATGGTGAAAGCCATACTGCAATACTGAAGGAACTGCAGTTCCACCCGGTAACAGACGCACTTCTGCACGTAGACTTCTATGAGGTTAACGACCAGAAGCCTATCACAATCGGTATACCTGTTAAGCTCACAGGTCTTGCACAGGGTATCCGCGATGGTGGACGTATGAACCTTTCTATCCGCAAAATCAACGTTACAGCTAAATATCAGGATATTCCTGAGCACCTCGACATTGATGTTACTGACCTGAAGATCGGTAAGAGCATCAAGGTTGGCGACCTGCACTTCGAAGGTCTGGAGATGGCTACAAGCAAAGAGGTTGTTGTATGCTCAATCAAGGCTACACGTAAATCTAATGCAGCCAGCAAAGCTGAAGACGCTGAATAATAACTAAAGAATGGATAAATACTTGATTGTAGGACTTGGAAATCCTGGTGATGAATACCAGAATACCAGACACAATACCGGATTTATGATATTGGACGCTTTCGCGAAAGCGTCCAATATTATTTTTGAAGACCGCAGATACGGCTTTATAGGAGAAACATCCATAAAAGGTCGCAAACTCATACTGCTTAAACCAACTACATACATGAACCTCAGCGGCAATGCCGTTAGATACTGGATGAACAAAGAGAACATATCTCTTGAACATCTTCTTGTTGTAGTTGACGACTTGTCATTGCCATTAGGCGCATTACGTCTGAAAGCAAGCGGAAGCAATGGCGGGCACAACGGTCTGGGAAATATCCAAAGCGTCATCGGTACGCAACAGTATTCACGTCTGCGTGTAGGCATCGGCAACGATTTTCCTAAAGGAGCACAAGTAGACTGGGTATTGGGAAAATACGACGAAGAAGACATGAAGACGCTTACTCCGGCAATAGACACATCTATCGAAATAATCAAAAGTTTTGTACTGGCTGGAGTCAACATTACAATGAATCAATATAACAAAAAGCACCAATAATGGCAGACACTGCGAGAATAGACAAATGGCTGTGGGCGTCAAGAATATTCAAGACACGCTCACTGGCCGCCAATGCCTGCAAGAACGGAAGAGTAACCATAAACGGCGTCAACGTAAAGCCCTCGCACATGGTTAAAATAGGGGAAACTGTATCCGTGAAGAAGCCTCCTGTAACATACTCATTTAAGATATTACAATGCATAGAACAACGCGTAGGCGCCAAGCTCATTCCTGGCATTTATGAGAATGTTACAGATCCTAAACAATATGAAATTCTTGAGATGAACCGCATCAGCGGTTTCATTGACCGTGCACGAGGAACAGGTCGTCCGACAAAGAAAGAAAGAAGAAGTCTGGACGCATTTATAGAACCGGCAGAATTCGGATTCGACGACTGGGATGACTCTTTCGATGACGATGAGTTTTGAAAACAATAATATCATTAAATACAAACCAAATGACAAACATCGCAATATTTGCATCCGGAAACGGCACTAACTGTGAAAATATAATAAGATATTTCACTGACCACAAAGATATAAACATTAATCTTGTTATCAGCAACAAGCAAGATGCTTATGTCTTGACTCGTGCCAGCAAATATAATGTTCCCTGCAAAGTATTGACAAAAGCAGAAATAAACAATGCGGAGATAATGTTGTCTTTGTTAAAAGAGAATGATATTAATTTCATCGTATTAGCAGGATTTCTGCTCATGATACCTGATTTTCTCATTGAAAATTTTGAAAATAGAATTATAAACATACATCCGTCACTACTGCCAAAATTTGGTGGCAAAGGCATGTACGGACATCATGTTCATGAAGCCGTTAAAGCTGCAAAAGAAACAGAAACAGGCATCACGATACACTTTGTGAGCAATGTATGCGATGGTGGCGCAATCATAAAGCAATATACAACCCCACTCACGGAAAACGACACGGTAGAAGTTATCGAGTCAAAGGTTCATGAACTTGAACAGAAATATTTTCCGAAGACAATAGAAGATGTTGTGTTAAAAATGAATTCTTAATCTGGTCCTCTAGATTTCCGTACAATATATAACACAATAAGCTCCACACATTAATATGTGTGTTTCACACAGCTTTAATTACCAAGTTATATCTCCATTTAGATAAACGCATAAAAGCCAGTGATATATTTTGCTGACTGCATTAATTGTACAATTTATTCTGCATGCAATGCAATATAAAATCGGCATAGTATATAAATCAAAATGCCAACTCAAAACCAGTTTTACCACTAAACAATATTAGACTTACCATATTAACACTTTCCTTTTTATAAATCTGTTTTATAAAACAACCAATATACCGAAACCATAGACGACCTATTTTATATAAATAAAAATAGGTCATAAGCTTCTGACCTGTTGTGATAAAAATAGAACGAAACCAACAAAAAACACATACAACTACAATACAAAAATCCACATAAATAAGGATTGCACATAAAATGTGTAATACTTAATTTTGCAGGCGAAAATAAAAACGGTGAATACAAATGGATACAAAAAAATAACATACATGGCAGTTGCCTTGATGTGGTTAACAACAACCGAAAGTCAGGCTGCAGTGTTTAAATATTGTGGTAACACTGCATTTTCTGAAAACAAAGTCTCTTTGACAGACGTTGCAAATAAAATTGAAGCAACAGACACTTCACGAGTATACAACCTTGATGAAGTTGTCATCGTATCACAGCCCAAAGAAGCTTTGCTTCTGAGGCAGCAGCCACTTAGCTCTTCAATGTTCACCGGCAACGACATAAACAGCCTTGGAATAACAGACCTGAGCATGCTTGCCAGCTATGTACCTTCTTTCGCAATGCCTGCATACGGTTCACGTCTTACATCTTCAATGTATATCCGTGGTATAGGCTCGCGAGTAAACAATCCTGCAATAGGAATATATGTCGACGGCATCCCCATGGTAAACAAGAGCGCATTCAACATACATACATACCAGATTGACCGCGCCGACATTCTACGTGGTCCACAAGGCACACTGTATGGCATGAATACAGAAGGCGGACTGTTGCGCTTATATACCAAAAATCCGATGAAATATCAGGGAACAGACATTCATCTTGGTCTGGGCACACATTTTCAAAGAGATTTTGAAGCAGCTCATTACGGAAAGCTTGGTGATAACGCTGCCTTCAGCATTGCAGGTTTTTATAGCGGAAGTAACGGATTCTTTAAGAATCAGACAACAGGCAACAGAGCTGACAATTATAATGAGGCTGGCGGCAAGGCACGCTTTGTGTCAAGACTAACAGACAGGTTCACAATAGACTTTACAGCCGATTATCAGTATGTAAACCAAAACGCCTTCCCATATGGTCTGCTTGACATAACGACCAACAATGTTGAATCACCATCGGCCAACAGACAAAACAGCTATAAACGAAATATGCTTAACACTGGCCTTAACCTTAAATATGCAACAGACAAATTTACACTGACATCAACCACAAGTTATCAGTTCATGGACGATTGCATGATGATGGACCAAGACTACCTTGCATCCGACTTTATGCATCTGGAGCAGCGGCAGCTCACTAACGCAATAACACAGGAACTGACCGTAAGAAATAACACAGAAGGTAAATGGAAACATGCTACAGGCCTTTATGGATCGTACCAATGGCTAAGAACTGACGCCCCTGTATTTTTCGACGAAGACTTTACCGGCCGCATATCAGGCGGAATACAGTCGGCAATGTATAATTCAATACTTAAGGCAATGATCGACAAGATGGTTGCAGCAGGCATGCCGCAGGCTGCAGCCGAAAAAGCAGCTGCTGCTGCAATAGAGAAAGCTGGAGGAATTAATGTAAGCGCAGACATGAAAGTTCCGGCTACATTCAACACTCCACAGCTCAACATCGGCGTTTTCCATGAATCTAACATCAGTCTTACAGACCGGCTGACAGCCACACTTGGACTTAGATACGACTACAACAGGGTAAAAGTGCATTACGACACATACGCTGCAATGGCAATTACGGCAAATGTTATGGGACAAAGCATGACAAACACATTGACATCAATGCTCAACAACATGTCGCACGACAACTATAGCCAACTACTTCCGAAAGTAGGTCTTAGCTACACAATTGACTCTGACGGAAGTAACGTGTATGCCACTGTATGTAAGGGATACAGGGCCGGAGGCTACAACATACAGATGTTTTCAGACATACTTCAACATGAACTTAACGAAAACAGCAACAAAGCCATGACCGGGAGCTACGACATACCTCACACACAGGCAGACTATGATGAAATAAACAATACGATATCATACAAGCCGGAGGAAAGCTGGAACTATGAAATCGGTGCCCATCTTAACCTGTTTGACAATAAGATTCATGCCGATTTAGCCGTGTATTACATGCAGATACGCAACCAGCAATTATCAGTAATGGCCGGTGAATACGGATTCGGACGAATGATGGTCAATGCAGGAAAAAGCATAAGCTGGGGACTTGAAGCAGCACTGCGCGGCAGTGCGTTCGACAACAGTCTTACATGGTCGGCTGGATACGGCCTTACAAGAGCGACATTCAAAGAATACAACGAGACAAGCAATGACACCGAGATAAGCTACAACGGGAAACGTGTGCCATTCATACCTATGCACACCCTAAATGCCAGAGCTGACTACAGAATAAGGCTCAATGGGTCAGCCGTACAGTCTGTTGTCATCGGCGCAGACGTAACAGCTCAGGGACGCACATACTGGAATGAGGCCAACACATACAGCCAGCCATTCTATGCTCTGTTAGGAGCACATGCCGACATTAACTTCACCGGCGTAAGCCTGAAACTGTGGTGCCGTAACATTACAGACACTCATTACAACACATTCGCATTCGACAGCAGCGCATCCGGACAAACCATTTATCTAGCTCAGCGCGGCACTCCGATACAAGCAGGATTTGACATCGACCTACATTTCTGACACAATGGAGGACAGAAATTTACATAACAACAAGCAACAGATAATTTTATAAGAAATGATAAAACAGACGGAATTTACACTGAAGCCGCGTACACGAGGCTTTCATCTTATAAGCAACGAGATAATAAGCCAGCTGCCGCAACTGCCTAAAAACGGACTGCTTAATCTATTTGTTAAACATACAAGCTGCGGACTTTGCATAAACGAAAATGCAGACCCTGACGTACGCACAGACATGGAAGGCATATTCAACCACATAGTACCCGAAAATCAGCCATACTTTTGTCATACCCTTGAAGGAAGCGATGACATGCCGGCCCATGCAAAATCTGTCATATCAGGCGTGAGTCTCAGCATACCCATAACTGACGGCCGTCTGAATCTCGGCACATGGCAGGGTATTTATCTCTGTGAATACAGGAGCCACGGCGGCCCGAGACGCATAGTTGCCACGATTATAGGCGAATAAACACACCACTGTCAGCACTCTTTGGTATTTAAATTAACAAGAACCCGCACAAACGGAGCAGACAATAATAAAACTGGCCATATCATAACACTCTTTTCTGAGTGATGATATGGCCAGTTTTGCTTTAATAGGCAATTATATTAAAAGTAAAGCCATATAATTTTGTATGAATGGTTTATCACTGCTTATCCGGCCACAATAAATACCGGTTTGTCAGAACGGGAAAAGCAGAGGCAGAACAAACACCATAACCAGACCTATAATTATCTGCAGAGGAAGTCCAACTTTTACATAGTCCATAAATGTGTACCGCCCGGCCTGCATGACAAGTGCATTTGGCGGTGTTGAAAACGGTGAGGCAAAACACATGCTGGCACCAAGCGTAACAGCAAAAAGGAATGGATATGGACTTAACCCAGTTTCCGTCGCGGAAGCCAAGGCAATGGGAGCCATAAGCACAGCCGTAGCAGTGTTGCTTATAAACATAGTAAGAAGCGACGTCGTGAAATAAATTCCTGCAAGCAACACAAACGGGCCGTATGCACCCAATCCGCTTACAAGCGAATGAGAAATCAATGCCGAAGCTCCGGTTTTCTCCAGTGCCACAGACATAGGCAACATGGCAGCAATAAGCACCACGCTCTCCCAGTTAATTGTCTTATATGCAGCCTCAACGTTACGGAAACATCCCGTAAGCACCATCAGCACGCCGGCTATCATAACAGCCGTAACTGGAGCTACTGGAATAAAGTCGAACACCATCATGGCTATCATTAGCAACATTATGCAGGCTGCCAGCGGTGCCTTATAGTCGAGAGTAACCTTTGCGGCCTCTTCGAGCGGCTGTCCCAGCACCACCCAGTCGTCCTCATCCCTGCCTAAACGGCTTATGTTGGCCCATGTTCCCTGAACCAGAAGCACGTCGCCCCCATGCAGGCGCACATCAGGCAGACCCTCCATTATATATTCGCCCTTACGCCTTATGCCGATTATGTTTATGCCATATTTAGAGCGGAACGACGACTCCTTTAGCAGACGGTTTACGAGGCGCGATGTAGGCAGCAATACTATCTCAGCAATGCCAATGTCATAAAAGTCGAGTGACTCATGGTCTGCACGTCCGTCAGAAACAGCCTTTGAAGGGATGTCCAAAGAGTAGTCTGCAGCAAGCCGCAATGCCTGTTCTCTCTCCCCTATCACGTATATTATGTCGCCGTCCTGCATTATTGTATTCGGACCGGCAAGCTTCTGACTTACACTTTTTATTATACCCTTCTGCCTGGTTGTCTCACGCCTTATTTCCAGCACAGTAAGTCCATAACGGTTGTGTACGTCAAGCTCAGCCACAGTCTTTCCCTTAGCCTTCGATCCGGCCCCTACGACAAAGCGCGAAAGGTTTTCATCAAGACGGTATTCACGCACAAGTTCGTCGAGAGATTTTGTCTTGTGCTCCTTATCCTTGTCGCCGTCATTTTTCTTGACAAGCAGCCACTTGCTGAGCGGCAGAAGCACGATGATGCCGATGACGATGCATATCAGTCCGACAGGAGTGAACGAGAAAAACGACAACGGAGCATAGCCATTCTCAGAAAGAACGCCCTGAATAACAAGGTTGGGCGGCGTACCGATAAGCGTCAGCATACCGCCAAGGCTGCTGGCAAAGGCTAACGGCATGAGCAGGCGCCCCGCACTTATGCCGGCCTTGGCTGCAAGACTCACAACGATAGGCAACATAAGGGCTACCGTACCCGTGTTGCTGACGAATGCCCCAATAACGGATGTAACTGTCATAACCAGAAGAAACAGGCGCAGTTCGCTGTCGCCTGCCAGCTTCATTATGCGTCCGCTTATCATCTTTGCAAGTCCTGTCTGAAATATAGCTCCGCCAACAACAAACAGGCCTACCATCATTATCACCACCGAATTTGAAAAGCCAGAAAGAGCCTCTTCAGGCGTCAGTATGCCCAACGACATAAGCAGTATAAGAGCACACAGGGCAACAATGTCTGAACGTATTTTTCCTATTGCAAAAAAGAAAGCGGAAACAGCAAGTATTATTAATGTCGTTATCATATAAACAAGAATAGTTTTCTGAATCAGTCTATCAAAAAAAACATGACATACACCTACGGCCGCAAACCTGCCAGCACGACAGACATACAGCTCAGGCAACCATGTTATATGGTTATATGCAAAGATAACCATTTTAAAAGAAAGACTGCTGACGGGCTTCTCTTTTTTACTATCCTTTAACGAAACAAATAAAACCCGTACTCCGTGCTACATAACATTTAACTTTTAAAAATAGGTGCACAGGATTGCATTTTAACCGAAAAGCAGTATTTTTGTAACAAAGTTAATCAATACAGTAAAGATGAATCTATTTGCCAAACGAATATCCGACCTTCTGAACATCAACATAAAATATGTTGACAACACCCTGGAGCTGCTCGACTCGGGATGCACCATCCCCTTCATAAGCCGTTACAGGAAAGAACGTACAGGAGGGCTTGACGAAGTTCAGATAACACAGATTTGTGAACTGAACGAGCGCATGAAGGAAACCGCCAAACGTAAGGAAACCATAATAAAGACAATAAGCGAACAGGGTAAACTTACCCCCGAACTGGAAAAGCGTATTAACGAATGTTGGGAGCCGGAAGTGCTTGAGGACATCTACATGCCCTACAAGCCGAAACGGCGAACAAGGGCCCAGGTGGCAAGGGAGAATGGTCTCGAACCGCTGGCAACAATAATAATGCTGCAACGCGACAGCGCCCCCGAGACAACAGCACGGAGATTTATAAACGAGAACGTCAAAAGCGAGGAAGACGCCATAAAGGGAGCTTTGGACATTATAGCCGAAAATGTCAGTGAGGACGAACGCTCACGTAGCCAGCTGCGCAATGCCTTCAGACGCGGGGCAATAATAACCTCGAAAGTAATAAAGAGCAAGGCCGACACTGACGAGGCCGCAAAATATTCGGACTACTTTGATTTCTCCGAACCGCTGAAAAGATGTTCGTCACACAGATTGCTGGCAATGAGGCGGGGCGAGAAGGACGGCATACTGCGCGTAAGCATTTCTGCCGACGACGAAGAATGCGTTGAAAAGTTAAAACGTCTTTTCGTAAGAGGCTACGGCAGGTGCTCAACACTAGTAGGCGAAGCTGTGGCCGATTCGTTCAAGCGTCTGCTTAAGCCTTCAATAGAAACGGAGTTTGCCACCCTGAGTAAGGAGAATGCCGACGGCGATGCCATAGCCGTATTTGCAGAGAATCTGCGCCAGCTTCTGCTTGCCGCGCCTTTGGGACAGAAGCGCGTGATGGGCATCGACCCTGGCTTCCGTACAGGATGCAAGGTGGTATGCCTCGACGAGCAGGGCAACCTGCTTCATCACGAAGCCATATTCCCCCACCCTCCGCGCAATGAACAGATAGAAGCATCAACACAGATAAAGGAGATGGTGAAAAAGTATGGCGTAGAGGCCATAGCAATAGGCAACGGCACGGCTAGCCGTGAGACTGACAGATTCGTAAAGACTCTCGGACTTGCAGACAGCATACAGGTCTTCACAGTAAGCGAAGACGGAGCTTCAGTTTATTCTGCCTCAAAGACTGCGCGCGAGGAGTTTCCCGACAAGGACGTAACCGTGCGCGGTGCCGTAAGCATAGGCAGGCGACTTATGGACCCTCTGGCTGAACTTGTAAAGATTGACCCTAAAAGCATCGGCGTAGGACAATATCAGCACGACGTTGACCAGGCCAAGCTGAAAAAGAGCCTTGACCTTACCGTTGAAAGCTGTGTCAACTCGGTTGGTGTAAACCTTAACACCGCCAGCAAACACCTGCTCACCTATGTGAGCGGCCTTGGACCGACGCTTGCACAGAATATAATAGACTACCGCACGGCCAACGGAGCATTCCGTAGCCGTTCTCAACTGCTGAAGGTGCCACGGCTCGGCCCGTCGGCATTTGAGCAGAGTGCAGGTTTCCTGAGGATACCGGACGCAAAAAATCCGCTTGACAATACAGCCGTACACCCTGAAAGCTATAAGATTGTAGAGAAAATGGCAAAAGACTGCGGATGCAGCGTGGCAGAACTGATTAAAGACAAAGACAAGCGAAAGAGCATCAGGCTTGACAGATATGTAAGCGAAAAAGTAGGCATGCCAACGCTAACAGATATTATGGCCGAACTTGAAAAGCCTGGACGCGATCCGCGCGAACAACTCGAAGAGTTTGAATTTGATCCTAACGTGAGCACTCCCGACGATCTTGTTGAAGGCATGGTTCTGCCGGGCATTGTAACCAACATTACCAACTTCGGAGCTTTTGTCGATATTGGAGTTCATCAGGACGGACTGGTGCACATATCACAGCTTGCCGACAGATATGTAAGCGACCCCACACAGGTTGTCAAATTACATCAGCACGTAATGGTGAAGGTTATAGAGGTAGACCGCAGACGCAACAGAATATCGCTTTCGATGAAAGCATGCAAATAATGTATTAATGTCGGTTGAAATATATGTCACTTTATTTCAACCGACAAAATATTTTATAATCGTTCTGTTTTATACCTTTTATCAAAATAGCTCAAAGCAGCACCAATAGCAGTACAATATTCAGAATATTCAGGGATAATGAGTTTTACACGATATAGTTTCTCAATAGGAGGAAACACCCTACGGCATTGAGGCAGCAAAGTTAGATTGCCAATCATAACATACTCGCGAATATCACTGCCTATCGAAGCCAACACCGCAGACTGTCCGACAGACTGCAAGACAGCCCAAATCAGCCCGATGGCAATATCTTCACGAGAAGCATCACTTTTTGCATTACCAAACAATGAAGCTACTGCAGACATCGGTAATCCAGGCAACGGTTTGGCACTTATGTCACCAATAGTTAAATTTATCTTTGACACGTCACCATTCATCGCAATCTCTGACACAGTACGTATGTCATCTGTCTTCAGCATAAGACGCGCCAAGCCCTGCAGAGTTCCGCCTCCAATCCCTATTCCGCCAATGTGCTCTATCTTATCGCCGTCACATTTTACAAGAGATGTTCCGGTGCCCATGCTCACAACAATTATCTTGTCCCTTCCTGACTCATGTCGGGCACCAAGTCCGTCAGCTATAAACTCGTTAGCTTTATCGGTAGGCAAGCCATAAACAGGTTCGTTTATATATGCGCTGCCAACACCTGTAAGCATAACATGCTCTACATCAGAAAGTTGTATCTTATTGTCATACAGATACTTTCCGAATGCACCATATAAAGAAGTAACAGGGTCTGTTGCCTTGACACGTATAGGCGAAACAACATGCCCGTCACGTATTCCAACTATTTTTGTCGTACTGATTCCGACATCAATACCGATAACTATTCCCATAATATTTAAACTTTTTACAAAGACAATGATTAGCAAGAAAAAAGCCTAAGCAGAACTCACTCTATAATATAAAGAAAAACCGCAACCTCTCATCAAAGAGATTGCGGTTAATATATAAGATTCAGTTACATCTTATTTTACTTTCTCAACGATAGCCTTGAAAGCCTCAGGATTGTTTACAGCGAGGTCAGCAAGAACCTTACGGTTAATCTCGATACCAGCCTTGTGCAAAGCACCCATAAGTGTTGAGTAGCTCATATTCTCAAGACGAGCTGCAGCATTGATACGCTGTATCCACAAAGAACGGAAGTTACGTTTCTTGTTACGGCGATCACGGTAAGCATAGGTCAAACCTTTCTCCCATGTATTCTTGGCAACTGTCCAGACATTTTTTCTAGCTCCGTAGTATCCACGAGTGAGCTTTAAAATTCTTTTTCTTTTTGCTCTTGAAGCAACGTGATTTACTGATCTTGGCATAATTTTTTTCCTCTAATTTTTGTTCGACATTGATTAACGGAGACACAGCAAGTCGCGTACCTGCTTCATGTTGCTCTGGTCTACGATTGTCTGGTGTACCAGATTACGTTTCTGCTTCTTTGTTTTCTTAGTCAGGATGTGACTGTGGTAAGCATGATGTCTCTTAATCTTACCTGTACCGGTGAAACGGAATCTCTTCTTTGCACCGGAATTTGTCTTCATTTTTGGCATTTTTTCTTAAATTTAAATTAGTTGTTATTTATTAGCTGTGGCAACGTATATACCAGGACGTTACGCACATATTTATTATTTCTCGTTAATTTAGTCGTTTCCTTCACTGAGCTTTTTCAGTGCATCAGCTCCGTTCTTGGCGTTATCAAACAGGCCACCGGCTGCAGAAACATTCTTCTCGGCAACGCTGTCAGCTGCTTTTGCTTCAGCCTCACGACGCTCACGGTCCATCTTCTGCTGGCTCTTCTTGGCAACACCAGCCTTTTTCGGACTTAGATAAAGGAACATCTTCTTGCCCTCAAGTGCCGGCATCTGCTCAACTTTACCATATTCTTCCAAATCGTTAGCGAAACGCAACAGCAGCACCTCACCTTGCTCTTTAAACAAAATTGAGCGACCGCGGAAGAATACAAAAGCACGAACCTTATTGCCTTCTTCAAGGAACTCTTTCGCATGCTTCAACTTAAAGTTGTAGTCATGCTCATCGGTCTGAGGTCCGAATCTTATTTCTTTTACCTCTTGCTTAACCTGCTTTGCCTTAAGCTCCTTAGCACGTTTTTTCTGCTGATAGAGGAATTTACTATAGTCGATGAGACGACATACAGGTGGCTGTGCATTAGGAGATATTTCCACAAGGTCAACACCTTCCTCACGCGCCATCTCCAACGCCTGACGTGTTGGTACTACTGTTGATCCGTTATCACCTACGATACGGACTTCCTTTACGCGAATTTGTTCATTCACGCGATAATGATTGTTCTTGTCGTTCTTCATTCAACTATTTCATTCAACTATTTTATGAAAATCGGGTGCAAATTTACTATTTTTCAATCAATCAACAAAATATTTCTTACCTTTTTTATCTTTATCGTCAAAATCATTATGAAGGACATGTCTTGCACACCTAAATTATTGACTTACATATACATTTTTGATTTCCAGAATGTAAGCATCATGATATCCGCCATGCGAACCGCCGTACCATTTGCTTATTTCAGGATTGAGAAAACACTCAGGCTTGATGTTGTCTTTATAAAGCTTTTCACACTCAAGCGTAAGACGTGCCTGCTTAAACGTAACGCTGCCGCATTCTGTGTCAACCGGCATAAGTTCTGTTGCCTTGACTTTATCACATTCACGGCCTGACTTTGAACCGCAAAGATTGTATATGCTGCGCATATCTGGATCTTTTCCTAGAAAGGACAACGTCACAACGGCATTGTCTTCAATAAAATCATGAGTAAAACGTTCGGGCCTAACAAATATCACGGCTACAGGTTTATTCCATAACCACCCTACACAGCCCCATGAAGCTGTCATGACATTAAAATGGTCTCTGTTGCCTGATGCTATAAGCATCCATTCTTTGCCTATTGCTTCTATAAAATTTTCGTTCAGAGTTTTTATATCTACCTTCTTCATCTTCTGTCATTTATAAATAATAGTTGCAAAGATAATGCAAGATTACAGCAAAGCAAAACTAAGAGCCGAGTTTTTGTATTGCCGGCAAAGATATTGTCATATTTGAAAAGATTTCTTTTTGAACTATGCATAAAAAATTTGAAACTGCCCTGCTTACTGAGGACAGTTTCAAATAAGAACTTAAACATTCAAACTGTTATGGTATTAACACTTTTGACGCAACATCGTTTATGCAAACCACATACATACCAGACTGAAGAGCAACCGACATACTGCCGGAGTCTGATGCAGCCGAATATACTTTCTGCCCGGCCAATGTATAAACAGAAAGTGCCGAGCCATCATTCAGATTATCTATGTTCAACATTCCCGGCGCAACTCTAATCAGCGGCATTTGTCCCTCTGAAACAGAAGCAATTGATGTTGTTGTGGTCATGAAGTCTTTCCATTGTTCTGCCTCTTTATACTTATCGATACTTTCTTCAGGAACAAACAACTTGCACTTGCCTACCGGAGTGAGATTAAAGACATAAGAACCGAGACTTGGCGGCTCAACGGCATAAACGCTGAACTGCTGCAAACCAGATAACCCGGAGAAGCACTCTGTACCTATATGTGAAACGCGACTGCCTAAAGACACACTGAGCAATCCACTGCAATTCTGGAACACGTAATCGTCTATATATTCAACACTTTCGGGCAACGTGATATCATCTAAAGATTTACATGAATAAAAAGCACTCCAGTCTATACGGGTAAGCTTGTCATTCCAAGCTATATCTTTAAGTGCCGTACACTCAAAGAATGCTCCATTTCCAATAGTCTCAAGGTTTGCGCCCAAAGTCAGCTTCTCTAAAGCCGTACAATTATCGTATTTACAACCGATTATTACTCAATATTTTATAGATAATAAGTCAGAAATATGGTTGTTATTTTTAATTGCACATTCTAAAAGGTGAAGATTTAACGCTTTTATTGATTATTAACTCAAAAAGGACATCAACTTGGGTCGTTTCTTCTCTTTTCCTTGCTATTCGTTTCCGATATTCCACTTTTGTTTTGGTCTATCTCATATGTACTGCAAAGGTATTGATTTTTGTTTGATATTGCTCCTTGCTTGCTCCTTGTCGTAGATTAATTTTCACACAGGAATTTTTGTTCTCTTTCTATAGGGGCTTGAAACAATCCATTTATTGGAAACAATTAAAGACGGAGCTGGTTTGCCCCAGTGCTTTTTAAGAAACAGGGCAATTATTTTATCTCCACAAAGGCTCTTGTTCCCAATTATGAGGAAAGCCTAATAAACGAGTTCTTACTGATGGGTATTTCGATAAAAGCTGCTTGAAATCTGCAACAAAAGTGTTGCCCATAGAAATGGAGTTAAGCCAATACACCACATAGCAGAGTTGCGGATAAAGTGTTTGTTCACGGAACGAGAAATCCGTAATCCATGTGTTTGGCATACGCATAGGCATCATTGGCTTGACAGGAAAGACCCGATTTGACAGTCTTGAATGATGGGCGCAGCAATTACGAAGTACGGGTCTGGGTACGGATTAAAAGGCTAAGTGATTATTTCCAGTCATTTAGCCTTTTTGATAATTAATTTTTCCCCACATTTTCCCCACAGCTGTCTATTTATATATTTTTATATATTTTAGAAACATATTTTTCCGTAAAGTTATGTACCTTTGTCGGCAAATAAAGATATTCTCGTCAAACAAATATAAATAATATAAACATGGAAAAAAACAGAAAAAAACAAATCGTAGTTTTGAGTATAGCTTTAGTTTGCATTTTCATCTTGGTATTTTCATTGTTCCATAAATCAGCGACAAAAGATAGCGCAAATCCTCCTTTAACAAATGTTTTGACTGATAGCATTTCTCAAATTGTCTCAGCTTGTCCTGGCGAAATTGGTGTGGCGGTTATTGTTAATAACAGAGATACGGTTAAGGTCAATAATAAGAGTGTTTATCCTATGATGAGTGTGTTTAAGGTTCATCAGGCATTAGCTCTTTGTAATGACTTTGACAATAAAGGAATTTCACTTGATACCTTAGTAAATATAAATAGGGATAAACTTGACCCAAAGACTTGGAGTCCTATGCTGAAAGATTATTCAGGGCCAGTCATATCATTGACAGTGAGAGATTTGCTGCGTTATACTCTTACTCAGAGTGACAACAATGCAAGCAACCTTATGTTTAAGGATATGGTTAATGTCGCTCAAACAGATAGTTTTATAGCCACACTCATTCCTCGTTCAAGTTTTCAGATAGCTTATACGGAAGAGGAAATGTCGGCTGACCATAACAAGGCTTACTCTAACTATACATCTCCTCTTGGTGCTGCAATGTTGATGAATCGTTTGTTTACTGAAGGTCTTATCGATGATGAGAAACAAAGTTTCATTAAGAATACGTTAAAAGAATGCAAAACAGGTGTAGATAGGATAGCAGCTCCACTTCTTGATAAAGAAGGGGTTGTTATAGCGCATAAGACAGGTTCAGGTTCTGTTAATGAAAATGGTGTTCTTGCAGCTCACAATGATGTTGCCTATATATGTCTGCCTAATAATATCAGTTATACCTTAGCGGTATTTGTTAAGGATTTCAAGGGAAATGAATCACAAGCGTCACAATATGTTGCGCATATATCAGCTGTAGTATATTCTTTATTAATGCAAACTTCAGTAAAATCTTAAACTGCACTTGCTTTGATAATTAATGATAAACAATCTAAAAGCACTCTAATCGTTATCGGAGTGCTTTTAGATTACTAATCAAATTGCTTCTATTATAATTTGAATCCTCTACTTTTTCTTTCTTCCTGTTGCGGCACTCTTGCTCCATATCTAAGCCTGTGCCATTGCTCCCTGAACCAGTCGGCAATCGGCTTCCTGTTTATTGTCAGGTTCAGCCTGCTTTCATCGTCAGGGTCATTTTCCACCCTTAAAATATCATCCTTTATATCAAAGTTCCGCCTGTGTTGCTCGGAATAGATTTTACCGCTACATTTCAGGGCTTCTTTTTTGACTATAAGACTTTCAGTCATTTCTTTAGAGAATCCCAGCATGGCACAAAACTTTTCCATGCGCAGCATTTCCCTGAACATCGGAAACCACCTGAAAGCCTTGTCTATGATTCTGGCGAGCCGTGACAGTTCTTTTTCTTTCATGTCAAGTTCCTGCCTGTGCATTTCTCTGAGATTGTGGATTTGCGTATCATGCTGTTTCTGCATCTGCTGTACTTGGCTCTGCAATTTTTCAATATTGGTGTTCCGTTTTGAAACCTCGTCTTGCAGTTTTTCGTTGGCACGTTCCAGTTCTTTCAGTTTTCCACTCCCGAAAAGAGAAGCAACTCCACTAGTTATGGCTGTCGCTGCCGTGGTGGCTGTCTTCTTTAACTTGTCAGTGCGTATTTCTGATTTCACCTGTTTCAGTTCCTGCTCGGCAAGATTTATCTGTTCTTCTTTGTGCCGTTTGGCTGCATCCATGCGTTGCAGTTCAGCTTTCTGCTTCTCAATGATAAAGTCGTTCCGTTCCAGATGCTCCTTACCAGTGACAGCCTTTGACTGCCCGCGTTCCATCAGCAGGATGTCGGATGCAAGGGTCTGCATCTGCATCATGTCATCGTCATTGAGCTTTCGGCTCTTTCCTGTTTCGTGGTTCATCCAGTCGAAAACGATATGGGCATGATAGTTCGGCTTGAACCATCTGTCCCCGACTTTGAAGCTTTCCCTGTCTTCCGCTTCCGGCTGACCGTTCAGCCAATGCCCTTCATCCTTGTGCAGGAAGATTTGCAGCGGTGTGATTCCCCAGCGTCTTTGACACTCCTCACCGAATTTACGCACGTCTGCCAGTGTGGTGTCCGACCTGACAAGCAGCACTCCTTCACGTATGGGGGAGCATCCCGCAATCTTGACTATTTTACCGTTCTTGCCTTTGCGTTCACGCTCCTTTTCCTGCATGGCACGTCCGGTCTTTTCCTTTACCATCTGTCTGATATTGTCATAATGCATCCGCAAATCCGGACTGCCGAAGTCGGGATTTATCCACTGCTCATTATCGGTGGAGAGTTCTGGAACCACATAGGTTCTGGACTCTCCGATGTGGCGCATGTATTCGGCAGTCCTCCTGTTGTGAGCCTCACTCGATGCGATATTGCAGGGCTTGATATGTATGCTTGATTTTGTTGCCATAGATACTTGTTTTTTGGGTTTGTACTTTATTGTTTGCTTTTCCGCTGTCCGTAAACGCATGGGGTTCTTAGGGGTGCAACCCATAAGCGGAGATTGCAAAGAGAGGGTCACTCTTTGCTCTGGGTTCTCAGGGGAGAAACGCCCTGAGTGGGTCATTAGGGTAAAACCCTAATCCCCTCGGGAGAGCCCACAACTACGTAAGCGGAGCGTGTAGTTATAGTGGGCTATATCAATGGCAAGCCATTGTCTGCAAACTCCAGCCTACGGCTTCCGCTCTCCTCCGTCAGGGAGGTTTTTCATCATCGTTGCCGATTGGAGATGCACCGACCAGCACAAGGTCTAAATCGTCTATCAGTTTTTGCAGGACGGGATTCTTCTCTATCATCCGCTGGAGGATTCTCTCAGCCTCGACCAAGTGGTTGGCTGTACTCATCACCTTGCCCTCCCGTATCTGAAAGATAATCCAATCGGCTATGTCGATATGGGCTTCTTTTTGTTTCGGGGTGGCATTCCTTTCGATGATGTCCGAAACCACCACCTTACAAAAGTACATGCTCTCGGCTCGCTGTTTCCACTCGGCATAAGCATCGGCATCGGGAAAGAGAAGCACGGTTCGCCCTGACAGTACACGGAGTTTCTCTTCTCTCATCTGACTCTTACCACCCGTAGCCAGCCATACATAATCGGGGAAGATAGCAGAACCGATAACGGCACTCTTCTCGGATTCCACCAAGACCACCACCTTGTCGGGATGCGTTTTCAACAAGTGTTCCCCGAAAAGGCATTGGGATAGTTGCCAATCCTCTGCCAACACACGCTGCTTTTTCAATATGCTGTGTATCCAGTTCACTGCCGATGTCTGTCCTCCCTTGATACGGTGTCCGTCTTCGGGATTGTACTGCATCACCTTTCCCGTGCGTACCTTGCCCGTCCTGTCTATCTGCCAAAAGATAACAGAGCCGTCACGGGTAGCCCCCAAACGGTATTCCTCCAACAACCGCTTCAACACCTCTTTCGCCTTGTCGCCATAGTAGGAAGTAAGGAGTGTGAAGAGGAAACGGAAGAAATTGCTACGCTCGCTTTGCGACTTCTCCACATAGTGAGGGGGAATATAGCCGATGGCTGTCGGCTTACTTTGCTGCTTCACTTTCTTCTGCTCTGCTCTTTGCCTGTCAAAAGAGAAATCATTGGTAGTTCTGTGTTCAGGATGCTCTTGAAAATACTCTTTCGGAGTGTAGTGATACCCACAACCGCTTTCGTGGTTACATCTGCCGACCGATGGATGCAACGGCACATTATTTTCGTCCACGTAATAGACGAAAGAATGCCTGTCTCCGCATTTGGGGCAGGTATGCCGTGTTGCCGTTCCTTTATACTTCTGTAATGAATAATTGCCCATAGCTTAGTCCGTTTTTGATGGTTGATTGTCGGCTGTCCCATCCTGTCCCATTGTCCCACACTCTAAGGGTTGGGACAGTGGGACACTTGGGACACCTGCGTTTTTACTCTCTTTGCTGCGCTGGATGATACGGTTTACGGTGGACTTGCCACAATTCACCTGTGAGGCTATCTCCCTGACGGACTTGCCCGATTGGGAGAGTTGCAGAATTTGGCAATCCCTTTGGCTTGATTCATTGTCGCCCAATTTTTTCAAGTGTTCCTTTTCCGTGGAATAGCCCCTGAACACGAACTGCAAGAAAGCATCCACCTTGTCAATCTCGTAAACGATTACATTATCCGCATCATGAGAGAACGTGCCATAGCGCACTTTAAGCTGCTTCACATAGCGAAGCCCTCCGTCTTGGGCACTTTTTCCAATGGTGAACACGCTGTCAAAGAAATTGTAGAGCCGTTTGCTTCCGGCAAGGTCGTTGGATGTGATGGGACAATCCAAAGAGCGTTTGGGCGTATGTGCCAGGACAAGGATAGAGAGCGCATATCTCTTTTTGAGATTGTTCAGCTGAATCATCAGCCGTCCTGCGGCATCGCCTTTCTCCATGGCGCAACACAGGTAGGTAAGATTGTCAATGATGAAAATCTTGCAGTCGGTCTGCACAGCCATCTGTTCAATGCCGCCTATGATAGCTTCCTCAAAGTTGGCATCCAAAAGCTGGTTGCAGTCAATAGACACCCGATAGATTTTGTCGGGAAAGGTGTAGAGCTCTCCATGCTCGTTGGTATAGCGGAGCTGGAACTGCTTTTCGGACAGTTCAAAGTCCAGATACAGCACATTGTCGGTTCGGGCGATGCGGTCGGCTATCTGCACGGCAAGGATGGACTTGCCCACGTTGGAATCGGCAAACAAGCAGGAGAGTTCCCCCTCGTACCAAAAGCTGTCCCACAGCGCACGGGGCGTAGGCAATAACGATGCTTCAAGAATGGTTTGGTTTGCCGTCTTGATATTCATCATGCCTACACTGTCGGGCATACCGTTATGCGCTTGGGATGCTTTTGTGAGGTCGCCACGTATCAGGTTGATATAGTTCTTATCCTCTTCCATATCATTCACCAGTTACGTGGGTTGGGCTTGCGACGGTGGGAAGAGGATAAGGACTTGTTCAGTTCCTCGTCTGACAACGGTATGGGATTCTTTCGGGCGGTTTCCAGCCACTTGTCCAGTTCGTCACGGTAAAGGCAATAGCGTTTGCCGGGCTTGGTGGCAGGGATTGTCCCTTCTGACAGTTTCATGTAGAGCGTACCCTTAGGGATACCTAAATACTCTGCTGCCTCGTCCACAGACATGGGCACGTGGGTGTCCACCGTTTTGGCATTGTTCACACTGCGCTGCTCGGCGAGCAGGCTTTTCAGGCTCATCACTTCGTCTCGAAGCTGAGCGACAACCTCGGGGAGGTCGTTGAAGGTAAGAATTGATTTTTCCATTCGCGTACTCGTCTCTTTTGTAAGACTTGGCGCAAAGGACTGAAATGATATATCCGTGAATATCTCCACGACACGTCATTGCAAAATAATTCCCGAATAATTAAGCCCAGCCATAAATGACGGGTAAAATTACTCGGGAAACGATGTAAAACAGGCGGTTATGAGTTACCGGATGGTTGTCGTTGGTGTCGTGATTATCCTAATTCCGCACATAATCCTCGGGATAGTGGAAATCAAGTTTGCCGTTTTCGGGTTCATCAATGGGAATTTCCGTCTTTAACGGCTCTACCTTGAAATTCTTGATGGTTGATAAGTCTGTATCAGCAAACGATTTCGGGAAAAGGGCTTTGATGAACTTGGCACGGTTATCCCCATTGTAGTATCTCTTGTACAGGAAACGCTCAGAGATATTCCATACGAAGTGACGGAGTGGAATGTTGTTGATGTCTTTGGTAAACGGTCTTTGTATGGGCTTCGGGGTATAAGTGTTAAGATTCATCCATTTGTCCACCTCAGTACAGATGTGGTTCACGGTTTCTTGGTCGGCAATGCGAGGCAGGTAATAATGGCAATACTCCATGACCATGCGGATGCGCTCTTCCTTTTCCCGTTGCTCTCTGCTTGCGTAATTGGCACGGTTCTTTTCGTGAAGATCCGGGGCGATAGTAAGCTCTATCGGTTGTGTTTGGATAAGTGTCTCTTCTTTTGTCGGGGATGATTCGGGTACAGGCTCAGGGACTGATGTAGGTCCAGGCACAGATGTGGCTTCTTCAAGTGTATTTTGTGACAGTTCTTCCTGCACCTCTATGGCTTCGGCAATCGTTTCTTTCTTGCCGAACTTGATTTTGTAGATTTCGTATGTATCAAAGATAAGTGTCTGAAAGGAGAGATAGAGCAACCATCCCAACAGGTTACAGCATACGAATACTATCCACCTGACAAAGTTGTCTTGGTTGAAGCTGTCCGCTATTACCAGCGTGGCAATGGAAGATATTAGGACGATGGCGAAGCCGACAAAGCCCAAGATGATGTATTTGTCCTTGATTGATGATTCCATATTTCGTTGAGAGATTGAATGTTCCTGTATTATTTTGTGCAAAGTTAATGCTATTTTTCCCAATTACTGCCCGTTATTTGCGGTTAGAACGGTCTTTTTCAATGTATTTCACGAAATGTCATCATATCATACTCTGTTTCATACTCTGAGGGGCTTATAAATGGTGGCATCAAGCCAAAAACATAGAGGGGCGATTATAGCCTTGTAGCCATAACCGCCCCTCTGAATACCTGTCAATGTGAGACATTTATGCCTCCTTGCGCTTCAAGGTTATCTTGTCCACCACCTGACACATCTGCTGCGCTGCTATCTTGGAATAGATTTGTGTGGTGGTAATGTTCTTATGTCCGAGATAGGCTTGGATGACAGCCATGTCCGTTCCCATTTCCACGTGCAGGCTTCCGAAGCTGTGGCGGGTACAGTGAAAGGTGATTTTCTTGGTTATCCCTGCTGCCGTGAGCCACCGTTGGAGTGGTCCTTGCAGCATCTTGTCCTTGAAATCCTCAAAGATAAGTCCCTCGCCCCGTTCTCCCAGCAGTCCATAGGCTTCATCACTGATGGGGTTATGCACTATTTCTTTGGTTTTCTGCATACGGGTGGTAACGAACATCCTGCCGTTGGTGTATGGTTGTATCTGCTGCCACGTGAGCTGTCTGATGTCGCTCTTTCTCAGTCCCGTAAGACAGGCGAAAAGAAAAGCTTTTTTCAAGACCTCCTCCTCACAGGGTGTTTCGGCAAGCCGTATCAGTTCCTCTTGGCTCAAATGCTCCCTGATGGTGGGAATGCACTCGATGCGGTCTAAGAAGCCGTTTGGGTTCTCCTTTATCTTCCTGTCACGGTAGGCGGTGTGCAGCACGGCACGGAAAGTTGACCAATAGCCTGCTGCGGAGTTGATGTGCAGCTTTTGGTTGGTGTGGATGGATTGGGGTGCATCAAGCAGGTATTCCATGAACTTGCGGCACAAATCCACATCCACCTCCTCAAAGGTGCATTTGCCGTTCACGAACCGCTGGAAATGCTTGTATACGTGCTGCCACTTGATATTCTTGCGGTCAGCCAGTCCTTTGAAATAGGCAAGGAAATCGCCCTTCATCTTGGTCTTGTCAAAAAAGCCGTTGTTTTCATTGAAAATGGCTTCGTAGCGCTGGTTGCGCAGGATGACCGCTTTCTTCATCATGCGTGCGTTGAAGTCCCGTTCCTGCTGGTTTGCAGGTTTGGCGAAGATGTAAATTCCTAAGGCTTCACGTGTAATCACTCTCATGGTGACATTGTCACGGTAGCCGGGATAGTAGTCAAGGCATAGTGAATACTGTGTCCCGTTCTTAATCTTGCGCTTACGCAAGGTAACTGTTTTGCATTTACTCATAATAATTATGTTTTAATTGGTTGTATACATTTTGGAGTTGTATCCATGTTTCCGATGGCAAAGGAACAACGTGAAATATCCGTGAATACCTCCACGATACATCATTTTGAAATAATTTTCGATAATCCCGATTTTTCACGGTTATTTGTTCCTTTCAGCCATGACACGCTCCACATCTGAGCGCAAAAGCAGGTTTTTCACACCCACCTTTATCTTTTCGATGTGCTTCACCTTGACGATATGGCAGATGTTGGCTGACGAAAGACCATAGATTTGCTGCACCTGCTCAACGGTATAGTAGCGTTCATCGTTCACAAGGTCAGTTCTGCGGAGTTCGTTCAAATGTGATTTGGAGTAATAGGTACGCCCGTACTCTCTTTTAGTGGGTATCTTATGGCGATAGGTGTAGGCACGGAGTGCGGTCGGCTTCATGCCGAACAGTTCCTCCACCTCCTCGGTCAGTAGCCAGTCGGTAATTTCGCTAATATCAACTGCCACACCGAAAAACTCGTCAATATGCTTCTTGCTGTAATAGTTCTTTCCTGCGATACGGCAGATGGGGATATGGTTACGCTTGGCGGAAGTGTAAAGCCATGACTGCTTTACCTTAAAAAGGGACATCACCTCCTCGCCCGAATAGAAGTCCAACACTTCTTCGCTTTCCTTTTCCCTTTTTTCTCTTTTGGCAGGTAAGGAAGATGAAGATGATTTCCTTGGTGTGGAGGTGTTGCCGGGCAGGATGCGGTGATAGGGATTGCCCTCCAACATCTGCTCGATGTCGGCTCTGCGGATGAATGCCATGCGGTTGCTGATGCGTGAGGCTTTCAGCTTGCCGATGGCTACAAGTTTGTAAATGTACTGTCGGGAACAGCCCATGAGGATGGCTGCTTTGGAAAAGGTGAGATACTCCTGATGCTGTATCTCCATCAAGGGTTGGGCGACTTTGAAGAGGTTGTTCTTCTGCATCACTCTGGCTCGTTTGGCTTCTGCCTGACAAGCCTCACTGCAATATCTTTGCATACCGCTTCGGGTTACAAAGGACTTGCCGCAAAAACTGCATTTTCTGGTTGCTTTCATACCGTTTTATCGTTTAATGGTTCATTTCTTCAATCCTATATCTCTGAAATGGTAAACGGATGTGAACGGAAGTCAACCATTGTCGCTTTTCTACACAGTGTGACTGTTTCCGCATATCGGGGCGGTTATTGTCGCTTGTCGTAAACGGTTGTAAACCCTTGTCAACTGTCTGCACGGTGTGACAAAAAACAAGCCCCGCAAATTCTCCACGTCAGAAATACGTCTCAAAAATATGTGGAAATTTGGGAAGCGACAAATGGCAACCGAAAAGTGTTAAATTTTAGAATATGCTGGTAATTAAAGATTTACACTCGGATATTTCTGATTAGTTTTGGTTGTTCTATGGTTATAAATACAGCCCTGGAACATCTTTACGCCTATCTCTTTATAAGAATCAGGAATAGTAACTTCTGTCAGTGAAGTACATCCCTGAAATGCACCCGAAACAAAAGAAACAACATGGTTGGGAAGCACAAGAACAGACAGTTTTGCACAATCTAAAAACGCCTGGATTTTTACTGTCTGCAAAGCATTCAGGCCAGACATATCCAAGCTGGTTAATCCGCACCCGCTAAATGCCCCTTTACCGATGGTCTCTAAAGAAGTATTGAAACGGATGTCACTAAGCTGAGAACATTCTACAAAAGCATTCGTGCCAATCTCCTTCAATGATACAGGAAACGATATTTCCGTAAGTGACGAACACAACTTAAAAGCCTCCTCGCCTATTGTCTCTACCTTGTCACCAAAGGTAACAGACGACAGACTATAGCAGCTGTTAAACGCTCCGTCAGGCACAGATGTAACCTCTGCCGGAATAATAATTTTATCTATTGCAGCACAGTTATAAAAGACAGAATTGCCCATACTCTTCAGCGAGGTTGGCAAAACCACATTCTTCAGTTCTGTGCAACTTGAAAAGCCGGCACGTCCTATAGTTTCAAGCCCATCAGGCATCACAACTTTTTCAAGAGAGGTACAATCCAGGAATGCGCCAGCGCCTATCGTCTTTACATTCTCTCCAATCACGACGCTCTTAACGTTCGTATTACCGTCAAAAGCATAATCTGCAATCTCATTAACACCTTTCAGATTTGCATCAGAATTCATGTCGATGTCTGTCTCATCACCCTTCCAGCTCTCAAGCACAGTCTTGTCATCAGACAGTTTGTAAGATGTTTCGGGGTATCCTTGTGCAAAAACTGAAGATGCAGCACAAAGAAATATTGCCGCAAATGCACATCTACGCAAATTAAATCTCCTGATTCTTTTCTGCTCTAAAAAATAAGTAAATTTTTCCATACACTTTTTTATCTTTAGTTAAACAATTGACTGCAGAGCTTTATCGTAACCATTTTTCGAATTAACCCATATACTAATACCAGACTTGTTTTAAGAGGCATCAACAAAATTCCATTTTATAACAGCCATAAAAATACGGCTACATGACACACATCCAACAAATGTATCAAAAAAGGAAATAAGTTTCCAAACATATGACATTTTCTATATGAAACAAGATAACATCACCATAAAAGAGAATAAATTAACAATTATTTTGTAATTAAGTGGAGAAACGACGCTTCCTGTCAGCAATAAATGTCTTATGGAGACGTCTATCTACAACGTTCGCAACCTTTATATAATATAAGGTATGATAAGCTATCTCCTGACCCATCATTTTACAGACCAGCCAACGATAAAGATCAAAATCCATACATTAAAATAACATGTTATCGCTATCGTTTAATATAGGATGCAGCCCGGCATTATAAATTCAAAAAATGTTTTTTTGTTTTGCATTGCTCTCTCCTTTCATTATCTTTGCATAGTCAAAAAACAAGATAAACAAAGAAATTATGAAAGTAACTGGATTTTTAGACCACTGCAACATCAACGTAACGGACATCGAACGCAGCATTAAATTCTACGAAGAGGCTGTAGGACTGCACGTCAATTCACGTATGGAAGCGAAAGACGGCTCGTTTATTATAGTAAAACTTACAGACGACAAAGGCCTGTACGAACTTGAACTCACTTGGCTTAAAGACCATCCGCAACCATACGAGCTGGGAGACAACGAGAGCCACATCTGTTTCAGAGTTGCAGAAGACTATAATGAGGTGTTTGAATTCCACAAGTCAAAAGGATGGGTTTGTTATGAAAACCATGACATGCATCTCTACTTCATCAACGACCCTGACGGATATTGGATCGAAATTCTACCGGTAAAGAATAAAAGCGACAAATAACATTTGCGACAGAATAGCACAAAAATCTGCCAATGATATTTGCATAGTCTGCCTATACAAAAAAGTATTTTGCACATACTTTCACTAAAAACGCAGCCTTACGCAATGGCGCATGATATTATCATGTCATACAAAATTAAAAGAGGTAAAAGACGGCATATTGTCTTTTACCTCTTTTATATTATAGCATTCGCCAGAAATTACATTTCAGTTGCCTTCAGCTGTTCTGCAACCTCATCATTAATTTTCTTTGCGAAATCTTCCTTAGTCATTGTACCCTGGTCGCCCTGTCCCTGCTTTCTTACAGCAACAGTGCCGTCAGCCTGCTCTTTCTCGCCTACAACAAGCATATAAGGAATACGCTTCATCTCGTTGTCGCGTATCTTACGTCCGATTTTCTCGTTGCGGTCATCAACAATTGTGCGCACTCCAACTGAATCGAAATACTTAGAAAGCTGAACTGCATAGTCGTTGAACTTCTCGCTGATAGGCAGAATTGCCACCTGATCAGGTGTCAGCCACAACGGGAAGTGACCTGATGTATGCTCAATAAGCACGGCAGTGAAACGCTCGAGTGAACCAAACGGAGCACGATGAATCATCACAGGTGTCTTCTTCGTGTTGTCATCGTCTGTATATTCAAGCTTGAAGCGCTCCGGCAGGTTATAGTCAACCTGGATTGTTCCGAGCTGCCAACGACGGCCGATGGCGTCCTTAACCATAAAGTCGAGCTTAGGACCATAGAATGCAGCCTCGCCATACTCTATCTTGGCGTTCAGGCCTTTCTCCTTACATGCATCGATAATAGCCTGCTCTGATTCAGCCCAAACCTCGTCCGAGCCTATGTATTTCTCGTGGTCGTTAGGATCGCGCAGAGAAATCTGAGCCTCAAAGTCAGTAAAGTTGAATATTGAGAACACCGTGTTAATGATATCCATTACTCGCAAGAACTCGTTCTTTACCTGGTCAGGACGGCAGAAGATGTGGGCATCATCCTGAGTGAACGAGCGTACACGTGTAAGTCCGTGGAGCTCACCGCTCTTTTCATAGCGGTAAACAGTGCCGAATTCAGCAATACGCAAAGGCAGGTCACGATATGAACGCGGCTTCCATGCAAACACCTCGCAGTGGTGAGGGCAGTTCATCGGCTTCAGCATGTATTCCTCATCGTCCTCAGGAGTATGTATCGGCTGGAATGAGTCCTTGCCGTAATGAGCATAGTGACCTGAAGTTACATAAAGATTTTTGCTTCCGATATGCGGAGTGATAACCTCCTGATAGCCGTAGCGCTTCTGTATACGGCGCAGCATATCCTGAAGGCGCAGGCGCAGCTCTGTTCCTGCAGGCAGCCAGATAGGCATACCCTTGCCCACACGCTCAGAGAACATAAACAGCTCCATCTCCTTACCTATCTTGCGGTGGTCACGTTTCTTGGCCTCCTCAAGCATAACGAGATACTCGTCGAGCATCTTTTTCTTCGGGAAAGAGATACCGTATATACGCGTCATCTGCTCGCGCTTTGCGTCACCGCGCCAGAATGCTCCTGCAACGCTTGTTATCTTTATCGCCTTAATAGCGCCAGTGCTTACGATGTGCGGACCTTTACAAAGGTCAGTGAACTTACCCTGAGTGTAAGTTGTAATCTCACCGTCGGCAAGATCCTGCTCTATATGCTCGCACTTATAGTCCTGACCGTCGGCCTTAAATTCCTTCAAGGCGTCTGCCTTAGATATTTCTTTTCTTACAACCGGCTCGTCTTTTGAGGCCAGTTCCTTCATTTTCTTTTCTATCTTCTCGAAGTCGCCTTCCTTTATGACATCGCCTTCCTTCGGCATAACGTCATAGAAGAAACCGTTTTCTATAGCAGGACCGAAGCCAAACTGTATGCCCGGATACAACTCCTGAAGAGCCTCTGCCAGCAAATGGGCTGATGTATGCCAAAATGCATGCTTGCCTTCCTCGTCCTCCCATTTGTAAAGCTCTATCTTTGCATCCTCGTTAATAGGGCGATTAAGTTCCACTGTCTCACCGTTTACGCCGCAAGCCAACACGTTGCGCGCCAAAGCCGGCGATATGCTTTCTGCAATCTGAAGCCCCGTTACACCCTGTTCATACTCACGAACAGAACCGTCGGGAAATGTGATTTTTATCATAACAGCTTTTGTTTAAATCTATTTTGGGCACAAATTTAACCATTTATTTCTTGACATGATACATTTTATAGTAAAATTTTGCAAACCAGTGTATTTTTATCACGCATTTATAAATAAAATGTAGATGCATTAATGGTCATGCAATTTTCTTACAGACAAAAGCGTAGACATTAATAATATATATATATTCACGCAGAAATGCATATACGGGCACTCTCCGTTATGCCTTGAAATAAAGCGGACGATATAATAATTTTCATAAAAAAGTATTCTTCGATTAAACCAAAAGCAGTTTTATCAGTCTTATAATTGTAAACGGATTAAGACTACTGCTCTAAACGGCGTAAGGTACCAACCGCACAGAGTCAGTTGTATTCCAATAAATCAGAATAATAAACTTAAAAGTAGAAACTTATGAAAAAAATTATTATGTCTCTGGCCATAGCATTCATGGCAATAATGCCTACAATGGCACAGAACAACAAAGTTGAGAAGAAACAGCTTACACCGGAAGAGAGATTTGAGCGCAAGGCTAATGCTCTGTCTGACAAGATGATGCTTGACGACGCCACAAAGGCAAAGTTCGTACCGATGTATACAGAATACCTAAAGGAGCTTAAAGAAGTATGCCCCAATAAAGAGGTTGCCAAGAAGCCTTGCTCAGAACTTACGGAAAAAGAAATTAGCGAACGTATAGAAAAGCGCTTTGACGCCAGACAGAAACGCCTTGACGTTGAAAAGAAATATTATAAGAAATTTAAGACTGTGCTAAACGCACGCCAGTTGCAGCAGGTGTTCTGTAAAAACGGAAAAGGCAAACGTGCCTGCGCAAAATTCTCACCCCGTATGAACTGTAAAAACAACAAAGCATTCAAGCGCGGCCCACAAAACATGCGTCAGTGCAAAGGCGTATGCCCGGGCAATCAGGCAAACTGCGCCGGCAAGGAATGTAATAACAAAGAATGTCCCAATAATAAATAACATTGTTGTATAATTCCCCTCATATTTTTATGTCTTAATAATTTATAAGGCTTAAAATATGAGGGATTTCTGTTTCCATAAGCTACATCTGCCTATGCCATAGGCATTATGCTGCATATAAGATGTCTTGCATCATCAGATGCTTCTGTATTATTCCTGCGTATCTAAGCCACAGGCACTCTTACAAATTTGCGTTTAAGCCTTATTGCCTGCACTGTCTTTTGATTTATATTCATTATTACAGAAAAAAAGACAAAAAAGAAGGAAAACCAGACTACCGACTGATAATTTTTTATACCTTTGCAGTATAACATGATCGCAGACAACACCTTATGGACTATTCTATATACAGTTTTTCATTATGCATAGCCCTGCCGTTGATGATATTCTTCGGCTTTTATTTTTTATTGGCGCACACGCCCGACAAGGCTATCTTCAGCAATTATATACGTTCACGGCGCATCATGGGCATAGCCATGCTGCTGCTCTCCGCCAACTATTCTGTACATTTCTTTTACGGCATAAGGTTTAAGAATGTCAATGCCGCCATACTGATGAACCTCTCAACCTATTTTCTGTGCTACTGGCTCTTCAGTTCGGCACTCACCACTCTGCTCGACCGCTTCTACATCACACGCCGCCGACTGCTCACCCACATCTGTCTCTGGCTGCTGTTCTCCGTGCTTTCGGCCATTGTTCTGCTTATGCTGTCCGAGGGCATAGCCCAAAAGACCGGACTGCTTATCATGGCCACATGGCTCGTAATCTACGGCTTGACTCTTGCCCGCAGGCTCGTCCTGGCATACCGCAGGGCGGTAAAGATTTTCGACGACACTCATTCCGACAACATCGGGGCCTACATACGCTGGCTCTCCGTCTTCACCTATTGGGCCGTCGTGTTTGGCGTTGGCTGCGGCCTGCTCACGTTCCTGCCCGACAAATACATCTATGTGTGGATACTTTCGTCGATACCTTTCTACATTTACCTGTTCCACTGTTACCATAACTACATGCTCTTCTATGAGAAGGTTGAGAATGTCATGGAGAGCGAGATTGCTTCTGAAGACGACATTATGTGCGATGCCGACGCCGGTGAAATCTGCAGCGACGACTTGCCTACGTGCCATACCGATATTGCAGATAATATAAAGAAATGGATTGAGAATGAAGGCTATCTCATACAGGGACTTACGATAAAGGAACTTGCCGAAACCCTGCACACCAACCGCACCTATCTCTCTGTCTATATCAACACATCGCTCAACACAACCTTCCGCGACTGGATAACACAACTGCGCATAGACTATGCAAAGCAAAGAATGGCCAACCATCCCGACCAAAAAATCACCGAGATAGCCGAAGCCTCAGGCTTCCTCTCGCAGAGCCACTTTATGAAGACTTTTAAAGACAAAGAAGGATGCTCACCAGCAAAATGGAGAAAGACCAAGAATAATTCATAATTCACAATTATTTCCAATCACCACAAGTGGCATATCCGCCAGAGCATTAGCCTTATTGCTTCTCTGAAACAATTCTCCCTACAAGCGGCATATACCAACAAGACTAATGTGCCGGCTGATTTGTAATCTGCCGGAATTAAGTATAAGGATTTTTCAATCCGATTACTTCCTATTTTTTGATTAATAGGTATGAGTTTCAGATTACAGAAACTTATGGCAGCTATACAAAATAAATCCACCTAATTAGTGGACTGTTGCAAATAATTTACTATCTTTGCCACGTGAACAGGTCAGAATAGCATGGAAATCATATTCAACGAAAAATATTTGCAAGAAATGTATGTCACAGGACATACTGACAAAAAACATCGATATCAACCACAAGTGGTGCGCAAATATATTCGCGTAATAGACGTAATGATGGAAACTCCCAACGTACAAGGGCTTATGAGATATAACTCGTTGAATTATGAAAAGTTGAAAGGCGACAAGGCCGGACTTTCGTCAGTAAGGGTCAACGACCAGTACCGCATCGAGTTTGAAGAACGGACAAAGGAAGGCGAAACCATAGCTACGATTTGCAATATAACAGATTTGTCGAACCATTATAAATAACGGACAGATTATGATTGAGATACAAGGAACAGATCCGAATATGATTGCCAACAACCTTAAGTCGGCATATCCCACTCATCCGGGTGAAGTGCTGAAAGAAGAAGTTGAATACCGCAAGCTGTCGCAGCGCAAGCTGGCAGAACATATGGGCATTTCATACAAAATGCTGAACGACATACTTAACTGTCGCCGTCCTGTCACGGCTCAGACGGCCATGCTCTTCGAGGCGTCACTCAATATACCGGCTGATTCACTGTTGCGCCTGCAGATGAAATACAACATGCGGCAGGCCGCCGAAAACCCGTCGTTCATGGAGCGGCTCAAGCAGGTGCGCAAACACGCCACCATGCTTTAGACTGCTTACATGCCTAAATCTTCCCGTCTCGCCATATTCCACAAAATGAATATGCCGGGACGGGAAATTTTATTGTGCCGGCTTATTAGCAATAGCCCGTAGGGCTACACTTTTGTAACCGGGTGTGGCGAAGCTCAGCGAAGCCACGCCCGGTTGTCTTACAAGGCGAAGCATGCACCCGAAGAGGTGCTACTTTAAAACATGTTTTCTGAAAGAGTGCCTTTTTTATAACAAGTATCACCACTTCGGGTGATTTTTCTCGTGCCTTTGCATCCGTGGGTGTGCCACCCACGGTTACGGAAGTGTAGCCCTTCGGGCATCTCTTAACAAATGTGCCAGTTGATTTGTAAACCGACAGAACATTTGTCTTACTGTTTTTTAAAACCGACGATTATCGGATTGCACAAAAAACTCTATGGTTTCCGGTCAGAAAACAGGCCGTTTATCACACAAAAGTGGCCGAGTTACGATGCAAAAACATATCACTAACAGTCTGAAACAAATACCAAGCCGGAGAGTTAACAATCATCAGCATTTCGATACAAATATATCAAATCAATAACATAAACAGCCGTAAAAGTTACGATTTTTACGGCTGCAAAACTACTCCTTCTCCAGAAGGAACATAAATGGTATAAAAAGGCGCTTTGCCCAGTCGGTCTCAGTATGAGCCATGCCTGCATAATAATTTGTTGTCCAATAAGGCACATGCCACCCTTTTCTGCGCAAGACATCGTCTATTTTCTGCTGATAAGGGGCATAATATGAGTCAAGAGTCTTGTCTCCATAATCTATGTATATCTTCGACCTGTTGGCCTCGGGCAGCTTTTCTTCAAGATATCTGCAAAATGCCGGAGCCGCAATCTCCGTATTACGGATGTTCATCAGTTTTGAGGTTACCATGAGCGTGTGCATCGAAAGACAAGCTGCACCGCCAAACACATCGGGGTATTCGCACAAGCCGTAGAGAGAAATCAGTCCGCCCATGCTTGACCCCATTAGAAAGGTGTGTTCACGGCCTTTATTTGTAGAGAAATTCTTGTCTATATATGGTTTCAGCTCATTTACGATGAACTTCAGATAGCTGTCTGCATTCATCCTCGAGGCGTCAAGTTCCTTGTCGAACTCACAAAATTCTGCTTCAGACATATAGTTAAGCGTCTTCTGCGGAAAATAATCGTGAAATCTGCTTTCAGCAATATTCCACACTCCTACAACTATGCAGTCTCGTATTTTGCCTTCAGCCATCAATGCCGAGACGTTCTCGTCAACCTTCCATTCCTGATGATTCCACGTTGTCTCCGCATCAAAAAGCATCTGCCCGTCGTGCATATACACAACATCGTATCTTTTCTGTGAAGAATAATTCTCAGGAACCCACACATAAACGTTTCTTGCCTGAATAAGTGAAGTGGGAAAATTCTTATACTCGTATAACTTTCCTCCGGAAACGCCGGCATCAGCCACAACCATGCCATCGCCTGCCGCATTGACGCACAGCATCTTTGTCAACAACAAAGCAATAAAAAGTTTTTTCATAATCTATATTTCATTCACTAAAAAACAATAGTTCCATGCAGACAATCGGATAAGGCAATAAAGCCTACGGACATGAGTCCGCCGCAACGAATTACAAAATATACGATAACGAATCATCATGTTTTTCATCTGCGGCATCAAAGCGGCAGTATTATCATATAAGACATTTTAAGGGCAAGCCTCGCGAGCAAGGCCGCATCACTTCTTATTGCTGTATTTCTTTATGATACTGTATGCATTATACAGGCCTAATTCGCCCGCCTTGCTAAGGTCGCGTATGCCCTCTTCGGTTTTCTTCAGGTTAATGTTTGCAATGCCCCGGTTATAATATGCCTCAGCAAAATTGGGATCAAGCTCAATGGCCTTTGTATAGTCAGCAACAGCCTTAACATAGTCTTTACTTACAGCATGCAGATTGCCGCGGTCGTAATAAACATAGGGATTGTGCGGGCTCAGGCTTATCGCCTTGTCGAGGTCGACCATGGCATTCAGCGTCAGCAGTCCGACATCCTTACCTTGCGATGCCTCAAACTCGTTCATGCGGGCCTGACACACCGCACGCTGCCAATAAGCCATGGCAGATGTGCTGTCGGTACTGATATAAACAGTCAGGTCGCTTATAGCATCGGCATAATTCTGCACCACGGTATTTGCCACGGCACGCTGAATAAGAAGTCCCTTCTCCTTAGCAATGTTACGTGATGCGCCGATAGCCGCCGACAACGAGTCGATTACAGCAAACACGGCCTTGTTCTCGTCTTCGGTAAGAGTCTTTACATCACAGCGCACATACAACTTGCGCAAAGGCTTCTGCCTGAGGTTGAACTGCTCCACATCGCGGTCGTATGCCTGATAAGACTTTACGCCGTTGTCATACTGGCTGAACGACAGCTGGAACATTGGCAGGAACACGGCGTCAATCTTACGGTTCTGCACACGTCCGCGGTATGACGAAGAGTATTCATGAGTGACGGCATTGTCGTCTGCCACGACAAGCTGGTTATACTTGTCGAAATCAATCTCGCTCTTCTTGCGCACCTCGTGCTTTTTCTTCTTGCTCCAGCGCGGCTGAACACCATAATGCTTGTTCATCTGCGCCTTGAATATGCGGAACTCGTCAAGTTCGGCCTTGGCCGTCATGCCAAGTTTACGGTAGCATCTTGCACGGCTGTTAAGACCAACCCAGAAATTAGGATACTGGTTGATGATAGTGGTATAGTCGCGTATGGCTCCCCGTATGTTTCCTGTGCGTTCGAGCAATATGGCGCGGTTGTAAATGGCCATCACATTGTTGGGCTCCATGCTTATAACATAGTCGAAGTCTTCAATGGCCCTGTTGTCATCACCTACCATCACACGCAGCTGGCCACGGTTGTAATGGGCAAGAAAGTTGTTGGGATCAATCTCTATGGCCTTGTCGTAGTCGGCCATGGCACCTCGCAGATTATTATAGTTATAACGGGCCAAGGCACGGTTAACATAATTGTTGGCCGTATTGGGCTTAAGATGTATGGCCTTGGACAGCTGTGCGTCGGCGTCTTTCCATTTCTGCTGCGAAAGACTTATCATGGCACGCATTGTCCATGCGTCGCCGTCGTAAGGGTCAAGTTCAAGACTCTTGTCAAGATATTTGGCACAGCCCACGGTGTCTTTCTGCTGGAGGCAGACCTCGGCCTTAAGTGAATACGTCTTCGAATAATTCTTCCACATATTCATCATCGAGTCGAGATCGGCGTTGGCCTTGTCGTAATCCTTCTCCTCTATCCTGCACAGCACACGATTGTACCACAGATTCTTGCTGTAAGGATTAAATTCGAGCGTCTTGTCATAGTCGGATATTGCCTCGCTAAACCTGTTTTGCTTGATAAAGCACAAGCCTCTGAGTTCGTAGATGTCAGACACATAAGGATTTATCCTGATGGCCTCAGTACAGTCTTTTTCCGCACCGACATAGTCATCAAGATAAAACTTTGCCACAGCCCTGAAAAACCACGGCTCATAAAGATAAGGCTTAGAAAGGATGGCCTGATTAAAGTATTGTATGGAGAGAACGTAATCCTCGTAATAAAGCGCGCTCCTGCCGACATCAATGAGCCGGTCGGTACGAAACTGTGCCGACGCTCCTACAGATGCCAATAATAGCAGCAGCGATATTACGAACTTACGCATAACAACCTTTCAGAATAAACTACAAATACCTACAAGCCAAAAAATCAGACGAAAAGCCGGAAGGGCTTATCGTCTGGCAACCTTAGTGCGATAGCTGCAGCGGAAACGTCCCTGCAGAATAGCCTTCAGCTTGCTCTTTATCAGCTGACGGCGCAAAGGCGACACACGGTCGATAAACATCTTTGCGTCGAGATGATCAAACTCGTGCTGCATAACACGGGCAAGATAACCCTCAACCCACTCGTCGTACTCATTGAAGTCGGCATCCATATACTTAACATGTATGCGTGTTGCACGCTTTACGCTCTCATGGATGCCAGGGATTGAGAGGCAGCCCTCTTCCATTGAAACGACCTCGCTGTCGTCAACCTCAACAATATGGGGGTTGATATAAGCACGGCGGAAGTCCTTGTATTCAGGATATTCTTCCGACAAGACGTCAAGGTCGATAACAGCCAGACGTATATTAAGTCCCACCTGAGGAGCAGCCAATCCGACACCGTCTGACTCGGTAAGAGTCTCAAACATATTTTCTATGAGCTCCTTCAAGCCCGGATAATCAGCATTAATATCCTGTGACTCCTTACGCAGCACAGGATGTCCGTAAATATATATAGGTAATATCATTATCTTCTTCTAACAGATTCTAAATAGCTTTGCAATATTATCGTGGCACTTATCTCGTCGACAAGCGCCTTGTTCTGCCGTGCTTTTTTATGCAGACCGCCGTCAATCATCGCCCTGTGAGCCAGCACGGAAGTAAAACGTTCATCATAAAATTCAATCGGGATTTCAGGATAAGCCTTGCGCCAGCGGTTTACAAACTGTACCACTCTTGCCATATTCTCACTTGGCCTTCCGTCCGGTTGCTTAGGCTCACCTATTACAATCCGCTCAACGGGTTCTTTTTTAATATAATCCGTCAAAAAGCTGAACAATTCAGACGTGGCAACTGTTACCAGTCCGCCTGCTATAATCTGAGCCGGATCGGTAACAGCCAGTCCTGTCCGTTTCTTGCCGTAATCAATCGACAGTATACGGGCCACAATTATTTCTGATTAAACAGTAACCATGCGTCAGGATACTCAGAACGCAATTCGTTACGGCTACGCACAGCGTCGGTCTTGATGTCGAACGTACCGGCAACGACACGATACATCTGATTAGAAGAATTGTATGCGATCTGTGCATCATAGCCACGGCTCTTCAGCGTGCTCTGCAATCCTTCAGCGTTAGCCTGTACAGAGAAAGAACCTACAACGACGCTGAAGTTTTTAAGTCCTGCACCGCTGACAACAGACAGGCTCTCCTGACGTACAGGCACATTGTCTACATTGTCAACAACAACCGTTTCTGTTGCAGGCTTCTCAACAACCGGAGTAACAACAGCTATCTCCTCGCTGCCTTGATTCTGAACTGCAGTCTGCTCTTCCTGAGCCTTAGCTTTCTCATAAGCTTTTCTGTAAGCGCTCTCTGATGATTTACAACCAGTGAATGCCAACGCCACACAAAGGCCGGCGCACAATACAGTGTACTTTTTCATAATTTCCCTTATCTTATTATTTAGAAATTAAACATATTTTCTACGTAATATTGTGCGAAATTACACAAAAACAGCCAAAAACTCTGACAAACCGCACATAAAGTTTGTTAAATAAAAGAAATACGCCCTTTCAGACAAAAAAACCGGTAAAAACGTTGGTATTTAAGAAATAATCATTAAATTTGCTTACGAACAAAATCAAAGCACCAACGGCAGAAAAGCCTAAACAAAGACGACTGCCCACATGCCGAGAGAAATAAAATTATTATTCACATAATTAAAAATCAAAATTTATGAAAACACTAGGTTACATCGGCGCATTCTTAGGAGGCGCAATCGCCGGAGCTGCAGTAGGTCTGCTTCTGGCACCCGAAAGAGGAAAAGACACTCGCGAGAAAATAACTGACGCAATTGACGATTTCTGCCAAAAGCACAATATCAAGCTGAGCCGCAAAGAAATGAGCGACCTCGCATCAGATATTAAAGACGCAGCTGAGGCTGAAGAAGTTTAACAAACAGCTGACAAATGTTCTCAAGCGATAAAAACATTGAAACAATAGGCCAACTGGTAGAGTTGGTGAAACATCGCATCGGGCTTCAGGGTGAATACCTGAAGCTCGAAATTACAGAAAAGACAGTGAGGCTGATTACTGCCATACTGCTCTTTACGCTGTTTTCGCTGATACTCATCGCAATACTCATATATGTGTCGTTTGCCATCGTATTTGCAATGGCGCCGTCTATGGGTTTCCCTGCCGCATTCGGAATAATGGCATCGTTCTACATATTAATCTTTGTATTGCTGACAATTTTCAGAAAAAGCCTAATAGAGAAACCGCTCGTAAGATTCATAACTAGTCTGTTAACAGAATAAGCACATGGACAACGCCACAAAACCACAGACATATAACAGCATAAGCGAAATAAGAGAACGCAAAGAGACCATTCTTGCTGAAATGAGAAAAGACAATGCCGACATTGGCAAAAAATGGAAAAGCTTGTTTCAGAAATCACCAGAAAGAAAGAAGGGCATCACCGTGGCGTCTGTAATAAGCACAGGGACGGGTCTTATCGACGGTTTCTTGTTCGTATGGAAGATATACCGTAAATTCAAGAAACGGTAACATATCTGACAGTATCATTTTCACACAACGGTCATCCTGCATATCTGTTTCGTACAGAATATGCAGCAATGTGTGCAAACCGTTTTTATGCAAGCACCGGCACAAAAACCAAGGATTTAAGTATGTATTTACATACGACACCAGATATTAAGCCCCAACCGGCCATTATGCCATATACGGCTTAATCACACAAGCAAGCCAACATCTTCTGCCGTCTTTTTGTTTTCTATTGTGTCTTTCTCCGTTTTTTCCTGATGCCACCCACTACTCCTGCAAAAAATCTAATGAAAATCAGCTCAATATAAAACAAAATTAAGACCGAATCCTAAACCGATTTGGGTCCAAAAAGGAAAGACACAATACGCAAACAATAAATCCATGCAGAAATTATGCCTTTGACAACGCCATGACAACGTCCGACCAGCCATCAAAATATTTAAGTTTCGTCTGACTGCATACACAACGAAAAGAACATTGAACATAAAAAATTTAAGCCAGCACCGGCCTGCTTATAACACGCAAAAAGCACGCCTCTACTGACTTAAACCCGTGTCCCTAAAACTTACGGACACAAAAAAGGAGTACCGCTGTACTCCAACCTTGTTAACCTTAAATCTAATACTATGAAAAACACGATGCAAAGGTATGCATTAAATCCCATACTTCCAAATATCAGTGTAAAAAATACATCCTATTTATACACTTTTAACACTTTAAGCCCATTTGAGGGGCTAAATCTCAATAATCTGACCATCGTAAGCCAAATTTATATCTTCAGGCAATATGCCGTTAGTCTCACTATGCAGGCCGATATCATGCCCCATATGCGTAAAATATGTATGTTCAGCACCTACCCTTCTTGCAAAGGCAATTGCGTCTGCTACAGTCTGATGGGAATGATGTTCGGGGGCAAAGCGCAGCGCATTGACAACAAGCGTCTTTACCCCGCTGAAATAAGAAAATTCGCTCTCGCTGATTGTCTTCATGTCTGTTATGTAAAGCAGGCGGCCTATTCTGTATCCAAGAATTGGCATCTTGTCGTGCATCACCTTTACAGGCATAATATCAAAATCTCCAATACGCAATGACTCATGGGGCTCTATTGTGTTGAGATTAATCTTCGGCACACCAGGATATTTGTTTTCATCAAAACAATAAGGCATTGTATGCATCAGTCCGTCGGCGGTATGCTTATCGGAATAGACATTAACCTCTCCGAACTGGCAGAACGGGCGGAGATCATCTAATCCGCCAACATGGTCATAATGAATATGGGTCAGCAATACGGCATCAATCTTTCTGAACTCAAGTCCAAGCATCTGTTCCCTGAAGTCAGGGCCACAGTCGATAACAACTCTTGTATTGTCCGTTTCAATCATGGCAGACGCCCTCAGGCGCTTGTCATGCGGATCATTGCTCGTACAGACCTTGCACTTGCAGCCTATAGTCGGCACTCCAACCGAAGTACCCGTTCCAAGAAAAGTGAGTTTCATTGTCAGATTATATTCACTTCTGGAACAATATCAATACCAAACTTGTCCTTCACGTCACGCTTTATGGCATCACAGAGTGCAACAATATCCTTACCCTCGGCACCGCCTCTGTTGACAAGCACCAGTGCCTGACGCGAATGAACGCCCGCCTTACCGAGAGACTTGCCCTTCCAGCCGCATTGGTCAATCATCCATCCGGCAGGAATTTTCTCATTATTATCATCAACGCTATAATGAGGCACATTGCCAAACCAGGCCACGAGTTCCTCATATTTTGCTTTCGGTACAACAGGATTCATAAAGAAACTTCCGGCATTGCCTTCAACCTTAGGATCAGGAAGTTTCTCGTTACGTATGTCTATTATCACGTTGCGGAGCTGCTCTGCCGTAGGAACCTTTATGTTGCGCTTCTCGAGTTCAGCCCTTATATTGCCATAATCAAGGCATGGACAGAACACTTCTGAAAGTTTGTAGGTTACATATGTTATCACGAAGCGGTTGCGCCACTCGCCCTTAAACTTGCTCTTGCGGTAAGCATATTCACATTCTTCGTTTGTAAACTCACACATCTTTCCGGTCTGCAGGTCCACGGCCTCAACCTTCAAAATTATGTCCTTAGCCTCAGCTCCATAAGCGCCTATGTTCTGCACGGCAGACGCGCCTACATCACCGGGAATAAGCGAAAGATTCTCTGCTCCGTACATACGGTTAGACACGCAAAGGCTCACTATGTCGTCCCACACCTCTCCGCTGCCGCAACGCAACATTATGCCTTCGTCCGTCTGGACGGCGACATGGCCCTTTATAGCCGAATGCAGCACTGTGCCTTCATAATCGGCCGTAAATAACATATTGCTGCCGCCACCAAGCACCAGCAATGGCTTGTCAGCGTCTGTAAGCGAATTTACGATCTGCAACAATTCGTCTACACTCTCAAACTCTATAAAACGGCGACACTTTACATCTATACCGAATGTATTGTGCTCCTTGAGATTAAAATCGTAAAAATCTTTCACTTAAATCTTAATTTTAAAATTCTACAACAAAAATATCCGGCATGACAAAACTTGTCTTATTCAGACAGCTTTGTCAGTTTCCAGTTTCCTCCGATGCGCTTGAACGTCAGCTGCATTTCCATACCGTTGGCTATTCCGCGCATAACAAAAATCTTCTGGCGTCCCTCGGTATATTTCTGTCCATACATTATATTGTAAATGAAGTCGGCAGGGAGTTCCGGCGCAAAGGCCGGCCATGTGCCCGGATCAATCTCGCCTGTCATTGTGCTGAAATCATCGTCAGGGTCAGGTCCGGTAAAAACAACAGGATTGTTCAGACTCTCAACCTGGAAAGCAGAGTCGGTGACAAAACGCTGATAAAATGCGAGGAATGAGGCATTTGTGTTCTGATACATGGCGTTGGTCTGAATAGACTCAAGCATCCATTGGCCGTTTTGTCTTTCAAACATGTACTTTTTCACTTTTTTCCTTTTCAAGTACACTTTTTCTACCACGACATTGTTTATCGACGTATCTTTAACAACGTTCATCTGCCGCGTATTGTCGAAGATAAGCGTATAATAACCCTGATTCATGAAGAAGTGCTCCATTTTCCATTTTGACTTCTGAATATAGGACACTTTCTTTCCGTCTACAACCTTCAATGGGAAAACAATACGCTTCATCTGCAACTTGCGGTTTGCCGCAAAGTTAAAAATAAAGTCGTCAAACAATTCGTCGGCGGCCTTAGGCATCTGCTGCTCAGAAATCAGCTGATCCATGGTGTCTACTGCCGTAGTGTCGGGAACAGAATCAACAACAAGTGTGTCTGCCGCAGGCTTCTTGTCCGTACATCCCGTTGTCCACATCATTGTAGAAACACAGAATGCACAAATTACAAAGACTGATACAACCCCTTTTTTCATAATTTTACTACTCCTTTCGTAAGTAACAATCTCTCAAAATTTGCGCAAAAGTACAACTTTATTTTGATTTATGACATTATTCAATGTAAAAATGTTACCTTTGCAGCAATATTTTAATACGCATATAAATTTATCGTTAACATGATACTCGACAAAATTGAGAAACTTCTTGAAGAAGTAAAAGGTCTTACGGCCTCTAATGCCGAAGAGATTGAGGCAATGAGACTGAAATACCTTAGCAAGAAAGGCGAAATTAACGCCCTTATGGCCGACTTCCGCAATGTGCCGGCAGAACAGAAAAAAGAGGTCGGAATAAAAATCAACGAACTTAAGCAAACTGCACTTGAGCGCATCAACTCGCTTAGAGAACAGTTTGAGACTGCCGAAGCTCAGGATGACGACCTCGACCTTACACGCACAGCTTATCCGATAGAGCTGGGCACACGCCACCCGCTCACCATCGTAAAGAATGAGATTATCAACATCTTCTCACGCATGGGCTTCACCCTTGCCGACGGTCCTGAGGTTGAAGACGACCTGCACGTGTTCACAAAGATGAACTTTGCCGCCGACCATCCGGCACGCGACATGCAGGACACATTCTTCGTAGAATCTAATCCGGATGACGTAACAAAGAACATTCTACTCAGAAGCCATACCAGCTCTGTACAGGCACGCGTGATGGAGACAACACAGCCGCCTATCAGAATTATCTGTCCGGGACGCGTTTACCGCAATGAGGCAATCACTGCGCGCGCCCACTGCTTCTTCCATCAGATTGAAGGTCTTTACATAGACAAAAACGTGTCGTTCACCGACCTTAAGCAGGTGCTGCTGACATTTGCACGCGAGCTGTTCGGTCCAGACACAAAAATACGCCTGCGCCCAAGCTACTTCCCGTTCACAGAGCCTAGTGCCGAGATGGACATATCATGCCACATCTGCGGCGGCAAGGGATGCGGATTCTGCAAACACACAGGATGGGTGGAAATCCTTGGATGCGGAATGGTAGACCCCAACGTGCTTGAGCTGTGCGGCATAGACAGCAAAGTGTACAGCGGTTATGCCTTCGGACTCGGTGTGGAGCGCATAACCAACCTGAAGTATCAGGTGTCAGACCTCCGCATGTTCTCTGAAAACGATGTAAGATTCTTAAGAGAATTTGAATCGGCCAACTGATAGAATATAAAGACATTTCAAGGAGGTGAAAAGTAAAAACGACTTTCACCTCCTTCGTTTTTATCCCTTTATGCCTGTCTGGCAGATGCCATAAACCCTTAAATCAGTTATCAACATGAAAGAGCGCCTTTTCACACGCAGTTATATGTTCATCCTGGCAGCCAACTTCCTTCTGTTCTTCGGCTTCTGGCTGCTAATACCTATTCTTCCGTTTTATCTCAAAGAAACATACAACTGCCCTGAAGCCATGCTTGGTGCCATACTATGCTGCTACACGGTTAGCGGCCTGTGCGTCCGCCCGTTCTCGGGCTTTCTGATGGACAAGTTTCCGCGCAAGCCTATCTACATTCTCTGCTATTTTGTCTGCGCCTCAATATTCCTCGGCTACATGACGGCAGGAGTGCTTACATGGTTCATCGTGCTGCGCGCTCTCCACGGCATAGCCTTCAGTAGCGTAACCGTAGGAGGCAATACGCTCTGCGTTGACATAACGCCCAGCAGCAGGCGCGGCGAAGCCCTGGGGTATTACGGACTGACCAATAACACGGCAATGGCTCTTGGCCCTATGACCGGTCTGTTCATGCACGACCACGTTAGCTATGAGGGCATCTTCATCACAGGCATGCTGTTCAGCTTGGTCGGACTGCTATGCGCAATATGCGTAAAGGCACGCACCCCGGAATCGATAAAAAACAGGCAACAGGAAAAACAACAGGCAGAAACAGCTACCACAAACAGCAAGCTCTCGCTCGACCGCTTTATCCTTATAAAAGGCATACCCGTAAGCATAGCCTTGCTGATGCTGTCGATACCTTATGGTGCCACAACCAACTTCGTTGCAATGTATGCCCGCGAAATTCATCTCGATGTGCCTTCGGGTTTCTTCTTTACACTCATGGCCGTAGGCATGGGAGCATCGCGCCTTGTTGCAGGCAAGAAAGTTGACCAAGGCTATATCACACAGTGCATACACGTGGGGCTATACCCTGTCATCCTTGCCTTCTTCATGCTAAGCATGTGCCGTTTCATTGCTCCAGAGAGCATGAACGCAGCCGAATGGATTTTCTTTGCCGTGCCGCTGCTTCTCGGCATAGGATTCGGTATAATCTTCCCGGCAATGAACACGCTCTACATCAACCTTGCACCCAACAACCAGCGCGCCACGGCCACAAGCACTTATCTTACGGCATGGGACGTAGGCATTGGTATCGGTATATTAAGCAGTGGAGTAATAGCCCAGCACTTCACATTTTATATGGTATATCTTATAGGTTCTGTCCTCTGCACTGTCTCACTGATATTCTTTGTATGCAAAGTTACGCCGCATTACAACAAAAATAAGCTGAGATAACACTAATTTTACGCTTTCATCAGAAAGCTGTATAAATGAAGGAAAAAACGTAAAAAAGCGCATTTAAAGTAGATTCCTTTTTATATTGCAAAGAGATAGTTTCTACAATGTAAAAGACAATAATAATGCAGTATATAAAAAGACAAAGGGATTAAAGTCATCACAAAAGGGATGGCTTTAACCCCTACTATTATCAAAAGCTCTTTTAACAGCGAAAAATGCCGAAAGGGCTATCTATATACAAAATAGCTGCAGTTTTTTCCTTGCGCATATTTCTCGAACAGTCTTACAAGAAATTCGGCGTTGGCCCTTACATTATCTTCATTACCGTCGTATCCGTTGATAAGCACCAGCACATTTTTAGTAGACATCTCCATCTTTGTGCGCTCGTTGTCGCTTGTAGGAGTGCCCACACCTCCTTCGGCATCACGATACACGGGCAATCCGGCTATGTTGAGCATTCCACGGCCTATACCCTCATAAGGTTCGCCTTCACGCCCGACACCGAGCGTGAGCGTGTCGCCGACAAACTTGTCTGCGTCAAAGCCACCGATGCTGTAGCCATAGGCAATGCTTGCAAGATTTACAAGGTCTACCAACGTGTCAATCTGATATAGAGCCTTACCCTGAAGCATTCGCCTTATCAGAGCCTCCGAAGCCGGACGATAGCGGCTGGGATCCTTGCCGCAGGCACGATAAACGCAGCGTGTGGCCTCAATTCCGGATATATGCTTTATTGTCTCCGTGGTGTATCCGGCACGATACTTTGCCCCCCACTCTTCTATTTCTTTCCAAAGGTCCTCGTTATATTTCGTGTTTACGACCTCTGCGCTAACTGCCGCGCCTACAAAGCCCGGGCAGACGCTCTCTATCTCTTCTGAAACCAATACTTTCATCTTCAGTTATTTTTATACTTCAGTCAATTGTCAAACTTAATTATCGCTATACTTTAATCCTGTCAGGAATGCCCCAGTCAAGACGTTATGACAACATTTTAACCGCGCACAACCTTTCATCATCGCTAAACGTGGCATATTCTTACAGACAAAGAACAAGTAACTAAGTCCATTATTCTATCATCTTAAGGAACGTCTCTTCGTCCACAATCTGTATGCCTAGCTTTTCGGCTTTCTGCAGTTTTGCCGGTCCCATATTCTCGCCTGCCAATATAAACGATGTCTTGCCGCTTATGCTGCCTACATTCTTACCACCGTTCTGCTCTATCATCTGTTTATATTCGTCGCGGCTATGATGTGCAAACACGCCACTTATGACAATGCTTTTTCCGGCCAATTTGTCGGTAGCCGACGACATCTGCTCTTCGCTCAGCGCCATCTGCAGCCCGTATCCGCGCAAGCGCTCTACTATCTGCATCGTTACAGGGTTTCTGAAATAGGTCATAACGCTCTTGGCTATAACCTCGCCTACACCTTCCACCTCTAAAAGGTCTTGCAGGCTTGCCGCGGCAAGGGCATCTATAGTCTTGAAATGGCGGGCAAGCAGGCGTGCCGTTGTCTCGCCTACAAATCTTATTCCGAGCGCAAAGACCACACGTTCAAACGGCACTTGTTTAGATGCCTCAATGCCGTTTACAATCTTTTCGGCCGACTTCTGACGGCTGCCGTCGCCGTTTATCTGCTGCACTCCTATGTCATACAGGTCGGCAACATTACGAACAAGTCCATGTCTATAGAAATCGTCAACTGTCTCAGGTCCAATACTGTCTATGTTCATTGCCTTGCGCGAAATGAAATGCTCAATGCGCCCCTTTATCTGAGGAGGACATCCGGCATCATTAGGACAATAATATGCGGCTTCGCCCTCATACCTTACCAACTTGGCTCCACACTCAGGACAGTTGGCTATAAACCTCACTGGCTGGGCTATAATCGGGCGCTGCTCAATGTCAACGCCGACAATCTTAGGAATAATCTCGCCACCTTTTTCAACATACACATAATCACCTATATGCAGGTCAAGGCTGCGTATAAAGTCTTCGTTGTTGAGCGTAGCACGCCTTACGGTTGTTCCGGCCAGTTGAACCGGCTCCATATTGGCTACAGGAGTAACAGCTCCGGTGCGCCCCACCTGAAATGTCACTTCATTAAGACGTGTGCAGGCTCTTTCTGCCTTAAATTTATAGGCTATGGCCCAGCGCGGATTCTTAGCAGTATAGCCAAGAGCCCTCTGTTGTCTGAGTGAGTTCACCTTCAGCACAATGCCGTCTGTTGCCACAGGCAGGTTTTTACGCTCTGTATCCCAATAGTCAATAAAGTCATAAATCTCCTGCAGCGTCTTCACCTTACGCATTCCTTCACTTATCTTAAAGCCCCACTCACGTGCCTTTTCAAGATTCTCATAATGGCCGTCGCCGGGCAGTCCGTCGCCAAGCAGATAATAGAGGTATGCATCGAGGTTGCGACTCGCCACCAAAGCAGAGTTCTGACTCTTAAGCGTTCCGCTTGCCGCATTACGCGGATTGGCAAACAGCGGTTCTTCGGCAGCCTCACGTTCCTGATTAAGTCTTTCAAACACATTCCACGGCATAAGAATTTCGCCCCTTATCTCAAACTCCTTAGGCCAGTCGCCATCTTTCAGCACCAGCGGTATCGACCTTATCGTCTTTACGTTGGCCGTCACATCGTCGCCATGAACGCCGTCGCCACGCGTCACTCCTCTAACCAATTTGCCGTCTTCATAGGTAAGAGATATAGACAAACCGTCATATTTCAGTTCACAGCATATTTCAAAGTCTTCACCGTTAAGCCCTTTCTTAACGCTGTTATAGAAGTCGGCCACTTCCTCCTGGCTGTATGTGTTAGCCAGCGACAGCATTGGATATTTATGCGTAACCTGCGTAAACTCCTGATTAATGTCGCTACCCACCCGTTGTGTAGGCGAATTGGGGTCGAACATGTCCTCATGACGTGCCTCCAGTTCCTGCAGTTCCTTCATCATGAAGTCAAACTCCTGGTCGCTTATTTCAGGTTGGTTAAGCACATAATACTTATAATTATGTTCATGCAGTTCCTTTCTGAGCTGCAATATTCTCTGTCTTTCGTCTGTCATAAACTTAAATATATTCTAAAAACAATGCAACGCAAACCGACAACAGCCATTATCGTGCTTGCTTATATATAGCCGCATATATCTTATGCAAAGATGATGCAAGTGAGAGCAAAGGCATAAAGTTTGCCTGAATGGCTATGCCGAGCTCAGCTATATCTTATGCAAAGATAATGCAAATTTTCGCAAAACAGCAATGTAGTTTCTATCTAAAATAAATTAAATAATAAATCACCGCACAGCAATAACACAACAAATTTATATATAGAAGAAATAAATGTCATTAACAAAACGCCCATAAAAGTTATCAAATACAAATAAATTTAATATCTTTGCAACAGCAAAGCATAGAATTGTTCAACAATATGAAATGGCAAGTATGCATATAGCAATGTCCAACGAATAGCAACCCGACAAACGCTATATCGTTTCTTTGACAGACTTATATTATAAGTTTGTCCATTATTTTTTATCATTATCCATAATTATAAATCTACAAGATGTTACGCTGCAGAAAACGGCATAACTTATTGTGTCATATTTGTTTGAACAAATGAATTATACATACAAGAAAATATGGCTCATCGCTTTCCCTGTGATGATGAGCATCCTTATCGAACAACTGATAAACATAACAGACGCTTTGTTCTTGGGACATGTAGGCGACGTGGAATTAGGTGCATCTGCACTTGCGGGAATATGGTTTCTGGCAATATATATGCTCGGTTTTGGATTCAGTTTAGGTCTACAAGTAGTTATCGCCCGCCGTAATGGAGAACAACGGTATGCAGAAACAGGAAAGACATTATCGCAAGGGCTCTTTTTTCTGTCCGTTCTGGCAATCATCATTTATCTATCGTCAAAGATATTCTCTCCCATTATATTGAAGAATCTGATTAGTTCGGATGACGTCTATAATGCAGTTATGAGTTATCTTGACTGGCGTATTTTGGGATTGTTTTTCTCTTTTCCTTTTTTAGCCCTGCGCTCATTTCTAGTAGGAATTACACGGACAAAGGCTCTGAATATTGCAGCTTTAACTGCCGTATTTATGAACATTCCTATGAACTGGCTCCTTATATTCAAATTTGACATGGGGATATCAGGAGCAGCTGCGGCATCGTCATTTTCAGAAATGTGCTCACTCATCGTATTGACTGCATATATATTACGGCATATTGACAAAAACATGTATGGCTTATGTTTTGCCTTTGATCTGAAAATACAGAAAGAAGTCTTTTTTGTTTCGATATGGAGTATGTTACAATATTTTACAAGCGTAGCCATTTGGTTTCTGCTCTTTCTGGCTATTGAACGTTTAGGAGAAACGGAGCTGGCCGTATCAAATATAATAAGAAGCATATCCGCACTATTTTCCGTTATTGTCAACGCATTAGCCGGCGTGACAAGTTCGCTTGTAAGTAACTTAATCGGTACCGGTAAAAAGAAGAATGTATTTCCTCTTTGTAACAGAATTATCCGTATTGGATATACAGCAGGCATTCCACTGGTTATTCTTGCATTGCTCTTTCATCATTATATAATAATGGCTTACACGGGCAATCAGATAATCATGCAAGCTGCATTACAGCCATTCATTGTCATGCTGCTGAACTATTTCTTTGCATTACCCGGCTATGTATATCTGAACGCTGTTACAGGAACAGGAGCTACGCGTGCGGTATTCGTATTTCAGATGACTACTACCGTCGTCTACCTGTTTTCATTATGGACATTGTGTCATTACCATGTACCTTTAGCGGCTTATTGGGCCGTGGAATATTTATTTGTAATATTACTCGGCACACAATCTGTCATTTATTTGAAATATAAACAATACTAAAAATTTAAAGTGATGATGAATAAGATATATCCTCACAAAGGTGACAAGCAAACCGTTTATCTGAACGCTGTTATTAAAGACCCGTCCATTATTGTCGGCGATTATACCATCTATAATGACTTTGTTTCCGACCCGATACATTTCGAGAAAAATAATGTACTATACCATTATCCGATTAATCGAGAGCGGCTTATAATCGGCAAATTCTGCTCCATTGCCTGTGGTACAAAACTCCTGTTCAACTGTGCCAACCATACGCTAAAATCTTTATCTACATATACATTCCCGTTGTTTTATGATGAATGGAACTTAGAAAAATCAGATGTGGCAAAAGCATGGGACAACAAAGGTGATATCATTATAGGAAATGACGTATGGATTGGCTATGAAGCCGTCATCATGGCAGGCGTCAACATTGGCGACGGTGCAATTATCGCGGCTCATGCTGTCGTTACAAAAGATGTGGCTCCATATACAATAGTGGGCGGAGTTCCAGCCCGACCTATACGCAAACGGTTTGACGATGGAGTAATACAAAAACTTGAAACATTAAAATGGTGGGAATGGCCAATAAACAAGATTCGCCAATGTCTGCCACATATTATTAATGGAGATATTGACGAATTACTTAAATATCAAAAAAATGAATATTTTAAGAGATAAATAGTCACAATAACGCGATACCAGAAATTAATCACTGAAACATGGCTGAAAACTCATTGATTTTCATATAAAAACTCAATGAGTTTAAGGTCATATTTCAGTGGATTTTAAAATTTAATTTATCAGACCGATATTAAAATATAAAGCCCATTGAAAATAAAATAATTTCAATAATTTTGAATTCATCATGAATTGGTGTATCTTTGCATAAAATATCGCTGCGTTCAGCATAACATCCAAGCAAGCTTGACATTTCTGCACTCACTTGCTGCATCTTTACATAAGATATTGCTGCCCTCGGCATAACATCCAAGCAAGCTTGACGTTTCTGCACTCACTTGCTGCATCTTTGCATAAAATATTGCTGCGCAGGCTAAATAACAACATAAAGTTATTATTAGTTATGCTTTGGACTTGAAACATGCCGTAACTTTATATGACGAGAGAGAAATATATGTCTATGCAGAACTTTAAATAAAGACAAACACTACGCGAAAAAAACGCGAAACGAAATAATAAAAACAATCTAAAACAAAAGCAAAAACATGAAAAGTGATCCTAAAGAGTGCCTTTATTGCCAAAACAATGAGACACAGCACGAACTGATGATTGAAGTAGCCAAACTTAGTGTGTCGCGCCTCTTTATCTTTAAGGAGCAGACATATCACGGACGTTGTCTCGTGGCTTACAAAGACCATGTGGACGACCTCAACCTTCTGAGTGATGAGGACAGAAACGCTTTTATGGCAGACGTGGCGAAAGTGACAAGAGCCATGCAGAAGGTGTTCAATCCTGACAAAATAAACTATGGTGCATATTCAGACACGCTGTCACACTTACATTTTCACCTGATTCCTAAATATGTAGGCGGACCTGACTTTGGCGGAGTGTTTCAGATGAATCCAAAGAAGGTTTATCTGACAGACGAGGAATATGCCGACATGGCTGAAAAGCTGAAAAAAGAGTTGTAATAAACATAACACAAATGCCGCCTGTAAGACAATAGAAAATAAAACCTACAGGCGGCATTTACAATATACAATTATACTGCAAGACACGTATTTGCACTACAGTATCAATTAAGCATCAAATGCTTTTGGCTCCAACGATAAAGTACCGACATTTAAAATTTCATTCATCTAAACATATCAGCGTTTATCGGCAACACCAAAATCGATCCATCTTTCCTGCGAATAGTTCTGCTTGATTATTTTCTTATAGTTAAAGAATGAATCTTTCACTACATTTAGAATACTATTCATATTCTTAACCTTAACAGAAAGTTCTTCCCGCAGCTTGTCGCACTCTGCATTTATTTCAACAAGCTTACGAAGTTCTACGTCCATTGCATTCAGTTCTGCTTCCGTTACGCCTCTATCAGACAATACATTGATGTTTCTACGAAAGCCGGTTATGAGCATTCGGCTCTTTTCTATTTGCTGCTCTATCGTTTTTGACATAATGATAAACAATTAGTTACATGATTAATAAATAATTAGATTTCTTGCAAATTTTCACCACAAAATTAATAAAAAAAGGCTTTCAGACGACATAATAGGCATATGTCTTTTTAGAAATTTTAATCTTAAAGCCATTATAAGTTTACGGTTTTTCACTATACACAATATTATTTTTAACACAAAAAAATAACGTTACGAACTAAACCGACATCATTTTTCGCTTGCAGTTTTATATAAAAAATATAAAAATAAAGGCTAAAAATTGTGATATTGGCAGAAAATTAGATAATTTTGCAAATATGCGAATTGATATAATTACAGTTTTACCTGAGATGCTCGAGGGATTTGTAAGAGAATCCATATTGGCACGCGCGCAGAAGAAAGGACTGGCAGAGATATATCTGCACAACCTGCGCGACTACTCTACAGACAAATGGAAACGCGTGGACGACTATCCATACGGCGGATTTGCCGGAATGGTGATGCAGTGTGAGCCAATAGACCGGGCCATATCGGCTCTGAAGGCCGAAAGAGAATATGACGAGGTAATATTTACTTCGCCTGACGGTGAGCAGTTTGACCAGCATGTGGCCAACAACCTGTCGCTGAAGAAAAACCTGATAATTCTGTGCGGACACTATAAAGGCATTGACCAGAGAATACGCGACCACCTCATCACGCGCGAAATAAGCATAGGCGACTATGTGCTTACGGGCGGAGAGCTGGCGGCAGCGGTGATGGCTGATGCAATAGTAAGGCTTGTACCGGGAGTTATAAGCGACGACCAGAGCGCTCTGTCTGACTGCTTTCAGGACGACCTGCTGTCGGCACCTATATATACAAGACCGGCCGACTATAAAGGTTGGAAAGTGCCTGACATTCTGTTAAGCGGAAACGAGGCCAAGATAAAAGACTGGGAAATAGAGCAGAGCTACGAGCGAACCAGACGGCTGCGCCCTGACCTGCTGAAAGAATAAGACAGAGAGTATATTGGATACATTCGAGACATTGAATTAATGTCAAACACTCTGACGTGCAGAAGACAGGGCCTGAATAAACGAAAATACGGCCCGTGTCTGAAGCCGTAGACATAACAAATATAATTAACAAACAATTTTATTGAAACTATGGAAGACATCGTAAGATTACCACAGATGAGCTTCAGCGAGTCTGTAAAAACAGTGTTAAGCAAACTGACCGACTTTAAGGGCCGTGCACGCCGTTCTGAATTATGGTGGTTTTGGCTCCTTTATGCCGTTGTAAGCGTTGTACTCAATCTGTCACTTGCAGGAATGCAAGTCGTAAGTTCTGTTGTGTCAATGCTCCTTCTGCTCTCTATCTGCTCCGTTACGGTGCGCCGCCTGCACGACCGCGGACACGGAGGCTGGTGGGTTGCAGCAAGCATCATAATAAATATATTGTACAATATATATATGTCGTCAACAGGATATCTCGAGGCCATGACTACGGTAAATCCTGACCCAAGCATTGCCGTAAAGATCATGAGCGACCCTATCGTCATGACTTCAATGCTGCTGCTCTTCTTCCTGAACATCAGCATCCTGGTGTTCTGCGTCATGGACGGCAAGCCTGAAGAGAATAAATATGGCCCGTCGCCTAAATATATTGTAAACAACGGCGACTTTCAGGAAATCAAATAAAAAGCAAACAGACAAAGAGTTGCAATAAAAGGATTTACAGCACGATGGCAGCTAAAAAACTTTAGCGGACAAGCTTGCCTAATTGTTGCATCACTCTTAACAGACAAGCATGACGACATTTTACGAAAAAATATTGTAAAAACTCATGCTGGAGTTTACAGACATACAATCATCCGTTTTTCAATATGCTTCCTTTCGCAACGCAAAAGGAGGCATATTAGGTTATAAAAGGCCATGTTTCGCGATGCAAAACATGGCCTTTTACAATACATTGACAATCAACGAGTTAGAGCAAACGCAAATTCCCTGTCCTCGCCGATATTGACGCCGGCATAAATTCAAGGAATAAAACAGTATGCGGAAACAGACTACGCATTAATAAGTCCACGACATTTAGCCCCCGCCCCTATCAACATGCTGCCACATGACACCGGCTGGCTCAGCAATATCCCTGCTCACGGCAGAACTTCTCACCTAAGGCATAGCCTTCCTCATAAAGCCGTTCAAGTTTATCTACATCCTTCTCTATACGTCCGACCTCCATAGGGCGCTCTGGACGTATGCATAATATCTGTCCGGCACGCTCCATTTCCTCTATCATTTCAAGTTGGCGGTTGTAAGCCTCACAGCGATGGCTCAACACCACGCGCAGCCGTGGATAGTTCTTATATACAAAACGCGGTATCTTATGGTCTTTCTCCTTGCTGCGAAAACCATAGTTGCGCGTAAGGACAACAACATTCTTGTGATGCCCCTGCTCCATGGCCCTCATTACAGGTATGCTGTCTACTATTCCTCCGTCGAGCATAGGTATGCCGTCAACATTTACAATCTTGCTGACATAAGGCAGGCTGCTGCTTGCACGAACAATGTCAAGCAGGCGCTGGCGGTCGTGCTTCTCTGTAAGGTAGCATGCACGTCCGGTCAGGCAGTTGGTGGTAACCATCTCGAAGACGTCAGGATTATTGAAGAATGCTTCAAAATCATAAGGCAGCAACGTATTTGGGAAATCGTCATAAAGCAGTTTACGGTCGAAGATGCAACCCTGCGTAACCAGATGTCGCAGACCTATGTACTTATATTTTGAAAGATAGTCGATGTTGGAAATACGGGCGCGGCGTATCTGGCGGCTCATATACGACATGCCGTTACATGCTCCGGCCGAAACTGCAACAACGTAATGAAAATACATGTCATGCTTCATAAAGCCGTCCAGCACGCCGCTGGTGAACACACCGCGCATGCCGCCGCCCTCAAGAACCAATCCTGTATTTCTGTCAATACGCATAACTCACTAAAAAACTTTGCAAAGTTAATGATTTTAGTTTTAACGGCATATATTTTAAAGTAATTTACAATATAAAAAATCAAAAAAACAAACATCTGTAACTTTTTTGCATGCATATTCAGCCCTGAGGATATCATTATAACATGTTTTACAGACCAACAAATTAAAATAAGTGACATTTTGTTATAAAAATAAATTGATTTTATTTTGTTCTGCACATGATTTGCATTATCTTTGCAATATTGAAGTTATATATCTGTGAAAAACGAGTTGAAAAAGCCTGACACACCATAAAAGTTACTGGAAAAACAACCACGCCACAGAGTGACGAAATTTAGTTTAACAAGCATTTATATACGAATATGTTCAGCAAGGAAACCTACGTAAGCCGCCGCGCCGAGTTGAGAAAGCTCGTAAAGAGTGGCATCGTGATTTTGTTCGGTAATAACGACTCACCTGTCAATTACCCTTCAAACAGCTACTATCCGTTCCGTCAGGACTCTTCGTTCCTTTATTATTTCGGACTTAACCGCGACGGGCTTGTAGGCGTGATTGACATCGACGAAGGCACCGAAACGCTCGTGGGCAACGACATCGACATTGAAGACATCGTATGGTTCGGCTCTGTAAACAGCGTGAAGGACATGGCTGAAAGCGTTGGCGTAGCCAATACTGCCCCGATGAAGTCGCTGCAGATTATATGCAACAATGCGCTGAAACAGAAAAGGCCAATACATTTCCTGCCGCCATACAGATATGACACCAAGCTGCAGATATTCGACCTGCTTGGCATTCATCCAAACCAGCAGAAAGAGGCTGCATCACTCGAACTGATAAAAGCTGTGGTGAAGATGCGCTCTACGAAAGAGCCGCAGGAGATAGCCGAGATTGAAGACGCATGCTCTATTGGCTACAAGATGCATACAACAGCCATGAGGCTGACTAAACCCGGATTCACCGAGAAGTTTATCGGCGGACAGGTTGACGGAACAGCACACTCTTATGGAGCAATGGTAAGCTTCGCAACAATATTCACACAGCATGGAGAGATAATGCACGGCACACCGTCATGGGACGTTCTTGAGAGCGGCAGGCTGGCTTTGTGCGACTCTGGTGCAGAAAACCGCAACAACTACTGCTCAGACAACACCCGCACATATCCCGTAAACGGCAAGTTCACTCAGCGCCAGCGTGAAATATACAGCATCGTTGAGGCCTGCCACGACTATGTGCTCGATGTAGCCAAACCAGGTGTAAAATGGTATGACGTACACATGGCTGTATGCCGTCTGATGACCGACAAACTGAAAGAAATCGGCCTGATGAAGGGCGACACAGAAGAGGCTGTAAGAGCCGGAGCACATGCAATGTTCCTGCCTCACGGACTTGGCCACATGATGGGTATGGACGTACACGACATGGAAGGACTCGGACAGAACTATGTAGGCTTCGACGACGAGATACAGCCTTCAACACAATTTGGCACAAACTGCCTGCGCATGGGACGCCGCCTCGAAAAAGGCTTTGTTGTCACAGACGAACCGGGCATTTATTTCATACCTGCACTCATAGACGACTGGAAGTCGCAAGGACTGCACAAAGACTTCATCAACTATGAGATGCTCGAAACCTACAAGGATTTCGGCGGCATACGTATTGAAGACGACCTGCTGATAACTGACGACGGATGCAGATTCCTCGGCACGGAGCGCATACCTTATCATCCGGACGATGTTGAAGAATTCATGAGAAACAACTAAAACCCAAAACAATACTTATAGAAAAATGAAAAAGTTAATTGCAATGGCTCTGTTGGCTTGTATAGCAACAGGCATGAACGCGCAGGACAAGAAAGGAACTGCGGAAAAGAACAAACCTGTGTTCACAACCATTAAGGAGAACAAGATCACAAGTATCAAAGACCAGAACCGCAGCGGTACCTGCTGGGCTTACTCTACACTGAGTTTCTTTGAGAACGAAATTCTGAAAAAGACAGGCAAGACTTACGACCTCTGCGAAATGTTCGTAGCCAACAAGGACTACATGGAGCGTGCCATCCTTACTGTAAGAATGCACGGCGACAGCCAGTTCTCACAGGGCGGAAGCTCTGAGGACGTGCTCTATATTCTTAAGAACCACGGTATCTGCCCTGAAACAGCCATGCCGGCACCCGGCACTCTGACAGGCGACTCTTTGGCTAACTTCGAAGAGTTCTTCGGTGTTATGGAGCCGTATGTTGCAGCTGTATCAAAGAGCAAGGCAAAGAAGATTTCTAAGCAGTGGCAGAAAGGTCTGCAGGGTATCATCGACTCATACTTAGGAGAATGCCCGAAGGAGTTTGTTTATGAAGGCAAGAAGTATACTCCGCAGACATTCGCAGCAAGCCTCGGCCTCAACTTTGACGACTATGTTTCAATAACAAGCTACACACATCACCCGTTCTACACACAGTTCCCTGTAGAAGTTCAGGACAACTGGCGCTGGGCAACATCATACAATGTTCCTATGGACGAGATGATGAAGATTATTGACAATGCCATCAACGAAGGCTACACCGTAGCATGGGGCGGCGACGTTACAGAAGACGGATTCACACGCATGGGTCTCGGTATCGCATACGACGTAAAGAAAGTACGCAGCATGGCCGGAACAGACGCAGACAGATGGTTCAAGCTTTCTTCTACAGAAAAGAAGAGCAAGCTCGATTCTCTCGGAGTTGACGCTCCTGAAATCGTTCCTACACAGGAAATGCGCCAGGAAGCTTTCGACAACTGGGAGACAACTGACGACCACGGAATGGTAATCTTCGGTATCGCTAAAGACAAGAACGGACGCGAATACTATATGGTTAAGAACTCTTGGGGCGAGTATGGCGACTACAAAGGAATTTGGTACATGTCAAAGAACTATGTTGCATACAAGACTATGAGCTTCATGGTTAACAAGAACGCCATACCTAAGGATATCCGTAAAAAGCTCGGCTTAAACTAACATACAGACAACTGCAGGACTGACCGGAAACATAACATTGCAGACAGACAACCCAAGGTTGCTGTATAAAAGACATAAAGGCCTTCGAACGTCAGCAAAAAGCTGCATGAGACGGGCGCCAAAAACCGGCAGGACAAACAAAAGCAGTTACAATGTAGCTTAAGAACAAAAGCGGTGATTTCTGAACTTTTCTGTCAGAAATCACCGTTTTCTTGTTTTTTATTTGTAACTTTACACGCCATTTTATACAAATTGACAATGGCAACCGGGAAAGAGAAATAAAAAACAATATAAATGCACTTCAAATGGAACTACGAATCACCAACATCAGAACAGAAAAAGGCAGCTGAAGAGCTGGGAGCAAAACTGGGCATAAGCCCCGTTATGGCCGGAATACTAATACGGCGAAACATTACCACCGAATCTGCTGCTAAACGTTTCTTCCGTCCTCAGCTCAACGACCTGATAAATCCGTTCCTTATGAAGGATATGGACGTGGCCGTTGACAGACTGAACGATGCCATGGGACGAAAAGAGCGCATTATGGTGTATGGTGACTACGATGTTGACGGATGCACTGCCGTCGCACTCGTGTATAAATTCTTACAGCAATTCTACTCTAACATAGATTACTACATACCCGACCGCTACGATGAAGGATATGGAGTGAGCTATAAGGGTATTGACTATGCCCATGAAACTGGTGTAAAACTGATAATAATCCTCGATTGCGGCATAAAGGCCATAAGCGAAATAGAATATGCCAAGAGCCTTGGCATCGACTTCATTATATGTGACCATCACGTGCCCGACGAGATTATGCCTCCGGCTGTAGCAATACTTAACCCCAAACGCCCTGACGACTCTTACCCGTTCAAGCACTTGTGCGGATGCGGTGTAGGCTTCAAGTTTATGCAGGCTTTCGCCAAGAACAACGGCATACCATTCTCACGTTTAGTGCCCCTGCTCGACTTCTGCGCAGTAAGTATAGCTGCAGACATTGTGCCCGTAGTGGAAGAAAACAGAATATTGGCATACCACGGTCTTAAACAGCTCAACCAGAATCCGAACATCGGACTAAAAGCCATCATTGATATCTGCGGACTAAACGGACGCACGATAACAATGAGCGACATAGTGTTCAAAATCGGACCACGCATCAACGCATCAGGACGCATGGAGAACGGACGCGAGAGCGTTGACCTGCTTGTTGAAAAAGACCTTGGCAGCGCACTTAAAGAGGCAAAGCATATAAACGAATACAACGAGCAGCGCAAGGACATTGACAAGCAAATGACAGAAGAGGCCAACCAGATTGTGGCAAAAATAGAGAGTCAGAACAGGCGCTCAAGCATTGTGCTGTATGACGAAAACTGGAAGAAAGGCATAATTGGCATAGTGGCTTCAAGGCTGACAGAAATCTATTTTCGTCCAACAATAGTAATGACGCGTGAAGACGATCTGGCCACAGGTTCTGCAAGGAGCGTTACGGGCTTCGACGTTTATTCCGCCATAAAAAGCTGCCGCGACCTGCTGATAAACTTTGGCGGGCACACTTACGCTGCCGGTCTGACACTGAAATGGAAGGATGTGCCCGAATTCATGAAACGTTTTCAGAAATATGTTGACGAGCACATACAACCCGAACAGACAGAAGCTATACTCAACATTGACGCCGTAATCGACTTCAAAGATATAACGCGTAAGCTGCATTCTGAAATCAAGAAGCTAAGTCCGTTTGGTCCACAAAATCCCAAACCCCTGTTCTGCACTACAGACGTTTACGACTTTGGCACAAGCAAGGTGGTAGGAAGAGAACAGGAACACATAAAACTAGAACTTGTAGACTCAAAATCAAACAACGTGATGAACGGCATTGCTTTCGGGCAAAGCGGATCGGCACGATATATAAAATCAAAACGCAGCTTTGACATTGCATACACCATTGAAGACAATGTTTTTAAACACAATGGTATCCAGCTGCAAATAGAGGACATACGTCCTGCAGAAGACGAAGAAGAAACAAACTAACAATATTTTTGTCTGTCCACGGAAACGCTTGCATATTTCGTGGACGGACAAAATATATCATATACACAAACGATGGTGACGACTGACGACAAATACAGAAAGATACTTCGCGACAACTGGGGGTATGACGACTTTAGGGGCATTCAGCGAGAGATTATCGACAGTATCTGCGCCGGACGTGACACACTTGGTCTGATGCCGACAGGCGGAGGCAAATCAATTACTTTTCAAGTGCCGGCTCTCTCAATGAAAGGGGTATGCATCGTCATCACGCCCTTGATTGCACTGATGAAGGACCAGGTAGTAAACCTTAGGCACAAAGGCATCAAGGCGGCAGCTGTTTATTCGGGTATGATGCATGCAGATATTATAACTACACTAGAAAATGCCATATTCGGCGGAGTAAAAATCCTGTATGTATCACCTGAACGCCTGTCTTCTGAACTATTCCAGAAGAAGATGAGCCATATGAACGTAAGCTTCATAACAGTTGACGAAGCCCACTGCATAAGTCAGTGGGGCTATGACTTCAGGCCGTCTTACCTCAAGATATCAGACATAAGAAAACTAAAGCCAGACGCACCAATACTGGCCCTGACAGCAACAGCAACACCAAAGGTTGTAGACGACATTCAAGACAAACTCGGCTTCAAAGAAAAAAATGTGTTCAAGATGAGTTTTGAACGCAAAAACCTTGCATATATCGTAAGAAAGGCCGATGACAAGTTTGAAGAGATGCTCCACATTCTCAATAGTGTAAGCGGCTCTGCCATTGTTTACGTAAGAAGCCGTAAACGTTCAAAAGAAATTGCAGCCGAGCTATGCAAACGCAAGATAAGCGCAACCTACTATAATGCCGGACTGGAAAGTGCCGCAAGAGACGAACGCCAGAAGGAATGGCATGAGGGCAAGGCACGCGTTATGGTTGCCACAAATGCATTCGGAATGGGCATCGACAAACCTAACGTAAGACTCGTTATACATCACGACTGCCCAGATTCTCCTGAAGCATATTTTCAGGAAGCAGGAAGAGCCGGACGCGACGGAAAGAAAGCCTATGCCGTACTGCTTTATAACGGCAGCGACAAAGGCAAACTGAGAAGAAGAATAGAAGAGACTTTCCCAGACAAAGACTATATACGCCTTGTGTATGAACATCTTGCCTACTTTTATCAAATAGGCATGGGGAGCGGACAAGGATGCAGATTCGAGTTCAACATCGACCGCTTCTGTGTTGCCTTTAAGCATTTTCCCATACAAGCAGGATCGGCACTAAAGATTCTTTCCAGAGCCGGATATATCGACTATGACGAAGAATCAGACAATAAAGCTCAGATAAGAATGCTTTTAGGCCGCAACGAACTGAATATGCTCGACAGCCTCAACGAAAGGGAGAATGCTGTGATAACGGCACTGCTAAGGTGCTACGGAGGATTATTTTCCGACTTCTGCTACATTGACGAAAGTCTTGTGGCACAGCAAGCCGGACTAACCGTGCCTGAAACATACATGATTCTGAAAGACATGACTGCACGCCGTATTCTTCATTTCATACCAAGGAAAAAAATTCCACACATAACATACACTCAGCGACGCGAAGAAATGGAGCGTCTGGTGCTGAGCAAGGAAATATACGACAACCGTAAGAAAGAATACATGGAGCGCATCGAGGCCATGATAAATTATGCTACAAATGACGACATATGCCGCAGCCGGCAGCTGCTAAGGTATTTCGGCGAAGAGCGCTCTACTGACTGTAACCAATGCGATGTCTGTATTGCACATAAAAAGCACCGCGAAAACAAAAACGAACAGAAAAGAGCCGAGGAACTTATTACAGAACTCCTAAGCGACAAAAAGCCACACTGCATCACAGAGATAAAAAACATTAACTTCAACAGAGATGCAATAGAATATGCTGTTGAATACATGCTAAACGAAGAAAAAATATATCTCTCAGACGGAATGGTAGTGCTCAGAAAAGGATAACAGACCGTATGCTACAACCTGAATACCAGACACATCCGAGCATCTATCCTGATACAACAATACAAACTCTTACATAATAAAAACAGACGCGGAACATCACTGCCCCACGCCTGTATAATTATCAGCATGTCAAATATATAATCAATTATTTTCAGGACGCAGCTTGCGGACAGTCATACCAGCCTGCCACATCTCGCTCTCACGCATCTGCCGCAGTTCCTCATTAAGCTTTTCACGATAATCAGGCTTAGAGTTGCTGTCGATGGAAATCTGTGCCTCGTTACCCGACTTTACAGAAAGATAAAGCCACTCCATCACCGGCTTAATAGCATCACGGAAACGTGGAGCCCAGTCAAGAGCACCGCGCTGGGCCGTTGTAGAACAGTTGGCATACATCCAGTCCATGCCTTTCTCGCCGAAAAGCGGAGCAAGACTCTGGGTAAGCTCCTCAACAGTCTCATTAAACGCCTCTGAGGGAGAATGTCCATGCTCACGTAGCACCTGATACTGAGCCTCAAAAAGTCCTTCAATAGCACCCATCAGCGAGCCACGCTCACCGGTGAGGTCGCTTGTAGCCTCACGCTCAAAGGTAGTCTTAAAGAGATATCCAGCCCCGATACCTATACCGAATGCTATTGTACGCTCTTCTGCCTTACCGGTAGCATCCTGATAAACGGCATAAGAACAGTTTAGCCCACGCCCTTCACGAAACATTGTACGGAGCGATGTGCCCGAACCCTTTGGGGCAACCATAATAACGTCAACATCACCTGGAGGAACTACACCAGTGCGGTCGCTCCAGTTTATGGCAAATCCATGAGAATAGTAAAGTGCCTTTCCTTTTGTCAGATAAGGTTTAACCTTAGGCCACACCGATATCTGACCGGCGTCAGACAGCAGCATACATATAATCGTACCCTTTGCGGCAGCCTCTTCAATTGAAAACAATGTCTTTCCGGGCACCCATCCGTCGGCAACAGCCTTATCATAAGTTTTGCCTTCACGCTGACCTATAATAACATTAAAGCCATTATCACGCAAATTGCATGCCTGCCCAGGTCCCTGAATTCCATAACCTAATACAGCTATCGTTTCGTTCTGAAGAACTTCACGTGCCTTCTCTAAAGAAAATTCTTTACTGGTGACCACTGTTTCTATCACGCCACCAAAATTCATTTCTGCCATAATAAAAATGTTTGTTTAAGCAGCCCCGTATCCGAGGCTGCAGATTAGACGTTACATATTTCTTACTTTCACATAAAGACAGCAGTAAGCACCTGCCGTTAAAGCAAAAATAGTGCTTGAACTGTTAATCTTTAACAAATTCGATCTTACATCTACAGACTTCAGTTTCTTCTGAAGACTCAGGCGGCACTCTTGTTATGCGTACGCAGAACACATCATCAGAAACATCTTCCCTGTAATAGTTCAACGTATCCCCATAATAGCTTTCGGCCACATAAGCAATGTCGAAACGCTTTATCCTATATTCACGATACGTATCAAGCGCAAATAAATCGAGAACATGCTCAATATACTTTACGCTGTTAATATGACCGTTTACGTCAACGTCGCTGTAATGAGTTGGCACAGAGGCAACAAGCCCGGCGTCTTTACTCATCCTGACACGCGACAATGCACCAATAGGACAAGCCTTGTCCGTTTCTATATAGTTGAGTATCTCACCGTCACGTATATCCATGATGTTCTGCGGCTGACGAGAGTCGGTGTCTATCAGGGCCCAAATACTGCGGCCATAGCCATAAACCAGATTTTCGTCTTCTGCATCAACTACACGAAAATTACGATTGGTAAAAAATTTCATCACTCCTTCTACCCATGTTTCAACATAAAACTTGGCATATTGCGGCGGCATCTTTTCCATCTCGATAGCCAGACGCGACAACACCCATGTCTTATGCAAAGGGTTAAGGTATGTCATGCCAAAACCACGATGGGCTGCATGAAAATCTGCGGCATTAAGCATGTGATTGCCAAGATGTCCCATAAAGAGACGTTTTGAGAAATCACAATGAAACGGTTCTGCCAAAAACTCGTATTTTCCTACTTTGTCTAACATTTTTTATTCCTATTTTTTTCCTGTAATTCTAAAAATTCACTGACCTGCTCCACCTTACTGCGGGTTATGGCAATACGCCCGCTGCGGGTATACTGCAACAAGCATTTAAACTTGTCGAGAGCGTAATAGAGTCCTGTAATATCTTCCGTCATTCCGCTCAGCATTACGCAGCAGAACGTAGGGTTTACATCAATAATGCGGGCGTCAGCCTTTCTGATTACACGCGATATTTCGGGATTAGCAAGAACTTCGCCCGTTGAAAGTTTATAAAGCCCCACCTCACGTATAAAAAGGTCATCGTCCGTGTAATAATCAGCCTTTATCACATCTATTTTCTTCTCGATATGCTTGGTTATTGTTTTTATCAGGTCTTCGTCGCTCCATGCCGTTATGGTGTACTTGTGAACACCCTCGATGCTTGAGGCTGACACATTCAGACTTTCGATATTAACCTGACGCCGCGTAAACACGGCTGTTATCTGGTTAAGTATACCGGCAATGTTTTCTGAATAGACCAACATTGTATATAATTTTCTGTCTTTTGTTTCCATACCCGCCATTATCTGTTTACTTCAAGCAACATCTCGTTGACCGAACATCCCGGAGGAACCATCGGCATTACATTATCTTCCTCCTTAACAGCACACTCCAACACAAATGGTCCTTCTGTTGACAACATTTTATGAACTGCATTCTTCAACAATTCTCTTTCAGACACAAAAATATATGGTATGTGATACCCGTCACATATTCCGCCGTAACATGGATTTGTCATCCTTGTAAACGCCTGACGGCTGTCGAAAAACAAATCCTGCCACTGACGCACATTGCCCAAATAGTTATTGTTCATCAGAATCACCTTAACCGGAATACGATGTTCCATTATCGTACCGAGTTCGTGTATGCTCATCTGAAAACTTCCGTCGCCGGTAAACATACAAATCTGACGATCAGGCACGGCATAGGCAGCTCCTATAGCAGCCGGAAGTCCGTAGCCCATGGTTCCCAAGCCGCCGCTGCTCACTACGGAGCGTTTCTTGTTATATCTAAAGTAACGGCACGAAAACATCTGATTCTGTCCTACATCATTAACGAGAACGGCATCGCCTCCTGTTGCATCAGCCACAGCCTTAACCACTTCACCCATAAGAAGCGGACCTGACGACGGGCAAGTTGCAGGCCTGATAACCTTCTCGTATTCCTCTTCATACAACGGTCTGAAACTCTCACACCATTCTTTGTGTGAATTAGGCCTTAACAGCTTTGTAATTGCCGGCAACGACTCCTTACAGTCTGCTACAACGGCAACGTCGGTCTTAACGTTTTTGTCTATCTCAGCCCCGTCAATATCGAGCTGTATTATTTTTGCCTGTTTGGCATAAGTGGCAGGATTACAGATAACACGATCGCTGAAACGCATGCCTATGGCTATCAGCACGTCACACTCCTGCTCTTTCATGTTTGGTGCATAGTTGCCGTGCATGCCTAGCATCCCCATATTAAGCGGATGGCCGGTTGGAAGAGCCGAAAGTCCAAGCATGGTGCGGGCGGCCGGTATGCCGGCCTTCTCGATAAAGTCGACAAGCTCTTGCTGTGCATTGCCAAGCTCCACACCGTGCCCTACAAGTGCCAACGGCTTTTTTGCGTTATTAATAAGCTCTGCAGCACGGCTTACGGCCTCTGCGTCTACAGTGGGATAAGGCACATAGCCACGTACAAAGTCTACACGACACGGCTCATACTCTGTGAGAGACACCTGGGCATTCTTTGGAAAATCTAACACTACAGGACCAGGACGGCCTGAGCGTGCTATATAAAAGGCACGGCTTACGGCCCATGCCACATCCTCTGCACGGCGTATCTGATAACTCCACTTGCTTATAGGCTGCGACACGCCAACAAGGTCGACTTCCTGAAAAGAGTCAGTGCCAAGCACATCTACGCCCACCTGTCCGGCAATAACGACTATCGGTGTTGAGTCCATCATTGCATCTGCAATGCCTGTAAGCGTATTTGTTGCTCCCGGACCACTTGTTACGATACATACTCCTACGTCGCCGCTGGCACGTGAGTATCCTTCTGCCGCATGGGCAGCCGACTGTTCATGCCTGACGAGAATATGCTCAAAAGCCTTTTTGTCACCGCGTGTATAATCATAAAGGGCATCGAAAACCGGCAGAATAGATCCGCCAGGATAACCGAAAATGGTTTTCACGTTTTCTTCTTTCAGAGCCCTCATCAGAGCCTCTGCTCCTGTTATCATTTCCTTTGCCATACTCTCTCAATATTTTTTGTTGTGTCAAGTAACAAGTAACATAACCGACGCCATACGCACAAAGCCGTGCGCACAAAGCAATATACGTCAACAGTGCCATGCAGGGCATTACACCAACGCACGACAGGCGCAGGCACCGATTATGAAACACACTTCACAAAAACTTATACTAACCTATAATCCTCACTCCGCCTTTATCTGCCGAACTTACGCTCTGAGCATAAGCTCTCAGGGCCTTGCTTACGACACGCTTTCGGGTCAGCTTGCGCTGTGGCCTCAAGTCAAGCTCTTCAGCCGTCAGCCTGACATTTATTGAGCGGTTGGGGATGTCTATGTCTATGATGTCACCATCAATTATCTTTCCGATGTTGCCTCCGGCAGCGGCTTCCGGCGAAATATGCCCTATGCTTAGTCCTGAAGTTCCGCCGCTGAAGCGTCCGTCTGTAATCAAGGCACACTCCGTTCCGAGATGCATACTCTTAATATAAGACGTTGGATAAAGCATCTCCTGCATGCCGGGACCTCCCTTAGGGCCTTCGTGCGTGATAACCACACAGTCGCCACTCTTGACCTTACCGCCGAGAATAGCCTCACAGGCATCTTCCTGTGAATCAAAGACCTTTGCCGGTCCGCTAAACTTCCATATTGAAGGGTCTACGCCTGCCGTCTTGACAACACAGCCGTCTTGCGCGATGTTGCCAAACAAGACAGCCAATCCTCCGTCTTTTGTATAGGCATGCTCTATGTCGCGTATGCAACCTGCCGAGCGGTCTGTGTCGAGCGTATCCCACTGTTCGTCCTGCGAGCCCATAACGGTAGAAAACTTTCTGCCAGGCGCACTGCGGTATATGCGTTCCGCATCACCATCAATGCCATTGCCCGTTATGTCATATTTTCTAAGTTGTTCACCCAGCGTTTTTCCGTCAACACGCATCACGCCTTCGTTGATCAGTCCGCCCTTGGCCAGTTCATTTATTATTCCGAATATTCCGCCAGCCCGGTTACATTCTTGCAGGCTATACTTCTGCGTATTTGGAGCCAGCTTACACAGACAAGGCACCCTGCGGCTAAGCTCATCTATGTCAGACATGGTAAAATCAGCCCCAGCCTCTTGAGCAACAGCCAAAAGATGCAGCACCGTATTGGTGCTTCCTCCCATGGCTATGTCGAGTGTCATGGCATTCAGAAAGGCTTCACGCGTAGCAATATTGCGCGGCAGGACACTCTCGTCTCCTTCTTCATAATACCTCATGGCATTTGCCACAATCTGGCGCGCGGCATCCTTAAACAGCTGTATGCGGTTCTTGTGCGTGGCCAGAATTGTACCATTGCCAGGAAGCGAAAGGCCTATGGCCTCTGTGAGCGAATTCATAGAGTTTGCCGTGAACATACCCGAGCAGCATCCACAGCCAGGACAGGCACAACTCTCTATCTGGCGCATTTCGTCATCGCTGACACTCGGGTCGGCTCCTTTAACCATGGCCGTTATCAGATCGGCATTCTCGCCGTTCCATCGTCCAGCCTCCATAGGTCCGCCGCTGCAGAATACGGCCGGTATGTTTAATCGCATGGCTGCCATAAGCATGCCAGGCGTAACTTTATCACAATTTGAGATACATATCATTGCGTCTGCCTTATGGGCATTAACCATATATTCAACAGAATCGGCAATGATATCGCGCGACGGCAGCGAATATAGCATTCCGTCGTGTCCCATTGCTATACCGTCATCAATCGCTATCGTGTTGAATTCTGCGGCATAACATCCCATACTTTCAATCTCAGCCTTTACGATCTGGCCGATTTCATGTAAATGTGTATGTCCCGGGACAAACTGCGTAAATGAGTTGACGATGGCAATGATGGGCTTTCCAAACTGCTTATGCTTCATGCCTGCAGCAACCCACAGGGCTCGCGCCCCTGCCATACGTCGTCCTTCTGTACAAACCGCACTTCTCAACTTGTGTTTCATATTCTCTCAAATTTTTCACTTGTACGTATGTGCAAAGTTATACTTTTTTCCCACAAACAACAACAAATATAATAAATAATTAAGCCATCAAACAAATTTTATCGGAAAACAAGTATAAAATGTGATAAATTGAAAGATTTTATTGCACATATATATCTTAAATGTGCAATTTCAAGATGTTACAATTATTCCATTTATACAAAACACTTGTCATGATTATCGATAATATAATAAAATAATGTCACGCAACAAAGTATAAAAATATTCGACATAAAAGCGAAAAAATCGAATAGGAATACATCAACGGCATCAATTATTTATTGCCACACAATTATACATGTGGGCAATCATAACGGACTATAATATTTCTCTCTCTGATCCGGCATAACAAAACCAGATAAAGCTAAATAACATCAATAATGCCACAAAACACGACAAGCGGCAAAGACATGGAAAACTGGACAAACTTTATGGCAAATATTGAACAGATTTGGCATGACAACTAAAAGATAAAAATCTGCATCAACAACAAGACACAAAATCGCAAACAGATTCAACGCCAAAAATCTGTAATATTTCCTCGTAAATAAATTACAAATTAACATATTATACGGAAAATACAATCAACACAGAAAGAATCTGCACTATGTTTTGTTTCGAAATGAAAGTGGGTTGTTTTTGATGTGAAAACCACCCACTTTTGCATCAAAAGTGACTGAGTTACGACTGCAAAACCATTCATTAATTTCAGGGAAACAAGCTTTATACATGCAATATAATTATACAAAAAATCTCCGCCCTATTTGGGACGGAGATTTTTTTATGATTTACTATGTAAAATTACTTAGTATTGTCGTTGAATGTAGCTACGCGGTTGAATTCTACCTGCTCGAACAGCTTGTCTGTAGCGCCACAACCTACTGTTGTAAGACGGTCAGCAGAAATCTTGTACTTGTTAACCAAGATCTTCTTAACGGCTGCTGCACGCTCTTCTGACAGCTGCTGGTTACGCTCTGCAGAGCCTTCAGGAGAAGCATATCCCTTAATTTCAACCTTTGCATCAGGATGATTCTTCATGTACTGTGCAATAAGCTCAATCGGAGCATACTGAGCAGGATCTACGACAGACTTGCCCTGACGGAACAATACTGTAGGCTGCAGGTTGGTTGCTGTTGCAGGCTTCTCATACTTAGGTCTTCTGTTGCACTCATCAAGAGCCTTCTGCAGATCTGCAATCTGACGGTCTTTAGCAGCAAGCTGTGCATCCTTACCGTTCAAATCGCTGCGCAGGTCGTTGATTTTAGCATTCAGGCCGTCAATCTCTGACTGGTCACGCAGTTCGGCAATTGTGAAGTTGTGTGTGCCGTTAGAATTCTTAAACTTGTAGTTAAAACCAACATTAAGCTGGAAGCCAGAGTTGTTTACATTATACTTAATAGCGTGTGTTCCGCCATTATAGCCTCCAAGTGTCCAGATCATAGCAGGCTCAATGTAGAACTGCCATGCCTTAGCCTTGCCAAGATTAAATGTAAAGTCAATGGCTGCCTTAGATGTAAGAGCGTCGTCGTTATACACTTCAGACGGATGACCAAACACGTGTCCCCATCCTAAACCGCCGAGAACAGAAACTTCAAACAAACGCGGCTCACCAGGATATCCGCCAAACCAGTTGCTAAGGTTAACAGTTCCGAGCAAAGATGTATTCATCGAACGCACAAATGTTCCGATTGACTCGCCCGGCTTGTTAGACAAATAAACATTGCTTTCTGCAGCAAGACCAAATACCGGAGTGAAATTACGGCCGATACGCAATCCGAGATTAGGATTCAGATCCTTAAGCCATGCATGACCGGTAGTTTTGGTTGCAAAACCGCCATTGACTCCAATATAAAAATTATCGAAAGTCTTGCTTTCAGTTACTGTCTGAGCTGAAACAGATGCAGTTGCCAATGCAGCAACAAACATAAATAACAACTTCTTCATTTTCTTAAAATTTAAATTATAAACAATTTATTAATAATTGCAGTACACAAAGATACAAATTAATATTTACAAAACAAATTATTAGAGACAAATAATTAGATTAAGAAAAATAATTGTATGTATTAACGTAGAAAAGGACAAAATATTGGTACTTTATAATAAGCAGCAGCAAATTAAAAGTGATTTAACTGTGAGATTTACAATATGACGTTTTTTAGTTTTATAAAATAAAAATATAAAATATATACAAAAAGTCAGGAAAACGGCAATAAAATATGCCGCAACGTCCTATTTGTAAATATATTTGAATACCCGATTAAGCTAAACGCCACGTTTATTATTCACATTGCTTATTGTCCCTCCCGCTGTCAGGCATTATGCTGCATATTAGTTTTATATGTTTTCATTAAAGTTTAGCCAACCATGGCATGGTCTGCATAAAAGTAAAAACACGGCTGACGGCCAAAACTACCCGAAAGGCAAATACCAATCATAAATAAAAGAATACTACGGAAATAAAAAACGAATAAACTTTTTATCATATTAATGTAAATTGCATTACCTTTGCATTATATGAAAAAGATTATTCTTATTACCGGCGGACAGCGCTCGGGTAAAAGCGTATATGCAGAGAAACTTGCTTTGAGCCTCTCGGACAATCCTGTATATCTTGCCACGGCTCACGTATGGGACGACGAATTCAAGGAAAGAGTAAGAAAACATCAGGAACGAAGAGGTGAACAATGGACAAACATTGAAGAGGAAAAATATCTCAGCAAGCACGACATATATAATAAGGTAATAGTGATTGACTGCGTCACCCTTTGGTGTACCAATTTCTTCTTTGACCGTGAAGCTGACGCCGACACCCAACCTACTGTGAGCGAGGCTCTCGAAGAAATAAAGAAAGAGTTTGACAAGTTTACGGATAAAGACAACACTTTCATATTCGTCACCAACGAAATTGGCAGCGGAGAAGTGAGCGGCAACGCCGTTCAACGCAGATTTACCGACATGCAGGGATGGATGAACCAGTATGTGGCATCAAAGGCTGATGAGGTGATAATGATGGTCTGCGGCATTCCGGTAAAAATAAAGTAAGCCACAAGACTCTATCCGGCAGTAAAGATCCTTAAACTATATGATTATGAAAAATTTTGAAATAAAAGCACCAGACAACAGTATAAAAGAGGATATAATAAAAAAAATCGACAATCTGAACAAGCCCAAGGGCTCGCTTGGAAGACTCGAAAGTCTGGCAGTTCAGATTTGCCTTATACAGCAGACATTGTCGCCAAAGCTCACGGGCCAGTGCCATATTCTTTTCGGCAGTGATCATGGCGTTGAACGCGAGAATGTAAGCGTGTCGCCACGCGATGTTACATGGCAGCAGATGATAAACTTTACCCGTGGCGGCGGCGGTGTCAACATGTTTTGCCGCCAGCATGGCTTCAGACTTTATCTTGTTGACACGGGCGTAGACCATGACCTGACGGAATATAAGGAGATAATCAACCGCAAGATTGCCAACGGAACAGCCAATTTCAGATACGAGGACGCCATGACTGAAGAACAGTTTGAGCAGGCCATAAACATAGGCTGCGAAATGGTTGACAAGTGCGTGGCAGACAACGGCTGCAATATTATATGCCTTGGCGAAATGGGCATAGCAAACACATCACCTTCAAGCGTATGGATGAGTCTGTTTGGCAACATTGAGCTTGAAGAGTGCGTTGGTGCCGGCGCAGGACTCGACTCGCCGGGAATAAGACATAAATATGAGGTTTTGGCAGACGCAGTGAGAAACTTCAGAAACCGGCACGGCAACACACCCGACCCGACTACTATAATACGCTGCTTTGGCGGTTTCGAGATGGTGAGCACAATAGGTGCCATGCTGCGTGCGGCAGAACGTCACATTATCATAATGGTTGACGGATTTATCATGACAGCATGCGCTCTGGCAGCCAGCATGCTTTACCCTGAGGTAAAGAATTATATGATTTTCGGACATAAGGGCGACGAAACAGGACACCGAAAGATGCTTGAACTTCTTGGCGCAAAGCCGCTGTTGAGCCTGGGACTAAGGCTTGGCGAAGGTACAGGCGCGCTGTGTGCCTTCCCTATTATAGACAGCTCTGTCAGAATGATTAACGAAATGAACAACTTTGACAATGCGAATATTACTAAATACTTCTAAATGGTACGACAACATATGGGCGTCGTTTATCTTCTTTACAAGACTGCCTTTTTGGCGACTGCACGAACCTCCTAAGGAAAGCTACCGCACTGTGGTTGAGCACTGGCCGCTGACAGGATGGCTTACAGGCGGAATCATGGCTGCCGTAATTTATTTTGGCGGAATGATTCTGCCGCATACAATAGCCGTACTTATGGCTATCGTGGCAAGACTTCTGATAACGGGAGCCTTACATGAAGATGGTCTTACCGACTTTTTCGACGGTTTTGGCGGTGGCGGAAACAACAGACAACGCATTCTAGACATAATGAAAGACTCGCGCACGGGTACCTTCGGCGTAGTTGGAATTGTGATGTATCTGCTGATTCTCTTCTTCGCACTTACGGCCATGCCGGCGAAACTGGCTGCACTGACAGTATTAGCAGCCGACCCTTACAGCAAGATGCTTGCAGGGCAGATTATAATGATGATGCCGTATGCCCGGACGGAAGAAGAGTCGAAAGCACACGTTGTTTACCGCAAAATGAACATTAAGGCTGGCATAAGCCTGTTTATTCAAGGCATGGCGCCGCTAGCTCCACTCGTGCTTACATGCTGGGGACTTGTTCGCTGGGACTTGATAATATTCATTCCCGGCCTTGTTATGTATTTTCTTTATCTCTTAATTTGGCGTAGGCTGAGAGGATATACGGGCGACTGCTGCGGAGCGATGTTTCTGCTTATTGAGCTGTCGTTCTACCTTACAGTTTCATCCCAATTTTTCAACAACAGACAATTATGGACGTTATTCTCATAAGACACACAAGTGTAAATGTGCCTAAAGGCACATGTTATGGATGGAGCGACGTGCCCGTGGCCGATACATTTGAGCAGGAAGCAGCCATAACAAAGAAAAACATTGAGCATCTCGAGTTCGACATGGTGTTCTCATCACCGCTTACAAGAGCAAGAAAGCTTGCCGAGTATTGCGGATGGGCAAATCCTGTTGTTGACGACAGACTGAAGGAAATGAACATGGGCAGCTGGGAGATGAAACTCTTTGACGAGATAGAAGATGAGAACCTGCAAAGATGGTATGACGACTATATGCACCAACCAACAACCAACGGCGAAAGTTTTCCGATGATGTATGCGCGCGTAGCGGAATTTTTAGACGAGCTAAAGCAAAAACCTTACAGACGCGTTGCCATTTTTGCCCACGGCGGAGTGCTTATGTGCGCAGGAATTTATGGCAAGCTATTCAGTGAAAAAGACTGTTTTAAACATCTTGCGCCATACGGAGGAATTGAAAAAATTACCATCTGAGATATTCTGCATCAATAATCGTCTGCGCCACTTATAGTAATTTTGGCAAACATTTCTTTTACTGTGATGAGTTATAACACAGACTCATCACAGCAAAAGATTCTCACATTCAATATGTTATGCAAGAATGTGATAAGTGATAAGTTTTCCAAGAAAATATATACATGCCACACAGGCTACGCAAAAACATACCTTTTGCATAACAAAATAACGCATTTCATCATGCAAAATAGTACTGTTCAATAGTCTGTTTACAGCATTCTTAATATTTTGATAAAAAATCAGACCGTTTTCAACGCTAGTACAAACAAATATACTAACCTTTGAAAACGGTCTGCCGGTTATCTTGCATCCTGCCAGCCATGAAGGCCAGGCAAGAGCAGTGATAACTTATGTTTAGCCGATGATTTCCTTACCAGCTGTTATAGCCTCCATGTTCAGAGGAATAAGTCCGTGGTGACGCTCAGGCAGAGTCTTATACAGAGCCTTCTCGACACCCTTGTCGCTTACAACAGGACAAACCTTGAGCAGTCCGCCCAAAACAATCATATTGAAAACCTTTGAGTTCTTCATCTCAACGGCCTTGTCCATTGCTGCGATAGGACATACTGTAATATCTGTACGCTTAGGAGGATTGATTATACCTGATGTGTCATAGATAAGGAAGCCGCCCTTCTTTACTTTCGGCTCGAATTTATCCAGTGAAGGCTGGTTGAGCACGATAGCGACATCATATTCACTCACGATCGGAGAAGACACGCGCTCGTCACTGACGATAACAGTAACATTACACGTTCCACCACGCTGTTCAGGACCATATGCCGGCATCCATGTGACTTCCTTGTCCTCCATAAGTCCAGAATAAGCAAGAATCTTGCCCATAGACAGCACACCCTGTCCGCCGAATCCTGATATAATAATTTCCTTTTTCATAGGTCTGCTTTTTTATTTGTCCTCTGTTGTATCCTTGAGGTCGCCCTTAGGATAGAACTTGAATAAGTTTTCTTTCATCCACTCGTTAGCCTTTACAGGTGAAAGTTTCCATCCGCTGTTACATGTACTTACCACCTCAACAAGGCTTGAGCCCTTGCCGGCCATTGATGCCTCGAAAGCCTTACGTATAGCCTTCTTTGTTGAGCGGATAGCAGCCACAGTTTCAACGCTCTGGCGTGTAACATAGCATGTACCTTCCATTAAGGCTGCCATTTCAGTTATCTTCAGCGGATATCCGTGCAGCTCAGGTGTACGTCCGTAAGGACATGTAGATGTCTTCTGGCCGATAAGTGTGGTAGGAGCCATCTGACCACCTGTCATACCGTAAATGGCGTTGTTGATGAATATTATAGTTATGTTCTCACCGCGGTTAAGAGCATGTATTGACTCTGCTGTACCAATACAAGCAAGGTCACCGTCGCCCTGATAAGTGAACACCAGACGATCAGGCCATACACGCTTAATAGCAGTAGCAACAGCAGGAGCACGTCCGTGAGCAGCCTCACTCCAGTCGATATCAATATAACGATATGCGAAAACAGAACATCCTACAGGACATACACCCACAGTCTTGTTCTCCATGCCCATTTCCTCAATAACTTCTGCAACCAACTTGTGAACAACTCCATGAGAGCAGCCCGGGCAGTAATGCATCGGGGTTTCGTTCAACAATGCAGGTTTTTTATATGCTAAGTTCTCCGGAGAGATTATTTCATTCTTATCCATGGCTTATTTCATTAATTTGTTTTTTAAGGCTTCTACAATCTCGTCCGGTCCTGGCACGATTCCGCCAAGACGTCCGAAATGCTCAACAGGAACTTTACCATTAACAGCAAGGCGAATGTCTTCAATCATCTGTCCTGCGTTAATCTCAGCAGAAAGAATACCCTTCTTTCCTTCAGCAAGGGCTGCAATCTCTTTCTCCGGGAAAGGCCACAAAGTAATAGGACGGAACAAGCCGACCTTGATGCCTTCTTCGCGTGCCAGCTCGACAGCTTTCTCTGCAATACGTGCTGCACTACCGAAAGATACAATTATATATTCTGCATCGTCGCAGAGAGTCTTCTCATATCTAACCTCATTGTCCTTAATCTGCTGATATTTACGCAGCAATGCGAGGTTTCTCTGTTCCATCACTTCCGGCTGCATCTCAAGAGATGTCATGATATTGGGCTTACGGCCGTTTGTACGTCCCATTGTAGCCCAAGGACATTCTTTTGCAATCTGCTCTTCTGTACGGCGTGGCTTATATGGAGGCAGAACCACCTTTTCCATCATCTGACCGATAACACCATCAGAAAGAATCATTGCCGGGTTACGATATTTAAATGCAAGTTCAAAGGCCAGGTCAACGAAGTCTGCCATTTCCTGCACACTGTTAGGAGCAAGTGTTATAACATAGTAGTCACCATTACCGCCACCACGTGTTGCCTGGAAATAATCTGCCTGAGACGGCTGGATAGTACCAAGGCCAGGGCCTCCGCGCTGTACGTTTACAAACACACCGGGAATTTCAGCACCTGCCATATAAGCGATGCCTTCCTGCATGAGGGCAACACCAGGGCTTGAAGAAGATGTAAGCACACGCTTACCAGCACCGGCAGCACCATACACCATATTAATAGATGCAACCTCACTCTCTGCCTGAAGCACAACCATACCAGTTTCTTCCCATGGTTTCAGTGCAGCAAGAGTTTCGATAACTTCACTCTGCGGAGTAATTGGGTATCCGAAATAAGCGTCAGCACCACAGCGTATAGCTGCATGGGCAATGGCCTCGTTACCCTTCATCAAAATAGTTTCTTTCTCTGCCATTTGCTAATCCTCCATCTTTTTCTTATAAACAGTGATACACCCGTCTGGGCATACAATTCCGCACGAGGCACAACCTATACAATCGTCTGGCCTTACAGCCTCGGCATAGGCATACCCTTGTACGTTTACACAAGTGGTTGTGAGCGCTATGACATCTTTAGGGCATGCCACAACACATAGCGAACACCCCTTGCAGCGGTCGGTATTGACCACAATAGCTCCTCTGATTTTACTCATAAATACTATTTTAAGGTTATTATTATGAGCGGCGGAATAAACCACCGCCCGTGTTAATTAAATTTTTTGTTCTATTAAACTAAGATACTCAAACAAGCAAATCACGCGTATAAGCATGAAGGATGAACTGAGCATTGGCATCAGACAGTCGAAATGAAGCATCTTATGACACTTAGCAGTCACATTCAGCCTCACAACTGACCGACTTATGGATTAAACATATCCTTGCAGTAATAATTAAGGATGCTGTCAATCATTCGTTTGGCTTCAACCGCAGGACTCTCCGGATCAAGCTTTATTGCCTCAAGATAATTATTGAGCGCAGCCTGCCAGTTGCCTTCCTTGCGGTACTTATTGCCTTCTAAATAATACTCTTCTGCTGTCATTACTTATAATATTCCTTTTTTCCAGCTGCCAAAGTGTTTTTCATAAGAGAGCATATAGTCATTGGCCCCACCCCACCAGGCACAGGAGTGATAAACGAACATTTAGGTGCAACCTCATCGAACTTCACGTCTCCGTTAAGACGGAATCCGCTCTTTCTTGTAGCATCAGTAACACGTGTCGTGCCGACATCAATAACAACAGCCCCTTCCTTAACCATATCAGCTGTAACGAAGTCTGGGCGACCTATTGCCGCAATGATTATGTCGGCCTCGCGACACTCCTCCTTCAATGTCTTCGAGTGGCTGTGGCATACAGTAACGGTTGAATCGCCATACTGCTTCTGCATCATCAGCTGAGCCATGGGCTTACCGACAATGTTGCTTCTGCCAAGAATGACACACTTGCGTCCTGAAGTTTCTATGCCATAACGGCGAAGAAGAGTCAGTATGCCTAACGGAGTAGCAGAGATGAAACACGGCAGACCAATTGCCATACGTCCTACATTAACCGGATGGAATCCGTCAACGTCCTTACGGTAATCTATTGCCATGATGATTTTCTGCTCATCGATATGCTTCGGTAAAGGAAGCTGAACGATATATCCGTCAACATCGTCGTCATCATTAAGTTCCTTAACCTTTGCCAGCAGCTCATCCTCAGTTACATCTTCCTCAAAGCGTATAAGAGAACTCTTGAAGCCACACGCCTCGCAGGCAATAACCTTATTCTTTACATAAGTCTCACTGCCGCCGTCGTGTCCAACGAGTATTGCTGCCAGATGAGGACGCTTGCCGCCTCCGGCCACTATCTGTCTTACTTCTTCAGCTATTTCGGCCTTTATCTGTGCCGCCGTAGCCTTGCCGTCAATTAATTGCATATATTTTGGTTTTCTTATAATCAAATTTCACACTCCACCTGCCTTCCATGTGCACTTCACGCATAAGCTAAAAGCTGCACAGAAAGCGGTGCGCTAACAAACAACATCAAAACTTCGGCATACCGCCCTTCATACCTTTCATAGCCCCCATCATCTGGCTCATCTTTGAACCTGTAACCATCTTCATCATCTTACGGGTCTGGTCAAACTGCTTTATCAGGCGGTTAACGTCCTGAATGTTTGTACCCGATCCTTTGGCTATGCGCTGGCGGCGGCTTGTGTTAAGTATTTCAGGATTAGTACGCTCCTTTGGTGTCATGCTGAGGATTATCGCCTCAATGCCTTTAAAGGCGTTATCGTCGATATCAATATCCTTGATGGCCTTGCCCACACCGGGAATCATAGAAGCCAGGTCCTTAATGTTACCCATCTTCTTTATCTGCTGTATCTGACCTAGGAAGTCGTTGAAGTCGAACTTGTTTTTCTGTATTTTCTTCTGCAGGCGCTTAGCCTCTTCCTCATCAAACTGCTCCTGAGCACGCTCGACAAGACTGACGATATCGCCCATTCCCAAGATACGGTCGGCCATACGTGAAGGATGGAACACGTCTATGGCTTCCATCTTTTCGCCTGTTCCTACGAACTTGATTGGCTTTGTAACAACAGTACGGATACTTATCGCAGCACCGCCGCGTGTATCACCGTCAAGTTTTGTAAGCACCACGCCGTCGAAATCGAGACGGTCGTTAAACTCTTTGGCTGTATTTACAGCATCCTGACCGGTCATTGAGTCTACGACAAACAGAGTCTCATCGGGATTAACTGAGTTCTTCAGAGTCTCTATCTCGTTCATCATCTCCTCATCAACAGCCAGACGGCCGGCGGTATCTATGATGACCACATCGTTACCTTTGGTCTTAGCCTCCTTTATAGCGTTGTTGGCAATCTCTACAACATCCTTATTATTGTCTTCCGAATATACGGGAACTCCAATCTGTGCTGCCACGACCTTGAGCTGCTCTATAGCGGCAGGACGATAAACGTCGCAAGCCACCAGCAAAGGATTCTTGTGCTGCTTTGTCTTAAGCATATTGGCAAGTTTTCCACTGAATGTGGTCTTACCAGAACCCTGCAGACCGGACATCAATATTATTGCGGGACGTCCTTCAAGTTTCAGGCCGACGCTCTCGCCGCCCATAAGATCTGCAAGCTCATCGTGAACAATCTTCACCATCATCTGCCCCGGCTTCACAGCCGTAAGCACGTTCATACCTAACGCCTTTTTCTTTACAGTATCCGTGAATGTCTTTGCCACTTTATAGTTAACGTCGGCATCGAGCAATGCACGTCTTACATCCTTAAGGGTTTCGGCCACGTTAATCTCGGTTATTTTGCCTTCACCTTTAAGTATTTTAAAAGAGCGTTCCAGTCTGTCGCTTAAATTCTCAAACATAATTATGTATATATATTATCTTATTCGTTTTATTCACTAAGTAAAATCCGCTTCTAATCATTTCTGCTGCCTGCCTCATCCTAATTTCACCACACCGAAAACCCATCGTAAATCGGGTATGGAAAACGACATCGGCCGGCATAAAATATAATCGGCTTTCTCTTATGCAAAAATAATCATTTAATAATGAAATACACAATAACTGGCATTGTATTTAAAATATTTTAAAACACTGACGCAAAAAAAATGCTCATACGCTTTTTAATTGTGCAATATTTTCCACTTTATGTCATATCTGGCATGGTCTTAACTGCAAATACGAGCCACAAAAAGCCACCAAACAAGCATTTTAGGTCAAAAATTATAGCAAAATGTCATTTCGAAACATTATAACCGCATGCATTCACAATATGAAAGAATATGCATCAAATTTGATTATATTTTATGTTTCTGTTTGAAAATTATGCATTATCTTTGCCGGCAGATGAAAGATACAGTGCTTTATATCAAGAACATGGTTTGCGACAGATGCAAGATGGCCGTAGAACATGAGTTGCGCAATCTTGGACTTACACCCATAAAGGTTGAGCTGGGAGTTGTATGCGTAAAAGAAGAGGTTGATTCTGAATGCCGCGCCAAAATACGTGCCGGACTAGAGGCACTCGGTTTCGAGCTGCTTGAAGACCGACAGCAGCAGACTGTTGACCGCATAAAGAGCCTCATCATTGAACTTGTGCATTACAGAAACAACAAATCGGGAACAAATCTCTCCGCATATCTTTCAGAGCAGCTTGGTTCAGACTACAGCGCACTCAGCAAGCTGTTTTCAGAAAACACAGGCATGACCATTGAAAAATTTTTCATCTTACAAAAGACAGAACGCATAAAGGAACTGCTGTTTTACGGAGAAATGTCGCTGAGCGAAATAGCGGACATGATGAACTATTCGAGCGTGGCCTATCTCAGCACACAGTTCAAGAATATTACAGGAATGACTCCATCGCAGTTTAAGGCCCTGAAGGAAAAGAACCTGACACAACTCGACAAACTATAGCGGCAGTTGCGACATCAAAGTATAGCCCGACCAACACAATATAGCAACAAAATGTTATAAATGTTTTCCATTATTTCGTAACGCCTCCACCACACATTATAACTACCTTTGCGCAGAAAAGGCAGAAGCAATGGCGTGACCTGGGATTACGCAACGGCAAAGCACTCAGACCGGACTTGCAGCCATGCTATGCCATTACTTAAAAAACATACTAAACAATGGAAAAAAAGACGATAGCCGTCATAGGCATGGCATGCGCCGGATGCGCAGCCAACGTGGAAAGAAGGCTGAACGAACTGAACGGAATAAGTTCTGCTGCAGTGAACTTTGCGGCACGCACAGCCCTTGTAGAATACGACCCGAAAGTGATAACGCCGCAGATGATGAAAGATGAGATTATCAAGGCCGGATATGATCTGGTGATTGATGAGGACGAATCGGTTGCAGCCATTGAACGGCATGCATATAGTCAGCTGTTCAGACGCATGGCAGCGTCGTGGGTGTTTGCCGCCCTGACCATGGGCATATCCATGAGATGGCTGAATGTCGGCAGCACATCAGCCGCAGACCAGACAATGCTGATAATCGCACTGGTAAACATTGCTTACTGCGGACGCGTGTTTTACGTCAACGCTTGGCGGCAACTCATGCATAAAACCGCCAACATGGACACGCTTGTGGCTATGAGTACGCTCATTTCTTTTCTGTTCAGCGTGTTCAACACATTCTGGGGCGACTCTTTCTGGGGCTCGCGCGGCATAGAAAATCATACATATTATGACGCATCGGTAATGATTATCACTTTCGTGCTTACAGGACGCGTGCTTGAAGAACGTGCAAAAAGCAGCACGGCATCTGCCATCAGGGCCCTTATGGGCATGGCACCTAAAACAGCGCACCTTATTAACGGGGACAGCATAGACGAAGTGCCGATTGCTGCTCTTGGCTCAGGCGACATTATTGAGGTTAGAGCCGGAGAAAAGGTTCCCGTAGACGGTTCGATAACAACAGGCGAGACTTATATAGACGAAAGTATGATTACGGGCGAACCTACTCCTGCACGGCGAAGCGAAGGCGACAAGGTGTTTGCAGGAACAATCCTGAAACAGGGCACCATCCGTTTCCGTGCTGAGGCGACAGGCGACAAGACTATGCTGGCACAGATAATAAGAATGGTGCAGGAGGCCCAGGGCAGCAAGGCACCGGTGCAGCGCGTGGCAGACAAGATTGCCCGTGTGTTCGTACCGGCTGTGCTGTGCCTGTCGCTAATAACGTTTATTTTATGGTATGCAGTCGGTGGCGACAGTCAGCTCCCACGCGCAGTTCTTTCTGCCGTATCAGTATTGGTGATAGCATGTCCATGTGCTCTCGGACTGGCCACGCCCACAGCTCTGATGGTTGGCATAGGCAGGGCGGCACACAACAACATACTGATAAAGGACGCAACAGCCCTTGAAAACATGCGAAACATTGATGCCATTGTGATTGACAAGACTGGTACACTGACAATACCTAATAAAGATGTTGACTTCACCAAAGCCGACTCGCTGACGCTTGACCAGCGAGAAACGCTAAAGCCCGGAGCTCGCGAGGCCATGCAGATGCTTCATGACGAGGGCGTAGAGGTGTATATGATGAGCGGCGACAAGGAGGAAGCGGCCAAATATTGGGCCGACAAAGCCGGAATAATCCATTGGAAGAGTCGCGTTATGCCGCAGGATAAAGAAGACATGGTAAGAAAGTTGCAGTCAGAAGGACATCACGTGGCAATGGTAGGCGACGGAATTAACGACACTCAGGCATTGGCTGCTGCCGACGTAAGCATTGCCATGGGCAAAGGAACCGACATTGCAATAGACGTAGCCCAAGTAACACTGATGGGAACCGACCTGCGCAGAATTGCCTACGCGATAAAACTGTCCAAACAGACCGTAGGTATGATACATCAAAATCTGTTTTGGGCATTTATATATAATGTGGTGTGCATTCCTCTTGCAGCCGGACTGCCATACTTATTCGGCGCCCATTGGCAGATAACTCCGATGTGGGCAAGCGCGCTCATGGCATTTTCAAGCATCAGCGTGGTGATGAACAGTCTGCGACTGAAATTTATGAAGCAATAAATAGCAATAAAAAAGACCACGATATAATGCAAAAAGTTACGATAAAAAGACAGAGTATCTAACAATGTCTCGAAAATCGTAACTTTTTGCATTTATTTTAATTACAAATAATAAAATTTACTGGCTTTTTAAAGAAATTATTTAAGCAAAAACAGCATTTATACTTTCAGATCATTAACCATAGGTTTACGCATCGTAACTCGGTCACTTTTTAACCGAAAACGGCCGAGTTTTTATGCAAAACTCAGCCGTTTATTTTTAGTATTTCAGTACGTTTTTATTTAAAATAAAATCATCAATCATTATTCCGTAATATTCAATTTTGATTTTATCTTATCAATTACCTTTTCTATCTCTATATTAGCTTCGTCTTTGTTTATCATATCAAAAGTTTCTCGACATTTAAAATTACAGAAGTTGATTCCGCTTAAATAATCAATCTCTTTTGATTTTTCATCATCAATACTCAGCTCTATGCCCTTACTACTAAAGCATATATTGTAAGATTCACCTTTATAATTAAACGGAACATCTGCATTACCTGTATGATTGTGAGCCATTCGAGTGATTTTTTGATGCAAATCTGTCTTATTGATTTGAAATTCTCCATTAGATACGGGAATATTAAAGGTGATGCCTTCTATACGTGCCATTTTCTTAATCAAATCAGTAATAAAATCATCTATTGTATGCCACATCACATGTTTCATTGCATCTTTAAATTTTGCATCTTTAAATTTAAAATCAACATCTTTATTTTCTTCAGAAGTATACATAGAAAATGCGTCGTCAAGAATTTCTGCAACCAGTCTTTTTAAATCAAGAATGTCTTTTACATCAGGTAGAGCAAAATCAATCATATCAAGATATTGTTGCATCAAACTCTTCTTAAAGCCATCTGTTTCTAACCCGCTACATTTTTTAATCCAGTTTCTTATGTTTTTATCATAGCTTATTGTTATCAAATTCTTATCCTTAAACTCTTCTTTTTCAGAAGGGAACACACCTCTAAGACTCAGATACACGTAATAAATGTTTTTCTCATCCCTAATATTTTTGAATTCTGCTGATTTTATAATCTTCTTCCCATAACCTAAAAGTTGTGGGTTACCATCTACTATTCTGTCTTTTGCAAATGTTTTATTCTCGATGATAATTACCTTGTTTGTTGTCTTTGAAGTAATCAAAATATCTATATTGAGTTTTTCTGCGTGATTATTTATATTGGGGAAGACAACGCATTTATAAAAATCCTCAACACAAAAATTACCTTTATCATCATTCTTTTTTATTTCCTCAATGAACAGCTTGAGATATCTTTCATCAAGTGATAACATCATACTTATAAAACTTGAATGCAAATATTTCTCATTATACCAATTGAACATTGACATAAAGAGATTAAAACCTTTCTTCTTTCCTTCTATCTTTTCAACAATATTATTCAGTTCTTTTTCATTCTTAGGTTCCATATCGATTTTAATATCAACTATTCAAGTTATAAATTTACAGGATTTCCTTAAATAAACGTACGCCACAACAAAATAATGACAACTCAAACATAGAATTGCCATTCATAATAAAAAAGTCTGTATCATTTACTTCATCGTCCGGCCTTCAACAGCCACTTGAATGCTGAAGCTCGGACTGAAGTTATATTTTACGGCTGCGCCTATACGGTCGCCAATATTGCCTATATCATAAAGAGGATAAGGCATACGCTTGTTAGAGAGCGACTTTTGTCCGTAGATATAGCCCTCCCAATGCTCGTCAAATTTATACCCGATTACTGCATTTAATCCGGCATCCATGTATGAGTCGCTTGTCCAATAAAGATGATTGAGATATCCGCCAACGGCTATCGACAATTTGTTGTTCACCGGTATGGCATACATTGCGGCTATGTTCTGCCCAAACCCCGAACCACGCCATGCGCCTTTGCCGAACGAGGCAAACACTGATGCACCAAGATTAACATTAAGTCCTTTGTGTAAATCCCAGTTATATGCGCCGCACCAGTCGAGCGGATACATGTTGACATACATACGCCCAAGCGAATCGAAAGCAGGAAGGTGGAGCGAGTCGGTCTGCGGCATGCCTAAGCCGAAGTCTCCGTCCTGAAGATAAACATGAGTAGGACCGTCGGCAGAACCTATTATTTCGTTCTGCGGCATCATATCAGAGCCGCCAATCGTATCGGTAACAGCTATGTGCCGTCTGTCTTCCTGAGCATATACAGAAACTGCCGACACACATAAAAACAATATAATCAACAACTTTTTCATCACAGGCAAAATTAATCCGTAAGCATGAAAACTCAAAATAATACTGCCTTTTTTCATCATAATTAACTCTAATTCATTCTTAGTCAGACATATTGCAGCTATATGAAGTAAAAGCCTATACGCATACAGGGCAATGCATGGACAGAAAAACACGACTCTAGACAAGCCGCCGTCGGCAAGGACAAACATTGACGTTTTATTTGCAGATATCATCACAAATTAGTATATTTGCACAATTAACGCCGCATGATGCCGCGCCTGACATGCAACGACTAAAAAAAACGGGCGCATGGCATCCGGCACACTAAATTAATATCATAAAAAACAACAAACACCATACTAAAATATGAAATTCTTCAAAGCTCTGTTCGGCAGTAAAGAAGAAAAGCCGGAAGAAAAGAAAAAGGCCGAAGAGGCTAAAAACTTCGACGTGTTGAAATACGACGGCGTGCGTGCACTGCGTGCCGGTCAGGCCGAATTTGCAATAAGATGCTTCACCCATGCCCTGCAGATGCAAGACGATCTCGAGATACACGACTATCTGTCGCAGGCATACATACGCACCGGCGAACTTACGCTGGCCTACGAACAGCTGCAGAAACTGGCCGAGGCACAACCTGACAATCAGCAGATATTTATCCGCATGGCCAACGTGGCATATATGATGGAAGACTACGGAGCCATGGCCGGGGCATGCGAAAAGGCAATGCTCATTGACGACAAGACAGCCGAAGTGATGTATCTTTATGCAAGGGCATGCATCGGACAGGAGGACGTAACCAACGCCGTGGCAATGCTGACCAAGGCAATATCTCTTAAAGAAGATTATGGCGACGCCTACCTGCTGCGCGGAGAGACATTACTGAAAAACGGCGACACTGACGAGGCTGACGAAGACGCCACATGGCTTATAGAACACACCGAGGACAACGAAGACGTTATGATGCTGAAAGCCAGAATTGAACGGGCTAAAGGCAACACCGACGCTGCAATAGATTACTATACAAAAGTGACCGATGCCAATCCGTTCAACATCGATGCATACCGCGAACGCGGAGAACTGCGGCTTGCAACAGGCGACGAGAAAGGCGGAAACGAAGACATTGAACACGCCAAAGAACTGACGGCACAGCTGCCCGAGAACAACGACGAAGAAGGAATAGAAAACAAAGTGAAGGAGAAATACAAGTCTATGGATCCATACGGAGTGTTCTGATATACAATAAGACATTATTATAATAATAAAAAAGCAAAAATGAAACCTTATAACAAAATTTTAATATAAAATGTTTGTAGGTGTCATTTAAATATTATACTTTTGCAAGCAAATAAGAAAATATATCAAAAAATGAGAAATAATTTATACGCATCTTTCTTTTACTTTTATTTTTACTTTGCAAGGAATTGTGAAGCGGGAAGTTGCGTGTAGATTTCAACTTATGACAAGACAATCTTTTAAGAAAGATACAAACAAGTCCCGCTTCATAACAATGAGGCGGGATTTTTCATTATAAAGAAAATAATAATAAACATGAAGAGAATAGCAATACAGGGTTCAATCGGGTCGTTTCACGACATTGCAGCACATCAGTATTTCAAGGACGAACAAATACAGCTGATATGCTGCTCAACGTTTGAACAAGTGTTTGAGAACATAAAGCACGACCCTACGGTGATAGGCATGCTTGCAATAGAGAACACCATAGCAGGTTCGCTGCTCCACAACTATGAACTGCTGCGCGACTCGGGAACAACCATCGTCGGCGAACACAAACTTCACATTGAGCACAGCATATGCTGTCTGCCGGAAGACTCATGGGAAACGATAACCGAGGTACACTCCCACCCCGTCGCACTTATGCAGTGCCGCGGATTTCTTGCCGGACATCCAGAAATGAAAGCTGTAGAAGCTCAAGATACGGCCGGAGCAGCAAAGTTTATCTCTGAGAACAAATGCAAGGGATGGGCTGCAATATGCAACGCTAACGCCGCACGCCTTTATGGAATGAAAATCCTGCAGGAATCTATTGAGGACAACAAGCACAACTTCACAAGATTCCTGGTTGTAAGCAATCCTAACAAAGCCGACTTTCTGCGTCCGCTAGAGCAGACAAACAAGGCAAGTATTGTTTTCTCTCTGCCTCACGAGGAAGGCAGCCTTTCACAGGTGCTCAGCATCTTCTCGTTCTACAAAATCAACCTGACAAAAATACAGTCGCTGCCAATCATCGGCCACGAATGGGAATATATGTTCTATGTTGACCTCGCATTTAACCGGCTGACCCGCTATCGCCAAAGCATAGACGCAATAATGCCGCTGACAAAGGAACTTAAAATTTTAGGAGAATACCAAGATGACGGAAAACAACCCAAACCATAATATAAAGCCGGCAGAAAGAGTTTCGGCTGTAAGCGAATATTACTTCAGCCGCAAGCTGAAAGAGGTGGCAAGGCTTAACGCCGAAGGCAAGGACATAATAAGCCTGGCAATAGGCAGTCCGGACATGCCGCCGTCTGAAGCCGCGATAAACAAACTGTGCGAAGTGGCACGACAAGACGGTTCACACGGCTACCAGCCCACAATGGGAACGCCGGAACTGCGTGAAGCCATGGCCGGATTTTACAAACGCTGGTACAATGTTGACCTTGACCCTCAGAAAGAAATACAGCCGCTCATAGGCTCAAAGGAAGGCATACTGCACGTAACGCTTGCCTTTGTCAATCCCGGCGACGAGGTGCTGGTGCCTAATCCCGGATACCCTACCTACACTTCGCTCAGCAAAATACTTGGCGCAAAGGTGGTCAACTATAATCTGCGTGAAGACAACGGATGGCAGCCTGACTTTGATGAGCTTGAGAAAACGGACCTGAGCAAGGTGAAACTGATGTGGACCAACTATCCCAACATGCCTACAGGAGCAAATGCGCAGGAGGATACATACCGCAAACTTGTAGACTTTGCAAAAAGACATTCAATAGTTGTGGTGAATGACAACCCATACTCGTTCATTCTCAACGAGAAACCGTTGTCGCTGCTGCAAATTCCTGAGGCAAAGGACTGTTGCATAGAGTTCAACTCCATGAGCAAGAGTCATAACATGCCGGGATGGCGCGTCGGCATGTGTGCATCCAACAGCCGTTTTATCGAATGGATTCTCAAAATAAAGAGCAACATTGACTCGGGAACATTCCGCGGAATACAGCTTGCCGCCGCCGAGGCCTATAGTAACAGCGACGAATGGCACCGCCAGGCAAACATAACGACATACAGAAGAAGGCGCGACACTGCTGAACAAATAATGAAAGAACTCGGCTGCACATTCGACCCCAAACAGGTCGGAATGTTCCTGTGGGGCAAAATTCCTGAGAAATATAACGATGCAGAGGAACTCACAGAACGTGTATTGCATGAGGCAAGAGTGTTCATCACGCCGGGATTTATATTCGGGAGCAACGGCGAAAGATATATACGCATATCGCTGTGTGCAAAAGACGACAAGATTGAGGAGGCTCTCAGCCGCATAAAGGGCATGAAGCAGAAATGATACTTACTAACATTCGAAACAACAAATAAAAGAAAATACAATTATGGAACTTGATTTACTACCGCTGAACCTTCCCAGCGACAACGAAAAACTTACCGTAATAGCAGGCCCATGTTCAGCAGAAACAGAAGAACAGGTTATAGAGACAGCACGCCAGCTGGCTTACAAAGGCTGCCATATATTCCGTGCTGGTGTGTGGAAGCCACGCACAAAGCCCGGAGGCTTCGAGGGCAACGGTGAGGCCGCTCTGCCGTGGCTGAAAAGGGTTAAAGAAGAAACAGGCATGCTAACTTCTACAGAAGTGGCAACACCCGAACATGTTGAACTGGCCCTTAAATATGACATTGACATCCTGTGGGTAGGTGCGCGCACATCAGCCAATCCTTTTGCCATGCAGGCCATTGCAGACAGTCTGCAAGGTGTTGACATACCCGTACTTGTAAAAAATCCTGTAAATCCTGACCTTGAGCTATGGATTGGAGCCATGGAACGCATCAATCAGGCCGGCGTAAAGCGCATCGCAGCCATACACCGCGGATTCTCAAGCTATGACAAAAAGATTTACCGCAATCTGCCCATGTGGCAGATTCCTATCGAACTGCGCCGACGCATACCCGAACTGCCTATATTCTGCGACCCAAGCCATATCGGCGGACGTCGTGAACTTATAGCCCCACTGTGCCAGCAGGCCATGGATCTGGGTTTTGACGGTCTGATTATCGAATGCCACTGTGACCCTGACAAGGCTTGGAGCGATGCAAAGCAGCAGATAACTCCCGACATTCTTGACTATATACTGGGACTTCTCGTCATTCGTGACCAAAGCGTAACAACTGAAGGAATCAGCGCGCTGCGCAAACAGATTGACGACCTCGACAATCAGCTTATGGAACTTCTGTCAAAAAGGATGAGAGTGTGCCGTGAAATAGGACATTACAAGAAGGAACATAACATGACCGTTCTGCAGACGTCTCGCTACAACGAAATTCTGAATAAACGAGGTGCACAAGGCTCACTATGCGGAATGGACCCAAATTTCATCAAGACGATATTTGAAGCCGTTCACGAAGAGTCGGTAAGACAACAAATAGAGATTATAAACCAATAATATAAGTATACGGAACGCACGCGCCATTCATAAAACTGATGATGGCGCGTGCAGACCGCCTGCTTATACCAAAATACGAAAAACATGAGAATACTTGTACTAGGCGCAGGCAAAATGGGAAGCTTCTTTCTCGATTTGCTCAGTTTTGAGCACGAAACCGCAGTATATGAAAAGAATCCCGAACGGTTGAGATTTACTTACAACACATTGCGCTTTACTGCACTTGATGAGATTGACGAATTTCGTCCGGAACTTGTGATCAATGCCGTTACAGTAAAATACACCATATCGGCATTCAAAGAAGTTATGCCGCATCTGCCGGCCGACTGCATAATAAGCGACATCTCGTCTGTAAAGACCGGCCTGAAAGACTTCTATGAACACTGCGGACATCGCTACGTGTCCACTCATCCTATGTTCGGACCAACATTTGCCAATCTGAACCAGTTGAGCCATGAAAACGCCATAATAATAAGCGAAGGCGACTACATGGGACGAATCTTCTTTAAAGATCTGTACAGCCGGCTCGGCCTCAACATATATGAGTATTCTTTTGAAGAGCACGACAAGACTGTCGCCTACTCACTGAGCATTCCTTTCGTCAGCACATTTGTTTTTGCGGCAGTCATGAAGCATCAAGACGCTCCCGGAACAACGTTCAAGCGCCATATGAACATTGCCAAAGGCGTACTCAACGAAGACGATTTTCTGTTACAGGAAATACTGTTCAATCCGTACACATCAAAACAGGTGGAACAGATAAGGACTGAACTGAAACTGCTGCTCGAGATAATTGACAACAAAGACGCCGAAGGCATGAAAGAATATCTAACAAAGATACGCGACAACGTAAGACGTGACATTGCCATAGACTGATAATAAGACATAGGGCAACAACTCACGGCAGATATGCCTTCCTGCAAAAACGACCAAAGCTAATAACCTGACAACGACTAATATCATGAACACATTTCTTTTTCTAACGGCTTTTCTCACATTTGTGGAATTTAACTGTGAGAATCTTTTTGACTTCAGACACGACAGTCTGAAAAACGACATCGAATTCACTCCTGAAGGAGACCGCAAGTGGACAGAACGAAAATATTGGAATAAGCTGAACAATATCTCAAAGGCAATCATATCATGTGGAATGGACGGCAAAGACTGGCATCTGCCAGACCTCGTTGCATTATGTGAGGTTGAGAATGACAGCATTATGCGAGATCTTACCAAACGCTCACTGCTACGCAACGCAAATTACGAATATTTAGTGACCAACTCGCCTGACGAAAGAGGAATAGACGTTGCCTTAATATACGACCCCATGCATTTTCAGCCAATACGGCACTATCCGCTACGCATAAAACCGATGGAGGGAATGAGGCCGACACGCGACATACTGTATGTGGCAGGAAGAATTATAACCGATGACACGCTGCATATATTCGTAGTTCATGCGCCAAGCCGCTATGGAGGCGAAAAGCCTACACGCCCACACAGGATGCTTATCGCCAAGACATTATGCGGAGCTATCGACTCAATACGTCTTGCCAGCAGTGACCCAAACATTATAATTGCCGGCGACTTTAATGACTATGCTGACAGCAAGGCACTTATGCAACTGCAGCTTCATGGAATGAAAAACGCCTCACATGACGCTAAAGGCAGCAACGGAGCTAAAGCTACATACAAATATAAAGGCGAGTGGAACAGCATAGACCATATTATGGTGAGCCAAAGGCTTTATGGCATGAAGGTCTTCGGAAGAATAAACGACCAGACTTTCATGCTTGAGCCTGATGAAAAATACGGCGGATTGCAGCCATACCGCACATACAGAGCATGGAGATACCGCAACGGCTACAGTGACCATCTGCCTTTGATGGTAAGATTTGCATTGAAACAGCCAGACAGATAACAACCTTTTTCATTCTGTCAGTATAAATATTTATTACCAAAGGAACAATAACAGCCAACCTGCCAATATGATAAAATTATATGAAAATCCTTGGCAGGCATTTTCTGTTTGAGTCAAAATAAGTATATTTGCGGAATATTTCTTATTTTATGAACAGATTAATTTTATCAATCATGACGTTAGTTTCAGGCAGCTTGTTCAGCTGCGGACAACAAAACTTCAAGACTGTTGACGCCAATGAATTTGAAACTGTCATTTCTTCAGACAGCGTACAATTGCTTGACGTAAGGACAGCAGAAGAGTTTAACGAGGCACACATCGATGCCGACAGTGTTATTAACATCGACAAACTGCAACCAGACTTTATGACAAAGGCACGCAAGATACTGAAAAAGGACAAACCTGTTGCAGTTTACTGCCGAAGCGGAAGAAGAAGCGCTGATGCAGCCCAACTTCTGACAGAAGAAGGATATAAGGTGATAGACCTTGACGGAGGTATTATAGAATGGGAAAAGAGAGGCAAGAAAACCTGCAAATAACCTCTTTTGGCTTTTATAAAATAAACATAAAACTTAAAATATGATCAACCTTAAAAGAACGGTCGTGCTGAACAGCCTGATCTTGATGCTGACTCAACTGTTTGCGCAAGGCCCCAACAACAGCGGAACTTACTACAAGAACGCTGACGGCAAAAAAGGAAGTGAACTGAAAACAGCGCTTTCTGAAATTATCAGGAATCACAAGGAATTGTCATACGACGCCCTATGGGACTGCTTCAGAACAACAGACGTACGCGACGACGGAAAAGTATGGGATATGTATTCAAGTATCACAAACTTTACTTTCGGCTCCGACCAGGCTGGAAACTATAAAAACGAAGGCGATGTATATAACCGCGAGCACTCTATGCCCAAAAGTTGGTTCGACGATGCCAGGCCGATGTATACCGACCTCGTTCATCTCGTACCGACCGACGGATACGTCAACGGAAGACGAAGCAACTATCCTTTTGGCGAAACAGACAGCCCCTCATACACATCAGCAGGAGGCTTCAGCAAACTAGGCCCTTCGTCTGTCAGCGGATACAGCGGCATTGTATTTGAACCAAACGACGAATACAAAGGCGACTTCGCACGCATATACTTCTATATGGTTACTTGCTATGAAGAGAATGTATCAACCTGGAACAGCGACATGCTGGCCCACAACAAGTATCCGGCATTGACCGAATGGGCATTGAAGATGCTGCTGAAATGGGCTGCGGAAGATCCTGTGAGCCAAAAGGAGATAGACAGAAACAATGCCGTGTACGGATTCCAACAGAACAGAAATCCTTATGTCGACTATCCGGGACTTGAACAATATGTATGGGGCAACAACACCGCAGACAGTTTCAGTTACGACAACTACGTTGAACCTGAAACAGGAATAACTCCCGACCCGGATCCCGACCCAGACCCAGATCCTGATCCAGACCCGATAGAAGGCGAGCAAACTTACAAAAAGGTTATGTCTGCCGATGACCTGACTGTGGGATACGGCTATATCATCGTGTGTGAAGAGGCAGGAACTGCATTGGCTGAAAGCGGAAATAACATAAGAAACAGCGCAACAGTGAGCATATCAGACAATCAGATAACTACAGAAATCAACAAGGACGGCAAGCCTTACCAGCTTATCCTCGGAACATCCAACGGATACTATACGTTCTATGATGCTACCGAAAACGTCTATCTGTCTCTGAACAGCAGTGATAATAAACTGGGAAACAAGACCGACGCTGACACGGACAACGCATTGTGGGAAATAAGCATAAGCAACGGCAACACGGAAATAGGCAACAAAGCCTACCCTGACAGATTTATCAACTACAATAAGACGAGTCCGCGCTTCGCCTGCTACAAGGCCAGCAGCCAACAGACAGCTGTATGTCTATACAAAAACACAGTGTCAACCGGTATCGAAAGCATAACCAACGGCGTTAACGATAATGTTGATGTATATAATATTGCCGGACAAAAAATCCGCTCTAACGTAAAGGCCGACAATGCACTTGACGGTCTGACAAGAGGTGTTTACATCATCAACAAAAAGAAATATGCAGTAAAATAACTATGCGGAAACAAATGTCTGAAGGCGACAAAAACAAGGATGCCAAATAAAAAGACATGATGTTATATTTTAAAATATAGACAATAAACGAAAGAGGGACAAACCGTTTAGGCTTGCCCCTCTTTCGTTTATGTAATACAGTAACTCTGTCATGGATTGTATTGCCAACAAACTAACAGACCAGATGAAACATCTATTCAAGTACATTGCAAACAGCATACAGGCGTGATGGGCCAGCTCTGTACACCAACCGATTCATTATGAAAGATGCTCTACCCTGTCAGGATTACGGTCGATGACCGTACCATTGGCCTGATGCGTAGCAAGAACAAGCACTTCAGCAATCTGCACATGCTCAGGAGCACTTGCTGCATAGAATGCAACATCAGCTATATCATCGCCGGTAAGGGGCTGAACTCCTTTATATACATTGTCGGCTTTCTCCTGATTGCCATGGAATCGGACAACACTGAAATTGGTTTCAACCAGCCCGGGCTTAACGTTTGTAACACGCACAGCTGTGTGTGCGACATCAATACGCAGTCCGTCAGAAAGAGCTTTCACTGCAGCTTTAGTAGCACAATAAACATTTCCTCCGGCATAAGCAGCATCACCTGCCACAGAACCGATATTGATGATATGGCCCTTGTTGCGCTCTACCATGGCAGGAACAACGAGTCGAGTCATTATGAGCAGTCCCTTTATATTGGTATCAATCATTGTTGTCCAATCTTCCCAATCGCCCTCATACTCCTTATCGAGTCCAAGAGCAAGACCAGCATTGTTTATCAGCACGTCGACAGTCTTCCATTTTCCCTGCAACGACTCAACAGCCGCAGTGGCAGCTTCGCGGTCTCTTACATCAAATGTCAGCGGCAGCACGTCAGCTCCAAACGCCTTTACCTTTTCACATATTGCCTTAAGTTTATCCTCATTACGTCCTGTAAGGATTAAATCGTAACCTCCCTCGGCAAACTTACGCGCACAAGCTTCCCCAATACCGCTTGTGGCACCGGTAATCAATACAACCTTCCTTTCCATTTTGTTATTTCATTTCTAAAAGAATCTGCACAATACGCTCTGCCGTGCGACCATCCCAGCGGTCGGGCAACGAGCATTTCTTCCAATTTCCGCCAACCATGTCGGCAACGGCTTCTGCCAGTTTTTCTGCATTCTCGCCAACAAGCACGTTTGAACCGCACTTAACCGTCTCTATATGCTCTGTATAGCTGTTAAGCGTTATGCATGGAACACTATTGAAAGTAGCTTCTTCTGCCACATTGCCCGAGTCGGTAACAATACCCATGGCGTTAGCAGTTAGATAACCAAACTCAAGATATGACAGAGGATTGACAATGACAAGATTGCCGCATTCTGCCGCAAACTGCTCGACAACAGCCTTAGCCGCAGAACGGAGCGGTGCCACAATCTTAATGTCACCTGCAGCACGACACATGGCAACAACCATCTTCTTCAGGTTGTCGGCATCTGCAATAAGAGCCTTACGGTTAAGAGTGAACACCAGATAGCGGTTGTCGCTGATGCCAAGTTCATCGAGGACGGCAGGACGCACAAAGCGGGCGCGGTTGTAGCGCAGCGTATCCATAAGGATGTTGCCCACCATGTAGACCTGCGACAGCTCGGCACCTTCGCGCGTAACGATGCTGTTGCTGCCCATACCGGCCGTGAAAAGAAGGTCTGAAAGGCCGTCGATGACAAGACGGTTGATTTCTTTCGGCATCTTGATGTCAAACGAACGTGTTCCTGCCACGAGGTGTGCAAGCGTAACGCCGTGTTTCTTTGTAACAATGGCAACAGCCATTGTTGAAGCCAAGTCGTCGACAACAATAACCACGTCGGCAGGATTGGCTTCAAGATATTTGTCAAACTCGGCCATGACACGGCCTGTAAGTTCATTAAGACTGACACAGTCGACGCCCAGATAAACATCAGGCTCACTGATTTCGAGGTCACTGAAAAGAGACGACTCTAGCGTGGCATCTTCTTTTGTTCCTGCATAAACCAGACGGTAGTCGATTTCGCGGCCTTCTTCCTTGGCCTTGATAACGGCTCTCACAAGCGGAGCCACTTTGATAAAGTTTGGCCGTGCGCCGGCAACTATACAAATATTCAACATAACAAATAAAATAAACGGAGAAACGCAAACTGTTATCCGGCCGGAACTCTATATAGACTTAATGAGGCAATGACTAACGGCCGCACTATTTGCGCAGCGGCCTGACAGTGACACATCACCGTAACGGCACGCTGCCACCAACGGCAGCAACCTTCGGCACCAACCGGCATTATAACTTATTCACGTCTCCTTATACCATAAAAATTTTAAAGTTATTATTCTGACTTAAACAAATCTTTTATTCCTCCTATGCTGCCCATAAGGTTTGTGGCCTCATAAGGCAGATAAACGGTTTTGGTCTTGTCGCCGCTGGCAACGTCTTCGAGCATCTTGATATACTTCTGTGCCAACAGATAATTGGCAGGATTGGTGCTCTTGCCCACAGCTTCAGTAATCTTCTGTATGGCTATTGCCTCGGCCTCAGCCTTGCGTATCTTGGCCTGAGCCTCGCCCTCGGCGTTGAGTATGGCCATCTGCTTGTCGGCCTCAGCTTTGTTTATTATGGCTGTCTTCTCGCCTTCCGACTTAAGTATGGCAGCAGCCTTCTCGCCCTCGCTCGTAAGAATGGTGGCACGCTTGTTGCGTTCTGCCTGCATCTGCTTCTCCATTGCCTGAAGCACGCTCTCAGGAGGTGTGATGTCCTGGAGCTCAACGCGGTTAACCTTAATACCCCATTTGTTGGTGGCATCGTCGAGCACGGCGCGCAGCTTGGTGTTTATCGTGTCGCGCGATGTGAGCGTCTGGTCGAGTTCAAGCTCTCCGATGATGTTACGCAGAGTGGTCTGCGTAAGTTTCTCGATGGCATTGGGCAGATTGCTTATCTCATAAACAGCCTTGAACGGATCTACAATCTGAAAATAAAGCAGGGCGTTGATCTGCGTCTGCACATTGTCTTTTGTAATCACGTTCTGCTTGTCGAAGTCATAGACCTGCTCACGAAGGTCGATAGAGTTGCTGTAGATGTAGCGGCCGCGGCGCATGGTTACAATCTCCTTGGCGCGGTCAATAAACGGTATGATGATGTTTATTCCGGGTTTCAGCGTGGCATAATACTTGCCGAGACGCTCTATAATCTTTGTTTCCGACTGAGGTATGATGACAAGACTCTTCTTCACTACGATGAGCGCACATATAATTAGCGCAATAAAGATATAAGCAACGATGTCCATAATTTAAAAGATTATTAGGTTATTAAATCAAATTTTCTCTACTGTGATGATAATACTCTCGCGCCCTATCACCCTTACGCTCTGCCCTACAGCCACACTTTCGCCATTGGCCGTGACGGCTTTCCAGTCGTCGCCGTCGATGGCCACGCGTCCGTATCCGCCTTCAACGATGGTCTCGCTGACGCGGCCTGTACGGCCTATAATGGCATCGGCATTGCTAAGGCGCTCCTTACGGCTGCCATGCAGATACTTTATGGCAAACGGACGCACAAAGAATATGCACAACACCGAAAACAGCAAAAACAGGAAAAGCTGCAGATAAAAACCCGGCACAAACAGCGAGACAAGAACCGTAAGCAGCGCACCAATGGAAAAACACATCACATAGAAGTCTCCGTTGGTAAGCTCTACTATAAGACAGACAATGGCTATGAGAGTCCACATCTGCCACAAATTATCGGCAAAATATTCTATCATACACACTAATCTTATTTATTTGCGAAGATAATGAAAATTATTTGTTCCTACAAATAATAAGAAACAAATTAAACATATAAAACGTAATACCACAGAATGGCGGCATACGGAAAGACACGGCAGCCAACATAACTTTACAAACAAGACGTGGCCGACTTCACAGCCGGCCACGATCAGTGTATACAAAAACATTATGAATTTTACTTAGCGAACAAGATTTCTAAAAAGTTTATCATCTACTTTACGTCATTGTGCCTTCATGCAGCTGCGGCATTTACGCTCACAATAGCGCTCACACTGCGCGCAGATATCATAGCCGAGCATAGCTCCGAGGATGAAGTCCTCCTCAGGCGTGAGCTGGCTCAGCGGCCGTGTAACCATGAGACGGATAGCCTCGAGACACTGCTTGCGGCCGAAAAACAGGTTTATGCGGTCGTTGCCCACCGGCTGAAGTATATAGCTGATGTTCTGCCGCTTAAGACGTGCCGTGGCATAGTCCTCATATCGCTTGTTGAAAGTGAAGAGCACCATCTGGCGCACACCTTTCTTATACTCGTAAATATGGTTCATCAGCACCTTCATGTCAGGCGGCAGTATCTCTGTAACAATGGCATCCGTTCTCATAATTCATGTTGTTTTAAATTAACTAAAGACTGTTCTTTATACTTTCAAGCCATGCGTCGATGCGGCAGTCTGTCTTGTCCGGCTCATTTACATCGTCGAGCGCAAGTCCCACAAAGCAGCCGTCTACCACGGCAGCTGAATCGTCATAGGTGTAGCCGTCTGTCGAAACGGCACCGACAAACTTTGCTCCGCTGTCTTTAAGCGCATTGTATATCTCGCCGATAGCCGAGCAGAACGTGTCGCCATACGACTCGCTGTCGCCGCAGCCAAACAGAGCAATGGTCTTTCCGGCAAGGTTGGCCTGCTTAAGTGTCTCAAGTCCGTCGTACCAGTCGTCCTGAAGTTCACCTGCTCCCCATGTAGAGGTGCCCAAAATCAGATTTGTGTAAGCATCCGGAGTTGAAGCGTCTATACTTGAAACGTCAAGCACGTCGGCAGCTCCCACACCCAGCTTGCCGGCTATATTCTCGGCAATGGCCTGACAGGTTCCCGTTGACGAACCGTAAATTATACATGTCTTTTCCATATCAATTTTATCATTTATGAGTTATTTGTCTTTACGGCTGCAAAGATAACGTACAAGAAAATATACTGCAATACCTAAAAATAGGGTTTCTGACAATACCTAAAAATAATTAGGCCATGGCCGTAACGACTGAGTTTTGCACTAAATTAAAGTCAACAGACTCACGAAAACATTTTCAAGAAAAAGTCAAAAATCATGTCATGAGTTTTCTGTGAAATAGAAATCATACTGCTAACATAAGTTAATTTAACGCAATCAACAGCAGCAATAAATTAACCTATATTCACAAGCGGCATCTCTTAGAACCTAAAAAGCACTTGTTTTAATAAAAAAGCATTGATTTCGGCTGGTAAAACTTGCCGTTTTGCATGCAGAAACCTATGCTTTTGCAACACAAAAGGGCACATATTGAGCAACATCCGAGTTACGTCTATATGGCAGAATATTCTAAACCGCTGATATAATGCAATTTAGCAGAGATTGCAATATCCGGCTATTTTTCAGAGAAAAACATACTTTTATAGAGAGCAACGCCATTCTGAGAGCGTCAAAATAAAAAAGTTTTCTGTTTCAGCGGTAATATTTCATTACATTTCAGAATGTCATACCGCGATAATGAGACACAATAACAAGATGCAGCAAAATGCCAAACGACACATACAAATATGGCAATAAGGACACAAAACAAAAAAAGTCCGTCTGAGCTTACGCACAGGCGGACTTCCTGATATACGATAATGATTATCTTTCTATGCCACGGTTGTTGAATGTTACGTTCAGAAGCATCAGATACTTGCGGAACTGATCACCGGTAAGAACGTTACGCATGTACTTCAGGTCTTTCTCTACTGCACCGTTAACCATAGATGCACGCTCGTCTGAATTAGCGTTGGCAGCATTCAACATGTCTGCGCAGAATGAAGTGTGAATGTCCTGAACAGCCTCAAGCTGGTCTGAAGAAAGACCGAGGAAGTCAGCGAGCTTGCCGTAGTTAACTTCCATGTTGTAAGCTTTTGCGCTCTCAACGTTGTTCAACTTCTCATCTTCTGCAAATGTCATAGTCATGCTGAGCACAGCTACGACGGTTAAAAACAATCTTTTCATAATCCTTAAATTTTCATTTTACCTTGAGCCCCGGCTCTTTTCTCACGAATCGCCTCAGCTCGTTATCCTAAATTTATTTATCTCTTTTTGTCTTTCGACGGTGCAAAGATACATCAAAATCCGACAAAGCGAAACAAAAATATCATGCTGTTTGCGTTAACAGCTTACTTTTTTGACCTAAATCAAATATTTAAAATACTTTTAGCAATCTGTTTACAACATATTACAACAATATGAAATAACAATAAAATATTTGTGACATAAAGTAAGACAATACCCCTTCATCCGTTCAAAACGGCAACAAAAGATGCACCAGAAACAGGTAAAGACAGGGCACGAGAACAAGAAACGGGCATGAGAATAAACAGAAAAACAGAAAATTTAAACACGATTTATTTTATTCTGAGCACAAATTGCATTATCTTTGCACTCAAAAGAAAATTTTAGTCAAGAAATGGAAAGTAACAAGAACAAATACATAGCAGTAGCATACAGACTGTATGTTGTAGACAACAACTCTAACGAACTCGTTGAAGAGGCTACCGATAATGAGCCGTTCCAGTTTATCAGCGGATACGGCATAACGCTCGATGCATTCGAGAATGCCACTGCCGGACTGAACAAGGGTGAAGAATTTGACATCACCCTGTCGAAAGACGAGGCGTACGGCGACTATGAGGAAGAGCATGTGCTCGACCTTGACAAGAACATCTTCTGCATAAACGGACACTTCGACCATGACAACATATATAAAGACGCCATTATTCCGCTGCAGAACGAAGACGGGAACAGATTTTTGGCAAAAGTTGTATCAGTAGGCGAAGACAAGGTTAGAGTGGACCTCAACCACCCGCTGGCTGGCAAGACACTCAATTTCAAAGGACATATCGTTGAGTCTAGAGAGGCTACTAACGAAGAAATTCAGGGCCTTATCAACCGCATGAGCGGCGAAGGATGCTGCTGCGGACACCATGGCGAAGACGGAGGCGACTGTTGCTGCGGACATCACCACGGAGATGGCGAAGGATGTCATCACGGACATGGTGAGGGATGCCACCATGAGCACGGCGAAGGATGCCACCACGGACACGAAGGCGGCAACGGCTGCTGCTGCAACTAAAGAAAAGAACAGCACAGACAAAGGTCTGAAAAGCATATAGGCAAATACGGCAACAGACCTGAACCTATAACGGCAAAAGGCTATGACACGACAAGCGCTGTAGCCGTTTTGCCGATTTTTTATGTTAAAGTAAAAACGGTTCTGCAAAACATGAGTAACTCTTTCGGAAAATTGTTCAGACTGACCACCTTCGGCGAAAGCCACGGCGAGGCTGTCGGCGGAGTTGTAGACGGATACCCGGCAGGAATAGACATCGACCTTGATTTCATACAAGGCGAGCTTGACAGAAGAAAACCGGGACAAAGCGCCATAACAACAGCGAGGAAGGAGGCCGACAAGGTTGAAATATTGAGCGGAGTGTTTGAAGGCAAGTCTACGGGCTGCCCCATCGGATTCATCGTGAGAAACTCCAATCAAAGATCGTCCGACTATGACAACATGAAGGACGTTTTCCGTCCGTCGCATGCAGACTTTACATATAATTACAAATATGGCATACGCGACCACAGGGGCGGAGGCCGCTCTTCGGCACGAATAACCATAAGCAGATGCGTAGGCGGAGCGCTGGCTAAGCTGGCTCTAAAGCGTTTAGGTATATCGGTTAATGCCTACACATCACAGGTTGGCACCATCGCTCTCGACAGCGACTACAGGAAATACGACCTTGAGTCGGCCGAGGAAAACATTGTAAGATGCCCCGACAAGGCTAAAGCCGAAGAGATGATAAAGCTTATTTCGGAGGTTAAGGCTGAGGGCGACACCATAGGCGGAACAATTACGTGCGTGATAAAAGGCTGCCCGGCAGGACTCGGAGAGCCCGAGTTTGACAAGCTGCATGCAGCCCTCGGAAGCGCCATGCTGGGCATAAACGCCGTGAAAGGCATTGAGTTTGGAGCAGGATTTGGCATGAGCGCCAGACGCGGAAGCGAAGTGAACGACCTATTCTTCAATGACAACGGGCGCATAGCCACAAGAACGAACAACAGCGGAGGCATACAAGGAGGCATAAGCAACGGCGAGGACATCTACTTCAGAATAGCGTTCAAGCCCATAGCAACACTGCTGAAAGACCAGACGACCGTAAACAAGGACGGCGAAGAAGTGAACCTTAAAGCCAAAGGGCGACATGACCCATGTGTGCTGCCACGCGCCGTACCGATAGTAGAAGCCATGGCTGCCATGACAATACTTGACCAATATTTGTTATCAAAAACAATAAAACTTTAAAATTTTGCAGAAAAGTGTAAAAAGGCGCATAATTATTTGGTTGTATAAAAAATATATCGTATATTTGCATCGACAATTCAGGGTTTGTGAAAATCTTGATTTCGTCTAATTAAGTCTAGTTTAGTTTTTGTGTTGGTTGAGAGCGGTCAATTGGCCGCTCTCTTTTTTTGTTGCACCGTGACATACTAAAAACAAGCACTTTAGACAAAAATAAAGAGGCAGGACACAAAAAACTTTCTTATCATTTCGTTTTTGCATGACAATTGGCTATCTTTGTACGGAATAATTTTTTAGTGTCATGACAAATGTGTAATCCCTAAATAATTCTATCTATGAAAAGAATTTTATTTTCTGCATTTTTGCTGTTTGTTGCGTTAATAGGCATTCAGGCGCAACTTTTATGGAAGATATCCGGCAACGGACTGAGCAAACCGTCGTACATAATAGGCACATACCATCTTGCACCGGCATCTTTTGCTGACAGCATACCGGGACTGAAAAATGCCCTAGACGCATCTGAACAGGTTTACGGAGAAATAATAATGTCGGAAATGACTGCTCCTGAAAACATGGCAAAATTACATAGCGCCATGATGCTCCCGGACGGACAGACGATAGACAAGATGTTCACAGCCGAGGAAATGGCACGTATCAACGCCATGATGAAGGACATTATAGGCATAGACATGACCAACCCGATAGTGGCACAACAGTTCGGGAAAATGTCGCCACAGGCCCTTACAACACAGTTGACCGTACTGATGTATCTTAAAAAGAACCCGAAATTTAACCCGAACCAGACTTTCGACGAGTATTTTCAGAATAAGGCCAAGGAACAGGGTAAGACTGTTGGTGCGCTCGAGACAATAGACTTCCAGATGGAACTGTTGTACAAGGGACAGACGGAAGAGCGCCAAAAAGAACTGCTGTGTGCCTTGCGGACAATAAGGATATGTATGAGATGATGACAGAAAACATCACCAAAGCCTTCTTTACACAAGACCTGAAGGCCATAAACGACGCTATGGAAGAAAAACTGAACAACAGCTGCGACTACACTCCACAGGAAAAGGACGCGCTGATATATAACCGCAACACCGACTGGATAAAGAAGATGCCGGAGATAATGAAGAAGAGAGCTACATTCTTTGCCGTAGGAGCCGGACACCTGACGGGAGAAAAAGGCGTGCTGGAACTGCTGAAGAAAGCCGGATATAAGGTTGAAAGCGTAAGACAGTAGCTCCACAACATCTGACAAATCATAACGCTACACGGCATAACAGAGACAAAAACGGGCAATGCCCTGCCCCTTTAAAGGCAAGAAAGCCTTATGACAATAGCGTTTTGCTACAAAATAATGCTCCGAATATGGGATAGCCTTTATTCGGAGCATTTTAATTCTTACAGAAATAAGCTTTACGACTAATCTAAGCAGGGAAACAGATAAAAATGACAATATTCTGCAATATTAGCCGTCAACAAGCATTTTGAGCAAGATAATGCTACAATCGGCCATAAGACCGCATATTGTTATATCTATTTGGCGTATTCCTGCTTTCAGCCCTATTATATTTTCTATAGACGCCTTTTCGCCCGTTTTTCTTGACATAGTTCGTTACATCTGCCCAAAAAGCAAACGGCAAGGCGACGGATATTAAGCAGCTATCCAGCAAAATAATAATGCCCGGTTGGAGTTAAACGGCCTAAATTTATCACTAAAGACTCTGTTGAGAAGGCAGAATGGAGCTAAATTAGCCCCAATTATTAGGCAAAACACCATAAAAGTAGGCAAATTGACACATAAAAGACCACCTTTCGGGCTCTAAAAGACGGCAAAACGCAACATGAAAGGTATGCTTCTGCAAAATCGTCAATATGCAAAGACATCCGGATTAAGCTTTGTCAACCTGAAACAGGAATAACACAGCCTCAGGTAAACCGAAATCAGGATTAAATCAAAGAATATAAAGAAAAAGTTTTCTGAATAAACTCGTCACTCATCACAAGCAGACATAACTTACTGATTTTCAACGACATTGAATGTGATGAGTTGAAAAACAGACTCATCACGCCTAGCATAAAGCCTATACTGTGATGAGTCTGCCTTCAAAGTCGTCACATCATAAGTGATTAAATTACAGCACTTTACATAGCGTTGTGACGAGTGACGAGTTTATTCAGAAAACTTTTTTATAAAAATCTCGTAAAAAGCAGAAATATCAGCAGTCTTCCAACGTGCCGATAATCTCCTTAACCGACTTGCAGCCGTGGCTGTCGAGCCATTCATTAATGCCGTCGCGTACTTTTATCGTAACCTGAGGATCGATAAAGTTAGCTGTACCAATCTCTATTGCCGTAGCACCGGCCATAAGGAATTCGATGGCATCATGGGCATTACAGATACCTCCAAGACCGACAACAGGGATTTTCACAGCCTTGGCCACCTGCCATACCATACGCAGGGCAACAGGCTTCACGGCAGGACCGCTAAGTCCGCCCGTATTGATGCTAAGCAATGGCTTGCGCTTCTCTATATCAATAGCCATGCCCATAAGAGTGTTGATAAGCGATACGCTGTCGGCGCCCTCAGCCTCAACGGCACGCGCTATCTCGGCTATGTCGGTAACATTGGGAGAGAGCTTTACTATCATGGTCTTGTCGTATCTGGCACGCACAGCCTTTACTACGCTTGCCGCACCGGCACACGTAACGCCGAAGGCCATGCCTCCCTGCCTTACGTTTGGACATGAAATATTCAGCTCTATGGCCGGAATATTGTCCAGCCCGTTGATACGGGCGGCACATTCAGCATAATCTTCAGGAGACGAGCCGCTGACGTTTACAATCATATTTGTATCAATGTCCTTTATCTCAGGATATATATGCTCACAGAAATAGTCTACGCCCTTATTCTGCAGTCCCACGCAGTTGAGCATACCCGAAGCCGTCTCTACCATACGGGGATAATCGTTGCCCTCACGCGGTTTTAGAGTGGTTCCTTTCACAATAATACCGCCAAGACCTTCCAACGGTATGAAATCAGCAAATTCGGGACCATAGCCAAATGTTCCCGAAGCCGTCATTACAGGGTTCTTCAACTGCAATTTGTTGATATTTACGCTTAAATCTGCCATAACAATTTCTTTATGTTTACAACCGGTCCCTCCTTACATACACACACGTTGCCTTCTGTGGTCTTTTCAACGCAGCAGAGACATGCTCCCAGTCCGCAGGCCATCTTATTTTCCAAAGACACCTCACATTCTATGCCTTTTGCCTTGGCATATTTTGCCACAGCTGCCATCATTGGCTTCGGACCGCAAGTGGCTATACGGCCGAAAGCCACCTCATTGAGCACAGAATGGTTTGTAACAAAGCCTTTCTCGCCCATTGAGCCGTCTTCTGTCGTTACGCATACGCGCCCGTACTTTTTAAACTCATCCAGCAGAAGCAAATCTTTTCCGGAACGTGCCCCGAGAAGAAATACAGGGGTTATACCGGCATCGCAGAGTTTCTTGCCGAAATACAGCAGCGGAGCCACACCTACGCCGCCTCCAACAAGCAAAATCTTCTCTGAGGCGCCTTCAGGCATTGTAAAGCAGTTACCCAAAGGGAACATGCAGTTAAGCACGTCTCCGGCCTTTAATTGAGCCATACGGCGTGTTCCGTCGCCTATAGCAGCAACGAGAAGCCACAGCTGATTTGTGTCATAATCAACGAAATTAATTGAAATGGGACGCCTAAGGAATGTAGAAGGCGATCCGTCTACTCTTATCTCAACAAACTGTCCCGGGAGCATTTCCGGAAGTCGTTCGTCCTGAGTAAGCTTTATCAGAACATATTTGTCGTTTATATGTTCTACAGAAACGACCTTGAGGTCTGAAACATATTTTTTCATAAGAAACGAATTTATCTTATTAAACCAGGCGCAAGAAAGACTTTATCGCCTTACTTACAGAATACAAAGGTACAAAATAAGCCTGCGCTTTCCAAAAAAACGAAAGTCACAGGCTGTTAAATATATGTTAAACGGCATATATGATGCCATAAAAGGCTATTTAACGTCAAGAAAAACGCTCAACAATGAAAAACTGACACATGACAGAGCCAATAAATGCCTCAAAAAACGTATGTACATGCCATAAGCCTACAAAAAAGGGCATACCAGCAAAGCTAAATCAACATATTGTCGGTTTTTACACGGCAATTCTATTTCTTTGGGACGAAAGTCTCATAGGTAAGGTCGTCAAAATAAACCCTTATCTCTGTAATCTGTCTTTGCGGACGCTCAACATATTTCACTTCAGGCCGAATAACGCTCTCAACATGTCTGTGCACAGACTGTTGAACAGATGCTCCGGTCTGGTTGCCTCCGAAAAGATCCGGCACGCCGCCTCCAAAGTCAGCAACATGCTCACTGCCCATATCTGTATCCTCAGCAGGAGATGGGTCGGTAGTCGGAGTGTCGTCGATAAACATCGAGCCTCTTCCGAACATGAGCCAGTCAGTACTCAGGCGAGGCATTTTGCTCTTAATCGCTTCAACGGTGTTGAGCGTCGGTTTTGTACGGTTGTTAAAAATGCTGCTTAATGATGCAGCAGACATTCCGATGAAGTTAGCGAAGGTCTGTTGACTCATATGTTGAGACTCCATTATCTGCCTGATTCGGTCTTTCATTTCTTCCATTTTCTTACCTTGATGTTGTTTTTTGCTATTTTTCTTAGACTTTACAAAGGTAAATCATTTTTTTGACATACACAACAAACCTAAATATTATTTTAAAATTTAAATATTGAATTTATAAATTTATATTTGTAAATGTAAATATCTAAATCTTGTGATTTGGTATTTAAAAATACAAATGTAAATTTAGACTATTAAAACGCCCGATAAGCCTTTATTTAAAGGATTTTGCTAACTAATTCATTAGGCGAGCGTTATTTGCGCTGATAAAAAGCGTAAATCTGGCTTTATGCAGTATTTTAAGGCGAAAATAAGTAAAATTGCATAAATTTACTTCATAAAATATCGTATTTAGGCTGATAATCAGGCATTTAAACAATAAATCCGAAAATGCATAAATATAACTTGTAATTTGCAAATTTAAAGATTTAAATATTAAAATATAAATTCAACTGTCAATATATTTATATTTAAATATAAATTTACGCTTTACATTTATGTTTTATATAAACAAATATAAACATTCAGATGGCTAAATTTCGGTATTGTAAATCATAATAAATGCAAACGCTAAATTTTAACGCCTGTTTTTCGGTCGAAAAACAGAAAAATTAAGTATTTCGAAACGAGGTAAAGAAAGCTCAAAAATACACGATTCTGAGAGCGTCAAAAATCATAAAAGGCTCTGATTTTTACGACTTTAACCCTATTTTTTTTGTTCGGAAAAAAATGCGAAAGAGAAAAAAATAGCCCCAAAATGGGGCTATTTTTAGTGTAAAATGAAGAAAATTAGCTCTCTTAACAGCTCCCCGACAGGGGTATTTGGGTTGTCTAAACCCTTACTTTTGGCATCTGTCTCTCTAATTTTAGAAATTATCTGCATCACTTTCACGCCAGTATAATTTCTCATACCCGTGATGTAGTCCTTTGCAGCCCACCCTGCCCTGAGGTCCAACCAGCGTGCAACACTCTCGTCAGTTTTAGGTTGAGGAGCATAAAATGCTATAAGTAAATTTTGAAAATAAGAGAACAACATCGGTATAAGCATGTATGCATTTCCGGTCTTCGGGTTGTCATTAAAATAATACAAAATCCGTGTCGCCTTCAACACATCACGGTTAACTATCGCGCTGCGTAATTCGTAAGCATTAAAATCCTTGCTCACTCCTATCCTCTCCTCTACAACCTCAGGAGTAACACGTCGGTCATTCTCTGGCAAAGAAAGAATCAGCTTATCGAGTTCACTCGTCAACCTGCTAAGATCTGCACCGATATGGTCGGCTATCATCTGGGATGACTTATGGTCTATTGCAGCGCGTCCATAATTTTTAAGATAACTCTCTATGAAAGCCGGCAATTCATAATCACGCTTCTTCTTGCTCTCAAACACCACACCCGTGGCTGCTGCCTTGGCCAATATTTTCTTTCGCCCGTCAATACTGCCGTTTTTATGACACAAAACCAAAACTGTTGATTTCACAGGTTTTTCAACATACTTTTCCAGTTGTTCCCAGTTTTTTATGTTCTGAGCCTCTTTCACTATCACAACCTGCCGCTCGGCCATCATCGGAAAACGTCTTGCCATGTCAACAATCTGACTTGAAGAAACGTCAGAGCCAAAGACAACAGACTGATTGAAGTCGCGTTCTTCAGGAGTAAGAGCATTCGTCGAGATAAAATCTGTTATCTTATCAATATAATAAGACTCCTCGCCCATAAGAATATATACGGGCGCATAATTACCTGCACGCAAGTCGCGCATTATGCTCTCAAAAGTAACGATCTTTTTCTCTGCCATATCTTTATGCTTTATCTGAAAGCCATTGCTGCCAAAAAAGGACGCTGACGTTCACCGTTTAAAATAATAATGGCTAACTTTGCAAAAATTACTGAGTCAGCGGCCTGAAGACATAAACTATCTGTCTGCGGCTATAAACTCATACGCCCTAATACATGGCAACTTAAAGCCATTCAGAATGCAAATTTAATAAAATGTATCGATTAAACCTACCTCAATACGAAATAAAAATAAAACAGCAGAACGGCAAGACGCTGATTCTTGACACGCTGAGACGCAAGTTTGTAAGTCTTACACCGGAAGAATGGGTGCGCCAGCATTTTGTTCATTTCCTGACAGAGCACAAAGGTTATCCGGCATCACTCATTGCCAACGAGACAGAACTGACATGCGGTCAGAAAAAACTGCGCTGCGACAGCGTTCTATACGACTCACAGGCGCGTCCGCGCATGATTATGGAATATAAAGCTCCAACAATAGCCATCACACAGAAGGTGTTCAACCAGATTTCGGTTTATAACATGCTGCTGAAAGTGGATTATCTCGTAGTAAGCAACGGCCTGCAACACTATTGCTGCCGAATGGACTACGCAAATAACAGCTATTGTTTTCTGAAAGAAATACCTGATTTCAGCGAACTTTAACGCCAAACTGCATTAGTTTTTTGGGTAAAGATTCATCAAGAATAAAACATTACCCCCAAAAGTCTGATTTTTAATCATAAAAAGAGAGCGGACAAACACCTGATTCATTTTTTAATGGTATTTGTCCGCTCTTTATTATATATCTAAACTGCACAAATAAAAGTTGGCAGATTAGCCGTTCTGTGTAAGCATGAGAATATTTAACGGGCCAAAACTTCTACATACCCCTTGCCTTAAATATCTTTTCTTTAGCCTCATTGATTTCCTGGAATTTCTTCTCTGCCGCACGCCTGATATCCTCGCCAAGCGCAGCCACACGGTCAGGGTGATGTTTCAAGGCAAGATTACGATATGCCTTGCGCACTTCATCGTCTGTCGCATCAGGCGATACGCCCAACACAGCATAAGCATCTTCCAGTGTGTCTTTTTGCAGATTCAACATTGAGTCAAGATCTTCCATATCCATGCGCATATAGCGAACGCACTCTCTCAAAGCCGAAATTTCCTCATTTGGCATAGAACCGTCTGCCCTTGCTATCATTACGAGGAAGTTTAGCAGCTGCAGACGCTGACCATAGTCGAGATTCATAGCTATCTGCTCGCAGCTCTGACGTATAACATCCCTGAAAGCATAAGGATTTGTGGCATTCAGCCTCTTCTGCTCGTCAAATAGGCGCAGAAGTATGCTGTTGCCCTGCTCCACGGCCACTTCACCGAAGTTTGCACGCAAAAACTTCCGCACAAATTCCATCTCGCTGTGCATCACCTTGCCGTCTGCCTTAATAATATACGACGCCAGAACAAGCAGAGAGAACAAAAAACTGTTGCGCTGCCCCTCATAATATTGCTGTTCGCGCGTCGCGCTGCCGAAGCCTTGACGGCCAGAAGAAGTACTTCCGTATCCGTTTTTGGGCTCTCCGTCTTTGTTTACCGCATTAATTCCATAATCAAACAAGGCTCCCAGTGCCACTCCGGCCAAAGCTCCGAGCGCACCGCCGGACATAAAGCCCAATATGCCGCCTATCCATTTTCCTGCTGCCATAAATTTCTGTTTTTTACGTTTAAAGCGCCATGCGAGTCTAATATACAAGACAAGATGTCTGACATATAGTCACAAAAGCGCCATTACAATTTCATTTTTAGTATATTTTCCCTTATGCAAATATAATGCAAACGGCGGGCTGAACAAAATAAATTTATTTAATTAAACCCAAATCAGGCTGTATATCGCGGATGTATCGCCATAAACGCTCATGTTTACAAACTTTTTGGATGCTACATGCCTGAACCTTAGAAAATTCTGACAAGTATTACCAACACCCGGCTATCGCCTACATCAGGCATTTTTTGCCTCTTTATCAGCTTATTATGCGCCAATGGCGGGCTGCATCAATCACTACATCGTAAAAAGCCGACAACTCCGTGACGCAAAATCCTATTGTCTGACGCCTGTGTCCCATTGTCAACAGCTCTTTTTCCTGAGTCATCATACACATTTTCATTCCTTCTGACATGACCATATTCAGACTTATGTCGCCGCTTGCCGATCTTACCACTATGTTTTTGTCTAATTTTTCATCACGCTCCACAGCCCTTGTCACATAGCCTATTGTATCATAAAACGCCCTGAACTCGCTGCGGTCCATGAATATTTTGTTGCGCTCATACTTTCCGTCTGCCGATTTTGTACTTTGAGTAAGTTTGATATAAACATCCTTTCCGGCCTCGTTAAAATCAAAATATATCGTGCTATAGCCAAAATCAAGCCTGCGGCTCCACTGTCCTATGCCATTATCAGCCCGTCCGGCTACGGCCCTGCCACCTTGACTGAATCCATTGGAAACATTCTGATTTACAGAAAAACTACGTCCGTTATACGAACGTCCGCCCTGCAAACTGCTTTCTTCGCGCTGAGAATCATCGGGAAAACGGCGTCCGGCATACGAACGACCACCCTGTCGCGGTAACGGTTCCTTAGTTTTTGCCCTATTGTCTTGATTGCCTACAAGGTATCTCACATTGCTGTATCCGGCCAAACCGCGCTCCAGATTGCCGCCTTTTGAGCAATATCCGACTATAATTTCGTCAGCAAGAGCCATCATCAGTGCGTTGCGGTCGAATGCCGAGCGGGCGCATACCGTATGCACCTCAGGCCCACAATGGGTTATTATCAGTAGCCTGCCACTGCCCAAAGCCTCGCTCACCGGCTCGCTCCACTGCTCATGCATCGCCTCTGCCAGCACCAATATTGCCGGAATTTTTCTTTCAAGCAATGATGAAAACACGTGTTTTTCCATTGGCGACTGGTCGCCGCACATTACGCAAACCTTATCCGGTTGCAGGGTTGCTATCCATCTGTCCACAGCAGCCTGAAGTCCAGACGGCTCCTTTCTCGAGCAGAAAAATGCCATTTTTCGCAGCTGCATAATATTTTCGTTGCCCAGTTTACTTCTTATTTCCATGTTTTTCGTTTTGTTATCAAATTCAAGGTTATAATATAAATCCAAGCAGTAAGCCTAAAATTAGTCAAGGTTTTATGCCGAAATGCAGATTATCTTATACTAAGATTTATGCAAATATACAAAAAAACGGCATGCCACGTATAAAAACTGATGCCGATTAATGCCTTCAGGCAATAAAAACATCATAATCTTCATACGCAGCATGCCGTAAAGTCAACACACTTGCCGTCTACATACGGCTTTTCTGGCTCTGTCCTGCTCCCGTGCCCTTATATTTGCTCTTGTCAACATTAAACTTATAGCGCACCGTAAGGCTAACTCTGCGCTGAGCCGGAGCGCCCCAAAGCGTCTCGCGCATGGAGCCATAAAACATGGTCAAGCGCTGGCGTGAGGTTTTGAACAAGTCCTTTACTTGCAGCTGCACCGTAAGCCGGTCTTGCATAAATGCCTTATATAAAGACATATCTGCCCTGAAAGAAGGCTTCCGCATGTACACATTCTCGTCGCCTCCACGTGTCGTATAGCGCATATTTAGCGAAATACGGCATATTTTAGTGTCTAATGTATTGTCAAAACGGAATGTTCCAACGGGATTGTCGAGCGGATTATGCCCGTGAACCTGCATGGCGAACCACTGCTTCTGCACGCCGAGCATAAGCGACGGATGCCACACTCCAAAAGTCGGACTTATATTAAGCGAGGCGTACATCTTGTCGTACGACTCACCGTTTACCTGCCTGAAAAGCACCACCGACGGGTCGTCTCCGTAGGGTTCGCTGTGCTGTATTATCGGATCAATTACATGCGACCATCCTGCATTCAACATTATCCACTTATATGTAAGCGCCAAGTTGACGTTGTTTGACCTTGACGGCAGCAAAAACGGATTACCGCCCTCATAAGTGTAGCGATTGTCGTAGGTTATGTTGCTGCGAAGCTGGTTATAAGACGGCCGGGATATGTCTGACGCATAGCCCAACTGAACGCCAAAGTCGCCAAACATGCCCGAAAGCGACAACGAAGGAAAGATATTGTTAAACACACGGCTCTGCTCACCTACATACACTCCGTCGTCATAATAGTCGAAATCTACATTCTCATACCTCACTCCGGCCTGCATGCTCAACGGCCCATAATGGCGGACATATTCAACAAAGGCCGAAGCCATACCCTCTTCTATACGGCTCTTGTCGTCTTCGAGGACATCTGCCGGAAGCACACCATAAAGAGTCTTGCGCACCGAATAAGAATACTCTCCGCCAAAAGACAAGGTGCCGCCAAACAGCGGAGACGTCAGCACCAGCTTTGACGCCACAAGATTGTTACGGCCGTCTGACGAAGTGCTGACCTGCTGGTTTACAGGTTCCTGTCCTGTTTCCTGATAGTCCTCAACTGTCGTCATGTGTCTTCCCGTCTTGCTCCAATACCAGTCAGCATTAAAGTCAACACCCAACTGACCTATCTTTCCGACATAATATAAATTTCCCTGCAGCGTTGTGCCTTGTCCTGACGCGATATAAGAGCTTAAAAGCTTTTCTGTGAGCAGATCGTCCTTAACGACACTCGATTTCATATATCCCGAGGCGTTGTCCCACGGCATGCGATACCAGCTAAGGCTTGCCCCCAGCGAATGATTCTCGTTGAACATATAGCTCAGCGCCAGTCGTCCATATATATTCCTTTTTTTATATACCTGGTCAAGCGAACTTGGCTGCCGCCATGTCATGTCAAGATATGTTATCTGCTCCAGCTGCTTCGGGTCAAGTGTGTTAGTTCTTGATATGTTGAACGTTCCACCTATATCGAGGCCTCCGCTGCGCCAGTTCATGTTTATGCGCTCCTGCCCCGAGGCATAGCCTCGCTCTTTAAGCTCACCCGACAGTCTGTTGTCAAAGCCAAAGCCCTCGCCAACGGCCTTCTTGGTGGTTATGCGTATAACCGACTTGACACTTGCGCCATATCTTGCACCGGGATTTGTTACAACCTCAACAGACTTTATATTGTCCGAACTAAGGCGTTCAAGCTCCACTTTGTCGAGCATCTTGCGCCCGTTTATATAAATTTCGGGCTCTCCGCGCCCAAAAACCTCTATTTTATCGCTGTTTGCCGACACGTTTGGTATGCGGTCGAGCAGATCTTCCATGTTTCCTGCCGTCTCCAGCACCGTCCCCACCACGTTTGTCACCATGGCATCGCCCTTCAGCCGTGTCTTCGGCATACGGCTTCTGACCACAACTTCGCCAAGCATCCGTGTATCTTCTTGCAGACAAATGCGGCTCTCATTGCCTGTCCTGTCGGCATAAACGGTCTTATATCCCACACCCGAAACGCGCAACAGGCGGCCTTCTGGCGGAACATCGAAACCGAAACGGCCAATGCTGTCGGTCATAACGCCCGTAACATAAGCCGAATCAGGCAGCGACAAGGCCACCACATTTATATATGGTATGCCTTTACCATGTGCATCCACCACCTGTCCGCTGACGTTCTGTCCTGCTGCCGTCAGTGTCATCAACGTTGCCGGAAGCAGCATCATCCGCTTTATATCAACACATATCTTTATCATCTGTTATGCTTTTTTACTGAAAAATTTTAACATCAAACAGCACTTCTGACCTTTTTAATGTAGCCGCGCTTTTGATTTATTCACTTTTAAGACGGACAAACCATAATAAATGTTGCACGGGTAAACTTGTATTTACTTTTTTTAATGAATATAGTTAAAAACTATATAAAACGACAAAACGTCTGCCGATGAATTACGGCAGACGTTCAGAAAGACTATTATGTATAACAATGGCGGTAACTTATTCAACTATCACCTTTCCGTAGTAGCTTTTGTTGCCTTTTATGGCCTTAACAATATACAGGCCGCTGCCCATTGCATTAGTGGCAATTGTTGTTCCTGTATAGCGTCCGGCCAATGCACCGTTAGAAGAATATACCTCAACGCTCTCAGGCTCAACACCTTTAATAACAATCTGCTTGTTGTCAGAGTCGTTATAAATCCTTACGGGAGATGTCTCTGCCTTAGAAACGCCCGTAGAGCTGCCTTCTTCCTTGATAATCTTGAACGAATCAAACAGTGTTGCGCTGCCTGCGTCGTTAACGGTGTATGTGCTTACAAATATCGTGTCGGCCGTTACTGTAACGTCGCTGAATGTAGGTTCGCCTGTCTGACCGAATTTTCCAGAGAAGAGTCCCCAGTAATTGTCAACTCCATGAGCCGAATATGCGTCAATCATGGCCTGCTCGTCGCGCGGCTCATACTTCTTCTTGCCGGCTGAATTGTTCAGGAAGTACAGAGTGCCTTCATTTACGTTGAACACACCTCCCTGCTTTCCTGTCATATTCTCACGCACTCCGCCGGGAACAACGGTCTCAACCTCTTCTACGGCACCGTCTACAAGAGTCTTTGTCAGGTTGTTAACCGGGCCGATAACTTCGTAGATATGGTCGTGGCCCTGCAAGGCAACATCTATATGAAGCTCATTGAACACGGGGAGCATGTTTTCACGTACAAGACGTCCGTCGCTGTCGCTCTGGTGCGACTGGCTGCCTGTAAACATGTTCTTATGGAATGTGGCAATGCGCCATTTAACGTCTTTATGCTCCTCTACCTGCTTTCTCATCCAGTCGGCAAGGGCGTCAAAGTAGCCTTCTTTCTTGTAGTCCTCGTAGTTTATCACCATAAACAAGGCGTCGCCCTGAACAAACGAATAGACTGTTCCTTCCATTGTAGTGGGCACGGCCGAAGTTGTGTTGAACGTGTTGTCTGTGTTGAAGTGCCATGCAAAGTTGCTGTTTGAACTTGTATCGTGGTTACCCTGCGCAACAACCAGCGGATAGTTCATCCAGATATCCTGCATTGTGCTGAACCACTGCTCATATTCCCATTCAGAGTTGTTGGCTCCTGAGGTTTCAACCAAGTCGCCGTTCACCAGCACAAACTTGGCATCGGGCACCATCTTCTGTGCTGCATGGGCTGTTTTCTGAGAAACATCAAACATGCCGTCATTCTGTGCCTGGGTGTCTGTTATATAGATGAACGAGAATCCTTCTTTCTTGTCGTATGACTCGGCGGCTGTGGTGAAGTGGCCAATCTCGCTCCAGCCCTCCTCGTTACCAACACGGAACGAATAGGTTGTGCCCGGTTTCAGGTCTTTTGCCAAAGCCTTATGGCTTGTGTATGAGCGCTTTGTGTTGGCCTCAACACCTTCCACTCCGTTTTTGCTCGTCACGTAGTTAAGGTCTTTTACATCAGCAGAAACAGCATCAATTGTGATGTCGGGCTTGCTGAAATCTTCTACACTTGCGTCTGCCTTCAAGACAATCTGCACCTTGCCTGTCTTCACAGAACTGTTGGTAAACCAGGCAAAAGCCATACGCGTAGTAGGATCTCCGTTAAGTGTCATGTTGATGCTGTAAGGCTGACTAGCCGACTGCATTTCTGCCATGAGGCGTGTCAGACGTGTCCATGACGGAACGGTGTAGTTGTCCTGATTCAAACTGATTTCCTGTGCTGATGCTGACAGCATACCGGCTGAAAGGAATGCCACAACTACGCCAGACTTGATTGTGTTAGAAATTTTCATAAATAATTTTGTTTTAATGAAACATAATTAAATTTTCGTATGCAAAATTATCAGTATGGTGTTTCATCTTTCTTACAGCATAACTACGAGTTTGCAGCAAAATAATTACGAAAATAATACACCTAAAAAGCCCATATTTTAATGTACACGTAAGAGATTTTTATTAAAATGAAATAAAATCAAGGTTAAGTTACGGTTAATATAACAGGACGGACAACAGCACCAGCAAACAACCTTCGGAATATGTCTTTCCGCAGAATTTTTATGACTATATTTTTACTCAAAGCGAAAAGACGCTCAAAAATCGAAAGTTTTTACCATAGAAACACTTTCGATTAAATATCTACTCAATATAATTTACATGGTTTGTTAAGCAAACAACAGCTATTTACTTTCAAACTGTTAGTGATAGAGTTACGGGTCATAACTCTATCACTTTTGATGCAAAAGTGGCCGCTTTTCAGGTCGTAAGTCATAGGATTTTTTCTGATAAAACGGCTTGGTTTAAACCTAAATCTGTGATTAGCGCCTGGAAAGATACAAACAAGCTAAAGAAAACGGCTATATATACAACAAAGAAAATGACGCAAAAAACTTTTGCCAACAGCAAAGAAACGACAAAAAAGCAAAAGCCATAACTACACGCAACAGCCTGTAGTCATGGCTTTTATCGGCAAAACAACATCAATGCTGTCTAAAACATTCTCTTATGCTGTGTAAACGTGCGCAAAGTTGCGTTTCGCTCAGTCCGGCCATACTGTTGATACAGCCCAGCATTGCCGCGCCGCCGAAATTTAGAGACTTCAGATAGTGTATCTTATCCGGCGTAACACCGCCAAGAGCCACAACCTTATTGTCCAGAATGCCCTGTTCTGACGCCTGACGGAGCGTTGCATCAGTGAAGGCAGAGGCATATCCCTGCTTTGACACGCTGTCGAATATCGGGCTGAGAAATACATAATTGCAGTTATCTTTGTGCTGTTTTACCTCTTCAAGAGAATGACACGAACGGCTGACATGACCGCTGTAACCTTCGGGCACAATGTTTCGGCGCGCGTTAAGGTGCATTCCGCGCAAACCATAAGGCTCCGCCAGTTCAAAGAAGTCGTGAACTACAATATGCGAACGGTCTTCTGCCGACAGCTCTTCAAGCAGGCGCGCACAGTCAGCAGCCGATGCTCCGGGTTTACGCAGATGTATTATGTCAACGCCGTTGGCCAACAGGCGATGAAGAAACGTGGCTTCATCTGATAAAAAAACGGGAGAAGTAACTACAATCCAAAGCATTGTTTAAGCAAAAATGAAAAGCGAAAAGTAAAAAAACGAATTTCGGCGTCTGTCTGCACAGACAAAATGCCTTACGAATACACCTTATTATATATAAGGGGCTATGAAGTCCGGACAAAAAGCCGCTACTTCATAGCCCCACACCAAAACTATTTAAGTTTCTTGATAATCAGTTCGGCAACCTTCTTGCCCGACATGAGCATACCGCCGAAGATAGGTCCCATACGGGGAGTTCCGCTTACGGCAGAAGCAGCCATACCGCAGACATAAAGTCCGGGATAAATCTCCTTTGTGCCGTTAACCACCTCATTCTCGCCTGAAACCACGTCGAGCGAGCGCTCGCCGATAACATCGCCCGTATCAGTTGCAAGGCGGATGCCGTTCTTGCGCGCTACAGTCTTGCACATCTCGCTGTCATGGCCCGTTCCGTCGATAACACACTTTGCCATAATGTTAATCGGGTCTACATGCATACCTTCACGCAAAACCGGAGTCCAGTTGACAACAACACCGCTGACAACATTGTCCTTAAACACAACATCCTCAACAGAATAGCAGTTGAATATTGTTGCTCCGGCATGAACGGCCTTATATAGCAGTGCAGAGGTACTCTCAACAGAATCCATCACAAACAGGTCTTCGTCGTAGCTCTCAAAGTTGATGTCAAAGTCTTTCACGATTTCTATGGCTTCTTTCTGCACGACAATCTGATTGAACATCATTGCGCCGCCCCACATACCGCCGCCGGGAGACAACTTGCGGTCGAACTGGGCAACTTTAAGTCCGGCCTTTGCCAGATAATATGCGGCAACAATGCCTGACGGACCTCCGCCTACAATGGCAACATCGAGGTCAAGATTACGTTCCAACTTGCTGAAATAGGTACTGATAATACCCTGTGATACTTTCTTTTCTATCATTTTGTTTTATTTTTATATAGTAAATTTCTTATTTTCAATGAGTTAAGTGTTTCCTTTCTTCATGCTTCATTGCGCTCACGCAAGCTTGGCATAACGGCATGACAGGCACATATACAGCCTGTCATACTGCTGCGCTGACAGCTTAACGCCGAGGCATTAAAGCCCACATGCATTAAACGTCGCACTCGCCTTCTTTTATCGTCTGGCTTATACGCATGGCGCAGAAGTTAGGACCGCACATAGTGCAGTATTTTCCGCCCACATGGTTGGCCGTCTTGTAGTATTCAAGCGCACGTTCAGGGTCAAGACTCAGGTTAAACTGGTCTTTCCAGCGGAACTCATAGCGTGCCTTGCTCAGCGCATTGTCGCGCACAATGGCACCGGGATGATGCTTTGCCAGATCGGCTGCATGTGCAGCAAGCTTGTATGTCACCACGCCCACGCGCACATCGTCACGGTCGGGCAAGGCAAGATGCTCTTTCGGAGTTACATAGCACAGCATGGCAGTGCCGAGCCATCCTATCTGAGCCGCACCGATGGCACTTGTTATATGGTCGTAGCCGGGCGCAATGTCGGTTACCAACGGGCCGAGCGTATAGAACGGCGCGTTGTGGCACTTCTCTATCTGACGCTGCATATTCTCAGGAATCTTATCCATTGGCACATGGCCAGGACCTTCGATAAATGCCTGAACATTCTTTGCCCAAGCACGCTCCACAAGCTCTCCCATCGTGTCGAGCTCAGCAAACTGGGCGCGGTCGTTGGCATCATAGACACTGCCAGGACGCAATCCGTCGCCAAGCGAAACGGCTACATCATATTTAGCCAGAATGTCGCAGATATCATCAAAATGCTCATAGAGGAAACTCTCTTTCTGATGCATCTGGCACCACTTTGATATAATGCTTCCTCCACGGCTAACCATACCTGTCATACGATTGTCGGCAAGATGTATGTTCTGCAGACGTATGCCGCAATGGATGGTGAAATAGTCAACTCCCTGCTCACACTGCTCGATAAGTGTGTCGCGGAACAGCTCCCAAGTAAGGTTTTCAGCATGGCCGTTAACCTTCTCCATGGCCTGATACATAGGCACGGTGCCCACGGGCACAGGACAGTTGCGCACAATCCACTCTCTTGTCTCGTGAATATTTGCTCCTGTAGACAGGTCCATCAGCGTGTCGCCACCCCACTTGCAGCTCCACACAGCCTTCTCAACCTCCTCGTCTATGCTCGAAGTTGTGGCAGAATTGCCTATGTTTGTGTTGATTTTCACAAGGAAATTGCGGCCTATAATCATAGGTTCTGCCTCGGGATGGTTGATGTTTGCCGGAATTACGGCGCGTCCGGCGGCAATCTCGCTGCGTACAAACTCAGGAGTGATGTGCGTTTCGATACCAAGTTCCTTGCAGTTCATGTTCTCACGTATGGCGACATACTCCATTTCAGGGGTTATTATGCCCTGCTTTGCATAGTAAAGCTGGCTCACCTGGCAGCCCTCCTTAGCCCTGAGAGGCAGGGCTATATGCTCAAAGCGGAGAGAATCGAGCGAGTGGTCATCACGCCTCATGCGTCCGTATTCAGACGAAATCTCCTTCAGGCGTTCCACTCCTCCACGCTTCAGTATCCACGGTTCGCGCAATCGCGGCAGACCTTTGCGCACATCAGTGGCAACGTCAGGGTCGCTGTAAGGACCGGAAGTATCATAAATATACACAGGAGGATTAGGACGCTCCGTGCGTTTGTCACCATCAACGGTAACCGTGGGAGTCTGCTTTACGACACGCATGCCCACACGAATGTCGGGAAAGAGTTCACCCTTGAGGTAAACTTTCTCTGAACCCGGATAAGTTATTCTTACATTATTTTCCATAAATATATTATAAGGTTTGTTCTTTTTGATTTATCAGATCTGCTATACGGCGCATCTCGCTGACTGGATCAGCGGCACGCAGAATGCTTCCGCTAAGGGCTATGCCCGTAACACCTGCACAGAAAAGGTCAGGAATGTCGTCGTAACCAATGCCGCCAATAGCTATCAGCGGCAGGTTTATTCCTCTGTCGTGCATCTGTTTAAGCAGACGTTTGTATCCGTCGAGCCCGAGAATGGCAGCAAGATTCTTCTTTGTAGTAGTGAAACGGAACGGGCCGCAGCCGATATAGTCGGCACCCTGGGCGGCAAGACGGCAAATATCGTCGAATGTGTTGGCCGTTCCACCTATTATATAATCAGAACCTAAAATCTTTCGCGCCTCGTCCACCGGCATGTCATTTTTGCCAAGATGAACGCCATCGGCACCAACACGCTGCGCCATCATCACATTATCGTCAATGACGAACGTGGCACCGTAGCCGGCGCATAGACTCTTCACCTGCAATGCTGCCGCTTCGAGCTCTGCCTCTGTGGCATCCTTCATGCGCAGCTGAATCCATCGGCATCCGCCTTCAAGAGCCATTCTGGCTGAGTCGACGTAAGTATATTTGTCAGTAAAATGTGTAATAAACTGAAGTCTGTTCATATCTTTTTGTCTTTATTCTTTATCAATTACGATTGCCGGCACAGGACTGAAAAAATGGTTCAAGGGGCCTGTTCCATCACCTATTGTTATATCTGCTCCTGCAGCAAGCGCAGAAGTAAGATAACGTTTAGCCTCGCCTACAGCCTCAACAAGACTATCACCGCGGGCAACAAAAGCGGCAATGGCAGACGAAAGTGTACAGCCCGTGCCGTGAGTGTTGCGGCTCGCTACAGAAGGAGCCGAATATTCATTTAAGGAGATGTTGCCGTCAAGGATGCTGAAAAGCATATCTGTCTTTACACAGCCCGATGCATGACCGCCCTTTATCAGTACGGAACGAGTGCCATAACCAAGGATGGCGCGTGCCGCAGCCTCAACATCATTAGCAGATACAGACGGCATGCCGGTCAGCACTGAAGTTTCAGGAATATTAGGAGTGAGCAGGTCTGTCATGGGCAATAGTTTTTTTTCAAGCAAAGTGAGTGCGCCTGAACTCATGAGCATCTTTCCGCTGCTCGAAACCATGACAGGATCAACAACAAGAAAATGCGGACGGCAGTCTGTCAAGGCTTTTATTATGGCATCCAATGTTGCTGCATCGTTAACCATACCTATTTTAACTGCATCGGGATGCAGGTCTTCCATGACTGCCACAATCTGGTCGTAGACAACCTGTGCGGGCACTGAATGAACATACTTAACGCCCTTGGTGTTCTGCACGGTTATGGCTGTAACGGCAGCCGCGCCGTAAACTCCAAGCGCAGAAAAGGTCTTCAAGTCAGCCTGAATGCCTGCACCGCCGGATGGATCTGAGCCAGCCACAGAAAAAGCAACGGGATAACGCTTCATAAAGCAGCCCTCCGCAGCATACAGCAGTCAGCACCCGACTTTACGGGCATAACGCACAAAAAAGAATAAAAGTCATACTTAAATCTCCTCTTTTAAGATCAGTCAACACTCTCAAAAGCAGGTGACGCGGAATAACCGCCATAAAAGAATTGCATCAAAATCCCAGCGTCGGCATTATCCGTACTGGTTCAATGTGTATAATCTCAGACACGGCAGCCATAAGGCATGCCGGACACCACCTTTTGAGTACATTGCAAAGATAAGACAAAATAACGGCACAGCCAAACTTTTGCTGTCTTTTTTGTGTGCATTGATATCGTTCACGACACAGAAAACAAAATTATCACTACTGAATCCCGGGACAAGCCGCAAAACAAAAGCCGCAAGACTGATAACAATCTTGCGGCCTACAAACTTAAAAAGTCTCAATTTATTACTATGAAAAACGATTTTCACATTTAATCTACAGGGATGTCCTTGTTGACATTCTTACATCCGAGCAGAGCATAATAAAGAAGGTATGCCAAAGCTACAAGCGGCACGATATAAGAAATCATGTAGCCGGCCTTGTCGGCAATGAAGTTCTGCAACAGCGGCAGCACACCTCCACCGACAACCATCATCATGAATATGCCTGAAGCGGCAGCAGTGTATTTGCCAAGTCCTTCCGTAGCAAGATTGAAAATACTTGCCCACATGACAGACGTACACAATCCGCAGAGCACAAGCAGCAGAGCGCTGACAGGCACTGTTACCATTGTGAACGAAGAACCCGTAAACACAGGCATAGACGTTGTTGAAGTCTTAGACGAGAACATTGCCACCAACATGAGCACGATAGCCACGAGCGATACGGTGATCATCATGGCGCGGCTTGACACCTTGTCAGCAATGAAACCGGCAACGAAACGTCCTACAAGCATCAGCAGCCAGTAAGTTCCGGCAACAAAACCGCCTATGGCAGCAGCATCGCCTACAACTCCTGCACCCTTCGACGTCGTGTCAGAGATATAGAAGTTGAGAGTGCCGGGGATACCAATCTCTATTCCAACATAAACAAAGATACCGATTACGCCCAATACGCAATGGCGGAAAGCCCACGGACTGTGTTCAAATACGGTGTCTTGTGTAGCCTTACCCATCTCCGGATCAGCTATCGGTATGAACGAAAGCACGATAAACGCACCGGCAAACACAGTCATGGCAATGTAGAGCACGAGGTTTACATCGCTTATGGCAGTGTCTTTAGTAACTGTACCTACCAAGGCGCCCACCAGCATAGGTGTCAGCGTTCCGGCAAGCGAGTTGAGCGTTCCTCCGATAAGGTTGAGCTGGTTGCCACGGTTGCCGCCTCCGCCAAGGAGGTTGAGCATGGGGGTTAACCACTGTGTTGAGCATACATACAGAGAAACCGCATACGAATGCACCCAAAAGATACACCCAGAATCCGGTAAGACCTGTAGGGAAGCCCGACAGATACTGCACGAGCACACCCACAAAACCAACTGCAATGGCCACCATTGCAGTCTTTTTATAACCTATCTTGATAAGCAGCTTGCCGGCAGGTATACCCATAAACAGGTATGCAAGGAAGTTCATCATGTTTCCCATCATGCCTAATGTGTTGCTGCCCATCAGTTCGGGCTGATTCTTCCATATTACGCCAATCGGTGCCGCCAGGTTAGTGACGAACGAAATCATGGCGTAGATAAACATCATAGCTATGATGGCTATGATACGTCCACTTTGTTTATTTGTCTGTTCCATGGTTCTTATTTAATAAGGTATTGCTTTTTATGACAATCTTTCCTCTGGAACAAAATCGTCATCATCCTCTTTCTTCGTAGTACGCTTACGAATTACGCGCTTACGCTTCGGCTTCTCCTCTACAGGCTTTTCGCTCTTAACACCTGCCAGTTCAGGATCAATCATGATGCGGCCGCAATACTCACACACAATAATCTTCTTGTGCATTCTGATGTCGAGCTGACGCTGAGGCGGTATCTTGTTGAAGCATCCGCCACATGCATCACGCTGCACGTAAACGATACCCAGACCATTGCGCGCATTCTTGCGTATACGCTTGAAGCTTGTAAGCAGACGCGGCTCAATCTTCAGTTCGAGTTCCTTTGCCTTCTCCTTAAGCTTCTCTTCCTCAGCTCTTGTCTCGTCCATAATCTCGTCGAGCTCGTTTTTCTTTTCTTCAAGAGCTACACGGCGGTCCTTAATAAGCTCCTCGTTGTTCTGGAGGTCTTTGTTTTTCTCCTCAATCTTAACGTTAGCCTCTCTTATCTTCTTGTTGCAAAGCTCTATTTCGAGCGACTGGAACTCAATTTCCTTGCTCAGTGTGTCATACTCGCGGTTGTTCTTAACGTCGTTGAGCTGCTCTTTATAGCGCTCCACGCTGGCCTGAGCCTCGTTAATTTCAGCCTTCTTCTGTACAACGGCATTCTGAAATTCCTTGATGTCGTTCTTTATTTTCTCAATACGTATTGTAAGACCGGCAATCTCGTCTTCGAGGTCCTGAACTTCAAGAGGCAACTCACCTCTCAGGGCTCTCTTTTCATCGATAGCCGACAATGTGGTTTGCAACTGGTAGAGAGTTTTCAGTTTCTCTTCTACAGACAAATCTGTTGGATCTTTTTTAGCCATATTTTATAAGTAGATTATAGGATTAGTGTTGGTCTTTGTGAGATAAGTCACAACTCCCGGACACGCTTCCTCGATTATTGATTTAAATATTTCGTTAGTATACTGTTCGCTCTGATAGTGGCCAATGACGGCAATCTGTATTTCCTGCTCATGTCCGAAATACTCATGATAGTGCATCTCGCCTGTGATAAAGGCGTCTGCTCCCTGTGCAATTGCCTCAGGCAGGAGGAACGAGCCTGCGCCTCCGCAGATGGCAACGGTCTTGATGGGACGGCGCAAAAGCTGATTGCACTGCACACACTCGACATCAAACGTGCGCTTCAGCATCAGCACAAAGTCGTCGGCGGCAAGCGCCTCGGGCAACTCTCCTATAACTCCGCTGCCGCACTCGATGCCCATAACCGTCTTTTCTGCAAAGAAACGGCAGTCATGAAGCTCCATTTTTTCAGCTATCTTGAAGTTAACACCGCCACGGGCATTGTCCATGTTAGTGTGCATGGAAACCACCGTGATATCATTCTTTAAAGCCTTGGCCACGGCACGCTGCACGTCGTCGGCATAGGTGATGCGCTTCAGTGCATGAAAAATCAACGGATGATGACTCACGATGAGATTACAGCCTAAAGCCACAGCCTCGTCGACCACTTTTTCGGTAACGTCAAGGCACAATAAAGCCCCTGATACTTCCGCCTCTGTCAGTCCTGCCTGCAGGCCGGCATTATCAAAGCTCTCCTGCAGGGGCAGAGGCGCGAAACGTTCAAGGGCGTCAACCACTTCTCTTATTTTCACGCTTTTCAGCCTTTTAAATAATAATAATGTGCAAAGATAGCTATTTTCAGCGGCTTGTCAAAGAGCGGCGCAATTTATTTACATTCTTTAACCACTATTATTCATGATGCGCTTCTGCCAAAATCGTCAACAATGCAGCCGGACCATCTGTTGCTTGTCATACAACAGTAAAAATTCATGACACACGACATGCGTAACATGCCGATTTTTCACACATTTATGTAATTATTTTGCATGTTTATTCTTAAATGAGACAAAATGCATCTTTTTGTTGAAAAACAGAAGTTTTTTGCAGACTTATAGCAGCAGAATTATTACTTTTGCAGCCAAAATTTTCAATAGGTTAGTTATGAACAAAAAGACAAGGATACCAAATCCAATCGTAGCCCTGACTCCTTTAGCCGTTCTCGTGGCCCTGCTGGCCATGGTCATCCCTACCTTCGGGGGCGACGCCCTGCTTGGCGGCAGTCAGGTGTCGCTGCTCATAGCCTCGGCTGTTTGTGTGGGCATAGCAATGATAAAATACAACTACAAGTGGAGCGTGCTTGAGGAAGGAATGGCCAAAAACATAAAGAAGGTTACTCCGGCCATAGTGATACTTCTGCTCATCGGAGCCATCTCGGGCACATGGATGCTCAGCGGAGTGGTTCCCACGCTGATATACTATGGTCTGCAGATTCTCACGCCGCAGTTTTTCCTTGCGTCGTGCTGCATAATATGCGCCATAGTGTCTATCATAACCGGCAGCTCATGGACCACCATAGCCACAATAGGCATGGCACTGCTCGGCATAGGCAAGGCGCAGGGATTCGACGAGGGATGGATTGCAGGAGCAATAATATCGGGAGCCTATTTCGGCGACAAGATTTCGCCGCTGTCAGACACGACAGTGCTGGCATCGTCAACAACGGGCACAAAGCTGTTTACCCACATACGCTATATGCTCATAACCACCGTGCCGTCGATAATAATCACTCTCGGCATATTTACCGTTGCAGGACTTGTCATGAGCCACAGCGGCAACGAGCAGAGCGAGCTTTTTGCAGGCACGCTGGCACAGACATTCAACCTGTCGCCGTGGCTTCTGCTGGTGCCGGTCATCACGGCTTGTCTCATTCTGGCCAAACTGCCAACCATCATTACGCTCTTTATATCGTCTGTTATAGCCGGAATATGCATTCTGCTGTTCCAGCCTCACATCCTTCTGCAGATAGTAGACGGCAGCGTTCTCGACTTCGCAACAGGATTCAAGGCCCTGATGACGTCAATATTCGGAAGCACATCCATATCAACGGGCCACGCCGAAATAGACGCTCTTGTTGCCACAAGGGGCATGCGCGGCATGATGGACACCATCTGGCTGATAATCTGTGCCATGTGCTTCGGCGGCGTGATGTCGGCAAGCAACATGATAAGCAGCATAACCAATCTTTTCGTGCGTTTTGTACGCAAACCCGTTAGTGCCGTGTGCTCTACTGTGGGCGCAGGACTCTTTTTCAATACCTGCACTGCCGACCAATATCTGTCTATCATACTTACAGGCAACCTGTTTAAAGACCTTTACCAAAGCCGCAGACTGGAGAGCAGACTGCTTAGCCGTACTGTAGAAGACTCGGTTACAGTAACATCCGTGCTCATACCATGGAACTCATGCGGAATGACTCAGGCAACAGTGCTTGGAGTAGGCACTCTGACCTACCTGCCCTATTGCTTCTTTAACATACTCAGTCCGCTGATGTCCATCCTTGTTGCCTTCACAGGCTTTAAGATAAAACAAATTATCACGCAGCCAAAAGAAGAGAACATAACAAAAGTGGCATAACATACCTGAATATTCATTTATACAGACATAAAACAAATGCGACAAAAACTTACCGCTATAGGTCTTTTCGCTTTGAGTATGACCAATGAGCGATAAGTTTTTGCCGCATCAGTAACTTAATTATCTGGATAATTCTAATCACATAAATTATTTTACATATCTTTATATTCTGTCTGTCTTGAATATATCGTTATGCTTTCTGTCATGTCAGAATATATATCCAAGAGTAAAGCAAAGGCTGTTATTGTTGATTTTATATCGGTGAAGTTGTGTATATGGCTACCTTGCTGTTGATATATCCGTCATATGGCTTTCAACTTTCTGCGGTAGTTCCGGCCTTAGATGTGCCGGCTATATCTGACTCAACATATTAGAATGTCAGGCCTATTCCAAAAGAAATAGAGTGCCGTGTGCTATTACTCTTGAAAAATTCAGTTTTATCCATTGCCTCATTATAATAAGCTGTTGTAATATCACAAAAGTTTTTTAAGTCATACGCAATCTGAAAATTCAGTCCGAAATGTCGCATTATCATCCAAGTATAACCAATACCTAATCTTCCCGAAAAGCCGGAGTTGCTATCATCACCCAACTTCAGACCATAACCTAAATCTGTAAACAGATATGCCTGTGGCTGTTTCCTTACTGGTTTATAGCGCAATGTCGCAAACACTGGGTATGTATTAAAGTCAGGTTCGGTGTAACGAGCCAATCCCATGCCTATCCCGACCGACCATTGTGTTGCCACATCGTAGCGCGCAGCGACTTGCAACAAGTTGCCACCCATCTTATACGAGCCTCTATTATACGTATATTCTGCGAAATTTTCAGACAAGCCAAGGCTGTATTGGTAGTCTAAGTCAAAATGTAATTTTGATTGCGCTAAAGCAGTTACAGAAATGAAGCTCGCCACTATTATTGATACAAATATTCTTCTTGTCCGTACCATAGATATAAAATTTAATTAGTTTAATCTTTCTTGATATATATTCCGTTCAAATGATTTCCCGGTTTCCCTGTCAAAATGGTTTCACCGCCAATATTTTTTTCACTTTTTCCCTATATTTATCGGGGTAGCCGTATTTTCACACCATCAACAATGACAACTTTAAGTTGCATTGAACAACTATCATTGATTAACACATACCGCCACAACAACTCACGACAAGAACTATCCGACACATACCCGGCCGTTACCATACAGCCCCATGCCGATAAGTTCCTGTCGTTTCAGAAAATTGCCATAAGGCATTGCCTATCACTGCAATTGTCTTAAATATCCATAATCATGTCAGATATGAATGTGTTTTTTGCACTTTTTGTTGTGTCAGAACACATATCCAAGAGTTAGACGCAGACTATTGTTGTTGATTTTATAATAGTCGTCCTGATTAATCAACCCACGCATATATCCGGCTGAAATCACATAATGGTCTTTCACGGTCAGCTTAAGTTCCGCGCTGCAGCCAAAATCCCATCTCTTTATCGGTGATATCGTATATGTGTCAATCCGGCTGCTGGTATATCCGTTGTATGGCTTCCAGCTCTCTGTTATGGTATTAGCCCCAGACGTTCCGCCAATGCATGATACGACATCGCCTTTAAATGAGTCGACACCATAACGCCCATAAAACCCAACCATAGGAGTAAGCGATATGCTGCTGCCCAACCTGAAGGTATAGCCCACTTTCAGAGGTATCTCGAGCGACATTGTCTTCACGTTAACCTCGCTGAACTTCATCTCTACCGGATAGTATTCCGTCAATGCACTGAACTGTCCGTTAGATACAAGCAGGCTTATCCCCGATGCCAAAGCAACATTATTGTTGAATGTATAGGCAACATCACCGCCCACAACAAATCCTGATTTCATCTTTGACTCATCAAACGGAGGATTGTTCTTAGCCGAATACCACAGCAAATCTGTGCCGGCATGCACGCCGAACTTTAATCCTTGAGCGTTAACATGCAGAGATGCAACACATAAAATAAACAATAAAATCTTTTTCATTTTTATTTATTATATTAATATTAGAAACTGTCGCAAAGGTATACAAACGCATACAAACCTGCAAACAGCGCGGACAAAACCAATTTTCGGTAATCACTGAAAATCAATAAGTTACATAAACAAAAGCGGACAAAATCACTTAATTTTGTCCGCTATATCAATAGTTTCTTTATCATTTCGCAGCTTGTTAAGTGCCCTGCTCCGCGTTTTACGATATGCTTCGTCCGAAAGACCAAGCATATACTTTATTATGTTTTCATCCTTACCCATATTGCGCAACACGCAAAACAGTTTCTCCTGAATGGTAAGTTTGCTGCCTTCAAGTTTCTCTATACGATGAACAAAAGTCATGTCTATAACCCTATAGCACTCTATAAGCGATTCGCGTTCGCTCTTGTTAAGTTGAGAAATATTCTCATTGCGCATCACGCTGTAAAGATAATGCAATCCATGCTCTATTTCTTCGAAACGCGACAAATAGTCTTTCAGTTCGTCCTTGCTTACCGAAAGTTTGCCGCTTAGCTCTGTTATAGCAGCCTGCTTTTCACCAATAATGGTCTTTAAAGCCTCTGTCTTTTCTTTTACAGTCTTATCACCGTCTTCCTTTATCTTATTTATTCTTATCTGCATCTGCAGCAAATCGTTTTTCAATGCGCTTATCTGTGCGGCACGCTTACGCAGCCTTCGCCCGGAAACAACAAATGCTGAAAGCACCGACGTAATTACGACAAAACAAATAAAAACTATCATTGTCATTTTGCGCCTTGCAAAACGCCTGACAACCTCTTGGTCATATTTTTGCCATAAATCTGTTGCAAAGTTAGCATTAACAAGTCTGTTAACTACCGTAAATGCCGAATCGCGACGGCATTTCATAATATAAGCTTCCTTAAACTGTCCCTTTGCAGCATAATATTCGCTCAATGAATTGTAAAGCCATACATTAGATTTTGCGTTATCTGAAGACATCAGTACATTTACCAGCGAGAAGGCATCCTTCTCACGACCAGTCTTCAAATATAAATCAGCCAGCAGATTAAGTGAACGCCAGTCGCTACCGCCATAAAGCGACACATTGAGCATTTTCTTTGCAAACCTCATGTCGCCATGCCCAATATGCATCTGCATGAAAGCAATCTTGTTGTAAACATTATTCATACCAGGCACAAAACTGTCAGGTATACATTGTTCAGCCTTTGCCACATACGTCAGCATGCTGTCGCGCCGTCCGGCAAGTCCCATGGCAAGCGCCATGGCGTTATTTCCACGCATTCGCCACTCATTGCTGACAATGCCGGCTGATATTGTGTTAAGCATACGTGCATAGCGCAAAGCGTTTATTGTGTCATGTTGCTTCATGTTGAGCATGGCCAAATGCTCATATATGCGCATTGCCATGACAGAGTCTCTCACATCGTCAATCAGGCGTGCCGCCCTTATCAAATCACATTCCACATCATCAGGCGAAGCACCTTGCCTAAGCCTGATCATGCCCATATAAAGCCAACAGCGCTGCAACATGGGCTTGTTGTCGGTATCTGCATAATAAGTGATGCTGCGTTTCAATGCAACCGAATCTGTGTTAACCACAAGCCGACTAAGGACATACGACATAAGCATGTCGTAATAAGCAACATCTTCTTCAGAAGACAGGTCGAAAGTCGTCATCGAATACAATATATTATAGGCTGAATCCGGATTGTCTTCAGCCAGACTGTCAACAAGTCTGAGTGTTGACGACGAACGACCGCTATCGCAAGATGCGGCTATCGAAATTGCGGCTATTACAAAAAACGAACATTTTATCAAGCCTGATATTGTTTTCATGTCTTATATTTATTCTGTGTTGATTATAGCTGCGGAGTTACCAATTTGCAATGTCTGCCGTAGCTTCCACATTTTTCTCGACATCATCAGGAAGCGAAGGGAAGAAGTCAATGCCCGTGATGCGCTCCACCTCGTCTACGGTGTTAACGTATGAATCTTTTGGCTGGTTGCCTGAAGTATTCTTGTAGATAAAGCCTATTGCCTGCGGATTATCGCCCGTGCGCAGCACTACTTTGAAAAATGCCTCGGGCACAACCACCTTGTTCTTGCCTATTGTCTTGTGCTTACCTTTATATAATATAGGGCCGCAGACTATGTACAAGTCGCCGTATTTCTTAGCCCATTTGCGGCATGCCATCTCCATCTCGTTCCAGTCGCCGCGGTTAAGATTGCCGTTCTGCGGACACATGTTGGTAAAGAGGAACGACTCTTCCATGGCTTTCTTGCTCCATTTGTTGTCGGCAGCCGGACACATGTGGCCACGGTCGTAGCCCGAATTATAGTAGTCCCAGTCTGTTGCGCGCGGCTCCGGCACTTCCGTGTCCTCTGCAAAGTCTACGCCCGAGCGCTTTGCGCTTCCCTCGGTGCGTTCAGCCGTAAGATGCCATGCCACCCAGTTCGGCAGCAGAGTGGCCTTGTTATACGATGCCACATACCCCGTGCGCTTCAGTATCTGCTCAGGTGTCCCCTTTGGTGATGTCTGCATAACCAGCTTGTCATCGGCTTCTGCAGCTCCGGCAGACGCATCGCATGCCCCGGCCTCGCCGTCTTTCTGGTCAAGTTCCTCTACCAGCGCCTTGCCAGCCTCGCTGATAAGCGCCTTGTTATTCTTTGCCAAGTCGCACGAACACAGCGCAACGACCGCAATAAGCAATAAAAAATAAGTTCTAAAGTTCTTCATATCATCTGCGAAGATAGCTATTTATACGGTTATAAACAAGAAAATCGGGCTGATTTTACAGCTTATGCTATAAGACCAGCCCGACTCTTTTTATTCTACGTCAGCTTAAACAGGCATGTTTACGCGTCCGTAGTTGTACATTTTCAAAACGTTCACACAATACTTGTTGAACTTCTTGTTGTCTAAAATCCTGTTAACAATCTTTTTCATAATCTTTTTACCTTTCCTATTTTTAATTTCTACCTGTAGGATGCATCTTCACATCCTTGTTATCCTTTTTCCTTTATTTCTAACGCAAAGGTAATACCATTTTCAGCATGTCAGAACGTTTTTGTCTATGAATTTGGCTTATAGTGCCTCTATTTTGACATGCGTCAAACAGGTTGATTTACATCAACGAAAATCTGACATAATGACACCTTATATAATAAAATGCAGCTTTTATTTGCTCATTATCCACACTTATATTATTTTTGTAAAGCAATCAGAAAAGACATACACACATTTTGCATAACATAAACAAAACCGAAGCAAGAAGTATGAACAACAATGCCATATTGCTGCCCGAATGGGCAAATCAAAGCGCCATACAGCTGACATGGCCGCACGAAGGCACCGACTGGCGTGAGTATCTTGACGATATATGCGCAACATACGCCGAAATGGCTGACGCCATAACACGATATGAGAAGCTGCTCGTGGTTGCCCCTGAGCCGGAATTGGTAAAAAAGGAACTCAGCAAGAGACTGACAAGCTGTCAGTTGGACAATATAATATTCCATAAATGCCCCACAAACGACACATGGGCACGCGACCACGGATTCATAACACTTGGCGGCGACGGCACCTACACGCTGCTCGACTTCCGCTTTAACGGATGGGGCGACAAGTTTGAGGCCGCTCTTGACAACGCCATAAACCGCAGTCTGTACGACAACGGTGTCGTAGAAGGCACTTACACCGACCTTAACAGCTTTGTGCTGGAAGGCGGATCTATTGAGAGCGACGGACGCGGCACCGTGCTGACCACAAGTCAGTGTCTTCTGGCACCTCACCGCAACCAGCCGTTAACACGCAGCGAGATAGAGCTGAAACTGAAAAGCATGCTGCATGCCGAACGCATCTTATGGATAGACTACGGACATCTTGAAGGCGACGACACCGACGGCCACATAGACACACTGGTAAGAATAGCTCCCGACGACACCTTATTATATATAGGATGTGACGACAAGAGCGACAGCCACTATGACGACCTGAAACGCATGGAAGAACAGCTGAAGACGTTCCGTACAGCCGACGGCAAGCCATACAGACTGATGCGCCTGCCCATGCCTGCGGCAATATATGACGACGGCGACAGGCTTCCGGCCACTTACGCCAACTATGTGATAGTGAACGGCGCCGTGATTTATCCTACATACAATCAGCCAGACAACGATGCTGAAGCCGAAAGAGTAATCAAAGCGGCCTTCCCCGACAGAGATGTCATAGGCATAGACAGCCGCACCGTTATACGTCAGCATGGCTCGCTGCACTGCTGTACGATGCAGCTCTACAGCAAAATAACAGAACAGAAACAATAAATCATCAAAGCATATACGGCTCATAAAGTCCTGAATGTCAACGCATAAGGCAGCAGCCGTAAATTAAATCAAACAAAACAACAGCAAAACAGAATGAAAACAGGAATAATTCAGCAACATAACACAGCTGACAAGAAATACAACATGCAGCGCCTTGCAGAAAGCATAAAGGCACTTGCATCTGAAGGAGCAGAACTGATAATATTGCAGGAGTTGCACAACTCGCTGTACTTCTGCCAAGTTGAGAACGTCAACAACTTCGACCTGGCAGAGCCGATACCCGGTCCGTCGACCGAGTTTTTCGGCAGTCTGGCCAAAGAACTTGGCGTGGTAATCGTTACTTCGCTTTTTGAAAAACGTGCAGCAGGACTTTACCACAACACTGCCGTGGTGATAGAACGCGACGGAACTATAGCAGGCAAATACCGTAAGATGCACATTCCTGACGATCCTGCATATTACGAGAAATTTTATTTCACACCAGGCGACCTTGGTTTCCACCCCATCGACACATCTGTAGGACGTCTCGGCGTGCTCGTATGCTGGGATCAGTGGTATCCGGAAGCAGCCCGTCTGATGGCTCTTCAGGGCGCCGAAATGCTAATCTACCCCACAGCCATAGGCTTTGAAAGCTCTGACGAACCTGCCGAACAGCAGCGCCAGCGCGAGGCATGGACAACAGTGCAGCGCGGACATGCCGTAGCCAACGGCCTGCCAGTGGTTGCCGTAAACCGCGTGGGACACGAGACCGACCCGTCGGGAATGACGGGCGGTATAGAGTTCTGGGGCAGCTCATTCGTTGCCGGACCGCAGGGCGAACTGCTATACAGGGCATCAGACCATGAGGAAGAGCGCAAAGTAATAGACATCGACCTGGCCCACAGCGAGCAGGTGCGCCGTTGGTGGCCGTTCCTTCGCGACCGCCGCATAGATAAATACACTGATATTGTGAAGCGCTTTATCGACTGAGACATCACAGCATGGCGTTAAATTCATAATGTCACATATGTCTCATTTGTCTCATAAATAATTAAAACAGCAATGGAAGGAATAATCTTAGGACTCCTCATCCCCCTGATGGGCACAATGTTAGGTTCAGGTTTCGTGTTTTTCATGAAGAAAGACATGCCCCCGCTGCTGCAGAAAGCCCTGCTGGGCTTTGCCTCAGGCGTTATGGTGGCAGCCTCGGTGTGGTCGCTTCTAATACCCAGCATGAATATGTGCAGCCATATGGACAAATGGTCTGTCATGCCTGCAGCTGTCGGTTTTCTGGCAGGCATAGGTTTCCTGCTGGCCATCGACTATATCACGCCACACCTTCATCTTGGCAAGTCGAAGCCCGAAGGACCGCGCAGTCATCTGTCACGCACGGCAATGCTGTCGCTAGCCGTCACCATACACAATCTTCCTGAAGGCATGGCTGTAGGCGTAGTACTTGCAGGAGCCATGCAGAGCGGAGCCGGTATAACGGCAGCCGCAGCCCTTGCCATGTCACTTGGTATTGCAATACAGAACATTCCCGAAGGTGCAATCATATCTATGCCCATGCGCGCAGAGGGCAACAGCCGAATGAAATCTTTTCTTTTAGGCAGTCTCAGCGGAATAGTAGAACCGTTAGGCGGACTTATAGTCATTCTGCTTGCCTCGATGATGACGCCCGTGTTGCCTTATCTTCTGGCCTTTGCGGCAGGAGCTATGATCTACGTTGTTGTCGAGGAGCTTATCCCCGAAGCCTCTGAAGGCGAACACTCCAACATAGGCGTAATTGGCTTTTCCGCCGGTTTTGTCCTCATGATGATTCTTGACGTCGTGCTGGGATAAGAGATGATAATTTAGAATTGAGAATGGAGGATGGAGAATTATGATTACTCTTGATGGATAGGAGTAATAAAACAAATCATAATTCTCCATCCTCCATTCTCAATTCTCAATTTTCTAAATAAGATTTAGAACATCAGCAACAATTTGTTCCTCGGTCAGATGGTTGTCGCGCAGCAGCTGCTCAACATCATATCTGTCGTAAAGAGCCTTACGCACGCCGAAACATATTGTCTTCATTTCCGATGGTCCGTAATAGCGGCTTATACGCTCTCCGAAGCCACCGTCTATGCATCCGTCTTCTATCGTAACAACCAATTTGTGGTCTTTCTTCAGACTTTCAAGCATTTCTTCGTCAATGCCTGACACAAAACGGGGATTGATAAGCGTAGCATTTATACCTTTACCGGCAAGCATCTCTACCACCTTCTGACCCTTCTGATAGAAGTCGCCAAGAGCAATC
>NZ_LFQU01000002.1 GCF_001275135.1 Xylanibacter rarus | reverse complement strand
TAAAGTAGTTAGAGTAATTAAATCCGAATACATTATTTGTTCTTTTCGCAAGCACTACGTTTGCTATTGTTCCGGCGGATCTGCGCTCCGCCGGAATTTATTATAAGGATCTCCTGATCCGCTTAAAATACCGCTTTTAAGTTAAAAATGAAAAGCAGGCGCAAAAGCGCAATTAAAAATGAAAAATTAAAAATGAAAAACGCCTGACGGAAGCGAACGGTTAAGAGTGAAAAATCCAAATGTTTTGTGGTCAGATGTTGACAAACAAAAGAAGAACGTCCCGTTGCAATAACAAGCAACGGGACGTTCTTTATTGTCTTAATACATACTTTCTTACTTCTTATTTCTTAATTAAAATAAACGCTGCCCAGTATTGTGGTTTCGAGTAGGGACGAACGGTCTTCATTACTTTCTTCTTCGGCCATACCCATCGGCCTAAGCGCCTTATCTGTCCGTGCGACTTGTCGTCCTCGTCTGTCTCCACTTCTATCTTCACTTCATGGCAGCGCAGGTCGGTCTTGGCTTGGGCGAAGGCTTCCGACATGGGCATGCCGCCGAGCAGATGATGATAAAAACGGGTCATGAGCAGCTTGGTGGCCTTGTCGTCAACATTCCACAGACTTGCCACTATCGCGCCGGCTCCTGCCTTCTTCAGTCCGCGCTGAAAGCCGAACACGCCCTCGGAAGTTATCGGTCCGAGACCCGTCTGACATGCCGACAGCACTACGAGGGCTGCCCTGTCGAGGCGCATCTCTGAGGCTTCGCGTGCCAGCAGTATGCCGTCGTCGTAGGCGCTGTATGCCGGCTGCACCATGCGGTTGGCACCAGCAAACACCAGTCCGCTGCGGCTCATCGTGTCGTCTTCGCGCAGACTGTCGCGGCAGAACGCCAGCGGCTCGGGCCTGTCGGTGTCGGCAAAGCAGAAGCCGTGGGTGGCAAGATGTATCATTGAGCACGACGGGGCGGCGAGCTTGAAGGCCGTTTCGGTGGCCTGCGTGCCTTTTATGCATTCAGCCTTTATGCCGTTGCCTTTTTCTATCATGCTCCTTATGGTGTCAGCCTCTGCCGCCGTGGCGGGCAGATAGGCGTAGGCTCCGTTGGCTGCGGGCGGCAGATGCAGGGCAGAGAGTATGCTGCTTGCGCTGCGGTCGGGCGCTGCTGTGGCGTCGTCCTGGGTCTTTGCGTCGCATTCGTCGTAGCTCACTCCGCCCATTATCAGTGCTTTTCCCCTGATGTCTTTGTCGTCATTGGCAAGCTCGCGCGTAGAACTGAGGCGGCACACGTCGCTGCCGTTCATGGCGTCGGTCATGTTCTCTATGGCAAGCAGATGCAGCAGACCGTCGGGCGCGAAGTATATCCGTCCGCGCTTAGTCAGCAGCGGTTTCAGCTTCGACCATATCATAGAGCTAAGCTTAGTGTCGGTGTATATGGCGTTCTTGTCGGCAGCGCGCATCGAGTTCATCGCCTCGTTGAGCGTTCGGCCGTCGGTCAGTCTGAAGTTGCGCAGACTGTCTTCTGTCCACAGCGGCACGAAGCCCACCTTGCCAGTGCCGTCAAGAGTCAGTGCGGCATAGCGTCGCGCCGATGTGCTGCCGTATCTTATAAACTCTATTGCCGTCTCGTTGCGCCCCAGCCGCCGCGCTATGTCGGCCGATGTCAGCCTCATGTTGGCGTTGAAGCTCCTGTATCCGTCCATCATGGCCATCAGTCTCTGCTCCTGCCTGTCGGCTTCGGCGTAGAGCGAGTCGCGCTGCCGTGCGTCAGAGCTGCCCTTGTCGGCCTCACGCCTCAGTGATGCTATGCTGTCATAAAGCCTCGATGCAGATGTGTCGCGCCGTGCCTCGGCCTCTATGTTGCGCTCAACCTGCAGCAGAAGACACTTGGAGAAGAGCGCCACGTCGTAGAGCAGCTGCGGGTCGGCTGCCTCGGTGGCGTAACATTCGGTTACAAGCGGTTCGTTGCTGAACCAGAAGTCCTGCCGCTGCTTGTCGGTAAGGAAGGCAAACGAGCGGCACACATAGTTGCGCATAAGGCCGAAATACGTCTTAAACCACTCCGCCGCTTCATCCTTCCGTCCAGCTTTCAGCAGAATTTCGGCACGCTTTCTTACGCTTATCGCATAGTCGGGATGCTTCTCTCCGAGGTTTGTTTTCTGCCATGTCAGGCACGAGTCTATGTGCGCCAGGGCTTTGTCAGCGTGTCCGCATCCGCTCTCAGCCAGCGCCAGGTTTGCCATCACGATGTATCGTCCGGCTCCCTCTGCCAGCATGCCTGCAGCCTTGCCGAGCGATGCCGCAGCCGCTTCGTGCTGTCCGAGCGACATCTCTATAAATCCGCGGTTGGCCGTCAGCGTGGCCTTCTGCTCTGCGCTCATGCCGTCGGTCGGTGCCGTGGCGAGCAGCTGCAGGGCGTCGCCGCCGCGTCCGAGATATGCATACGCCGATGCAAGGTTTATCAGCCGTGTGTCCTGACCTATCGTGGCGTTGAGCGGCTCGAGCAGGTCTACGGCGTCGGCGTATAGTCCGAGAGTGAGATACAGGTTGCTCATGTTCAGTTTTCCGCGCACGTCGAGCAGTCCTTTGCTGTCAATTGTGCGGTAGTTTTCGAGCGCCTCGCGATAGTTTCCCGTCTGTCTGTTGCACGTGGCCATGCCCGTCAGCGCCCTTAGCCGCCACGATCCGGGTATGCCTTTCTTGTCGTTCACCTCACGGTAGGCTTCAATAGCCTCGGCATAGCTCCCCGCGTTGCGCAGCGAGTCGGCCCTGAGCAGCGTTGCCACCGTCTGTCCTTCTGCCGTGGCGGCAGCGGCTGATAATATCAATAATGCAAGAAAACGAAACACGATGATAATCAGGAATTAAAAATTAAGAATTAAGAAAACATGTATAAATAATATTGCGGCAGCTGGATTTTTGGCCTTAACCCGAATATGTGGTGATAATCCGGATGGAAGCACCGATACGCAAACAGACAAAACAGCATGCTCTCTGATAACCTTTCAGGGCTTGATGAGCCTAATTTATGGCTTGTCATGCCGCTTCGGCCGTTTCAGCTTGTCTGATGCCTTTAGCTGCCTGGGGCTGTTCAGTTGGACACGATGATAAAGCTCAGGTCTTTGTCCGACTTGTTCTCCACGGTAATCACCAGCTCGCCGGCACGTTCTATCGTCCAGTTGAGCGTGCAGCAGTCCTTGCCTCCGTCGGCCTTGTCTGCCAGTTTGCGGCCGCTGCCCTTGTCGTCTACGTAGAGATTCACTTTGCCTCCGCACTCGGGCACCACCATCAGCTGCTGTTCGCCCTGCGCCATCATCGAGTAAGTTACGCTGCCGCCTGCCGCCACGGCGCGGTGGGTGCATCTTAGCGGAGCGCTCGTTGCCCTCATCTTGTAGGCGTCTTCAACCTCTATGAGTCCCATGTCGAGGTTTTTCAGCAGCAGTTCGTCAAGATATTCAACGTTATATTGCAGATGTCCGCGCATCGGCACGGCGCTCTTGGTGTCGACAGAGCTTAGCGTCAGTTCGCTGAACGGTATCTCGCTTATCATCTCCATGCCCGCCATCACGTTGTCGGCAGAGCGTGCCGTCACGGCGTCGCGTATCATCATGCACGCCTTTTCGGCCTTCATCATCAGTTCGGTTGTGTTTTGCGCATGTATGGCCGATGCACATACGGCAAGCACAAGCAATAATATTTTTCTCATGTCAGTAATATTTTAGTTGTCAGTCAATGTTCATTCACGTCTTTTCTGCTGTCTTTCCCCTTGTCTCTGTCGGAGGTGCCGTCGGGTCGGAGCGGCCTTATTCGGCGTCAAGCAGGGTGAAGGCAGCCCAGAAGAACGGCTCGCGGTGCTGCTGTCTCATGTTGTTCACGGCAGTCCTGAAGGCCTCGCGCTTGGTCATTCCGCCGAGCCACAGCCTGTAGAAGTCCTGCATGAATATCGCCGTGGCGCGGTCGTTCACGTTCCATAGCGACATCATCAGCGTGTTGACGCCGGCCTCTTTAAATCCGCGCTGCAGTCCGTACACGCCCTCGGTGGTGTAGCTTCCCAGCGCCGTCTCGCATGCCGACAGCACAGCCATGTCGGTGTTGCCAAGGTCGAGCAGTGACAGTTCGTTGGCGGTCAGTATGCCGTCCTCGCGGTCGGGCTTGCGTTCGCCCGTCCATGTGGCGTTGGCGCCTACGAAGGCAAGTCCTGTGCGCTGCATGGCGTGGTGCTTTGAGCCGGGATGGTTGCGCAGGAACGCATATTCGTCGGCATCCTTTGAGCCGTCTATGAAGAATCCGTGCGTGGCCAGATGTATTATGTCCGTGCTCTGTCCGTCGAGCTTGTAGAATGCCGTTTCGGTGGCGTTGCTGCCCGTTATGGTGTCGGCCTTGATGTCGGCTTTGGCCATGCATCGGGCTATGGCGTCGGTCTCGCGTCGCGTCTCGTCAAGATATACAAAGGCTTCCTGCATCGCTGCTCGTGTGTTGTTGCTGCCGTTGCCTGCTGCCTGCGCGGCCTGTCCGTCGCTGTAATAGATGCCTCCGAACACGGTTGCCGTCTTTATGTCGTGCTTTCCGGCTCTGCTTACGAGTCTTGCCGTGGTAGACAGCTGGCGCAGGTCGTATCTGTCTATGAGGCAGCTGTCGGCCGATACGGGTATGGCGGCAAAGGCAATGCGGTTAAGTTCGCCTGTGGGCGAGAAGTATACGGTTGCCGTGTTGCCGAGATATTGCTCAAGCGGACGCCATATTATGTCGTAGAGCTTTGACCTTCCGAAGGTGTAGAGTCTGCGCACACGTGTTTCGGCAGGCATGAAGTCGGTCTGTCTGAGCAGCGCGGTCAGCTGTCTTGCACCGTTGAGCATCACGGCAGCGGGACGTTCAAGTCCGGGCTTTATTATGAGGGCAGCCATGGCCGTGTCGGTGGCTACAAACTCTATGGCTGCCTCGCCGGGGCTGAGTGCCTTTATTATCTCCTGCCACGACACAACTCTCATGGTGTCTGTGCGGTAGGCCTCGGTGCTGCGTGCCAGACTCTTCTCTATGCGCTCTATCTGCTGCTGTATGCCGCTCAGCTGCCTGCTCGTCTCTGTGTCGCCTGTTCCTGCGTTGAGAGCGCGTGCCGCTTCGTTAAGGCGTGCAAGCGTGTCGAGCTGAGATATCAGCGCATTGTCGCCCGAGCGTATTATCGAGCGGCGTATGCGTTCCCACGAATGCAGCAGCAGACCTTTGTCAAACAGTGCTGCGTCGTAGGCCTGAGCTGCCAGCTCCCGGCTCTTGCGCGGCAGCATCCAGTTGATCATCAGGCCGCTTGTGCTGTGGTCGGCAAGAAACTGCGCGCGTTCGTCAGAGCCAAGATAGTCGAAGTTTGAGAGCACATATCTGCGTATCTGACCGGCGTATCCGGCTGCCGCTTCCACGGCTTCGTCGTCTCTGTTGAGCGCATAGCACAGCTCTGCCTGCCAGCGGCTTATCTGTATCTGGTCGAATATTGAGAAACGGTCAAGCTGCCTGTAGCATTCGGTGTTGTAGGGCAGCGCGCTCCTGAAGTCGCCGCGCATGACGTAAAGTCCTGCCATGTTCTGTGCCGCCGTCCACGGCCTGTGGCACAGCGAGTCGGCTTCGGCCATCAGTCTGTAGTAGTGAGTGATCTTTGATGTGTCTCTTACCATGCCGTAATAGTTGGCAAGAGCCTGTATGAGCATATAGTATTCGGGCAGTACACGGTAGTCGGCACCCTGCACAAAGCCGGGATATCCCTGTTCCATGTCGAGCAGCTGCGGTATCAGTTCGCCCAGCTGGCTGCTTATGTATTCGCGCGAGTTTCCGGCTCCGTCCTGCTGTTCCGCCGCAGCGGGTGTGGTAGCATACAGTCTGGTGCCGTTGGTTACAATGTTTGTGAGCAGTCTTAACACATACGAATACTTTATGTCCTTGTTGTAGTTGCCCCTTTTATATACGAGGAATGTGGGCGATATTATGCCCGTGCACTGCGTGAAAATCTTGTTGAGGTTGCCCGGAGTCCTCAGCCGCGTTATGTCCACGCGGTTCCACATGCAGTCGAGATATGTCGTGGTGCCCTGCAGGTTGTCTCTCTCAAGCTCCTCTATCATGCTCTCGTTCAGCTCCTCAGCCTTGTGGTCTTGTCCGAGAGCCATGTAAAGAGTGTAAAGATTCTTTGAGAAGTTGAGATAAAATCCGGGCGAAATGTCGGTTATCTTCTTTGCCAGGAGGTATCCTCGCTGAAGGTAGAATTCGGCAGAGTCGGGCCTGTTCTCGCTGATGTGCCATGCGCTGAGATACAGATATCCGTTTACGGCGAGCGACGGCAGCTGTGCGGTGTCTGTCAGCAGCGGCTCGGCTGCCGACTCAAACAGTCGCCTTGTCTTCCTGTCGTTCTTGCCCTGCATCATCCTTATGCGTCCGAGCAGGGTGCGGGCGCTTGCCAGATATGCCTTGCGCATGGTCTTGCCGTCGTCCTTTATCAGCTTTGTCACCACGCCGGCGGCATCGTCGAGCCGGTATTCGTCAGCGAGATGCACGGCATAGCTCATGGCCGGCATAAACTTTTCGAGCCTTGCCTCGCCGTAGGTTTTCAGTGCTGCCTGCCAGCAGCTGTCCACCGTTGCCGAGTCGGCGGGCTGTCCGCTGCTGCCGTATAGCACTGCCAGGTCGTATCGTGCCTTGGCTTCATATCTGCGTCCTATGGTTCCGGGCAGCATCGTTGCCTCGTCCACCGTCTTGCGCTGCATGTCGAGCGCCTTGTCGTGTTCGGCGTTCTGTGCAAGTCGTGTGGCTATCTTTCCGCCTGTTGCCACGCGCGTCCAGCTGGGCTGCGTGCTCCTTTCGGCATAACATTTCATTATCTCTTCAGACAGGCGGAGATATATCTTCGGGTCTACCAGCGATGCCAGCGTCATGAATCCGTCGCACGCATCGATGTATCTGTCGTCGCATCTGCCTGTCCGGTTCATCAGTTTTATGTAGAGCTCAACCAGCTGCGAGCCGTCGCCTGCCTGTCCGTCGGCTATGTTGTCCATGAGTCTTATCAGCGCCACCTGCTGCAGCATGTCGGCATACGCCCTGCTGTCTTCGCCGTAATAGTTGCGGTAATATTTCAGATATGTGGCGTATTTTCTGCTTTCCGACACGTCTGTCCCCTCGTTAAGGGCTGTAGTCCATTTGGCTATCTTGACGTCGCATAGCATCGGTGTGCCCAGCGGCCAGTAGGCAAGGGCGTAGACGAACATGCTGTCGAAGCACGGCGAGCCGGCTGCAAGCGTCATAAGCCGCATTGACATCACGTCGGGATGGCTGTATCCCAACGCTCCCGATGCTATCCTGAAGGCTTCTTTCACGTAGTATCTGCCCAAGAGCCATTCGGCCGTTGCCACGCTGTCGGGCAGTTCTGCCGGTCTGCTGCCGCCGAATTCTGCCACGTCGGCTTCGTCAGACTCGCGCCCGAAGCCGCGCCCCTGCCTTATCATGGCAAGCATCGACATGGTCAGTGCGTCGTCTGCCGTGCCCTTGCGTCCTCTGAAGTATCTGAGAAAATCGTGCTCGAGCCTGCTCTCTTCGGCATACAGCAGCGGAGAGTCGCCCTCGGTGTAGTTGGCTTTTATGAAGAGTCGTGTGGCGTTGTAGAGCATTGTTTCGGCCGTAATCCTGTCCTTGCTTATTCCGCCGCGGCTCTTTTCTGCCAGCCTGCAGGCGTCGCATATCGAGCTGTATGCGCGGCCTGCGTCGGTCTGCACGGATATTACGGCTATGTGGTATCTTGCCCTTGCCTCCACGTTGGGCCTTTGCGGCACTGTCTTCTGTGCTGCCAGGGCTATGGCCTCGAGGGCTTCGGTCTTGCGCCTGTCGGCATGGTCAAGGCTGTCGGTCTGTCTGAATGATGCATATGCGGCAAGTGCGGGCACCAGTGCTGCGGCCTTGCGCAGCACTGCCGTGTATGCCGGCTCGCGCGACAGCGTGGCAGCGGCGTCGGCGGCAGCCCTCAGCAGGTCGGCGTCTGTGGCAAATGCCGTGTCTACGTTGGCAGCCGCCCATTTGCGGTGGGCCAATATGTAGGTTATGGCTTCGCTCCTTGCCTTGTCGTCATCCTGCTGTGCGGCGGCCCTGTGTGCGGCGTGGCTTGCTGCCGCAGCATAGGTCTTGCCGGCATGCGTCGGCGCGGCAAGAAGCGACATAAGTATAAATAGACATAACAGTGGTTTCATAAGCCGTTTTATGTTATTGTTGTCCAGCCGTTGCCGGGTGCCTGTTGATGTCGTGCCTGCGCCTTGTCCATCCGTCCTCCCGGCTTTAGGCATGTGCCTGTTGCTATTTGTCGGGTGTCAGGTCGAGCTTGTCTATTATGTCGCCCGTTATCATGTCGGCAGGTGCGCTCAGCGTGGTTATCACCCATTGCTTTGATATCTCGTCCCATTTCTGCGACTCTATCACCTTCCATACGTTGTCGGTCCAGCCCTCCTTCGGCGTCAGTTTCTTGCGGCGCTTGCGGTCGTTTCTCCATTCGTCGCGGTATTCGTCGGTTACGTCGCAGCTCTCCTTCAGCGTTACAGACATCTTGTATTCGCCCGTTCCCCAGCTGTTGTGATACTGGTCGTTCTCGTCGCGGTATGCCATGAACGAGCGCGGCACGATGAAGCTCTCGCCCTTTATCACCAGTGGCGAGCCCTTGCTGCGTCCGCGAACGTAGCGATATTTGCCGTCGGCCGCCACCTGCGACGAGTCGATGGGCACGGTCAGCTCGAAGCGTCCCAGCTCCTTGTCTTTCTGAAGCACGGTCAGCTCGTTTATCCACGACGATGTAAGCGTCATGGTCATGTCTATCTGATAGCTGCCGCGCTCGCTGAAATAGAAGGGCAGGGGCAGCGATGAGTTGGGCAGGTTAGACTCCTTCGGGCATAGTATGAGCGTGTCGAGCACCAGCTCAAACTTAGAGTGGTTCACTATGCGGTAGAGCTTGCTGTGGTCCACGTGGCATGATATGTAGAACACGGTGTCGCCTTTCTCGCCGCGGCGCAGGCATCCTATGCCGTTGAAGCGCATGCCGCGCGGGTCCATCGCCCCGTCTGTCGACGGCACCGAATAAAAGTCGTTGAGCTCGCTCACCGTGCCGAACTTGGTCTCAAAGGTGCTCTCGGCCTTAACCGTCTCCTCCCATTCGTTCTTCAGTCGCGAAGGTCTTGTTATGAGCGATGCTATGGCGTTGACGCCCATGTCGATGAAGCTCGTCACGTATCCCCCGGCAATGCCCTTTCCGGCGTTTGCCATGGCCATGCCCAGGTCGGCCATGTAGCCTCCGCGGGCAGCGCGCTCGTTGCTCAGGTCCTGTATCTCGCTGCTCAGGGCGTCGCTCGTGTATATGAATGTCTCGTAGGTTACTTGTGCTTTTGTCTCAGTCGGTGCAAGCCATATGGCCATGAATGCCAGAATAAGATATGCTGCCGACGCTGCTGAATGTTTAATATTCATGTTGTGAATGATTTTAGATTGTGTGATAATATATTGTTAATCGTTTTGGCAAAAATAATATTTTTTTACCATAAAAGCAAAGATATGCTTTATGATGTTGGCCGTAACACTTGTTATTTTCTGCCGAAAATAAGGGCGCAGGCAGGCGTTTTGACGAATAATTTACATTTTCTGACATGCGCGTGCTTTGTCCTTCGGCCGCATGATGCTAACTTTGCATGCAAAAAAGATGGATATATTAAGCAACGATATAAGCTCGGCAAAGGGCACGTTCAGGGTGTTCCGCCTTGTCAACTCGCAGGGCTGCGAGGCTGCTCTGTCGTCGCTTGGCGCGGGCATCACGGCTATAAGGGTGCCCGACGCACGCGGACGGATAGACGACGTGGTGCTGGGATATGCCCGGCCTGCCGACTATCTCTACGACAGCGCATGCGCCGGAAAGACGCCCGGACGATATGCCAACCGCATTGCGCGCGGCAGGTTCAGCATAGGCAGGGACGAGTATCAGTTGGCTATCAACAATCCGCCCAACGCGCTGCACGGGGGCAACGACGGATTTCACAACGTGATATGGGGTGCCGAGCCTCATGACGGCGGCGTAAGGTTCACGTATCATGCCGCCGACGGCGAGGAGGGATATCCGGGAGCCATGGACGTGGCGGTTGACTATGTGTGGAACGACGATAACGAGCTGACCATTAGCTATGAGGCAACGGCCGACAGGCCCACCATTGTCAATCTTACCAACCATGCCTACTTCAACCTTGCGGGCGAAGGCTCGGGCTCGTGCCTGGGTCAGCGGCTCAGGCTTAACTGCCACAGATGGCTGCCTGCCGACGTCACGGACATTCCGCTGGGAAGCATAGAGCCGGTGGAGGGCACTCCGATGGACTTTCTGCAGGCCAAGGCGCTGGGCAGGGACATAGGTGCCGACTTCAGCAACATGAGGACGGGCAAGGGATACAACCACTTCTTCTTCGTAGACGGATGGAACGGCGACGGCCGGCTGAGGCTCGTGGCTGTGCTCGACGACGATGAGAGCCGCCGCCGTCTGAGCGTCTACTCCACACAGTGCGGAGCCATGCTCTACACGGGCAACTGGCTTGCCGACAACCTGCCCGTGGGCAAGAGCGGCCGAAGGTATGCCGACCACGACGGCGTGGCCATTGAGTGTCAGGGTGCTCCCGACGCTCCCAACCATCCTTCACTGCCGTGCCAGATGCTGATGCCGGGCGAGACATACCGCCATGTGATTAAATACGCATTTTCGATTAATTGTTAGAGAGTAGTAACATGGTTTGTTTTCAACCGTGGAGCGCGCCCCTGCCATAGGCTTTCGGGGCGCGTTTTTTTGTTGCTCTGCGGTGAAGGCCTTTGCCTACGTGTATTTATAGCTTTAAAATATGTAAGCAAAAGTGTCTATTGTTCTGACAAAATGCTTATTGGATGTATAGAAAAATTACTGACCGACACAAAATCCTTCCATTTTAATTACAATGTAAAATATGGCGTTTTAGCTCGCAAAACGTGGCTTTCCGGCGTGTTAAAGGCCGCGTTTCGTCTTGCAATATGCCGCCTTATGTCGAGCCGTATGCCGATGCCTTATCAGCAGCACTGCAGGCGGCTCACTTCATGACGGCATAAAAAATGCGGCAGAACTGTCACAGCCCCGCCGCATCTGTAATTAAAACATGTTTTGTTAACAACAGACAAATTAATTATAAAGTCTTGAATGCCTGTATTCCCTGATGATTGATGTCCAGGGCTTCGGCCTCGCCAAGATAGCGCATGCTCTTGTCCTTGTTGCCGAGTCCGCAGTAGCCCAGTGCCATCATGTATTTGCAGTGAATCTCGTTGCGCACCTGCAGGTCGTCTTCCCATATCAGGAGGTCGGGCAGGGAGACGGCGAAATAGTCCATCCTTACCTTGTCGAAGAGATGCTTCTCGCCATAGTTCACCAGCTTGTGGAAGCGGCCGTTGGCCTCGCCCGTGCGGCCCAGCTTGAGCAGCGCCATGCCCTGATAGAATATCTTGTCGGGCTTTGCGTCGTTGTAGTAGAGCGCTGCGGCAGGCTCTGTGGGGCCTTCGGTTGCCTTCAGCCAGCACTGGCGTGCCTTGTCGGTCTGTCCCATGGCGTCGTATGCCACGCCCATCAGATAGTAGAAGTCGTTCTCCTGCGCTCCGTGCAGCTTGCCTTCGCCGAGATGATGAGGATATGTGAGGCACTCTTCGAGCAGGCTCACGGCGTCGGCATGTCGTCCTTCGGCTATGGCCTTCTTTGCCAGTTCGACGCGTGCAAACTGATATTGTGCCGGCACCTTGCCTTCGCCGCCCTCCCAGGGGTGGAATATGTGGGCGTCGAGCTTTGCCTTTGCCTCCTCATACTGTCCTGTCTGGTTGAGCAGGGTTATCTCCTCGAGCAGCAGGTCGTCGCGCCTGGCAACGAGGTTGCCGTATTTTCTTAGCAGAGCGAGACGCTCGGCGTGAGGACGGCGTACGCATTTATATAGCTGGTCGAGCTCCATGAGCACGCGGGCGTCGGTGTTGTCAAGCGCAAAAGCCTTCTCCATTAGTCTCACGGCCTTGTCCTTGTCGCCCTGCTTGTTGAACGCAGCCAGGGCAAGATTGCGCCACACAGTGGGGAACTTGTCGTCGGCTGCGGCCGATCTTTCCCATGCCTTTATCGCAAGGTCATACTGCCGCTTGTCGTAGTAGAGGCAGCCCAGATAGTAAGGTGCCTTGGATGCCTGGGGCAGATATGCCATGGCGCAGTTTAGCGCGAGCACGGCTTCGAGACGGTTGGGGAAGCAGTAGTCAGAAGGATATGCCTCTGCCTTGGCAAACAGCTCTTTGGCTGCCTCGGCGTCGGTTGCGGCGTTGCACCAGCCCATATAGTAGTATGTCATCGGCGTCAGTGCTCCCTCTTCTATTGCTATGCTCCACAGCTTCAGCGCCTCGCAGGCGCAGCCTGCCGCGCAGTAGTCGAGCGCTATCTCGTCGTAGTTGTTGGCGCATCGTCTCATCATCGTCTTCAGCAGCTGCAGCGTGTCGTCGTCGCCAGTTATGATATATTTCTCAAACAGACAGCCGTAGTTGAATCTGTCTATCCCGAGCGACTCCTCAATCAGTTTCAGAGCCTCGTCGTTGCGTCCCGCCTTGCGCAGTATGGTCGTTTTCAGCGCGCGCGCCTTGTGGTTGTGCCAGTTGCGTATCAGCGAGCGGTCTATCTCGTCCATGGCGTCAGTCAGGCAGTTGCGCATCAGAGATATCTGCGCGCAGGCAAAATAGCCCGCATCCTGCCATGCGCCGTTCCATGTCGACTTGTAGAACTGGTCGTAGGCCTCGTCTGTGCGTCCCTGATACTTCAGCGCCAGTCCGAGGTTGTATATCGGTTCTCCGTCGTACGGGTTGGGGTTGCGCTTCATCAGCACCCTGACAGCCGTGCGCAGATACTTCTCTGCACGCTCAAAGCGCCCCTTGCGGATGTACCACAGACCGAGGGCGTTGTTGTTTCTCACGTCAAGCGGGTCGCGGCGCAGAGCCTCTTCGTAGTAGTCGACGGGGTTGTATGTGGCGTGGCGGTATTGCTCAAGGTGCAGACCTGTCAGATAGAGCTGCTCCGTGGTCTTTATCTCCTCGGGCAGCAGGGCAGCTTCGGCTGCGTCGGGTATAGGTCTTACCTCGTCGGGCTCGCTGTGCCATGTCAGCAGCGTGCGTCCGCCGGCTGTTATGCTGAGGTTGAGCTGACTGAGCTTGGCGCCCTTCACGTCCACATTCTCCTCCATGATGTTCTCAGGCGTTATCGTAACCTCCTTGCTGTAATACACCGTTCCGTCGTCGTTGCGCAGCTCGACGCATACGTGCTGCTCCGATGTGGCAAATATCTTGAAGTTCACCTTGCCCGACTTGCCGTCCTGATCGATGTTCATCAGCAGGTCTTTAGTGGCGTTCTTCACCACGCCCAGCTCGCGGTAGGGCAGGAAATACTGCACAAACGACTTCTCCTCATAGGGCTGAAGCCATGTGAAGTCGGGCTGATTCTCGGTGTACACGCCTGCCATAAGCTCAATGTAAGGGCCGTCGGTGTCGGTCAGGTTGCGGTCCCATGCGCGTCCGAAGTCGCCGTTGCCCCAAGTCCACTGCTTCTTTCCGGGCGAGATGTGGTGGTTTGCCACGTGCAGCACTCCGGCCTTCGTGTCGTTCTCGTAGCCGCCCTCAAAGTCATACTTGCTGTTAACGGCCATGTAGCTCGTGGGCACAAAGATGTTCTTATAGTTAGAGATGTCTACTCCTGCCGAATAGTCCATCTTGTAATATGTGCCCGTTGCTATCGGGAACGAGCTTACGGCGCGCTTTCCGTGGTCGAACACCGCGTTGATGTCTGGCGGGAACACGCTCTGGTAATGGTCGTTAACGGCTACGGCAGGGTTTGCCCACCACAGGAACGTCTGCGGCACGTCGGTGCGGTTATACACAGCGCCCTTTATCTCAAGATAGGCATGTCCCGGCCTCAGAGTGAATCCTGCCATGCCCTTCTGATGGAACATGCGCTCCATCTCGCTCACCCACACCGTCACGCTGCCGTCGCTGTTGTGCTCTATGGCCGTGTCAACGGGCATGTAGGTGCTGGGGCGGTGATGCTGCGGCCAGTTGAACTCGATGCCTCCCGAAATCCAGGGGCCTGCCAGACCCACCAGTGCCGGCTTTATCACGTGGTTGTAGTAGATAAAGTGGCGCTGGCGTATCTTGTCGTAAGCCATCTGCACGCGTCCGCCCAGTTCGGGCAGAATCATCACCTTTATATATTCGTTCTCAATGAAGACAACCTCATATTCCTTGTCGGTTTTCTCGTCGGCAATCGACTCGATCACGGGATATGGATAAACCACTCCGCTCGAACCCTGATACACTCTCTTTTCAAGAAAGATAGGATTTTTCTCAGGTGAGCCCACTTCGTAGGTAGGTATCACCACCTTTTCTCTCCATGCTTTTACCATTTTTCTTAATCCTTTGTTATGTTATTTGTTCTTGTTTTTTCTTTTGCAGCAATGTTTGTGGCTGTATGTCATGCATGCGATAAAGTCTGCCTGCGGTCATGTCCATGGCCGCTTCATGCCCAGTGGGGCGCGGCAGGCGCCCTGTTGCGGCGTCATCTGGTAAGCTCCTTCTCTATCTCCTCGAGCGACTTGCCCTTCGTTTCGGGCAGCACGCGCATGAAGTAGACGAAGCCTGCGGCGCATATTGCGGCATAAATCCAGAACGTGCCGTAGCTGCCGAGCGAGCTGTTGAGCAGCGGGAAGGTGTAGGTCAGCGTGGTGCTGCCCGTCCACAGCGCAAAGGTGCATGTGCCCACGGCAACTGCCCTGACGCGGCTCGGAAACAGTTCGGCTATCAGCACCCATGCCACGGGGCCGAGAGTCATGGCATAGCAGGCTATGGCCGACACCACCAGTGCAACCATCAGCACGCCCTTTATCTCGAAATAATAGCATGTGCCCAGCACCAGATATATTATTGCCAGTCCGCATGCGCCTATAAGCATCAGCTTGCGGCGGCCGAGGCGCTCGACGGTGAATATGGCTACGATGGTGAATATAACGTTGATGACGCCCGTTACGACGATGTTGAACAGCACGTCGCTGAGCGAATAGCCTGCCGACTGGAATATCTCCTGGGCGTAGTTGAATATCACGTTGGTGCCGCTCCACTGCTGGAACACAGCCACCACGATGCCTATTATGACTATCCTGACGAGCGGACGGCGGAACAGCGTGCGCAGTCCGTACTGCTTGTTGTCGGCCTGTGCTGCGGCAGATATGGCCCACAGCTCCTCGTCGGCATAGCTCTCGCCGCCTATGCGTGCAAGTATGTCGCGTGCGCTGCTGTTGTCGCCCTTCATGGCAAGCCAGCGCGGACTCTCCGGAATGAAGAACACAAGGATGAGGAAGGCAAGCGCCGGGAAGGCTCCTGCCCAGAACATCCAGCGCCATCCCGTTTGGCAGTTCCATGTGTCAATGGTGTTGTGCACCACGGGTTCGGCTATCAGCCAGTTGGTTATCTGTGCCGCCAGGATGCCTATCACTATCGTCAGCTGGTTGAGCGACACCAGTTTGCCGCGTATGTGCGACGGTGCCACCTCGGCAATATACATTGGCGAGAGGCCCGAAGCCATGCCTATGCCCACGCCGCTGAGGAAGCGCGCCGCCAGAAAATAGCTGAAATGGCTGAAGTATCCCGTGCCGTAGGCAGACAGCAGGAACACCACTGACGAGGCGATGAGCAGCTTTTTGCGGCCGAAGCGGTCGGCAAGACTGCCGGCGGTCATGGCTCCCGTGAGGCATCCCACGAGGGCTATGCTCATGGCAAGACCCTGCATCTGAGGGTCGTCGGCAATGTTGAAATACACTTCGTAGAACGGCTTGGCGCCGCCTATCACCACCCAGTCGTAGCCGAACAGCAGTCCGCCCATGGCCGAGACGATGCAGATAAAATATACAAAACCCTTGTTAAACGTTTTCATAGGTTGCTTATGGTTTTTAGTTTGACATTCTTCTATATTCCCATGGCGCCGACTTCCGGCAATGTTTGTTGCCCTCCGTGTGCCCGTCATGCCGTTTTCTTATTGGCTGCAGCTTGTCTGTTGTCATGCATTCCGCAGCCTTTTTACGGCGTTTTTTTATTATCTTATTATTTGTGCCGCCGGCCGCCGTTGCCCGCTATATTGTTTGACAGCGCAAAGTTACGGACATTATAGAATATAAAAAATAGAAAAAAATCAGAATAAAATGGACAATCTTATTATTGTTTTCAGTATATTTGCATCATAGTCTATCACCGTTTGACGCCATGCTTAGAATAAAGAGCGGATTTTCGGGCGAGCGCTCGCTTGTGCTGCCCAAGATGGTTACCGACATGATGGCAGCTGACGCCATCGTATCGGTGCTCTACGTTACCGACATAGGCTATTATCCCAAGGCCGAAAACCACTACCGCGAGCGCCGCGAACCAATAGACCAGTATGTGTTTATCTATTGCATCGACGGCCGCGGAAGCTACGAGGTGGGCGGCAACAGCTATGAGGTGTCGGCCAACCAGTATTTTATACTGCCCGCAGGAGTGCCCCACAGATATCAGGCAGACGCCGAAGAGCCGTGGACTATCTACTGGATCCACTTCAAGGGCGTGCTCGCCCCGCACTATGCCGCCGACGCCATAGCCCCCACGTCGGTGAATCCCGGCATACACTCGCGCATCAGCAACCGCATAAACATGTTCGAGGAGCTGTTTGAGACGCTCAATTCGGGCTACAGCATAGAGAACATCCGCTACGCCATGTCGCTCTTTCACCACTATCTTGCCTCGCTCCGCTATGTTCACCAATACCGCAGCGCGGGCGAGAAGATAGACGAAGGTAACGTGGTGGAGGCAGCCATACATTATATGAAAGAGAACATAGAGCGCCACATGACGCTGCAGGAGGTGGCCGACTTCACGGGCTATTCGGCGTCGCATTTCTCCATGCTGTTCAAGGCGAAGACGGGGCACAGTCCGCTAAACTACATCAACCTGCTGAAAATTCAGCGTGCCTGCCTGCTGCTCGACACCACGCAGATGCGCATGAACCAGATATGCCACAAGCTCGGCATGGACGACCCGTATTACTTCTCGCGCCTTTTCAGCAAGATAATGGGCATGAGTCCGCGCGCCTACCGCACGAAACCGAAGGCGTAGAGAGCGGGATTTTTTAAATTAAAAATTAAAAAGTAAAATTAAAAATTGACAGGGGAGAGATTTCTTTTGGGGTAATTCATAATTGGCTGATGCCGAACTTTGCATTCACAATTTATAATTCATGATTCATAATTAACAATTAGCTGACGCCGAACCTCGTTTCATAATTGTCTGATGCCCAACTTCGTATCCACAATATATAATTCCTAATTTAAGATTTCATAATTAGTAATTTATGCTTCTTGTTTCTTACATCATAGCTCTAACTTCTTGTTATTGGCCTATTTCGCTCCTTTTGGCGTAAAATTTATATTTTCTGAATATTTTGTTTCCGTATAGTATTGCGATGTTTGCTAATTTTGCAGCCGTAAAATTGTAACTTAAACCGATACTTTGAAAATGACATCAAGAATAACATTCATATTAGCCTTTATTATGACTGCTGCCCTGCAGGTCGGGGCCGACAATATATTATGGTATCAGCAGCCGGCCGGCGAATGGATGGAAGCCATGCCTGCGGGCAACGGCCGCCTGTCGGCTATGGTCTACGGAGGCATAGCCCGCGAGCGGATAGCCCTCGGCGAGATAAGCCTGTGGTCGGGAAAGCCCGACGCATCTAACAACGACATATGCGGAAAGGATAAGCTCGACGAGATGCGCCGCTGCTTCTTCAACGGCGACCCGGAGCGCGGCAACGAACTGGGCAACAAATATCTCAACGGACTGGGCCGCTCCTTCGGCACTCATCTGCCGCTCGGCGACATGGTGGCCGACTTCAGATATCCGTGCGGACAGATACGCAACTACCGCAGGAGCATCGACATGGACAGCTCGGTGGTGGCCGTTACGTTCAGCTGCGGCGACACAGACTACCGCAGGGAATACATAGCCGACTATCCCGACGACGTGATAGCCATGCGCTACACTGCCAGCCGCAGGGGAGCGATAACGGCTACGTTCGGTCTTAACCTGCTGCGCAAGGCCGGCGTGAAGGCCACGAAAGACGGGCTGACACTGGCGGGCAAGGTAGACTTTCCGCTGCACGGAGCGGGCGGAGTGAGCTTCTGCGGCGAGGTGAGACTGCTGCCCGAGGGCGGAACCGTAAGCATGACAGACACCACAGTAACCATAGAGGGAGCCGACGCGCTCACCATTATAATAGATGTGCGCACCGACTATAACAACAAAGACTACATGCAGCTTTGCGCTGCCACTGTTGACAAGGCCGCAGGCAAGGGCTACGGAGCTCTTCGGGCTGCCCACGTGGCCGACTATACGGCACTCTTCGGGCGCATGGACATATCATTTGGCGAGGGGGCAGGCTGCCAGTTGCCCACAGACACACGCCTGAGGCTGGCGCAGGCAGGGGCATCCGACCCTATGCTCGACGCCCTCTTCTTTCAGTACGGGCGCTACATGCTCATATCGTCGTCGCGTCCGAGCGGTATGCCTCTGTGTGCCAACCTGCAGGGAATATGGAACGACAACGGGGCATGCAACATGCCATGGACGTGCGACTATCATCTCGACATAAACATACAGCAGAACTACTGGGCTGCCAACCGCGCCAACCTGGCCGAATGCAACGAGCCGCTGTTCAGCTATATCAGCATGCTTGCCGACAGCGGAGCCGTGACGGCGCGCAAGATGTACGGCTGCGGCGGATGGGTGGCACACACCGTGTGCAACGCATGGGGCTACACCTCGCCGGGCTGGGGCGTAGGCTGGGGCATGAACGTAACGGGCGGAGCATGGCTCGCCACGCATCTGTGGAGCCACTATCTCTACACGCGCGACAACGACTATCTGCGCCGCACGGGCTATCCGCTGCTGAAAAGGACGGCGGAGTTCTTCATGGACTACATGGTGAAAGACCCGCGCACGGGCTATCTCGTAACCGGACCGAGCATATCGCCCGAGAACGGATACGTGTCGAAGAAGGGCAACCACCTAAGCCTGTCGATGATGCCTACGGTAGACCGCGCCGTGGTTTACGACATATATTCGGCATGCATAGAGGCGTCGAAGATACTCGGCACCGACAAGGCAATGCGCCGCCGCCTTGAGCGCGACATAAAGATGCTGCCGCCACTGATGACGGGCAGCGACGGACAGGTGCGCGAATGGCTCGACGACGTGCGCCGCAGCGACCCTGCCCACCGCCACTCGTCGCATCTGCTGACGCTCTTTCCCTTCGGACAGATATCCTATACGCGCAATCCCGACCTTATGGCAGCGGCGCGCAAGGGGCTCGAGATGCAGACGGGACAGAAGGGATGGGAAGACACCGAATGGAGCACGGCCAACATGCTTTGCTATTATGCCCGCATGAAAGACGCGCCGGCTGCCTACGGATGGCTGCAGAACCTGTTCAGAAAGTTCACCCGCGAGAACCTCATGACCGTGTCGCCGGCAGGAGTTGCCATGGCAGAGTACGACATATTCAGCTTCGACGCCACCGAGGCGAGCGTTGCCGGAATGTGCGAGATGCTGCTGCAGAGCTACGACGGCTTCATAGAGTTTTTGCCGGCATTGCCAAGCCAGTGGAGCACGGGCCATGTCAGCGGATTGTGTGCCGAGGGCGGACTCGTGGTGGACATGAGCTGGCGCGACGGCAAGATGACGTCGGCACGCATAAAGGCCACGGCCGACTGCACTTTCAGCGTGAAGGGCATCAGCGGCAAGATCAGGCTGAAGAAAGGAGAGGAAAAACTCATAAATTTCTGACCTGATAATATAATTTTATGAATTTTATATTGTTTAAACATGACGATATGCGAAGTCTTTAGTCTTAAATATAATGTGTAGTGATTTTATATTAGCGGCATGTTCCTGCCGCGAACGAAAAAGAGGTTGGGGCCTTCGGGCCGTGTGGTTGCTATAAGAAAAAGTTTCTTTTGATGTTATATGATTATATGTTTATTGACGTTTGAGTTTAGATTTGCATGATTTAGTTTTACCATAAATTGTTTTATTAATTAATATCGGGCAATCACAATTCAGGGTAATATACAGGGGCGGCTTTCCGGTGACGGAAGGCCGCTCTTCTTTTATATCCCCTGTCAGCCTCTTGCCGTCCGTCTGCCGTGCATGCCCGTTCCGTCGGGAGTTTGTCGCCGCTCTGCCCGGGCAGGTCATCATGCCGCATATATCTTTGCTCTGCAGGAGACTTATTCCTTCTGCCGTTGTGCTGTTCTCCTTTATTCTTTCTGTAGATTTCTGTTGACCGTTGTGCTGTTCTCCTTTATTCTTTCTGTAAATTTCTGTTGACCGTTGTTCTGTTATTCTTCATCATTTCTGTAGATTTCAGTCTGCCGTCATGCTGCTTTCCTTCAGATGTCTTGTAGTTTTCAGTCAGCATTTTTTGCCAGCAGTATGGCGCAGCAGCCGGCGGAATGTTCACCCAAAACTGCCGTTGATGTACGGCAAAATTTGGGCAGCGTGGCGCCGCGATGATTTACGTTTGACGCTCTCAGAATGGCCATGCCCGTGGCGAAACCGCGGTTGGGTGCTGAAAATTGCACAAAAATGCACTTCTGCGTTAACCGCCTGATGTGCAGGGCGTTAAGCCGTTCTGTGGTATGCCGTGCCCATTGTTAAAAAACATTACTGTGCCGTTTGAGGTGCAAAAACGATAGGTTTAAGCCACAGAAGAGGTGCTTCTGCAGCGCAAAAACAGCCCGTTTGCGCCCCGAAAGGCATCATTTTGCGGCAGAGAAAGATACCATAAGGTGAACGTATGTTAAATATTTAGCATCTGTGAGCCTGCTGAATTAACATCCATTATGAATTGATTTTCCAGATTGAGAAAAATTTTTGTCCTGACTTTTTACCTTTTCCGCTGCCTCCGGCTGCCGTTTTCAGCAAAATAGAGAGATATGAATGGCCGTGCATGATGACAATATAATCACAATTTAGCCCTACGTTTTTGTAAAGAAATATGATACCGAGATGGTGGCTGTCCAGTCGCCGTGCAGCCCCAGAACCCCATTGCCGTCAATGATTTTTGCCGCCGTAGGCTGTTGGCCCTAATCTGTTAATTTATTTATACATACAGACCTGAAAATGCAAAAAAACGCCCCTCAGTCCCCGCTTTTTGGCCAATTTGAGCCATTTTTGCTAATTTTTGCCAAATTTGCTCCATTTTCGTCGCCCTATATATTATATTTTTGCAACAGAAAATTTGTGGCAAAATGGCTGAAAATGAAAAATGCGATAAAGCAGCCTGAACAATTTATTTAATAACAAATAAAAAACCTTGAATCATTTAATACCGTAAAAAAGTAAAACAGAGAAAATCATGTGAACATTAACATTTCCAAGTTTAACCCAGAGCGGACGTCAGCCGGCATAATGAGGCTGAGCCGAGAAAAGAAAAAATTAAGAATAATTAATAATCAATACTAATTAACATGAAAAGGAAACTTTCTACTTTATTAATGCTCCTGGCATTGTTCTGCACGCAGGCAGTCTTTGCCCAGACAACAGTGACAGGACAAGTGGTGGATGAAAACGCTGAGCCGCTCATCGGCGCGTCAGTGCAGCTGAAAGGCACATCCACGGGAATGCCTACCGACATCAACGGTAACTTCAAAGTCGACGCAAAGAGCGGACAGACGCTTGTTGTGTCTTACATCGGATATGACACCCGCGAGGTGAAGGTGCCGGCATCGGGCAGCATGAAGATTGTGCTCAAGGCATCAGAAAGCTCACTCGACGGCGTTGTCGTAGTGGGTGTGCTCATGAAGAAGAGCGACCTTACGGGAGCCGTGTCGCATGTCGACGCCGACGTGCTGACCGAGAAGCCCGTGACCACCATCAACGAGGCACTGCAGGGACGCGTTGCCGGCGTGAACATCACAAAGGGTATCACTCCGAGCGACGATTCGTCGATAAAGATCCGCGGTACCAACACCATCAACTCGGGCTCGTCACCTATATATGTAGTAGACGGTCTGGTTATGGACAACCAGTTCGGATTCTTCAACTCTATCAACATCAACGACGTTGAGTCTATCGAGGTTCTCAAGGACGCTTCGGCCACAGCCCTCTACGGTTCGCGCGGTGCCAACGGTGTTATCGTGGTTACAACCAAGAAGGCTCGCAAGGGCGAAGGCACAGTGAGCTACGACGGCTGGGTGAGCTTCTCTACCATGGGCCACCGCCCCGAGACCATGAACGCACAGCAGACATTCGAGCTGCGCGCCGAGGCCTTTGCCAACGGATACGCCTTCAACAACCCCAACGCCACGGCTGAGGAGAAGCAGGCTTACTGGGACAACGTGATAATGGGCTCTAACACTGTGTTCTCCGACGAGGAGTTTGCAGGCTACCGCAGCGGCAAGACATACGACTGGCTGAAGCAGGTTACGCAGACAGGCGTTGAGCACAACCACAGCGTGAGCTTCTCTAAGGGCAGCGACAACAGCAACGTATATGTAAGCCTCGGATACAGCGGACTCGAAGGTATCGTGAAGGGCACAAAGCAGGACAAATACTACGGCCGTATCAACGCCGAGACACAGATAAAGCCCTGGCTGAAGATAGGTACAAACACATCTTATACCTACATGCACGACGACATGCCGTCGGGCGACGTATATAACAAGGCTCTCGAAAAGTCGAACCCGCTCATCGACTACACTCCCTACATGGACGACGCCACACGCCACAACGAAGAATATCTGACTCTCTACTGGCGCGTGCACACAGAGGAGAACAACAACGACTTCAACCCGTTCAACTCTATGGAGATAAAGACAGAGCGCGCACGCTATCACTTCACATCGGCAAACTATGTGAACATCAACCCGATAAAGGGACTCAACATACGCTCTACATTCGCCCTGAACAGATCAGAGCAGAGCTGGAACCAGTTTATACCTACAGGCATACAGGAGTCTATACGCCACAAGAACGGCGACGCCTACGCCACACAGCAGCGCTTCGGCGAGACACAGTGGCAGTGGGACAACACCATCAGCTACGACACACAGATTGACGGAGTGCACAACCTGAATGCCTTCCTCGGAACATCGGCATCAAGATATATATATAATGTGGTTAAGGCAGGCGGCAAGCGCTTCGCAAGCAACGACCTGGGATGGAACGTGCTGGGCAGCTCAGCCGACAGAGAGAACCGCGAGATAGAGTCTGACCTGCAGAACTCATCGCTCATGTCATACGTAGGACGCGTAAACTATAACTACGACCACCGCTACTACGTAACCTTGACCGGACGCTACGACGGATCTTCTAAGTTTGCAGCAGGCAACAGATGGGGCTTCCTGCCGTCATTCTCGCTCGCATGGGATATGACCAACGAGAAGTTCTTCCCGCAGCAGTCATATCTGTCACGCCTGAAGCTGCGCGGAGGCTACGGAGTTGTGGGTAACCAGGACATCAGCAACTACATGTATCTCACGCTCTACTATCCGCAGGCATCCAACGGCGAAGCCTTCTACGGCACCGACGGCCGCCGCGGCACACCGGGACTGACATGGGAGAAGCAGAAGCAGACCAACATAGGAGCCGACCTCGGATTCTTCGACAACAGGCTCAACATCTCGTTCGACTACTACATGATCAGAAACTCTAACCTCCTCATGTCTCACTCGCTGCCAAAGACATCGGGCTACACCTACACCGTGGAGAACATCGGAGAGCTGGAGAACAACGGATTCGAGCTCACCATCGGCGCAACACCTATACGCACCAAGGACTTCACATGGAACATCAGCGCCAACCTGTCGCACGACCAGAACAAGGTTACGAAGCTCTATGCAGGCGTTGACGAGATACTCAACGGCACCGACCGCTCGGGCAACATCTTCATAGGCGAGTCGCTCAGCAACATCTACACATACAAGTGCGGAGGCATTGCCAACGAGAACAACCGCGAGCTCTGGGAGAACGTCGACTTCAACGGACGCACCATCGGACTGGGCGACCTCTTCGTGCTCGACATCGACGGACCTGAGGGCAAGCCCGACGGCGTGGTCGACTCTTACGACCGCTACGTTTACGGCGACACCGACCCCGACATCTACGGAGGCTTCTCTACCGACCTTACATGGAAGGGACTCTCGCTCAACGCCGTATTCACCTACTCGCTCGGCGGACACAGAATCAGCTCTTACTATGAGAACCTCGTAAGCTCTGTAGGTCTGAGCTACGCTTCTACCGACCTGGCTGACCACTGGACAGAGAGCAACACCGACGCCTACTTCCCAAGAGTGATGACAAACACCGTGGGCTACAACAAGTTCTACGCATGGGAGACCGACCGCTACATCCAGAACTCGTCTTACCTGCGCCTGGCTACGCTCACCCTGGCATACAACCTGCCCGACAACTGGCTCAAGCGCATACACATGAAGTCGCTCCGCCTCTACTTCACGGCAAGCAACCTCTTCACCATAACCGACTATAAGGGCTTCGACCCGGAACTTGGCGACTACAACTATCCGCCTACAAGGTCGTACACAATCGGATTAAACTTCAGTTTCTAACACTATCACCATTAAAATAGAAAAACCATGAAAATTAAAAATAAAATAATGACATTGGGCCTGGCGGCAATATCAGCCGTTGCCATGTCTTCATGTTCGGATTTTCTGGATGAAGGACCGAAGACCTCGCTTCCGGAAGACATCATATATTCAGACACAGCCTATGTAGAGTCGAACGTGCAGACTCTCTACAAGAACTGGCGCGGACTCTTCACCGACAGGTATCTCTGGGAGCAGATGGTAGGAACCGACGAGATACAGTCGGGAGCATACCAGGCGCTCAAGGAAGACGGCGGACGCCGCGGATCGCTCGACAAGTATGACGCCCTGCTCACCTCTGAGCTGTCATACGTGGTGGAGCAGTGGGAGAACCGCTGGCCCACAGTGAGCGAGGCTGCCAAGATAGTAAACTCGCTCGGAAAGCTCAATCTTGACGAAGACAAGAAGGTAGCCGGACTCTACGGCGAGGCAAGCTTCATACGCGGCGGACTCATGATGGAGCTGGCCATGCTCTACGGACGCATTCCTATCATCGACGTGAGCCGTCAGGACGAGCTGGGCTACGGCCGTCAGCCGCTAAAGGATGTATGGCAGTTTATCATCAACGACCTGAAGAACGCCGCACAGTATTGCCCCGAGACCAACAACCCTGGACGCGCCACACGCTATGCAGCCTCTATGATGCTGGGATATGCCTACATGGCAGCACCCGAGGAGACAGGCCTGCGCGACTTCAGCCTGGCAAAGGATGCGCTCGAGACCGTTGTGAAAGGCCCCTTCAAGCTCGTGGCTTACTATGACCTGTGGGACTACAGCATAACAAACACAAGCGAGTCGATACTCGAGTGGCAGTTCAACAACGTTTATCCTGACTGCAACAGCGTGCAGTTCCAGATAGGCTCGCGTGCCGTTCAGTCATACTTCGGCGACGGATGCTACTACAGCGGCTACGACCATGCCGTGCCTTCACAGTGGGCATACAGCAACGTTGAGGACGGAGGAATATGGGAAGACGGCGACATACGCAAGGAAGAGTCTATACGCTACGACTTCACATACTACGGACAGACACCTACGCTCGACAACATCCTGTGGGAGGAGCTGGGCGACGACCACGACGAGCTGCTGCCGCATATCAAGAAGTATGAAGACTTCCGCACCGACTCTCACTCAGGCCTTGGCATCAACAACGAGTGGAACTCAGGCAAGAACATCCCGTTCCTGCGTCTTGCCAACGCCATTCTGCTCTACGCCGAGTGTCTCAACGAACTGGGACAGACAGGCGAGGCCGTTAAGCAGGTGAACATCGTGAGAAAGCGCGCATGGGAAGACAGCCTGCCTGCCGACAAGGCATGGAGCGAGGGCATGAGCCAGGACGAGTTCCGCAAGGAGATAATGACAGAGCGCGTGCGCGAGCTCTTCGGCGAGCGCTGGCGCAAGTTCGACCTCATCCGCACAGGCCACTTCCTTGACTACGTGTCAGAGCGCAACAAGTGGGCTAAGCGTTCGGGAACAATCCAGGCTTACAACGTTCTGTGGCCGATACCTCTGACAGAGATCAACCAGAACGAGGACATGACCATGGACGACCAGAACGAGGGTTACAGATAAACAACACAGCGGGCTGCGGCCTTGGCCATAGGCTGCAGCCACGCTGCCTTATAAAGGCGGGGCATAGCAGGGCCGTGTGTGCTTATGATAATAAAAAATATTCTTGCAAACTGTTATATCTGAAGCATACACCAGTTTTAACCTACAGGCATACACTGGCCCGGTTATGCCCCGCCTTAAAAAACAAAACAGGAAAACACAGTCCCTGTCTTACACGCATCATCGGCATCATTGCCGGAGCCTTAGTCTTCAGGATAAAAAAATGAAAATACAGCCAATCATATTGTTGCCGGCGTGCCACATAATCGGCAGGCATCTTGCCCGGGCTGCACAGGCGGCCCTGAGCGCGGCGTAGCCGGCATTCAAAGGCACAGCATGTAATTATTAACCTATTTAATTTATATAAAAGATATGAAAGCAAAACTTTACCTCGTCTCGGCTCTTATAGCCTCTGCCGGTACGGCCTTTGCAGCCTCGCAGAAGCCGCAGTACAATGAGATGACGCTGCCCGGAGGCGTGTCGACGGCATATTTCCGCGGAAGCCTGGTATATGCCGACGTCAACGGCGACGGCAACATGGACCTCATCGTGAAGGGCCGCGACCTTAACAACGGATGGAATCCAGACGTGGTGCTGATAACCACCGACAACAGCGGCAACCTTGACAACTCTGTCAAGCTGCCCGCAAGCATGCCCTATGAGAGCACGCTGAGCGCATTCGACTTCAACAACGACGGCCACGTTGACTATCTGCTCTGCAACTACGGCTACGAACTTTACAGAAACAACGGCGACGGCACCTTTGCCAAGGTGGAGAACTTCGCGCTCGAGAGCAACCTCAACATCAGCGACGACAACGGAACGTCGGAGTGCTGGTATATGGGACTGACGGCCATTGCCGACTTCGACATGGACGGCTATCAGGACCTCGTGGTGATGGATGCCGACGGCAATCCGGTGATGTATAAGAACAACGGCGGCGACGGCACCTTCGCAAAGGTTGCCGACTCGGGACTCTTCGCGCAGCGCAACGGAACAATGGCCGTGGGCGACTTCAACAATGACGGATGCCCCGACCTGGCCGTGAGCGGATGGAGCGACGCCGTGGGCAACGACTGCATAACAATCAACAAGAACAACGGCGACGGCACCTTCACGCGTGTTACTTCTGACGCCTTTGCCGGAACAGAGAAAGGCCAGATAATGTTTGTCGACGTTGACGGCGACGGCCGTCTCGACCTCTTCGTTACGGGACAGAGCGGCACAGAGTCGTGGGCAAGCGTGGCATATATCTACAGAAACAACGGCGACGAGACATTCAGCAAGGTCGACGCATCGCTCACAGGAGCACACAAGAGCGGATGCGACTGGGCAGACGTAAACGGCGACGGCATGATAGACATCATCTACTCGGGCGAGACAAGCAACGAGAGCAGGGCAGTGGTGGCAATCAACGAGGGCGGACTGGCCTTCACACAATATGACGACCTGCTCTGCAAGGCACGCGGAGGCGTGGCCGTGGCTGCATACGATATTAACAAGAACGGTTTCCCAAACATAGCAATAATGGGATACAACAACGACGGAGCGCCCCACATGCACGTGTATAACGGACTTTGCTCGCGCAACGTCAACGAGGCTCCCACAGCACCTGCCAACCTCGCCATGAAGGCTGACGGCGGAAAGGTTACGCTGACATGGGACGCCGCCGCTGACAGCAAGACTCCTGCCGAGGCGCTGCGCTACAACGTGTATGTCAAGCTGACCGACGGAAGCCTTGTTACGGTCATTCCGGCCGACCCCGCAACGGGCGCTCTCAGACTGGGCGACGTAAATGCCGCGCTGACATCGCGCAGCTATACGCTCAACATCAGCTCAGATAAGATAGCGGAGTGGGGCGTGCAGGCAATAGACGGAGGCAAGATGGCAGGACCATTTGCCAAGTATGACCCCACATCGGGCATAGACACTGTAACTGACGGAGCCGCCGGCATCAGCATAATGTGCAGCGGCAACGCCATAACAGTGAGCGCAGACGCAACGCTGACTGTGGCCGACATGGCAGGCAACGTGCTGCTTAGCACAAAGGTTGCTGCCGGACAGGCCGTACAGACAGGTCTTAAAGCCGGAGCCTACATCGTCAGGGCTGAAGGCAAGGACGGAGCAGCAGTGGTGAGAAAATTTATCATCAGATAGTATTGTTTTTCTAAAATTATTAATTAAAGTTTGTTTCTGAATGAGTGAAGCCGGAGGTTTTCCACTTAAAGGGCGTCAAGAATCTCCGGCCGAACTCTCATTCCGGAAGTAAGACAGACAGCCGGGCAGGGTGCAGAATAATAAGCACCCGTTATGCAACAAAATAGGCCCCTGGCAGTTTAATAGTTGTAAAGTAATCATAAAGACATGCCGCGGCAAGGCTGGCATCAGTTACAGAGCCTGTGCGGCAGGCGTTGTCTTCAATAAAAATAAATAATAATATGAAAATAGGAAAAGTGATATCAATGGCCGTTATGCTGGCATGTCCTGCGTGGATGTCGGCACAGCACAATATTACAGACGGCGCATGGAACATAACATTCGACGAGTCGGCCAAGACGCTCACTTACGAGCAGAACGGCAAGCAGCTGATAAAGGGAGCCTACGTTGAGGTGCACAACGCAGCCGAGGAGAAGCTCCTGTCGAAAGACTATCCCAGCGTGTCGCTCACGTCAGAGGCTGTAAGCGACGTGTTCGGCAGCGGAACAAAGTATACATACACCTATTCGGGCCTTGCCGGAAAGGATAACATAGAGCAGTCGATATACATCTATCCGGGCAAGAACTATCTGCTCGTAGAGGCTGCCATCGTGGCAACGGGCGGAACGACAAAGACCAACTACATTGCTCCGATGGTGAGCACCACGTCAACGACCTTCCTCCCCTCGGGCGGAGAGAACGTGGTGTACGACATGCCTCACGACAACGACAACTGGGTGGGCTACTCGGCACAGCCCTGGAGCATAGGTCAGCCTAACACATCGTGCGAGGTGTCGGCCATGTACGACGTGCTCAGCCGCCAGGGACTCGTAGTGGGATCAATAGAACACGACAACTGGAAGAGCGGAATAACCGTTACGCCTAACGGACAGAACCGCCTGCGCAACCTTACGGTGGCTGCCGGAGTGGTGAGCAGCCGCACCAACGACGTGTGGGAAGGACGCCCGTCGCTCACCAAGCACGGCTCTATATCAGGACAGAGAGTGCGCTCGCCTAAGTATTTCTTCGGATATTATGCCGACTGGCGCAACGGTCTTGAGGAGCTGGGCGAGGCTACCGAGAAGCTCTGCCCGAAACTGAAGTGGGACAAGGGCACCATCTTTGCATGGCAGAGCTGGGGCGGAATGGCAGAGCACGTAAACTATGAGGGAGCTGTCAACGTGTCTGACTTCTTCAAGCAGCAGCTCGAGCCTAACAACTTCCACAACGAGAACGGCGAGTGCTACATCGTGCTCGACTCTTTCTGGGACAACCTCAGCGACGACCAGCTCAGAAGCTTCGTGCAGCACTGCAAGCAGAACGGACAGCACCCCGGAATATATCACACACCGTTCTCTTACTGGGGCAACGAGTCGCAGGCTGCCATGTACAGACCTTACGAAGGCAGTCCTTACACATGGGCCGACATAGCCATCAGGGCCAACGGACAGCTCAGAAAGATTGCCTCAATAGCTCTCGACCCGACTCACCCCGGTACGCTCGAGTATAACAGAGAGAGATTCAAGAAGTTCAAGGACCTTGGCTTCGAGTATATCAAGCTCGACTTCATCAACAACGGAACCCTCGAGGCCGACAAGTTCTATGAGCCGGGCATAACAACGGGTATGCAGGCCTACACTTACGGTATGGACAAGATTCTGGAGATGGCCGACGGCATGTTTGTCGACCTGTCTATCGCGCCCGTGTTCCCTGCCAAGGGACATGCACGCCGTATATCATGCGACAGCTGGGGCGAGCTCGACAACAGTATGTACACGCTCAACAGCATTGAGCTGGGCTGGTGGCTCGACCGCGTTTATCCTTACAACGACCCCGACCACCTCGTGCTCTCGAGAGCTGAGAGCGAAGGAGCCGCACGCATAAGATACACCTGCGGAGCCATGACGGGCACGGTGCTGCTCGGCGACAACTACAGTCTGGCAGGATCTTATCCCGGCAAGCAGTCGGAGCGCGACCTGGCAATGAAGATTGCCACCAATGCCGACATCAATGCCGTGGCACACATCGGACGCTCTTTCCGCCCGGTAGACGGCAGACTCGCCACGATGTTCAGCCGTTACGACAAGTACACTTACGGAGTTGACCAGGAGTTTGTGCTCGACACCGAAGACGCTCTCTATTATGTAGTGTTCAATTACGACAAGTCAGCACAGTACACCAAGACTGCCGACTTTGAGCGCCTCGGCATATCAAAGGACAACGTTAAGGGCATAAAGGAGCTCTGGACAGGTCAGACGGTTGAGGTTACAGGCAACGGATTCAATGTTGCCGTTCCGCAGTGCGACGTAAGAATGTACCGCATCGACAAGAACAGCGGCGGCACAGGCATTGCCGGTGTAACCGAAGGAAATTCACAGAATGTTAAAATCAACTATAGCAACGGGAGCCTTACAATGGAGGCTCCCGAAGCCATATCATCTGTTGCAGTCTATGACATGTCGGGAGCATTGCTGCTGAACGACACATTCAAGTCAGCCGCAGGCAGCGCTGCCGTAGCCTTTGACGCCAAGGCCGGAGTGTATGTGGCAAGGATAGTGCTCGAGTCTGGCTGCCCGGTGGCAAAGAAGATTCTCGTAAAATAACATCATGCTTATGGCCGGCATCAGTCCGGCTGACACGGCATAAAGCATCAGTATGGCACAAGCCGTAAGGCTGACATCAGAAACACACTTGCCGCCCGGCGGCAGAAGTATTATCAGAAACAAACAAATTGATCATGAAGCAAAGTACAGTTAAAGCCTCTCAAACCATAGCAGCCCTTATCATGGCCGTGCTTGCGTCAGCCCTGCTGGCGGCATGTCCGGCTTATGCCACGGGCAACTATTCGTTCAAGCGCATTGACAACACCTTCGGGCTGTCGTCGAGCAACGTAAAGTGTGTGGCCGAAGACAGCTACGGATTTATATGGCTCGGCACGAAGAACGGACTGCACCGCTACGACGGCCTCGACATGCGCAGGCTTAACTGCTTTGACCACAAAAAGAAGCAGGGCAACAACAACATTGCGGCCCTGTATGAAGACGAACGCAAGATGATGTGGGTGGGAACAGACCGCGGTGTGTATCTTTACAACCCGAAGACCGACACGTTCAGCTTTCTTGACCGTAAGGACAGGCGCAACGGCAAGTATCCCGACAACTGGGTGCAGACCATCGACGGCGACGGCAAGGGCAACGTGTGGGTGCTTCTGCCCGACCTCGGCGTGTTTCATTATCACGGACAGAGCGTCGACTATTATTCAGTAACGCCGATAAAGGACAACCTGAAAGAAAAGTTCCCGTCTAACATCTGTGTCGACGACAACGGCGACGTGTGGGTAACCACGGCAAGCGCCGGAATATACAAGTTTGACAAGCGTGCCAGAAGGTTTGTAAGGGTGGTGGCCGCCGACGGACAGGACATGGAGGGCGTGATGTTCACCACCGTGGTTGAAGACACCGACGGCTCGCTTATCTTTGCGTCTACCAACGGCTATCTGTTTCGATACAATCCTGTGCATAACACATTCTCTAAAATAAACTTCTCGGCAGAAGGCAAGATATACATGCGCTGCATGCAGTGCTTTGAAGACGAAATATGGATAGGAACACAGCACGGACTGTATATCCTCAACAAATATGACAACACCGAGACCGTGCTGCACGAAGATCCGCTCAACAAGTTCAGTCTGTCTGACGACATAATCTACTGTCTCTACGAGAGCAGGAGCGGCGACGTGTGGATAGGCACGTCTTTCGGCGGAGTGAACTACACATCAAGAAACAAGTTTTACTTTAAGGTGTTCGGCCTGTGGTCGGGGCTTACCGGAAGGGTGGTCAACGGACTTACGCAGAGTGCCGACAACCGCATATGGATAGGAACGGAGGACAGGGGGCTGTTCTCGCTCAATCCGTCAACTAACATAATATCTGCAATCAGTGACATAACGGCAGCACAGAAGACGGTGCTGCTGCTTACAGCATTCAACGGCAGCGTCTATGCCGGATTCTCGCGCGGCGGACTGCTGCGTGTCGACGGCAGCGGCAGGGTGTCAACCGTGCTTAACATCAAGGAGAAGGACAACAGCGTGTATTCATATCTCAAGGACAGCCGCGGCAACGAGTGGGTGGGCCTTGGCTACGCGCTCTACCGCCGCGATGCCGGGCAGAAAGACTTCAGGCACGTCAACGAAACCGGCTATGACTGGATATTCAATCTCTTTGAGGCTCACGACGGCACCGTATGGATAGGCACCATGGGCAACGGCGTATGGAGATACACGCCGTCTACGGGCAAATACAAGAGATACGTGTCGGGCGAGACATCGCGCAGCGGGCTGCGCTCCAACAGCATAAGCTCGTTTATGGAAGACAGCCGCGGCAACGTGTGGGTGTCTACCGACCGCGGCGGAATAAGCCGCTATAACAAGAAAGAAGACAACTTCACGTCGTTCGGAATAGAGGAGGGACTGCCCGACGACGTGGCGTACAACATACTTGAGGACAACAACGGCAACCTGTGGTTCGGCACCAACAAGGGCCTCGTGAAGTTTAATCCCGACACAAGGGCCGTGAGAGTGTTCACCGTGAAAGACGGGCTTCCCAACAACCAGTTTAACTACAACTCGGCCATCAAGGCCAACGACGGTCTGTTCTACTTTGGAAGCATAGGCGGAATAATAGCCTTCAACCCCGACAAGGAAGACAACCAGACCATGCAGTCGTCGCTGTATTTCACTCAGCTGAGGATACTTAACGAGGAAGTTACCGTAGACACAAAGAACTCGCCGCTGAAGGAGAACATCATGTTCACCAGACGCCTCACCCTGCCTTACGACATGGCAACATTCTCGCTGAGGGTGGTGTCGCCGAGCTTCGGCGTTACCAGCGGCAGCATGTACAGCTACAAGCTCGAGCCCGTCAACTCAGAATGGATAAGCATGTCGGGCAACCAGATATCGTTTGCCAACCTGCCTCCGGGCACATATAACCTGTGTGTAAAGGTTGACACACACGGACAGACCATAACCAAAAGTCTTGAGATAGTGATAACTCCGCCATGGTACAGTTCTAAATGGGCCTATCTGGCATACATTATACTTATCGTGGCCGGAGTTATGCTGTGGTTTGTGCTCTACCGCAACCACAAGGAGAAGCAGCTGCGCGAGCGCCAGCACCTCTTTGCCGTGAACAAGGAGAAGGAGCTGTATCAGAACAAGGTGAACTTCTTTACCGAAGTGGCCCACGAGATACGCACGCCGCTGACGCTGATCGACGCGCCGCTCGAGGCCATAGAGGAGATAGGGATAAACAACAGCCGCGTGCAGCACTATCTGAAAGTTACGCGGCAGAACACCAAGCGGCTGCTCAACCTTACGGGCCAGCTGCTCGACTTCCAGAAGATCGACTCCAACAGGCTTACGTTCAAATATGAGAACGTAGACATAAGCGCGCTGGTGAACGAGACCATTGACCGCTTTGAGCCTGCCATGACGCTGAAGGACAAGGAGCTGATAAGAAACGTTGCCGACGAGCCCGTGATAGTTTCTACCGACAGGGAGGCCGTCATCAAGATTCTGAGCAACCTGCTTAACAACGCTCTGAAGTATGCCCGCCGCAGGGTGAAGGTGTCGCTCACTACAGACGACAGCAACTTCATAATAAAGGTTACGAGCGACGGCGACAAGATATCAGACAGCGAGAAGAAGCTAATCTTCAAGCGCTTCTACCAGATAGACAAGTCGAACAGCGGCGAGAACGGCGTGGGCATAGGCCTTCCGCTTTCGCTTTCGCTCGCATCGCTGCTGGGCGGAAGTCTTGAGCTGGCCGACGACGGCAGCGACGGCAACACCTTTGTGGCCATACTGCCGCAGAACAAGGAGGGCATAAAGCACAACAACAAGCTGACCGTTGACACGTCTGACTATCTGCTCGAGGAAGAAACCAACCAGGCAAAGGAGAACACAGGCGGATACACCGTGCTGATAGTTGAGGACAACGACAACATGCGCGAGTTTCTGGCCGAGCAGGCCAACATGTCGTTCACGATAGAGACGGCGCGCAACGGCAAGGAGGCTCTCGAGAAGCTGGCCGGCAGCCACATCGACCTGATAGTGTCTGACGTGATGATGCCCGAGATGGACGGCTTCAGCCTGTGCAAGGCGGTCAAGGCAGACATCAACCTGTCGCACATACCAATAGTGTTCATCACCGCCAAGAACGACCTCGAGAGCAAGATAAAGGGACTGCAGCTCGGTGCTGAGGCATATATAGAGAAGCCCTTCTCGGTGAAGTTCTTCCGCCAGCTCATACGTTCGCTGCTCGACAACAGGCGGCGCGAGCGCGAGTCGTTCTCCAAAAAGCCCTTCTTCAACATGGACAACATGCACATGACGAAGGCCGACGAGGAGTTTATGAACAAGGTCATAAAGATTATAGAGGACAACGTGGGCGAAGACAACTTCAATGTGGAGTGCATGGCCGACATCCTGTGCATGAGCCACTCGAGCCTGCTGCGCAAGATAAAGTCGGTGTTCAATATGTCGCCCGTTGAGCTTATCAGGCTCATCAAGCTGAAGAAGGCTGCCGAACTCATACAGGAGGGCAAGCACCTCATAGGCGACATCTGCTATATGGTGGGCATATCGTCGCCGTCGTATTTCAGCAAGCTGTTCTTCAAGCAGTTTGGCATAAGCCCGAAGGACTTTGAGAAGCAGTGCAGGGAGAAGCAGGGCAACGGCTGAGCACCATAAAAAAACGGACAGACCAGGATCGTTACGGCAACGGCATGTGTGCCGGCACCGGCGCTGAAAGCCGGCGCCGTGGCCCGTGCCATGACCGCGAAGATGATAAGGACAAAATGTTTTAACCTATGAAAACAAGCAATTTCAGACGCATTGCGGCAGCTGCTGCCGTGGCCTTGTGTGCCGCCGGAGCAGACGCAAAGGTGGTGCTGCCTCACTTTGTTACCGACAGCATGGTGGTTCAGCAGCAGAGCCTCTGGACCATAACGGGCAGGAGCAGCGGCAGCAGGGTGAAGGTCAGGGCCTCGTGGAGCAGGCATGCCCTGACGGCTAAGGTGATGAGCGACGGCACGTTCAGCATCAGGCTGGCCACGCCCAAGGCCGGAGGACCCTACACGATAACCTTCGACGACGGCGACAGGACCACGCTGCACGACATCTATTCGGGCGAGGTGTGGCTCTGCTCGGGGCAGTCGAACATGGAGATGCCCGTGGGCGGCTGGGGAAAGGTGATGAACTACTGGCACGAGATAATGTCGGCCAATCATCCCGAAGTGAGATTCTTGCAGATAAGCAAGCAGCGCAGCTTTGTGCCCGCGGCCGACACCGACGTGAACATGGGCGGCTGGCGCACGTGCACGCCGGAGACCGTTGAGAACTTCTCGTCGGTGGCATACTTCTATGCCCGCGAGATGGCAAGGCGCCTTAGCGTCCATGTGGGCGTGATAGACTGCACCTGGGGCGGCACGCCGGCTGAGGCTTGGAGCAGCTATGCAGGCGTCAGCTCGGTTGAGGGCTTTGAGAACGAGACAGGCATGATGGCCGACAACGGCTTCGACAAGGACAGGATAAAGGCCGAATATGAGCGCCGCGTGGCCGAGTGGGTGAGCATGGCTACGGAGGGCGTGGCCGACAGCGGCGGCAAGGTGTGCCTGCCAGCCGACGGCAGTCTGCCCGTGATGCCCGTTCCGGGGCAGTGGGAAAGCTCAGCCCTGCCCGGATTCAACGGCATTGTGCTGATGCAGCGCGAAATTGACATACCTGCCGGATGGGCAGGAAAGCCCGTAGAGCTGCACCTCGGAGCCATAGACGACGAAGACGTCACCTACTTTAACGGAACAAAGATAGCCGAAGGCTCGGGCTACAACGTGGAGCGCACCTACACCGTTCCGGCAGAGCTGGTGAGGGGCGGCAAGGCTCTGATAACCGTAAGGGTTACCGACTTTGAGGGCGAGGGCGGCATCTGCGGCAGCGCTTCAGACCTGTTTGCACGGCAGGGCGACAGCCGCCTGCCGCTCGACGGCAACTGGGCATACAAGGTGGCTGCCGACTTCGGCAAGCTGCCGCGGCGTCCTGTGTCGGCCGAGAGCGCGTCTTTCCCCACGGTGCTATACAACGCCATGCTCTATCCGCTGCGGCAGTTGCCCATAAAGGGCGTGCTGTGGTATCAGGGCTGCGCCAACGTGGGGCGTGCCGCCCAGTATGGGCCGCTGTTCCGCCGGCTTATATCCGACTGGCGCCGCCTGTGGGGCAACGACAGCCTGCCGTTCTACTTTGTTCAGCTGGCGGCATATCTTAAGCCCGTGCAGGTGCAGCCCGACTCTGAGTGGGCAGCGCTGCGGCAGGCACAGGCAGGTGCGCTGAGCCTTGACGGCACGGCCATGGTGGTTACGACAGACATAGGCGACAGCACCGACATACATCCAAAGAACAAGCAGGAGGTGGCGCGCAGGCTGTCGCTCGTTGCCCTCCGGCGCGCCTACGGCTTCAGCGACATAACCGACAGGGCGCCCGCCCTGAGCAGCTGCGAGATAAAGGGCAGCGAGGCCGTGCTGAGGTTTGACGGCGACGTGGTTACCAGGGGCGAGGCTCCGCGAGGCTTCATCGTGCTGACCGACAAGGGGCAGTGGGCTGCGCCCGAAGCCGTGAAGACCGACGCGCGCACCATAAGGATAACCGCAGGCGGAAACATAGTGGCCGTGAGATATAACTGGGCCGACTATCCCTGCGGCAACCTGTTCGGGCCTACGGGGCTGCCCGTGGCTCTGTTTGAGGCAGGCTCACGCTGACCGTGAGGCCCTGCGCACAGGAAAATCAGGACATTAAGGACATAAATATTTTTAACTAATAAAACACAGTAAAGACATGAAAATCGTAACAAAACTATTCGTGGCACTTGGCCTGCTGGCATTTGTCTGCAAGGCCGGAGCCAAAGAACAGATTGTGGTAGAGACCGGCAGCACGAGCCTCGTGTTCACCGTGGGCGACAACGGCCGGCTGTACCAGAGCTACTTCGGCAAGCGCCTTACGGACAAGAGCGAGTATGCCATGCTGCCGCAGGGCAAGGAGGCATACATGACACACGGCATGGAAGACTACTTTGAGCCTGCGCTCCACATAACGCGCTCTGACGGCAACCCTTCGACGCTGCTGAAATACAAGAGGCACGAGACAAAGGCATGCGACGGCGGCACGGAGACCGTGATATACCTTGCCGACCCCGTGTATGCCGACGAGGTGGCAATGCACTTTGTGGCCTACGCCAAGGAAGACGTGTTTAAGGCATGGACCGAGATATTCAACAGGGAGAAGTCGGCCATAACGCTCGAGAAGTATGCCTCGTCGATGCTCCACATGTATGCGCCGAAATATTACCTGACACAGTATAACGGCGACTGGGCCACCGAGGCGGGCAGCCACACGCAGGAGCTTTACTTCGGCAAGAAGGTGATAGACACCAAGCTGGGAGCGCGCGCCGACATGTTCTGCCAGCCCTTCTTCCAGCTGTCGCTCGGCAGCAAGGCCACTGAGAGAGAGGGCGAGGTGCTGGTGGGCACGCTGGCATGGACGGGCAACTTCAGGTTTACGTTCGAGGTTGACAATCTTGGCGGCCTGCGCGTGATAAGCGGCATCAACCCCTATGCGTCGCAGTACACCGTGGCAAAGAACAAGAGCTTCAGGACTCCTGAGTTTATCTTCACCCTGAGCCAGAGCGGAACAGGACACGCCAGCCGCAACCTGCACGACTGGGCACGCAAGTATCAGATAAAGGACGGACAGGGCGACCGCATGACGCTGCTGAACAACTGGGAGGCTACTTACTTCGACTTCGATGAGAACAAGCTGCTCTCGCTCATCGGCGAGGCCAAGGAGCTGGGCGTTGACATGTTCCTGCTCGACGACGGATGGTTCGGCAACAAATACAAGCGCCACAGCGACACGCAGGCACTGGGCGACTGGGAGGTTACGGCCGACAAGCTGCCCAACGGCATAGGACGACTGACGGAGGAGGCCAAGAAGCAGGGCGTGAAGTTCGGCCTGTGGATAGAGCCTGAGATGGTGAGCCCCAAGTCGGAGCTGTATGAGAAGCACAAGGACTGGGTGATAACGCTGCCCAACCGCGAGGAGTATTACTTCAGAAACCAGCTCGTGCTCGACCTGTCTAACCCCAAGGTGCAGGACTATGTGTTCGGCGTGGTGGACGGACTGATGACGAAGTATCCCGACATAGCCTACTTCAAGTGGGACTGCAACAGCCCGATAACCAACATCTACTCTAACTACGAGAAGATGAAGCAGACACACCTTTATGTTGACTACGTGCGCGGACTCTACAACGTGCTGGAGCGCATCAAGGCAAAATATCCCGACCTGCCCATGATGCTGTGCTCGGGCGGAGGCGGACGCACCGACTATGAGGCGCTGAAATATTTTGTAGAGATGTGGCCGAGCGACAACACCGACCCCGTGGAGCGCATCTTCATACAGTGGGGCTACTCGCAGGTGTTCCCTGCCAAGGTGCAGTGTGCCCACGTAACTACATGGAACAAGGCGGCAAGCATAAAGTTCAGGGTGAACGTGGCCATGATGGGCAAGATGGGCTTCGACATCAACCTGCACGACATTCCGGCAGGAGAGCTGGCCTACTGCAAGCAGTCGATAGCCGACTTCAACAGGCTGAAGCCCGTGATACTCGACGGCGACCAGTATCGCCTCGTGTCGCCATACGAGGGCAACCACACCTCTACGATGTATGTCAGCAAGGACAAGGCCAGCGCCGTGGTGTTTGCCTTCGACATATTCCCGCGCTACAGCGAGAAGCTCTACAACGTGGTGATGGACGGTCTCGACGCTTCGAAGAAGTATGACGTGCGCGAGATAAACCGTGCCGACGGCTCGCAGGGCGAGGTGAATACCTACTCGGGCGAGTATCTCATGACCGTTGGTCTGCCGCTCTTCAGCGCGCAGAAGCTTAGCAGCCGCGTGTATGAGCTGAAGGCAAGATAACGGGGCCGATGCTTTTGAAATAAACTAAAAAGGTCCGGCAGCCATGTCCTGATGACGTGGCTGCCGGACTTTCTTTTATCCCATATCTGCCTTCGCAGGGCATGGCTGCCGTTAGTTTGCCTGCCTCATTGCCACAGGATTTTTGGGCGGCATGGGCGGATGTGCAGGGCTGAAGCATGCGGCGCCGTGAATGGTATGATGCGGCTGCATGGCGCCTGACTGGCTGCATGGTGGCTGCCCGTATACTTGCCGCTGCGGACATAAATAAAGCCCGGAGCCAGAGAGTCTGACGCCGGGCAATGAAGCGCTCTTCACAAAAAATAATGTCCTATTTCATAATTTTTATTGCCTTGCTTGTTCCGTCGGCATACTTGCTTACCATGATGCTTACGCCCTGGGCTGCATTGCTGATGCGGCGGCCTGAGAGGTCGAAGTATTCTGTTGCTACGACATCCTTGTTGCTGTTTTCAACATTGCTGATGGCTGTTGTAGACTTGCCTGTTATGGTCATGTTTTTGCAAGATCCGCTGAAATAGTATCCTTCATCATTCTGGCTGTCGCCGGGATAGTAGAAGTAGTCAGTCAGTTCTATTCCGCTCTCAGATGTGTAAGAATCGCTCGAGCTGCTGTATGTGAACGTACAGTCGTCGACAAAGTCTGTTGTCGTTCCAAAGAGCAGTGCAGTGTCGTCGCTTGCCACTCCGTAAGAAGAAACGATGATGTTGTCGCCTTCAAACATTCCAATCATCCATGCCTCAGGATATTCGGGCATGAGGCTCTTTATATAGCAAATATCGCCAAGGTTTACTATGTCGACAGTTGCAGATTTGCTGTTTCCGTAGTAGTCGCTGTATGTATATTTGTGTGAAACGGCTTCGGGGAAGAGTTCTGCCGGATAATAATAAAGCTCTGTGCAGTAGGTGTAAATCTCTGTCTGGCTGCCGTTGGTGATGAATGCTGTGAGATATTCGCCTTCAGCAGAGTAGTAGATTCCGCTCTCGGGGTCGAGCGACAGCTTGAAGCTGCTGCTTGTTAAAGGTTCGCCTGTCTCAGCGTCCATTTTACAAACAAACAGAGATATTCCGTCTTGATTGTATATCTCCTGATTGTTCTCTATGGTTATCTCCTTTGTGCTCTCGTCGTATGTACCTTTAAGATATATGCCTTCGCCCACAATAGTGCTAAGGAACATGTTTGGTATGCTTACCGTGCCGTCATTGCCGAACACGATGTCGTTTTTTACGTGCAGTCTCTGCATTAGGCCTACCTGAGTTACTGACTCGCCGTAGTCTGCATAGTATGATTTTGTTGTTCCTTCAGGTGCTGCCTGTGCCTTCACCTTGTTTGTGCTGTTTGCTTTTTTCAGGTTAACGCGGTTGGAGGTCTCAAATTTCATGCTGTTTTCAGCTTTCAGTCCGTTCAGTCTGGTTGCCTTTAGCATTGGTGTCTGTGCAAATGTGTTCATTGAGAACAGTGTAAATGCAATAAGTAAAAGTTTCTTCATAAGCTAACTTTTAGTCGGTTAAACATTATAAGTTGATGTTGTATTTCTCTTCAAAAGTAATATTTTTTATCTTAAATGAGATTAAAATTGAAATATTTTTTAGTTTTATGTTATCGTAATTGATTTATATCAATCGGAAAATACGAAAAGTTACAGATTGTAAGTCTTTGTGCTGCTTTGTTTGCCCTTTGTCATTTAATAAGTGTAAAGTTGCGTCTTTTATGTTATGTACGTGCGCCTGTGCGTTACTTTTCTTATGGGCGCCGCGTGTGTATGTGCATGCGCCTGTCTCTGCCTGTGCGCGCGTGCGCAGCGGTCTTGTTCGTATGCGTGCGCACGGCCGTGTTTGCAGGGCTTCCGTCGTTGCCGTTATGCCGGCTTTGGGCATCTGGATATGGGCAGGAAGATGGTAAAAACTCAGGACAAAATTATTTTCCGTTCTGGAAAATCAAAGTATAACGGATGTTAAATTATGGTTTTCAAATATATTCTTTTATTAACATCGGTTAGCTTTTGTGTGCGTTGTGTGTCTTAAAACCGGTATTTTCAGACGCCAAAAGGGCGCTTTTCATGGTGCAGGAGCACCGCTTTCGGTGCCTAAACCTATCGTTTTTGCACCTCAAACGGCACAGTAATGTTTTTTAACACGGCCGACCGAGCAGCCGTTTTGATGTAAATGCCTGAATGTCAGATGCTTGGCAAAAATGCTGATTTTCCGGCTTTTTCGCGCCAAACGGCCGTGTCGTCACGGCTGTGGCCATTCTGAGAGCGTCAAGCGTCATGCCTTTTGTCATAAAAGTTTACAAGAGTCTGCCTCTCCGTGCAGCGTGTTCTGCCTGTAGGTATGCCGCCGCCGGCAGGGGCATGTGCGCCCCCGTGGCGTCAGATTATGCCGAAATGGCGCAGCGCCTTGCTCACGCCGTCGTTGTCAACATGGTCGGTAACGTATGATGCCAGCGCCTTCACGTCGTCGATGGCGTTGCCCATGGCCACGCCTATGCCCGCCGCGCAGATTATCGACTTGTCGTTGCCGCCGTCGCCGAAGGCCATAGTCTCGCTGATGTCCATGCCCAGGTGTTCGGCCATGCGCTGCAGCGCCTTGCCCTTGTCGGCCCCGCGCGCCGTCACGTCGGCAAATGCCGGATACCATCTTGCGGCTATGCAGTGGGGCAGCTGCGGCATGACGAGCTTCTCCTGCTGCTCGTCTATGATGGGCGTAAGCTGCAGTATGGGCTGGCTTAGCACCGTTTCGAGACTGATGTCCTCGCCCAGGTCGTTGACGTTGAGCAGCTGTCGGAACACCTTGTCAACCATCTCGTCGGGATGATACACCGTGAGGTCTTTCGCCCCCACCACCATCGTGGCAAAGTTCATCTCGTCTGCCAGCCGTATCAGCGTGCGTGCGTCCTCGAGCGGAATGTCTACGCAGCTCACCACCTTGTCGCCTATGAAGCTGTATGCGCCGTTAGTGGTTATATATCCATCTATCAGATGTTCTATGGCGTGCAGGTTGTTGATCAGTTTCACCGGCCGTCCGGTAGATATATACACGCCCACGCCGTTTCTCTTTGCCTGTTCGAGTGCGTCAACCGTTGATTGTGGTATCTCGTGTGTGTTGAAGCTCACGAGTGTTCCGTCTATGTCAAAAAATAAAGCCTTAATCATACTCTTTTCCTGAAATTATCTTTATTTAGTGCAAAGATAGTGCAAGCCGAGTGCATGGCAAAATGAAAGACGCAGTTTTTTAAGTTTGCAGTGCCGAGGCGCCGCCTATATTATTCAAAGATAGTGCAAGCCGAGTGCATGGCAAAATGAAAGACGCAGTTTTTTTAAGTTTGCAGTGTTGAGGCGCCGCCTATATTATTTAAAGATAGTGCAAGCCGAGTGCACTGCAAAATGAAAGACATAGTTTTTTAAGTTTGCAGTGCCGAGGCGAAGCCTGTTTTATATAATATAAGAAGTATGAATTTCGGATCGCAGATCCTTATATTCTATGCTGTCGGATTTTTCGCTTTGCTCAACAACTCGTGCAAATCCGACAGAACAATAGCCTTGTTTTTTCGCATCGTAAATATGTCTTATATGTAATCAAATACAGATGACATCAGTCTTGTTTTTCGTATTGTAGATTTACATATAGCCACAAATAGTGTTATCATTTTGTAAGACTAATGTTCTGTCGGATTTGCAATCCGACAGCATAGAATATAAGGATCTGTGATCCGCAACTCATACCGCTTAACCAATGAAAATAAAAAATAATATGCATTCATTTTGCCATACACTCACCTTGCACTATCTTTGCCGTAATAAACAAAGGTAATGAATATGTTAAAGACGGAATATGAGATAATAACCGGAGAGATGACGGCGCTGCGTGACGACGCACAGAGCGAGCAGCTGCAGCGCTTCTTCAAGACTGGCGAAGGCGAATACGGGCATGGCGACAAGTTCTTGGGCATTAAGGTGCCTGCGACTCGAAGCGTGGCAAAGCGGCACAAGACGGCTGACAACGACACGTTAAGACGGCTCATGCAGTCGGAATGGCACGAGATAAGGCTCTGCGCGCTGCTCATAATGGTTGAGAAGATGAAGAAGGCCGACGACGGAGCGCGCCGCGAACTTACCGACATGTATCTCTCTGTTACAGACCGCATCAACAACTGGGATCTCGTAGACCTCAGTGCGCCGCATATCGTGGGGACCTATCTGCTCGACAAGCCGCGCGACCTGCTCTACACCCTTGCCGGCAGCCCCCTGCTATGGGACAACCGCATAGCCATGGTGGCCACCTATGCCTTCATAAAGCAGGGCGACCTCGACGACACCTATGCCCTCGCATTGCGCTTCATCAGTCATCCGCATGAGCTTATGCACAAGGCCACGGGCTGGATGCTGCGCGAGGCAGGCAAGCGCGACATGGGCAGACTGAGAGCCTTCGTCATGGAGCATCATGCACAGATGCCGCGCACCATGCTGCGCTATGCCATCGAGAAGTTTCCCGAAGACGAGCGCAAGATGATACTCAGAATGAAGTGAGCCTTAACCCCCAATAGGCTGTTATGCTTTCGGGCTGAAAGCATGAATGCGCAAAATAGATAAAGCTGTGTGCTGTATGATGACCGTCAGGATTGATAAGGCATGCCGCACGCAACGCCAGACAGGCGGATGAACACGGGGCAGACGGCTAATTTGGGTTAAAATGCAAAGTAATGACTAAACCTTTTCAGTCTGCATGCATCTAAATAAAATGAATGCCGTCAGGTTTGCTGACAAACATGAGGCAACGACTAACTATTTACAAACAACAAACGTTACATTTATACCTAAATTATGAAAAAAGGATTCATCGTGATGGCTCTTGCCGCTACATTCGCGCTTACCGCCGTAACGCCGGCTGAGGGCCAGACAAAGAAAACAAGTCAGACTAAAACAGACAAGAAAGACAACAAGCAGAAAACCTATAAGACGTGGACGTCGTGGGCTGCACATCTCGAGCCTGAGTTCTTCACTACGGCCGAGGCAGTGCGCATAGGCGACAACGTGCTGCTGTATCAGCAGAACACGGGCGGATGGCCGAAGAACATCGACATGGCCAGGAACATGACCGACGCCGACAAGAAAAAGGCAGAGGCCGACAAGAGCATTGCCAAGTACAGCACGATAGACAACCGCGCCACCTCTACCGAGATAATCTACCTGTCGAAGCTGTATAACGCCACGGGCACAGAGAAGTATAAGGACGCCGTGCTCAGGGGCATGCAGTATCTCTTTGAGGCACAGTATGACAACGGCGGCTGGCCGCAGTTTTATCCCTACAACAAGAAGTATCACACGCACATCACATATAACGACGACGCCATGATCAACGTGATGAAGATCATGCGCGACGCAAGTCTGGGCAAGGCTCCATTCGCCTTCTTCCCCGACAGCGTGAAGATGAAGGCCAAGACGGCTCTCGACAAGGGCATCAGCTGCATACTGAAGACGCAGTATGTGCAGAACGGCAAGCCCACGGTGTGGTGTGCGCAGCACGACGAGAAGACCCTGCTGCCTGCCAACGCACGCGCCTTCGAGCTGGCGTCGCTCAGCGGACAGGAGTCTGACGACATCGTGCTCTTCCTCATGTCGCTGTCAAAGCCCGCGCCCGAGGTGGTCAACTGCATTGAGGCAGCCGTGGAGTGGTTCCGCCAGAACGAGATAGACGGATACAAGATAGAGAACTTCAAGAACAGCGACGGCAAGAAAGACTGGCGCCTGGTGAAGTGTGCCGAGGGCGAGGTGTCGAAGCCTCTGTGGGCACGCTTCTATACGCTCGAGGACAACCGCCCATTCTTCTGCGACCGCGACGGCGTGATGAAGTTCGACGTCAGCGAGATAGGCCACGAGCGCCGCACAGGCTACAGCTGGTACAACTCTGAGGCTCTTAAGGTGTTTAAGAAGTATGAGCAGTGGAGCAAGAAATACGGAAAGAACAAGACGGAGGGTAACTGATGAGATATTTTATTTATGCAGACAACCGGCAGCAGGGGCCTTTCTCCGTAAGCGAACTTATGGAGCGCGGCCTCTCTTCGGAGACTCTTGTGTGGGCCGAGGGCATGGAGCAGTGGACTCCGGCCTGGCAGGTGAGGGAGCTTAAGGACGCCATGGAGGGCAAGGCGCAGCCCGGCCCCGTGCCTCCGCCCCTGCCGTTTGAGCCGTCGGCACGTGCTGAGAGCGCTTCAGGGCAGGCTGACGACGGGCGTGACGACCGCACAGACGCATCCGGCAGCGCGGCATATTCGGCCGGGCAGGGCGGAGGCAGCGGCACGTCGGGCAGGGCCGATGCTGCCGAAGAGATAATATATGAGCCTCGCCGCAGGCACATCGGCGGCCGCGTGGCAGGCATAGTGGTGGCCGTTGTCATAGCCTTTGCGCTCACCGTAACCTGCCCTACGCGCGAACAGCACTGCGAAGCCGTGGCAGGCGAGATAAGCGCGGCCATAAGTCAGAGCAGCGGTGCATCGGGCTTCTGGGGCATGTTCAGCAACATATTTGCCTCGGGCGTGGTCAACATGGCCGTAAGCCAGTTTCTGGATGTAGACAACTATTATCTCTTCTCCATAGGTACAATCAACATAGAGGGCAAGTCGAGAGCCGTGTCGTTCGGCATTCTCAACCACGTGTTCACCTTCGACAACGACTATATAAGGGAGGCTCTCAACGAGGAGCGCATGGCCGAGTGATGCCTTGCCTGCTCTCGTTCAGTGTAGCGCTACGCCATGACAGTGCGGCAAGGCCGGGTTTTGCTGCCGCACAGCTTGCCGTTGGCAGCGCAGTATGGCCTCGCTTCGTTATTCTCATGGCATGATATGCGCCTGATGGTGCCGCATTTTTAACTTTATAAATATATTGTTCTGCATAAATTATGCTGTTTGTTATGCCCCGCAGCCTGCGTCTCCGTCTGTCGGCACAATGATTTCCGGGCATCACAAGCAGCATTTATTATGCCCCTGTTTATCCTTCCGGCAGCCGTTGCTGCAATGTTTTTCGTGTGAAAAACATGCTTTTTCAGTCATTAAATCCCCCGTCAGCCGCAGAAATTACCAATTGTTAACTGCCTTTCGTTTTTAAACACTTACTTTTGCGCCCCGATATCAACAACTAACAACCGTAAAGTATGATGAAGGACAGTATAGATTTCGGAACAACAAAGGTGTCAAGCCTTTTCAGCAAGCTGCTCATGCCCACGTTGCTCGGCATGGTGTCGTCGGCCCTTTTCGTTATTACCGACGGCATATTCGTTGGCCGCGGCCTTGGCAGCGATGCTCTGGCGGCGGTGAATATCGTTGCGCCGCTGTTTCTTATAAATACCGGCATCGGACTTATGTTCGGCGTGGGCGCGTCGGTGGTGGCGTCTATCCATCTGTCACACGGCAAGCCGAAGACGGCGCGCATAAACGTCACTCAGGCCGTGATAGCCCTCAGCATGCTGGTGGCGGCGTTCAGTGCGCTCATCGTGTGGCGTGCGCCCGGCGTGGCCTGCCTGCTTGGCAGCTCTGAGCGTCTGCTCGCGCCTGCCGTCGAGTATATCTACGGTGCCGTGCCGTTCTTTGTGTTCAGCGCCATGCTCAGCGCCGGAATGTTCTACATAAGGCTCGACGCCTCGCCGCGCTACGCCATGATGTGCAACGTGGTGCCGGCGCTGCTCAACATCGTTCTCGACTATCTTTTTATCTTTGTGTTCCACTGGGGCGTGATAGGCGCAGCCGTGGCCACCAGTCTTGGCTATATAGCCGGTGCCGGCATGGTGCTGTGGTATATGCTGATGATGGGGCGCACCATAAAGTTATGCCGCGTTAAGACCCATCTGCGCAGTCTGCGAATGACGCGCCGCAACGTGGGCTATATGTGCCGTCTGGGCTTCCCGTCGCTGCTCTGCGAGGCGGCCATCGCCACCATGATGTTTGCCGGCAACTATGTGTTCATAGCCTATCTCGGCGAGGACGGCGTGGCGGCTTACAGCATAGCGTGCTATGTGTTCCCGATAATCTTCATGGTGTATAACGCCATAGCGCAGTCGGCTCAGCCCATTCTGAGCTACAACTACGGCGCGCGGCTCACCCGGAGGGTAAGCTCTGCCTTGCGCATGGCTCTGTTTACGGCCCTTGGCAGCGGCGTGATGTTTCTGCTGATAATGTATTTCTTCGCGCCGGACATAGTGTCGCTGTTCATTCCGGCAGGCTTTCCTGCCAACACGATAGCCGTGGGCGGCATGCCCCTGTTTGCGCTGGGCTTCGTGCCGTTTGCCGTCAACATCGTGGCCATAGGCTATTGTCAGAGCGTTGAGCGCGACGCTGCCGCCATGTTCATCACGGCCATGCGCGGCTATGTGCTCATGCTGCTGTGCTTCTGGCTGATGCCCAAGCTGTGCGGGGTGAGCGGCATATGGCTCGCCGTGCCCGTGGCAGAGCTGCTTACGTGCGTATTAATCTTTGTGATGTATTTGAGAAATCGGAAATGATTTGCTACCTTTGCGGCTGTCTATGGCCTTATGGCGGCGGCTGCCGCGGCCTGTCGCTGTCCGTACCGACTTGTCCGGGATGAATGCAGGTGCAGGTGTGCTGACGTGCTGTCAGACAGCGGTGCCGGCGCAACGGGCGGCTGCACGCACGACGGCTGAATGCCCGGTGCAGGCCGTTGGCTGTGGGATATTCGGGCAAAAGGTATGCCGAACGATTTTAATACGTGTGATTATGGAAACTTTTGAGGAGTGTCTGTGCCGGCGCAGCGGACTCAGCATGAGCGACGTTGAGGCTCTCAAGGCGCACATGACACGCATGGAGATACTGAAGGGCGACACGCTTGTGCGCAGGGGAGGGCGCAACACTGACATATATATTATAGTGGACGGGATATGGCGCGCGTCGTATGTCAATTCCGACGGCAACGACATAACCCTGTGGTTTGCGTCAAAGGGCGACATGCTCTTCTCGTCGTGGTGCTTTGTGGGCAACATGCCGTCGATGATAGCGCTCGAGGCCATGAGCGACGGCGTTGTCTATGGCATAAGCCGCAGCGACGCCGAAGACTTCTTCATGTCGTCGGTTGAGGCTGCGCGCATAGGCCGCAGGCTCTATGAGAAGGAGATTTTCGAGATAGAGCGGTGGCTGCTCAGCAGCGGTGCGCCGAGGGCACGCGAGCGATATGAGACTCTGCTGGACGAGAAGGCCGAACTGCTGCAGCACGTGCCGCTGAAATACATCGCCTCGTATCTGTTCATAACGCCCCAGTCGCTCAGCCGCATCAGGGCAGAGATGGCGCGCGGCAGGAAGAAGAGGCACTGACTAATGGCGGACGTAAACCCATGTAGGCAATTATGCCCCATACGGTTTTATCCTTTATGTGTATTCCTGTGTTCAGCCGTCTTTCAGTTTTCTGTTCCCCTTCTTTCGTCCGTTCCTTCTTGACATAGTCTGCCATTCATGCTGATAACAAGACGAAATTCAGCTAAATATAAAGCAAAATGCAGACCGAATTATAGCGCCTTATGGCGGTTAAAGCGTCAGGCTGCATCATGATGACAATGCGCCCGCCTGCGGAGATTTATGCCGCAGGCGGGCGCACTTATTTCAGCTGTTTTTCCACGGCAGTTTGACCATTTTGCAAAAGCTGTCCTTTTGCGCTGCAATATGTGGCATATTGGCGCCCGAAAGGATAGCTTTCGCATCGCCGTTTGCCGCCTTTTGCGCGGTGATGCCTGCCGCCGTCGTGTGTCGGTGCCGCTTGGCAGCATTTCCGGCCGTCTCCGTTGCCGCTTTTTCATGCTAAGAGTCTTGTTTCTGATGTCCACATGATGTTCCACGTCTGTCAGTCTTACGCACTGCCAGATGCGCCCTTTCAGTGCCGCCGTGGCAGGCTGGCATGGGGGCAGAACATGGCAAAAGACTGTGAAGACGGCGTTTTCCGTTTTTTGGGTACATTTATCTGTAAATAATATACCATGCCGCATGCAGGAATATAATAATTTTGTAGCGTCAGAAAAAGGCATGCTCCGCAGCGCTCTTAATCGAGTTACGCCATGCAGGGGCATTGGCCTGAAGAGACAGCAAGAGCAGTTGTTGAACCAAAAAACTATGTAAGTATGAAAAAGTTTCTTTATTATGTCGTTGCGTGTTGCCTTGCCGTATCGCATATCTCGTGCGCCAAGGACAACGGCAGCGACGCCGCCGGCACCACACCGGCAACGCCTGGCGGACAGGCGGATGATGTAATGGTGGTGTATTTCTCGCAGACCGGCACCACCGAAGGCGTGGCGCGCCACATAGCCGACATAACCGGCGCAGGCACATGGCGCATTGAGGCGGCAGAGCCTTACACCGCCGAAGACCTCGACTACAGCAACCCGCAGTCGCGCTCGTCGCTCGAGCAGAACGACCCCGACGCACGCCCGGAGATTAAGGGCAGCGTGCCCGACCTGAGCAAGTGCCGCACGATATACCTTGGCTACCCCATATGGTGGGGGCAGGCGCCGCGCGTTGTCTACACCTTCGTTGAGAGCTGCAACCTCAGCGGCAAGACCGTAATACCCTTCTGCACGTCAGGCTCGAGCGGCATAGGCTCAAGCGCAACCCTGCTGCAGGCGCTCGCGCCCGGAGCCACATGGACCGCAGGGCGCAGGTTTGGCGCAGGCACTCAGCGCAGTGAGGTGGAACAATGGATCAAGTCGATGGAAACCGTAACAGATGAAGACAACAACATAAATTACAGTAAGATGAACATAAAGGTGAACGGCCGCACCCTCACGGCCACAATGGCAGACAACAGCTCGGCAAGAGCGCTGATAGACCTGCTGAAAGAGGGCGACATCGTGATAGACATGAGCGACTACGGCAACTTTGAGAAGGTGGGCAGCCTGGGCCACACGCTGCCGCAGAACAACGAGAACATAACCACGGAGGCTGGCGACCTGATACTGTATCAGGGCAACAATTTCGTTATCTACTACGACACCAACACGTGGAACTTCACGCGTCTGGGCAAGATAGACGGCATGAGTAAGGCAGAGCTTAAAGAACTGCTCGGCAGGGGCAACGTAACAGTAACACTTTCGGCACGCAAGTAAGCGTGCCTTTTTTATTTTCCGCCGCTGTATATCATCTTTGTTATCGCGCCTATCTTGTTCTGTCGGTCGATGGAGAAGGTGCGGCTGTGGGCGTCGATAAACCTGAACAGGCTGAGGGCCATGTCGAGCTGCTGCGTCCTGAACGGCTCGGGACGGTCGTCGGCCTCGGCATAATACAGCTCGGCAAGCATCTCCATGCGGCTTATGCGCTCCTCCTCGGGATACTTTTCGAACGATGACATTATCTCGTCATGCGTTGCCGTGTGATAAAACTCATACGAGCCGAAGTACTGGCGGAACAGGTCTTCGGCCGTCTTGCGGCGCGCTCCTGCCTCGTTCTTCTCGAGATAGCGCTGAAGCGCCGCCATAAACTCACGTATAAGTCGCGAAATGTAGTCTCTCTGAAGCATGTCTTCCTTTGTTTGTTATGTTTCGATGTCTGCTTTTTCTGATGTCTTTATGCTGCCTAAATGCCGGCAGACTCCTGCACGTAGCCGTACAGCTCCTTGTAGAAGGCGTGGCGAGTCATGGTCTGCACGCTGCCAACTATTATCAGTTTCATGCGTGCCCGGGTTATTGCCACGTTCATCCGTCGCAGGTCTGACAGGAAGCCTATCTGCCCGTCGTCGTTCGAGCGCACGAGCGATATTACGATGATGTCGCGCTCCTGCCCCTGAAATCCGTCCACGGTGTTCACCGTTATGCAGCCGCGGTAGGGCTTGAAGAACTCCGCCTTGCGCACCATGCGGCGCAGCAGCTGCACCTGGGCGCGGTAGGGCGATATTACGCCCACGTCGATATGCTCGTCGGCTATGCGCTGACGGCCTATCTTGGTGAAGTAGTTTTTAAGGGCTTCGAGCGTCAGTTCGGCCTCAGTCTTGTTTATCCTGCCGAAGCTCTCGCCCACAAACTCCTCCTTAGCGCCGCTCTCCGACGTGTCTATCCATGTTATCGGGTTGTCGTAGTCGAGTATGCCGCGGTACTTAACCTCGGGCGCCGACTCCACGCGTCCGTCATAAAACCAGTTGCTCGAGAAGCGCATTATCTGTTCGTTCATGCGGTATTGCACCGTCAGCAGCGTAACCACCGACGGCTTGCGCGCCACGATGCGCTCCATGAGCGTTGTGCCCAGTCCGCCCTTCAGCGCCGCAATGCTCTTCACCGTGGGCGGAAGCTGACAGTGGTCGCCCGCCAGCACCACGCGCGATGCCCTGCGTATGGCTATCCAGCATGCGGCTTCGAGCGCCTGTGCCGCCTCGTCGATGAACAGCGTGCCGAACTTCTGCCCTGACAACAAGTGGCTCGCGCTGCCCGTAAGCGTTGAGGCGATGACCTTGGCCTCGCCGAAGAGCTGCGAGTTTATCCTCAGTTCGAGTTCCACGGCACGGCTTTTCAGGCGGTCCATCTTCTGGTGCCAGCCGTTGTCGCGGCGCTTGCGCTCCTGCCGCAGCTTGCGTATGGCCTGGCGTATGCTCCACAGCTGCGGATAGTCGGGATGAGCCTCGAAGCGGCGTTCGTAGGTAAACGACAGCATCTTGTCGTTCACCTTCGTCGGGTTGCCTATGCGTAGCACGCTTATTCCGCGGTCTACGAGCCGCTCGCTAATCCAGTCTACCGCCATGTTGCTCTGTGCGCACACCAGCACCTGGCTCTCGCGCCGCAGCGTCTCGTATATGGCTTCAACGAGAGTGGTGGTCTTTCCCGTACCCGGAGGTCCGTGCACAATGGCCACGTCCTTGGCGCGCAGCACCTTGTTGACGGCCTCCTGCTGCGCCCTGTTGAGCCACGGAAAGCTTATCGGGGCAAAGCTCAGTTCGGCAGCCGGCACGCCCGAATAGAACAGGTCGCGCAGATAGGCAAGGCGGTTGTCGCGTGCGCCTATCACACGGTCTAGAGCCTCGAACATAAGCCGGTAGCTCGTCTCGTCGAAAAACAGCTGCACGCCCAGTCCTTCGGTGGCCTGCAGCTCTGCCACCGGTGCGTTGTCGGGCACGGTGACCACAAGGCGGTCGCCGTCGGCATAGCTCACCGTGCCGGTGAAATTAAAGTATCTTATCGACTTGCCTTCTGTCGCCTCGCTCATGCGGAAGAAGCACACGGGGCGTCCGAACTCGAAGTTGTGCTCAATGTCGGTGTCGGCAGTGCGCACAACCTCGACAGAAAGCTGGTTGAGCGAATTGTAGTAGCTGCGCACGAAGCGCAGCGGATGCCACGCGTCGCCACGTTTCACCTTGCGCGCCAGTCCCGTGGTCTCGGTCTGACGGCGAAAGGCCTCCTTCTCGCTGTTGTACTCTATCTCCAACAGCAGGCGTTGCTGGCGCAGGGCCTGAACGGATGATGACTGAATGTTGTTCACAGATGCAAAGTTAACAATTTTCAGTCAACGGCAGCGCTTCGGCGCTCATATTTGCGGCAGAAACAGATAAAAGCCACGAGTCCCATGACGACGAAGGGCACGCCCACGAGCGCCGACCAGCGCGGAGTGGCCCCGTGCTCCATGGGCAGGCCGCCGCAGAAGGCTCCGATGGCGTTGCCCAGATTGAACGCCACCTGTATGGCAGCGCCGCCAAGCAGCTCGCCGCCCGGCGCATGCTTAAGTATAAGAAACTGCTGCGGACTGCTCAGGGCAAACAGGCAGCCCGTGCACACCACCATCAGTGCGGCCGATATCCAGCCGTAGCCGGCCAAAAGGAATATCAGCAGCAGCGTGGCTATGGTTATGGTCTGTGTGACGGCGGCCACGTGTCCCGGGCGATGACGGTCGCACAGGCGGCCGCTGATAAGGTTGCCCGCCACCATGCCGAATCCCGCGGCTATCATCAGTGCCGACAGTGCCTCATGAGGAAAGCCTCCCACCGACGTGAGCAGCGGACTGACGTAGCTGTACCAGCAGAATATGCCGCCGTTGCCCAGCATCGTGGCGGCAAGGATGAGCCAGGGCGCGCCGTGGCGAAGGAAGGCAAACTGATGACGGAAGCCCTCGTCGGGCAGGGCGCCCACCGACGCCGGAATCCACTTCCACACATAGTATATCACGATGATGCTGATGAAGATGAGAAGCATGAACGGGAAGCGCCACGATATGTGCGAGCTGAGAGCCGTGGCAAGAGGCACGCCGAAGAGGTTGGCCACGGTCATGCCCGCCACCATTATCGACACGGCACTCGTCTTGTGCGCCTCGTCGGCCAGCTTTACTGCCACGATGGACGCCACGCCGAAATAGGCGCCGTGGGGCAGACCTGAGATGAAACGTGCCACGACAAGCATGACGAAGCTCTGCGCCATGGCCGAGAGAGCAGCCCCGAAGAGGATGAGGCCGGCAAGAAACAGCAGCAGGCGCTTTAGCGGATACTTGTGGAACGCCACCAGCAGAGGGGCGCCGCAGCACACGCCCAGGGCGTAGGCCGATATGCAGTGGCCGGCAGTGGGGATGCTGACATCGAAATAACGCGACACATCGGGCAGGATGCCCATCATGACAAACTCGGCTATGCCCAAGGCAAGTGTGCCGAAGGCCAGAGCCACCAGACTTTTCTTCATTTGCTTAGCTTTGATTATTTATCCTGAAAAACGCATGCAAAGTTAATGCAACCGCATTAAAACGCAAAGCCGCCGCACCCTCATTTTTGCGCCACGGGCAAAAATCTTGACATAGGCCTAAGCCGCCTGATGGCGTAGGGCGAGAAATGAGATAACCGTGAAGGCGCAATGCCGCGTGCCCGTGCCTGCGTATAGGGGCAGCCGCAGGCAGCCATGTACATGCCGCTGGAAGATGCCGCTGAAATGTAAAGATATATTACCGGACACGGTCGTGCCGCCCAATATGTGCCCTTTCAGGGGCTGAAAGGTGGCCTTTTACAACGCAAAACACGGCCTTTTGCAGTGCAAAAAGCCGTGTTTCATAACATACTGGATATCAAAACATTACGTCGGCTGCCAACAGCGGTGCCGGCGTCAGGTGTTCTTGTCGTTCTTGTTGCCCTTCACTATCTCCGAGGCGTTGATGTATCCGCGGTCGATGGCCTTCACTATCAGGTCGGCAATGTTGCGTGCGCCCAGCTTCACGAAGAGCCGCTTGCGGTGGGCTTCAACCGTGTTTTCAGATATGAAGAGCATGTTGGCTATCTCCTTCGAGGTGTATCCTCCGGCTATCGCCCTCAGTATGTCGGTCTCTCTCTCCGACGGATGCTCTATGCGCTGCGTGTATCTCGATATCTTGCGCTTCACTCCCGGGCAGAAATACTGCTCGCCGCACATCACGGCCGCTATGGCGCTGACCATCTGCATGAAGTCGGTCGACTTGAACAGTATGGCGTTGACGTCCTTGTCGAGCATGCGCCTTAGCAGCCATATCTCCTCATGTATGGTGTTGACTATTATCCTTGCCCCGGCGTGGCGCGAGCGTATCTTGTCGATGAGCTCAAAGCCGTCGATGTCGGGCAGGCCTATGTCTATTATGTATATGTCGAAGCTGTGGCGGCCCATGGCGTCAATCAGGTCGGCCGCACAGCCAAACGTCTCGACGTTTTTGGCGTTGCAGCCCTGCATCAGACTCTTGAATCCCTCAAGAATCAGCGCGTGGTCGTCGACTATTGCAACCGACAGGTCCTGCAGCAAATATTTTTGTGCCTCGTTCATCGGGGCAAAATTATACCATACATTCATATTTGCAATAACGGAAATCCGTGGTTTTTTAAGAAATTTTATGTCTTACGGCCTTGTCTTCTTTTCGGGCAGACTGCTTATGGTTAGTCTGACGGTGGTGGTGCCGCCCTCGCTCTCCGTGGTTATCTGTCCGTTGATGGCCGCCGCTCGCTGCCTCATGGTGCGCCGTCCGATGCCTGCCGATGCGTGCTGCTGTGGCTGTCCGTTGTCGCTTATGGTCAGACTGAGGCTGTTGCCTTCAAGCCTCATGCCCACGTCTATGCGAGTTGCGCCCGAGTGCTTCATGGCGTTGGCCACGGCCTCCTGCGCTATGCGGTATATCTCGAGCGCCGTAGCGTCGGCCACGCGGCTCCAGTCGGCATCCTCGGGCACGGCCTCATACGTTATCTCACACTGCCCTGCGCCTGCCGCCTGACACAGATAGTCGTCGAGCACCATGCTTATGTCGGCATAGCTGAACTCCGGCGGCATCATCTCGTGCGATATGCGCCTCACCTGTTCGCGGCAGTCGTCGAGCATGGCGGCCTGTCCTGCGGCGTCGCCGTTGCCCGCGGCAATCTTCAGCTGCACGGTGTACAGGCTGTTGCACACGCCGTCGTGAAGCTCGCGCGCCAGCCTTTCGCGCTCGTTCTCCAGTCCGTCCACATACTTCTGCATGAGCCTGCGGTCAGTGTCGGCCTGCAGCCTGCGAAACTCCTCGGCCTGCATGCGCGCCCTGCGCCTCTGCCTCATGATGTAGACCACGGCCATGGCAGCCAGCACCGCCACAACGAGCAGTCCCGTGCTGACATACATGCGCGTCTCGGCCAGCTCGGCCTTCTTCTGCGCCAGCTCGAGTTCCTTCTCCTTGGCCTGATATTTCACGGTAAGCTCGCGCATGCTCTCGGCCTTCTGGCTCTCAAACAAGCTGTCCTTCAGGGCTACGGCCTTGGTCATGGCTCCGTAGGCCTGCTCCCACTGTCCCAGGCGTGCGTAGGCCTCGTGCATGTTGTTGTAGCAGTCGTACACCACGAAGGGCATCTGCTCTATGCCCTTGATTGTCAGAATCTTCTTGAACAGCGGCAGCGCCCCGCGCCAGTTTTCGTGATTAAGTTCAATGCTGCACAATATCTGATAATATGCCACGAGCGTCATCGTAGATTCCACCTTGGGCTCCAGCGTGCGGCACCGTCCGCGCCACATGTCGGCCCCGCGCCTGTCGCCCAGTCTGTCGGCCGTGGCCACCATATATGCCGCCGCGCTCATGGCAGCGTCGGTCTGTCCCAGCTCCATGGCGTAGCCGTAGCTCCGTGTCAGCATGTCGGCAGCCTTGTTGTTGTCGCCCGCCATGAGGAACATCAGTCCGTTCTGCGACAGCATCTGCGCCTTGAAGGCCTTGTCGGCACACTTCTGCGTCCAGTCTACCGACAGTCCGGCGTAATACATGGCCTCCTTCTTGTGCTGCATGTCTATGTGCAGCGTGGCGAGGTTTAGGTAGAGGGCAGCCGCCTCCTGGCGTGCGTCCTCGTCGGCCTTGGCCTTAAATTCGGCAGTGGTGCAGAGTTTCATGGCCTCGTTATAGTGTCTGAGCGCCTCGTCGGTCTTGCCCATGGTGCGCAGATACACGCCCATCGACGAGTTAATGCCCACTATTGCCGTGGTGTTGCGGCTTTTCTGTGCCACGTCGAGAGCCTCGCGCGCCACTATAAGTGCCGAGTCGTTCTTTCCGCCGGCATGCAGCGCGTCGGCCTTCTGCCTCAGTTCACTGAGCTTGTCGGCAGCCGCCATAGGCACAACAGCCATCATTGCGGCCAAAAATAAAATCAGTCGTAATCCTTTCATGGTAATAACAGGTTAAGGTTCATTAATATAAGGCTTGTCTTAATAGCAGCAATAAAGAGGATGGCACGCACATCAGGCGCGGAGCCTGCGTGCCGTAGTATGTTCTGTCGGCGTGCGCAATAACAGCCGTTGCATACGCCGCGGCCGGCGGTTAGCCAAGAGCCTTTATCTCTTCGTCGAGCTCATGCCTTATCTGGCGCATCTCGCCGGCTATCTTTTCGCACATTTCCGCCATGTCGGCGTCGGTCACGCTGCCTATGTGTTCGGGCGACAGGGCCTTCAACTCGTCGACAGAGCGCGCCCCTATCATGGTCAGCATGGGCAGCGCCTTGTGTGCCACGCGGCTTATGGCGGTGCGGTCGGGCCCTGCCTTGGCCTTGTCGAGCATGGCCATGTGGCCGTCTATCTCGGTCATGAAGCTCGAAAGAATCTCGCGGCACGCCTCATTGTCGCCTGCGGCAAACTCGGTTACTGCCCCGAAGTCGTGTCCTCCGGTCCTGCCGCCGTCGTCGTCTCCCGTGGCGTCAGGTGCTTTGTCTGTGCGGCATTCATCGCCGTTGCCGTCTTTATCGGTGCCCCCGCAGCCGTCAGCATCAGCCTTCCCGGCAACCGTCTTGCCGACATCAAGCTCAATGCCTGTGGCAGCCTGGAGCGTGGCACACAGGCGGCCGGTGTTGAACGGCTTGAAAAGGCACGCGTCGAAGCCAGCCTCCAGCAGTCTTGGCTCTATGCTCGGCTCGTGAGCCGTCATGGCTATGAGCAGCGTGTCGTAGCGTCCGGATATGCGGGCAGCCATCTCCGTGCCGCTCATCTCGGGCATCTCTATGTCTATGAAGAACACGTGCGGACGCAGGTCGGCAAGCTGCCTCAGTGCCTCGTCGGCATGGCTGCATGCCGTTATGTGCCATCTACCGCCCGAAATGCCCGTGAGCATCTCGCGCAGAAGCTGCAGCTGCAGGCGGTCGTCGTCAACAATCAGTATGCTGATCCTGTCGGCCGTCATGCCCTCAGGTCTGTGTCCGGGCTTTCTGCCGGCGCCTGCCGGCCTGCTTTCGGTTGCCGCAGTCTCGTCGCCCTGCATGCCGTTGCCGTTGAACTCAAGCGGCAGCGACACATGGAACGTTGTGCCCTTGCCCTTGGCCGACTCGAGCGTGATGCGCCCTCCGAGCAGAGTGGCCAGCTCGCGGGCTATCGACAGGCCCAGGCCCACGCCCTCGGTGCCCTGCGCTCCGGGCAGACGCGTGAAGGCGTTGAATATGCGGCGCGCCTCCTCGGGCGTCATTCCGCGTCCCGTGTCGGCCACATCCACCTGCAGGCGGCTGCCCTGCATGCGCGCCGATATGGCTATGCTGCCATGGTCGGTGTATTTAAGGGCGTTGCTTATAATGTTGTCGAGTATCTGCTTTATGCGGAAGGCGTCGCCCAGACACAGGCGTGAGCCGCATCCGGAGGTGTCGCTCTCGACGACAAGACCCTTGGCCTTGGCCTGCGGACGTATGCCTTCGGCACAGCTGTCGACGAGCTGTCGCGGACTGAAGCTTACGCTGCGCGTCTCCACCTTGCCGCTCTCAAGGCGGTGATAGTCGAGCAGTGCGCTGACCAGATGGAGCAGATGTGTGGCAGAATTCTTGATGTTGCTCAGGTAGGATGCCGCCTTTCCGTCTCTGACATATTCGCCGAGCAGCTCTATGAAGCCCGATATCGAGGCTGCCGGAGCCTTTATGTCGTGCGTGATGGTGAGCAGCAGACGCTCGCGCTGCGCCATTATACGCTCCGTCTCGGCCTTTGCCCGCTCGAGGTTCTCGCTGTAGATGCGTGCCCTGCGCATGTCGCGCCTGACGTAGAGCAGCAGCACCACCGCCGACATGACGGCCACCAGGGCAAGCGATATTATCTTGAGCATGACGCTGCGGCGCCCCGACAGGTCGGTGTCTATAGCTGCCTGCAGCGCGCGGTGCTCCTCGTCGCGTATGTCTTCGAGCAGCTGCTCTATGCGCCGGGCCAGCTGCACGCCCACCAGCTGCTGCGTCTGCCGCTTCTCGTCGAGCTGCTCCTGGCGTGCCCTGCGCGCCTTCAGCTCCTCGCGCTTAATCTCCTTGAGCACTCCGGCCACGGTGTCGGCTATGTTGATGCTGTGGCGTGCAGAGTCGGTTACGGCCTTGCGGCTGCGGTTGCTCACCTGTATGGTGTCGGCATGCTGCTTGCGGAAGGCGTCGGCAAGGCGTGCAAAGAAGCCCTTCTTGCTCTTCACGATGTCGTAGACCACCTCCTTGTTCTCCTGCACTTCTACTGATTTTGGATGTATCACAACCGAGTCTTGCCCCTCCTGCAGCTTGCTTACCTTCTCGCGGAAAAACTTGTCAGGGTTGTTTCTGGCCATCTCGTCGACAATCATCAGCGTGTTTTCGCGCTTCAGCAGGAGCATGTTGCGCAGCGAGTCGATCTTCAGACATTGCGAACTGTCGCTGACCATGGCCTTCAGCGAGTCGGCCAGAGCCATGGTCTTGCGGAGCGATGCGTCGAAATTGTCGAGCTCGTCGGTGTTGCCGAGGCACAATGACCTCTCGCAGTTGTCGGTTTCGAGAAAGCAGTAGATAAGACTGTCAACCACGTCGCGCCGCTCCATAAACTCGCGCTCGGCCTTGTCTATCTGCATGAAGGCCCTGGTGTTGCCGTAGACCAGCCACACCGCCAGGGCGAGCACCAATATTGCAAGCGTGTATCCCGCCGCTATCTTAAACTGTACGCCTGTCTTCATCCGTTTCAAGTATTAGTCCAAGCGCAGACTTCAGCGCTGCCTGCGCGTCGTATTGCATGCCAACCGGGCGTGCCGGGAACAATGTCCCATTTTTGCAAAGATAAAGTAAAAATATGTCAACGGTGCATTATTTTGGCAAAAATAACCGCAAAATGTTCACTTTTTGTAAGTTTTATGCCTTTTTTAGTATCACCTTCGGGCATGATGCATATAAACAAGGCAAACCCCGTCAGCTGGCTGTTACAGCTTCCGGGGCTCGCTTTTGAGATAAAACGCCTTATCTCCGAAAAAATGAATTAACCTATTATTCTTGTCTTAACCGAACTTTTTATTCAGCTGTAGCTACTGTGTCTGCAGGAGCGGGAGTTGTTACTGTTGTGTCTGATACTACTGTGTTCTGTACTTTATTTTCGTTCTGACCTGCAAATACGTTGCTAACTGAAACCAATGCGAGAGCTGCTACTGCAGCGAAAACTAACTTTTTCATAATGCTTTCTTTTTTATTGTTAATAATTTTATTTTCAATGTTCTCGCTTATTCATATTGCAACAGCCGTGCCAAACTATGCCAGAAACAGCTATATCAGTGATTATCAGGCGGTTATGATATTTTGGGGAATTGTGTAATGTGTGGAAAAGTGTGGAAGAGGTGTGGAATTTTTCCACAAAAAAGTGTGGAAACGCCGTTCCACACCTCTACACACGCTCCGCTTTGGCACGCCGGTGAAGATTTTTCGGGGCGTGATCTGCTGTAAAATCTATACCGGTCATCAGGCCGGTGTAAGGTTTAGCCGTGCAGGCATGCTGACGCCTCCGGCCGCCTTATTATATTAAGTCATCGGCTTGCCGCCTGAAGCTATTTTCTAAAAGCATGCCTTTTGCCCTGCGACTGGTGGCCTTTTGCAGCCTAAAAGCATACCTTTTGCATGCTGATTTGCGGTCTTTTGCATCGCACGCGCAAACGCCTGTCAGTCAGATACTTGCAACAAGGGTCTTGCGGATGCCTGCGCCACGGCACGCATGAACCTCCGCCCTGCGCCAAGAAGCATGACAGGACAGCCACACGGCTACATGGGCCGGATGTTGAACTCGCGCCACACGGCAGCCTGGCGGTAGGCATTGAGCGAGGCTGAGGGCACAAGCACCGCTGTACGGCGCGACACGCCGAAGAAGGCGTCGGCACCCACTGCGGGCGGCTCCGTTGCACCTACCGTTATCTGGCGCAGCGACGTGCACACCCTGAACGCCCTGTCGCCTATGGACGTAACGCCTTCGCCTATGACCACGTTGCCAAGATTCATACAATATTTGAACGCCTCGCTGCCTATGCTGGTGGTGCCTGAGGGCATGGTTATGCTGCTTATGCTGCGGCACTTCTCAAAGGCTCCGTCGCCAATGCTTATCAGACTGTCGGGCAACACTATCGAACTGAGCGATACGCAGCCGCTGAACGCCTTGTCGCCTATGCTCATGAGCCGGGCAGGAAGCGATATCCGGGCAAGGCTGCCGCATGAGGCAAAGGCCTCGTCGCCGATGTAAGTCAGTGAGCCGGGCAGGGATATCGAGCTGAGTGAGCCGCACTCTCTGAAGGCAAGGTCGTCTATTATGGCAAGACCTTCGGGCAGGCTAACCTCCCTGAGCGAGCTGCATCCGCCGAACGTGGCTGCCTCTATGATGCGCACACCGGCCGGAACGGCAGCCGACAGAAGCGACCTGCAGTCCATGAACGCGCCGCTGCCTATGCTCCTGACGCCGCTACCCATGCTCACGCGCGATAGCATAAGGCATCCGCTGAACGCCTTGCTGCCTATGCTCTCCACGCTGGCAGGCAGCGACATCGACGTAAGCTGGCTGCAATAGGCAAAGGCCTCTTCTCCGATATGCCGTATGCCCTCGGGCAGGCCTATGCGCCTGAGGCTGCTCTTGACGCTGAATGCCGTTATGCCTATGCCTGTTACCTTATAGCTGATGCCGCCGTGGCTTACCGTGGCGGGCACGTCTATCTCGCTCTCGTAGCTCTCGCACGAGCTGACGTCAACCTCGCCGGCAGTCTTGTCGGTTACCGAGTAAGTAAGGTTTCCTACGCTGAATGTCTGCGCCAGGGCGCATGCCGATGCCGACAGAAGGGCTGTCAGCACTACTAATGTCTGTCTGATGATCATGGTATGAACTGTTGAAATGTTTTTAATAATATCGTATCGACTTGCTAGTATGCACGCCGTATGCCGTTATGCAGGCAGGCTGAAAGGTTACTGCGGCTGCTGCGGAATAAAAAAAGAAGGTGAACGGCCAAAGCATCAGTGCCCGGTCTTCACCTTCAATATTGCTTACGGCTGGATTCTGTCAATTCGGCCGATGCGCTTTTTGCATTTTAGCAAGTGTACTTTTGTAATCCGACGGTAGAGTATAGCTGACTGTACGCCCGACAGGACTTGACAAAAAGACACCGGTAAAGTCAGAAAAGCGGCCCGAACGGATGACGGGAATATATGCATCCTTTATAATCCGAAATTACAGACTCCGCCTTATATATAATACGTCAGAAGCAGCCGGTGCCGTCGAAGCAGTGAGTGCAGAGCTTGCACTTGGGCAGACCGATGGCGTCGACGAGGTTTTCGAGCGTGTTAAACTTGAGCGAAGTGAGGCCCAGGCGCTCGCGTATTATCTCCACCATGCGCTCATATTCGGGCGAGCCTGTGGTGGCATATTTCTCAAGATTCTTGTTCTCGTCGCCCTCAAGCTCCTTTATTATGCGGCGCGTTATCAGTTCGAGGTCGCTCTTCGACGACGTGAAGCCGATGAACGGACAGCCGTAGATGAGCGGCGGACAGGCTATGCGCACGTGAGCCTCGCGCACGCCGTAGTCGAACAGCACCTTAACGTTGTCGCGCAGCTGCGTGCCGCGCACGATAGAGTCGTCGCAGAACAGCAGACGCTTGTCCTTGAGCATGGCGCGGTTGGGTATCAGCTTCATCTTTGCCACGAGGTTGCGCAGCTCCTGACGGCTTGGAGTGAAGCTTCGCGGCCATGTAGGCGTATATTTAGATATGGCGCGGTGGTAGGGCACACCCTTGCCTTCGGCATATCCGAGAGCCATGCCCACGCCCGAGTCGGGTATTCCGCAGGCGCAGTCTACCTCCGACTTGTCCTGCTGTCCCATCTTCTTTCCCATCTCGAAGCGCACCTCCTCAACGTTGCGGCCTTCGTAGCATGACGTGGGGAATCCGTAGTAAACCCACAGGAACGAGCATATCTGCATCTGCTTCTCGGCCTTGCGCATCTGCTCTACGCCGTCGGCCCTGAGGCGCACAATCTCGCCCGGACCAAGATAACGGTCGATTTCATAGTCGAGGTTAGGAAAGCTGCTCGACTCGCTCGTGGCTGCAAACGCGCCTTCCTTGCGGCCTATCACGATAGGCGTGCGGCCCCACTTGTCGCGCGCCGCTATGATTCCGTCCTCGGTGAGTAGCAGCAGCGAGCACGAGCCTTTTATCTTGTTGAACACATTCTCGATGCCCTCAACAAAGTTCTTGCCCATGATTATCAGCAGCGCTATGAGCTCGGTCTGGTTGGTCTTGCCCGAACTCAGCTCCGCCAGATGCATGTTCCTGGCCAGCAGGTCCTGCTCAAGTTCGCTGATGTTGTTCACCTTGCCCACGGTTACGATGGCAAAGCGTCCTAAGTGTGAGTTGATGATGATAGGCTGGGCGTCAGTGTCGCTGATGATGCCTATGCCTGAGTTACCTGAAAACTTGCCGAGCTCGTCTTCAAACTTAGTGCGGAAGTATGTGCTCTCAAGGTTGTGGATTGAGCGCATAAACTGTTTCTCCTCCGCATTATAAGTGGCAAGTCCGCCACGCTTTGTTCCCAAATGCGAATTATAGTCAGTACCGTAGAACAGGTCTGTAACACAATTCGACTTCGAGATTGTTCCGAAGAATCCTCCCATAAGATATGTTTTTGTTAGTGTTCAAGAATCCGAATGGTTTTCGGTGGCTGCAAAGTTACAAAAATATTGGCTAATCATAAACAGCCGGCATGCAGTTTTTTTAACCCATACAGGGCTTTATTATTCAGCCGGGATTCTCGCTTAATGTAAATCAGACGGCCATAAGCCCGATATAAAACGGCAACACAGCCGGGTGTAAAATGGCTGGTCATGGATAAAAAATATCCGGCCCGGACACGAAGCCCGAACCGGAATGTGAACTATGTAAAACAAAAATTATTATTATGTCGCCGTAACCTACGGCCATATCTGCTGTAAGGCGAAAGCTCAATCCTGCACTTTCCAGTCGGATATAGTTCCCGTCTCCGACGAGAAGCTGGCGCCGATCTTGAACACACGGCGGCTGTCTGATTCGTATTCGCGGGCATAGCCCTTGTCTTCTATCTGACTGAGAGCCTCGTCTGCCGTGCCGTCGAGCTTGAACTCAAAGATATAGACATACTGCGGAGTTTCCACCACGCAGTCAACACGCCCCTGGCTCTGCACCTTCTCTGTGTAAACTGTGTAGACGCTGATAAGCCGCATGATGAGATAGAATGTGTACTGGAAGTAGCGTTCGCGCTCCGCCTCGTTGTCCTTGCGGCGCATGGTGTAGGGGATGCTCGACAGGAAGGAGGTGAACAGCGTGCGCAGACTGTCAGCCTCGCCGGCCTCCATGGCGTCAATCACATCGAATATCCATCCGTTGAGACGCTCGCGCGGCTGAAGATACGAAGAAGCAATCATCGTGAGAAAGCCCTTCTTTACCTCGTCGTTGGGGAAGTCGAGAAGGAATGTGTTGTGGCGCATGTTGTAGTCCTTTATCGTGAGGTAGCCGCTCTGATATATCATGGGCAGCGGGCGCTCCACGTCGGCCTTATAGTCTATGAACTCCTCCATGGCGTAATATTTGCCCGTAAGCTCGTTCATGTTCTCGTTGAAGTGTGCAAGCAGGCGGATAAGATAGGTAGGAGTGCCCGAGCGGAACCAGTAGTCATACATTCTGCGGCTGTCCATGGCGTTGAGCAGACTGAATGGATTGTAGACGCCTGTCATTCTGTCGCTGAAGTGATATCCGTCATACTGGCGTCTGAGCCGCTGCTTCATCTCGTCGGTGCTGCATTTATAGTCTTTGGCCATAAGTTCAACAGGCTCGGCAAAATACCGCTCAAGTTCATCCTGCGTTATGCCGCAGAGCGTCTCGTAGCGTGCGTCCATGCTGATGTCCTTGGGCTGGTTGAAACCGCTGAACACGCTGACCTGCGAGAACTTGGTTACGCCCGTTAGCAGGACAAACTGCAGATGGGCGTCGGCTCCCTTAAACACAGAGTAGAAGGCTTTGAGAACGTTGCGGTGGCGGTCTTCAAGCTCGCGGCTCATGTCGAGCACGTCGAGTATCGGCTTGTCATACTCGTCTATCAACACCACAGCGCGGCGGCCAGTCTTGGCATGAGCAGTACGCAAAATTTCAACAAAGCGGTCGCCGTAGCCCAGCTCGTTCTGGCGTACAGGCATGTCATAAAGATGCTCCCATTCCGACAGACAGAAGTTGAGTTTCAGTTCAAGTTCGCCCGCATTTGTGAAGTTTCCGCCGTTGAAGTCAACATGGAACACAGGATAAACGTTCCACTCCTTCTCCATGCCGTCGATGGCAAGACCCTTGAAAAGATCCTTGCGGCCAAGGTAGTAGTTCTTCAGCGTAGACACAAGCAGACTCTTTCCGAAGCGGCGCGGACGGCTCAGAAAGTAGATTCCGCCCTCATGCGTGAGGTCGTAAATCATGTCCGTCTTGTCTACATAAACGTAGCCGTCTTCTATAATCCGGTCGAAGCTCTGTATTCCTATTGGGTATTTCATTTTTGCGTCTTTCCTTTCTATGTATGGTTGACTTATACGGCGGAAGTCCGCCCGTTCATTATGCAAATATAGTGAAAGGCGAGTGCAATGCAAAACAAAAAAACACTTTTTTTGAGTTTGCCTTGCCGAGCCGCCTCCTATATTATGTAAATATAGTGAAAGGCGAGTGCAATGTAAAACAAAAACCACGTTTTTTTGAGTTTGTCTTTCCGAGCCGTCTCCTATATTATTAAATATAGTGAAAGGCGAGTGCATTGCAAAACAAAAACCACTTTTTTTGAGTTTGTCTTTCCGAGCCGCCTCCTAATATTATCTATTGTTATGCGGATATACACAATTTTCGCTGAAGACAGAAAACGCATCGGTATCAGCTGCTGTTTATGCGTGCACATAAAAAACATGAATTTCTGTCTTATTTTATGGTAAAATGTCCATAAAACATCCGTTTTTGACGCTCATACATATTAAATATTCACTTTTTTAAGTTTGTGAACCATTGTGAACTTGTTTTGCGTTTGCTTTTGGCGTATCTTTGCACTCACAAACGATAAACCTTATAAAGACTGTTGGGTATGATTAAGAAAAATATACTTATATGGATGACTGCCGCACTTGCATTCTGCGCATGTTCATCAAGTGAAAACAACGGAGATGAAGGCGAAATCGATCCGCCGTCGCCCCACGCCGTGCCTATAAAGATAAGCACTACGATGGAGAGCGTAGACGGCACGAGAGCCACAGATTACGGATTTGAGGCCGGCGACAGGATAGGTCTGTTCGTAGTGAACCATAATGCCGACGGAACACCGGGAACGCTGCAGCCGGTCGGCAACCATGTTGACAACATGAGGTTTACATACAGCGGAACATGGACTCCTGACGAACAGATATACTGGAAAGATGAGACCACACACGCCGACTTCTATCTCTACTACCCCTACACACCGTCGCTGACATCGGTAAACGCAATGCCGTTCAGCACGATGGCCAACCAGAGCAACACAAGCGACTATAAGGCATCCGACCTGCTTGTGGGAATTACAAAAGACGTGGCACCCACAGAGGCTGCCGTTGGCATAACTGCATCGCACGTGATGAGCCAGATGCTGATAAATCTGGCGGCAGGCAACGGATTTACCGACGAGAGCCTGGCCGCAGCATCAGTAAGCGTGAAGATAAACGGCATAAAGACACAGGCCACGGTAGACCTTGCAACAAAAGCCGTTACGCCCACGGGAACAGCCACAAGCATAACACCGCTGAAAGAAAACGGAAGCTACAAGGCCATAATAGTGCCGCAGACAGTGGCACAGGGCAACCTGGTGACTGTAACCGTTGACGGCCGCGACTACAACCTGCAGAAGGCATTCACATTTGAGAGCGGCAAGCGCCACAAATTCACCGTGACGCTGAGCAAGACAAGCAACGGAATAAACGTCGACATAGATGATTGGGAAGACGACGGCACAGATAATGGCGGAACGGCAGAATAATGTTTCAGGTCGGTTGTACTAATGTAGCATGTAAAAATTTAACGCCATTAAATAAAGTCTGCAGATGATTACCATAAAAAGCAACCAATACAAACTTTTAATATATATAATCACAGTCTGTCATTTATTGGCAGGCTGTTCTGACGATCTTTTCGGCGGAGACGAAAGCCGCGGCAGCGGCAACCGCATAACACTGTCGGGCGAAATTGACCAGCTGGCGGTTACGAGAGTAAACGACAGCGGGTTTGCCGACGGCGACGTGATGGGCGTGTATATTGTCGACTATAACGGCAACACGCCCGGCACTCTGCAGCCGAGCGGCAACAGGGCAGACAACGTGCGCCATACATACGACGCCGCCAACGCCAAATGGAACTCTGCCTACGACATCTACTGGAAAGATGACCACACACACATTGACGTCTACGGATACTATCCCTTCGGCAGTCCGGAGAGCATAGACGCCTACCCGTTCACCGTGGAGCGCGACCAGAGCAAGCCTTCGGAGGACGGCGTGATGGGCGGATATGAGGCCAGCGACTTTCTGTGGGGAAAGGTGGCCGACGTGGCCCCGACTGACAGAGTAATACGTCTGCCCATGGCCCACCGTATGGCCAACGCCCGCGTAACACTTACTGAGGGTACAGGCTTTGCCGACGGCGAATGGGAGCAGACAGAACGCACTGTGCTCGTGGCCAACCTGATACGAGGGGCAAAGATAAACCTTAACGACGGAACGGTGAAAGCCAAAGGCAGCGTAGAGCCTACGGCCACAGTGCCTGCAAGAGTAGGTGACGAGTGGCGCGCCATAGTTGTGCCTCAGACAGTAGCGGCAGGCACAACGCTGTTCACCATAACCGTGGGCGGCATACCTTATAAGTTCAGCAAGAACGAGGCATTCACCTATACGGCAGGAAAGATGAGCAACTTCACCATCCGTGTTGACAAGAAAGCCGAAACAGGACAATACACTCTTACGCTCGTCAACGAGAGCATCACGCCATGGGAGAGCGACCTAGTAAGCCACGACGCCGAAGGCAAGGCGTATATTGTGATAAACACGACACGCGGACATCTTAAAAGTTCTATAATTGCTGCCAACAAAGACTACACAAAGCTGAAAAACCTGAAGATAACAGGAGAGATAGACGCAACAGATTTTGAGTTTATGAAAAATGAGATGACTCAGCTCGAGGCGTTGAATTTGAAGGATGTCAAAGTGTATGGAAAATTTGGGGAACAAGAATGGAATGGGATAAGTGATAATGTAGAAAAAGAGGGCGTGATACCTTATGTAGCAATGGAAGGTAAGTCGTCATTGTTGTATCTAGTGCTTCCAGATAAACTTGAAGCTATTTCTGAACGTGCATTTTCAAATTGTATAAATATTAGTGGATCATTGATGATACCTGAAGGTGTAACACGTATTGGATACAGCGCATTTGCCTTTTGTAGAGGTATAAAAGGGGATTTGTCTTTGCCTAATACTTTAAAATATATTGCTAGTTCTGCATTTCATAGCTGTGATTTTACTTGTCAATTAATTCTTCCCATAAATTTACAATATATAGGTGCTAACGCATTTGAATATAACAATGGATTTTATGGTAATTTAAGTCTTCAAGATAATTTGACGTATATTGGAGCTTGCGCTTTTAATTCTTGCACAAATTTAAGAGGTGATTTAAAAATACCACAAAAAATTAAAGAAATATCAGGAATGTCTTTTGGCAATTGTAGTTTTAATGGCACACTTTATCTTCCAGATGGCATTACAAAAATAGAGAGTATGGCATTTTGTAATAATGATTTTAAAGGAGAACTTATACTTCCTAAAGGTCTTACAAAAATTGGCGATGGTGCCTTTACCGGTTGTTCTTTTTCAGGTAATTTAAAATTTCCTGAGAGTTTATTGTCAATTGGTAATAATGCTTTTAATGAAAATAGTCGGTTGTCTGGAATTTTGGAGTTTCCTGATAAAATACAAACTATAGGAGATAACGCATTTAGCTATTGTTCAGGATTGCAAGGATTAATTATTCCTAGAAGTGTTGAAAGTATTCGTCAAGGAGCTTTTTCAAGTTGCTTCGGCATAAACTCTATCGTATGTGAAGGAGAAATACCTCCTTATATTGGCAGCAATGCTTTCGATGGCGTGCCAAAGGATAATTTTACGGTTGAAGTGCCTGAGTCGGCTGTTCCACAATATCAGACAGCCACCGGCTGGAATGAGTTTAAGCGCATTGCCGCCCATCATGAGTTGGTATGCCGTCCGTCTACGGTATGCGCACTGAACAACGGACACATGCAGACATTGGTGTTGGATGCCGAAGGCGAATGGGAAGTGGAGAGCAAGCCCGACTGGTGTGAGCTGTCGCCAATGAGCGGTAACGGCAAGACGGAAGTAACTATAAGTATAAACACTTTGTCGAAAGGTGCCGGCAACAGAACTGGCGAAGTGGTGTTCAAGCTGAAAAATGAAGACTATACCCATACGTGCAGCGTAAGCCAGTATGACTACATCTATGGTGAAGACGAGTGGCTGACGCTGCAGAAGGCGACACGAGGCAACACAGGCGGAATAAACGTTGTGATTATAGGTGATGGATTCAACGCAAAAGACATAGCCGAAGGCGACTGTCTTCCTGCCCTGAAAGAGGCTGCACAATATCTTATAACCATAGAGCCATATAAGACATACTCAAAATACTTTAACATCTACATAGGCTTTGCCATGTCTAACGAGAGCGGTATAGGCACTTTGAACACCATACGCTACAACCGCTTCGGCACAACGTTTACTAGCGGTACCGGACTAAGTGCCGACTATGACGAGATATTCAGCTATGCGCTTAACGCACCGACCGTAAACCAGAATAACCTGAACCAGACGCTGATAATAATTGTGCCCAACACTACCGAATACGGCGGCATAACGCAGATGTGGGAAGACGGATCTGCCATAGCCATATGTCCGCGCAGCACAGACGCATATCCTTACGACTCGCGTGGAGTTTTGCAGCATGAGGCAGGCGGTCATGCCTTCGGTAAGCTTGGCGATGAGTATATATATCACAATGCCTTCATCGACGCATGTCATTGTATGTGTTGTTCTCATGTGGATGCTATTAATTGGGCAAAGTCGCTCGGCTGGTACGACAACTTGTCGCTCACGGGCAAGATGCACGAAGTGCCATGGAGCCATCTGATATTCGACAGCCGATACAGCAATCTTGTAGATATTTATGAAGGCGGATTTATGCACAGTCGCGGCGTGTTCCGTTCAGAGCAGAACTCGTGCATGAACAACAATGTGCCATACTTCAACGCCATAAGCCGCGAGAGTATAGTAAGGCGAATAAAGAAATATGCCGGCGAGACATTCTCGTTTGAGGAATTTGTGGCCAACGACAAGACTGACGCAAGTAGTGCAGTCAGTGCCACACGCGGCGTAGGCTCAACATCAACATATCATGGACGACAGATGCCGCCCAAGATACATAAGGGCAGTCCGCTAAAGAGCATAAGGAAAGCGCGCAGGCACAGACGCTGACCACGTTCGAGTCTATATGGATGGCGGCTAAAGTCTTAAACAAATGATAAAGCCATAAGATTATGAGAAGACAGAACCAATACAAAATTTTAATATATATATTAGCATTCTGCCACCTGTTGGCAGGATGCTCTGATGATCTGTTTACCGATGACACAGGTCGCGGCAACGGAAAGAAGATAACTTTGTCGGGCGAGATTGACCAGCTGGCGGTTACGAGAGTAAACGACAACGGCTTTGCCGACGGCGACGTGATGGGCGTGTATATTGTCGACTATAACGGCAACACGCCGGGAACACTGCAGTTGAACGGCAATAGGGCAGACAACGTGCGCCATACGTTCGACGAAGCTGCCTATAAATGGAACTCGGCCTATGATATTTATTGGAAAGACGACCACACTCACGTGGACATATACGGATATTATCCCTTCGGCAGTCCCGAGAGCATAGACGCCTATCAGTTCACCGTAGAGCGCGACCAGAGCAAACCATCGGAAGACGGCACGATGGGCGGCTATGAGGCCAGCGACTTTCTGTGGGGCAAGGTGGCCGACGTGGCTCCGACAGATAAGGTTATCCGTCTGCCCATGGCTCACCGCATGGCCAACGCCCGCGTAACACTTACTGAGGGTACAGGCTTTGCCGACGGAGAATGGGAGCAGACAGAGCGTGTGGTACTTGCCACCAACCTGATACGCGAGGCTACGATAAACCTTGCTGACGGAACTGTAAAGGCAAGCGGCGGCATAGAGCAGACATCAACAATGCCGGCACGCGTAGGCGACGAGTGGCGTGCAATAGTTGTGCCTCAGACCGTACCGGCAGGAGCCACGCTGTTCAGCATAACCATCGGCGGAATACCTTATAAGTTCAGTAAGAACGAGGCGTTTACGTATACGGCAGGAAAGATGAGCAACTTCACAATCCGCGTCGATAAAAAGTCTGTAAGCGGACAATATGCCCTCACACTTGTAAGCGAGAGCATCACGCCATGGGAGAACGACCTCGTAAGCCATAACGCCACTGCAAAAGAGTATATTATAATAAACTCTACCCCCGGCCATCTTAAAGACGCAATAATTGCCGCAAACAAAGACTATACAAGGTTGAAGAACCTGAAGATAACGGGAAGGATAAACAGTCAAGACTTCTATTTCATGCGTGACTCTATGGATATGTTGCAGTCGCTGAACATGAAAGAAGTTAGAGTTAGTGGAGCTATGGGACTTAAACCTTGGGTTAAAGGCGATGCACCCGATAGTAATGAAGAAAAAGATGATATAATAACTAGAAGTGCGTTTAACGAAAAAACTTCACTTCTGAGAGTTGTTCTCCCAGACACGCTAAAAGGTATTGGTGAATGTGCTTTTCGTAGTTGTGTAAATCTTACCGGCTCAATAACAATACCTGAAGGTGTAACCGAAATTGGACCAAGCGCATTTTTATGGTGCACATCACTTACAGGAACTTTGTCATTGCCAAGTACTCTTGAGTATATTGGCGGTGGCGGAGCTGCAGACATTCATGGAGCATTTAACGATTGTCATTTTAATTGCGAACTGAAACTTCCAAACAATTTGAAATATATCGGACATAATGCTTTTGCTGGAAATGATGGTTATTATGGCAATCTTGTACTTCCTGAAAAGCTAGAATTCATAGGTGACTTTGCTTTTGCAAAAGCTACTAACCTTTCAGGTGACCTGAGAATACCGCAAGGAGTAACATCAATATCACAATATGCATTCCAAAATACAGGTCTTAATGGAACTCTCCAATTGCATGATGGCATAACGGGGATACAGACAGGTGCGTTTGAAGGTAGTCCTCTCAAAGGTGAATTAGTATTACCAAAGGATTTGACAACGCTTGGAGCAAACGCTTTTTTCGGATGCGATTTTTCAGGTACGCTTAAACTTCCTAATGATATAGCATCGATAGGAAATGGTGCATTTGCCGGCAACTGGCGTCTTATGGGTGTTGTTGAATTTCCTGATGGCTTGCAGACAATAGGCTCTGATGCATTCTCAAACTGCCGCAGCCTGGAAGGATTGATAATACCCGAAAGTATTGAAAACATACAAAGCAATGCTTTTAACGAGTGCTACGGCATCGGTTCGATTGTATGTAAGGGTGAAGTGCCACCGCGTGTGTCGGATAATTCTTTCAACGGTGTTGCCAAGGATAATTTTACGCTTGAGGTGCCCGAAAGTGCCATAGCCCAGTATCAGGCGGCACCGGGATGGTGCGACTTCAAGCGCATTGCCGCCCATCATGAATTGGTATGCCGTCCGTCTACGGTATGCGCACTGAACAACGGACATACGCAGACATTGGTGCTGGATGCTGAAGGCGAATGGGAAGTGGAGAGCAAGCCCGACTGGTGTGAACTGTCGCCAATGAGCGGCAAAGGCAAGACGGAGGTTACCATAAGTATAAACACTTTGTCGAAAGGTGCCGGCAACAGAACCGGCGAAGTGGTGTTCAAACTGAAAAATGAAGACTATACCCATACGTGCAGCGTAAGCCAGTATGACTACATCTATGGTGAAGACGAGTGGCTGACGCTGCAGAAAGCAACACGAGGCAACACAGGCGGAATAAACGTTGTGATTATAGGCGACGGATACAACGCCAAAGACATAGCCGAAGGCGACTGTCTTCCTGCCCTGAAAGAGGCTGCTCAATATCTTATAACCATAGAGCCTTATAAGACATACTCAAAATACTTCAACATCTACATAGGTTTTGCCATGTCTAACGAGAGCGGTATAGGCACGGTGAACACCATACGCTACAACCGTTTCGGCACAACATTCACCAGTGGTGTCGGCTTGCGTGCCGACTATGACGAGATATTCAGCTATGCACTCAATGCACCGACCGTAAACCAGAACAACTTGAACCAGACGCTGATAATAATTGTGCCCAACACTACCGAATACGGCGGCATCTGCCAGATGTGGGAGGATGGTTCGGCTATAGCCTTCTGTCCGCGGAGCACCTATGGCTATCCGCTCGACACCCGCGGAGTGATACAACATGAGGCAGGCGGCCACGGCTTCGGCAAGCTTGGCGACGAGTATATCTACCATAACGCCTTCATCGACTTCTGCAACTGCACGTGCTGCGGCCATGTAGACGCCATCAACTGGGCAAAGTCGCTTGGATGGTACGACAACCTGTCGCTTACGGGCAAGATGCACGAAGTGCCATGGAGCCACCTTATTTCCGACAGCCGATACAGCGATGTTGTTGACATCTATGAAGGCGGATTCATGCACAGTCGCGGAGTGTTCCGTTCAGAACAGAATTCATGCATGAACAACGATATTCCTTATTACAGCACAATAAGCCGTGAGAGCATCGTAAGGCGTATCAAACGCTATGCCGGCGAGACATTCTCGTTCGAGGAATTTGTTGCCAACGACAAACGTGATGCAGGCATCGTAACCCGCGGCATGGGTGTCGGTTCTGTAAGCGTCGGGCACGGACAGCATATGCCGCCCAAGATACATAAGGGCAGTCCGCTCAGCAACATGCGCAAGGCACGCCGCCACAGATAAAAACATGAAACGGAAATTGTGGATAACGTGAAAAATGCTATTTTAGTATAAATTTTTAAGTAAATTAAATAATAAAGACGATGAAAAAGCGTATTATACATATAGGTCTTGCACTTGTTGCGCTGATAGCAGCCGGATGCAGCCAGGAAGACGACACACCGGTAGACGCAAGGCATACGCCCATGAGGTTTGAGGTGACTCATCCTTCACAGCGCACAAGGGTGACCGACTCGGGATTCGAGAACGGCGACAGGATAGGCCTGTTCGCAAGCAGCACCGACAAGCCCCTCGAGATAGGCGGCAATCTTGTGAACAACGAGCCGCTGACGTGCAGCGGCAGCTCATGGACTGCAAGCCGCACACTCTATTGGGATGAAGGCACGTATAATTTCTACGCCTATTATCCCTACATGACGTCCGTAAGCTCTATCGAGGACCTGCCCTTCAGCGTGCAGACCGACCAGAGCACGGCCGACGGCTATGAGGCCAGCGACTTCCTGTATGCACAGACCAACAACGTCAGCGCGTCAAACTCTCCCGTAACCCTGGCCTTCAAGCACATAATGAGCAAGCTCACCATACGCCTGATAAAGGGCGAGGACTTTGAGGGCGAGATGCCTACATACGCCGAGGTGTATGTGCATAACACTGTGCCTGAGTCGACCATAGACCTAAGTGCCGGCGTTGCCACAAAATATGTAAGGGGCAACGGCACCACGATAAGGGCCCGACAGATAAGCAGCTATATCTATTCGGCCATAATAGTGCCTCAGCGCGTGGCCAACCGCATGCCGCTGATAGAGGTTGTGATGGACGGCGTGTCGTATCTCTACGAGAGCACGTTCCAGTTTAAGCCCGGTACGGAACATCTTGTAAACTTCATCATATCAGGCAACCCTGAACAGATTAAAATTGAAATAGGAGGCGAGATTGTCGGTTGGCAATAGTCTTGCCGGTTATCAACTTGAATGAAAGCGACAATATATATACTATCCATACTAACTCTCATTTTAGGGGGTGTGGCTGTGGCTTTGGGGCTGCAGCCCACCCTCGGACAGACTGACAGCAAAAAAACATCAACAGATACGGGCTGCATGAGGGGCTCGAGCTTGTTGGCCGCGTTGACGGCAAGGGATATGAGACCTTTGCGGTGGTAGACGAAAACGACAGACTGCTCTTCGCCATACCGCTGCGCAACTGCATGTTCGACGTGCGCTACCGCAACGGACAGCTGCGCTTCCGCGAGAACGGCACAGGCCGCGAGGGATTTGTCGACCGCAACGGCAACGTGACGTTCTTCAGCACAGGCACTGGCATACCCTCTACGGTTGAGCAAGAGGAGAGCAGCACCATGGCACAGGCCCCCGGACAGAGCACATACGAAGGCGGACAGAATAGCGGCAAGGCAGACAGGTCGGGCAGCATGACCGGCGGTGACCTGAAACAAATGGCACGCAGCAATCCTTTCTATAAGGAGGCTGCCAAGATCCTTGCAGGCAAACTGTCAGTTGACGACGCTCAGCGCCGCCGCGTGATACTCAACTACTGCGAACACTTCCGCATGGCCTACACTACCAAGGACATCGACTTTCTGCGCCAGGTGTTCAGCGAGCAGGCCCTCATCATCGTGGGCAACGTGGTCAAGACCAAGGCCGGCAGCGAAGGCAAGTTTATGCCGGCGTCGCGTGTTGAGTATAACATCCGCACCAAGAAAGAATACATATCGCGGCTAAGCAAGGCCTTTGCCGCCAGCAAGAACATAAGCGTAAAGTTCTCCGACTTCCGCATAATGCGCCATCCAACCATGGACGGCATCTACGGCGTCAGCCTCCGCCAGCAGTACAAGAGCGACCGCTATGCTGACGACGGCTACCTCTTCCTGCTCTGGGACTTCCGCAACGAGTCGATGCCGCTGATACATGTGCGCACATGGCAGCCGACAGAGACCATCAGCGATGATAACGAAGTGATGAACATCAGAGACTTCAACCTGGAGTAACTAAAGACAAGTTAAGCTAAGACAAACGACATTATCACTTTAAACAAACCTATATGACAGGCAAGATGTTACATATACGCACGTTAAAGGCACTGCTGCTGACGCTCATGCTCTGCATGGCAGGCTGCGGCACGGCCCTGGCACAGCAGTTCAGCGTGACTAAGTTTCGCGTCTTGCCCAACGACGTGAGCGCCTTTATCACTCCGGTGCGCGACCTCAACGACGAGGCGTGCGCCCTGCTGAAGGTTACGGCCACGCCCGAGTATGCCTTCTCGTCGCCTTTGGGCATTGTCATGCGTAAGGACAATGTAGGCGAGATATGGCTTTATCTGCCCAAAGGCACAAAAAAGATTACCATAAAACATCCTGAATGGGGCGTCATGCGCGACTATAAGTTTGAGAAACCGCTCGAGAGCCACATGACCTACGAGATGGTCATCAACTCGCCCAAGCCTGACATAGCCCTTAAGCACGACACTATTGTGCTGACAAAGACCATCGTCGACACAATAGCCGTGAAGAAGCGGCGGCCGAAGCTGCCGCTCAGGACTCATGCCCTGTTTACAGTTTCGATGCACGAAAACGGACCTTCGTGGGGTGTCATGGTGGCATTAATGCGCCGCCATGGCTTCTTCGTTCATGCAAGTGCCGACCTGCGCAGCATAGGCAAGACCGTAACCACCTGCGACAAGGAAGGATTTACCGACGGAAGCAGCATAAAACCATATTACACAGGACAGACACGCCACTCGACATACACCGTGACGGCCGGAGCGATACACCGCCTCGGGCGCATGGTCAGCCTGTTTGAGGGCATTGGCTATGGCCGCACGGCCACGGCATGGGAGCTGGCTGAGAGCGAAGGAGGCGGACTTGCGCTCAACGACGGCCTGACACACAAGGGCCTCGCAGCCGAGCTTGGCGTGGTGCTGTCGTTCGGACGGATAAGCGTGTCGGCATCTGCCGTAACCATAGCCGGACGCCAGTGGCAGGGCTGCATAGGTGTAGGCATTAACATTGGCAAAAGATGAAGACAAGGATATTATCACTCACCACACTGATAGCGCTGCTGCTGACGCTGGCCGCATGCAGCAGCGATGAGGCTCCGGATAACTTTGAGCCGCGCCTCGTAACGGGTGAGGCTTCGGGCGTAACGCGCACAGAGGCCGTCATCGCAGGCGAGGTGGTGCTGCAGGGAAGTACCGACATGCCGGAGCTGCGCTTCAGATACGGTACGACAGACCAGATGGACCACACCACAGGCGTGCTTGCCCCCGACGGCAACAAGGTGAAAATACAGCTGACGGGGCTTCAGCCGGGCACGATGTACTACTACAGACTCCATGCTACCAATGGCCGCGTGGAGCTGCATGGCAACACGATGACCTTTGTAACCGTGCCAAACGACAGGCCCACGGTGGGCGTGCCGGCAGTGCTGAGCCAAGGCCCAATGAGCGTCATTGTAGAATATGAAATAACGGACGACGGCAACGAGACTATAACCTCCACGGGATGCTACGTAACCGACATTGAGACGGGCGACACGCAGAGCGTAGAGGCTGAGACGCCGGGCGCTGAAGGCGTTGGCATGAGGGTGCGCATAGGCGGACTGCGCCAGAATGCCACCTACGAGATAAAGGCCTACGCCGCCAACGGCGAGGGCGAGAGCGTGGGCGAGGCGCTGACCATAACCACGTCTGATGCCGTTCTGCTGGCCGATGCGGGCGAGTTTGAAGAACTTATGGGCGACAGCAAATACGAGTATACTACGCTGTCTATTGCCGGCCCTATGAACGGCGACGACCTGCGGTGCCTGCGCCAGATGATGGGACGCGACATCGACGGCTCTGCCACGGCTGGCCGCCTTGCGCAGGTAAACATGGCCGACGCCCATATCGTGGAGGGCGGAGGAGTGTACGGCTCGTCGCGATACACCGAGAATAATGTAGTGGGTTACGGCCTCTTTGCCGACTGCACCCTGCTTACAAGCGTTACTCTGCCTTCCGATGCCGTCAAGATAGAGAAAGACGCCTTCATGAACTGCACGGCGCTCAAAGAGATAACCATACCGGCATCAGCCACCGACATCAGTCCGTCGTCGGGCTGCACGGCGCTCGCCGCCATCAACGTGTCAGCCGCCAACACTGCATACAGCAGCATAGACGGAGTGCTGTTCGACGCCGGTGCCACAGAGATACTGTGGTTCCCCATAGGCAAGCAGGGCGACTATACGCTGCCGTCCACAGTCAAGGCTATAGGCGACTATGCCTTCCAGGGTTGCCACATAACACGCTTCACCCTGCCCGACAACCTCACGGAGATAGGGCAAGCCGTGTTCTACGGCAGCAGCGTAGAGGAAGTGGTCATGCCGTCAGGGCTTAGACTCATACCCACAGCCACCTTCCAGAAGTGCGACAAGCTCACCACGGTGCGCCTCGGTGCAGCCACAGAGCTGATATCCGACTATGTGTTCGACGGCTGTCCGCTCGAGCATCTGTATGTCGACGCACAGTATCCGCCCGTGTGCAACAGCAACGCCCTGACCAGCACGCCCGACTTTCTGCCTACATGCACGCTGCACGTGCCCAAGGGACGGCGCAACTTCTATCGTGCCGACTCGAGCTGGAAGCGCTTCGGCACCATCGTAGAGGAATGACGCGTGCTGCTCATTTACAAACAAAACAGCATTTAAGTTTATGACAATGAATACACCTGAAATAGAGGAGCTGAAGCTGCTCATTGAACAGAAATATGGAAAGACGCTCGGCACGACAACCGACTTTGAGGAGTTTTCGGTTCATCTGAGCCACGACACCGGACAGAACGTGTCGGCGTCGACGCTCAAGAGGCTCTGGGGATATGTCAACGACAGCCACAAACCGCGCATGTTTACGCTCGACATCCTGGCCCAGTATCTTGGCCATGCCAACTATTACGCCTTTGTTTCGTGGCTCAAGACAAGCACACGCTACAACTCGTCGTTCTTCAACGCCAAGCAGCTCATCAGCAACGAGCTCGATGCCGGAACTGAGGTGGAGATAGGCTGGAGCCCTAACCGCCTGGTGCGCCTGCGCTACGTGGGCGAGAGCCGCTATGAGGTGGTGTTGTCGCAGAACAGCAAGCTCGTGCCCGGCGACAGCTTCGTCACAGGATGCTTCATCAAGGAGCAGCCGCTCTATCTGCCCTACATCGAGCGCCCTGACGGCCGCACGGCGCCCTTTGTGGCAGGCCGCAACGGCGGACTAACCATAATTAACGTCATCAACATCGAGAAATGAACAATTCAGACACCGAAATATTGGACGACAGCCCCTCAGGATACATGAGCGACATAGACGGCGAGATGGACAGCGCCGTGCGCATACCCGTGCAGAACGCCTTCAGAGACATAAGCGAGTTCTATGTGTCGAGGTCGGGACATACGCGCCTGCTGACAGCTACACGCTTCGGCAAGCGCTATACGCTGAAATGCCTGAAGCCCGACTTTGCCTACACGCCCGTCTACCGTCAGGCCCTTGCCAAGGAGTTTGAGATTGGGCTGCAGATGGACCATCCGCACATCTGCCGCACCATAAGCATGGAGGAGGTGGCAGAACTGGGCACGGTCATCGTTATGGAATATATCGACGGCGACACGCTGAAGAGCCTCATTGACAGCAAGACGCTGACGCCCGACATGGCGCGCAGAGTAACCGAGCAGCTGGCCGACGCACTCGGATACATACACAGCAAGCAGATAATACACCGCGACCTGAAGCCTTCGAACATAATGATAACGCACAACGGCCACAACACCAAGCTGATAGACTTCAGCCTGTCGGACAGCGACTATTTCAACGTACTGAAATGTCCTGCCGGCTCATCGGGCTACATCGCCCCGGAGCAGCTTCAGCCCGACGCCAAGCCCGACATAAAGGCCGACATCTATTCGTTCGGAATGGTGGTAAGAGACATGGCCCGGCTTACTGGCGACGCCTATCTGCGCCGCATAGCCGCAGCCTGCACCCGGCGCAACGCCTCTGAGCGTCCGGCAGACATGTCGGCCGTGATGTCGCTGCCGCGCACAGACAACCGTTAGCGCATCGTAGTTGCATTGCTGTCATTAGTTGTTGCTGCGCTCACTGCTTATGTGGCTGTTACGCTCTACAACCGCTCCACGGCATCAGACGACGCACGGCAGGACAATGCTCCGATAGAGATTGCTCCCGACAGCAACCGCGCCTTAGACTACACCCTGTGGCCCGAACGCGGTGAAAAGTAGAGCCAGTCTCCCGACAATTTACATCTTCTTCCGCAGTCTCCCCCGGCAAATAGGCGTAAATAGTATTTTTTTCCTACGTGATAAGGCGAGCGAAGTTTCGTTCCCAAGTCTCTATTTATACCTGCCGGTTTGAAGGCGAAATAGAACGACATAATATCCTCGAACAATACATCTTGTGAGTTAGAATACGAAGAATCGGATAAATGATTATATATACTGATTTTGGCTGTTTTTGATTTAAAAATTATTACTATTAATATTTTATGCTGTCAACTGAGAACTCAGTGGGAATGACAACAGGGATAATTTATAAATTAAAGAGTTTTTATATATTACGAATTACAACATATGTAACCCTCCTGATCATAGGCTTTTTGCTCACGATGAATTAAAGTTATCAATTGCTGCAACTCGAATAAATCTGATTTGATATCTTTGAAATAGTTATACTGTTCATCATATCTTTTCCGAGAGCCAGACTGCAGACGGAATTCAATATCGTCAGGAATTAAATATGAAGAACGTTCCTTGCCTAGATATTGATGAAATTCTAAGAGAAATATATTAATTCCAGCCAAATCAAAGTCTCCGAAATGGAGATAATAATTTGGAATAGAACACAGCCACCTTCTAAGGTCAGAAGATTGTGGATATCTGGATACAAAGAGTACTCTGTTTGAAAAATCATGTGTTTTGAGATAATTTTCAAATAATTCTCTTTGTTTACGAATCATCCTAAAATTTTCCATATTCTCGATACCAATTATTACCACATCTTCTGGAATCGTAAATTTTTCCCAGTCTGAGACAAACAGGAAGCTTCCTTCCTGCGGATTTACCAAAAATGGCTCTCCACAAAGAAAACATTCAATAGGTTCGTAGCTGTTTATAGGAAATCCAGGGCAGGAACGAACTGTAGCAAGTTTTGAATTTCCTGTTTCCATTGCCATTGACGCACGGGAATCAGGAACGTTTACTTCAAGAATTCGGTAACTTTCATCCTTATCTACAAGAAACCTTTTAAGAGCATCTGTGTCACGGGCAAGATATGATTTTCTTGAACCATGTGATATCACCAATAGCATACCTTCAGCCAACAGTTCATCAAGCAACTTATTGTTTAGTTTTGAGCCGGCAACCTGTTCACCAGCCAACAATGCCTGTATAGATGCGCTTATTGCCATATCATCTGACTAATTTATTCGTTTTAACAACTTTTCCACTCTCGTCCTCACCCCATGCTTACTTAACATATAGGTATAGCGGTAGTCGTAAGCATTATACGATGTCGGTGAACTGTTAATAATATATATATTGCGCGTATTGGCAAACTGCAGAATGCCTTTTATATTGTTAGGGTGTAAGCGTCCTATCTCATCCATCATACAGTGTACAATGAAATCACCACTTTTTCTGGCTACCTTTTTCTTAAAAACATTGATGAGCATGATATTGACCATTGCTTTCACAAGGATATCCGTACCGTCAGATCCAACATTATTAATACGTACGGTCCAGCCTGTGTCATTGTCGTTCTCCTTCACGCGAAACTGTAAACGGAAAGCATCACCTAACGATACAGTCGGACGATTAGGTTCATTATGTAGCTGATGAGACAGACTCTTCAGATAATCCACGACCTTATGGTTCACTTCATCCCGGTTATTACTTGAGAAAAGATTCAATTCACCTATTGAAAGAGCATTCTCTACAGCATAATCGTGAATGGATATAAGCAGTTTCATAAGTTTGTCTGATGATTCATCTGACTTGAGTTCAATACTCTTGATTACACCAGCAAAATTCTTTTCTATAAAATCACGGTTTATGTCTTGTATCACCCCATCTACATCTGATCTGCGTTTTATCAGTGACCCTATTTCTGTCGAGATACGTCCTAAAATATCTTTATAGTGTTCGCTTGTACGTCTGCGGAAATCCTCTATTTTGTTATTATCCATGAAGTCCTGCAAATCAAAGGCAATCTGCAAATAGTCATTATCTGTTATTGGCATCGTATTAAAATGGAAAGCATTTTGAGGCTTGAAGTTACGATTGAAATTGACAACTAATGACTTAAGTTTTTCAATTGATTCGCGTTTTTGATTTACAGTACCCCTAAATTGACTTAAAAGTTGCTGACAATCCAGCTCAGTATTCTTCGTTTTGTCATCCGAGAGGAAAGTATCAGGTACCAGATGCTCATTCTCTACCATTTGATGATAAAGTTCTAAGCCTTCTCTCATATGTAAAAGTTCATTATGGAGTTCTTCCTGGTGTTCTTTCATTTCTTTACATTTTTTCTCGATACGTATTCGTTTATCTTCATAACGCTGACGTATCATGGCAAGTCGCTGTTCAATATTTTTAATTTCCTTTCTTATTTCCGGTTCCTTAGCAAAAAGATTTTGCTCAGTGTGACGATATTTGAAAACTATTGAACGTTCATCTTCAATTTTTGCCAAAAGTCCCCTTAATTTATTTAAATTTACACGATATTTCTCAAACAAATTTGTATCAACACCTTTTCCGGCAAGTTCTGCTGTCTGCTGTTCATCAAGTTGCTTTTTCTGTTCGGAAAACTCCTGATAACGCTCTCTGGCTTCATCCTCTTGTCTATCTTTGAAAATACGTAATTCATCTTCAAGAAGATTCGTAGCCTTTTTAAATGATGAATCAAGATTCTTAAGGTCTTTCTTATTTTTGCTTTTATTCTTATCACGAGTTTCCCGCTCCGAATTTACATGCAAAACAGATTCATTATAGGAGCGTTCGCGGATATCCTTTTCTTGCTTAATCAGCTCTTGTTCCTCCATCTGAAATTTATGCCTACTGGTTTGTAGGTTTTGCCGTTTGACGGGTATTTGTCCTTCTTCAACCCTCAGCGATGTCCTCTTCTGACGAAGGGGATTTATCTGAGCGGCATGTTTCTTGCCAAGTTTAGAAATCTCTTCTTGAAGGTTAATTGGTAATTGTGCAAGCCTACGGTTAATATGTTGCACCTGTTCTTCCAGGTGGCTCTTCTCTAATCTATAATCGTCAGGCGTACGATGTACAGAAGCAATGTTATCCAGGTTCAATTTTATACCAAACAGACCATTGGACTCTGTATCCAATTGAGGTTCCAGTCCTTGAGCATATAGAATTCTTTCTTCGTCAACAACTTTGCCTATAGTGTTCTCCCAACCTTCCGAATTATCACAAAGCCACTTATATAGAGAACCGTCTAAATGAGCCAATATATCATCAATCTTCGCCATCTGTTCACGAAGAGTTATACGCTCACTTTCAAGACGTTCCTGCTCATGCTGCGACTCCTGTTTTATTTCCGTTTCTTTCATCCTGTACTCGGCTGTAATCCGATCTATCTGGCTTTTTACTGCTGCTTGCAGGATCGTATTTTCCTTCTCTTTAAAATTCAATTTCTGTAGTTCATCATCCACCTGCTTTATTTCATCTGCCTTTGGATTCCAGTGACGAAGTTCTTTAAGTGCGCTATCTGCCTTGTTCTGTTCAACCAACAGAATTTGCAAACGCTCATCCGAGTCATGTTGCCAGTTGTTGAAAGCATCCATAATCTGCTTTCTGTTTTTGATATATTCCTCTTCCAAATACTTACGCTTTATCTGAAGTTCGTCCTGCTTATGATAATACGCCTTTTTCTGAACATTCTCGAACGCCTGACGTGCATTTTCCAGTTTTTCCCTTGCAATATTGTACTTTTCTTCTATAGATGCATGAGTTTTCAATAAATCATCCAATAGATTTTGTTTTTCAGTTATTTCCTGCTTGATAGCAGATTCACGACAGGCAAGAGCCAGCTTTTCGTCTATACCTATAGCCTCAAATTCCTTTCTTGCCTGTGCTATATCTTTCAGTTTCCCTTTCTTTGAACCAAGATCTTGATTGAGAGAGTCCTTTTCTTTATCATATTCAGATGTGAGTTCTTTTTCACGGTTAAGTTCTTTCTCTATTTCAGCCTTAGTTTCGATATCTTTAGCTTCCCAAAGAGGTATGTGCTCTTCACTATAGGCTACAGCATGATTGAGCATATGCCATACATCTGCCAACTGCTGGTCAAGTGCAACGATTATACGCCCTTGTTCAGCTATTTTCAAAGCCTGCTGACGAACGGGATAACTACCATCACGTGATTGGCGAAACCAACAGTCTATCTCGTCATACTCTCGTTCAAAATTTGTAACGAGTCGTCTGTAGGTCTGCAAATCAAGCGGTAAATCTTCATCTGTCATGGATTGTATTATAGTATCCTTTACAAAGTCTGCATCAAGTTTTGTATTTAGAAAAACATTTTGAATACTTCGTGGAATATTCTGATAATGCGGACTCTGAACCAATGCATAACGTGTATATTTATGGTCATGGGTGTTACCGAAAATTATATCCTTAAACATCACACCGGATTCTATTCTGGCAGAAACAGCTACATTTTTGTCTATACGTTCACGAATCTTTACCCAGTCACTCAGTACTCGGTTATCGCCATCGATTAACCATTCACGCTGATAAGGAGCATCAATAAACCTCCATGAAGCACGCCCCTGATATCTGCATACAACAATCGTATAAGCCCCATTATCACGCATCACCTCATAAAGTATATAAGAGTTTGACTGACTGAAATAGAAATCATCAAACGATTTTTGTCCCTGTTGAATACCCAAACGATGTTTATCTGCATTATAGAAAAACAGCAATGCTCTCAACACAGTACTTTTACCAACGCCCTGGGTTCCTGTAAAATGTACATTCCCATCTACAGAAATCTCTGCATACGGGATATTGGCACTATTGATAAAAATAATCTTATTCAGGTATTTCATCTTCATTTGCTATTTGAATTATATCAACTAACTCTTCGACATAACGGAATGCAGAAGTAACCTTATACGTTTCCTCAAGTTCACTGATACACTCCGCAAAGCCCATATTCTGCATTTCCTGTAACAGTTTGTTTACTATCTCACTATTTGAGCCTACGCCGTATTTTTTGAACAGATGGTGCGCCTTTTCCTTCAGTTCTATATCCAGACTAATCTGTTCTATCAAATGGCTTTTACGGAACTGATATCCAGCTGCAAATGACTGATTATAGCATTTGAGAAAATCCAGATAGTCAATCCATTTTGAAAAGCTGTCCAATTTCTGCTCTATCGACTGTTTAGCCTCTCCTATCCTTGAAAAATAGAAGTAACCATTACCTGATTCCAATTGCAGACCTATTTCCTTGAAATATTCTTTATAATCCTCCAAATTCTCTTCGACATCCTCATAAAGATGGCGTACAGAAGCGTCTGCACTGTCCACCGAAAGAAATTCTCCCCGGCTTAACTTGTCGTATATTCTTCGAGTATTATTTCGCATAAATTATAGGATATTCGATGTCTTGATAAATTGCATATTTTCCTGTCATCCGGCATTCATCCGGATGCAGGATGACCAACTGACAGAAAAGAGTAACATGCTCTTCAATATTACGTTTTACCTTATAGTCGTACCTCAAGATGAATTCAAACAAATTATAGCTTGATGCCAGGAATGAATTCCATACTTCAGCAGAATCCACATCCTTTAATAGTCGGACATGATTTTGCAGTTCTTCTTCAGTCAAGGGATCGGCTTCCGTTTTTGCTGTTTTATGTATTCCATTACGCTCGGCAATCCGTCTCAGAATCTTTACTACCAATTCGTCTTCCCGCAGCATTTCTAAAGACAGACGAATCTTATTGTATTGACGGGATTCCATCCACAGAGGATTTCTTTCCTCCAACACATTTTTAATATTTGTGCCACTTTTGATCAGTAGCTGATCTTGCAGATACTTCAGTCTTCGTATCTTTTTGTAAAGTTTATTCTGCTGGTCTATCTGATTGATATAAGAAATAATCTGTCTGTCAATCTCCATTAACGCATGATAGGCTTCTACAAAATCATGCTTCACATCGCTACAAGTCTTGGCCATGTGCGGATCATTGGCCATAATGAAAAAAGCATGCTCGTTATCCATCAGTTTCTCACATTCACGTATCATTGCACGAATGCTATGGCTCTTTTCATCTAAGTTCTCCAGTTTTTTCTTTTTGATAATATAATTGGGTTCCTGCTTATAGGCATTATCCATATTGCGCTTCAAATCAACCACATTCTTTAAAGTCCTGAATCCGGTCTTCTTTAAAAGCTGGCGCACACTATCCTGATATCCGGCTTTACGGTTGGTATTAGTTTCTTGCAGGAAATAGCCTATATACTCCTTCAATGTGTTGATACATTCCTGTACGCTCAACACACTGATTTCCTCATTTACATTCAGCACTTCTTCGAAGAAGTTCAGGTAGTCACTCTCTATCTCAACCGTATTGCCAGTTTCCACTAGTACACCGTAGTCCACCAGTTTCCTCAATCTTGTTTCATTTCCTCCGACAAGGTCTATGGCAAGCCCGACCGGAAACTTCATAAGTTTTCGCTTTTCAAACATCTCGCTCAGCAATCCTTGCTCACGTGAGAGTGTCTTTGTTAATTCTTCTATGCTTCTAAAATGCGTCAGGACATCCATATATTTAAAACTCTGTGATTGGCACTACATCTATCTTATAATCGTCTTTCTCTATTGTGCGTTTGTTATTATAAGTCACAATAACGAGATTATCACACTTTAATTCTCCGGCACATTCAACAATACTGTCCACTTCTCGCTTCTCCGTTTTAGGACTGCTCATATCATAACAGACCTGTACAAGTTGTAATATGCGAGTTCCTTCACGAAGTACAAAATCAACTTCCTTATCGTTTCGTGAACGATAATAGAATATGGTCTTTTCAACATCATAACCTCGGCGTATAAGTTCTATGAAAACTTGATTCTCAAGCAATCGTCCCAGATTGTCACTTAAAGAAAAAGCCTTGGACACCACAAAGCCATTGTCAACTACATACACTTTCCTTGGAGCTTTTTTCATCAGCTTAAGTTTGTTATTGTAGCGTGATAAATAATAGAAAAGGTATGGTTCATGGAGATAGTCCATATATTTCTTTGTCGTATTGACACTGGAGAAGTCAAGTTCTGTTGCTAACTCATTAGCACTGACAGGATTACAAAAGTTTGAGACAAGATACATGGCCAGATTATTCAAATCGGTCACATTCCGGACATTATGACGTTTGGCAACATCTTTCCATATGATGGAATCAAATAACGTATCAAGGTAACTACGGGTCAGTTGGCGTGAAGCAACTACTTCCGGATAACCGCCATACCTCAAATAGTCGTCTGTCAGCACAAGAGATTCCGTCTTGTGTTCTGGTTCCTGTACATGCAAATCAAGCTTATTCCAGTTGAAAAACTCTTCAAGACTAAAAGGCAACATTTCTACCTGAAGATACTTACCGGTTAATACTGTAGCCATTTCGCTGCTGAGCATTCTGGCATTACTGCCTGTTATCACGAGATTCTTTCCCATTCTATACAGTTCACTGACCCACAGATCCCATCCGTCAAGGTTCTGTACCTCGTCCAACAACATATATTCATACCCGGGATATACATCATCCAGCATCCGCATTACCAAATCAGCATCCCAGGCTTCTAGCAATTGATAGTTATCGAAGTTCAAGTATGCAAAATTCTTGTCCCGCAGCATCAATAGTGCCTGAGTGGATTTACCCACTCGCCGTGGACCTGTTATCAACTTGATAAGATGGCTGCCCAATAGCAAATCTGTATTTTGGTTGCTCTTACGCGTCAAATACGGACGAGACATCAGCTCGTCACGTTCTTTGCGTTGATTCAGAATGATTGTTTTCATCTTTTATATGTTGTTATTCAAATACAATATTACTGTTTTTTATTCAAATAACAATGCCTATTGCACAAAATATGTATTATTTTATGCAGTATAAGATTGTTATTGAGTAAACTTTAGCATTATCGAGTGCAAAAACAGCCATACCGACAGAAAGGTCGACAGAGAACGTTTTATCCTTAGAACACAAAATAATTTTCTTCTCACGTTATTTCACTTCTAACAAACAATATATTGTTTCTATACAAATGCTCAAGCCCATTATGGCTGTACAATCTTTGGCTTGATATTTATATAAAAACGATGCAGGTCATTAAAATACTACAATAAATGTATATACACTTTTTGTTGCAACAATTTTTGTAGTTACATTTTATGTATCATTTGTAGAACGGATCAAAATAATAGAGCGCTATGTCTGTTTCAAAGTGATTGTAACTGCAGAGAACTGCAAACGTGAAGATAAAGAGTCTTGATGATATATACAGATTTTGGCTCTTTTTTGATTAAAAATAAACTATAATTTGCCAAATCTCTAAAATTTAATGTGATTTGGCAAATTATATTGATTTTTTGTGCTTGTTTATGTAAAAAACAAAATTCTATAGTTATGGTAATTTTCTGAATTTGCCTTGCTTTTGTATCTTCTGGAACGTTATTATCATTGATGATAAAATGTGCCTATATTGTATCAACAAATAATTTCACTACTTTCATACAAAAACTAAAAACGCGGTAAAAAGTCAGGACAAAATTTTTTTGTAATCTGGAGAAGAAGGCTTTAATGGATGTTAAAGAAATGATGTGCTGAGTGTCTTTGTTTTAACTTATGTTTGCTTTTGTGCGGCTAAAGAGAGTGTGAAGATGATGTTTTTGGGGCATGTAAGGGCTTGTTTTGCGTTGCAATAGCACTGCTTTTGGAGCGTAAACCTATGGGTTTTGCAACGAAAGTGGCAGAGTAATATATTTTAACACTGCGGCTTTTGCTTTCAAAATGGCTTAAATGTCTGTATGTCAATGCTTTAGTGCGAATGCTTGTTTTTGACGTTTTTCAGGCAAAATCGCGGAGACGTGAGGAGCATGGGCATTCTGAAGACGTCAAACGGTATGGACTTTGTCTGAAATATTTACAAAATGCGGCGGCGCCACGGTGTGTGGTGTGCCGCACGACCTTCATGATGTCATTATACAGGTACCGTCAGAATAAGTATCGTCAGTTGGCTTAGTCTGCTTATACAGCTGATTACTTTTGGCCTTAATAAGGGGAAAATGTGAAATTTATAGGCCTTTTGGATGCGGAAAGTGTGAAATTTATGGCTGTATATTGTGTGGAAAATGTGAAAATAATGGGGCAATATGGCACGGAAAGTGTGAAAAATATGGGTTTTTATGATGCGGAAAATGTGAAATTTACTATATTTGCAGATGTATCAAGACGTTTGGAAATATGGAGAAGTTGCTGAAAAGAAAGATTGACAAATATCTGACTGACTGGAAAAACAGACCAGACAGGAAGCCTCTTATCATCAAGGGCGCCAGGCAGATAGGCAAGACGCGCTCAGTAGAGTGGTTTGCCGGTCAGAATTATGCAAGCGTGATAGAGATAAACTTTATCGAACAGAAAAAATACCGTGAGATATTCAACGACGGATTTGAGGTGGACGCCATACTGAAGAATATATCACTGCTGAATCCTGAACTGAAGTTTATTCCCGGCAATACCATATTCTTCTTCGACGAGCTTCAGGCGTGCCCCAACTGCGCCACGTCGCTGAAGTTTTTTAAGCTCGACGGCCGTTTCGACGTAATCTGCTCAGGCTCGCTCATGGGGATAAGCTACAATGAGATAGAATCTAACAGCGTGGGATATAAAGAGGACTACGAGATGCACTCGATGGACTTTGAGGAATTTTTGTGGGCAATGGGCTATAACGACGATTTCACGGCCGACCTGCTAAGTCACATGCTTGATGTAAGGCCGCTGTCTGAACTGCAGATGGACACACTGATGAGCCTGTTCCGCGACTATGTCATAATCGGAGGCATGCCCGAAGTGGTCAGCACGTATGTTAGGAACAAGAATTTCAGCGGCACGCTCGACATTCAGCGCCAGCTGCTGAAAGACTATGAGGAGGACATAACAAAATATGTTGAAGGTCTGGACAAGGCAAAGGTGAAGGCGGTGTATAACCATATCTCGACCTTCCTGGCAAAGGAGAACAAGCGGTTCCAGATAACCAAGATAGCCAGAAACGCGCGCAACAGAGACTATATGGGATGCGTTGAATGGCTCGCCGATGCCGGAGTGGTGAACGTGTGCTACTGTCTTAATCAGCCCGAGCTGCCGCTGAAAGGCAACTACGACCCAAAGATGTATAAGATATACTTTAAGGACACAGGACTGCTGATAGCCTCGCTCGACGAGGAGGCACAGGAAGACCTGAGGGCAAACAAGAATCTCGGCACGTACAAAGGGGCGATATACGAGAATATCGTAGGCGACATGCTCGTAAAGCAGGGCTATCGGCTGTTTTACTATCACAGCGACAGGCCGGCTCTTGAGATGGACTTCTTTATAAGGGACGCCGATTCGCTTATACCTGTAGAGGTGAAAGCCAACGACGGGGCTACGGCTTCGCTGAACAGACTGCTGAATGATGACAAATATAATGACGTGAAGTATGGCATCAAACTGGGCTACAGGAACATCGGATTCAACGGCAAATTCTATACATTTCCATATTTCCTGACCTTTCTGCTGCGAAGATTCGTGGCTGAGAGCAAACGGAGGTAGCTCCTTGAATGAGCAAAGCCGTATGGCGGCATGAGGCTTTCTGGTGTGTATAGTCTGTTTCTGTCGTGCCATATATTATGATGAAATGTGGCGCCGGGCATGTAAACGGGCAGTCTGTCGTGCCGCATTAATCGTTTAACAGGTAAAAACATATCCGCATGAGCGACATTTCATTTACATGCAAATATCATTCGCCGCTGGGAGAGATAACCCTGGCATGCCGCGACGACAGGCTTACGGGGCTGTGGTTTGACGGACAGAAACACTACGGCAGCACGCTGACCGGTAGAACCGAAGAGGCAGACGTGCCCGTGTTGAGGCTTGCCGTGAGGTGGCTCGACGAATATTTCAGCGGCCATGAGCCGCAGTTTGTGCCGCCGCTGAGTTTCACAGGCACGCCGTTCAGCCGCCTTGTGTGGCGCAGACTGATGGACATTCCATGCGGAACTACGCTGACATACAAGGAACTGACGCTGCGCATGGCTGCCTGCGGCGAGTGTGGCGCTGGGGCTGTGAGGGCCGTGGCGGCGGCGATAGGGCGCAATCCCGTGTCGCTCATAGTGCCCTGCCACCGCGTTATCGGTTCGGGCGGCAGCCTGACGGGATATGCCGGGGGCGTATGGCGCAAGGAGTGGCTGCTGCAGGCGGAGCGCTCTATGGCAGAAGGCAGACTTGTGTAGTGAGGCTGTTGCGGTTCGGCCTTACAGAGGCTTCATGTGGGGCGCATTGTAGGGTATGTTGTTATATGCGTCGGGATTGTTATGAGGCAAAAATTCAGGCTGAACAATAACGCCGGATTTGGGCTGGGCTGACCGCTTGTCTTACGGGCGGTGGCGCAGCCCGTAAGGCTGTCAACGAAAAAGGCCGCCGTGCCCCTTGCGGGCAGGCAGCCTCAGTTTAAAAATAACATTATAAAATAAATTGTGATATGTTGTCGTCATGCCTTGCGGCATGCGTCCGGGTACACACTTTTAAATGGCATCGGCAGACTTAGAAGTTTACGCCGAAGTTGAGCGACAGGCATCCGTTGTGCGATGTGTCGAACGTGTCGTGACAGATGTTAGACAGACCGATGTCGTATGTTATGTCGAAGTAGAACAGGTCGTAAGCCACGCCGCATCCTACGCGCAGACCTCCGTCAAAGCGCTGGAAAGCATCGTCGGAGAACGAGCTGAAGGCCTTGCGCTCGTCATAGTTCTTCATCTTGCCGCCCACGCCGCATGCCAGGTATCCGCCGAACTGCGGCTGCACGGAGAAGTGGTCGGTGATGCTGTAGATGTATTTCAGCACGATGGGCATCTCTATGTAGTTGAGGTCGTAGGTCATTTTCTTCTTCTCGCCCATGTCGTTTATTATGTCCTTCTTTCCGCCTTTCTCGGTGTAGAAGAGTCCCGGCTCAAGGTAGAGCGGAATGTCGGCCGACAGCGGAATGCCCACCACTGCTCCTACGGTCAGTCCTGTCTGCGAGTCGCTGCCGTCGAGCGTAGGGTCGTCAGAGTTGACCGTTGAGAACGCCGGACCTATGCGGAAACCGTAATACATGTTGCCCGTGCCCAGTCCGCTGTCGTGGCGTCCGTAAGAATATTCCAGTCTTCCGGTGCTCTCGTTGTAGTAGCGGCTGTGGCTGTAGTGCTGTGCCGATGCCGGCAGTGAGAGTCCTACTGCTGCCAGTGCGGCTATGGCAAATCTCTTAATTGTTTTCGTGCTCATAAGTTTCTGAATATTGTTTACTTGGTGCAAAGAAACTAAAAAATGGCGAGATGTCAAAAGGAAAAGGCCTAAATTGCATAGGGAAACCCCTAATATGCGCCCTTGCGGCGCTGTCCTGTGTGCTTTTTGGGCGGCTGTATTTGCCGGCACGTGCAGCCGAAATAACCATTGGGCGGTTATTATTTTTATTTTTCATGACATTTATGGCTTTATTATTAATTTATTTATAAATTTGCAGAAAAATTTAAAAAACCATGGAAACATTACTTCCTTACGCACTGTTGTGCCTCACATCAATCTTCACGCTTGCCAATCCTCTCGGCACGATGCCCGTGTTTCTTACCATGACCCAGGGCATGAGCGAAGAGCAGCGCCAGTCTATCGTAAAGCGCGCCACCATCACGGCGCTGATCATCCTCATCGTGTTCACCTTTGCCGGCCAGTTTATCTTCATGTTCTTCGGCATATCCACCAACGGCTTCCGCATAGCCGGCGGCGTGATAATCTTCAAGATAGGCTACGACATGCTGCAGGCACGCTACACGCACGTGAAACTCAACTCTGACGAGATAAAGACCTATGCCAACGACATATCGATAACGCCGCTGGGCATACCTATGCTCTGCGGTCCGGGCGCCATCGCCAACACCATCGTGCTGATGAGCGACGCCCATACAATAACGATGAAGAGCATACTGATAGGCTCGATAGTGTTTATCTACGTGCTTACATACTTCATCCTGCGCGCCTCCACGCGCCTTGTGAGCGTGCTCGGCGAGACGGGTAACAACGTAATGATGCGCCTTATGGGCCTTCTGCTTATGGTCATCGCCGTTGAATGTTTCGTCGGCGGAATGAAGCCTATACTTATAGATATAATAAGTCAGGGCGCGGCAGGTGCCTGACGTGATATCATATAATGCGGTATGACGCGTTGAATGCGGCAGTCGGGACAAGTGTCCGGGCTGCCGCATTTATTGTCTCAAAAGGCTTTTTAGGCAGCATATAGCTCAGCCTGTTTGGCTTATTCCTGCCTTCGTCGTCAGTCTTTTTGGCGGCTTCTTCTTGGCATATCAGCCACGTCTGCGGAACGTCAAATGAAAATACCGCTCGGTATTAAAGCAAAAATACCGGCCGGATTATAATAACAGATCGGGGTTAAAATACCGGCTGTATTCTGAATATAGGATATTGTGTTTGCGGTTTAATGTATGGCAGGGTGCCGTCGGATGTTTTCTTTGGCATGGTGTGTTATGCCCTCAAAAATGTCATATGGCATGACGCCGGCAAAGAGCATAGGGACGGCTGAGGGCACGCTGGGGCTGAATGGATAGAAACAATGCGACTGCTGACAGATTTTTTGCCTTGAAATTGTCTGCAAATTGTATTGTCATGACGACTAATTTTAACTTTAAGGGCTGATTTTGTAAAAGATTATTACATTTTTACAAAATATCTTTTGTTTTTATAAAATTTTGCTTATATTTGCTTTCGGAATGCTATAGCTTTTAAGAAACAACATGTATAACCTCTAAATCAAACGCATTATGAACAGAAATTTTATCTCCCTTATCATCGCTGTATTGTTTTCTTCGGCATCATTTGCCCAGCAGTATGAATATAAGCTGACCGGAATAACATCTAAGCACACTAATGACTATTACAAATACTTCTACGACGATGCCAACGGCCGTGTAGACAGTGCGGTGCAGTATCGCGAACTGGCAGGCTTTATCTACGACTATACGCTGAAATATGTTTATGACGAAAACGGAAACGAGGTGCTCGAGAAGGGATATCAGAAGTTCTCGGGCGACGACTTCTATACATATTCTACGCAGGTGAGATACACTTACGACGAGAACGGACGCATCTTAAGCCGTGCCAACTATAACCTTAACCGCAAGAAGGGCGAGTTTGAACTTGGCGGTGTCTATGAGTATGTCTACGAAGGCGACAAGCTCGTTAAGCGCAACACCTACGTTGACGAGGCGCTGACGGAGAAATTCGAGGAGGTGATCTATACTTATGACGACAAGGGACGTCTGGACGAGGAGAATGTCTATTCGTCGTTCTTCGGCGATGAGATGACATTCTCGAGCGGCACGAAGTATATTTATGACGACAAGGACCGTATGGTTGAGAAGATAAGCACCATTGGCGACTTCTTCACCGGCGCGAAGATGCCTGCCGGAGGCGAGGTGTGCACGTATGACGAAGCCGGAAACATTGTGGAATGGATGACATACAGCGAAGTGAAGGAGCAGCCGTCGAGCCGTGATGAATACACGCACGACCTGTCGCTCGAGACTGTCAACACGCTTTATCCCGTGGAGAACGAGTGGGACGGAACGGTTTATCTCAACTCGAAGAACGCCATACTCTCAAACATCGTTTATCAGACGGACAGAAACACGGGCGAGATGGCTGTGTATGACGAGCTTGTGATGGAATATGCTCCTGTGGCGTCTACCGGAATCAACGTGATACGTCCGGCTGTGAAGGACATGGTGCAGGCTGTTTATGCCGACGGCAGAGTGCGCCTGACGGGCGTGGCTGAAAACGAGCCGGTAAGGGTGTACAGCCAGACGGGCGTGCTGATGGACATGAAGAAATATAACTCGCAGGAGGGTATAAGCATCAGCAGCATGCCGGCAGGTGCATACATCATCTCTACAAGGCTGGGCTCTGTAAAGGTGTGGAACAGATAGGATTATATTAGCAAGATAGAAAATACAACGTCCGCAGATTCTGCCTGATGCAGATATCTGCGGACGTTGTTTTATTTCGGCCGGCTTCAGGGCCGTATGTGTTCTGTGTTATGCCGCCGCTTATTGCGGTGCCGTGGCATTATTGCTGTTGCTTTGCTGATTTGATGTGCTCCTGCGCGAAGTGCCACACCACGATGCCTGCCGTTACCGACACGTTGAGCGAGTGCTTTGTGCCGAATTGCGGTATCTCAAGGCATCCGTCGCTGGCGTCAACCACCTCCTGGCGCACGCCCTTCACCTCGTTGCCCAGCACGACGGCATAGCGTTGGCCGGCGTCGGGCACAAACTCGTTGAGCATGGTGCTGCCTTCACACTGCTCCACGGCCATCACCTTGCATCCCATGGCGTGCAGCTCGCTTACGGCTTCGGCAGCCGTCTTGAAGTAGCGCCACTCAACGCTGTCCTCAGCTCCGAGCGCCGTCTTGTGTATCTCTACGTGAGGCGGACATGCCGTGATGCCGCAGAGCCACACAGCCTCTACGCGGAATGCGTCGCACGAGCGGAACACCGAGCCTACGTTATACAGGCTCCTCACATCGTCGAGCACCACGATGAGCGGCATCTTCTCAGAACTCTTGAACTCGTCTACCGTCAGACGGTTCATCTCCGTAACCTTTAACTTGCGCATCGATTCAAATTGAGAATTGATAATTGAGAATTGAAAATTATGATTTGACCAAGAAGGCGGAAATTATGAATTGTGAATTAAGAATTATGAATTGTCAATTCAAATGAATTCTTCACTCTTCACTCTTCACTCTTCGTTCTTCACTTTGAACGCCAGCGCATACATTCTGATCTGCTTGACCATGGCCAGCAGACCGTTTGAGCGGGTGGGTGAGAGGTGATCTTTCAGACCGATGCGGTCGATGAAATAGAGGTCTGTGTCGAGAATCTCCTGCGGTGTGTGTCCGCTCAGCACGCGTATCAGCAGGGCGATGATGCCCTTCACGATGAGCGCGTCGCTCTCAGCCGTAAAATAAATCTTGCCGTCCTCATAGTCAGCCTGCAGCCACACGCGGCTCTGACAGCCGTCAATCAGGTTGCTCTCCGTCTTATACTTGTCGTCGAGCGGCTTCTGTTCGTTGCCCAGGTCAATGAGCAACTGATATTTGTCCATCCAGTCGGTGAAGTCAGAAAACTCCTCAATCACCTCGTCCTGTGCTTCATTTATTGTCATAATATCCTTTTTTTTATGTGTTTATTTAATTCGTATGTCAAGGAGAAACCAATAGCTTCCGTTTCTATTCCGTCGTCATAAGCAGCTTTGTCATATTTGCTCTTACGCAACAAGTCATTTGACTTTAACTCCCAAGAAGAAAAGCATTTGTCTTTTTTCGCTATGCTCAAGGAAATTTCTCCTTAACTACCTAACTCCTTGACTCCCAAGAAGAAAAACATTTGCCTTTAACTCCTTTAACTACTCTAACTCCTTTAACTCCTAAGAAAAATCAATACTTCGGCTCCACCTTAACCAGCTTAAACAGCTTGTCGCTCGGTCTAACCTTGTCAGGCACCTTAAACGATACTCGGGTGCCCTTCTGCGCTGTCTCAACGGCATGAGTGTCGTCGTGAATCTCCTCAACGGTTACATACATCACGCCCGTTGTAGGACCCGTTATAAGCATCTTGTCGCCTACTGAGAATTCGCACGCCTCGCACGTAAACTCTGCCACTCCGAGCTTAGAGAAATACTTGACGCCCTTGCCCACGTAAACCTTGCGCTCCGTGGCGTTAGAGCCATAGTTCTTGTTCCATTCGCCAAGGCGCTGTCCCTGGTAGTAGCCGTCCCAGAATCCGCGGTTGAACACCGTTGCCAGGCGCTCGTCCCACTCGTCCTTCTTCTCCTCGGTGAATGTGCCGTCAAGCACGCTCTGTATGGCCTCCTTGTAGCATTTCACCACGGTGTAGACATACTCAGCGCCGCGCGCACGGCCCTCAATCTTGAACACTCTTACGCCGGCTTTCATCATGCGGTCGATGAAGCGCACCGTCTTCAAGTCTTTCGGGCTCATTATATATTTGTTGTCAATCTCCAGCTCCGTGCCAGTCTCCTTGTCCGTCACGATGTACGAGCGGCGGCACAGCTGCATGCACTCTCCGCGGTTTGCCGAGCGCGACGCGTTGTCAAGACTCAGATAGCACTTGCCGCTGATGGCCATGCACAGCGCGCCGTGGCAGAACATCTCTATGCGTATCTTCTTGCCCGACGGTCCGCAGATGTTCATCTGCTCCGCCTGCTCATGTATCTTTGCCACCTGCTCCATGTTCAGCTCGCGCGCCAGCACCACAACGTCGGCAAACTGAGAGTAGAACTTCAGCGCCTCGATGTTGCTTATGTTAAGCTGTGTAGACAGGTGCACCTCCTGGCCCACCTTCTGGCAGTAGGTCATCACGGCCACGTCGCTCGCTATCACGGCCGAGATGCCGGCCTCCTTGGCGGCGTCGATAATCTGGTGCATCAGCTCTATGTCGTCGTCATAGATGATGGTGTTCACCGTCAGATAAGTCTTCACGCCCCTTTCGCCGCACGTAGCTGCAATCTCGCGCAGGTCGTCAATGGTGAACGTGCTTGCCGAGTGAGCCCTCATGTTCAGCTTCTCGATGCCGAAATAAATCGAGTCGGCACCTGCCTGCAGTGCTGCCTGCAAGCTCTCGCGGCTGCCCACGGGCGCCATTATCTCATAGTCGGAAATGTTAGTGTCCATAACTTATTGTGAAATCTTGTTGTCAATACCCATTTGTCAAAGCCTTTCGGCCATTATAAAAAATGCCCGCCGTAAAAAAGGACGACGAGCCAACCTGAATGTTTTCACAACGGAATAATCCTTATTGTGATTTGCTTAAAATTCTGTCTGCAAAGATACTAATAAAATGCTAACGCTCAAACAGTTTTTCATATTTTTATCATATTTGCCCAAGAGCCTGTTTAACCTTTATCGGTCGCAAGCCGGTATATGGTTTGTTTCTGCGGGCAGATTGATGTTTTCATCTGTCTATTTTACATATTGCTGTCTTGCCGTCTGCTATTTAGCAGGCATAACGGTCTATGTCTAGAAAATAGCGGACGGCAAGATATTCAATATAAAACGGCAATAGGGCTATCTTAGCTTCATTCCTATAAAAATAAGAATTTCTCTCCCGATTATAAAAAACTTAATATTTAGTCAGGCATTAAATCAGATTATCTGTTTGTCAACGTGTAATGTATAGCAAACTATCTTGCCGTCGGCTTTTTTGACGGTATATTCAACTTCTCCATTAAGGTTTAGCCCCTTTCGTTGTTCTTCCCATGTTATTTCTTTTACCGGACGGTTGTTTATGGCTATGATTATATCTCCAATTTCAATACCGGCCTTTTCTGCTATTCCGCCTTTGTATAATCCGTTCACTATCCATCCTTCATAAATATCCGTGCGGTCAAAAGTTGCCATATGGGTTACGGATGATTGCATGTACACTCCTTTATTCTTGTTGCGTTTCACCCACACTGAAGAGTTTTCCGGATCTAAGACAATATCGTATAACGACCATATTTCATTTCCAATCAGACCTAAATATGGCTTACCAAATGACAGAGCGCCTTTTTCATTAACAGAATAATCTATTACGATGTCTTTAAGTGTATCTGTCATACAGAATTGTGCGGCTCTTATAATAAACTGGTCAGAACCGCCGCCAATGCCGCCGGCTTGTGTCCTGAAGTATGCTTTCGGTATGTCATCAATATTCAGAGAAGATGCTGCCTCGTTAGTAAGACTGATTGAGGAACCACATCCTAAATCCATTCTGAACCATCCTTCCAAGGTGTTCTTCTCGTCAATCTGAAGTTTGGCCTTTACATCAATACGGTTTTTCTCAAATCGTGCGTCAAGTTTTATATAGTTATCAAGCAAATCATCTTTAAACGGTTTTTTAAGCTGTTTTATGTATCCTTCGCTAAAATTGATTTCCAAAGGAGATGTCAGTAGGTGAGTGTTGCCTAACAAGCCGTCGGTATGTCTGCCGAGAATGTCACGCAGCTTAATTATAGGAGTAATCTTGTTTTGATATTCCATATCACCGCAGTGAATCTTGACGGGCTCGATGAATATCTCTACACTTTGAGGTCCGCTGTTGCCTGCTCCCCCGATTTTGGCCCTGCCTTTTCTGCCGAAAGCATTTTGAAGATTATTTACTTTCAGATAATCTTGGTCTAAGTATAGAAAATCAGCCCCGGTGTCATAAATTAGGGTAACAGGTATGGTGTCATTAAGCGTACACTGAAAATACAGATGCCTGTCAAAGATAAATGGTATTGCCCCTTCAGGAATGGCCGCAATGCCTTTTAATGAGAAGAAAAACAGGAAGAGAGAAACAAAATAAAGATTTCTTTTCATAGGCTTAAATATTTAATTAGTATTGTTTTAATCTAAGATAAGCTGTCTCTATTATGTGCCGACGTGGCGTCTGCCCGTTTTAGGCAGCCGGCATGGTCAGTTTGCAGGCAGGCTTATTATGTTTCCGTTGAAGTTTTCCTTCACTCCCACTGCGGTCTCGGCCTGTTCCACCATCTGGTTAAGCTCCTTGTTGGGCTTCACCAATGCTGCCATGCTCAGGAAAGTTCTGTAGTAGGCCTTCTCCATGTCGTGCTTGCCCACAAGTCCGTATGCCTGCGCCGTGTTGAATATCGTGGCCATGCTGTTGCGGTTAAGTTTTAGCGCCTCACGCCATGCGTATATTGCCGACCAGTATTTGCCCTGCTTGTAGTAGCCTTCGCCCAATGCGCGCTTTACTACAAACAGCACCGTATGGTCGGGCTGCATCAGTTCGATTGATTTTTCCAGATAATCAACGCCCTCGGCCACGCTGTCCATGTCAACACATACGATGCCGAGCCGGTAAAGGCATCCCGCATTTTGCATCTTGCTTTTTTCGGCTGCCTTGGTGAGCCATCTGCGTGCCATAGGGTTTTTGCCCGTCTGCATGTAGGCCATGCCGAGCGAGTAGACCGTATTGTAGGTAGAGTCGCCCAGTTCAAGCAGCCTGTTATATGCATTTATTGCCTTGTCGTAGTCGCGCAGCAGAAAGTTGGCGTCGGCATATTCGCGTATCACGGGCAGACACGCAGAGTCTGTCTGCATATATCTGGCCGTAATGTCATAAGCCTTCTGCGGCGACGATATATTGTCGTCGCTGTTGTATATGCGTGCCATATATGCCGTCACGATGCCGTCCATTGGGCACCTGCTCAGCAACCTGTTACCCCATTCAATTTGTTTTGCCGTGTTGTCCATGTATCTGTAGCAGTCAAACAGCCGGCGCATCGTCTCCGCAGTCAGACTGTCTGTGCCTTTCCTTGCCGTGGTTTCGAGCATTGCCGCGCATTTGCGGTATTCGCCACGCATAAACAGGCAGTGCGCCATTTTTTCCTTTATCGCGTCTGAGCTGTCTGTCTGCAGCGCCTCGCCGTAATATCTCATGGCGTTGAACGTGTCGTTTATCCTCATGCAACTGTCGCCCATCGCTTCTGTTGAGTTATTGTCGGCTCTGGCTGAAGCTGCCGTCAGGACTATTAGCGATAGTATAAGACTGATGATTTTCATGGCAATAAAATTTTTATTTTAGCGATATATTCTTTTCTTTATGCAGAAGGCAAATTTCTGTTCATGTTATGCAAATATAGCGAAAATATAAGAATGTAGTACAGAATACATCATTTTTAACTAAGTTGTTTAGTTGTCCTTGCATTTTCCTTTGTCTTCCGTGTATTTTCCTTTGTGACGACATACGGTTAAGGTTATTATTCAAGTGCTAAACGTGGTGTTGCTTTTCATAGCTTTATGCCCGCATGTTGATATTATTCTTTAGAAAGTTTGGATTATTCGATAAATCAAGAGATTGAAGTAAGATAACATGACTAAAACTTTCATGACTTGTACAATCGCCATTGCAGACATACATTCTTTGTTTAATCAGAATCAGTCTCTTGCATGTTTTCTTAGAAATCCTTACCGTCTATATCTATAATCAGCACACCATCCTCTTCCAACATGTTTTTATTAACACCCAGTTCATCCCAAATTTTATTATATTTCTTTATCCATTCGTCGCATTTTACGGCCTTTTTACCCCATGTGGTGTCATTTTTAAAGTTAAGAAATATAAGTTTAACATCATTATAGTCTGTTTTCTTGTTCTTAGACAGTTCTTTCATCTTTTTCAAAAACGCCAGTCTGTTTGAAATCTGATAGTATTTGTGCAGCCATAATTTATTTTCTTCGTTTGAGTTATAATGTTTTTTAATGCATAACAGACTTTTTCTTTTTATGCTGTAGTTTATGTTCTGATCCTGATTAGAGCCGTCAGGCTCACGGTTTCCGGGGCATATTTCATCCAAGTGCGATTTAGCTTCTATAAGATACAAATTATTATTTTCGTCTTTTGCTATACCATCCCATTGCGGTTGTCTTGTCGGCCAAAAATCTTTGAAATCTTCGCTAGATAATCCAAGTTCGCCACACATCTTTTCTCCGTTCAGTTGAAGTTCTTTAAAATTATCCTCCTTAATCGGGCATATCCATTTGAGCTTAACACCAAGCACCTTATCCAACAAATCTTTATGCTCTTCAACCAATATTTGAATCATGCCTTTACTTCCTTTGGGATAATTGTTCCTATTCATAATTTACGCGATTCTGGGATAAAATAACATATATAAGAATTGGCAGTTTCGCAAGTATTTTGTATCTTTATGATTGAAAATAAGATAGCTACAAATAGTACGAGCGATGATAACCAAATACAAAGTTACTGAATTATTCTGTATTGTCGATGAATCTGAGTATCGAATTTTCAATAAATCTGCATCTAAAACGGAATAGTCTTTATTCTCGTTTGTTCAAAATTTTGTTATCAAAGACATAAAATAAATACTAATACTCAAACTGCTTTTGGAGAAATTTGTTTGAGAAAATATTTCTGAAATAAAAACTTACTCATGATTTCTTATAAATAATTTATGGAATGTGACCCCAATACAATAAAATTTTATACATTTGTTTACGCCAAAATAAATTCACATGAATGATATATTTTCTTTTATCTCGCATACATCTTCAGTAATTGAGGAAAGTTTGAATAATACACTTGATTTCTGTTGCAGAACTTCATTTAAATACAAAAACGAATTATCCTCTTTCCCTTTCTTGGTGGATTTGTTGGGAGATGCCCTGCATACAGAAAATCTTAGAGAAACTGCCCATTGTAGGATTCTTTACGGTCTTCTGCAAAATAAGGATATTCAGAAAGACTTTATAGAATATTTTCTTCCCGATATAGATTGTTCTTTTGAAAGTATTGAGATACCTTATCCTGACAAAAGAAGAATTGATCTGACTATAAAAGGTGATACATTTTTTCTTATAATAGAAAATAAGATTAATGGTGCGTGCGAGCAAAATAAACAAATAGACAGGTATGTGCAGACAGCTCTTAACTATTATTCTGCAAATGAAATTTATGTATTGTATCTTTGTGGCGAATCAAACAAATATCCGTCTGAATATTCCATATCATCGGATACAAAGGACTTGTTGTGTGACAGAATTATTTGTAAAAACTACAAGGACAATATAACTCCATGGGTAGCATCTGTGTATGAGCATGTGGACTTTGATGAACAGCCGTTCCTTAAAAGCGCATTGCTGATGTACAGAACATATTTAGAAAATAAGTATAAAATTAACAGCCAGTATAAAGAAATGAATAATAAATTAGACCAGACCATTATAGAGACTCTTGGATTGGAGTCAATGTCTCTTAAAGAGAAAATTAATGTTGTTGAAGACCAAATAAATAACATCGACAAGATAAGTGAACGCTTGTCATCTTTGTTACAAGAATACAAAAGTCAGAATAATGAGAAGAATATAAGGCAATGGTATGATGAATGTGTAAAGATATTATCCGGACATCCTGTATTGACAATGGCAGATAATATAGAATTTGGATTCGATTTTAAATATCGTAATACACGTTTCCGTTGTTGTGTGTCTTATGATAATAACAAAAAACCATTTTGGGGAATATCTGGATTGACTGAAAATATATATTCGCGTCCAAACGTTTTCAATGATCTTCAAAATTTTGTGCTTCAAAGTAATAAAGGTTTCCATAATAACGAATATAATTCTAAGGAATGGGCTGTATCTGATTACGAAGATGAGAGCGAAATTGTTAATAAATTTATCACCCTAACACGTCTAATTTGTTCTTCAGAACAATGCACTTTAATTGAATAGATTCTCAATTCAAAATTGTTTTTGTAAATAAAAGCTCCATGCAACGTACGGAGAGATGTTTAATATGTGGTAAAAACTTATGACAAAAATATTTTTCAATCTGGAAAATAAAAAGTAAACGTGTGTTAAGGAAATGGCAATAAGAATGTTGTTTCGTTAACATACGTTTGCATATAAACCGAAAAATGTCACTAAAATCAGCCATTTCTGGGCCTGAAACCATAAGTTTGAGCCTCAGAAATGGCACCTTTTCATCCGTAACCGGGCCACTTTTTATGCGTAAGTGGCCCGGTTATGTTTTTTAACACTTCTGCTTTTCTCTCTTATTCACTGCAACTCCCTGTCAGTCAGCGTCTTAACAAAACACTCCGTTTTTTGCCCTTTTCTGCCCCAAACCGCGCTATGGCGAAGAGCATGCGTGTTCTGAGAGCGTCAAATGGTCGGAAAACATGAAGAATGTTTACAAATTAGCTGCGCTATATTCATAAGATTTAATCTGAAAAACTGCTATAGTTTATTTTTTCATAAATTATATAATTGTTTATAACGCGCCTCGGCAAAGCCAAGATGTTTGTTGCTATGCAAAGATAAGAATTTTAAAGCAAATTATTGATTAATATTGTTTGCAATAAAAATATCCGCAGCACCTCAATGGGAGAGGGCTGCGGATAGTAATTCTTAAGATGTCCATGCGGCCGCCGTTGGCGGGGCGCCACGCCGTATGTGTCTGTATGGGCTACATTAAGTCCATGTCCTGATAAGTGTCGCTGCCGAAGTGATCCGTCGCGTTGTCGTCGTCGAAGCCGTCGCTGTCTGTCATGCCGTCGTCAGTCATGTCATGGCTGTCGCTGCTGTCGTCATACGGCTCGATGTCTTCATAGCTGTAAATGTCGTCGTCTTCGTCTGCCGGTGATATGTAGGGCAGGTCGAAGTCGGTGTCGAGCTCCTCGGGTATCTCGTATCCTCCGTCTATAAGACTTTCGTAGTAGTCGTCCACCTGGTCGTTGGCGTCGAGTATTTCGCCCATGGCGGGATCGTCGGCACACATGTCCATGAAAGCCTCTTCCTCGTCGGGCGTCATATTTCCGTCGAGCCATGCCGAAAACATGTTCTCGTCAAGGGTAAAGTTGCCGTAGTCATCCATGTCGCATTTCCTCCGTTCTTAGTGTCTTTAAAAATTGTTCTTTAGCCATCTTGTGCTTGTTGTAGAAGGTGTTCATGTTCATTCCCATCATCATGGCCGTCTCCTCGTTGGTGTGTCCGCATAGATATCGCAGCCTTATCAGCCTGCTGTATCTTCTGTTGGGCATCAGCCTCAGTATGGTTTCGGCGTCGTCGGCCTGAAGAGATGAGATGTCTAACTCTATAGATGCGGGAATGGTGTCGATTCTTACACCCTGGCCGTCAAATTTTTCAGAAATTTGTTCTGTCGGCATTTTTGTCCTGCGCTCATATCTCTTGTAGCAGTAGAAGAGGCACACGGCCTTTAGCCATGTGAAGAGCGTGCTCTGGTATCTGAACCCTTCGAGCTTGCATTGTCCGCCGGCTTTGTCGGGAGTCATTATGTGGACGTATATTTCGCTTATAAACTCCATGCACGACGAGCAGTCTGTGTGGTAGTTGTCGTACACAGACTTGAAGAGCGGATAGCATTTACGGTAAAAGAAGTCCCTTGTGACCCGGGCGTCGCGCTGCAGCAGTGCCCGGACCACTTCACGGTCAGTGATATTCATGTCAGCTTATGTTGTTCTTACTTCTTGCCGCCGATGAGAGACTTCAGCGAGAACGGCTTTTTCTGATAGATCATCAGTTCGGCCTTCTCATCGTAGCATTTTACGGTGAGCACGCCCGAGCGTTCTCCGTCTGTCTTGTTGGGGTCGGCGGTAAGCGTCAGCTTGTTGCCGTTTTTGGTGACGTCGACCCATTCCGGGAAGGTGTAGGTCCAGTCGTCGTAGTTGCAGTTTACCGTCACCTCGTGGTTGTCGCTCTTCTTGCCTGACGACTTAAATTCTACCGACGACACCGACAGGCTGAGCCTTACGGGGTCTTTGGCCACCTCGGGCGGAACGGCAGAGTCGGCTTTCTCGAGCACGACGGTCTCTTTTTTCGTCACGGTCCTTGTCTTTCGCGTTATCAGCTTGATGTTGCTCCTGCATATTGCAATCTGGTTGTCGCACATAGCCTTCTTGGTGCTTGAGTCGTAGGCCTTCTTGGCTGCGCTGAACTTTGCAATGGCCTGTTTCTGCGAGCTTACGGTCTGCTTCAGCTGCAGCTTCTGTCCCTGTGCAAACAGGCGGTCGCCGGCGGTCTGTGCGTTGGCCTGAAGAGACAACACGGCAATGACAACGGTTAAAAGAAGTTTGGCAATAGTACTCATAGTTCAAAAAAAGATTATGGATTATAACTTAATGCGTCTGTAATGTTCTTAACTCTGGTGTGGAATTCTTTGGCTATATCCTGCATGTCGCTGGCCTCAAAGTCTTTAGCCTTGGCTTCCAGTTCGGCCTTTGCCTTCAGCAGGGCATCCTTGGCCTTGTCGCGGTTGAGGCTTATGTTCTTGGTGTCAGGCTTGTTCTCTGTTATCTTTTTGGCAATGGCCAGTGCCTCCATGTATTTCTTGTAGGCGTCGATATAGTGGCGCTCGTATCCCTCGTCGTGCCTGTCGCCCGTGGCGAGGCTCTTGTCGGCCGTGAGAGTGAGGGTTTCGGTCTTGGTGCGCAGCGAGTCGTTGGTGGCTTTTATCTCGAGAGCTATCTGCTCCTGCTCCACCTTCTTGTTGTGATATGACACGCCTCCTATGGCTATTATGGCAACCGCTATGGCAGCGCAGGCGGCAGCTATGGTTATTCTTGTCGACTTCTTGAGCTGTCGCTTCTTGCCGTCGAGGTTTTCTATCGCCACGCGCATCTGTGCCGCTGTCTGATAGCGCACGTTCTGGTCTTTGTCGGTGGCGCATTCTATTATCTTGCGCATGCCGCGGTCTTTGATCTGTGCGAGTGGAATTTTCTTGTGCAGCTGTTTCTCGAGCACTACGTGCGACTGTCCTTCAAACGGCACATGACCCACGATGCACTGATAGAGCAGTATGCCCATGGCGTATATGTCGGTGGTCTGGTTCTGGTGTTTCAGGTCGCCTATGGCAAGCTCTGGCGCGGCATATTCAGCCTTGCCCATGAAGGTTCCGGCAGTTGTCAGTCCGCGGTCGTTGGTGGTGAGCTTGTTCACCTGCTTCGCTATACCGAAGTCGATCAGCTTGATGTGTCCGTCCTCGGTCAGCATGATGTTCGACGGGTCAATGTCGCGGTGTACGTATCCTGCGTCGTGCAGCGCTATGAGTCCTGAAAGCACGTTGAGCATTATGGTCTTTGCAAAGTGTACGGAGTCGGCCTGAAACTCTTTTAGCAGCTTCTTGGCAAACGGATTCTCGTGGCCGTCGGCGTCGGTGCACTTGCCCTCAAAGATGCTCGACAGCGGAATGCCGTTAAGCAGCTCGCTGACAACGTGGTAGTGCTTGCGTGTCATCGTGCCGTGCTTAGTCTCGGTTTCGATGAATCCGAGCATCTCTATCAGGTTGTCGTTGCGCAGGCGTATTGATGCCTCGCGCCGTGCCCTCTCGATGGCGTGTGGCGGCAGGTCTTCATAAAGAAACTTTATGGCGACGGGGCGCGATATGTTGGTCGCGATGTCTATGCAGACGCCCTTCATCACCTTGCCCATGCCTCCTTCGCCTATTGGCGGATTGGCGGTGTCAACCTCAAAACATATGTTTTTTCTTTTCTCTTCTTCTCCCTGTAGTCTTATTTTTGCCATTTTTTTATTGTTGTTTTTTCAGTTCTTTGCTTGTAAAGGTGTTGTGTGTTAATAAACAGGCAGGCCGTACTTGTTCTCCTCGTCACTGTCGGTGGCAAGAAGTATTATCAGCCATATTGTGCCTATGAGCGGTATCAGCGATATGAAATACCACCATCCGCTGTGGTTAGTGTCGTGCAGGCGCCTGACAAGCACCGATAAGTATGGCACGGTGAGCAGCAGGATGCATAATACTGAACAGATAGATAATGATATCGTGCAGCCGTCGTAGCCTCCCAGCAGATAGCCTATGACGGAGAATATGGTGAGCGAAACGATCTGCACAATAAATGTGAAAAGCCAGAACCACCAGAATTCTGACCTCGATGCGCGCCCGCTGAAGGTGGCATATTTGTTTATGCATGATCTGACTGAATCTGTGAATGTCATGACAATATGTATTATAATAAAAAAGTGCCGGAACCGCTTTGACCGCTACCTGAGGCGCAGCATGCAACGCGTCGCTGCTGCAGCCTGGTGTCCGGGCAAATCCGGTTCTGACACAACGTTGATGAAATGTTATTGATTCTGCTGTGTGCTAAGTTCAGAAGGAGTGAACACTACGGTCATCTCGTTGCCTTCCATCTCGTAGACATACTGAAGTCCGATAGAATTGCGCGACAGTATCTTTACAAGTTTCTGCATTCCCGGCTCTGTCAGCTTCTTTGACAGCGTGCTCTTCACCGAGTCTGCCGCAACGTTGCTGAAGCGGTCGTCGCTTATCTTTATCCTGTATGTGAAGAGGCTGTCGCCCTGCTTGTATTCACATTTTGTCAGCACTGTTCCGTTAGCAAGGTCTTTGCCCGGCTGTGAGTTTATCTCTTCAACAAAGTTCTGCAGCAGTTCAATGTCTTTGTTCTTTTGCTTGCAGCTTACGCACAAAGCCGCCGTCAGCACGGCTATGGCGGCAAATATGATTAGCTTTTTCATGTTGTGTGTGTTTTACAGGATATTAAACGTGGTGGTGTAAATTACGTCGCCCGACTCGATGACTTCCACCTTGTATTCGCCGGCCTTCCAGAATCCTTCTTTAGGCGAGCCGAACTGTCCTAACTCTATCATCTGGTTCTTCTTCGACTTCTCGAGTGTTATGTTCATCTCCGAGGTTACTTTCTTTCCTGGCATGCAGATGGTCTTTCCGTTAGGTCTTGTAACCCTCAGCTGCAGGTCGAAGTCCTGTGCCTTCTCTCTCCATGGCGCAAACTCTATGCGTGCCTGTATGTATCTTGCGTTGAAGCTGCGCAGAGGCTGGTCGTAGGCCGTCTTCTCCACGCCGTCGGCATCGAGCAGGCGGAAGGACATGTTGACAATCTTGTCGGTGAGCACGCTTGGCGGAAGGTCTTTGCGTGCCTCCTCCTCCAGTCTGTTCATTGATTCGCGCTCAGCCTTTAGAGCCGTCTGGTATTCGTTCTTAAAGTCGGTGTCTACATCCTCAAATCTTGAGAAATAGCTTGAAAACACTGCCGTGAAGTCTTCGGTCTTTGCGGCATATACCTGTATGGCTATCTCAACCTTCTTGTCTTCAACGGTAAGCTTCACGGTCTTGTGCTTGCGGTTTACCTCGTTGGCAGCTATTATGCTGGGTATGCGCTTATACGACATCTCGTCAGCGCCCACCTTGAATGCCTTTCTGTGGAAGGTGTAGAGTATGGGCGAGTTCTCGTCGAACGTTATCCAGTAGAGCACTCCCTCGCGGCGGAAGCATACACTGTTGTCAGACGTGTCGACAGAAGGTTCGTATTTCTTCTTCTGCAAATAGTTGTAAAGTTTTAGCTGTGCGTCTTTCTGAGCCGGAGTCAGATCGCCTGCCGATGCTGATGCCGTAAACGCTAAAAGCAGGCAGATAATGATTTTTAAAGTTTTCATCGTCTTATAGGTGTTATTGTTCTTATTCTTTTTATATTATGGCTGTCCTTTCGTGGTTCATGTCGTACACTATCATGCGTATGTCAACATACGACGGCGTCGACGTCGACTTTCTAAGTGTTGACACAAACTGCCGCAGGACGTTGAGCATTTCGCTTGTTATCTGTTCTGATGAAAAGTTCTCGATGTATACGGCCAGGGTAACGGCGTCGTTGCCTACGGTTACGCTTTCTATTGTCAGTCCGTCGGCTATCCTTGTGGGGCACTCTCTTGCCGCTTGCCGCCATGCTGCCTGCCAGCCGTAGCCTCCGGTCATGTTCTGCCGTTGCTCCACCTGCAGGCTCCATTTGCCGTCTGTGTTTGTGGCTGTGCCCAGCTTGCGGTTGTTCTTGTCGTAGAAGACGCATTTATACTGTGTGCCTGCCCTGTAAGAGTAAACCAGGCGGTGCCATCCCTGACTGTTGTCCACGGGGCGGCCTCCGGCTCCGTAGCATGCCGTTTCCGTAAGCTGGTTCTGCTTGTTGTACTTATATTTTACGGTGCTGTATCCGCTTGCCGTGTTTGCCGGCTTGCCGTCGGCGCCGTAATAAGATTCGCTGCTTAGCATGCGCATCCCGTTGTATGTGTATGTATACTTGTGTATCTTCTCGCTCTTGTCGGCAACGGCTTTACCGTTGATGTCAAAGTATGCCTTCGAGGTTATGTCGCCGGCTTCGTTGTATGTGAATCTGCACTCGCTCCATCCCTGTCTGCCGTTTATGCTCTTTCCGTATCCGTCATAGCACATTATCTTGGTCATGTTGCCCCGCTTGTCGTAGACGGTGCGGCCTTCAGCCGCGATATTGTTGGCTACAACTGGCTTGCCGTCAATGCCGAATGAAATCTGATGGCTCACCTTGTTGGCAATTCTGTCGTACTGGTTGTAGTATTTGTGCACCTTTTCGTTGTCGCATCCTCGTGTGCCGTTCTGCGTGAAGAACACTTCCGAGGTCTTGTTTCCGCGCTCGTCGTATTCGCGCTTTATGACAGCAAGGTTCTGTCCGCTGATGTTTTTCAGCCTGCCGTCGGTTCCGTAGTATTCCTGTTGCACGCACATGTTGTTCGAGTTGTATTTCATCACCTCTTTGTGATATCCCCCGTCACACAGTGCCGGCCTGTTTCCGCTGCTGAAGTAGGAGCGTTCGGTTACGTTGTCGCGTCCGTCATATTTGTATCTGATCTCATATTTTCCTGCGGCAAGCTTTCCGTTTGTGCCCATGGAGCGTTCGGCCGTTACGTTGCCTTTCTGGTCGAACTCCCACTCATAGTATGCCACACCCGACACCGACATCAGTTTTCCGTCGGTGTTCTTGTGCCTTTCTGATATGCAGTTGCCCTGGCTGTCGTACTCGTATTCCACGCGTGAGCAGAAATTGTTGAGCACGCACGGGCGGCCTTCGGTGTCGAGGAAGTAGCGCGCTGTCTCGTTCCCGTTGTCGTCATATTCATAGCACACCGTTGACGCTCCCTGTGATGTCATGGCCGGCTTGTCCTTGTCGTCGAAGTAAGAGAACTTCGTGCAGTTTCCGCGGGCGTCATATTCTTTGGTGAAGTAGCAGAAGTGCATGTCTGATAGCATTATGCGCTCCTTGGCCGCGCCCATGTAGGTGAGTCTTGCCAGGCGTCCCTGCTTGTCGTATCTTGCCTCCAGACCGGCGTATCCCAGTTTGGCAGGTGCGTATATCTTTCCTTTTTTGTCGAAGTAATATTCTGTGAGCATGTTGCCAAGCGAGTCGTATGTGCTTTTCTTGTGGGCAAAGTAAGCCGTCTCTACGAGTTCGCCCGACGCGTCGAGCAGCTTGTGGTCGATAATGTTCCCCTTGTCGTCGTTGACAAATTTCTGTTTCGAATATGTGGCTTCGTCATCCGTGTCGTTGAAGTATGCCGCATTTCCTTTGGCATCGACATACGAAATGCCCGACAGGTATCCGTTGTCATCATACTCGTTGACATATCCGCTGACGCCTTTAACGTATGTCAGCCTGCCGTCTACTCCGAGATACTGTCTCTTCTTGCATGTGCCGTCGTCGTTGTATTCGTAGAGAATGCCCGCAAAGGCGTCGTCCTTGCGTATCATCGGCTGGCCGTTTATGTCGGTGTATTTCTCTGATGTGCGGTTGCCCCATTTGTCGTAGGTCAGCAGCACCACCGGGCAGTTGTTGCCGTCGCTGCTCGGCTTTCCGTCCACCGTGAGGTAAACAATCTTAGACAGGTTGCCGTCATCGTCGTAGGTGAATTTCTTCACGCCTAGGCCGAATTGTGTGGCCTTGGGCTTGCCGTCTTTTCCAAGATAGTGTTCCTCTATTACGCGTCCTTTGTCATCAAGGACATATCTGCGGCCGAAGATGCCTTGTCCGTCGGGCACCCTGACATTGCCGAATCCGGCATATTCAACCTTCACGAGATGTCCTTCGTCATCATATTCGAGAATGTACTTTGATATCTTCCCCTTTCCGTCGAGAGAAACATCGAATGCGCTTTGAAAGAGCTTCACCTGTGCGTTGAGCGTCATCTCGGTGCCGAGTTCGTCGTCCAGCTTGAAGGTGCAGGTCTTCATGTTGCTGTCGTAGTCTTTTACGTACAGCACCTTGCCGCTGCGGTCCATGAATTTCTCAGAGTCAACCTTTCCGCTTCCTTCGGTGTAAAGCAGCGTCATGTCAACTATGCGGTCTTTGTCTTCAGAGTCGTGATGGTCAACCAGCTTGCCCTTGCTGTTCACGTACGACACGCGGCGGAGCTTGTGTCTTGAATATTCAAAGCGGTACGACGCCTCGCGGTGAGACATTTCGCTGCTGCTCAGCCGGCCCACTCCTTCGGGTATGCCGTAGACTTCAACATAATCGCGATAGTATTTTACCTTTGTGCGGTAGTAGTCCCATGTGAAGAAGCCCACGAGCATCAGTATCACCGCGACGGCTGCTCCTCCGTAGATCAGCGGGCGCGGTATAGGGTCGGGGGCGATGGCTTTTTTCACGGCGGCCTTCATCTCCATGCACGACTGATAGCGTGCTTCGGGAATCTTTTGTGTGGCTTTGTCTACAACCTCCTGTATCTTGTTTGATATATAAGGATAATATTCTGCCATGCGCGGCATGTCTTCTCTCACCACCTTCTGCCTTATTTCCTGCGCCGTAAGCATGGTTGAGTCATACGGTGCGCGGCCTGTCAGCATGTGGTAAATCAGCACTCCGATTGAATATATGTCCGAACGGGTGTCTACGTTCCTGCCGTAAATCTGCTCGGGGCTCATGTATGTCGGTGTGCCCATTATGTATCTGCTGTCAGCCATGTTAGCCTCAGACACAATCTGCGCTATACCGAAGTCCATTATCTTAATATGCCCGTCTTCCTGTATGATTATGTTCGAGGGCTTGATGTCGCGGTGAACAATGCCTTTTGAGTGGGCATATTCAAACGCATCAAGTATCTCACATATCATGGGATAGGCTTTCTTTTCGACAATCAGGCCGTTTTTCTTGTTGATGAAGTCTTCGAGCGTTATTCCTTTGACATATTCCATTATAAGGAATACGCCTTCAGGCGTTTCAACATAGTTGAGGAACTTCACAATGCCCTGGTGGTCGAGCGAGCAGAGCAGTTCGGCCTCTTGCTTGAATCGTGCGCGGAGCGCGGGGTTACGGGCAATTTCAGGCTTCAAGGCCTTTATTGCCACCTGTTGGTCAATGTTCGTGTTTACTGCAAGGTAAACACTGCCCATGCCGCCTGAGCCCAGGTGGCGCACAATTCTATAATTAAGTATGTCTGTCGGTATCATGTTGCTTCAATGAATGATTTTCAAGGTAGACGTCAGGTTTTTTTATGCCATTGCGCCGGAACTTACGGTCTGTCGCATTTCTGCGGCTTTTTCTTACGGTTTTCTCTTGATTCCGGCAGGTTTCCAAAAGGTGTCCTTTTATGTTGTGAAAGGTTATCTTTCAGAAGACGAAAGCCCATGTTCCGCAGGCTGAAATGATATCTTTTGAAACTATAACTGTCAGCTGCCAGTCAGGATAATTCCGCCGGCGGGTAATGTCTCCAAGAGTCTTATATATCAGTAATGGAAGGTTATCACACAAGGATGACGAATTTCCACACGACCATGGATATGATGGACAATATTGCCGCACCCCATCCGAGCCTGCGGTGGTCAGACTTGTATTTGTATATTTTTTCGCCGCTCACCATCTCCACCTTTCCTGTGGCTACCACCGTGCCAAGTATTATTCCTAAGAATCCGCCGAGAATGGCAAATATGTAGGCTGCTATCAGCCATCCCGTGGCATCCTTCTCTACATATTTAGCGTTTTCTTCATTGGGCTTGGATATGGTTGTCGTTTCCGACACGGTGTTGTCATCTTCCGTCGGCGTGTCTTCCGCGTCCTGTATGGCACGTGCACGCTTGTCGAGTTCTTCCACCACTTTGTTCCAGTCGAGATGTCCCTCAATCACTCCTGCGAGATAAATCTCCGGGGCAGGCCCGCTGGCGGGGATGTTTACCGAGGTCTTGCATACAGACTTGCGGTTTACGATAGTGCCGTTTGAGCTGCAGTCTGTGAACACATAATATTTTCCTCCGGTAAACTCCTTCAGCTCTATGTCAGCGTGGTGGCGGCTTATCTTTCGTGCCGAGTCGTTCACTATGATGTCGCACATCTCGCGGCCTACTGATATCTTCACCGGCATGTTGCGCGATGATATGTTGCTTACGTTGGTGCCGTTGCTCAGTGCCGACATAAACTCGTAGCAGCTTTGGTAGCGCTGCATCATGTTCTTGGCCGTAGCCTTGTCGAGCACCTTCTGCAGCACGTCGGATATGCCCTTCTTGTATTTGGAGAGCTTCGGAAATTCGTCGTTTATTATCGAGTCTTTCGTCTCAAACTCGTTGGAGAGCGTGTTGAAGGCATGGTGTCCTGTGAGCATATAGAAGAACACGCAGCCTACGGCATATATGTCCGAACGGTAGTTTATGGAGTAGCCGGCAGCCTGCTCCGGACTCATATATCCGTTTGTGCCGAGTATAGAGCCCGGTATGGTGTTGCCGTTATTGTTGTCAAGATCCTTGGCTATGCCGAAGTCCAGCAGGCAGATGCTGCCGTCAGGGCGCACCATGATGTTCGACGGCTTGATGTCGCGGTGCACGATGTGTGAGTCGTGTACGCACTGCAGCGCGTCGAGTATTTTCATCATCATCTCCACAGCCTGCTGTTCTGGTATGGGGCCATGCCTTGTTACATACTGTTCGATGTTCAGTCCTTCAACAAGTTCCATGACGATATAGTAGCACTGTGTGTGCTCGTCGCGGAAGGCCGAATAGAGCTTTACGATAGAGGGGTGGTCTATTCTTACAAGGAACTTCACCTCCTTTTCTATTCTGTCTATTATCGACCAGTCGGTGGCAAATTCCGGGAGAATCTCCTTTATCGCCACTATGTTGCCCTTGGTGTCGCGTGCACGGAATATTCTCCCCATGCCTCCACGGGCAATAGGCTCGTCGTCAATGATATAGTTAGCAATTTGTCTCATCGAGATAATTATTTTTCGCCTTTTAGATTTTCATACACAATGCCATCTTTCTCTTTCCTGCCGGTGTCTCCGCTCTTTTCCTCGACAATCTTTTTCTTTATCTCTTCTGTCTTTGAGCTTCCTTTCTTGTCAGTTGTTTTTTGAGCTTCTTTCGTGATGGCTTTCTTTGTAGATATTTTGTTGTCTGTAACCTTTGGCTTTACGGTCTTGACGGGCTCGCTTTCCTTTACGGTAATCACCTTCTTCACCTCCTTTGTGCTATTGGTAGTCTCGGGTGCTGAAGGTTCAGCGGTCTCAGCTTTCTGCTGCGGCTTTGCCTGTGTCTGTGTCTTCTTCATTATTACCTCGGGCTTTGTCTGCGGCTTGCTGTCCTTGTTCAGGTACCAGTAGATGCCTCCGCCGGCTATTGCCACCATCAGCAGGCCTATTACGGAGTAAAGCAGCGTGTGGCTTTTCTTTGCGCGTGTTGAGGTGTAGCCGTTGGGCTGCATGCTGCCGCGCTTGCCTCCTCCGCCAGGAAACTCCACGAGCTGCACCGTTATGTTGTCTACTCCTCCTGCATCGTTGGCCTGGCTCACCAGCATGTCTGCACGCTCCTTCAGCGGCAGGTCATAGCGCGTTACGGTGTTGAGTATGGCATTGTTGCTGACCATTCCGCTGAGGCCGTCGGAACACAGCACAAACACACCGCCCGGTTCTGGCGTTATAGGCATCTGTCCTATCACGGGAGGTGTCATGTTTTCAAGTCCGAGGGCATTGGTTATCTGGTTCTTGTCCTGATGATGCTCGGCGTCTTCCTTGCTTATCTGTCCTGAGTCGACGAGCGCCTGGACATACGACTGGTCTTTGGTTATCTGATGTATGTTACGGTTGGCCACGTAGTATATGCGGCTGTCTCCCACAGAGCCGTAGTACACCTGTCCGTCCCTGATGATGATCATCACGCATGTAGCCCCCATGCCGCTTAGTCCGTCGTTCTGCGAAGCCCTGCGCAGTATGGCCTGGTTGGCGGCAATGATAGAGCTGTTGATAGCCTCTTCGGCTGTGGCGAATGTGTTGTCGGTCAGGATGTCCTGTATCACGGCCACGGCGAGCTGCGATGCCACGTCGCCGGCCTTCTGTCCGCCCATGCCGTCGCATACTACAACGACTCTTCCGTTTGGAGAGTCGAACGTGGTCATGCTGTCTTCATTAACGCTGCGCACCCTGCCCGTGTCGGTGCAGTTGGCTATTATATAGTTTTCCATGATTTTATCCTATTTGTGGTATTGCTATGAAAATGAACACGGTGCTGCCCAGGCGTATTATGTCGTAGTTCTTCAGTTCGCCTTCGTCTGAAAGCTCCTTGTTGACGAAGGTTCCGTTGCTCGACTGCTCGTCGCGGTATTTGAACTTGTTGTCCACGTTTCTGTAAAGGAGCGACATATGGCGGCCCGACATCTGCTTGTCTTCCGGCACGCAGATGTCGCATGAGCGGTCGCGTCCGATAAAGTTCTTGCCCTCATAAATGTTGTATGACTTGCCCAGCGGATCGCGGTTGTAGGTTACCAGAAATCCTACCAGCTTGCGTCCCTGTGCCGTGGGCACGCCTTTGGGCTGTCTGATTATGGTGCCGTTCACGGGTCTTTGTGCCGACTGCTGCTGTCCGGGGAAGCGTGTCTCGCCGGCAGCGTCCATTCCGCCCATCACAGGCGAACCCATTGCCCCCTGCTGCGGCATTCCTGCAGGAGGGGCAACGCGTGTTCTGTATGCTGAGTCAGGAGCCTGGTCGAACGGAGGCATTCCGAAATCTTGTTTTGAGTTAAACTGTGTGCTGTTGCCGTCTTTCGGGCACAACGGACATTCGTCACCATAGATGTTAGAGTCGTATATATGTCCGTTTGGACAAGTTTTCTTAGGCATATTCTTAATTGTTTTTATTGTTTGACTATCTGTGTTATTTCTCTATTTATCCAAGAAACTCCTCATTCTCCATCATGGAGTCGAGCGATTCGCTGTTCTCGTCGGCCTCGGCATCAGCATTGTTTTCGGCCAGGTCACTGTCGTATTCAATGTTGTCTGGCTCGCCGTATGTTTCGGCTTGTGCCATTGCAGGATCGTCCACTTCGGGAGTGTATGTGCTGTCGTCAGTATAAGTATCGTTCTCGGCTATATATTCTTCAGGCTGTTCGTCGGCAGCATATATGTCGTTTTCGGCTATGTCTTCGTTGAATCCGTCGTCTATACGGCTTTCAGGGTTGGGCAAACCTTCCATTTCGGCTGAATACCTGTCGTTTTCTGCCAGATACTGGTTAGAGTTATATCCGTCTACCAGTCCGTTAGGGTTGTAGTCAGGATTGTTCTCTGCGAAGTCGCCGTGGTATGCCTCGCCGGTTTTCTCGTCTTCAAAGTTGTTGTATATAGGCTCCTGGTTCTGTGCTATATAGTTTTCATTTGCTTGATGCTGTTCATCGTATCCGTTTATCTCCTGTGGGGTGAATCGCTCGTTGGTTACCTGAGCCGTTTCGTGTCCCATGTGTATGTTGTCCGACTCGCTGAGCTGCATGAACTCGTCCTGGTCGAAGCGGTTGTTTCCGTTTGAGTCTACGGCAAGCAGGTCAGCCACACCGTCGCCGTCGCCGTCGGCTATTGCGAATTTATGGCCGTTGATGGTGCCTTCCTCGATAGAGCCTATCTTTGTGTCGCCTACATAGAAGTTTGTGGTTTCGTCCCATGTTACGTTCGGCTCTTCTGCCGCCTGTGCCTCCTCATGATACACTTCTGCCGCCGGTTTTTCCACTATCACCACGTGTTCTGTCGTTGTGTGCGTAGCGGTGTGAGTCTCCTGGGTTTCTTGTGTTTCAGCTTCCTTATATTCGCTTCCTGCCTCGGCTCCGCCTATTATGTCTTCAGTTGTAAGCGTCTCGTCTGCCGTCTGTCCTTCAGGCTGTCCTGCCGCATAGGCTGCTCCGCCGGCCACTGCCGCTCCTCCTAAGAAGGCTGCTCCGCCAACAGCTATTCTCTTTGCTGCATTGCTCTTCTGGATGGCTTTATCCTCATAATCCTCAACGTTCATTCCTGGGTTAGTTCCGTTAGTATTCATAATCTTACAGTTTAATGGTTATTTTTTCGTTTTCTGTTCTCAGAGGCTTCAGCCCTTAGCCGGCTTTGCCTTTATATTAGTATAGATTTGTTTAGGATGACTTTCTTACGGTTAACTCAAATTTTTTTTCAGGCGGGCGTCGTTCATTATAGGAGATATAGCCTGAAAGCCTGCGCATATATTTATTTTTATGTATGCCTATTTGGTTATTTTTATCACGTAGGTTTCAGGGTTGTCGTCGCATACGAGGGCATAGAAGCCGGGTGAGAGATAGGTGAACGATATGCTGCTAATGCCGCCCGACATGTCGGTTGTCGACGGGTCAATGCAGTTGGTCTTTCTTGTCTTCGTGGTGTAGCCCTGGCTCTTTGTGCCGTTTTTCAGTTCCACGTTGTCGAGGGCTATCAGGTGCCAGCTGCCCTGAAACTTGGCGCCGGCAGCCTTGAAGGTGGTAACGATGCCTTCGGGAAAGGGATACACCTTCTTGTCCACATAGGCCGTGACGCCGTCTTCGGTCATTGTCCTTGCCCTTGATATGGCAAACTCGTTTACGTAGACTCTGCCGGGCTTGTATGTCTCGCCGTCTTCACCGTTGTATGCAGTCCTGTATTCCGTTACGTCGGCTGCCAGTATTTTCTCTTTCGAGCCGTCCTCGTGTAGCAGGGTTACATATTGGTCGTCGGTCTTGGCGCCATAATGCTGAACTGTCATTATGCCGTCCTTGGATGTTCCGTCCTTCATCACTATCGTGTTGACAAATCCTGCCTGACCGAAGAGCGGCTGCGAGAGCGAGCGTGCCACCTTGCGTATCTCGCGTATGTTGCCCATGCCCAGCTCTACCGTTGCCGAACTGGTCTTTACAGCCAGCGTCTGTCCTATCTTCTGCGACACTATGGTTCCGCGGTAAGTCTTTCCTGCCGCCGTCTCCACCTCGTCGTCAACGCCCGTGGCCTCTTCAGCCTCAGGAGCCTTGCGCCTGATTTCCTGTATGTCGTTCCATTTTATGCTGAATGTCGTCGGCACGGCCTGCAGGTAAGTGTCGGTCTGCGCGTTGCCCTTTTCAGTCTTCACCACGTCGGTGTAGGTGTAGTTTCCGGTCGTTATGCTGTGCATCATCAGATAGCGCCCGTCGGCGTTTCCCTGCAGAGCCTTCGTCTCCATGGCCCAGCGCTTCCATTCGCGCGGAAGTTTTTCGTATTTTACATATTTGTCTTTCTTCGACTTTATTTCGCCGTCGCTGACCACCAGCAGTGCTTTTGTTGCCTCCACTGTGATGTCCTTGCCGGGCCTCTGAACCACGATGTTGCCCGTAATCTTTGAGCCGTTTTTCATTATCAGGGTGGTTTCCTGCTGTGCGTATGCAGGAATTATGATGGTCAACAGGAGAACAACTGCTGATGCAGTCTTGTATATAGTTGTCCGCATTATTGTTAAAAACGTTTTTATTATTCTGTGTTTTATCTGCTTTCTGCCGGCAGCTGTTGCTGTAATCCTTAATGCCGGTCGGTATTTATGTCAGCCATCCGGCCTTTGGCTTATTGCCCATGCTGCCGGATGTGCTTATTGTCAGTTTATTACAGGCATGTTGTCCGTGCGTGCATTCACGTTGGCCGATGCCTTGGTCTGCCCTGCGTTGCCTTTAGCCTTTACGGCTTTGCCTGCGCTCTGCTTTCTGCTGCTGCGCCTGCGGGTGCTTGCGTCGTTGTCGCCGGCAGCGGCTTTGGTGCCTATGGGTATCGACATCTCCGTGGGGGCAACCTTGTTGGTGGAGTCTTTGTTCCATTCGCCTTTGCCTTGCTCTACATATTCCTTAGGTGCAGCAGGAGCTGCTTCGGGTGCCGGCGTCTGTCCGGCAGACATGAGCCATACTGCAGCAATGATGACAACAACCAGCAGTGAGGCTGCCGCAATAATAGTCTTGCGCATTGTTACGTAAGGGTCCTTTACCAGGTTCCAGTCGAAGTTCCAGCGGTCTCCGAGCCTTATCTTGTCGTTTCTTGTTACGGGTATGGATGTTCCTTTCAGCATTCTCCTTTCGTTGATGAAGGTGCCGTTGCTGCTTGTGTCGCTTATGGTCATCTTGCCAAGCAGGTTGAACGAGATGACCATGTGGTGTCTGCTCACGTTGTCCCTTTCGTCGGGTATGACAATGTCGCAGTCGTTGCCGCGTCCTACTGTTATTTTCTTCATGCGTTATGTCTGTCTTTTTTATTTCTTCTTCTTTATCTGCCTTATCTGCTCTGACAGAGCGTCCTTTATGCGCCGCATGTAGCTGTACTGGTATGTTGAGTCTTTCTTCATGTCGACAACTATTGCTGTAAGGTTGTCGTGGCTTTCGCCGTTCTGTATGCCTATGGCGTTGACTCTTTCTGTTAGATAGCGCAGGGCTTCGTCGGGACGCTTTGAGGCGTTGAACATCTTTATAATCTCAGGTTCGGGCTCACAGTTCCATATGCCGTCGGAGCAGAGTATGAACCTGTCGCCGGCCCTGTAGGGTATCTTCTCCACCTGGACAGCTGCCTGCGGCCTTATGCCCAGGGCCTTTGTTATTATGTTGGAGAAGCTCGACAGGCGCGCCTGCTCTTCGGTCATCAGATTTTTCGCAACCATCTCGAACACCTTTGAGTGGTCGAAGGTTCTGAATATCTTTTTTCCGCCTCTCAGCTGGTAGATGCGGCTGTCGCCTATGTGTGTCAGATATGCCGCCTCGGGCGTTATGGCCACAACCGTCGTCGTGGTGCCCATGCCGCGCAGCGGCGGGTCGTTGAGCGCGCGCCTGTAGATGGCTGCGTTGGCGTTGGCAACGGCGCTGCTTACGGCCTCGGGGCCAATCTTCTCTGCCGGCACTTCGGCCAGGGTCTGCACTATCTCTGTGGCCGCTATGCGCGATGCCGTCTGTCCGCCGTTCATGCCGCCCATGCCGTCGCATACGGTCAGGATGACAGCCCTGCCGCTGACCATGCCGCCGTATGAGTCCTGGTTTTCTTCGCGTCCGCCTATGCCGGAGCGTCCGTATGCCTCGCATGTGTCTGTTGAGGCTATGAGTTTTATTTCTTCAAGGCCGATTGTAGATGTAGGATGGTTATCGTTCATTGTCAAGCGATATATGTTTCTGTATGATGGTTTACGGGCGTGTGGCCGGCGCGTCAGAACATGCCCGATATGACGGTGCGTGACGAGTCGTCGCTGCTGCCCGATGGTGAGTAGAAGTTGTCCTGTATGTCAGCCTCGGGGCGGGTGTCTGCTGCCGTTGCGGCGCTTGCAGCCGCCATGCCTGTCTCCTCAAAGCCTTCGTCCTCAAAGAGGCCGGCCTCCTCCACGTTGAATGTCTTTACGAGCAGCTTGTAGTGTCTGCCTATGCTTATGACGTCGTTCTCGTTTACGGTCAGAGTGTTATATCTGGCGTCGGTGCCGTTCACTTCGGTTCCGTTGGCCGAGTTGTAGTCTGTTATGGTCATGTTGAAGCGCACGGGGTTGCCCTCCTTGCGTATGTAGAGTATGGCGTGCTCGGGCGACACGGTCTTCTCCCTTAGGCACACGTCGCATCCGGCTGCCTGTCCTATGGCGTTGCGTCCGAGATAGAGCGGGAACATCTCGCCAAGCAGTCCGTGGGATATGGAGAAGAGACAGCCCACTATCACGCGGTTCTGCATGGTTATCTGCCGGGTGTCTCTGTCGGCCACGGCTGTGCCTGACGCGCTTTGTGCCTGGAAGCCATGTCCCTGCGCGCCGGCTATGCACGTGCGGTTGTCGTCGTTGCCCGAACGTGTGTAGAGGCTGCTGAACGCTGCCTCGTCATACTCGCTGCTTCCGGGATTGTCGTAGTCGACGCCCGGTACTATTGTCTTGTTCTGTGACATAATCTATCGTTGTTCAGTGTTTACACCATTTGAAACCTCATCAGGGTTTCGCCCATCTTTATCATGTCGCCCGTCTTCAGGCTGTAAGCCTTGCCCTTGGGTATGGCATGCCCGTTGACGTATACGGGGTTTTCTGTCTTCACGGATGTTATCTGGTAGACAATCTGCCCTGCGGGCGTTTTCACGGTACGCATGCCTGCATGTATGCGGCTCATGGCTATGTCGGGTGTTATCTTTATCTGTGCGGTGCTGTCAGAGCTCTTGCGTCCCAGGTTGTAGTAGTTGCCGTGGGGCAGGCTAATAGTGCCGAAGCTCATGCCCTGGAAGCTCACCTGCAGTATGCCCTTGCTCTTCTGCTGCAGCTCGGGTATGAGCCTTGTCTTCAGTCCGCCGTTGAGGCCCTCTACCACCACCGTCTTGTCTCCCTGTCCGTTGATGACCGACGTGGGCAGTCCCTGGGGCTCGCCTCCTGCCGTAACGGTGGCGCCTGATGCCGGCGCTGCCATGGTCTTCTCAGAGTGCTGCTCCTGCAGTATCACGCTGAACGGCACCTTGTATGAGCATTTGGGACAGCAGAATGTTTCGGGCGGACGGCGCTGAAGCTCGAATCGCCGGCCGCAGTATGGACATTTTATTATCATTGTTGCTATAGTTGTTTTTATTTTACGTAAACGACCACCATGCTGTCGTCGAATTTACCCCACATTTGCGGATGCTGCTGGCCTTCAGTGTCGCTGATTACTCTCGGGTTGACATAGTTGAACAGCTCGCGCGCCGTAACCTTCCTGTCGCCGTTCCTGTCGGCGGCACCCCTGAAGGCCTCGAGTATGCGGCTGATGAAGAATGAGTTGGTCATGTCGGGACTTTCCCACGAAACCTCGTTGGCGCGGCTCGACGTGTAGAGCATCACGCTTGTCTTCTGCGTGCTGCGCCGCGGCGTCCTGCCGCCGTTGCTGTTCTTCAGCGTTAGTCCTCCCGAATAGCATGCCATGGCCAGAATCACCTTGCGGCGGGCCTTGGCCGACTTCATGATGTTCTGTATCTCGTTGTATGTGATGAGGCTCGAGGCGTCTTTGGTCTCGTAGGTGGTAAGTCCGCCCTGCACGCCGTGGCCGCTGTAGACGAAGATTATCTCGTCGTTGGGCGTAGACTTGGCAAACTCCGACTTGAGCACTCTCAGTATGTGGTCGCGCGTGGCGTTGGAGTTGAGCAGCATGAACACGCTGCTGCCGTTGTATTTGTAGAAGAAGCGCGACACGGCACGGGCGTCGCCCACCGAGCAGGGCAGGGGCGGGGCCACCTGCGGATACTTGTATTCGCCTATGCCGACCGACACCACGTAGGTCTTCTGCGGAAATGCCGCTGCTGCCAGCAGTAGCATCAGCGACAGCGATATCAGCTTAATCATGCTTGTGTGTTTCATAATATGATGTCTTTTTAAGGTTGCTATTTTCCCTTGAACTTGCACTTGCAGCTGCTGTTGGGGCATTTGCCCTCGGCCAGGATGTTCTCATAGAGCTTTGTGCCGAAGTGGTAGCCGCACTTGGGGCAGCAGTATTTCTTCCTGAAAAAGCGCTCGTTCTGGTCCTTGCGCTGTATGAGGCTGCGGTTCTTCACGTCAACTATGATCCACGAGAAGCCTATGGCTATTATGCTGCCTGCCACCTTGATGGCGGCGCTGGCGGTGGTGTCGCCTGCAAAGTCCTTGGGCAGAAGCATCGTCAGCAGTATGGCAAAGATACTTCCCAGCGACAGCGACGCCATTCTCATCATCATTATGTTCGACGTCTTGGCCTCGAGCGACATCTTGTTGCGGTTGTAGGTCTCGTAGATGTTGCGCAGCTCGCTTATGTCCACGGCGTCGTCGGTCTTGGGCGGCTGCTGCGCCATAAGCTCCTTTATGCGGAAGGTGTGTCTTGCCCCGAGGCGCACAAGCGTGTTGAGGCTCACCGGAACCTCGCCCGTAAGCCGCTTGAAGCTGCCGCTGGCCGACATTATCCATGTGCCGTTGGTCGAGTTGTTGTCTCTAAGGGTCATTTTGCCGGTGGCCTCGTCAAGATGAAACAAGGCATGCTCGCGGCTTATGCTTGGTTCGGTCAGTTTAAATGGCTGATTACCAAATTTACCGATTAAGATATCCATATCTGTTTAAAATATATTTGCTGTAGATATAATTTGTTTCTTTACTGTTCTGTGACTTTTTGTAAAAATGCCTTCGGGACGTATGCCGTCACTATCGTGCCGAAGCCATTGATGGTTACCCCCACGCGGGTTTGCCTTTTTACGCGGCAGACAAAGCCGCTGAATCCGGTGAACTTACCGCTTATTATCTTCACCTTGTCCCCCTTGGATATGTCGCTCTCAGTGTCGGAGATGAACATCTTGTTCTCGTCTTCAGTTTCATACCATTTGAGGAAAGACTCCATCTGGTCGTCGGGAACTATGAGCGGCTTTATTCCGCTTTTGCCTATCGGACAGCCGTTTTCGTCTTTGTTGGGGATATAATAGTGATGAAGAAAACTGAGCCCGGGGCTTCCCACGTATTTTCTTATCATTCTCTCGGTGGTGTGTACAAACAGAAAGTTGGGTATCAACGATTCTGTTATCAGCTTGCGCTTGCCGCCTATTATGCGCATTTTGTTCGTTACGGGCAGGAACACTTCTATGTTTTCCGCCTCAAGTATGTCTTTGGCTTTTCTCTCCTGTCCGTATGCAGCCCTCATCAGGAACCACACAGCCTCCTGGTCGGGCTTGTCGGGCGGGTCGGCACTTTGTCTCCGGACACTACTGGGGGACACCCCTTTAGCTGATTTACACGTTCTGGGGGACACATCGGAGGCAAATCCGGTGTTTGAGGTTTGCCCGCCTCGCCGGGTGTTCTCATTAGACAACGAGCACATTTTGTCTTAGCGTATTGCGGTTAAGCGCTAAATACATAATTAAAAGACACACCCGTCAGGAAATGTTTGCTCAATTCTCAGATAACAAAGCTTATGCCTGTAAATATCTTTAAGTTAGTAACAAGTTGCAGGTAAATGTCTTTAATATGCAAAATAAGTAAATTGTATACCTTATCCGGTGTTAGCCTGATGGGCCTTGCACTTGAGGCCCCGACCACATTCTGTCACCAGCAGGACCTTATGCCCGCCGTTATCAGTGAACTGTGTTCAGCTTCACCGGAGGTAACAGATATATTAGTTCGTCGACAAAATTAAATAAAAATATAAATATAAACAAAAGATAACGCAAAATAATGAAAAATTTTTTAACCAAAATCGGTTGTTAGTATTCGGTCTGTATTTTTTATATTGAGCTGATTTTGGTTAGATTTTTCATAGGCGCTTTTTATTTCATAGTTTAAATGAGGCGTGGAGATGGCGGTAAAAACTTATGACAAAAATATTTTTCAATCTGGAAAATAAAAAGTAAACGTATGTTAAGGAAATGGCAATAAGAACGTCACTTCATTAACATACGTTTATAAATAAGCCGAAAAATGCCACTAAAATCAGCCATTTCTGAGCCTGAAACCATAAGTTTGAGCCTCAGAAATGACACCTTTTCATCCGTAAACGGGCCACTTTTTATGCGTAAGTGGGCCGGTTATGTTTTTTAACACTTCCGCTTTTCACGCTTATTTGCTGCAACTCGCTGTCAGTCAGTGTCTTAACAAAACGCCCCGTTTTTTGCCCTTTTCTGCCCGACCGCAGCATGGCGAAGAGCATGCGTGTTCTGAGAGCGTCAAATGGTCGGGAAAATATGAAGAATGTTTACAAATAAGTGCTGCTGTCAGGGGTAGGGAATCTTGTAGGTAAGATGCCGGAAACAGTCATACGCCCTGTGATGTCAGATATAAAGCTCACATTCTTTTCTTGTTGAGCATACTTTCTTCAGCATTATGTTTGCTGCAGAGAGGAGCAGTCTGTTCACCTTTCTTGCGCCGTGAGGACATATGGCGGCGCAGCGCATGCATGATATGCAGGCCTTCTTGTCCACCTTTGCAGGGTTGTCTGTGCTGATAGCGCCTGTCGGGCATTTAGAGGCGCACAGGCCGCAGCTTGTGCATTGGCCTGTGGGGCGCGGCACGAAGCCTACGCTTCCTGCCTTCTTGTATGGTCTGTTGCCGGGTATTGCAGGCGTGGCAGAGTCGTTGCTGTTCAGCTTGGCGGCTATCTGTTCGGCATATTTGTTAAGTGCGGTATAATCGTCCTGGTCGGGGCGGTTGGCGGCATATCGGCGGACAATAGAGTGTTCGGCTATGGCTGCCACGGCTGCTACGATGCTGAATCCTGCCTTAAGGGCGCAGTCTTGCAGTTCGGCCAAAGTGTCCTCATAGGCACGGTTGCCGTATACGCATACTATTACGGCCCTTGCGCCGTTGCCGCTTATCTGCGTTATGTGTTCAGCTGCCGGTGCAGGCACGCGTCCGCCATACGACGGAACGGCTATCACGGCCACGTCGTCGTCGTTGAGAGCAACGCCCTTAAAGTCGGCCTTGCGGTCGGTAAGGTCAATGTTTACTATGTCGCTGCCGAGCTTTGCGGCAATAAATCCAGCCACCTTTTCGGTTCCGCCCGTCGGGCTGAAGCATATTTTATATATTTTCATTATTCTTTGTCTGATGTTTGTTTTGTTGCAAATATAATAATTTTAAGGCAAAGTCAGATGAAAAAACTTTGCCGTTTTTTGCCATTGCTCTCGCCTTTGGCTATCTTTGAATAAGATAGTATGCGGCTCGGCAGTGTCAAATGAAAAAAACCTTTGTTGTTTTTATTTGTCGTTGCTCTCGCCTTTGGCTATCTTTGAATAAGATAGTGTGCGGCTCGGCAGTGTCAAATGAAAAAACTTTGCTGTTTTTTATTTGCCATTGCTCTCGCCTTTGGCTATCTTTGTAGCAGAAATGGTTTAGATTATGAAATACACAACAGATAAACGATATTCGGAGCATGGCACGGAGGGGAGATGTGCGGTGTCGTCTCGCAATAAGGTTATTTGTCTTTTGCTCTTTGTCGTAGGACTGCTCATGCTCGGCGGAGGCGTCTACGGCTTTGTGTCGCTGTCGAAGGCTTCAGGCGCTTTGGGCCATGCCACCGGCGTGATAGACAAGCTCAGCTATAAGAGAGAATACTGGCACCGGAAGAGGCGTACGCACTGGGAGATGCGCATAAGCTACGAGACAGAGCGCTACGGCAAGACATATATATCGGAGAAGTGCTATCTGCCATTCTGTAGTGAAGGCGACAGCATTGGGGTGCTGTATAATCCGGATAACCCCTACGACGTGCGCATTCCGGGCAATGAGCGCTGCATATGGTTTACGCTGCTGGGCGTAGGACTGTTATGTATGTCGGGGGTGTGGCTGATGCTCAGGCCGCAGCGGCAAAAAGAGCGGCATGCTTAGCGCCATATAATAAAATAAATGTTCTTTATATATTGCGTTATGTCCGTTTTGCTCAGTCATTATATGGCATAGCAAAACGGACATAATCATGATTTTGTTTTGATAGGGGTTGATGTCTTGTTCTATTTTTTGCCTTTCAGCATCTTCAGCGCAGCCGCTAGTGCTGAGTCGGTCTTGCCCAGTGCGTCGCTTTCGGTATATTCTATGCAGACGTCAGGCTGTATGCCGGTGTTGATAATATCTGAACCGTCGGGATTGGTGAAGCGGCATTCAGCTATCAGCGACGAGTAGCCGTGCCCCCAGTTGCAGAATTTAGGACTGCTTATCACGCCCGCTGTCGGCGTGCCTACAATCTTGCCGAGCGACAGGTTCTTCATTGTTGCGGCAAAGTCTTCGGCTGCCGATGCCGTAAATCCGTCAACAAGAATTATAACGGGGGCGGTTATTCTCAACGAGTCGGGCGTGTTGTTCTTCATCACGAACCAGCCTTCCTGAACGGGCTGCATGGCCACGCCGTTATAGTAGTCGGCCAGTTGGCTGACATTTTTGCCGTACATCTCGTAGGCCGTGTTAGCCACTCTTGTCATAATCTTTAAGCCGTCGAATATGTTAGTGTTTCTGTCGGCGATATGTCTTATTATGTTGTGCCATGACTCGTCTGTTCCTCCTCGGTTTTCGCGTATGTCGAATATCACGCCTTTGGCAGACAAGAAATCAGAGAGGTTATTCTCAAAAGCGCTTTTTATTGTGCCGGGCAACGTGAACGTGCTCATCTTCATATACATGATGTTGCCTGGCAGCTTCTTTATGCGGCATTTTGCCGTGTCGCGTCTGATGCTCCAGTCGTCAGTGTCGTCGTAGTTCCTTATGCTTGTCATGAGTTTTGTGTTTATGGTCTTGCCCTTAGGAGTCGTTATCTCAATATGAAATTCCGCGCCTTCCTTGCCTGTAAGGAATATGTCGAGAGCCTTTCTCTTTCTCCATTCCATGTTGGGAGCCGAAACATACGGATAGACATGCCTTTGCAGATATTCGTCGAGCGTCAAGCCGTCCACCTTCTTAATCTCGCTGCCAACAGGCAACAGCGGTTTTAGCTGCCTTGTAGTGTTGGTTATCAGCAGTTTGTCTCCAGCCCATGTAAGTATCAGCGGCACCCTGTAGCGTATGATGTTGCTGTCGTTAAATCGTGTGTGTCCCTCGTCGAAGTGAGCCATGAACTGTGTCATTAAGCCCGAAAACTCCTGTTCGCTTTCGGCATTCAAGACCTTAGTAAGATAGCATCTGTAAAGACTGTCAGGATTAGTCTCCTTGAATTTCTCAGGAAATGCAAAGTTGTTGCTTATTTCTTTCCATATAGAAGAAAGTATATATATTCTTTCGCTCAGAGTTGTGTCCGCCTTGGCCGTGTATGGCACGATGCACATTAAGGCCAAAGTCGCAATAATTATTCTCCTGATCATGTTACGATGTTTTTGCTGAATGTATAGAGTTAAGTTGACTATGCAAATCTTCAGTATGAATTATGCTGACTAATATGTGAAACTTGTAGCCTTAAAGCATCACCCTTTTAATCGCCACAAGAGTAATCATAATTTTCAATTCTCCATTCTCAATTGGCAAATGCCCGTTACGCCTCGATGTTGTATTTCTGAATCTTGTTATACAGCGTCTTGCGGTCTATGGCGAGCAGTTGGGCCGTCTTGGTTTTGTTGCCGCCCGTGGCGCGCAGGGCGTCTATTATGCGCTGGCGTTCGGTCTGCTCGTCGTGTAGGGCTGTGGGCTCCTGTCTCACGGGGCGCGTCATGGCCTTCGACAGCTCTTCGGTGCCGATGTATGAGCCGCGCGTAAGCAGGGTGGCACGCTTCACCACGTTGTTAAGCTCGCGCAGGTTGCCCGGCCAGCTGTATCGCGCAAGCATCTCCGACGCCTTGTCGTCGAATCCCGCCACGTTGCGTCCCAGCTCCTCGTTGGCCTGACTGACAAAGAGGTCGGCAAACAGAAACAGGTCGGCGCCGCGGTCTTTAAGTTCGGGCATATATATGGTGAACTCGTTGATGCGGTGATAAAGGTCTTCGCGGAACTTTCCGTCGGCCACGAGCTGCGCCAGGTTGCCGTTGGTGGCGCACACCAGTCGTATGTCCACGCTTATCTCTTTTGGCGAGCCTAACGGGCGCACCTTGCGCTCCTGAAGGGCACGCAGCAGCTGCACCTGTACGTCGTAGGTCAGGTTGCCCACCTCGTCGAGGAACAGCGTTCCGCCGTTGGCCTCCTCAAAGGCTCCGCGCTTGTCAGTCGTGGCGCCTGTGAAGGCTCCCTTGGTGTATCCGAAGAACTCTGATGCCGCCACGTCCTTGGGTATGGCTCCGCAGTCGAGCGCAAAGAAGGGCTTGTCGGCGCGGTTGCTCTGGCTGTGAATGCGGCGCGCCACATACTCCTTGCCCGTGCCGCTGGCTCCGAGAATGAGCACCGACATGGGCGTTGGCGCAACGAGGTTTACGTAGTCGTAGAGCTGGCGCGAAGCCTCGCTCGTGCCTTCTATGTATTTCTTGGCGGCCGTGTGCGTCTTCTGTTCTGCCGCCGCGTTGTTGTCGTGGGCTGCTTGTGTTGCTGCTGTCGTCGGCGTAGCTCCTGCCGTGGCGGCTGCTGCTGCGTTGTGGCTGTCGAGCGCATCGTTTATCTTTTGCAGCAGGATGTCGGGCTGCACGGGTTTGGCTATATAGTCGCACGCTCCCGACTTCATGGCCAGCACGGCATTCTGCACTTCGGCATAGCTCGTCATCACGATGAAGGGCGTCTGCATATTCTTCTTGCGCAGCCAGTTGAGCAGAAACAGACCATCGTGGTCGGGCAGACGGAGGTCAGACAGTATGAGGTCGAAGCCTGTGCCGTCGGTCACAGCCCGTGCCGCGGCGCTTACAGAGCTTGTTTTCTCAACCGTGAAACCCTTTTTGCGCAGCCATGTCTGCATCATGGTTGCGTATGTAAGGTCGTCTTCAACTATAAGGATACTTGCCATGTAGGTCAGAATGTTGTTATGATAACAACTGCGTGTCGTCGTGCAAAATTAGCTTTTTTATTATACATGGCGCAATAAACCGTTGTTTTTTATTGCTTTTTAAAACTTTGAGATTAATGTCTGCGGCTTTCAGATATATTGATTTTTGATTATTCGACTGCTATTTGTGCTTTGCGTTGCGTGCCTCGCCGCAAAAAATGTTATATTAGCAGAACATAATCTACAATTTAAAAATCGGAAAATATTAATATCATGAAAATCAAGATTACATTACTGCTTGTTGTCATGGCCGTGCTTCAGCCGCTGAGGCTTTTCGCGGCAGATAAAGGCAATGCAGGCAAGCCCCGCGTGATAGTGCTTACGGACATTGAGAACGAGCCAGACGACGCAATGTCGATGGTGCGCTTCCTGACATACTCTAACCAGTGGGACGTTGAGGGACTTGTTGCCACAACGTCGGTGCATCAGAAGAAGGAGACGGCAGCATGGCGCATACGCGAGATTGTGACGGCATACGGCAAGGTGAGAGACAACCTGCTGAAGCACGAGAAGGGCTATCCCTCGGCCGACTATCTGCTGTCGGTGATAAAGGAGGGACGCCCCGACTACGGCATGCACGCCGTGGGCAAGGGCATGGACTCTGAAGGATCCGAACTGATAATCAAGGCCGTAGACCGCAGCGACAGCCGTCCGGTGTGGGTGCTTGTGTGGGGCGGCCCCAACTGTCTGGCGCAGGCTCTGTGGAAGGTTAAGGCCACGCGCAGCGAGAGCGAGCTTAAGTCTTTTGTGTCGAAGCTCCGCGTGTATGCCATTTCAGATCAGGACGACAGCGGCGTGTGGATAAGAAAGACGTTCAAGGACCTGTTCTATATCGTCAGTCCGGGCTTCCATCGCCTTGGCGGATACCATTACGCCACATGGAGCGGCATCAGCGGCGACAAGTTTCACGGCCGCTTTGCCGGAGCCGACTTCAGCATAGTTGACAATCCGTGGCTCGACGAGCACATACGCAGCAAGGGCGAGCTGGGCAAGCAGTATCCCTACATGAAGTTTCTGATGGAGGGCGACTCGCCCACGTTTATGTATCTCATTGACAACGGACTGGGCTGTGCCGAGCATCCCGACTGGGGCAGCTGGGGCGGACGCTACGAGCTGTATCAGCCGCGCATGGAGCGCTGGTTTATTGAGCCTGAGACAAGGCCGATATGGACCGACGCGCAAGACGAGGTGATGGGCTGCGACGGCTCATGGCACACAAGCAACAAGGCCACGATATGGCGCTGGCGCGAGGCTTATCAGAACGACTTTGCAGCACGCATGGACTGGACCGTGAAGGACTACGGTGAGGCCAATCATCCGCCTGTGCCTGCACTGGCATGTCCGGCAGAGATGACAGCCGCCACGGGCGACACAATAAGGCTGAGTGCCCTGGGCACATCTGACCCAGACGGCGACAGCCTTTCGTACAGCTGGTTCTACTATCCCGAGCCGGGAACCTTCAACGTGGCTACGGCGCGCACGGGCAGTCCGCTAAAGATAGTGGGCCACGACAGCCGCGACGCTTACTTCATAGTGCCCAAGGGCGGCCGTCTCGGCACGATGCACATCATACTCGCCGTTACCGACAGCGGCACGCCGTGCCTTACGCGATATAGCCGTGTGATAGTGAATGTTGTTAAATGACGTTACTGAAAATAAATACTGTTTCAAATGAGAAGAATATTTTTAGCTTGGAGTTTGCCGTTGGTAATATTGCTGTGCGGCGCTCCGTTCCAGGCTGTGGCTCAGGATGACAGAACAAGAGTTATCGTGACGAGCGACGGCGAGATAGACGATGAATGCTCTTTGGTGCGTTTTCTCCTATATTCAAACGAATGGGACATTGAGGGTATCATAACATCAAGCTCGCAATATCACTGGCATGGCCACAAGTGGGCCGGTGACGACTGGATGGAGCCTACGCTGAATGCATATGCCGAGGTCTATCCCAATCTGCTGAAGCACGACAGGAGATATCCTTCGCCTGAATTTTTGCGCAGCCGTACTTATCTTGGCAATGTAGAGACTGAAGGTGAAATGGACAAAGTTACTAAAGGCTCACAGCGTATTGTTGAGGTGCTGCTCGACAATACCGACAAGCGCCCGGTGTGGATACAGGCATGGGGAGGCACGAACACCATAGCCCGTGCGCTGAAGACCATAGAGGAGACTTATCCTGAGCGCATGGCCGAGGTGGCAGACAAGATGAGGCTCTTCCTTATATGGGAGCAGGACAGCACATATCAGGCTTACATACGCCCTCATTGGAAGAAATACAACATAAAGACAATCATATCTGACCAGTTTGAGGCCATCGCCTACCGCTGGAAAATGGTTCAGCCTGATTATATGCAGAAGTATTATGAAGGCGCATGGATGAAAGAAAACATATTGCAGAATCATGGTGCCTTGTGTGGTTCGTATAAGGCTCATGACAATGGCGACTTCCGTTCAGAGGGCGACTCTCCGGCTTTCCTGCATACAATAAATGTCGGACTGCGTAATCTGGAGAATCCCTCATGGGGCGGATGGGGTGGCCGTTATGTGCTGGTGCGCGAGAACACATGGCTTGACCCTGTGCCTGTTGAAGGATATAAGTATCCTGAAGGCCGCTGGTATGGCGATAACGGCTGGGGGCGATGCAGTCTTCGTCCCGGCAGCACTGCCACCGACGAACAGCGCAGCGCTTACTTTAAGCCGATGTGGAGATGGAGCGCTGCAATGCAGAACGATTTTGCGGCCCGTGCCGACTGGTGCGTCAAGTCTTATGCAGAAGCCAACCATCAGCCTGTGGTTGTGCTGGCGCATAGTGCCGACATAAAGGCCAAGCCGGGCAGCAAGGTCAGTCTTAGCGCTGCGGGCACTTCCGATCCCGACGGCGACAGCCTCACCTTCAGCTGGTGGCAGTATGCCGAGGCCGGCACATATCCGGGTTCTGTTGATATATCAGACAGCGGGTCTGTCAATGCAATGCTGACAGTTCCTGCCGATGCAAAGTCCGGGCAGACCATACACGTGGTGTGTGAGGTTACCGACAGCGGCACGCCGCACCTTACGCGCTATGCCCGTGTGGTTGTTACAGTGAAATAAAAAAACATTAAATACAACTTAATATTATATGCAGAAATTATCAATATTGTTATGCTCCTTGTTGCTTGCGGCTTCGGCATGGGCAGGCAGCAAGGCCGATCCGGGCAAGCAGGCCATAGTGCTCGAGGAGTTTGTGTTCATGAAGTCGCCCACGCGCGACTGTCACGCATCGTCTATAATGGAGCTGTCTGACGGTACTCTGCTATGCACATGGTTCGGCGGTACGCGCGAGCGCGCCAAGGACGTAAAGATATGGCTGGCGCGCAAGCCCAAGGGCGGCACGTGGCAGGAGCCTGTAGCCATAGCCGACGGCGAAGGTGGCACGGTGTTCAATCCGGTGCTGGTGCAGCTCAAGGGAGGCGACATACAGATATATTATCTCTGCCCCACGATAGACGAGGGCCGCGTGATAACCTCTTCTGACAACGGCCTCACGTGGAGCCGTCCCGTGGCCCTGCCCAAAGGCTTCGTAGGTCCTGTGGTCAACAAGCCCGTGTATCTCGACGACGGCACCATCGTGGCAGGAGCCAGCCTGCAGGACGCGCCCGGCAAGCGCATACACGTGGAGCGCAGCACCGACAACGGCCGCACATGGACCAAGACGCCGGCGCTGAGCGATCCTGCCGGAACAAAATATAAGCTCATTCAGCCCACCTTCCTCGTACACTCGCAGAAGCGCCTGCAGCTGCTGGCACGCCCCAACGGCAGCGGACCCGACACGAGGATAGCGCAGACATGGTCGGACGACGGCGGACTGACATGGGGCCCGATAACCGACACCACGCTGCCCAACAACAACTCGGCCATAGACGCCGTTACGCTGAAGGACGGCCGCCATCTGCTTGTCTACAACCACTCTACGCGCAACGACACCATAGGCGGGCGCAAGGGCAGGGGCATACTGACCGTGGCCATGACACGCAACGGCATCGACTGGGAGGCTGCCGCCGTGCTTGAATATCGCACCGGCGCCGTGCAGTATTCGTATCCGGCAGTGATACAGACGAGCGACGGACTGGTGCATATCACCTACTCATGGCACCGCAAGCGCATAAAGCACGTGGTGATAGACCCCTCAAAGCTCGTTACCTATCCCATCGTAGACGGCGTGTGGCCCAAGGATAAAATGCCGTGGACAAAGAGCACCGAGACCGAGAGCGTGGCACAAGGCACAGAGGTGCTGCAGTAATGCATAGTGCCCGCACTGTAGCTTCTATATAATGTTAAAACAAGTCTTACTGAACCATGAAGAAACTTATATTTTCTGTTGCAGTCGCCCTCGTGCCGGCATTGTGCATGGCCGACGGCCTTAAGGCTTTCCCCACGGCCGAGGGCTATGGCAAGTTTACCGTAGGCGGCCGCGGAGGCGACGTCTACGAAGTTACCAACCTCAACGACTCTGGCGAGGGCAGCCTGCGCCATGCCGTTGAGGCCGAGGGGCCGCGCACGGTGGTGTTCCGCGTGTCGGGCACCATCGACCTGAAGAAAAAGCTCACAATACGCAACCCCTACATAACCATAGCCGGACAGACCGCTCCCGGCGACGGCATCTGTATAAAGCGCTATCCGCTGAGCATAGCCGCCGACGAGGTGATAATACGCTATATACGTGTGCGCCTGGGCAACGAGAGTGGCGGCAGCGACGACGCCTTAAGCTGCCGCGGCCGCAAGAACATCATACTCGACCACGTGTCGGCAAGCTGGAGCATCGACGAGACCATGTCGGTGTATCACTGCAAGAACGTAACCATACAGTGGTGCATGATCACCGAGAGCCTCTTCGGCTCCAACCACGTTAAGGGCAGCCACGGCTTCGGCGGCATATGGGGCTCCGACCTCAGCACATATCATCACAACCTGATAGCCCATCACTCGAGCCGCAACCCGCGCTGGGCATCGGGAGGCGGGCGCAACGACTATCGCAACAACGTTGTCTACAACTGGGGCTACAACAGCAGCTACGGCGGCGAAAGGCAGCAGAAGGGCAACCCCAAGTTCAGCTCGATAATGGTGAACATGGTGGGCAACTACTATAAGCCCGGTCCGGCCACGCGCGGCGGCAAGGTGTCTTACCGTATAGTAAACCCCGGCAGCCGCGGCGACGACGATTACGGTCTGTGGTATGTAGACGGCAACGTGGTAGAGGGCAACGACGCTGTTACGCGCGACAACTGGAACGGCGGAGTGCAGCCGCAGGGCGGCAGCAGCGTGCTCGACAGGATAAGGCTCGGCAAGCCCTGGAATGCCATGAAGATAGATGAACAGGCGCCACATGAGGCCTACGAGGCTGTGCTCGACAGGGCGGGATGCTCGCTGCCCGTGCGCGACGCGGTGGACCGCCGCATAGTGGCAGAGGTGCGCTCTGGCACGGCCACATTCGGCGGCAAGAGCTACAGCAGCAGGAAAGACACTGGCGATGGCCATGTGCCCACGGGCATAATAGACTCGCAGCAGGATGTGGGCGGATGGCCCGAGCTTAAGAGCGCAGCCGCCCCTGCCGACTCAGACCATGACGGCATGCCCGACGCATGGGAGCGTGAGCACGGCCTCGACCCGTCTGACCCTGCCGACCGCAACGGCCTGGGCAGCAACGGATACACCAATCTGGAGAACTATCTCAACAGCATTGCGCCCTGACGTTCATGCCTGTGGCAAGCCTGCGCGCTGCCATGGGCCATTGCTCAGGCACGATGCACAGTGTAAATAAAAGCCTGGCGGCAATGCCTGACGTGTGGTTTGATGACGGCCTGAAGTGTATGCGCATCTGATAAAGAGAAACATCTCCGGTCAAATCATAATCACTTATCTTGGCTTAAAACTAATGTTCGCAGCTTTTAGACATACGTTTTTTTGATCCTTCTCAGCCGTCATGGCGTCTTGCATCAGCCTGCAAATCAAAAGCACGCCGAAAATCGTAACCATTTTATACGTTTTTCCTTTCAGTCTAAATATTTCGTGTGCTTTGTATGACTGTACATTAAGCAAATCATACTTATTTGCTTTCATACTGTTAGTGGCCCGTTTGCGACCCGTAAGTGGGCCACTTTTAATGCAAAACCGGCCCACTTTTTGGTCGTAAGTCATAGGCTTTTTGTTGTCAACTAAAGCGGAGATATAATACAAAGAATTGTCAAGTCGAAAAAACTGCCAATACAGACAATTTTGAACCTCTGAAAGACAAGCACTTCACCCGAAAGCTGTCAGTAAAGATATTAGCATGCAGAGCCTGCACAAGCTTGGAACTTTTCGTGATTCTTTTGCTTGTGACATACACTTTAGCGCAAATATCAGGAATGATATGAATAATTCGTTTATGGGTCTGTATGGCAAGATACGGCTAATGAAAATGGCACTCGTTGACAGTTTCAACGAGTGCCATTTTGAGTATGGATATTTAGTAGGCCATGATAACATGGCTGTTATTTTTCGGGCACGTAGAATTTATCCATCAGCGGAAGCACCATTGCCGGATTTTTGCGGAACTGCTTTCCTTTTATCTCTTTTTTATCTACCATTTCTACCAGCTTAGGAAACTCCTTGAAATATAGTTTCATGGCTTTCTTCATAACTAAAAAGATTCCTTTTATTCCGAGCCAATAGGCTTTGGCTATCTCATCTCCTTTCTTTAGATAGTAATATCGCCAAACATAATTGACTTTGGTACTATTATTGTTCACTGTATAATCAGTGGTTAGTGTTTTATATCCTTTGACGTTCTTTCCTTCGTAAATTAGCTGTAGGAATACTGGCTTCTTAAAAGGCTTTGGATCCTTGCTAAATAGATTGGGTATACTATTTTGTGCTTTTACCGATTCGTAAATTAAGGGTAAGGAGTCATTGAGAGTTGACGTGTAAACTATTCTTTTCACTTCTTCTGATGTGTATTTACGGGCTTTACCTTTGTAGGTATCGCTTATTTTTATGTCATATACCGGTGAAATTAGGTGTGATGTGGAAGGAATCGAGGTGTAACCTTCAATTACCGTGCCGTCAGTCAGCGTGCAGGTTACTTTGTAGTCGTCAGGATTGTTGCGTGCTGTCGTTGGCAGCGCCATGAATAGTAGTGAAAGTATTAAGATAAGTTTATTCATTGTGTTTTATTTTAAGGTCGTTTACAATAAGGTTATTGAACACAGATAAACAAATTTTGCAAGTTATAGTTGTTATACCATGCTTGTAAAATTTGACTTGTAGATTACTGCTGATCAGTATAAAAGTTCGTCGCTTGCCAAATGTGCGTTGCACTATGCATGCCGAATGCATAGATAGTATTTTCTTTCAATACTTAACTGATGGTTTTCTCTTAATTCTGCCAATTTGAACCTGTAATGTAAGACATGGCTATTTTATCAATGTAATATTTGTTCGTCGCTCCGTTTGCATCTATGAAGCGAGACAAAACTCCTATATCAGTTTAAATATTACTCACAACCGGTTCCGTTTGTTCATTGTCGTTACATAAACATTTTGCAAATGCAGAAAAAAGCCTCAATACAATTTAGACGTAGTTTTTTTCGTGCACCTCCTTTTTTAGTTAAGAAATTATATCCATAGCCAAAAATACGATTTTTTTTCTAATTTTGTATATAAATATCAATATTTTATAGAAAATGAAACGAAAATAATATGAATATCATTATTTTCATTTTTCTTATTTGTTGCATTGAAAGAAGTTGCTATTGTTCTGACGGAGAGGAAATGGCTATTGCGCTTGCGTTATTGCGCACATTTGTGGCAAAAGAATGAAGGTGCGTCAGAATGTATCTTATCATACATGTTCTGATGCACCTTCCTTTATTGTTTATGTCGTAAAGATCTTCCTGCCGCGTGTTGTCGTTGGCGTTTGTGTCTGCGCCGTGCGCTCATGTAGGCAGGACAAAGAGTTATTTCTCTTTCAGCACTTTGTCAAACTGCTTGGCGAAGAACATTATCTGATAGTCTATCGAGTTGTGCCAGTAGTCGCCCGTGTGGCCGCCGGGGCGCACGTAGAAGTCGTGCTTCACGTTGAGTTCGCGCAGGCGCTTGTGCGTCTGAAGGTTCACGGGATAGAAGAAGTCGCTGTAGCCGCAGTCGATGATGATGTTCTGGCGCGAGCCGAGCAGGCGGTCGAGCGAATAGTATACGGAGTGAGACTTCCACACTGCTTCGTTCTGAAACTTGTTGCCCAGCACCTTCTCTATCTGCCAGCAGTTGGGATACTGGCAGATGTCCATGCATCCGCTCGTGGTGCCTATGTTGCCGAACACGTCGGGATGCTGCAGTCCGTTCCACATGGCTCCGTGTCCGCCCATGCTCAGGCCCGTTATGGCTCTCAGCTCGCGGCGCGCATAGGTGGGGTAGTGGGCGTCGATATACTCGGGCAGTTCCTTTGATATGAACGTCTCAAACTGCATCGACGGGTCAACGGGCGAGTCGACATACCAGCTGTTCTGTCCGTCGGGGCAGACGATGATGGTGCGGTAGGTGTCGGCCAGGCGCGCCACGTCGGTTATTCCAGGCCATGTGGTGCTGTTGCCGCTGTAGCCGTGCAGCAGGTAAATCACGGGATATTTGGCCTCGCCTGCGGCGTCGGGCGTGTATACTATGGTGCTGAGGCTGCGCTTCATCTTCTGGCTGTACACGCTCAGCGTGTCAACCTTTGCAGCGCGTGCTGCCGTTGCGGCCAGCATTATTATCAGCGCCGTCAGTATTGTTCTTGTAATGTTTGTCATGTTGTTATGCTTATTTTTCATTGTCTTTTTCGTCAAGCCGCCTTACAGCCTCCTCAAAGGCAGTTCTGAAGAAGTGGCCCTGGGCTATGAGGTTGCCTATGCGCTCGGCGTTCATCTTCATGCAGGCATACTGTCCCTGTGTGATGTTGGGCAGAATGGTGTCGAGCTCTTTCAGCGAGTCGACGCACAGACCTATGCCGTGCTTGCTTACAAACGGCGCCAGGGCGGCCTGCTTCCATATTATCACGGGCAGCGAGCAGCGCAGATAGAGCGATGTCTTGTGCGGATTGTTTATCTTGAGATATTCGCCCCAGTCGCCCGTGCATCCGTCTTCAGAGGCTCCGTCCCACACCAGTCCGAAGTGGCCACGCGCCGTGGCTATAAGCTCGTCTGACTTTACGAAGCCCATCATCTCAAACTTGTCGGCGCCCTTTGCCTTGCCAATCTCGAAGCCGTTGCCGTAGAGCCTCACCTTGAACGAGCTTATGTGCTCGCCCCAGCGGTAGAGGAAGGTGTTCTTGCGGTGGCTCAGCGCTCCGGCATACACTATGGTGCGTGTGTCTTCGCTGCTGTTGTTCTTTGCCGCCTGCGTGTCCGACAGATAGTCGAATATGCCCAGCGTGCCCACCATGGCGCGGCATCCGTGGCTCTCGAGCCACTGCTTCATGCTGTCGTTGTGGGCTATTATGTAGTCGGCGTGGTTGAGCCGGCATATCTCCTTCTCGGGCGTGAGCGCCTTGCGGCGGAAGCTGCCCAGGTCGTGTATTATCACAACTACGCGCGCTCCCCTCATGTGGGCCATGCGGCACACCAGCGTGAAGTATTTTTTCAGCGGATACTGCAGCAGCAGCGTGTCGCCGCGTTTCAGGCTGAAGGGCGACTTTATCACTCCGGCGAGCGTCAGGAAGAAGTGCGCCAGCTTGTTGTTGTATGTGGTCTGCCTGAGTCCGGCGTTGCCGAGGCCCATGCTGTCCATAATCTTCTCTATGTCAGTCTTGGCCTTGTTGCCCGCGCTGCCCAGACCCTTGTAGTTGCGCGAAAGATACTTACAGTTATTTAATTCATAATTCATAATTCACAAATCATAATTGGCTGATGCCTAACTTTGTTTCACAATTCTGAATTCATAATATGGGGCAGAGAAATTTTCTTAAGTCTTAATTATTAATTCTTACTTCTTAATTTCCCATTTCCTTTTCTGCCAGCTTGAGAGCCTCGTCCACGGTGTCGTCCATGTCGAAGTAGGCATACTGCCCGAGTCGGCCTCCGAATATCACGTTGCCCATGCTGCGCGCCATCTGGCGGTATTCGGCCGCTATGGCGTTGTTGCGCTCGTTGTTGACGGGATAATACGGCTCGAGGCCCTCGCTCCATGTGGCGGGATATTCGTAGGTTATCACCGTCTTGGGCTGAGTGCCGTATTCAAAGTGCTTATGCTCAATGATGCGGGTGTAGGGCACGTCGGCCGAGGTGTAGTTTACCACGGCGTTGCCCTGGAAGTTGGGCGTGTCTATCACCTTGGTGTCGAACTTCAGGCTGCGGTATTCGAGCCTTCCGGCGCGGTAGTCGAAGTATTTGTCAATGCGTCCGGTGAACACTATCTTGTCTGCCAGTGAGCAAAGTTCGTCGCGGCGGCTGAAGAAGTCGAGCTGCAGTATGGTCTCCGTGCCCTCCAGCAGGGCGTCGATGAGTCTGTTGTATCCGCCCTCGGGAATGCCCTGATACGGGTCGTTGAAGTAGTTGTTGTCGAAAGTCATGCGCACCGGCACACGCTTTATTATCTCCGCCGGCAGCTCGCGTGCGGGCCGTCCCCACTGTTTCTCTGTGTATCCCTTTATCAGCGTCTCGTAGATGTCGCGTCCGCAGAGCTTCAGCGCCTGCTCCTCAAAGTTGGCAGGACACTCTATCGAGGCATACTCGGCGCGCTGCTTTTTGAGCATCTCCTCGGCCTCGGCAGGCGTGCGCGTGCCCCACAGCTGATAAAAAGTGTTCATGTTGAAGGGCAGGTTGTACAGCCTGCCGTTGAAGTTGGCCACGGGCGAGTTGGTGAAGCGGTTCATCTCAACCAGCCGTGTAACATATTTCCACACCTCCTTCTTGTCCGTGTGGAATATGTGAGCGCCGTATTTATGCACGTTGATGCCCTCAATGCTCTCGCAGCGGATGTTGCCTCCGGTGCTGTCGCGCCTGTCTATCACGAGGCACTTGCGTCCAGCCTTGCGCGCCTCGTGGGCAAACACAGCCCCGAAAAGGCCGGCTCCGACAATAAGGTAATCGTATTTTTTCATAGTAACAAGTGTTTTTTATGTGCCAGCATGCTGCCGCCAGTGCTGCGGCGTACGCCTTTCAGCGCTTTTTCTGCTTGCCGGTTATCTTTCTGAAAGCTTTCTTGAATTTGCCCGTTACGGCCCGCTTGTGCTCAAACTCGTCGAGCTTCTTTATCACGAGCGCCACGGTCTTGTCGGCGTCGATGCCTCTTATTTGGGCGTAGCGCCTTATCACATAGTCCATGAGCCGCTTGTCGTGCGTGAGCCGTTTCAGGTTTTCGGCGCAGTCGTCCTCCGTCGGTTGTATGAACTTCGAGCGGTTGGTGTCTATCAGCCAGAAGCTGAAGCCGCCGTCGGCAGTCCTCTCATACAGTATGTTCGTAAGGTTCAGGTCGCCGTGCATCACTCCCTTTTCGTGCAGCCGTGCCAGCAGATGAGCCAGCGCGTCGGCCGCGTCGCGGTCAAAGTCGTCGCGTCTGAGCAGGTCGGTGAGCGGCGGCAGCATGCACGACTCCGACACAAAGTAGCAGTCGGACATCAGTATGCCGTTGCCAAGTTCAAGATATGCCACCTCGCGGGGCGTGTTGAATCCCCTTTCGCGCAGCATGGCGGCAAAGAGATATGCCCTTGCGGCCTTGCTCTTCTTGAAGAACGAGTAGGCCACGCGCTGCACGGGGTTGGGCCGCTTGTAGTGTTTCACCACGAGCGTGCGGCCGTCAACGCAGAACGACTTCACCGTGTTGCGCCCCTTGTAGAGCGTAGTGCCCCCCTGACTGAACGTCTGAGGCAGGCTGCCCACAAAGCCGCTGAGCGCGCTGAAGCCGCTGCCTACCGTCATGGTCATTATCTTTTCCTTGCTCATGGGCGGCTCAGAGGTTAATGTTCTCGTAGTGCTTAAACCACTCGATGAAGTTCTTTATGCCCTCGTGCAGCGCAACTTTCGGCTTGTAGCCTATCTCGGTCTCGAGCTTTGTGGTGTCGGCCCAGGTGCGGCTTACGTCGCCCGGCTGCATGGGCAGTAGTATCTTTTCGGCCTTGCGGCCCAGGTTTGTCTCTATTTCGGCTATGAAGTCGGTAAGGCTTACGGGGCTTCCAAGGCCTATGTTATACACCTTGTAGGGCAGTCCGTTTGCCGTTCCCGTTCCGTCGGGCGTCTTGTCGAGCACCATGATGGTGCCGTTGGCAATGTCGTCGATGTAGGTAAAGTCGCGCATCATGTCGCCGTTGTTGAACACCTTGATAGGCTTGCCGCCGCTAATGGCTCTTGCAAACAGCATGGGGGCCATGTCGGGGCGTCCGGCGGGGCCGTATACGGTGAAATAGCGCAGGCCGGTGCAGGCTATGCCGTAGAGCTTGCAGTAGGCATGGGCCATCAGTTCGTTGCTCTTCTTGCTTGCTGCATAGAGGCTTACGGGACTTATCACGACGTCGTCTTCAGAGAAAGGCACCTTGCTGTTCATGCCGTAGACCGAGCTCGACGAGGCATAGACGAGATGCTCCACGTTGAAGTTGCGGCAGCACTCGAGTATGTTCAGAAAGCCAATCCAGTTGCTGTGCATGTAGGCATAGGGGTTCTCTATCGAGTAGCGCACGCCTGCCTGTGCCGCCAGATGTATTATCTTGTCAAACTTAACCTGGTCGAACAGCATGTCGAGGGCGCCCTTGTCCTCGATGTCGAGGCGCAGAAACGTGTAGTTGGCCCATTTGGTGCTCACCGTGCGGTGCCCCATGCGCAGGCTGGCGTCGGCCTCTATCCCTGCCCGGCGCAGGCGGTAGAACTTCAGCTCGGGCGAGTAGTAGTCGTTGATGTTGTCGATTCCCACCACCTCGTCGCCTCTTTCGGCCAGCATTTCGGCGCAGCGGCTGCCAATGAATCCGGCCGCGCCGGTTACGAGTATCTTCATCTTCTGTTGAGTTTTTATCTGTTCGGGAGCCTTACTCCTTGCTCCGTTGTCATTCAGTTGTTGTCCTTCTTCTCGAGATAATCAGTTATCTTTCTTGCCACTACGCTCCAGTCGAAGTCGCGTATGGTGCGCAGTCCTGCCTCGCCATACTTCCTTCTCAGCTCCTCGCTCTGGTAAAGCTCCTTGATGTGGCGTCTGAAGCAGAAGCGCCAGCGTGCCGAGCGTATGCCGTTCTCCTTGTCGCGCAGCAGGTCGAGCGTGCCGGCCTTGGTGGCTATCACGGGCACGGCGCACGCCATGGCCTCGGCCACGGTGTTGTTCCATCCGGTGTAGCGCGGGTTCTCGGCCGACACAAAGCAGTCGGCACGGTTGAACAGCTCCCAGTTGCGGTCGAAGGGATGGCCCACGACAAACTCGAAGGGGCACTTGCACGTAAACTCCTTTATGCGGCGTGCGGCGCCTTCGTCAACCGGCGTGTCATAGAGGAGCAGCTTTATGTTGTAGCCCTGCGCATAGAGCTTTTCGCACGCGCTGACCACATAGTGGGTGCCTTTAACGCGCTCCACGATGCGTCCGTATGCCATGACGACGAACGGGCGGTCTTTCACCTCATAGCTCTCCTTGGGCTTATAGTTGGCAACGGTTACGCCGCCGATGGCCTTGAACGACTCGCGGCCGAACTTCTTGAGGTCGTACTCGTATACGTTCGACGAGCAGGCAAACACCTCAACCTCGGGATTCTTCATCAGCTTGGCCACGTTGTCGCTCTTTCTGACGTGATAGAATATCTTGTGGCGTGCATCAGACTCAAGCACCATGGGCATCATCTTCACCGTGGTGGTCCACAGGGCGTCGAGCTTTGTGCCTTTAATCTTGTCGAAAGTGCTCATCTCGCCCTTGAAGTCGAACCAGTCGGGGCCCTTGCCGTCGGGTGTGAACACTATGAAGCGGTGGCCCTGCTCGACAAAGATGTTGCCGAGCTCGAGAAAGCGCTTAACGCCGCCGTAGAGCTTTGTGTGGGGCAGTAATACTCCTAATATCATATATAGTTGTTGTTAATTCGGATGAAATTTTATATTACCTTTTGCCGCGCTGCCGGCATCCTGCGTATCGCATTGATATACAACGACTTGCAATATGCCGTCTTTTGGCTCGCAATATGTGGCCTTTCAGCCTGCAATATGTGGTCTTTCGCGATGCGATATGTGGCCTTTTAGATCTTAGCCTGTCGGCAGTCTTGTTATGCCGTGTGCCGGCAGGGCTGCGGGCTTATTGTCTTTTGTCGTTGTCCCAGAACTTCCACAGCGGTCCGAAGTCCTTTGTCAGCATCCACCACAGAGCCTTCAGGCGTCCGCGAAGCATGTGAGCCTTCAGATGGCCGTCGTGCCTGTAAGTGTCAGTAAGGCGGCTGTCGAAGTCGTGTCCCTTGTAGGTGAAGATGCGCCTGAAGGTGGAGTTTGTCATGCCCCACTTGAGCAGAAACTGCATCTGTCCCATGTTCTTGCGTATGCGGGTGGTGGATTTTGTCTCGAAGTGATACACGCGGCTTGCCGATATGCCCTTCATCATCCTTATGCCGCAGAGATACAGCTTGGCGGTGAAGTCGGGGTCGCTGTACATTCCGGGCGAAAGCTCTATGCTGTAGCCGCCCACGAGGTCCCATATGTCGCGGTGAACGATGTTCGGCGGCAGCGTTGCGCCCATCCAGTCGTTCATCTTATAGGTGCGGAACTCGTTGAGCAGGTCTTGCTCCCTGAATGTCTCAGGCGTGTCGCCATAGTCGGCGTTTATTATCGAGTCGCCCTTTGTGCGGGGCTGTATTGTCGTCGACGACAGGAAGAACCGGTTGTCGGGCAGCGCCTTTATCTCGTCATACAGCGCCTTGTCCCATTCAGGCAGCGCATACATGTCGTCGTTGATGAAGAGCATATAGTCGGTCTTCACCTTGCTGCGCATCATGTTCATGGCCAGGCACACGCCCACGTTGGTCTGCGAGTGGGTGTAGTCGAGGCCCTGCTGCCTCACCCATTCGAGCGTGCCGTCGCTTCCGTCGTTGACGTGTACTATAATCTGGTGCCTGTATGTAGAGTTCTTCCTTATGCTGTCCACGCATATCTTAAGGAAGGGCAGGTTGTTCCATGTGGGTATGAGTATGGAGAATATTTCGCCGTTCATAGTCGTTACGTTATTTTGCAGGGCTTCGGCGGCGGCATTGCTTATATCCGCCCGTGCCTTTGCTTTGTTTGTATTATATGGTTATAGCCCCTTTGGCGTGCCTTTGCCGTCAGATGCCGAGCACGTCCCTGTAGACGTTCATCACCTGCTGGGCCACGTTGTTGCCCTCAAACCGCGTTATATACTGGCGGCTTGCGGCTATGCGCTCCTCGCGTCCGGGTGCTCCCTTGACAACCTGCTTTATGGCTTCGGCCATGGCATAGACGTCGTCGGGGTCGACATATATGGTGCCGTTGCCGCCTGCCTCCTCAAGACAGCTGCCCGTGCATGCCACTACGGGCAGTCCGCTCTGTATGGCCTCGATGACCGGAACGCCGAAGCCCTCGTAACGTGAGGGGTAGACGCACGCCTCGGCCATCTGATAAATGGCGGGCAGGTCTTCGTTGGGCACGTTGTGAAGTATCTTCACGCGGCTTTCGAGAGCGTTCTCCCTGATATACGCCTTCACCTTTTCGGTGTATGAGGTGGCCTTGCCCACTATCACCAGACTTATGTCGTCGGGCAGCATCCTCAGTGCCTTGACGGCCAGCAGCACGTTCTTGCGCTCCTCGATGGTGCCCACGTTGACGATGTACCGTTCGGGCAGCATGTAGCCCGTGTGCACCTCGTGCATCTTCTTCTCGCCTTCGCGCATCTTGTAGCGCGAGCCGCAGCTCTGATATATAACGTCTATCTTCTCGGGGTTTACGCCTCCGTAGAGCATTATGTCGCGCTTGGTGCATTCGCTGATGGCTATTATGCGGTCGGCCTCGGCGCAGGTCTTTCTGAACTTCCACGCATAAATCTTGGTGTCGGGCCAGTTGTACCATTCAGGATGACGCATGAAGATGATGTCGTGAATGGTAACCACGGTCTTTATGCCGGCCTTCTTTATGCCTATGGGCAGCTCGCCCGAGAGTCCGTGATAGAGTTTTACGCCGTCGGCGCAGAGGTCGTCCACCATTGAGTGCATGCGCCACCATGCCTTCTGCAGGCCCGAAAGGCTCCTGCGGGGATACACGAATCTTACGCCTGCCGACTCTCTTACCTGGCTTCTCAGCGCGCTGTCGCCCTTGTCGGGGGCGTATAGGTTGAGCTTTATGTCGGGCGTTATAACCTCAGAGAGGTCGTTGATCAGTGTGCGGGCGTAGCTTCCCAGTCCGGTGCGGTTACATACAATGCGCTTGGCGTCGTATCCTATAATCATATTTTACATATTTTGTTGCGGGCTGCATTCTGCCTGGCCGCCGTGCCGGCTTGTGCCGTCTTGCCGTTCCAGGGCACTTTGCCGCATGCTTGCCGCTGTTGTGCAGCGCGGCGTGTGCCGGCCCATTAATGTTATATGTTTCACGTGTGACAGGCTTACGGCCTACTTTCTCACCACGTGTCCGTTTTCAATCTTGAACTCCTTGTCAAACTCCTCCCTCGTGCGTTTCCAGCGGTTGTGGCTCCACAGATAGAAGCGCGGCTCGCGCCTTATGGTCTGCTCGAGCATGACAAAGAACTTTTTGGTTATCTCAAACTCAGGCATTTCGCCGGGCTTGTCGGTCATGAGCTTGAAGGTGTAGATATATTTTCCGCGTTCGGGGCGTTCAACGTCGATGTAGAACACGGCGTTGTTCATCTTGCGCATTATGCGCTCGGCGCCCGTGAACACAGGTGTGTCGTGGTTGAGGAACGGCAGCCACAGGTGGATGTTGCGGTAGCGGGGCGCCTGGTCGGCAATGTAGCCGAAGAGATTCATGAGGTTCTGGCTGCGGAACGACACGAGATATCTCAGTATGTCCTTCTTGGGGACGCACACTCCGCCCATGCTCTGGCGCATGTTGATGAACAGGCGGTCGAAGAGCTGGCTGCGCAGGGGGTGATATATCAGTCCGATTACGGCCTCGGGATGCTTCTTTATGACAAGGCCTGTGGCCGAGAGCAGCTCCCAGTTGCCGTAATGTCCGAGTATGCCGGCGCAGGTCTGGCCTCTGTCAAAGCACTCCTCAATCTTGTCGATACCCCTGAACTCTATGCGGCTGAGCAGCTCCTGACGGCTGACGGACATGAGCTTGACGGTCTCTACGAAGTAGTCGCAGAACCACTTGTAGAATCCGCGCTCTATGCTGATGCACTCCTCGAGGCTCTTCTCGGGGAATGCCGATGTTATGTTGCGTCTGACGATGTCGCGGCGGTAGCGCACTATGTGGTAGAGAACGAGGTTGGCGATGTCTGATATCACATAGAGGGCCCTGTAAGGCAACTTTGACACCAGATAGAAAATGCCGTAGATTATGTTATATAAAAACTCTTTCATTCCTCTTTCTCCGGTTAGTTGATTACAGTGTCTGCATGTCGTTCAGCTTCTTGTAGTAGCCGTCGATGGCGAGCAGCTCCTCGTGGGTGCCGCGCTCAACGATCTCTCCCTCGTGTATGACGCATATCTCGTCGGCGTTCTTGATGGTCGACAGGCGGTGGGCAATGGCCACCGTGGTGCGCGTCTTCATCAGATGCTCGAGCGCGTCCTGCACCAGTCGCTCGCTCTCGGTGTCGAGAGCCGACGTAGCCTCGTCGAGGATGAGTATCGGCGGGTTCTTCAGTATGGCGCGGGCTATGCTCACGCGCTGGCGCTGTCCGCCCGAGAGGCGTCCGCCGCGGTCGCCTATGTTGGTGTCGTAGCCGTGTTCCGACTCCATGATGAAGTCGTGAGCGTTGGCTATCCTTGCGGCGTTCTCTATCTGCTCCTGCGTGGCGTTGTCTACGCCGAACGATATGTTGTTGCGGAAACTGTCGTTAAACAATATGGCCTCCTGGTTTACGTTGCCTATGAGCGAGCGCAGGTCGTGCAGTCCCATGTCCTTCACGTTCACTCCGTCGATGAGCACCTCGCCCTCCTGCACGTCGTAGTAGCGCGGTATGAGGTCTACGAGCGTCGACTTGCCGCCGCCGCTCTGGCCTACGAGCGCCACGGTCTTGCCCTTCTCTATGGTGAGGTTGATGTTGCGCAGAACCCACTTCTGGTCGTACTTGAACGACACGTTGCGGAACTCTATCTTGCTCTTGAAGTCGGTTATGTGCACCGGATGCTCAGGCTCCTTGATGTTGCTCTCGGCCATGAGTATCTTGTCCACGCGCTCCATCGAGGCCAGACCCTTGGGTATGTTGTAGCCCGCCTTCGAGAATTCTTTCAGCGGATTGATGATGCTGTAGAGTATAACGAGATAGTAGATGAACGTGGGGCCGCTCAGAGTCATGTTGTTTAGCACCAATACACCGCCGAACCAGAGCACTATGACAATCATCACCGTGCCGAGAAACTCGCTCATCGGGTGGGCCATCTGCTGGCGGGTGTTCACGCGGCGTATGTTTTCGCGGTATTCAGAGTTTATCTTGTCGAAGCGGCGGTTCATCTTCTCCTCGGCGCAGAAGGCCTTTATGATGCGCAGTCCGCCAAGTGTTTCCTCCACCTGGCTCATCGTGTCGCTCCACAGCGACTGCGCCTTTATCGACTTCTGCTTCAGCTTGCGGCCCACAAAGCCCATGAACCAGCCCATGATGGGCACTATGACGAGCGTGAAGAGCGTCAGCTGCCAGCTGATGACGAGCAGCGTGGCAAAATAGAACACTATCAGTATGGGGTTCTTGAAGAGCATGTCGAGGCTCGACATTATGGAGTTCTCAATCTCCTGCACGTCGCCGCTCATGCGCGCTATGATGTCGCCCTTGCGCTCCTCGGAGAAGAATCCGAGCGGCAGCGACGTAATCTTGCGGTAGAGCTGGTTGCGTATGTCGCGCACCACGCCTGTGCGTATAGGAATTATCGTAGCCGACGAAAGGAAATAGGCACCCGTCTTCAGAAACGTCATGAAGGCCAGGAACAGGCCTATGACGAGCAGCGTTGTGGTGGCGCCCATGCTCTCGATCATCTCGTAGATATAATAATTGGCGTTGTTTATCAGCACATCTTTCATGTTGCCGCTGCCCCAGTCCATCAGTCCGGCAGGCACGCTGGCCGCCTGAGTCTTGAAAAGTATCTGCAGGATTGGTATTATGGCCATGAAAGAAAAGATGTTCAATACCGCCGAAAGGATATTAAACACCACCGTCAGTACCAGGTATTTTTTGTAGGGAGGTACAAAACGGCGCAATACTTGTAAAAATTCTTTCATCTATCCGTGGGTTGTTCTTTTTATGGAATTTAGGTTTATTCCGGTTGCAAAGATAGTGTTTTTGTGCAAGAAAACAAAATATGGCGGCCGTTTTAGTTCATTATGGGGCTGTCTGAGGGGCCGCAAAGGCGATATGGGGGCTGTTTGAGTGGCTAATCCATGCCGGTTGTCATACTGCCGGAGCATGCCGGAAGGCACGCCGCTGCCGGCTTTTCCGTATTCTGTCAGCGCCTTGCAGCGTGAAGGACAGGTGCCGTTAGTTACAGTTTCGTGCCCCCTGTCGTGCGGCTTGTAGGGCGGCGCTTCGGGGCAGGATGTGTCGGGCTGTATAACGCATTGATACACAGTGCGTTGCAAAAGGCCATGTTTCAGGCTCTAAAAGGTGGCCTTTTAGGCTGCAAATGACGGTCTTTCGGACGGCGAAAGGTGCCCTTTCAGAACATGAAAGGCGGCCTCTTGATGATAAGAGTGCCGCCTTTCTCTTCAAAGTTAATATTATCGTGCTTCCAATTAGTCGGTTTTATGCCTCGCCGCCGTCCGCGAGTACGCCTTTGAGCGTTGCGCTCGAGCTGTCGGTTATCCTTACCCTTACGGTCTGGCCGATGTGGCAGTTGCCCTTGTCGAACACTACCACCTTGTTCTGTCCGGTGCGTCCGAAGAGCTGTTCGCGGCTGCGCTTGCTGAAGCCCTCTATCAGCACGTCGAACTCCTTGCCTACGTCCTTGGCGTTCGACTCTGCCGACAGCTTGGTCTGCAGCTCTATCATCTCTGCCAGGCGGCGCAGCTTAACTTCCTCTGATACGTCGTCGGGCAGATGCTTCGATGCGTATGTGCCGGGGCGCTCGCTGTATTTGAACATGAAGGCAGAGTCGTAGCCCACCTCGCGCATCAGCGAGAGCGACATCTGGTGGTCTTCCTCAGTCTCGCTGTGGTAGCCCACGAATATGTCGGTAGATATGGCGCAGTCGGGTATTATGCGGCGTATGGCCCTCACGCGGTCCATATACCACTCTCTTGTATATTTGCGGTTCATCAGCTTCAGTATGCGGTCTGATCCGCTCTGCACGGGCAGATGTATGTGATGGCAGATGTTTGGCATCTCGGCTATCACGCGCAGCGTGTCGTCGCTCATGTCCTTCGGATGGCTCGTGGTGAAGCGTATGCGCATGTCGGGCACGGCCTCTGCCACCATGCGCAGCAGTGCCGGGAACGCCACTTTATCGCTCTTGTCATCGGCTTTGCCGTCGTTACCCTCGCTGTTTACTTCTTCATTTTTACTTTTTAATTCTCCCAGATAGGAGTTAACGTTCTGTCCGAGCAGTGTAACCTCCTTGTATCCGTGTTCGTGCAGGTCGCGCACCTCGCGCAGAATGCTCTCCACGTCGCGGCTGCGTTCGCGTCCGCGGGTGTAAGGCACGATGCAGTAGTGGCAGAAGTTGTTGCATCCGCGCATGATGCTCACGAATCCGCCCACGTGCGGTCCGCATATTCTCTGCGGCATTACGTCGCGGTAAGTCTCCGTTGTAGACAGTTCGATGTTCATCGCCTTGTGTCCCGTCTCGGCCTGAGCTATTAGGTCGGGCAGGGTGAGATAGGCGTCGGGGCCGGCCACGAGGTCGGCATGATGGTTCTCGAGCAGGTCTTCCTTCACTCTCTCGGCCATGCATCCCAGCACTCCGATAATCATTCTTCTGCCCTTGCGCGTCATGGCGTGCAGGGTGTCGAGGCGGTTGAGCACTTTCTGTTCGGCATTGTCGCGCACGCTGCACGTGTTCAGAAACACGGCGTCGGCTTCGTCAACGCTTTCGCACAGTTCATATCCGGCCATCTTCATCACCGAGGCCACAACCTCGCTGTCGGCCACGTTCATCTGGCAGCCGTAGGTTTCTATAAATAGTTTCTTCATCTTCGTTGTTATTGGTGTTTTAGGGGGATGGGAGCATTGGGACGTATGAGACTTATACTTTGCCGGCTGATGCCGCCTCGCAGGGCTTGCGGCTGTCGTCGCCGGGCGTCCGCTCACTCTCTTTCATCGCCCAGTATTATCTTTGTTATCTCGGCCATGAGGCGCGCGTTGTCGGCGTCGCTCATCTTCGAGTCTTTTATCAGTATGGCTATGGCCACCTGTCTGCCGTCGGGCATGGTCACCACTCCGGCGTCGTTGTCGGCCATCTTGGTGCCGTCAGCCATGCGGAATCCCGTGCCGGTCTTGTGTGCCAGCGTCATTCCTTGGCTCAGTCCGGCCTTTATCTTGTCGGCTCCCGTGGTTGTTGCGGCCAGCGCCTGCTTTATGCAGCGGTCGTATTCGCCGCTGAGCAGACGGCCGTCGTATAGCTTACGGAGCAGCCACACCACCGACTCGGGCTTGCTCCAGTTGGCATAGCTGTTTATCGGTGCTTCATACATCGTGGCCTCCGTCTCCGACAGATGGCAGTCTTTTATGCCCATGGCGTGTATCTCGCGGTCAACGCTGTCTATGCCTCCTGCCATGGCTATCAGTATGTCAGCGGCGTTGTTGTCGCTCTCGGCTATGGCGTAGCGTATCAGCTGCGGCAGCGTTATGCTGAACCTGCCGTCGGGATGCAGCTTCATCAGCGGACTGTATGTGTCCTTGCGCATCTGCTCAGGCGTTATGTTGAGCGTCGTGTCCACCGCTGCGCCCCTGCGCTCCATGTCTTTCAGCAGGGCAACGGCCACGTGGAGCTTGAACACGCTCATCAGCGGATACAGCCTTTCGTTGTTCATGCTGTGCATGGCGTTGCCTTCCATCCATGCCACGCCTATCTCGGCATCCTTGCCTTCAGCGAGTTTCTTTATGGCAGCAAGCTTCTTCTGCCCTTCGTATTGCGGCATTTCTGCCGTCACGGCAGCGCCTTCCGTCGTGCTTTCACAGCCACTTTCGCGGCCGGCAGCCTGCGTTCCGGCGCAGCACATAAGGCATAGCGCAGCTGCGGCTGCCCTCATCGTTATCTCTTTAAGCATTGTCTTTGCTCCTATGTTATGTCGCCTTTTCCGGCCGTATGCACCAATGCGTGCAACAGCCGGCAGCCTTTGGCGCTTATTTCGTTACTGAAGTTATCTTGTTGCGCGTGCCTCTCATGTTGGTGAGGAAAGCCTTTGCCGAACCGAACTTCAGGAACATGTCGAGCCTTACGGGTATGTGGTTGGCGTCGTCGGTTACGAAGAAGCGCGCTATCTCGCGCCATTCGCCCTTGTCCTTCTCGGTGTACGACAGTTCGAGACAGCGGTATTTCACGCCGTTGTCGGCCTTCACGGTCTTGCGTCCCATGAATTTCAGCTTCGCGGGGTTAAGTCCGTTGCCGTCGGCGATGGGGAAGTCAACTACATAGCCCTTCTTCCAGTTGGCCGGGTCGAAGCTTCGCGCCCTGAGAAATATGTTCATCATGTCGTAGACACACTCGCCGGGAGTCACCGTGCGCTTCTCCACCTTGCCGTCCTTGTGCAGCCGGCTCTGTGTTATCTTGCACTTTCCGCCCGGATAGCTGTACCACACCTGGTCTACGGTGTAGCGCTTTCCCTCGAGTGCTCCCTTGCGGTAGTAGAGCGGTGCGAGGTTGGTTGTTGAATAGCAGAGCAGCGTGTCGCGCATCACGAACATCTTGTCCATCTTGCTGTTGCCCCTTGTGGTGAGGCTGGCGCGGTAGGCCTGCTGCCCGTTATACTTGCTTTGCACTATCGACATCGAGGCGGTGCCTACTCTTACCCATACAAACTTCCAGTTGTAGTACAGGTTGTATGACAAGAACTCGCCCGACTTGAAGGCTGTGTTTCTGAAGCTACACTGCGCCATGGCTGCCACGGCAGTTGCAATCAGCATTATTGCCAGTGTGAGTGTTCTTAGATGTTTCATGATATGTGCATTTTTGTTTGTGTCCTGTTCTTTCCGTGCCGGCCGGCGGCTTGCTGTCAGCGTGCCTGTCGTGTGTGCCGTCAGTTGCCCGGATATGGTATGCCCATGCTCTTGGCCCGGTCGAGGTTACGCTTCTTTATGGTCTTTTCCTGTTCGGGCTTCTGCTTTGTTATCTCCATGGGCTTTTGCTTTTCGAGGCTCCGTGCCGTTGGATTCCACGTCAGGTTGAGGTCCCATTTAGCCTTACATTCTATCTTTTCGGGATAGTAGTAGGTGGTTTCGGCCTGGCGGTCGGCGGCATATTCGCCCGTGTCCCACTTGCCGTTCTTGTTCGAGTCGATAAACATCCTGGCGTAATATGTGCCCGGCTTTACGTAGAAGAACGACGCGTTGCCGTCGGTTGTGGTCGTTTCTTTCACCACTTCGTCAGAGTTGTTGAGCATCTGTACCACCACCGTGGTGTCGGCCATGCCCGTTATGTTGAACATAAGCGTGGCAAAGGCGTCTTCGGTCTGTATCTTGAAGCCTGTCTTGAACGGTGCGGTGGTTTTGCCGTAGATGTCGGTGAAGGCCATGGTGTCGGTCTCCAGACTGTATTCCGTGCCCGGCCGCCACTCTCCGAGCAGCTCGTAGATGCGGTTGGTGCCTGCCTTCTGCCGCAGCACGAACGGCGATTTATACCACAGCGTGTCGTGCTTCGAGTAGAGATGTATGCAAGCCGTGTCCACTTTCTGCAGCGGTGTGGGCATCTCGATGGTTATGTTCTGGTCGGGCGCAGGCTCTGACTGCACGTTGTATTTGGGCTCGAGCGCCTCGGCGGGCATCTCCGTCTGGTATTCCTTGCCGCGCTTCTTGGCTTTCTCCTGTGCCTTCTGCCACTCTTCAAACTGCTCTTTCTTCTGCTTCATGCGCTTCTCGTAAGGCTCCTTCGACAGCACGTCGAGCGTGTCGGTCTGCATCTGCAGCACTCCAAGCGTGTCGGTGGCGAGATATTTCAGCTCCATTCTGAGCGTGTCCTGGTTGACGAGCGTGGTGTCCTTCAGCCAGTAGGTGATGGTGTCCTGCTTCTCTGTCGTCTCAATGATGAAGGCGTCCTGCTCGTTGAAGTTGAGTCCCTTGATCTCCGGCAGCTGCTTGTTGCCGTAGCTGAAGTAGAGCGTGAAGCGGTTGGCATAGGCTCTTTCGCTCTTCAGCAGGTAGCGGTCGGTCTGCTCTTCGGTGAAGGCTCGCAGCACGATGTCGTCGGGCAGGAAGTGGGTGTAGGGCACCCGGCGTATTGAGTCGATGCGGAGCGAGTCGCGCCAGATTGTGTCCTGCCTTATGTCGGGCTTGAAGGTTGGCTCTATTATGTCGTGATTGAAGGCCAGCTGTTCGCTCTTCTGATTGAAGATATAGTTGTTGTCGGCGTCAGAGAGCGCGTATATGCGGTATTTTCCGGTGGCAATGCCTTTGATGATAAACTTGCCGCGGCTGTCGGTTCTCGACACTCTGAGCATGGGCTGGCGTGTGAATATGCTGTCGCTCAGGTCGCTGTAGAGGCCTACGAGGATGCCTTTTATGGGCTCGAGGTTCTGCGCGTTGAGCACGTATCCTGCCACTTCGAGCGTGTCGATGTGGTCGCCTGTCGAGAAAGTGTAGGTGTAGTTGCCCAGCGGATTGCTCTCGTTGTTGTCGCTGATGGCGTCGGAGAAGTCGACGGTGTAGGTGGTGTTGGGCTTGAGCGAGTCTTTAATCTCCACCACGATGCGCTTTCCGGCGGCCTTGATTTCGGGCGTCTCGATCTGCGGAGGCGATATGACGACCTTCTCGGTGGGGTTGTCCACCTGGATATATTCGTCGAAGTTGATGCCTATCTTGCGCGTCTTGACGTTTATGCTCTTGTCGGCGGGCGAGCTGCCGGTTATTCTCGGCGGCGTCTCGTCATACCATCCGCCGTCGGGCTGTCCCATCCTGGCGCACGACGTGATTATCACGGCGGCCATGAACGTCAGCAGGGCCAGTGCGCCTTTCTTCAGGCGTGCTGCTCTGTGGTGTGCCTCGGCGGCGTGTGCGCTGCCGTTTGTGGTGCTGCGCCGTCTGCTGTTGCGCTGTGTGTCAGTGTTCATCGTCTTCGGTGTTAAATCTCAGCATTTGTTCTATGATGTCGCGGCTGTTGCTAAGTCGCGGCACCTTGTGCTGTCCGCCCAGCTTGCCCTTCGACTTGAGCCAGTCGTTGAACAGGCCCGTGCGCGCCTTCACGATGTCGAGGTGCTGAAGGGTTATGTCCTTGTAGCGCTTTGCCTCGTAGTCGCTGTTTATCTCCTGCAGCTTCTTGTCGAGCAGCGATGCAAAGCGGCCGAGGTCGTCGGGCTCTCTTGAGAACTCGATGAGCCACTGGTGGCGGCACTTGGCGTTGCCGTCCATGAACACCGGGGCGGCTGTGTATTCGAGCACCTCGGCACCCGTCTCGCGGCAGGCGTGGGCAAGGCCCTGCTCGGCATTGTCGACGATTAGCTCCTCGCCGAAGGCGTTGATGAAGCTCTTGGTGCGTCCGGTGATTATAAACTTGTAGGGATTGGTTGACGTAAACTTGACGGTGTCGCCTATGATGTAGCGCCACAGTCCGCACGACGTTGATATGACCATGGCATAGTTCACGCCTGTCTTTACGCCCGTTATGGGCACTACGGTAGGATTTTCGGCTCCGAACTCGTCCATCGGGATGAACTCGTAGAACACTCCGTAGTCGAGCATCAGCAGCATCGACGGGTCAGAGGGGTCGCTCTGCAGGCCGAAGAAGCCCTCGCTGGCGTTGTAGGTCTCCATGTAGTGCATGCCGGGCGAGGTGATGAGCTGCTCATACTGCTTGCGGTAGGGCGTGAAGGCCACGCCTCCGTGGAAGAACACTTCAAGGTTGGGCCACACCTCCTCGAGGTGAGTCTTGCCCGTAAGCTCCATCACGCGTGTCAGCACGGAGAGCATCCACGAGGGCACGCCGCTCAGGTTGGTCACGTTCTTGTTCATCGTCTCGCGGGCTATGCGGTCGCGCTTCACCTCAAAGTCAGACAGCAGCGCCGTCTGCTTGCACGGCACTCTGACCAGGTTTGCCAGCGGACTGATGTTCTCTATCAGTATGGCGCTGAGGTCGCCCACAAGGCTGTTGCGCAGATTATAGTTGGGCGAGTGGCTTCCGCCCAGTATGAGGCTCTTGCCGTCGAACAGCCGGCTCTTGGGGTTGTTGCGCAGATAAAGGGCCACGGCGTCCTTGCCGCCCTGATAGTGAAGGTTCTGCAGACCGTCGTGACTTACGGGTATGAACTTGCTCTTGTCGTTGGTCGTTCCCGACGACTTGGCATACCACTTTACCGTTCCGGGCCAGAGCACGTCGCTCTCGCCGTGGCGCATGCGGTCGATGTCATTCTTCAGTTCCTCATAAGTGTTCAGCGGCACGTTAGCCGCAAAGTCCTCGTATGACTTCATATTGCCGAATATGTGCTTTCTGCCGTATTCGGTGTCCTTGGCACGGCCCGTCAGATATGCCAGCACCTCGTTCTGAAGTGCCCCGGCCTCGTTGATGTGCCGCTCAAGCTCCTTCTGCCGCGGCAGAAACAACTTGCCAATTATGCTAGTAATGCTCATCTTCTAAGAGGTATTTTTAAGCTGCAAAGTTAGTCTAAACTTTTGTAATACGATAAGATTTTTAATATTCTTAACACGCGCGCACATCTTTACGCCGGGGCCTTGCAGGCCGTGTGGCGTGCGTGCTGCCGCCGGCCGTTTTATGAAAGATGCCCTTTCGCCTTGCAAAAGGCCACCTTTCGCCGCCTGAAACATGCCCTTTTGCAGCCCGAAAGGCCACCTTTTGCATGGCTGGATATAACGCCCTGTCAGCCAGTATGTTACAAGTCGCCTTCCGCCTTGGCTGCACAGGCACCGTAAGCAGCGGCTGCACGGCATCAGAAACTGCCTCAAAAACCATGCCATGCCCACGCCACGGCACAGCTCTTGCCCTGCTGCGGCGCAAAATAAACGGCCCGACATTGCCGGTTTTCAGAAAAAAATCATATATTTGCAGAAACATACCTTACACACATAACAAGCATAACTTATGAGTCATCCACTATGGTCTGATGAATACTGGCTGCTGCTCATGCAGCTCTATCAGCGCAAGCCGGCAGGCATAAAGCCCCTCTACTCGCGCGGAATGGTAGAGCTGAGCCTCGAGCTGCACATACCTCCACACTATCTTTACGAGCAGATGTTCAGTCTGCGCCGTGCCGCCACGCCCCGGCTCGGGCGACTCTGGGCCACATACGGCGATAACCCCAGGCGCCTGTCGCGCGACGTGAAAGTGCTGAGGAGCATGGCAGGATTCAGCAACGCAGCCCTGTTCTACGACGGAGTGGCCATGCACGAGTCGTTCGAGCGCGACTTCAGGCCCATGCCCTCATGCGGCCAGCTCATGCCGATGATGCTTATAATAATACTCGACCAGTACTTCCGCCTGACGCCCGCCACGATGGTGCGCAACACGCCCGAGATAGCCGAGCTGTCGAAGCTCATGGGCATAAAGGCCGACGTGGTGGTGGAGGTGATGGAGACGTTTCAGACCTTCGACCCTTATCTCAACCGCAGCAAGGCCCAGCCGTCGCCGCTCACCGATGAGTGCCGCCGCGTGTGGCAGCGCTACGGCAACGGCAACCCCGAAGAACTGTCGTCGCTGGCAGCGCAGCTGAAGGCATATTTCGGCTGAAAACGATGCATACGGAGCAATCGCTAATATTCAGATATAAATACTAATTGAAGAAATGAGAATGACAATCAGGACAACGTTGATCAACGTTATGCTGCAGGTGGCGTGTGTGCTTGCGGCAGGAGCGCAGGTGCAGGAGCCCTGCGGAGTGTATGAGGCAGCCGACAAGGTGGACGGGCTAACCCGCCAAGGCTACATGGAGATAAACATAAAGGAGCCCGCCGTGCCCGATTTTTCGCAGACATTCGTCAAGGGCGCCACCCACAACTTCAGTCTTTTGCCTTCAGACTTCATGAAGAAGCCCTCACGCTATTTTGCCGGAAAGAAAGCCACGGGCTTCATCAAGTATCGCAGCAAGATACTTATCAGCAACACCGAAACCCTGATGCTGACCGACCCCGAGCCCGTGCAGGGCGGCTACAGGCTTAAGTGGGCAAGCGACATGGGCAAGACCGGCACCTGCACGATGACCATTGCAGCCGACGGCACGCTGTGGTTCACAGGCCTTGGCACCTTCGACAAGAGCATAGGTCCCGACAAGCTGGTGTTCGTAAGGCAGCCCGGGCAGACCGCAGCCAGGACATATCTGGCAGCCGGAAGCGACAAGCCGCAGCAAGGAGGCGGCACGCCTGCCGCAGACAAGCCCGCTACAGGACAGACCGCCAACGGCCCGAAGGGCGGAGAGACATCGGCATCAGCCGTGGACAAAGGGCAGACCACACTGCCCACCGACGGCACGCCGGCCTACAAGCCCGCTACCGACGCCGACGGAAACATAATGCTGCCGAGGGCAAGCAGCGGCACGCTGACAGGCAGATGGATAGGCGATGGCGGACTGATGATAAAGCTCAACTCGATTATTAAGTCATACAGATATTCCAATGCCACGTATCACGGATTTATAACCATGGAAGGACCGGGATACATCAGCGAGGGAATCGTAGCCGTGGTGAAGCACTCTGACACCTGCGTCGGCCTTTACAGCATACCGCTCGACACCGATGTCAGGCAGATTCACTACTCTGAAATACATCTCGGCCCCACAGGTCGTGCCTCCACTTACCATCTCTGCGGAAGCGTTGAGGTGCGTTCGCAGTCATACAAACTGATGACCAACACCGCCATCTATAAGCTGAATCCCATAGACACACGCTATTACGGCATGTTCTCTACGGGCAACGAGGTGAGGCCCGTGCCCCTGAACTTCTACTTCAAGCAGTCATACGACGACGGCTACGGCAACGTGAAGCTGGGCTACGGCTGCATAACCTTGTCGTACAACATGGGCAGCTACATCGACAACGACTTCATCTATGACGCACAGATACAGGAAAACGGCAGCGTAAGGATAAAGTATCAGTGCGGCAGAACCGAAAACAAATACTCTGCACTGCTGGTATGGAACAAGGGCAGAAAGTCGTGGACGGTCACTCAGATTAGGCGTATTGAGGGCAGCAGCGACGACTGCTACATGATGAACAGCCCGCAGATAACGTTCAAGGACGATATCATGTAGGCATACGTCTTGTTATCAGGCTGCGGCACATGGCTGCCGTGCTGGCGTAACAAATAAACAGAAGAGGCTGTCGCGGGTGTAATCCCTGACAGCCTCTCTTGCTTAATTTAACAGAATTAATGATGAAGCAAGTGCGGATGTCTTGCTGTGATTTATAGCTCCGCTATCTTTTTAATAAAAGCCTTGCCGTTTTTTATGAATATTCCACGCTCCGGACTGTCAACCTTTCTGCCCGAAATGTCGTATATGCTGCCGTTGCTGCCATTGTCGGTCAACGTCTGGTCAATGCCCGAAGCCGAGCTTTCGTTTGTTATGTAGACCACGTCTCCAGCCTTGGTCTCTATGTCATAGAGCCAAGTCTCGGGCAGCCTGTTGTTCACGCTCGAGTTGTCAACGTCAACATATTCGTCTCCTGATATCTTCTTTACAGGCATAGAGTAGGTGTAGAACAGCGGATTGGGGTTTTCGCCTTCAGCCTCTTTCACCTCATGTGTGTCCGACTTGATCTTTACGGGCACCCTTAGTCTGAGGTTTCCGCCGAGCGTTGAGCGCAGACGGGCACTCATCAGCTTGCCGTCTTTCCACACCATGTCCTCAAGCACGAAGCCGCCTATGGCTCTCAGACCCTTAATTTCGCCGTCGGCCCATTCGTCAGGAACAGCCGGCATTAGGTTTATAAAGCCGTCGTGGCTTTGCATAAGCATCTCTGCAATGCCCGCCGTACAGCCGAAGTTGCCGTCAATCTGGAATGGCGGATGTGCATCGAACATGTTTGGATAAGTGCCTCCGTCCTGTCCTTCGGTCCTGTCTGCCGGCACAAGCGACAGCTGGTCTTTAATCAGCTTGTAAGCATGCTTGCCGTCAAGACATCTTGCCCAAAGACAAACTTTCCATCCCATGCTCCATCCTGTCGACTCGTCTCCGCGGTACATCAGCGACACCTTTGATGCTCTGAACGCAGCCGGTGTGCGGTATGGAGATATTGCCGTGCCGGGATACAGTGCCCACAGGTGTGACACGTGGCGGTGATGGTCGTCAGGGTTGTCCCAGTCGTCGCGCCATTCCTGCAGCTGTCCGTATTGTCCTATGCGCAGTGGCAGCATCTTGTCACGCAGGCTCAGCAGCGATTTTGCGAAGTCTTCGTCAGTGGCAAGCGTCTCGGCAGCCCTTGCGGTGTTGGTCAGCAGGTCGCTTACGAGCTCGTTGTCCATGGTTATACCTGCAAAGATGTTCTGTCCTTTATATGCTTTTGGTGAGTTTTCGGGTGAAACCGACGGGCAGACAACCATGAATTTGTCGCGGGGATCCTCTACCATGAAGTCGAGGAAGAACTCTGACGCTCCTTTCATTAGCGGATAAACCTCTTTCAGATAGTCGGTGTCTCCGCTGTAAAGATATCTGTTCCATAAGTGCTGGCAGAACCATGCGTTGGCCGTTGGCCACACTCCGCTGTAGGCTTTGTCCACGGCTCCAGTCATTCTCCACAGGTCTGTGTTGTGATGAAGCATCCATCCGTTGCATCCGTACATGTTCTTTGCCGTTTCGGCTCCTATCTCGCTGAGCTCCTTTATCATCTTTATCAGCGGCTCGTGAAGTTCCGGCAGGTTTGTCGATTCGGCCGGCCAGTAGTTCATCTCTGTGTTAATGTTCACCGTATAACGGCATTTCCATGCAGGGTTTGTGCTGCCGTTCCATTTGCCTTGCAGGTTGGCGGGCTGGCATCCAGGCTGTGATGAACATATAAGCAGGTATCTTCCGAACTGGAAATACAGTTCTACGAGCTGTGTGTCGTTGCCTTCAGCAAAGTCTTCAATGCGTTTGTCTGTAGTCTTCGACGGGTTGCTGTTCTCTCCGAGGTCAAGGCTTACTCTGTCAAACTGTTCCTTATAGTATTCTATATGTTCGGCTTTTGCCGTCTCATAGTCGCGTCCGGCATTCTTCATATATTCGTCAATACGCTTCTGAGGGTCGGCCGAGATATCCTTATAGTTCACAAAGTTGGTTGCCATGGCTATGTGGAAGGTCACGGCGTCGGCGTCTTTCACAATCAGCGCGGTGTCGTTCTGTGTCATTGCACCGCCTTCGTTGTCAATTTTTGCGTTGACTATGAAGTTCAGTTTTCCGGGCACGTTGTTTGCGGCTTTTGCCGTGGTTCCGCTCAGTGCGAGTGTGTTTCCGCTTACAGAGCGGTCAACTTTCACACCGTCAGGATAAAACAGGCTTGCTTTCAGGTTTATTGCGCCCTTCTTTGATGCCGTGACTCTGATGATGAGCATCTGGTCGGTGAACGACGTGAAGGCCTCTTCCGTGTAAGTTACGTCGCCCACTCTGTAGGTTACTGTAGACACGGCGTTGTCTATGCTGAGCTGTCTGCGCAGCGAAGAGTAGTCTTTATGGCCGTCGTATTCGATGCGCAGACTTCCTGCCGGCTGGTATGATGCACCGAATCCGTAGTCTCTGTCGGCCAGAATTTGTGTCTCGGCCAGTGCCTGTGCCTCGTCGCTCTTGCCGCTGAAGACCAGCTGTCGCAGGTTATCAAGATACTTAGGTGTCTCAGCGTTGTAGTTTTTGTAGGGCGAGCCTTTTGATATAGTCTCCTCGTTGAGCTGATATTCCTCGCATACGGGATTGCCGTATACCATTGCCGCTATGCGTCCGTTGCCGAGCGGCAGGGCTTCGTTCCAGTTGCCGGCAGGCTTGTCGTACCATAGCTCCAGCGGTTCTCCGGCATAAGAGCCGAGCGCCATTGCCAGCGTTGTGATGATTGTTAATAGTTTTTTCATTATTGATAGATTTTAAAATAGATTGTTTGTTCGATGCAAAGGTATTGTTTGTGGCAATGCTTATGGTGGACAAATATTTTAAAAAGGTTCAAAATAGTCTTTTTGTCACGACGTAAACGGGGATTTTATGTTTTTTTCTTACTTTTGCAGTAGAATAATGATATTATGAGAAAAGCAAGTCTGGCAATCTTTTGTTTTTGTTTATGACGTTATTGTGTGCGGCTTCCGACGTGCGTATTGTACATTTTGACAATGACGACGGGCTCGACCACAACATTGTTACGTGTATTATTCAGGACCGGGAGGGGTATATATGGCTGAGCTCGCGCGACGGACTGAGCCGTTACGACGGTTACAGCTTTGTCAATTACAAGGCTCAGCCAGGCGACGGCTGTCCTCTTGAGTCGAACCGTATTGACCAGATTTGGGAGTTGCCAGACAATAATATACTCTGCATGTCGGGACACCGGACCCTCAACCTGGCGGGATGCAAGTATTATGTATTCAACCGCAAGACGGGCAAGTTTGAGGTTTACAGGGGCAAGAACCTGCCCGGAGGCTCATATTATGTGGCCGACGAGAATGTGATGAGGCGCATATCTTCTCTGAAAGAGTATGAAGGCCTGGAGACAAGGGTGATGTGCGAGGACAGGCAAGGAGGCTATTGGGTGCGCACCAACCGCGGCATAGACAGGGTTACGTTTGTGAAGGAGCCTCTGAAGAACACGAAGTTCAGCAATTTTGGCGAAGAAGTGGTCAGAGCCTTGCATCAGGACAGGGCCGGACGGGTGTGGATTGCCGACAAGAACGGCTTTGTGAGGATTGTCGACCGCAACCTGGGCAATGTCAGATATCTGTCTGCCGACGGCAGGATTACGCCTGCTGCGGCTGTATTCGGCCATAACGTGTATTGTATTTATGAAGACCGCCACGGACAGATATGGCTCGGCACCAAGCCCGGCGGGCTGTTCAGGCTGCGCAGAAAAGGGCAGGGATGGGTGCTCGACCGCTATGTCAGCGGCAGCAGAAAGCCTTTTGGCATTAACTGCAATTCTGTGTATGCCATGGCTGAGGACAGATACGGACGCCTGTGGATAGGCACTTATGGCGGCGGACTGAATGTGGTGGAGAGGCCGGAGGCCGACATGCCGCGCTTTATCAATAAGGACAATGTGCTTTCAGGCTATCCGCGCGGGGCGCTCAAGGTGAGGTGTCTGATGATGACACGTAGCGGAGTGATGCTTGCCGGAACCGGCAGCGGGCTGTATACGTGCATGATTGACGGCAAGCCGCTGCGCCGGCTGAAGTTCTGGCGAAACGTGAGAAACCCTCATGACCCGTCGAGCCTGAGCAACAATGAGGTGATGGCTCTGGCACGCGACAGCAGGGGCAGAATTTATGTGGCTACTTATGGCGGCGGAACCAACAAGATTCTGTCGCGCAACCTGCTGAGCAACAACATACGCTTCAAGGCTTATACCACGGCTCAGGGTCTTGCCTCGGATGTCAATGTGTCGTTGGCAGCATGGCGTGGCGACAAGCTGTGGATAGTGTCAGAGGCCGGTCTGACGCTGTTTGACACTAACCGCGATATTATGATTAACTATATGAGAGGCTTCTTCAGAGAGGGTTTTTGCCTTCATGGAGACCATGCCGCTGTGTCTTGACAACGGCTACATGCTCTTCGGAACCACTCAGGGCGTGTTCGGCTTCAGCCCGTCTGACGTCGGCAAGAGCAATTTTGTGCCGCGTATTGTGTTCGGATGCGACGACTATGTTGAGCTTCCGGCCGACAAGAAGAACTTTACGATAGAGTTTTCGGCGCTCGACTATAATAAGAACGAGGATATATGGTATGCCTACCGCATGGACGGAGTGGACGGCGAGTGGATATACACCAAGTCGCATTCGGTAAGCTATGCGGGCATTCCGCCGGGAACGCACACCTTCAGGGTGCGCTCAACCAACGGCGACGGCATCTGGACTGACAATGAACGTACCGTGACGATACACCGTACCCCGGAACTTACGGAGACGCCCCTGGCATGGATGCTGTTTGGCGGGGCGCTGCTTGCAGCCCTGATAGTTATATATAAGGTGGCAAGATATATCAGCCGGCTGCGCAAGGAGGTGAACGAGATAACCACGGTTACTAATGAGAAGATTGAATATCTTAAGAACAAGGTGCATGAGCTTCTGACAGAAAGGCGCGACATGGACGTGGCTGAAGGTGAGGATGCAGCCGCCGAAACCACTGACAGCCTGTTCAGAAACAAGGCCATGGGATTTATCAATGACAATATAGCCAACTCTGACCTGTCGATAGACGACTTCTGCAAGGCCATGGGCATGAGCCGCACTGTGCTCTATGTAAGGGTGAAGAAGGTTTTTGGTTCGTCGCCCAACAATTTTATACAGGAGATACGCATTAAGAAGGCTCTTGCTTTAATGAAAGATCCGGGCGTGAGCATATCGGAGGTGGCCTACAAGTGCGGATTTTCCGACCCGAAATACTTCAGCCGCTGCTTCAAGAAGACAATGGGCTGCAGCCCTACCGAATATATGAAGAGGGGCGAGACGGCAGAGTCGTAGCGTCTGGCTGAAAGGCGTGTTGCGTGCCCCAGTCTTATAAAATCTGATAGGGCATAGTGCCGCATCTGTCTTAATCTTACAGGCAGATTGATGCTTGCGGCTGAAAGCATAATTCTCCCGATGAGATAAAAGGTGGCCTTTCAGCGTGCAATATGTGCCCTTTTGCATCGTAAAAGGTATCCTTTTGGCGGCTAAAAGGCCACCTTTTGTAAAGTCGTTCTTATCATGTTGATAATCAGCTGGTTAGCCGCTGCGTCCGAGCGGCCCTGCATCATGCGTCGTGCAGGCGTGCCGTTCTTGCCGGAATATCAGGCTACGATACGTCAGAGCCTTGTTATGCATAAGTCAAGATAATAAAAACAGCCGGAGCATATCTCATTGATGATATGCCCCGGCCGTTTTAGTATAGGCGCATTTATTACGGCGCTCAGTGCGTTATTTCATTATCTTTATCACCTTCACGGTGCCGTCGCCCATCTGTCGGCGTATGATGTTGATGCCCTTTACGGCCGATCCGAGCTTCATTCCCGATGTGTTGTATATGTCTTCCTTAACGGTTGTCTCGCTTCCGGTTCCGTTGATGCCTGTAGTGGTCTCGTATGTAGTGCCTTCGCTCAGGCTTCCGTATTCGTTGACAGCCTTTACGGTGAATTTGCCGCAGGTGCCTTCGGCAGGCTTGAAGCTTGTGTCTGTAGATATGCTTACCACCTTGTCGTCGGCGTCAGTTACCACGTAGCATATAGCATATGCCGACTCGTCCCAGCTCAGCGTGCTGCTTGCCGCGTCGTATCTCATGTTGGCAGGAGCGCTCACGGCCTCCATCAGCTTGCGCGGGTTCCATCCGTCAGTGCCTCTTGTTATGGCCTCGTATGTGTATGCGGCAGCCTCCTCGTCGGTAAGTGTAGCCTTGCATGTGCCCGTAACCTTCTGTCCGGTGTCGCCGTCAGTATATTCATATTCGGTGCGTCTGTTGCTCAGGTCAACAGGATTGCCGTCGGCATCTATGCTGTTGTATTCGGCAAACAGAGCCGGAATGGCTCCCATGTTGTTCCAGCCCTCAGGCTTTATGCCTATCTTCATCGTAGTGTTGAGCCATACGGTCTTTGGAGCGTTGTGCCACGGGCGTCCCAGCGCCGTCTTGTTGTCGTTGGCAAGCTCGTTGCCGTCTATGGTGCAGTTGCTGAACACGTATCCGAACTTTGTTCCTTCCTTATGGCATGGTGCCACGATCACAGATCCGCTTCTGACGTTGTATAGCGTGCAGCCTTCGAGCAGGACGTCGCCTCCGCCGTAGAAGTAGTCTACCGCACCCTCAATCCAGCAGTCTTTCACGTAGTGGCGGTCTGCCATGTTTCTTGAAGAAGTCTGCCATGTGTCCTGATAAGAGCGGAACTTGCAGTTGTAGAACGTCATGCGGTCGTTGCGCGAATACATGGCCAGACCCATCGGTCCCGACTGGTTGTCAACGCCCCAGCTGTTATAGAAGGTTATGTTCTCAGTGTAGAAGTCGCTTGCATTCACCTCAACCACGCTGCTGTAGCCGTAGTTGTCTGACTGCGGATTGTTCGTAGACCATTCGTATCCTACGTCAGAGCTTCCTCCGTTGTTGATGGTATGCTTTATCACGGTCTTCTCCTTGTCCTGTCCTATAAGATGTATGAAAGGCTTGCTCTCAGGTATCAGCACGAGTTCGTCATACTCTCCGTTCTCAACAAATATGAGGTAAGGCACGCTGCTGTTGTCAGGAGCGGCGTCGATGGCCTCCTGAACCGAAGTGAAGTCGCCCGAGCCGTCGGCAGCCACCACGGCGTCGAACACTTTCTTCTCGGGTTGCGGGCGCTGCATTGTGGTAAACTTGAATGTCGTGCCTTCAAAGGCGTTGCCGTTGAGGTCGGTCAGTGCGCCCTTGGGTACAACCACCTCACACTCGGTGCCGTATCCCATGTCGGCATAGGCATAAGTGGCTGTCTTGCTTCCGAATACAGGTGTCATGGCCTTTCCGTTTATCGTTACGTCGCCTGAGCCTGATTTCACCTTCTCGTTGAAGTGGAGCACCACGTTGCCTGATGCTGAGGCAACGTCAGAGCCGGCCTCGGGCGATGTGGCAACAAGCTTCGGCGCCTCATGGTCGTCCTTCTGTTCGTTGTCGGCATATACAACTATGTCGGCAAGATAGAATCCCTCTGTGTCGCTGTCCGACGGCTCGCCGGCCAGTCCGCTTTCGGTGTCGCCTATCCAGCGCACATACACCTGTCCGCTGAGACCTTCGGGCAGTGTGCCCTCAAGCACCATCCACTGGCTGCTCTCGGTGCCGCTTCCCATGTCGATAGAGCTGAGGTCGGTGTAGTTTACGCCGTCGGTAGAGTATTGCATCTTCTGTATCTTGTGCACGCAGGCGTTGTCGAGAGCCGCCAGTGAGTGCACCTTGATGTTCTTATATCCGTCCACTACAAACTTAGCCACAAGGTAGCGTGGGTTGTCCATGTCGGCCCTTTCGGTGTAGCGGCGTATGCAGTTGCGCTCAATGCCGCCGAAGGTGCGTGTGCTTGCGCCCCAGTTAGTTGTCTTTCCGTCGCCTTCATACAGCTGAAGGTTGCCTGTGTTGTCTGTCGTGAAGCTGTAGTCTCCGGGGCGGTTTCCGCGCGGCTCGCTTACGCTGAAGTCCCATCCTACGATGAACGGAACCACGTCGAACGTAGCCGTAAACGTCTTGTCGCCGTTCATCACCACAGTCTTCTGTGCGTCGCTGCTGCCGTCGTTCCAGTAGAGGAAAGACGTTACAGAGTTTGGCACCACCTTCATCGTAACGCTTGTTCCGCTTTCATACTTACCGTCAACGGGTTCCGGCGTGAGCGACACGTTGCCCCATTTGGCTCCGTCGCCGCTTTTGTTTATGTTGAGGGTGTATGTCTCAACCGAAGAATACACGGCAGTGATGTCCATGTCCTTCTCAATGTTGAACGTGTATGGGTTCTCTGTCGACAGTATCTGTCCGTCTTTGTCCTGCCACTGCTTGAATCTGAATCCGTAGTTGGGCGTTGCCGTTATCGTAACTTCGCTTCCGGCCTCATAGTCAGCCTTTGCCGGAGTTACCGTTCCGGCGTTTTCCGGGCTGTTGGTAACGTTCATGTGTACGGCATTTGTGAGGTTCTTCAGCCATCTCGGGTCGCCTATCGGGCCTCCGTCTGTAGCTGCCGTAGCCATGGGCGACTCTGAGGTTATGCTGAAATCGCCGTTTTCAGGGTCAGGGAAAGGTATGTTCGTCAGTCCGAAGTCGGCCAGCGTATAGTCCGAAATCTCTGTGTCGGCCGCGCTTGCCTGGTTGTATGTTCCGTAGTCGGCTATCAGGTTTTTCTCTGCCAGCAGATATCCGCCCGTGGTGTTTAGTATGTTTGGCGTCTGTCCGTCAACGCCGGCTTTGTATATAATGTTGTTTCTGAATGTGTATTCAGAGAACAGTCCCACTTTGTTTCCAGTGTTGCAGATGGCATATTTTGATGCTTTCGACCATTTGTAGACTGTGTTGTTGCTGAATGTGAACAGCATGTCGATGTCTACATTCATTGAGTTGGGCGAGAAGAAGCTCTCTCCGCCTTTATAGTTATATAATGTTGAGTTGGTTACGCTCACCTCTCTTACGCCGTGTTTCGGGTAGATAAAGTTGTATCCTCCGTCGCCGCAGTCGTGTATTATACATCTGTCCATCTCAATCTTGTCTATCACATGCCCCTCGTTGTTGGTGCGCAGGAAGCATCTGTTGATGGCCGACAGGTCGCAGTTGCGCAGTGTGATGGTCTTTATGTCACCATAGGTGAGGTCCATGAAGTAGCTGTCGTTGGGTTTGATGACGAGCCCCTCCATAATAATTCCTCCTCCGGTTACAGACGCATCGCTTCCGCGGAACTTTACTCCGAACACCACTTCGGCTCCTTCTGCAGCCTTCAGGGTGACAGTCTTGCCGTCTGGAAGATTGATGTCTCCGGTGTATGTTCCCTCTTCCATGAGCAGAACGTCACCGTCTTTTGCTCCTTCATACGTTGCCTTGAACGTAGAAGGGTCTACATTGATGTCTGTGGCGCTGCATATCAGCGGCACAAACAGAAATAATAATAATGCTTTTAGCTTCATGATAGATTTTTGATTTGATTATATTTTTTTAGTGCTCAAAGGTAGATATAATGCCCTTCATGGTGGTTCAAAATAATACTGAAAGGGTGGATAATCGTATATTGTAGCCTTGTTTGGTCCGATATTATGGCTGTTTGGGATTGTTTTCCGCTGTTTTTGCTGTTGTCATCATGTGCATGCCGTTGCCTGTCTTATGGCTTGCGGCTGTAGATGATATAGGATTGTCATGGCTGATGCAGGTTAAAAAATATGGTTGCAGGGTTGCGTGCATAGTTGTTTTTAAGTAACTTTGCGCTTATGAACAAGATTATATTGCTGTCGGCAGTACTGTTCATGCTGCTTTCGTGCGGCAGGAAGAGTGAGGACAAGGAGGCGTTCAGGGTGGAGGTGATGAACAAGATCACGCCCGTGAAAGACCAGGGGAACAGTTCGCTCTGCTGGGTATATGCCATGCTGGCCACCATAGAGAGCGAGTGCCTGATGAAGGGCGACTCGGTCAATCTGTCGGCTGCCTATGTTGCGCGCAACCTTATGCGCCGGCAGGCTGAGAGATGCTATCTTACGCAAGGCCGGTCGGGCTTCACCACGCGAGGCGTGTCGCCCAGGCTGATACACATGATACTTGACTCGGGCCTGATGCCATACGACTCTTACCGCTCTGAATGCAACTTCAACGTGCTCTGCCGCAAGCTCGACTCGCTCTGCCGCAACGCCGTAGGGAGGCGCACGGGGCTCGACGCGCTGATGAGGAGCACGGACAGCATGCTCGATGATGTGATTAATCCCGTGCCGCTGCACGTGTGGATGCTCGGGGCTGAGTACACTCCGCAGCAGTTTGCGCGCAGCGTGTGCCGTGACGATGAGTATCAGGCGCTGACCAGCTTTACGCATATGCCGTTTTATGAGGACGTGGTGCTCGACGTGCCCGACAACCGTTACGGCGACAAATTCTACAATGTGCCCATAGACACGATGATGAGCCGCATTGAGAGTGCGCTGCGCCGCGGCCACAGCGTGTGCTGGGAGGGCGACATAACCGAACCGGGATTCTCGTTTGAACGTGGCGTGGCACGTCTCCGTGACAACCGTAGCATGGCGTCGCAGGATGAGCGTCAGCGGTCGTTCGAGACCTTCCGCACCACCGACGACCACTGCATGGAGCTGATAGGGATAGCCCGCGACAGGAAGGGAGACCGCTATTTTATATGCAAAAACTCGTGGGGCACAGGCAATCCTTACGGCGGACTGATGTTCATGTCGGAGGCATACGCAAGGCTTAAGACTGTTGCCGCGGTTGTGCCGGTGGACACTGCCGACCTGCGCCGCATCCGTTAGGGCTGTGGCATGCATCCTGTCGGATGGCAGAGTCAGCCGTTTTACAGTCCTGTAAGCATCCTTCCGCATAGCGGTATGTATGCTTTCATGTTGTAAAGGGTATGTCCTTGCGTTGCGATATGTATGCTTTCGTGTTGTAAAAGCTATGCTTTTGCGTTGCAATATGTATGCTTTTGCATTGTAAAAGCTATGCTTTCATGCTGCGATATGTGCCCTTTTGCGGTGTAAAAGACGGCCTTTTGCAGTGCGGCTTGACATGAGGCGAAGAGCCGCCGTGGCGTGTGAGAGTGTAGATCAGTATGTTTATAACGATATATTTATTTTGTTTTTATGAACGACAGAAAGTTTTTGAGTGATAACATTAAGGCAGTGATACTTGATTTTGACGGAACAGTGGGCAATTCGCGCGGTCTTATAGTGCGCACAATGCAGCAGACTATAAGGCGCCTGGGGCTGCCGGAGAGAAGTGAAGAAGAGTGTGCGTCGATGATTGGGCTGCCGCTGAAGGAGACATTCACGAGGATTATCGACATGGACGACGCCATGGGCGACCGCTGTGCCGAGGTGTACAGAGAGATATTCAAGGAGAACAACCGCCCGGGAGTGGTGAGCCTGTTCCCCAACGTGCGCGAGACGCTCGACGCAATACACCGCAGCGGCAGGATGATAACGCTGGCGAGCAGCCGCTCGAGGGCGTCGCTGCTGGGCTTTGTGGCCGACATGGAGCTTGGCGGATACATATCCTACGTGCTCGGTGCGGGCGATGTGCCCAACGCCAAGCCTGCACCAGACATGGTGGTCCGCACGATGGAGGACCACGGACTGAGGCCCGACGAGTGTGTCGTGGTGGGCGATACGGCCTTCGACATAGGCATGGCTCATGGCGCCGGCGTGTGCGGTGTGGGCGTTACTTACGGCAACGGCAGCCGCGAAGAGCTCGAGGAGTGTGGCGCCGAGTTTGTGATTGATGATTTTTCGCAGCTTTGCGGCATCCTGAAAATCAACGGATGATGCCTCGGTGAGGCTGCATGTGGTGTGGTAAACAATAAAACAAGATAAAAGCATCGGCACGTGTCCCTGCGCGGGAGCTGTGCCGGTGCTTTTATCTTTGTTCTGAAAACGCGGCTGCTTCGGCTGCCGCTATTATATCTTCTTTAGACATCTGGCGTGGAGTGGCAGTGATGTCCGACAGGTCAAACTCGCTGTCAGCGCTGCTTCCGGCCTGCTTTTTCTCTTCAGGTTCAGGTTTTACGTCGCTCACGGGCTCGCTGCTTTTTGCCTTTTCGGGCTGCTTGCTGTCGCCGGCGGTGATGATGAAGTCTTCCTTCTGCTCGATGTCCGGAACCACCACTACGGGTTCTTCCTCCATCTTTGTGCGGTCGGCCTTGGCTGCAAACACGGCGTCGATGAACTGCGGCTTGCGCCTCAGGCTCTGCAGGGTCTGCTTGCTTGCCAGCTGCTGGCTCTCCTTCTTGGAGTATCCCTTGCCCGAACCGCCCTCGAGTCCTTCAACGATGGCCTGATAAACGAATATCGGGTTGTTGTTCTCGTCGCGTTTCTGCTCTATGAGCTTGAAGTCGAGCTTTACGCGGTTCTTCTGGCACCATTCAATGAGCTTGCTTTTGAAGTTGACCTCCTTGTAGGCCACCTTGTCGAGATTGATAAGCTGTGAGAGTATGCGTTTCTTCATGAAGCGCATGCATGCTTCGTATCCGCGGTCGAGATAGATGGCTCCCACGAGTGCCTCGAAGGCGTTTCCGTCCATGTAGCTGTTGTGTGACGAGGAATGTCCGTTTGACATTATGAGCTGGCTGATGCCAATCTCCTGTGCCAGTTTGTTGAGAGTTTCTCGCTGCACAATCTTGCTTCGGGTGTTGGTAAGGAATCCTTCGCGCTTGCCTTCGAAGTGTCTGAACACGATGTCGCCCACAATGGCGTCGAGAATGGCGTCGCCCAGGAACTCAAGCCGCTCGTTGTTGACGGGGCGTCCCTTCTCGTTGCGCTTGGCTATGCTCTTGTGGAGCAGTGCCTGCTTGTAGAGACTGATGTCGTGGGGATAAAAGCCGATGACGTTGAATAAAGAAGAATAAAGCTCCTTTTCCTTGCGGAAAGGGAGCTTCATTTTATCAATAAAGTTGTTAATCATCATATTTCTTGAAGATAACACAGGCATTGTGTCCGCCAAAGCCGAAAGTGTTGCTCATAGCGGCGCGCACGGTGCGCTTCTGTGCCTTGTTGAATGTGAAATTGAGATTATAGTCTATTTCTTCGTCCTTGTCGTCTTCTTCGTGGTTGATTGTAGGCGGTATGATGTCGTTCTGAACAGACAGAACGCTTACCATTGCCTCAACGGCTCCTGCTGCTCCGAGCAGGTGTCCGGTCATTGACTTGGTAGAGCTGATGTTGAGCTTGTAAGCTGCATCGCCGAATACCTCCTTAATGGCCTTAGCCTCTGAAATGTCGCCCACGTGTGTAGATGTTCCGTGAACGTTGATATAGTCTATGTCCTCCGGTTTCATGCCGGCGTCGTCGAGCGCTGCCTGCATAACGAGCTTTGCTCCGAGTCCTTCGGGGTGAGATGCTGTTATGTGGTATGCGTCTGCGCTTTCGCCTTCGCCCACCATTTCTGCATAAATCTTAGCTCCGCGAGCCTTTGCGTGCTCAAGTTCCTCAAGGATGAGGCATCCTGCGCCTTCGGCCATTACGAATCCGTCGCGGCTTGCGCTGAACGGACGTGATGCCCTCTGCGGGTCGTCGTTGCGTGTAGAAAGGGCGTGCATGGCGTTGAAACCGCCAACTCCGCATCCGCAGATAGCTGCTTCGGCACCTCCGCTCACGATGACGTCAGCCTTGCCCAGACGGATAAGGTTGAAGGCGTCGGCGATGGCGTTGGTTGAAGATGCGCAGGCAGATGTAGTGGCATAGTTGGGGCCGTGGAATCCGTAGTGGATTGATATCTGGCCGGCAGCGATGTCGCTGATCATCTTGGGGATGAAGAATGGGTTGAACTTAGGTCCGTTCTCCTTGTGCAGGGCGTTGTAAGACACTTCGTCCTCGAAGGTCTTGATACCGCCGATGCCTACGCCGAAGATTACTCCGATGCGGTTTTTGTTTACTGTCTCCAGGTCCATGGCGCTGTCTTTAACGGCCTGCATTGCGCTGACCATGGCCAGCTGTGTGTAGCGGTCGAGCTTGCGCGCTTCCTTGCGGTCGATCCAGTCGTTGATGTTGAGGCCTTTCACCTCGCATGCAAACTGGGTCTTGTACATGGAGCTGTCAAACAGCGTAATAGGAGCTGCACCACTGACTCCGGCCAGCAGGTTGTTCCAAGTTTCCTCGGCTGAAAGACCTACCGGGGTTACAGCGCCCAGTCCTGTTACTACTACTCTTTTTAATTCCATTTAAATAATTATCGGAAATTATTATTTGGTGTTAGCCTCGATGTAGCTGATAGCGTCACCTACAGTGGCAATTGTTTCTGCTTTGTCGTCAGGAATAGAGATGTTGAATTCTTTCTCGAATTCCATGATGAGCTCTACAGTGTCAAGAGAATCTGCACCAAGGTCGTTTGTGAAGCTTGCTTCAGGCTTTACTTCTGTTTCATCAACACCAAGTTTGTCAACGATAATAGCTTTTACTTTTGATTCAATTTCTGACATGATTGTAATGTTTTAAAAATGTTTATAAATAAATTCCAATTCCAAAAATCGGTGCAAAGGAACGAATTTTTATTTAAGTGTGCAAATATTTTTGCAAAAAAAGAGCCCAAAGTTGCACACATGCCGTTATAGTGTGCAAGTTTTGTTGTCTTTTTACACCGTTTTTGTGTTGATTTTGTCGGTTTTGTTGAATTTTGTGCGCACACAGCGGGCATGTTGTATACAGACTGCTTACGGCCCAGTCGGCGGCATGCGGCATAAATGCCTGTATTACAGAGGGTTGCAAAAGGGCACCTTTTAGCGTCTAAAAGGTGCCCTTTTGGAGGACGAAATGTGCCCTTTTGGAAGGCAAAAGGCCATGTTTTGCAAGACGGCCCTGCCGGGCGTATGCCAAGGCGAATGGTGGTCGGTCTTCATGCCGGCCTGCTGGCGCCGCTTATCCGCATATCGGGCGTTGTGATGCAGCCTGCTTTTTGCTTTATGTCGGGCTTGTTTCCGCTTGCTTTTTCGCAGGCATAAAGGCCTGTGTCAGGAAGAAACGGGCGGAAATATGCCGATATAGCACGGAAAGACGGCCGGGGCGTGGATGCACACTACGGATAAAGCCGGATGATGTCTGCTGACCGTTTTCCGTTTATGCAGTGCTGTGTGCATGTGCCGCTGGCATGATTACGCCCTGCCTGCGGGGGCCGACTCGCGCCGCAGCGGATAGTTGCCGCGCAGCTCCTCGAAACTTTCGGGCGATGCCTTCAGCCGCGAACTGTCGTCGAGCGGATTGTAGAGCTGCAGGCTCAGGTCGTCGGGGTCGTCGGCAGCAACGAAGTCCTGCGGCAGTTCGGGCGGACTGATGATGCACGGCACGCTGATGCCGAAGTGGCGGCATAGGCCGCTTATCACCATGTTGTCGGCGTTAGCCTTGCCGTCGGCGCTGTAGCCTGCTATGTGAGGCGTGGCTATCCATGCCCTGTCCATGAGCCTGAGGTTTATCTGCGGCTCGTGTTCCCAGGTGTCTATCACGGCATCTTTCACCTTATTATATATAAGGGCATCTAGCAGCGCGTCGTTGTCTACCACGGCTCCGCGGCTCGTGTTTATTATGACAGGCCTGCACTGCAGCCGGCCGAAGAAGTCGGCGTCGGCCATGTGCAGCGTGGGGTGGGGGCCGTCCTTTACGAGCGGCACGTGGAACGTTATCACGTCACACTGCTCCTCTATGTCGCTCATCGCAACAAACGTGCCTGCGTCGCCCCGTTCCTGCCGCGGCGGGTCGCACACGAGCACGCGCATGCCCATGCCGGCTGCCACTTGCGCCACCTTCGACCCTACGTGTCCGCAGCCCACGATGCCTATCGTTGAGCTTTCGGGGCGCATGCCCTTATCTCTTTTGAGCAGTATCAGCACCGAGCGCAGATACTGGGCCACTGAGGCAGAGTTGCATCCCGGACAGCTCATCCATTCTATCCCGGCGCGCTCCATGTAGGCTGCGTCGATGTGGTCGAAGCCTATGGTGGCCGTTGCCACGAACCTTACGCGGCTGCCGCTGAGCAGCTGCTCGTCGCATCGGGTGCGCGTCCTGACAATCAGGGCGTCGGCGTCGCGCGCGTCGCCGGGTCCTATCTCGCTCCCCTTCAGATACACGGCGTCATCTGTTATGCGGCTTATGGCGTCGCGTATGTAGGGAATCTTGTCGTCAATCACAATTTTCATAATAACAATGATTTATGCTCCGCGGTGCACGCAGCCATAGCGTTGTGCAGCCGCCGGCGTTCAAATACAAGTCCAAAGTTACGAAAAATATTCTGTTTTGTTGGCTGATTAAAAATAATTTATTAGCTTTGCATTTAATATAATAGCGCCGTCAGCGCTCCGGCTGGACATGCCGGCTATGCCTGCGGCACGTCAGCAGAAGTATTAACTAAAACAAGAGCAAATGGCATTTACCGAACTTTGTAACGAGATTTTCAGCCGGGCGATAAACGACTATCACCAGGCCGACGACGTTGACACCAAGGTGAACAACCCCTACGGAGAGGGCACGATAGAGAACAGCCTGTATATGAAGTGCTGGATAGACACCGTGCAGTGGCACCTTGAGGATATCATACGCGACCCGCAGATTGACCCGGCAGAGGCTCTGCTGCTGAAGCGCCGCATAGACCGCAGCAACCAGGACCGCACAGACCTCGTGGAGCAGATAGACAGCTGGCTCAGGGACAAGTATAAGGACGTGAAGGTAATGCCCGACGCACGCATAAACACCGAGAGCCCAGCATGGGCCATCGACCGCCTGTCGATACTCGCGCTGAAGATATACCACATGAAGGAGCAGACAGAGCGCGCCGACGCCGACCCTGAACACCGCGAAAGGTGCAGGGCCAAGCTGGATGTGCTGATGCAGCAGCAGGTTGACCTCGGGACAGCCATCGACCAGCTGCTCGACGACATCGAGGCCGGCAGAAAGTACATGAAGGTTTACAAGCAGATGAAAATGTATAACGACCCGGCCACAAACCCGGTGTTATACGCCAAAAATAATAAATGAGGACAGAGCACATACTCATAATGAGATTCTCGGCCATGGGAGACGTGGCCATGACCGTGCCCGTGGTCTATTCGCTCGCAAGGCAGTATCCCGACGTGAGGATCACCATGCTGAGCAAGCCCTTTGCGCGCCCGTTCTTCGAGCGCATGCCGTCCAACGTGAGCTTCATGGAGGCTGACATCAAGGATGAGTATGACGGAGTGAAAGGGCTCAACGCTCTCTACCGCCGACTCACGGCAAAGAACTTCACCGCCATAGCCGACTTCCACAGCGTGCTGCGCTCCGACTATCTGCGCATGCGCTTCAACATAGACCGCTATAAGGTGGCTCACATCGACAAGCACCGCAGCGGCCGCAGGCAGCTCGTGGCCATGTCGGACAAGAAACTCGTGCAGCAGCCGTCGCCGTTCAGCAACTATGCCGATGTGCTTGCACGCTTGGGCTACCCCATAAAGCTCGACTTCAAGTCGATATTCCCCGAAGGCGGAGGCGACATCAGCCTGCTGCCGGAGAGCATCAGGCGCAGCGGCGAGTTCACGGAGAAGTGGATTGGCATAGCCCCGTTTGCCGCCCACGAGGGCAAAGTGTATCCTCCGCGGCTCATGGAGCAGGTCATAAGGCTCCTTACCGAGCGCCATCCCGACTGCCGCATATTCCTCTTCGGCAAGGGACAGCGCGAGACAGAATACTTCGGTGAGTGGTGCTCAAAATACAAACAGTGTGAAAGCGTGGCAGAAAAGCTCGACGGCATAAGTCTCGAACTTGTCCTGATGAGCCATCTCGACCTCATGATTTCAATGGACAGCGCCAACATGCACATGGCATCGCTTACAGCCACGCCGGTGGTCAGCGTATGGGGCGCAACGCATCCCTTTGCCGGATTCATGGGCTGGGGACAGAGCATGGAGAACGCGGTGCAGATAGATCTGCCCTGCCGGCCATGCAGCATATTCGGAAACAAGCCCTGCATCAGAGGCGACTACTCGTGCCTCAAGAACATTTCGCCCGAACAGATAGCTGCAAGGGCTGAGTTCGTGATGTGCGGCAGAAAATAAACTATCAGTTAATATCTAATTTATTAATTAAAAAGTAAGCATTATGAAAAAGTACATTTGTGACACTTGCGGTTATGTATATGACCCCGAAGTAGGCGATCCTGATAACGGCATACAGCCCGGAACAGCATTTGAGGACCTTCCAGAAGATTGGGTTTGCCCTCTCTGCGGAGTTGGTAAGGACGAATTCTCTGTAGAAGAAGACGATTAATTCACAGTCGGATATAAAAAGCGCGGAAAGCATCTGTTAAGGCTTTCCGCGCTTTTCTTGTTTCAAGACACGGCCCCGGCGGCAGCTGAAGCGTTGCCTCAAGGCTCTTGCAGGTCAGACAAAGTTGAAAAAATAGCTGAGCATACATGCTGCAACGACGAACGCTGCAAGCAGGCACATTACCGCAAACACGATCTTAGACATTCTCTTGCGGTTCTTGGCGGCCATCAGACTCTTTTTCTTAAATACCTCCGATTCGTCTGTGTGGTCATAGTCTTGTCTTTTGTTTCTTCCCATTTCTTTTATTAATTATTATTTTTTATTACATGCTATGTCGTCTTATAAAACTTGCCGGCATTCCGGCCGTAATTCAGGATATGTCATGATAGCGATTTTATTATGCTAAATCTTATTGCACAGACAATCCTTGCACAGAATATCCTAAAATCGTTTCTGTGTCGTTAAAATAATAGTCAATATGCAGGAGGTTGTTTGTTATAGGCCAACGCCTATTTTCATTTCATTCAGATAATTTCGGGCTGCAAAATTATCATTTTTCTTTGGAATAATGAATAATAACGTCATTTTTTAAGTATCTTTGCGGTAAAGAAATAAAAAAACAGTTGTTTTATGGATAAATTATTGCTTTTAGTCCTGTCTTTTTTACTTTTTCAGTCTCCGCTTGAAGCACAGACAGCCCGTGATGAGATAAGAAACAATGTGTGTCTTTCGGCCAGCAACTATCTGGCTTATCCCGGTCCGTCTCAGAAAAAGCTGACGCCCGCCCCAAAAGGTTACAGTCCTTTCTATATAAGTCATTACGGCCGCCACGGCTCGCGCTATCTGATAAGTCCTGACGACTATGATGTCCCGGTGCGTGTCCTTGCCCGTGCCGACAGCCTCGGCAAGCTTACGCCGCTCGGAAAGGATGTGCTCAGACGCGTGACGATGCTCCGCGACGAGGCAGCAGGCCGCCTGGGAGAGCTCACCGAGCTTGGAGCCGAGCAGCACAGGCAGATAGCCCGCCGCATGTATGAACGCTTTCCCGAGGTGTTCAAGGGCAATGTCGTGGTAGATGCAAAGAGCACCGTGGTGATACGTTGCATCCTGTCGATGGAGAACGAGATGCAGCAGCTGCTCCTGATGAACCCAAAACTGACGATAAAGCACGACGCGAGCATGCACGACATGTATTACATGAATCAGAGCGACCCTGCACTTTATGCGCAGAAGATGCCCCGCCGCGCCGAAGTTATGTGGAAAGAATATTGCAGCCGCCGTGTAAATCCTGAGCGGCTGATGCTAAGTCTGTTCAGCGACAGCAGCTATGTTAGGTATGAAGTGGACGCTTCCGACCTCAACTATAAGCTCTTCTCGCTGGCGTCAAACCTGCAGAGCTCGGAGCTCCGCCACAAGATTACGCTCTACGACATATTCACCGACGACGAGCTCTACGCCAACTGGCAGATGGAGAACACGTGGTGGTATATCAACTACGGCGCATGTCCGCTCAACGGAGCCACTCAGCCCTTCTCGCAGCGCAACCTCCTGCGCAACATAATACATCAGGCCGACAGCTGCATAGCCCTCGACGAGCCCGGTGCAACGCTGCGCTTCGGCCACGAGACGATGGTGCTGCCGCTGACATGTCTGCTTGGCATCAACGGATACGACAGTCAGATATCAAGCCTCGACAGTCTTGAGAGCAAGGGATGGATCAACTATAAGGTGTTCCCGATGGGCGCAAACATACAGCTGGTGTTCTATCGCCGCAGCCGCAACGACAAAGACGTGCTCGTAAAGGTGCTGCTCAACGAGAACGAGGCGACGCTCCCCGTAAAGACCGACTGCGCGCCTTATTATCGCTGGAGCGACTTTAAGAAATACTATCTTGACAAGCTCGACACGTATAAGAATTAGTGGCTGTGATGCAATATGTGCCCTTTCAGGTTGCAAAAGGCCACCTTTTAGCTCCTGATATGCCACCTTTTACAACCTAAAAGACGGCATATTGCAAGTGGCTGGATAACAGTGCGTTACGCAGGCCTTGGCAGACTGTCCCGTATGGCCGTGCGGCAGGCTGTGGTAAGCGCAGCCGGCACACTGCTTATGGTGAGCAGAACCTTTTGGGGCCGTAAGGAAAAATATTCAGTATTAATTACTCTTCTTCACGGAAAAATATTAATTTTGCAGCGTTATGGCACAAAATCTCATTCAGACACAGGCGCAGAAACAGGTTCAGACACAGCGCCTCACTCAGCAGCAGATGCTCGTGGTGCATCTGCTTGAAATGCCGTTGACAGAACTGGAGCACAGCGTGGCGGCCGAGATTGACGACAATCCCGCCCTTGAAGTTGCCGGGCCAGACGACGTTCAGCCTGCCGACGACATGCATGAGAGCGTTTCCGGTTCAGACGAAGACGACGACTTTGACACCGTCAACGAGCGTGAGGAGCGCGAGTCGGCGCTCGACCAGGCCCTTTCGGGCATCGGAATGGACGACGAGATGCCTGAGGCCGCGCAGTATGTGGCAAGCAACAACCAGAATGCTGACTATGAGGAGATAACCTACGGCGACCAAGTGTCGTTCTACGACAGGCTCAAGGAGCAGATGGTAGACGTGGAGCTTACGCCCCGCGAGCACGAGATAATGGAGTATCTCATCGGTTCGCTCGACGGCGACGGACTTCTGCGCAAGGACATTGCCACGCTGAGCGACGAGCTGGCCATATACCATAACATAGATGCAAGCGAGCATGAGATAGAGCATGTGCTGCATGTGCTGCAGACGTTCGACCCTGCCGGCATAGGCGCACGTAACCTGCGCGAGTGTCTCCTGCTGCAGATAAGGCGCAGGGACAAGTCGGAGATGCGCTCGATGATGGAGCGTGTGATAACAGAATGCTTCGACGAGTTCATGAACAAGCGCTGGGACAAGATAGCATCGCAGCTCGGCATCGACACCGACACCGTGAAGACGGTTCACAACGAACTGCTGAAGCTAAACCCGAAGCCCGGCTCTTCGCTCGGCGAGACCGAGGGACGCAACATCCAGCAGATAACTCCCGACTTTATAGTAGACACGGCCGACGACGGCACAGTGTCGTTCTATATCAACAGCGGCAACGTGCCCGACCTCTATGTGTCAGACTCCTTCACCGACATGGTGAAGAGTTACCAGAAGAACAAGAGCAAGATGAGCCGCAGCGAGAAGGAGGCCCTGCTCTACGCCAAGGAGAAGGTGGAGCGCGCCCAGGGCTTTATCGACGCCATAAAGCAGCGCCGCCACACTCTGTATGTAACGATGAAGGCCATAATAGACATACAGAAGGCATACTTTCAGGACGGCGACGAGAGCGACCTGAAGCCCATGATACTCAAGGATGTGGCCGACAAGACCGGCCTCGACATATCCACCATATCGCGCGTAAGCAACATGAAGTATGCCCAGACACGCTGGGGCACGTTCAAGCTGCGCCACTTCTTCAGCGACAGCGTCAAGACAGAGAGCGGCGAGGAGATGTCGACGCGCAAGATAAAGGCCGCCCTTAAAGACATAATTGACAACGAAGACAAGCGCCGCCCGCTAAGCGACGACGCCATAAAGGATAAGATGAACGAGAGCGGATACCCCGTGGCACGCCGCACGATAGCAAAATATCGCGAGCAGCTGGGCATCCCCGTCGCCCGACTAAGAAAGAAATGAAAGAGAAAGAGATTATTTTCACGGCCAAGGTGCTGAGCGTTCTGTTCACGCCTTTCTATCTTCCGATATTAGGCCTTTTGATTCTTTTCATCTTCAGTTACCTCAGCCTGTTGCCCCTGACCTACAAGCTGTTCCTGCTGTTGATGTTCTATCTGTTCACGGTATTTCTTCCTACGGCCCTTATCCGTTTCTACCGGCGCTATCAGGGCTGGACGCTCATAGAGCTGGGCAGCCGCGAGAGGCGCGCCATCCCTTATGTGATATCCATTTTTTCTTATCTTCTGTGCTATTACATAATGGCTGCCACCCATGTGCCCCACTTCATGGGGAGCATCCTTATAGCAGCCCTTGTGATACAGGTGGCCTGCGCCATCATAAATCTTTTCATCAAGATATCCACCCATACGGCAGCCATCGGCGGCGTTACCGGTGCGTTGCTGGCTTTTTCAGTTATATTTTCGTTCAATCCGGTGTGGTGGCTCTGCATTGTGCTGCTGCTCGCCGGCATGGTAGGCACGAGCCGCATGATTCTGCGTCAGCATTCTCTGCGCCAGGTGGTGCTGGGCTATTTGGCAGGCGTGGCATGCTCGTTTGTGTCTGTGCTGCTGTTCTGAGCAGTGCGTCTTTGTGCCTGCGGCGCTCAGTGTTGTGGCCGCAAGCCGTAAAAGTTTCGACCAGATAATGTATATTTAAAATAAAACAAGCTTAATATGAAACCATTAGTAAGTATCATCATGGGCAGCACGAGCGACCTGCCCGTTATGGAGAAGGCATGTAAGTTTCTCGACGAGATGCACATCCCGTTTGAGGTTAACGCCCTGTCGGCCCACCGCACGCCCGACGCTGTTGAGGCTTTTGCCAAAGGAGCCAAGGAGCGCGGCATCAAGGTGATAATAGCCGGAGCCGGAATGGCTGCCGCCCTGCCGGGCGTGATAGCAGCGTCTACCACTCTGCCGGTTATCGGAGTGCCCATCAAGGGTATGCTCGACGGTCTCGACGCCATGCTTAGCATCATACAGATGCCGCCGGGAATACCTGTTGCTACGGTTGGCGTAAACGGCGCAATGAACGCTGCCATACTGGCCGTAGAGATGATTGCGCTGGCCGACGAAGAGGTTGCCGCACGCCTCGCTGACTATAAGGCAGGACTGGGAGCCAAAATCGAGAAGGCCAACAAAGACCTCGCCGAGGTGAAGTATGAGTATAAGACAAACTGATTTTGTTTTATGGAGTTAAGGAGTTAGGGGAGTTAAGGAGTTAAGACAATGGCCCTGTTGCGATGACCGGCATCCGGCCTGTATCTGTGAACGCAACGCAGGATTGCAGCAGCAAGACTATCGTCTTAACTCCTTAACTCCCCTAACTTCTTAACTCCTTTATAATTTATTAGTCATGGACATCTTTAATTACACCCGAAGGGATAGTTCGGTTGTCAATGTGGGCGCAACTCCGCTGGGAGGAGACAATCCGGTGAGGATACAGTCGATGACAACCACGTCGACCAACGACACCGAGGGAAGCGTGGAGCAGGCCATACGCATAATTGAAGCCGGAGGAGAGTATGTGAGACTCACCACACAGGGCGTGCGCGAGGCCGAAAACCTGAAGAACATCAACGCCGGACTGAGGAGCAGGGGATATAACACTCCGCTCGTGGCCGACGTCCACTTTAATCCTCACGTGGCCGATGTGGCCGCGCTGTATGCCGAGAAGGTGAGGATAAACCCGGGCAACTATGTCGACCCGGCGCGCACGTTCAAGAAACTTGAATATACCGACGAGGAATATGCCGCAGAGCTGCAGAAGATAGAGAAGCAGTTTGTGCCCTTCCTCAACATCTGCCGCGAGAATCACACGGCCATACGCATAGGCGTAAACCACGGCTCGCTCTCCGACCGCATAATGAGCCGCTACGGCGACACACCAGCCGGAATAGTGGAGAGCTGCATGGAGTTTCTGCGTATATGCAAGCGTGAAAACTTCACGGATGTGGTAATCTCGATAAAGGCCAGCAACACGGTTGTCATGGTGCAGTCGGTTCGCCTGCTCGTCGAGGCTATGGACAAGGAAGGCATGAAGTATCCCTTGCACCTCGGAGTAACCGAGGCCGGCGAGGGCGAAGACGGCCGCATAAAGAGTGCCGTGGGCATCGGAGCGCTGCTGTCTGACGGCATTGGCGACACCATACGCGTGTCGCTGAGCGAGGAACCGGAGGCAGAGATACCCGTGGCGCGCCATCTTGTAGACTATGTCGGCAAGAAACAGGGCCACATGCTCATACCGGGCAAGGCCTTTGAAGGCTTCTGCTGGACATCGCCCGAGCGCCGCAAGACACGCGCCGTGATGAACATCGGAGGCGATAACGTGCCCGTTGTGATATCATCGCGCCTCGGCAGCGACGCCGCTCCGGCCGATGCTGCTGGCAAGGACATGACGCCCGACTATATATACACAGGTCAGACTCTGCCCGCAGAGCGCGTCGCCGGACAGCGCTACATCGTAGACTTCGGCGTGTATGCTGACCTCGAAGACAAGACCGGCGTATATCCCATATTCCCATATAACGCCGTGCCGCTGATATCTTCAGTAGACGCGCCGCTGAAATTCCTTGTACTCCAGTTTGGCGTCGACACCGACGAATACACGGCCTGCCTCAAGTCGCACCCCGAAGTGGTGGTGATATGCGTCAGCAACCATCAGAACCGCCTCGGCGAGCAGCGCGCCCTGCTGCACGACATGATGTCGGCAGGACTGACCAATCCCGTTGTGTTCTGCCAGATGTACCGCCACTCGCAGGACGAGAAGGGCAACTTCCAGCTTGAGGCGGCAGCCGACATGGGCGCGCTGATGTTCGACGGACTGACCGACGGACTGTGGCTCATGAACGACGGCACGCTGGCCGCCGGTGACATTACCGCCACCGCCTTCGGCATACTCCAGGCGGCACGCCTGCGCACGTCGAAGACCGAATACATAAGCTGCCCCGGCTGCGGCCGCACCCTTTACGACCTGCGCTCTACGATAGCCCGCATAAAGGAGGCTACCAAAGACATGAAGGGCCTCAAGATAGGCATAATGGGCTGCATAGTGAACGGCCCGGGCGAGATGGCCGACGCCGACTACGGATATGTGGGCGCCGGACGCGGCAAGATATCGCTCTACCGCAGAAAGGAATGCGTGGAGAAGAACATACCCGAGGCCGAAGCCGTTGACAAGCTGCTGAAGCTCATCGAGAGCGACCGCGCAGCCAACGCAGCCGGCTGAAAGCCGCTATAATAGCTCACGTATTAAGTTGGTCCGAAGGCTTCAGGCGCATCATTCAGGTCAGGTTTAAGCCCCGTCATGAAGCCTGTCGGCAAAGCCTTCGTAACACACTGACATTCAACGTATTGCAAAAGGCCGTCTTTTACACGCTAAAAGACGGCCTTTTACGTGCCGAAAGCATACCTTTCGCAAAACGCCTCTGCAGCAACGGCCTTGCAGGCAGCCCTCGTAAGACCTTCAGGCCCCGATGCCGCGTTGCCTTGCTCAATATAGCATTAATCAATATAAATCTTGCCTATCTCGCTTTTTTGGCGTATTTTTGCCAAACGAAGACACTAAGGCCGCTTGCCGGTGCCTAAGATGCGCATGGCTTCCGGCTTTCGTCTGTCATACATACCAAGATATTCACCAATGGCAATAAATATTCTGAGCATACCGGTCAAGGCCTGTAGGCCTATCGTGCTGGCTCTGCTTTCGTTGGCGGCGGTTGTCGTTTTTGCACAGTCGGCCGGCAGTCTCGGCAGGCGGTTGGCAGGCGTTGCCGTGGATAAAATCAACAGCGAAGGCGACAGATGTCTCGAAGAGGGAAAGGTAGACAGCGCCATGGCCTACTATATGGTTGCCGCCGGACGTTATGACAGCGCTATGGACAAGGACGATAAGTTTTCGTGTGTCGACGCACTCAACAACATCGGTGCAATAAAGTTTTTCCTCCATCACGATTATATCCAGGCATTTTCCTATCTGACAAAAGGCTTGGAGATTTCAGAAGAAACAGGCTACGACAAGATAAAAGCAAAGATTTATGTCAATCTTGCCGGCGTGCACACCATCTTCGGCGACTCGGCAGTTGCTGCCCGGCTTATGAGCGAGGCGTTCAGGATAAGCAAGGAGCAGCATGACTGGTATATCTACACGGCCGCCTTCATCGATCTTGCCAACCATCTGGCCGTCAACGACAACCTGGCAGGCATGAAGGATGAGGCCGACGACTTCTCGTCGACATCCATACCCGACAGCATTAAGATGAAGAACTATGCGCTGTGGCTGTGCCGTGGCGTCAAGCTCTATCAGCAAGGGCGCTACGACGACTGCCTCAAGGCCCTTAAGTCGGCTGCCGGGCACGTGAAGCCCGACCTGCAGGAGAAAATATGTCTGCACATCGTCGATATGCTTGCGGCCAAGGCATATGCGGCCAAGGGCATGTATGGCATGGCTGTTAAGCGCCTCAAGTCAAACATGACAGCCGACATACCCATATATTCGCTCTACAATTCGTATAAGGCCCTGTCGGCGTTTTATGCCAAGATGGGGGCAGCCGACTCATCAGAGGCATATCGTGTAAAATATCTTTTGATAAACGATACGACCTTGTCGTACAGCGACTATATGCGCATACGCGACCACGAGTGCCGATTCCTTCCGGCAAGAGTTATGGGCGAACTTGATACCTCAGGCGTATCCGGCATTTCCGGCGGCCTGATAGCAGTTCTGCTGGCATTTGTATCAGCATCAGCTGCCGGCACGATGATATGGCTGAGGTCACGAAGCCGCCGCAAGGCTAAGGCCGGCGGCAGGCCGACAGCCGGCAGGGCAACATCTGTCCGGCATTCAGGCGGGGTGCAGCAGACCACCGGGCCTGACGAAAAGACACAGGAACTGGCACGCATGATAAGACAGTTTATGGAGACATCGGCCGAAATATATCAGCAGGATTTCTCGCTCGAGAAGATGGCAGCCATGCTCGGGATACACACCCGGACGGCTTCGCGTGTCATAAACGAAGTGTTCGGCATCAATTTCAGCACCCTTCTGTCGCAATACCGCATAGAGGAGGCGTGCCGGCGCCTGTCGTCTCCTGAATATGCCAACGTAACCATACAGGCCGTAGCCGTAGACATTGGCTTCAGAAGCCGTAGCAATTTCGCCATGGTTTTCAAGAAGTTCACAGGCGTTTCGCCCAACGAGTATCAGAAGGAAGCCTTCGGAAAAAAGGCTTCCGATTGACATAAAGACACCTGGAAACGTACAAATATGTTCTAATTTCCGAAATTAGTTCGCATTTTTATAACTTTATCTTGCTTCTGAGTTACACATTAATGATATTTGCATTTGTCAAGTTCTAACCTAAAAAACACACTTGTTATGAATAACTTTACAATGCACATCATTAAAGCCGCGGCCATGACGCTCGTCGCTGCGGTATGCATAACCGTTCAGGCCGCAGGCCCGAAACGCGTTGTTCAGGTTCAGAAAGCTAAAAAGCAGGTAGTGATAACTGATGTAAACTCTGATGTTACGCCGGCACCGCTGAAGATACGGCCTAACAATGCCAGTGCCGCTCAGCGCGATATCCTTATCGATGAAGACTTCTCGAAGGTTACCGGAGGCTCGATGGAAACTCCCGACACCACCAAGTTCTTGGCTTCATCATATTACGAGCCGGGCATATTCATCGACCCCTCAATGACTAAAGACGGCACATGGGCAGGAGAGTCGGTCTATGCTGCCGGCGGCGCATTGTATCTTAAGACTTACAACCCCATGATTTACGCGGCCCTGATGACTCCGCTTGGCGACTATTCGGGCGAGATAACACTGACTTTCAAGGTCAAGGCCATGCCGTGCTGGATTGTGTACAACGAAGATCCTGAGACAGGTGAGGAAATATGGGGCCTCTCCAGAGGGTCAACCATAGGCGTGCAGGTGTGCAGAGGCGGCTACACTTCGAGTCAGCTGGCCGATACCGACCTGGAAGACGGCAGCGGATATTATACCACGCGCCTCTACGAAAATCAGGGATGGACGGAGATAGAGCTCCACTTCAACAACTATTCGGGCGACAGCGACGGCTATATCTGCTTCTTCACCGAAGGCGCAGTGCTCATTGACGACGTTAAAGTGACGTCGGCGCCGACGTTCCTCGCCGCACCTAAGGTTATATGCGTAACCGACTTCCAGGCCGACAGGTTCACTATTGAGTGGCAACCTTTGCGCAAGGCGTTTGAATATTACGTCGACCTGTATAAGATGACTTATACTTCTGACACGGACGGAGCCTTCTCTGAAGATTTTGAAAACTACACCGCACCGCAGGAAGGATGGGGCGTTACATCTTCTGAAATATCACCCGACAAGGGCATGGATGGCTCGAAGGCCATGGTAATGTATGACCGCGACACGCTGACAACGCCCGAAAATGGTGCAACCTACAAGACGATGGACTTCTATATGAAGTTTGTTACACATTACGACGACCCATATATGTCGATGGCAACTGTCTATGTGGATGGTCTTACCGAAAGTGGCTGGAAGACTGTGGCCTATATCTATGCCTCATATTTTATTGACGGAGACATTGTCAGGCTGTCTGATGAGATTTACGGTTTTGCCAATACTTACAAGGCCATACGCATAAGGCCGGGCGATATGGAAGAGGGCGAATACATCTTGGTGGACAACATCGACATCGAAACCAACCGTCCGTTCAGGCTGGAGCGCGTGTTCGGAGAGAATTCGTCAGACTGGGGTGATGAAAGCAACGACACTTACTACGACTATACCGACGGCACGAGCTACACGTTCACCGGACTTGACCCTGAGACTGAATATTACTACTCTGTGCGCGGACATTATGTGTTCACCTTCTCAGACAAGTTGATCTATCACGCATTCGGCGTATGCTCGCCTGAAGTGCTGCCGGCAAGCAACATAGACTCGAACGGAAGCTTCACGGCAAACTGGAATCTTGCCCCGAAGGCCACCGGATATACGGTCGAGATGTTTGGTGTGACGAAAGTGGAGGAGGATGATGCCGACTTCATACTGCTTGAGGAGACATTCGATAAGATTAATGACGAAGTTACATCGGCCACCGACTGGCGCTCGCCTGAAATACTCGGCAATGATGACAGCAGCCGACTTGACCAGTACACCGCATTGCCGGGATGGACAGGTGTGGGCAACACCATCGCCCAAGGTATGCTCGGATGCGAAAGCTCTTCGTATATACTCACAGAAATAGTGACGCCCGAGATATATGTAGGCAACGATGATGAAATCAGAGTGTATGTCAAGGCATATGGCGGATTGGGCGACCAGCTTATATTAAGAGTGGACGGAAAGTCGTATTTCGTGCCGTTTGAACAGTCAGAAGAGGGCACCGGATATATCAACGGACTGTATTCACTGCCTGTAACGTCAGAGTTTGCGCAGATTGTGATGTTCACCTCTAACTATGGAGCATTCATGCTTGACGAGATTCGCTTCACCCAGGCTGTCAATGAGGGCGACGTCGTGATTACGCCTATAGCGGCTGTGGACACTGACTCTGAAACAACTTCCTATATGTTTACCGGCCTTGACGGCTACGGCTTTGATACTTACGGATATTATGTAACGTCGCACTTTGAACTTGAAGGCAAGAGCACGACATCGCAGCCGTCAGAGACTGTTGTTGTAAACTTGCAGACCGGCGACAGCCATGTCACCACTGGCATGGATAGTGCTAAGGCTGATGCAGGTGTCAGCGAAGTGGCGCGCTACTCGCTCGACGGCCGCAAGCTCTCGGCTCCTCAGAAGGGAATAAACATATTGAGGATGAGCGACGGCACGACACGCAAGGTTATCGTGAAGTAATGTGCCAACAGATGTGACATATAATTACCTGAATTGTGAGGCTCCGTCTCTTCTTCCGTCATTGGAAGTAAGAGGCGGAGTTTCTGCTTATAAATTCAGACAGCTTTGATTACCACAAAACGGGCGTCAGGATTATGCCAATAGAAAATAAAAAGACTGCTGAAGGCATGAATGCAAAAAGTAGATGAAGCGATATGCGGTATAATGACAGATTGGGGATTTACTTTGCCGTTATCGTTAATGGTGCAGGCTGCAACCCGTGTTGAGGAGCAAAATAAAGGCCGGTTAACGGCTGTCTGACCCTGTATATAATGTGCTGAATTGACATCTCGCGTCCGCCTTTGTAACACACTGACATTCAACGTATTGCAAAAGACCGTCTTTTACACGTTAAAAGACGGCCTTTTACGTGCCGAAAGCATACCTTTTGCAAGGCGAAAGGTATGCTTTCGCAAAACGCCTCTTCGCGTGTCGCTCTGCCGTGCCCGCAGATCTGCTGTTTATGCCGTTATAACCGATGATATGGTCTATAATTAAGACCGACCGCCATAAAACACTCCTGAAAGACAAATAATTAGCGCTAAAATTAGAATTTTATATAAAATATATTTACCTTTGCAATCAAATATAAATATATATGAAAACAGAATTAAATTATCTTGACAGGAACGAATTTAATTTCGAGCCTTCTCAAGAGGTAAAGGACGCAATTAAGAATTTTGATCTTAACAAGCTCTGTTTTTACACACGTATCTATGATCAGGGGAAGAAGAGCATATTCTCGGTATTCCTTTCAGAACAATACAGCATCGACGAGAAGCAGATTGTGCTGGGCTACGGCGCAGAGGACCTGCTGAAGATGGCCGTTCACTACTTCCTTACGGGCAGCGACGGCAACAAGACCATGCTGATACCCAAGTTTTCGTGGTGGTATTACAAGTCGATAGCCGACGAGGTTGACGGCCGCACGCTGCAATATCCTGTGTATGAGACCGAAGACTCGTTTGCATACGACTTCGACGGGCTGCGCCGCATGATAGCTGAGGAGAACCCGAAGATACTGCTCGTGGCGTCGCCCAACAATCCTACGGGCAACGGACTAACGCCCGATGAGCTCGAGCAGCTGGTGGGCATGGTGCCTGCCACTACCGTTGTGCTCGTCGACGAGGCCTATGCGTCGTATGTAACCGAAGACATATCTTACATAAGAAACCTCATAGCAAAATATCCCAACATAATATTCTGCCGCACGCTGTCTAAGTTCTACGGACTGCCGGGCCTGCGCCTTGGCTTCGGGTTCATAGGCAAGGGCGAGACGATGGAGCGCTTCAGCCGCTATGCCAACAAGTATCTGGGATACGACCGCCTGTCGGAGGAGATCGGCATTGCCGCCCTTAAGTCGGACGCTCACTACCGCGAGATAGCCCGCGTGATGGACGAGGCGCGCCGCATGTACACCGACGAGATAGGCTCGCTGCCCGGATTCAAGGTGTATAAGTCGATGGCAAACTTCATCCTCATTAAATATCCTATCGAACTGAAGGCCGCCCTGCAGCAGGAATTTGCCGGACAGAGCTATAAGGTGAAGTTTATGGACGAGCCTGACATCAACTCGCACATGCGAATAACCCTCGGACGCAGGGAGCAGAACCGCATGGTGGCCGACATAATACTAAAAGTTGCAAAGCGATGATAGCCGTAATATTAGCCGCCGGAATGGCGTCGCGGCTGCGTCCGCTCACAGACGACCGCCCGAAGTGCCTGCTGCGTGTGGGCAGCAAGTGCATACTGCAGCGCACGGTAGACAGTCTTGTGGCTGCCGGAATAAGGCAGATAGTGGTGGTTACGGGCTATCGCGGAGGCATGATACGCCTGTTTCTCGAGGGCAACTATCCCGATATCGACTTCCACTTCATTGAGAACGCCGACTTCAAGACCACCAACAACATATATTCTCTGTGGCTCACAAAGCCCTATGTTGCCGGACGCGAGTTTATGCTGCTCGACAGCGACATCCTCTTCGACGGCCGCATAGTGGAGCGTGTGCTTGCAGCGCCCGACACAACCCTTGCGCTCAACAGCCACAAGCTGGGCGAGGAGGAGATTAAGGTGATAACCGACGAAGACGGAAAGGTGAGCGAGATAAGCAAGACATGCAGCATAGACAAGGCCATAGGCGAGTCTATCGGCATAGAGAAGATATGCGCCGACTATTCAGAGGCACTGTTCAGCGAGCTCGACCGCATGATTGAGGGCGAGCATCTTGTGGACATATTCTACGAGAGAGCCTTCGAGCGACTCATCCCGCAGGGCCACAAGTTCAGCGTGGTGGACACCTCAGACCTCTTCTCGATAGAGCTCGACACCGTTGAAGACTTTAATCAGGCTTCACAACTGATACCCCGTGAGCTGTTCTGACACATGCCGTCAGAAGGCCGATAATCATCATACATAAAACAAAAAGCTGTTATGGCTGAATACAACATACGTGAGCTGCAGCTCAGAATACTCGAAACGCTAAAGGCTGTAGACAACGTCTGCCGCGAGCACAACCTGCGCTACTACATCTGGGCAGGCACAATGATAGGGGCGGTGAGGCACAAGGGCTTCATACCTTGGGACGACGATCTCGACATTGCCATGCCCCGCCCTGACTACGACCGCCTCATTGAGCATGCCGCAGAGTGGCTGCCTAAGCCCTATGAGATGGTCTGCGCCGAGAACGACGGCGTCTATCCGCTGCCGTTTGCCAAGATTCAGGATGCCGACACCACGCTCATAGAGCGCATGCACCTTAAGTATCTGGGCGGCATTTACCTCGACGTGTTCCCCATCGACGGAGTGCCCGAGGGCGCAGTGGCGCGCAAGCTCCACTTCGCACGCTACGAATATTACAAGCGAGTGCTATATCTGCTCTTCCGCGACCCCTACAAGCACGGCCACGGACCAAGCTCGTGGGTGCCCCTGCTGTGCCGCCGCATGTATACGCTTGCAGGAGTTCAGCAGCGCATCAGCCGTCTGCTCCACCGCTACAGCTACGACAAGTGCCGCCTTGTGGCCGACTACGACGACGGCTCAAAGGGCGCAATGGACAAGAAGATACTGGGAACGCCTGTGCCATACACCTTTGAAGACACCAAGGTGATGGGCGTTAGCGACTATGACACATATCTGTCTAACAAGTATGGCGACTACATGACCATACCAAAACACAGCGCCCAGCGCCAGCACAACTTCCATTATCTCGACCTGAATCATCCTTACAGAGAGTTCAAGCAATGACAAATACACAGCAGGACGGCAGCCGCAGTCCTGCTTTTTTATTGTTCCTGCCTGTCTTTTAAGTTCGTCTTATTCTGCCTTAATCCGTATTTAATTCTGCCTTAATCTGAATACCATTTTGTCTTAATACACCTTCCATCTTGTCTTAATCCGTCTTCCGTTCGGTATTCTCTGTCTTGCGCGTCATCGTTAGCCGTCCCTTTTATTTGCCGTTATCTTCACTTTATTTCCGTTCAGACAGCCTTACGGGTTGAGGCCGCGCTGTATGCGGTCTTATGCCTGTGGCAGTCTGCGCGCCGGATGACGCTGCGGCGGGCAACAAAAAATCCGGACTTATGCATCTTTACGATGTTGCATAAGTCCGGATTTATATGTCATGGCCCTGTTGCAGGCCTCATTTTGTTTCTTTAAATCGTGCTTCAGCCAGGCTTTAAGCCTTCTTGGTGCTCTTTATCAGATAAACGATGAGCAGGGCATAAGCCACGAGCGAGCATATCTCAGACAGCGGGTTGGCCAGCCATTCGGTGTTGAGCACGTCAACTTCGGCAAAGCGTAGCAGTGCGCTTACAACGCCCATGAGCGCTCCTCCGGCAATGAATCCGCTGGCAATGAGCGTTCCTTTCTCGCCGCGCTCCCTGTTTACTTCCTCGTTCTTAGAGCGTGTTGTAACATACCAGTTGATGGCTCCGCCGATGAGCAGCGGTATGTTGAGCTGTATTGGGATAAACATACCGAGGGCGAAGGCCAGTGCAGGCACCTTGAGCCATGTCAGCACGATGGCTATGACGGCTCCAATGGCATAGAGAACCCACGGTGCGTCGATGCCGTTCATGAGCGGATCGATGACAGCCGCCATGGCGTTGGCCTGAGGAGCGGCAAGCTGTCCGCTGGCAAATCCGTAGGTCTTGTCGAGCAGAATCATAACTCCGCCGACGGTTGCAGCTGAAACCAGAGTGCCGAGGAACTTCCATGTCTCCTGCTTGCGTGGTGTAGAGCCGAGCCAGTAGCCTATCTTAAGGTCGGTGATGAACGAGCCTGCAACCGACAGCGCCGTACATACCACGCCGCCCATGATGAGCGCAGCCACCATGCCGCCAGTGCCTTTAAGGCCTACTGCCACCATAACCACAGAGGCAAGGATGAGCGTCATGAGCGTCATGCCCGACACAGGGTTAGATCCTACGATGGCAATGGCGTTGGCAGCCACCGTGGTGAAGAGGAAGGCTATTACGGCAACGAGCAGTATGCCCACAACGGCGAAGAGCAGGTTGCCCTCCATTACGCCGGCCCAGAAGAAAATGAAGGTGATTATTATCGTGGCTATCGAGCCTATGGCGATAATCTTGAAGGGGATGTCGCGCTGTGTGCGGGGCAGCTTCTCGGCAGCAGTCTTGTTGCCCTTCATCTCCTTTGCGGCAAGGCCTACGGCCTGCTTGATGATGCCCCACGACTTGATGATGCCTATGATGCCGGCCATGGCTATGCCGCCGATGCCGATATACTTGCCGTAAGCGTTGAAGATGTCTTCAGGCGCCATGGCTCCTACGGCGGTGCTTATTGACGGATCCCACTGGTTGAGCACCGTGTCGGGGAACATCAGCGCCATGGCGGGCACGATGAGCCACCACACTGCCAGCGAGCCGAGGCAGATGATGAAGGCATACTTGAGGCCTACGATGTAGCCGAGACCAAGCAGGGCGGCTCCGGTGTTTACCTTAAACACGAGCTTGGCCTTGTCGGCGAGCATCTCGCCCCAGCCGAACACGCGTGTGGTGAAGTTCTCGTTCCACCATCCGAACGTTGCCACGATGAAGTCGTAGAGACCGCCCACCAGTCCGGCGAGCAGCAGCGGCTTGGCCTGCTTGCCGCCCTTGGCTCCGCTGACGAGCACCTGTGTGGTGGCCGTAGCCTCGGGGAAGGGATACTTGCCGTGCATGTCCTTAACAAAGTATTTGCGGAACGGTATGAGGAACAGTATGCCCAGGATGCCTCCCAGCAGCGAGCTGAGCAGGATGTTGATGAACGAGGCGCTCATCTCAGGATACTTGTCCTTGAGGATGTAGAGGGCGGGCAGGGTGAATATGGCACCTGCCACCACGGCTCCTGAGCACGCTCCGATGCTCTGTATGATGACGTTCTCGCCCAGGGGGTTGCGGCGCTTGGCTGCCGTAGACACGCCCACGGCAATGATGGCTATAGGTATGGCGGCCTCGAACACCTGGCCTACGCGCAGGCCAAGGTATGCGGCAGCGGCCGAGAAGAGTATGGCCATGAGCACACCCCATGTAACCGACCAGCCGTTGACTTCGGGATAAGCCTTGTCGGGGCTCATCACGGGCTGGTATTCTTCGCCCTCCTTCAACTCGGTGAAGGCGTTTTCGGGCAACTTGATGTTGTCTTTAATTTCGTTTTCCATTGTGCTTTATTGTTTTTTAAGGTTTATTTTATCATCACTTTAGACGTTGCCACGGTACCGTCGGCCATCTTTCTGACTACGATGTTGAGGCCCTTCTGCGGCTGCGACAGCTGCATGCCCGACGGCGAGAAGTAGGTTACCGACAGCGTCTCGGCTGCGGCTGCGCCCGGGTTGGCTATTGATGTGGTTACGCCCTGGCCGTATTCAACGTTGAGAGTGGCTCCGGCGTATGCCTTCACCTCGTCTTTTACGAGGCTTGCGTCGTAGCCTTCGAGCTGATAGTGGTCAGAAGGTATGAAGTATTCTATGCTGCCCGAGCGCTTCTGTTCGTCTTCGGCGCCGATGTTTCCGGTCAGCGTTATGTTGTAGTCGGTGTATTTTCCGCTTGTGGCGTAGTTCTTCCAGGGGTTCTTAACGTCGTCGAACACGCACTTTTCAACGTATGCGTTGCACTTGTAGCCTGTTCCGATGCAGTAGTTGGTGAGCGACGACGAGTAGAGGCAGTTGAGCAGATGCACCTGTCCGAAGCGTATGCGGGGCATGCGCTCGCGGCATCCCTCGTCCCACCAGCAGCTGTAGAATGTGGTGCGCAGCTTGCCCTCGCTTGCTGTCTCGCTGTCGCTTCCGCCCCAGAGGTTGCTGTAGCGGTGGTCGTCTGATCCGCCTGAGCCTCCCTCCCAAGGCTCTTTCAGATAGCGGAAGCGGCACCATGATATGCTGATATGGTCGGAGCCGTTGTTGCAGTCGAAGTTGCCGTCCACTCCGTCCTGAAAGTCGCAGTGGTCAACCCACACGTAGCTGCAGTTTGTAAGGTTAAGGTTGTCGTTGCCGTCGATGTCGAAGGCGCCCGCACTCTTGAACGTTACGTTGCGTATTATTATGTTCTTGCTGTTCTTGAACGACAGTATGCCGCTCTTCTTGACGTCGGTAGAGTGGATGCTGTTTACCAGGGCCGAGCCCGGCAGTCCGTAGATGGTCTTGTTCTGCACGTTCTCCATGCTTACAAGGCCTGTTATGTCAATCTCTCCCTCGATGTAGATAGTGTGCTTGTAGGTGCCTACGAGCGCCGTTTTCAGCTCGCTCATGGTGGTCACCTTGATGGCACCCTCGTCGTTTCCGCCCGTTATGGTGCCGCCGACAGTGCCCCAGCCCACCGGACTGTTGTAGTCGTGGGCCGACATCTGTGCCTTTGCGGCCGTGCCAACGGCGAGCAGCATGAGTGCGCACAGCGTTAGTTTTGAAATGTTCATAAGACTTTTGTAGTTGTTAATTTTCATATACGATTCAGCCCGGCGCCGGCCCCGGCCATGCGCCCTGTGAGCGCGTGAGGTGCAGGCGGCGCCAAGGTCCGCTGATGTTTGCAGCTGCAAATTTAATTAAAATATGACAACAACATAGCAAAAAATGCTTTTTGTTTAGTTTTTGTTTGCAATAGTTCCGCATGGTTTCGGGCACTTCTGCCGCCAGCCGTTGCGGGGCAGGTTTGCAAAAGGCCACCTTTCACACTGCGAAAGGTGGCCTTTTGCACGCTAAAACGTGGCCTTTTAGAGCCTAAAAAGCCATGTTTTGCACGGACGTATGTAACTATCTGTAATACAATGTGTTACATCTGTCGATATGATTGCCCTTGACAGACACGGCGCCTTGCCTCAGGCATCACTTCATGAGTATGTCCGACAGCTGGCGCATGCCTTCAGATGCTCCTGCCGTTATCTGCTTCACGTCGTGGCGTCCGGCAGCCATCACGGGCTTGGGGTCGATGAGATATATGGGCACGCCGGGCTTGACATACTGCACGAGGCCTGCCGCCGGATAGACGTTGAGCGACGTGCCTATGATTACGAAGATGTCGGCGCCCATGGCCTCTTCGGCCGCCTTCTCGATGTTGGGCACCGCCTCGCCGAAGAACACTATGTAGGGGCGCAGCAGCGAGCCGTCGCCGGCCTTCTCGCCGGGCTTCACCTCAAGGCAGTCGGGCGTGAGCGTCTTGATGAAGTGGGGGTTGTCTACGTCGCGGCTCGAGCACACCTTCATCAGCTCGCCGTGCAGATGTATCACCTTCGAGCTGCCTGCCTCCTCGTGCAGGTTGTCCACGTTCTGCGTAACCACCGTTACGTCATACTTCTCTTCGAGCGCCGCCACGAGCCTGTGTCCCTCGTTTGGCCTGGCAGCCTGCAGCTTCTTGCGCAGCATGTTGTAGAAGTTATTTACATACACGGGGTCGGTCTCCCATGCCTCATGTGTGGCCACGCGCGCCACGGGATAGTTCTCCCACAGTCCGTCGGCGTCCCTGAACGTGCTCAGCCCGCTCTCAACCGACATTCCGGCACCAGTAAGAACAACAATTTTCTTCATCACTTTTCTATAGTTAAAAGGTTATCCGGCAGTCCTTTCCCGGGCCGACTAGCCGCCGTTCTTGGTGCGGCTTGATGCGGCTGGCACCTGCAGTTGGCACATCAGCGCGCCGCCGCCCGGCCAAAAGACTATTAACAATGCACAAAATTAGTGATTTTTCTTCAATAATAATTCCGTAATCAGATAAAAATGCTACCTTTGCACGATTTTATTAAGGTAGTAATCATAAACAAATAGACAAAGAAAATGGATAAAGTAAGTTACGCTTTAGGATTGGGCATCGGCCGCCAGCTGGCACAGATGGGTGCGTCAGAGCTGAATATTGATGATTTCGCTGCGGCGATCAAGGACGTTATCGCGGGCAACGAGCTCAAGGTATCTAACCGTGAAGCGCAAACAATAGTACAGGATTACTTCCGCAAGCAGGAAGAGAAACTCAACGCCGAGCGCGCCGAGAAAGGAAAGGTTGCCAAGGCTGAAGGCGAGAAATATCTGGCCGAGAACGCCAAGAAAGAAGGCGTGGTTACGCTTCCCAGCGGACTGCAATATATGGTGCTGAAGGAAGGCAACGGCAAGAAGCCGAAGGCTACCGACCAGGTGAAGTGCCACTATGAGGGATTCCTCATCGACGGCACAGTGTTCGACAGCAGCATACAGCGCGGCGAGCCGGCAGTGTTCCCCCTCAACCAGGTTATAGCAGGATGGACAGAAGGCTTGCAGCTGATGCAGGAAGGCGCCAAGTACCGCTTCTTCATTCCCTACATCCTCGGCTACGGCGAGGGCGGCGCAGGAGCTTCAATACCTCCATACGCAGCGCTGATATTCGACGTTGAGCTGCTCGAGGTGCTCTAAGCGGGCAGCCCGGCATGGCGGCAGGAGCCGTTAAAGTAAAGAATAAATAAAACAATAACGAATAAAAACAAAGATGAAAAAGCTTACATTCGCAGCCGTTTGGGCTGTAGCAGCCGCATCATTGGTTTCTTGCGGCAATTCAACACCTAAGGCAGACCTGAAAAACGATGTCGACACAGTGAGCTATGCCATAGGTATGGCACAGACACAGGGTCTGAAGGACTATCTGGTAAGAGGACTCGGAGTAGACACAGCATACATGGACGAGTTCTTCAAGGGACTTAACGAAGGAGCCAACGCAGGCGACGACAAGAAGAAGGCCGCTTACTACGCAGGTATACAGATCGGCCAGCAGATATCTAACCAGATGGTTAAGGGCATCAACCACGAACTCTTCGGCAGCGACTCAACAAAGACTATATCTCTGAAGAACTTCATGGCAGGCTTCATCAGCGGTACAACCGGCAAGAACGGACTCATGACCGTTGAGCAGGCTCAGCGCGTGGCTCAGCTCAAGATGCAGGCCATCAGAAGCAAGGCCATCGAGGAGCAGTATGGCGCCAACAAGAAGGCTGGCGAGAAATATCTTGCTGACTATGCCAAGAAGGCCGGAGTGAAGAAGCTCGAGGGCGGCGTGCTCTACAGAGTTATCAAGGAAGGCAAGGGCGAGATGCCTACAGATACATCTACCGTAAAAGTTCACTACGAAGGAAAGACAATCGACGGCAAGGTGTTCGACAGCTCTTACGAGCGTAAGGAGCCTGTAACGCTGCGCGCCAACCAGGTAATCCCGGGATGGACCACAGCCCTGACACACATGCCTGCCGGAAGCGTTTGGGAGGTTGTAATACCTCAGAACCTCGCTTATGGCGACCGTGAGCAGAAAGACATCAAGCCTTTCTCTGTGCTTATCTTCAAAATAGAACTTATCAGTTTAGGTAACAAATAATTAAATGAAGAAAATAATTTTAGCAGCACTCGCCATTCTGGTGAGTGCTTCTTTCAATACGGCAGACGCTGCCGCAAAGAAGAAGAAAGACAAGAAGGCCGTAGAGGAGCCTGCAAAGATTAGTCTGATAACCAAGTCTGACTCGCTCAGCTATTCAGCCGGCATGGTGCGCACCGACGGCCTTGTGCCCTACCTTAAGCAGGGCTTCGGCGTTGACACAGCCTACATGGCCGACTTCATCAAGGGATATGAAGACGCCGTGGCAAGGGGCATCGACGAAAAGACAAAGGCATACTTCGCCGGAGAGCAGATAGCCCTGATGGTAAGCCAGCGCATGCTGCCCTTCCTGAAGGACGAGTTCAAGGGCCAGAGCGACTCTATCAGCGAGGCACTCTTCAACAAGGGATTTGTCAGCGCGCTGAAGAAAGACTACACGCTGATGACAGACTCTGCTGCAAAAGACTATTTCGACAAGGCCTTCAAGCAGGCTGTCGACGCGCGCAACGAGGCAACACGCAAGGCCGGCGAAGACTTCCTGGCTGCCAACAAGACCAAGGAAGGCGTGGTTACGCTTCCCAGCGGACTTCAGTATAAGGTGCTCGTAAAGGGCAACGGAGAGATTCCTTCAGTTGACGACGAAGTAACCGTGAAGTATGAAGGACGACTGATAGACGGCACTGTGTTCGACAGCAGCTACAAGCGTCCCGGCGAAACAGCCAAGTTCCGCCCCAACCAGGTTATCAAGGGATGGACAGAGGCCCTCACAATGATGCCCGTTGGCAGCAAGTGGGAACTGTACATACCGCAGAATCTGGCCTACGGCGACCGCAAGGCAGGAGCCATCAATCCTTACAGCACGCTGATATTCACCGTCGAGATGGTTTCGGTAGAGAAGGCTAAGAAGCCCGAGGCCGAGGCTGCCGCAAAGGGTGCTGACAGCAAGAAGACAGCAGCGAAGACTGCCGCAAAGAAAACAGCCAAGACAAAGAAATAGTGTTCATTTGTCATAAAAAAGCATGGGAGACCAGCCAAGGTCTCCCTTTTTTTATTTCATTCTGCATAAAATGCGCTATTTTTTATGTCAAAATGTTGTATAACTCATTTTTAATATGTAAATTTGCTCGCATCAAACATACTGGAAACCAAAAGAGAATATAACTTAAAAAATAAAACTAATAACATTATAAAATGGAAAAGATTGATAGTCTTGATAAAAAGATTTTGAGCATTCTGTCAAAGAATGCCAGAATTCCGTTTAAGGATGTAGCAGCAGAGTGCGGCGTATCGCGCGCAGCCATACATCAGCGTGTACAGCATCTTATCGAGGGTGGCGTCATCACAGGCAGCGGATTCGACGTAAATCCCAAAAGTCTTGGCTACACAACATGCACATACGTGGGCATAACGCTTGAGCGCGGAAACATGTATAAGTCGGTAGTTGAGCGCCTTGACCACATACCCGAAATCGTTGAGTGCCACTTCACCACTGGTCCTTACACCATGCTCGTAAAGCTCTACGCACGCGACAACGAACAGCTCATGGACCTGCTTAACAACCAGATGCAGGGCATCCCCGGCGTAGTTGCAACCGAAACCCTTATTTCTTTAGAGCAGAGCATCAAGAGAGAAGTGCCCGTTCCGCAGGGAGAAAGCAGATAGTGTGAGGCTGGAGCAATGAAATCGTTTGATATTCAGAGCAGTCTCGACGACATATACGCCCGTTATCCTGAGGCCACTCGCCAGCCGGTGATTGGCCTCACAGGCAATTTTGCCGACGGCGACGCGCGTCTGTGCGAGCAGTATTACATGTCCGTGGTGAGAGCCGGAGGCACACCGGTGATAATTCCGCCCGTTGCCGACAAGGACGTGATAATCAACACGCTCGACAAGATAGACGGACTGGTGCTCACCGGAGGCGGCGACATCAATCCGCTGTGGGCCGGCGAGGAGCCTTCGCCGCGCCTGCACGGCATCAACCACATGCGCGACAAGGCCGAGCTGCTGACCGTAAGGCTGGCATACAACCGCCAGATACCTATGCTCGGAATATGCCGTGGCATACAGACGCTTGTTACGGCCCTCGACGGCGAGGTTGACCAGGACATAGCCGAGAGCTTTGCCGCCGCACACGGGGCAGGCCGCGCAGCCGCGGCAGCAGGCCACAGCCTGATAAAGCACAGCCAGGACGCCGACCGGAGCGAGCCCACCCATACGGTGAGGATAAGCCGCGAGTCGGTGCTCTATTCGTTGTATAAGACGGAGACGCTTGCCGTCAACTCCATACACCATCAGGCCGTAAGGGCTTCAGGCAGGCGCTTCAGCGTCAGCGCAAAGGCACCCGACGGCGTGATCGAGGCCATAGAGAGCAGCGAGTTCAAGCCGTTTATCGGCGTGCAGTGGCATCCCGAGTGGCTCGGCGAGAGCGGACAGGTGCTGTTCAGATGGATTGTAGACCGCGCACGCGACTTCTATACGGCCAAAGACCTTCACCGCCGTATGCTTACGCTCGACACCCATTGCGACACGCCGATGTTCTTTCCGCAGGGCATACACTTCGACCAGCGCGACCCGCGCATTCTCGTCGACATGCACAAGATGGCCGAAGGACATCAGGACGCTGTCATCATGGCGGCATATCTGCCACAGCCCAAGCTCGGCGAGACCTTCTCGTCGAAGGTGGCATTTAAGGTTGACGGGCCGCTTCAGTATGCCGACCTTATCTTCGACAAGATAGAGGAGATAGTAAACGCCAACAACCGCTACCTGAGCATAGCGCGCACGCCTTCCGACCTGTATGAAGACAAGCGCAAGGGGCGCCGCTCCATAATGCTCGGCATAGAGAACGGACTGGCGCTTAACCACGACATATCCAACGTAAGATATTTCGCAAGGCGCGGCGTTGTCTACATCACGCTCTGTCACAACGGTGACAACGACATCTGCGACAGTGCCCGCGGCTGCAACACTCATGGCGGAGTGAGCCGCTTTGGCGAGCAGGTCATTAAGGAGATGAACCGCTGCGGCATAATGGTAGACCTCAGTCATGCCGGCGAAAAGAGTTTCTACGACGCGCTTAGCATAAGCAGTAAGCCCATCGTGTGCAGCCACAGCAACTGCAAGGCGTTGTGCGACGTGCCGCGCAACCTTACCGACGACCAGCTCAGGGCTCTTGCCAAGCATGGCGGAGTGGCCCACATCACGCTCTATCACGGCTTTCTGCGCAACGACAGCCAGGAGGCTACGGTCATGGATGCCATAGCTCATCTTGAGCATGCCATCAGCATTATGGGCATAGAGCACGTAGGACTTGGCACCGACTTCGACGGCGACGGAGGCATAAGAGGCCTGGCAGACTCGTCAGAGCTTATCAACTTCACCCTGCATCTTCTGCGTCGCAGGTACAGCGAGCGCGACATCGCCCGCATCTGGGGCGGCAACTGGCTCAGGGTCATGGCTCAGGTGCAGAGCAAATAAGAGAGTGTTTATAAAAAAGAAGTGTTATGCCGAACCAACAGCCGCATGGCGGCAGCTTGGGGTTCGCATATCAGTGCCACACTTCTTCCATTTATATTAAACGGTCTTTAGGGACTGGAGACCACAAAATATCAAAAGGCTATGAAGACATTTATTAAAAAAGCAGCATTGATATTTGTATTGATTCTTGCTGCTGTGCAAAACGTTAAGGCTGAAAGTACGGTCTATTTCTTTATTGACTTCAAGTTCTGGAACAGCGAATATAAGTTCACTCTTAACGGAAAGGAAGCCTTCTCTCTGATTCCCGAAGGAAAAGCCGTAAGTGGCATGGGCGGGGCTACGATGTATAACAAGGTTATGCGTAAGGTTGTCTTCAATAATCCCGACAGTTATGTAGTAGCCGTTGACTGTCCTTCTGCCCGCGGAACTTATCATGCGGAAATGAATCTGAATCTAGAGGACGGCGAGACATATTATGTGATTGTAAACGCTTCATTAAAGCGTAATTTCTATATTGAAAATCTTGACGAGAAGGATGGTGCTAAACTTCTTAAAAAGGCGCTGAAGGATGATAAGTATACAAAGAACGAAGACTTTGTCTATAATGGCAAGTAGATTATTTGTTATTGCAGCCCTGCTGTTTAGTATGTGTGCTGCGGCCAATGCTCAGGAAATTTCAGACATCCTCTTTGGCCAAAATAACAAAGAAGATTATATGGGCCAGTATAACTACAATGGCAAGCGTAAAAACGGCTTTGGCATTGAACGTTATAAAAATGGAGCCGTCTATGTAGGCGATTTTGTCGAGAATGAGATTTCCGGTCGTGGCATGCTTATCTCACTGAAAAAGGAGATATCTAATGTTGATGGTGCTTATGTCTATGTGGGCAACTGGCGCGAAGGAAAGAAAAGCGGCCGCGGAGTTTGTTATGATGCATCCGGAAAAGTGGTTTATAACGGTAAGTTTGTGAATGATAAGCCTTCTGAAAAGTCTTCTGCCGACAGTAAAAACCGTTCGTTTGTTATTAAGGATATAGACAATAACCTTTATCTCGGAGAGATGTCGGGCGACAGCCAAGACGGCTTCGGACTTACATTAAGCGAGAGCGGCGAGATTGTTTATGGCTCTATGAAGGACGGTGTGCGCCAGGGTATAGGCATGATTTTCTATGCACCTGATGTATGGGAGGTAGGACGCTGGAGCGAAGGAAAGTTTTCTGCCTTTAAGAATTCACAGACAGCAAATGCCGATATAGCTTCGTTTCGTGCTTCAAACAAGGAACAGAACAGAATAATGCGTGAACAGTTGTTTGCTGCTGCAGAGAATTTTGCGCAGGCTGGCCTCACCGTTGCCACTATGGTCAACGATATCAAGGGTGGAGGTGCTTCTTCTGCTGCCGGTGGCGATGAGGCTGTAGACGGCAACGTTCCTTCAGGAAAGAGCAGAAGCTATTATCAGACAATGTATGACAAATGGGAGTCGAAGGCAAAAGAAACTTATAAGGATGGTGTGCGCCATAAAGCAAGTGCTGAAACACCCGGTGATTTTAGGGTAGTGACATCAGAAGGCAAGCTGCTGAGAACTTATCAGAGGTCAATGGAGCAAGTTAGACGTATGGCGAAGAAGGAAGGTTTTAACCTTAAGGTTTCTAAATATGAAACTGTCTCTTTTTAATTAAAAATATATATGATGAATGTTTTAAAATATTCTTTATTGTTATCTGCTTTTATGCTTATGGCGTCTTGCGGAGGCAACAAGAAGGCGGCTTCTGATGCCGATATGGCTGCGCAGCAGCCGGTTGGTCCTTCGTTTAATGCCGATTCGGCCTATGCTTACTGCAAGGCTCAGTGTGATTTCGGACCGCGCACGATGAACAGCGAGGCGCACGACAAGTGCGGCGAGTGGATTATGGGCAAGTTCCGTCAGTATGGCCTTACGGTGATACCACAGAACGTTACGCTCACCGGTTTCGACGGCACTCCGCTCAAATGTACCAACATCGTGGCGAGCTACCGTCCGGAGCTTACCACCCGCATCCTGTTATGTGCCCACTGGGACAGCCGTCCGTGGGCCGACAACGACCCTGACTCGGCCAACTGGCGCAAGCCTGTGATGGGTGCCAACGACGGTGCCAGCGGTGTTGCTGTGATGCTCGAGATTGCACGTCTGCTGGCAAGCGACACTACGAAGCTTAATCTTGGCATCGACTTTGTGTGCTTTGACGCTGAAGACCGCGGCGTGCCGCGCTGGAGCACAGTTCCCGACAATGGCGACTCGTGGGCTTTGGGTGCACAGCATTGGGCTGCCAATCCGCATAAGCCGGGATATGAGGCACGTTTCGGCATCCTGCTCGACATGGTAGGAGGCCAAGGCTCGAAGTTCTCTCAGGAAGGATTGTCAAAGCAGTATGCCCAGGGCATTGTCGACAAGGTTTGGGCTGCGGCAGAGGCAGTGGGCTTTGGCAGCTATTTCCCGTCGACAGACGGCGTGATGGTTACCGACGACCATGTGCCTGTGAATGATGTGGCAAAGATTCCTACGATAGACATCGTTCCATATTATCCCGACTGCCAGCAGAGCAGCTTCGGTCCTACATGGCACACAATCAACGACACGATGGAATATATCGACAAGAACACTCTTCAGGCCGTAGGCCAGACGGTTATTCAGGTGCTTTATTCAGAGAAACCATAAGACAGTAATATAATAATAAAATAGGCACGGCCATGCGGCTGTGCCTATTTTATTGTGGGGATGAGGATAATGGGAGAGATGGGACTTATAAGAGCCATGAGTCATATTAATCTCATAAGTCCCATAGCTCCCGTTATTCCAATTAATTTTATAAGTCTCATTTTTCCCATTAGTCGCATTCTTAATTACAGCTGCCCCGACTCAACCATCAGCACTACGCGCTCTGTCAGGCGGTCGGTTTTTTCAGGGTCATATTTCTTTGTCAGACTGGCGCCGAAAGCCCAGGCGAAGGCCTGATAGAAGCCTGCCCTTATGGGGCTGATGAACGAGCGTATAAGGTCGTAGGCCGATGAGTTGCACTCGCGGTAGACTAGCTTTATGAGCAGCTTGCCCTGCGAGTACGACAGCTTTTTCATTCTTGGCGTGTATCTCTTCTTGATGTCTTCCTCTACGCGCTTCATGTGCTCGTCGCGCGCCTTCTTGTTGGGCAGCGTCTGCAGATATTCGTAAGTCTCGATGATAACCCTGTTCACCTCCTTGGCTATGGGCAGCACCTTCTTTACGTTATACACCAGACGGTTGTAGGCGGCGCGTTGCTTGGCGTTCTTGAACACCGGCTGCGGGTATACATACACGTTGTTTAGCTCAACATACTGTATGCTGTCGCCGTCAATAAGCACCTTGCCCACCTTGACCATAGGCACAAACGTAGGGTTGTCCATGTCAACCTCGTTGTCCTCGGGATTGTCGCCTTTCTTGTCCTGTGCCGTAGCCGTGGCCGCGAGCATCAGTGCCATCAGAGCCGTTATGAATATTCTAAGTCTTGTCACGGTTGCAAAAATAGTTATTTTATGCAAGTTGCCGAAGTTATGTTAGTTAAAGAAGTTTTCCGGCAGTTAAAAAAACAGGGCAGACATATCGCTTTTACTGCGGTATGCCTGCCCTGACAGTCTTATTGTCTTGTCACCATCTTTCTTGAAACAGCCATGAGCGCCACGTAGAGCAGCGCGCCGCTCACCAGTCCGGCCAGTGCGTCTATGGCATAATGGGCCTGTATGTAGACCGTGGCGAGGCACAGCAGGACGTAGAATGGCAGCAGGACGTAGAGCAGGCGGCGGTTGCCGCTGTGCCATGTAAGCAGCATCAGCACGGTGCTTATGCCCACATGGCTGCTCGGGAAGGCTGCCGTGGGCCTTTCGCCGGCCGCCTTGGCGTCTTCAACAAAGTGATAGAATATGCCGTCTTTGTATCCGGGACTGGGCAGACAGTCCTGATAATAGTTGAAATAGTCGTGAACGTTGGGGAACACGCCGTTGGCTATATTGGTCAGTCCGGCAGCCTTGTAGTAGAACGTAGGGCCTGTTACGGGCACGAGAACGAACACCACATAATAGATGAAAAAGGCCGTGAGCACCACGAACGAGGCACGTTCGAACTCGTGGTAGCGGAAGGCGAAGTAATAGAGCACCACGAGCGCTATCATCGGATAGTAGGAGGCATAGCCCATGTCCATAAGCTCGCTCACCACGGGCCACGGCATGGCCTTGCAGAACAGCAGGGCCGGCTGGCAGCCGAACATGTCCTGCTCCCATTGGGCAAACACGTGGTCGAGATTGGGCAGCATGCGGTTGATTTCGTAGGTGTCGGGATACCACCAGCCCAGCAGCGCCATCTGCACCACCACGCGTGCCAGTCGTGTAAGCCGGCACGGCAGCATGCGGTAGACGCCCCACAGCGCCACCGTGATGACGGCAATGCGTATGCGCCCCCATATCATGGCGTCGGGGTTGGCCGCCTTGGTGTATGTGAAGAACACTATGAGCAGTGTGAGCACGAGATATGCCAGCACCACCCACTCGAGGGCAAACAGCCCCTTCTTGGGTTGCTTCTCTATTGTGAAAAGCTGCTTGATGAATTTTATCATTTTAAGAGATTGTTAGTGGTGGAAGAGGGGATGGGAGAGATGGGGAGAGATTGGGGATGTGGGGCTGATGAGACTTATAGGACTTATGTGAGCCATGCGCCCCATTTCTCTCATCAGTCTCATTAATTTTATTTTCTCATTAGTCCCATTATTCTCATCTATCCAATTATCCTTATAATTTCCTTTACAGCCATCCGTTGTCTTTATACCATTTTATTGTTGCCGCCACGCCGCGCTTCAGGTCGTATTGCGGCTTGTAGCCGAGCTCGTTCTCTGCCGGCTTGATGTCGCACATCCAGTTGCGCTGTTTCATTATGTTATACTTGTCGTTGTTCAGTGCCGATATCTTGCCCGTAATGCGGGCTGTCCATTCGCCGGCAAAGGATATTATGCGCAGCAGCCACAGCGGCGCCTTTATGCGCAGCAGCCAGGGATTGCCCAGCTCGTTGCTTATCAGGTCGCTGAACGTGCGCGACGAGTACACGCGGCCGTCGCTTATGAAGTATCTTGAACCTACGGTGCCGTGGTCGAGGGCAAGGAATACGGCCTGCACCACGTCCATTACATATATGAACGTAAGATGCTGAGGTCTGTAGCCTACAGCGAAGTCAACATGCCTACTTATGCTCTGCGCCATCATGAAGTAGTCTTTCTCGCGCGGGCCGTAGACGCCCGTGGGGCGCAGCACTATAAACGGAAATCCCTTTATGGCCTCGAGCCTTTGCTCGCTCTCCAGCTTGCTCTTGCCGTAGGCCGTGTCGGGGCATGCCTTGTCGGCTGCCGTTATCTCGGTGTGAGGCTCCTGCTCGCGCGCCGGACCCATCACACTCAGACTGCTCAGATAGACAAAGCGCCTCAGCCCCGTGTTCTGTCTGCGCAGCGCCAGCGCCAGGTTGGCCGTGCCTTCGGTGTTCACCTTGAAGAAGTCGCTGCTGTGCAGGCATTTTGTTACGCCTGCCGCATGCACAACATAGTCAAACTGCTGTCCGCTTAGCTGCTTCTCCAGCTTGTCCAGGTTGCCCAGGTCGAGCTCTATAAAATGTATTCTGCTGTCGTTTAGATACTTCCTTGAGCTGCTTTTCCTTACGGCTGCCCATGTCTCGAATCCTCTTTTCAGCGCCTCCTCGACAATGAAGCTGCCTATGAATCCGCTTGCGCCCGTTATGAGTATTTTTTTCATTTATAGGATGTTGCTTCGATTTCAGGCCACAAAGTTACTAAAAAATCCGGCACAATTGCGCAAGTTGTTGTTATTAAAGTCTTTAAAACATAGTTTTGTGGCTGTTTGGGCATGCCGCCGCATGTTATAAAACATGAAAAAACACAGGCGTTAGCATGTATTATTAAAATATTTCGTTAGTTTTGTCAGTGGTTGTGCAGATTGCGTGCAGTCTGTGTTGCCGATAATTTTAAATTAACGACAAACATTTAAAACCGAATGATTATGAAACCTTTAAATCTTTTCCTGGGCATAGCCTTTGCCTGTGCGGCCTTTGGCTGCAGTGCCAATTCACCCAAAAGCGATGCTGCCGCAGCAGCCGACACTGTCGCAAACCGCTCTGAGGCCGTGATATCAACGATAATGGAGCGCCGCAGCATACGCAAGTATAAGCCGCAGCCGGTTAACCGCGACACGATGAAGATGATACTGAAGTGTGGCATCAACGCGCCCAACGGCATGAACAAGCAGTCGTGGGAGGTGCGCGTGGTTGACAATCCTGAGTTTATCGACGGCATTACGGCTATCTACAAGAAGTATAATCCGGAGGCAGCGGCAGACGCGTCGTTCAAGAATATGTTCCGCAATGCGCCCACCGTGGTGTTCATAGCCAACGACCCGTCGTATGACTGCTCGCAGATAGACTGTGGACTGCTTGGCGGCAACATGATTCTGGCAGCCCAGTCGATGGGCATAGGCTCATGCTGTCTTGGCGGTCCGGCCCGCTTCATGCGCACGCCCGAGGCTGCCGAATATCTCAAGAAACTTGAGTTCAGCAAGGGCTACGAGCTGCTCTACTGCATAGCCTTCGGCTATCCCGACGAGGCTCCCGAGGCTAAGCCGAGAAATGAGGCTAAGGTGAGGTTTATTGAATGATATCTTTAGGAGATATTTATTTAGGAGTTAAGGAGTTAGGGGGAGTTAAGGAGTTAAGACAAATGCCTTTATGGTATTGTTCTGGCCTGTATGGGTCTCATCAGCCTTATTAGTCTTATCACTCTCATTCCGCCCATAATTCCCGTCCCATGAAACAGGGGCTAAGGCGAAACGCCTTAGCCCCTTATTTTATGGGAGTAATGAGGCTGATAAGAATGATAGCCCACATACCCACAAGACAATGTGTCTTGACTCCCTCTAACTTCTAAAATAATTACTTAACATACTCAGCAAAGTCTGTCAGATGCATGTCGCCCTTGCGCATCAGAGTGTCGTGCATGGCGAAGGCAGCTGTCAGGCAGTGACGTGTCTGTCCCATCTTGGCAATCTTCAGATAGTCGCGCAGCAGCGGACGGTAGTCAGGATGAGCACAGTTCTCTATGATGAGGTGAGCACGCTCTATTGGGCTCTTGCCTCTCAGGTCGGCCACACCCTGCTCTGTAACGATGATGTTTACATCGTGCTCAGAGTGATCCTGATGGCTTACCATCGGTACGATAGAGCTGATAAGACCGCCCTTGGCAGTTGACGGACAGGTGAAGATGCTTATGTATGCGTTGCGCTCAAAGTCGCCGCTTCCGCCAATACCGTTCATCATCTTCGTTCCGCTGATGTGTGTAGAGTTGGCGTTGCCGTAGATGTCAACCTCGATGGCAGTGTTGATGGCAATGACGCCCAGTCGTCTGATAACCTCAGGCGAGTTTGAAATCTCGCTCGGACGCAGCGTCAGGTGCTGCTTGAAGTAGTCCATGTTGTCGTAGATCTGCTTCAGACATTCGTTAGACACTGTCAGCGAGCATGTAGACGCGTCCTTGATGCGTCCTTCGAGCATCATGCCCACCACGCTGTCCTGCAGCACCTCGGTGTAGATGTTGAAGTTAGGCACGCTCTCGTCGTGTCCCAGTGCGCCCAGTATGGCGTTGGCAGTGCTGCCCACGCCGCTCTGCAGCGGCAGGAACGACTGCGGAATGATGCCCCTCTTCATGTCGCTGATGAGGAACTGTGCCACGTTGTGTCCAATCTGGTCAGTTATCGGGTCGGCATCCTTGAAGGCTCTTGCCTCGTCGGCTATGTTACATTCTACAACGCCCACAATCTTCTTGGCGTCTATCTCTACATAGGGTGTGCCTATGCGGTCGTTCACGTGTGTGATAGGTATCGGCTGGCGGCACGGCGGGTCGAGCGGCTCGTATACGTCGTGCAGATATTTTGCCTCGGGGCTGTGGAATCTGTTAAGCTCCAGCACCACGTGCTTTGCCAGGCGTGCCACTGTGGGGCTGATGCCTCCGGCAGCCGTCAGGTAAGCCTTGCATGTGTCGGCGCCTTCCTCGATGTCGCACACCTCAATTATCGCCCAGTCAACCTCTCCCATAAAGCCGTAGCGCAGCTCCTGTGCCATGTGGCTCAGGTGGATGTCGTTGTAGGCTATCTCGCCTGCGTTTACGTGCTTGCGGAAGTCAGAGTTGGTGGTGTAGGGCGCGCGGTATTTTATAGCCTGCGCGTTCGACAGGTCGCCGTCGGTGCTCTGTCCTGTAGAGGCGCCGGTGAACAGTCCTACCTTAAACTCTCTGCCGGCCTCGTGCTCAGCCTGAGCTATCTTGGCCAGCTCCTTGGTTACGGCCTTGGCGGTGCCTGCGGGCGTAAATCCGCTCAGACCAATGTTCTCTCCGTTCTTAATCATTGCCGCAGCTTCGGCAGCAGTTATGCGTGTATAAGCCATGGTGAAAAAATTAAAAATTATGTCTTTATTCAGGTTAAACTTTTGGCAAAGTTACCTAAAATCAGCGGTAAAGCAAAATAAATGGCCTTATGTTTTTCAGCTCGGCAAGTTAAATTATGTCATGCCCGATGTGCCGGGGCGCAAGTATGCGCGCCCGCGTGTACTTTATATTATGCATATATGTTTTGTTTGTCCCGTTTGTTCCGGCTGTTCTGTTCCGGCTGGTTTCATCTTGCATGCCTCTTCATTCATTTAATTAAGTATCACCACTTCGGGTGATTCCTCTTGCGTTGCTGCATCCGTGGGTGTACCACCCACGGTTACTGAGGTGCAGCCCTTCGGCTTTTTTGTGCGTGTTGTCTTGCTCTATAATTTGCTCTTTTACATGCCAAAGTGTCATTTTATTTTTGTACGGATTTTCTGACGAAATAGAAAATGATGAGCCATGCACGGCCGTGTTTTGGTAAACAATATTTACATTTATGTCCAAACGGGCAGCTTTTTCTGAAAAAGAATGACTAAAAAAGCAAAAAATAGCAGATTTGGGCTTTTGTTTTGAGTTTCAAGTGGTTGTGGCAGTTGTTGGCTTTAAGTGACGTTCGTGAGGAAATGCGAAAATAGCAGATTTGAGAAGTGGAAACGCTTTCAATTCATTACCTCAGAAAAACGCCCTAATGAGCTTTTTTAACGGTGTCGGTTCTTGTTTCTCCATTCTGCACAGGTTGTGAATTTGCCATGCAGCTCTCATAGTTTAATTTTGCACTGAACAAAAAGCAAACAATTATGAGAAGTACATTCAAGACAGTCTTCTATGTAAATGGAAGCAAGGAGAGAAACGGAGTTGTCCCTATCATGGGACGAGTGACAATCAACGGAACTATCGCACAGTTCAGTTGCAAGCTGAGCGTGACCAAGGCGATATGGGATGCCAAGGGCAACAGAGCCAAAGGCAGAAGCAAGGAAGCCAATGAGGTGAACTTTGCGCTTGATAACATCAAGGCTCAAATCGCTAAGCATTACCAACGGCTTTCCGACCGTGAGGCGTTCGTTACCGCTGAAATGGTGAGAAACGCATATCAAGGCATAGGTACGGAGTATGAGACATTACTCAGAGCTTTTGACAAGGAGAACGCAGCCTTTGCCCAACGCGTGGGAAAAGACCGAGCTGTCCGAACCTACCGCAAGTATCTGACGGTAAGAAAGTACGTTGCCGAGTTCATCAAATTTCAGTACAAGCGCAGCGATATGTCCATGAATGAGCTTACCGAGGAGTTCATCCGTGATTTTTGTCTGTATTTGAAGAATGTCATTGGACTCACGCAATCTACCATTTGGATATACTCCATACCATTGAAGCATATCGTCACGGCAGCACACTACAACGGCAAGATACAGAGAAATCCGTTTGCCATGTACCACGTTGACCCAGACCACAAGGAGCGTGAGTTCTTGACAGAGGAAGAATTGGACATATTGGCAGGAATAGAGTTGGAAAATCCCAACTTTGCTTTTGCGAGAGACTTGTTTATGTTTGGTTGTTGGACAGGTATCTCTTTCGTTGACATCAAGAATCTTACAGAGGACAATGTTGCCATTATAAGTGGGTCTCCATGGATAGTTTCTCAGCGTCAAAAGACAGGCGTACCATTCAAAATTAAACTGATAGATGCAGCCATACAGATAATTGAACGTTACAAGCCATTGAGAAAAGATATGCACTTGTTTAATATTGGCTCACTTGACATGGTAAACAAGCGTATAAAGAAAGTGGCAAAAATGTGTGGCATCAAGAAGCGAATTTCATTTCATGTAAGCCGGCATTCGTTCGCAGTTTTGGCTTTAAACTACGGTATGCCGATAGAGAGTGTAAGCAAGATACTGGGACATACGGACATCGCCACAACACAAATTTACGCAAAGGTGACAAGTACTAAATTGGAGCATGACATATCAGCTTTTGAAAGTCGAATCAAGGGGCATATGCCGACAATGGGGGGAATGGCATGAAAAGGACTGTAATCACCGTGGACGGAAATGGAATGTTATCCATTCCGTCCAACTTGCAAGACTTGTGGATGAGTGAGGGTGAATTGGTTGATATGCTTCATGTCACCGCCATGAAACTCCATGCTGTGATAAGGTCAATATACAAGGATGGTTTATTGACGGTGTCGGAAGTCCAACAGAAACAGGAAACTTCCAATGGCATTTGGCAAACGTTGTATGGCTTTCCGATGATTGTTGCCCTTTGCTTCCGTATAAACTCATACGGGGCAGCTCGGTTTCGTGTCACCATCTTCAAGAGATTGTACGGGGCAAAAGAGAAAAGTAGTGTCATTATCCTACAACTCAATAGAAGAACAACCGCCTTTAGTTGAATGTCCTCTTGCTTGTTTGTTGGCTTGGCGCTGTCGTACTGTCGTGAATAAGTACTGAAGCATAAGCATGACATTCTTACTTGTAGGGGGATGAGTTCTGTTCATAAAAATGACGGACAAAACACCCCTTATTTTTGTTGAATTGTTGAATATGATGAAAGAAGTATTGAACATCAGGCATTTACGGCTCAACATATTCTCAACAAATCTCTCAACAAAAGAAAGATAATGTTGAAAAGAGAAAACCATGAACACCATTCCTTTCTTTCTTTTTTGCCCAGTAATTTGTTGTGTAGAGCTATTTGTTGAGAGTTTGTTGAGGGTATAAGTGGTTGGTTCTCATAAAGATAACACCTATTTTCAACAATTCAACGTTTTACATGCCCTCACTTGGTACGCTGTAAAATGTACTTGTGGATTATTGGCTACCGCTCTATTCTCCGAAATGATTGCCGCAACGTTCCTTGGAGGCTTTGCGCCTCCTGCCACTTGGGCGAACCTCCGCAGTGTTTTAGCATGGCATTAGATTTATGCAGACTATACCAAGGACACACTGTGTACATAACACACTCGGTATAGCTTACAAAGTAAAACGACAATATACAACTACTATACTTGGCAAGTTGCGCACAGAATATTATTACCTTGTCTTTTGCAAACTTCAAGAACAAAACAGGTCGTGTCTGTTCCCTTGTTCTTTCTCAATGCAGCAGCTTTGATGTTTCATGCAAATTGTTAGGATTAAGGTCTGCCACCATAGGCATGAAGAGCCGAAAGGCAAATGTCTCGTCCTTTGTTCTTGGAGGAGGGAGCGAGGTTATGTTTTGGGAACCCCAAAACTCCTCGCTCCACCATGAGGTCGGAGAAATTTTGCTCCCGATGGTCGCAGAAAGTGAGTGTACCAACTGTAAACAGTATGTCAAGTAACAAACACCCATGAACAGCGAAGCAACTTCTTTGCTAATGCCACTAAGCAGATGCAACAAAGCTATGTTCCATCTTTTATTGAGCAACCATTTCTGTTGATTTTGGCAATTTACTTTTCACTAACTCATATGATTCTTTTATCCAATCCTCTATCATTCTATTAGGAAAAGACCCCTCAATAAAAATGTCGTTCCAATGTTTCTTATTCAAATGGTACGCAGGAGAAAAGGCATTGTACTCTTCCCTCAATTCCTCTCCACGTTCGGGTAGCAGCTTTACTGCAATAGTTGGTATCGGTGCTTCCAACCAAATATGCAGAAATATCTTTCCTCCTACACGGAATACCACCCAATCTTCACCATAAGGCATAGCTTCTTCTGTATCTGGCAATGATAAGCAATACTTTCTAACTTCTTCAATGTTCATCTTGTACTTACGGTTTTATCTTTCAATGTGCCTAAGATATTCTAATATTTGCTGTTGCTCCAAATTCTGCATATATGCCTCCATATAGTCCCAATTTGGTTGGCTATTGCCATCTATAGGTAAGAGAATCTTTTGGCGTTTCAAACGTCCTGTTCCCATTTTATAGCCATATCCATATTTGGCACGTTGATTTGTTATGCACATGGATATGAAAAGAGAAACATACTTGTTGTTTCTTATAGGTTTCAGCTTGCGAGTGTCGTTTCCATATAGTGCATCGTATGGATGATAAAAGCAATACCCAACAGAGCCGTTTCGATTTACAGACAGGCTTCCCTTTTCCAATGTTTCGTTTTGATTGCCAACGAAATAACCGATGCCATTATTATTGGCTGTCGCTGTAACATAAGGGGTTTGCCCACTTGTACGCTCTCTTTCGTAGATGTCTTTTCCCGAAGATATTTGTGCAATTTCTTCAAGGAAGAACGCTTTCCATTTTACCCCCCCCATTTTGTTCTCATTGGCGTTCAAGCGCTTCTTGAAAACCTTTAGAGTTGTTTTGAGTATATCAGCTTCTACCTCTTGCATGAACGAGGACATGAAATCGAAATCTATTTCACCCTTATCATTAATGGGGAGTAATATCTTTTCTCGCTTTATACGCTCGTCATTTATTTCTCTGTTGAAACTGTACTTCTCCGACAAACGGTTGATTATTGGCACCATGAAGAGGTAGGCATATTTATCCAATCCCTTACGTTTAAGCTGAGTAACATGGTCACTTGCCACAAACTCGTATTGATGGAAGAATGCACTACCAACACTACCACTATTGGCAATGGTTATGCAATCCTCGAACTTTCTTACGCTGCCCTCGTTGCCGACAAATCCATCCACGCCATTGTTGAGTGCCGTGGATGATACGTATGGAACTGTACCTTCTGTGTGGTCTGCCTTTTTGAGACGTTTGCCACGCTGTATTTCTGTGAATACTTCTGTAAAACTAAAAGGTTTCCATTGAGAGCGGAGCAGTTTACCCCCCCTAAAATTTCTTTGTGTATCAGTCGCTTGCATAATTTCTCTACTGCTGGTTTCAATAATAATGTTTCTTTTCGACGCATGTATTCCTCCATGAACTGCCAATCAGGATTTGTGCAATCAGCAGCAAGAGGAAGCATAATTTTAAAGGCTCTTAATCTGTTACCGTTTATTGAATACCCATGTCCAAAGCGTTCCCTTTGCTTTGTTATACACATTGAGACAAACAGCAAATGGTATTTATTCAAATCACTCTTGGGTATCAATGCGGAAACATGACTATCCAAAGCCATAGAGGTAGGTTGGTAGTAAGCTATTCCTGCACCACCATCTCCATCGTTATTCAATGTCAGAATATCACCTCGAAAGATTTTCTTTTGTTCCTTTGATACGAAGCCTTTATAACCATTGTCTGTCTTTTTGGCAGAGACCAAAGGTAAAGTTCCTGTCGTCAAAGATGCCATATTATTTTGGTTTCCCTTTTCAAAGTCAAAGAAATCTGAAAGATAGAAATCTCTCCAATCTTTATTTTTGAGTGATAGCTTATCCATTCGCCACCTCCTTTTCTTCAAACAAGTAACCTCGTCCATGAGTAATCATGTTAAACTCAAATGTCAGATAGTCAGCCATTGTCTTTTCAAAGTCTTCCTCTGATGGTATCTCTTCGTTGAAATAGTAAAACGAGTGCAGCCATTCGTCATCTGCTTCAATGGTGCTACGCACAATAAAAGAGTTTGGTGCAGTCTTGCCTTGAAACCAACAATCAAGCAGGTATTTCTTTCTCTCGGCAGCTCTATCTGTTGGCATCAATCCAACATGGGCAAAGACTTCATAACCATCATCTTTGAAATCGACAAACTTCACTAACTTATCCTTTGGGTGTGGTTGATGCGCTGTAAATACGGCTATCACAGGATTTGTTCCTACGCCATAGAACGTATCTGTATTAAGCGTTATAACACCCTCAAGCGTATGGTTATCGAGAATATACTGTTTGTCGATTTTGTCTTCTTTCGTTTTGCCGACCATTGTGCTTTGTGGAACTATGACAACACAACGAGCACCATCCCCTACGCAATCCAACAAGTGACAGATGAATTTCAACTCCGTCAAGTGTGCCGTGCTTTTTGTCTTTCCTTGTGAATACGGTGGGTTCATCAAACCAACGGTAAATCCTTTCTTGTACATGTCTTCTGATTTTTGCTTCAAGAAGTCTGCACAGATGAGATTGCTCTTTCCGTCACCACGCAGAATCATATTGGTTGTGGCAATGGAAAACATATCGTCACGCAACTCTATACCGTGAAGATTGTTTCTTCTGATGTTTTCCTTGTCTTCCTCTTTTGCCTGTGTCAGCATTCTGTGCATGGCAGCTATCAAGAAGCCACCTGTTCCGCAGCAAGGGTCAAGCACCTTGTCGGTAGGCTTGATTTCAGCCAATTCTGTAAACAATTCGGTTATGTGCTTTGGAGTAAGAACTACGCCAAGTGTTTGCCCATCGCCACCACTATAACTGATGAACTCTCCATAGAAACGACCAAGTACGTCTTCTGGTGAGTTGTTGCAAATGGCAGTTAGAATATTTGAGTGCAAGTATTCCGCAAAGTAGCGCAAAGGGGATTTGCCCAATCGCTCATCCTTTTCAGACAACACAGGTCTATTGATGATGAGGTTAAATTGGTCTATAACCCTTTTCTTTTTCACCTGTGGCTCAACCTTTACTCTTTCCATGTGTGCGGACATGGCATCAAATATCTTTTGACCATCAGTTTTGATAGTATCCCCTGTCAGATTCTCTGTTAAGAAATCCTTTTCTTCTAATGCCAAAAGAATAGCAGATACGACCAAAGGTTTCTCGCTATCTCCGAGTTGTCCATAGTTGCGCAAATCCTCATGCAAAGTCTTTGCACGGCTAAGAATGGTTTTCAGTTCAACACGTTCAATACTTTCGTTACCGCAAATAATCTCATTGTAGTAACGCTCTATATTTTCGGTCGAGAATTGACTGAAGTCCTTGACCTTTGGAAGAATTTTGTAACCTGTAGGACTAACGTAAATAGGACGAATAACAATGCGCTTCTCGTCTGTTCCCGAACAACCAAAGGCAATGACTTTCTTGAAGTTTGTGTTTTGAATGATACTGAGCGCATAATGCAGCGCACCATTCTCCGCATACTTGGTTACGCTTGAAGTATCCATCAGCAAAGTTTCATTATCTTTCAAGTACTTTGCCTGGTCCTCAACCTTTGCCTTATCTTCTATTACGATAACAAAGTCACCCGATATTGCCAAGTATTCAGGAAAGCCTTTCTTTCCTGTACCACGTTTAGAGACCATAGCCTTGTTGATTTCCTCAATAGGGCATGACTCTGCGTAGTGCTCTATACTTGAAGCATCGAGCAGCTTTGATATAATGAGGTCTGTTGTCTTTTCTGTCATTTTTATACCATAGATAATTGGATTTTACCACAATGCAACTTTACCTGCTATACCTAAGTCAATCGTTGCAGTAACTACACCCAGTGCTTTGAACACTCTCCTCATGGTTGGAATAGTGATACTATAACCTCTTTCCAATCGAGAAATCTGTGCTCTTTTCACGCCAATACGCTCACCAAGTTGTTCTTGTGTCAAGTTCTGTTCTATACGAGCTTTCTTGATGGCTTCGCCTAATCTATAGGCATGTAAAGCTCCATCCACATCACTCTCAAAAGCATCACGTTTTGGTGTGCCTACTTTACCGAAATGCTTGTCAAGCACATCGTCCAATGGGGTAAGATTCATCTGTGCCATAATCACTTGTTTTTGAAATATTCTCTTCTTATTGCTTCTGCTTTTGCTATCTCCTTGCTTGGTGTCTTCTGAGTTTTCTTGATAATGCCGTGGGTGGCAATTACCAATGTTTCTTTATCCTTGTCCCAAAAGCAAACAAGCGATAAGCAGTTTTGTTATACAATGTACGAAATTCCCATATCTCCGAGTTTTCCAACTTCTTGAAGAGTTCTTTGTTGCGTTCTCCACCTGCAACACGCTTGATGTTGTAGTAAATCTTGTAAGATACCGCTTCGGGTAAACTCTCAATAAAGTTCTGTGCCTCGTCTGTCAAGACAAGTTTGAAGATATTTTGTGCCATACATTATCATTTTTGTACAAAGGTAAGCATATTGTTTCATAAAGAAGAAACAATGACCATTTAAATATAATCTACAGCTCTTTTTTAACATTTTGGCGATAGATAATTGCGTATAAGAAACTTGCAAACCTCGTAGAACATCTAACTGAAAATAAAATCTAAAAAATGAATGAGATTGCCGTTTATCCACATAAAACTTGTATCTTTGCCCTCGAAAAGAGTTGTTTGACAAGCAAAGCAAACTTATGTATTATGCAGAAGTTAGAACCGTTGCTAAATCATTACCTCTATAGAGGTGGAACACTCGTAAATCGCTCATTTTAAGCTGTTAGGCAGAATTTGCCGAATTTTTCTGAATAACTCGGCCACTTTTGCATCAAAAACAGGCCGTTTCAGACCCTGAAACCACCCTGTTTTTTTATTGAAATAATGGCTTTTTTGTCCTAATTGGGACAAAAAACATTGCACACATTGCCTTCATCCGGCGTAACGTCTTATGCCGTAGGGCGTTGCGGTTGCACACGAAAACTGCCCGTTTTTGCGGCCGGATGATTTTAATTTCTGAATACTTCAGTATGAGAACGTCAGCCCGAATCACATTGTAAGCGTATGTTCTAATATTCTTTCATTATGTCATTCTGTCGCTGCATATGCTTACGCAAGCCGAAAATGTGCGTGATGATATATTTTTGTTGGCTATGCTTGATGTATGTAAGTATTTTTTTCTTGTCTGATGCCTGCATTTCCCTGTATTTAAGGCAAAAAAGTATATTTCTGACACCAAAACTTTTTATTGAGAAAAAGTGCCTGATTAATGATTTTTAACGCTAAGAGGGACCCTTTGTAATTACTTATTGTTATTTTTGCAATTGAAAAGTTTTAAGATAAATATTCCTTAAATAAGGTGTGTTTTTTACAAACATGCTGCTTGGAATAAGAACTTTAGCACAAAAATGTCGAACGAGCTTAACCTTAAATGGTGCCAGCATTCGAACTACTAATGTGAAAAACCTGTAATCGGTAAAAATAACATATACGAACCTATCAGCATGAACGGCCGCGCAAGCATGGCTGTAAACTAAACTGCGAACTGAAATTGTCATAAGGCAACAACACAGTCTGAGAATGCAGTTTTACGATGTGAAATGATTGGTCAACGATGATATAAAAACCATCTGCTGAGATAATATAACTATGAATAAAAACAAGATTCCGAGAAATAGAAAAACTAAAATATTTACAGGATTTATGATTAAACGCATATTAAGTACAGCACTATTTGTGTTGGCAACTTCAGCCACAATGCTGTCACAGAACGTGGCGTTGAAGACCAATGCATTATACTGGGCTACCACAACTCCTAACTTAGGAATTGAAGCCTCAGTAGGTAAGAAAAGCACGCTGCAGCTGTTCTATGGTCTTAATCCGTGGAAACAGTCGGGCGGCGACCAGTCGAGTCTGCGCCACTGGCTTGTTATGCCTGAATACCGCTATTGGTTCTGCGAGAGCTTCAATGGCTGGTTCATCGGTGCCCACCTCATGGGCGGACAGTTCAACGCAAGCAGCGTTGAGTTGCCTTTCGGGTTCTTCCCCGAGCTTGAGGACCACCGCTATGAAGGATGGTATGCAGGCGGAGGCGTAACGGCAGGATATCAGTGGGTGATGTCAAAGCACTGGAACTTTGAGGCATCCATAGGCCTGGGATACGACTACATAAAGTATGACAAATACAAGTGCGGAACCTGCGGCGAGAAGCTCAAGTCGTCGCACACCAACTATTTCGGCCCGACAAAGGCCGCGCTGAGTCTTATTTACATCTTCTGATACTATAAACCACCAAGGACATGAAAAGATTATCTATATATTGTGCATGCCTGCTGGCCGCGCCGCTCGCGCTGCAGGCACAGAGCGTGGAGCCTAAGCTGGCCGGACGGACGGTGACGGTAGAGAATATCAAGGTAGAGAACACTAACCAGACTATGGTGGTTGACCTCGACCTCAATATGGACTCGCTGAAGCTGCCTTCTAACATGAGGCTCGTCTTCACGCCCATCATCACTAACAACACCGAGGAGAGGCAGATGCCGCAGATAGTAGTGAACGGACGCAAGCAGGACATCTCTTACCGCCGCGGCGGACATAAGGACTTTCCGGCAAACGTGGTGGCCGTAAGACGTAAGAACAACACCGACCAGACGCTCCACTACAGCGCCGTGCTGCCCTATGAGCCCTGGATGAAGAACTCTAACGTCATCGTGGCTGAAGACCTCTGCGGATGCGGCGACGTGAAAGACCAGAACACCGTTGAGCTGAAGCGCCTGCGCACGCCGTTCATGCCGTATATGCGCCCGGCAGCCGAGGCACAGAAGGTGCGCCATGAGGAAGGACGCGCGTTTATCGACTTCCCCGTTGACAAAATCACTCTTTATCCCGAATACCGCAACAACCCGCGCGAGCTGGAGAAGATTGTGAACACAATCAACCTCGTGAAGAACGACAAGAACACAACCATAACAAACATCGAAATCCACGGATATGCTTCGCCCGAGTCGCCTTATGAGCACAACGCATATCTGGCACAGAACCGTGCCAAGACGCTCAAGGACTATGTGCGCAAGCTCGTGCATATAGAAGACCGCCTCTTCACCGTATCGTCTACGCCTGAAGACTGGGAAGGCCTGCGCGAGTATGTCGTTGAGGGCAATCTCGACAACAGCGACGCCATACTTAAGCTCATCGACGACAAGACGCTCGACCCCGATGCCAAAGAGTGGAAGATTAAGTCTACTTATCCTACAGACTACCGCTTTATGCTCGACTCATGGTATCCCGCTCTGCGCCACTCTGACTATGTGGTGAGCTACAGCGTGCGCCCGTTCTCGGTAGACGAGGCAAAACAGGTGCTGAAGACCAAGCCGCAGCAGCTTTCGCTCGAAGAGATGTATATGGTGGCACAGACCTACGAGCCGGGCTCGCGCGAGTTCAACGAGGTTATGGAGACCGCCGTGCGCATGTATCCCGACGACCCTACGGCCAACATCAATGCCGCATGCACACGCATGGAGAGCGGCGACCTTGAAGGTGCTAAACGCTATCTCAGCAAGGCAGGCAACTCGCCGCAGGCTCTGCACGCCAAGGGCGTGATGGCCATGCTCGAGGGCAACACCGGCCAGGCACGCCAGCTGCTCAATCAGGCTAAGCAGGCCGGAGCACAGGGTGTGGACAAAAACCTGCAGATACTCGACATGTAAAAACACGAGAATTGATAAAAATATTTTTTAAACCAACTCAATTTTTTAAATTATGAAAAAGTAAATTATTTTCCTTCGCATTGGCAGCGCTGATGCTGGGAGCTTGTTCAAGCGAGGATGTTATTGACAATGGTGGACAGCCACAGTGGAATGATAAGGGTAAGGGTTATATCAACCTTGCCATTCAGCTCCCTACGCAGCCTGGTACACGTGCCAACGATAATTTCGACGACGGCACACCGGCAGAGTATGAGGTAAAGGATGCTACTCTTATTCTGTTTGTTAAGGGAACGTCGGATAACGAATTCAAGGTAAACAGTGCTTATAAAATGGATCTGAACTTCTCACCGGAAGGCACTACAACTGACAACATCACAACAACAGCTAAGATTACTCAGGAGATTAACAGCGTGTCTGGTGATATTAAGGCTTTGGTAGTTCTCAACAATAATGGACTCCTTTCTATTGCAGAAGGTGGTATATTGAATGTTAACGGAGCTGTTGCTACAGGCAAAAGTCTTTCAGAACTTAATGATGCTGTCAAAACAGCTATCGGTACAGACTACAGCTGGCATGATGATGGTCTGCTGATGTCAAATGCCATTATGGCTGACGCACAAGGTGGTACTGTAGATCCTACAAGTGCAAATGTTGTAGAACCTCTTGTTACTATCGACGGCAGCAAAATCTTTAAGACAAAGGCTGAGGCAGATGCTCAACCTGCAGCAACAATCTATGTTGAAAGAGCTGAGGCTAAGGTAACTGTAAAGAATGGTGCCAATGGTACTGTTACTGACGGATCTGGGCTTACTTATACAATTGACGGATGGGCTCTTGACAATACAAACCAGACCAACAAGCTGGTTCGTGATGTTACAGACTTTACTACATGGAAAGCTTATAAGGCAACTCGTTCAACCGATTATCATTTCATAGGCGGAACAGCCATTGCAAGCGGACTTTATAGAGTTTATTGGGGTGATGACTATAATTATAGCACCACAAGTGTTGGCGGCCTCACTACTGTTGGCGGTGAGCATGCAACTCTGCCGGCTGTTAATCCTGCTAACGGAGAATTTGCAGCTTATTGTTTCGAGAATACAACAGACTTAGCTAACATGCTTGAGCAGAATCTTACACGTGTTATTGTTAAGGCTACATTCAATGGCGGAACAGAGTTCTATACTGTTGATGGCAACAGAAGCGATATATGGCAAGTAGCTGATGTAAAGAAAGAAGTTGCTGCACGTTTGCTGAATGATGTTACATTCAATGCTTGGGCTAAGGCCAATGTAGATCAGGGTAAAGCACTTTCATCAGATACAGACTTTGATGTTACATTCTCAACAGAAGCTGCCGGAAAACGTACCGTTGCTACAATTGTTCTTAATGAATCAGGTAAAGGCAAACTGAAGGCTGATGCTGCTGAATATCCTACAAATGCTGCAACTCTTGCTAATGACCATATTACATTAGAGTATTATGCAAACGGAGTTGCTTATTATCCTGTTTACATCAGACACTTTGATGAAACTCAGACACCTTGGGATGCAACTTATGAAACAGGCAATAGTATTTATGCTAATAAGTCTGATGAATATCTCGGCCGTTATGGTGTTCTCCGCAACAACTGGTACGAAATCAACGTTCAAAGCATTAAGAGCCTTGGTGATCCTAACGTAACAGAAGTTACTCCTGAACCTGTTGACAAGAAGGAATCTTACATCTCTGTTGATATCAACGTTCTCTCTTGGGCTAAGCGCAGCCAGAACGTAGATCTCTAATAAGATTGAACTTCATAAAAGTTAAAGTTAATTGACAACATCCGTGTGCGGCCGGTATGGGCCGGCCGCACATTTTCTTAAAAAGGCAGAAGCCGCAGAGGTGTGGCCTGCATGTAAGTCTGCCCGCAGAGACACCATGAGATACGGCGGGGTGCAGCTCCGGCACAGAGAGAGGAGCCGTTGCGGAACAATATTGCCGCAAACTAAAACTGACAACAACGAGGCACGACGCTCAAGGGCAAGTGCCCACAACATAAACAGCGACAGCCCAAGGCTAAACATCTGCTTAAGCAACACAGACAGATAGGCATCCGGGCTGGCCCGGCGGGGATAGACAGCAATGTCGCCGCGCAAAGACAATGCAACAATTAAATATGGATAAAGGAAATAAAAACAAAAAATATATATGCTTATGAAGTATCTTTCAATAAAGCGTCTGACTTGGCTGTGCATTGCGGCTTTGTCGACACCGGTGTTCACATCGTGCGACATGATGACCGAAGACAGAGACGACTGTCCCATGGGGCTGTATCTCAACTTCAAGTACGACTACAATCTTGAGCGCGCTGACATGTTCAACGACCATGTGGGAGCTGTAGATGTCTACGTGTTCGACGAAAACGGCAAGTATGTCACACGCCAGTCGGAGGCCAACGTGGGCAGCTCGCTGCCGCTGGCTGTGCCTACATACTCAATGAAGATGGACCTCGATCCGGGCAAGTATAAGTTCATAGTGCTTGCCGGACAAAACTCTTACTCTGAGCAGATGGAGTCGGGACGTGCACGCTTCGTCCGCTCTGACCTTACTGCCGGAGACGACATGACGGCACTCGACGTAAGACTCGAGACAACACAGCAGGGCAGCGACATGCTCCTCGTTGACAACCACGGACTGCCGCTCGACACTCTGTGGCACGGCATGGAGGTTGAACCTGTTGAGGTGTTCGCCGGAAAGCCTACTTACCACACAATCTCGCTCATGCGCGACACCAAGAAAATCAACGTGACAATGCGCGAGCTCGACGACCCCACACAGATGGACGTGGCAAACTATGACATGACCATCACCGACCGCAACTCGCACATCCTCTGGGACAACTCGCTCGATGAGACCAGCACCGTGGTCTACACGCCGCACGCAACATGGAACACCGACGACCGCACGCCGGCCTTCGACCATAACGGCGACCCAATAGACGGAGTGGGCAAGATAGCTCATGCCGACTTTATGACATCGCGCATATTGTATCATGCCGATGCAAAGGACGACGGCATACTGTCTATAGTGAACAAAAACACCAACATGGAAGTGGTGCGCGTCAACCTGCCCGACCTGCTCAGCCGTCTGCGCACGAGCGAGGAGATATACCGCTACTCGGAACAGGAATTCCTCGACCGCGGCTACGACTATCAGCTCGACTTCTACCTCAAGGGCGACCGCCTGGCTTACGTAAATATCAGCATCAGCGTGCTGGGATGGAGCAAGCGGGTGCAGTTTGAGGAACTGTGATTTAAACAGCCAACCAACCTAAAAATCACGAATGTCTATGAACAAGAATATATTACATACAGTTAAGGGCGTTGCGGGATGCCTGCTTATGGCATCTCTCGCGGCCGGCTGTGCGCAGGAAGACATCGACACCGCTCCGTCAGGCGGAGGCGGCATGTCGGCATCTTCTTATGTCTCGCTCAGCTTCGCATCGCAGCAAAGCACGCTTACGCGCTCTAATCCTACGGGAGGCGAACAGGGCGACGGAGATGAGACTGGACAAGATTATGAGAATGAAATAAAATCGGCCGTGGCCTTCTTCTATCAGGGCAGTGGCACTGACGGAGTGAACAGCAGCGGTACAACTCCAATCATGGCTGTAGCAACATTTAACGTTGGAAGCCCTACCGAGCCGGGCAACGGCATCGACCGCACCTATACAACAACGCCGCAGCAGGTAGACCTCGACGACGGAACATATAACGTGCTCGTGGTGGCAAATCCGGGCGCAGACTGGTGGACAGGTCAGTCGCTCACGCTCGCCGACGTGCGCAATCATATACAGACTACGGCATGGACAGCCTCAGAGTCAGGCTATTCTGATTTCGTAATGACATCAGCAGCCGACGCCACGCTCACGCTTAATTCTAACCCGGAGAGCGACCCCGCAAAAGCTACGGTAAACGTAGAGCGCATGGCAGCAAGGCTCGACTATAAGGCCGAAGCGTCTTATACTTGTACCGACCCGGCATATACTGGTGCCACAGTTGAGATAACCGGCGCAGCCCTGGTGAACAATCTTACTGCAGGCAGCTATATGTTGAAGCGCGTTGCGTCAACTGTTGACGGTGTGCCGACATATCTCGGTAATGAAACACCAGATGCAGGAGTACAGACTAACTACGTGCTTGACCCGTGGACGGCAGTCAAGACATCAGACAACAACAGCTTTACCATTGGCGGTGAAGTTAAAACAGCCGAGGACCTTTACGGCGAATGGTTTGGCAACCTCTCGCAAGACCCTAATTATTGGGCTGATTACGTTCAGCCGGGAATAGAAGTTTCTGACGGAGCCGAAACATGGCAGCGTATAGGCTATACCCTCGAAAACACTACGGCAGCCGAAGAGGCAGGAAAACGTTACAGCACGGGCGTGGTGTTCAAGGCAAAGTTCCATCCGCAGGGCGTGGCAAATTATACCGATGGAGAAACATTCTTCGCGTATGGTACAAAGATTTATGCCTCAATGGAGGATATGATGGCCGGATTTTATGGAAGTAAGTTTGATGATTTAGACAATATAACAAGTTGCGCGACATGGGGGGATGTAAAACAGTTTATTACATCCACGTTGCTTACCAATGATCCGTCGGGATATAACAAATATCTTGAAGGACTGGCTGAGGGTAAAGACGATTCGGAAACTGTTGCGAATGCTTCTTCGCTTACATGGGGCAACTATATGCTGAATGAGTGTGGCTATTCAAAAGACGAAAATGGAAAAGTGGTTCTTGACCAGAATGGTAAGGTTACGCGTATTGCCTTGCAGCCTTACGGAACGCGCACATACGAAGACGCCACATGCTATTACACATGGTGGGTGCGCCACAGCAATGACAATGATGATACAAAGAAGGGTATAATGGAGTATGCCATTGTGCGAAACAATATATATAAACTTACGGTCAACAGCGTTTATTCGCTCGGAGGCGAAGTGCCGGAAGAGGAGAGTCTGATTGTTGACGTGTATGTTAACGACTGGCTGCTGCTCGATAATGAGACTCTGCCTATGTGATGTAATGAATATAATGAAAAAACACTGACGTTATGAACAAGATAAAGCAACATATATATAAGGCTATGTTATGGCTGCTGCCATGGCTGTGCGCCGTGCCTCTTGCCTCATGCTCGTTCGACGACGACATCGACACGGGCGACGACAATGCTCCCGCCATGCTTCAGCTGAGCATCACAGCACGTGAGGAAGGCGACCTGAACACAAGAGAGGGTACCGAAGTGGGGCAGAACAGCGAGTATATGCACAACCTGCTCGTGCTTTTTATACAGGGCGACAAGGTCGTGAAGAAATTCTTGCCAGATTTGAGTAATGACGGAGCAGCAAAGGTGGGAAACTTGAAGACATGGACCTCAGAGAGCTTCACGCTAACACCGGGCACATACACAGTGTATGCCTTTGCAAACATTGATTCTTATTTCAGTACGGCGTGGAGCAGCCTTACAGGATTGGGAGACGGCGAATCTCTTACGGAGAAGGGTATTGATATAGACAATATCGTGCTTGAAGACAATCCTGCCTCAAAGCTTGACTTGCTTACTTATTTTATCCCGATGAGCGCAAAGGAGGAAGTAACCGTTACGCGTTCTACACGCAACATCTCTATCGGTCTCGACCGCCTTGTAACCAAGATAAGAATGAGCATCACGGGCAAGCCCAACACAAAGGTTACAGCCCTGTCGTTCGGCGGATATGCAGACAAGATAGGCTTGTTCTCAGATAAAATTTTGGATGGAGAGGCATACACAACGACAAAGACTATAAATATCCCTGGTGACGGAACTCTGAAAGCTGACGGTACAGGTACAACAGGAACACTTGTTATTCCTGACTTTTATGTAAACTCTTCACCGGTTGGTCACCCGTTTACGGTGAAAATAAAGACAGTAGAGGCAACAGGCATTATTCATGATGCCACTGCCGTTACACAACGCAATGAACTTCCGCGCAACAGCATCTTCCCGCTTACGCTGCAGCTCAACGACTATGGCCTCGACCTCGAAGCGCAATGTTGGGTAAGCCCGATAGGCAGCCTGCCGGTGGAAGTAACTGTGGGATTCACTCAAGATACTTATGAAATAACAGTGCCCGAAGGATGCCAGTTCGCGTTTACAGTGAAAGGTATAAATATAAACGGAGGAAACACAAGTAATATAACGAATTTAACTGGTACATGGAACATGCCTGACGGCGTCAGCGGCATTGCCTTTGACGGCGAAACAACAGGAGTTACCACGGTTAAGGGCCATGTTACGGCATCTGCCGGCAAGACTTTTGATCTTAGCCTTTTGGTTACGTGGCAGGATAATGGCGCAACATACAACCGCACATATACAGTAAAGGTACTTACCGACGACATTACCAACTTCCCGTTTAAGAGCAAAACACGTACACCGGAGTTCGGTCTCGACTATCTGCGTCATGAAATGCTTAATATGTTCATAAAATAAAAAGGAGGACATAAAACATGAAATACATAAATTCTTTATATAGATTGTTTTTGTTGCTTAGTGTTGCGTTCTGCGGACTTGACATTGAAGCGCAGACATATGGCGATCAGTATTCTTCTACAGCCCTTGAGAAGGTTGATGCGTCCGTTCAGGAAGTTTCCTCTAATGGAGGCGGTTCGTATACTTCCTATGTCACTGATGGGAATGAAAACACAATGTGGAAAAATAGAGGTAGTGACAATAACCCTTATGTTATAATTGATGTTGGCAGTAATAATTATTCCAATATCAAGGAAATAGAGTTGTTTGTGAAGGAAGCGAAAAGAGTGGCAAGAGCTGTCACAATTTCTTCTTCTTCTAGTGTTAATGGTAGTTGGACACAGGTTTCATCTCAATCGTTGAACCAAAGTAGTACCAACAACATAATTGTACTGAATAGATCGTTGACAGGACGTTATGTTATGCTGGCCTTTACAAAGGGAAGTGAGGATCAGGTTGGAGTGAGCGAAGCGTATTTTTATGCTCTAGGAAGTGATATGGCTTCAATTTCTATAAAGCATAAGCCTGCCAAGTGGTACGATTTGCGTAAGACCATGTCAATAAATGCAGCAGATAACTTTGATGAAGATGAAAGTCTTTCGATGAATATTGCTTATGATAATCAAACTAAAATCCAGGCTGCTCATACATTGATAGACACTATATATGTGCATGCAGGCACAAGTGTAACCCTTACGTTGCCGGATTATCTTAATGGAACAACCAACAACAAGACATATCAGCGTTGGTATAATTATCTTACAGAGGGAACATTTGCCACAGGCAATACCGGTAGTGGTGATATCGTGGATTATCTTACACCGGGAACAGCTGTAGGAAATAATGCTGCAAATGGCACCGGCTATAGATTTAAAAATGGCTATATCGGCCAACCCTTGAGTTCGGCCTGCTTGTATGTCATGGATTTCTATGTGCCTAAAACTGGTTATCAGAACTGGTATCTTGTGGCATGTGATGTTTCAGGATATACAGATTTTACGGAAGATTTTAGTAGCGACTCAAAGAATTCAAGTTTCGCCAATGGTGGTTATTGGGAGCCTACATTGTCTCACCGTTTTATTTACTTTATCCGCGTTATTGAGGATGAAACCAGTTGGGCTGCTAAGCAATTAAATGCAGGAAAGCCTATTGAAGAGAAGGACATCACCATGCCTGCCACACGTTTGCCCGACTACACAGATGAAATGGTTGCGCTGTCTATGGATGCCAGAAGCTATCTTACGCCTAATGGTGGTACAAATGAGGCAGATGGTGATATAACAGTAAGCTTAGATAACAATACAGCCGGTATAACTCTTTTAACAACGTCCTTATCTGGTGAAAACCGTGTAATATTTATAAATTATCCGGTGAAAAATTCGGACAATACACAGTCTGTAAATACACCGACAGACGGCAGCGATCCGAAAGCAACAGTTAATGTTTCAAGGAATGGCACTTTAGTGGCACGATATAATATTACGTTTAAAGAAGAGTCACGTTTGTTGACACAGACGCAGGTTAGCCAAGAGAATGCTAAAGAAAACAGTGCATATGGATATCGTATGCCAGACTATCTGAAGGAGAACTATGAGTTGCTCACAGAGCTTAACTTCGACTTTGATGATGCTGTGGCTGAAAAATATGGCTTGCCACAGTGTTATCCCTTCCCGCTTGGATGGAGTAGCAGTACCTATGGATTCTATGACGGAGGTGTTGAAGATGGAGATTTTACAGGCCCGACAGGTTCTCATTGTCCGGAATGGGGATATTATGGCATCTTGAATTCATATGTTGAATGTAGAGATAAAGATGGGAGTAATTGGGGATGGACAGGCTACACATATAATGCTCCTGATGATGCAGACCCGATAAGATATAACAGCAAGGGCAATCAAAGTACATATCACTTGTATGCCGACGTATCTGACCGTCCTGGTGTTATTGCCCGTCTGCCTTTCGATCGCAAACTGTGTCCAGGTACGGAATTGTTCGTTACTGCATGGGTTAAGTGTGCTAGAGGTGATGACTCTGCAAATAATGCGGCAGCTCTGTTTTCTATTATGGGTGTAAAGGATAGAGGCGTAGGAACAAGTTCAACAAAAGATTATACACCTATCTATAGATACCAGACTGGACAGATTCCTGCTACATATAGAAATGATGGCGGATTAGCTGGCAAAATACCAGGATTTGAAGAGCGAAATGGTACAACGGGTGGTAATAACGACTGGTTGCAGGTTTATTTCTCGTTTATCAATACCAATAGTGATGATTATGACAGCTATATCCTTCAGATAGACAATAACAGTGCGTCAACAAATGGTGGTGATATTTACATCGATGATATCCGCGTTTATGTTATGTCTCCTAACGCTAAGGTTACACAGCTGGAGGCCACTTGTACAAACGACCGCACCTTGACAAACATTGAGCTTGACTGGGAACAGCTATTGTCTCGTCTTGGCTACAATGAAACAACAAATGATGAGGATGCCATAGATTTTTGTTTTGTTGACAAAACAAAATATAATAACTATTTGGCTGAATCAGGACATGAGACTGACTATAAGGGAGCTGTTGAGGCTTCAGTGATAGAAGTTGGAAATAACGAAGATCCTGAACAAGGAGGATATAATGGAAAATACCATACACTTTATTTCAAGATGCCTTTTGATCAAAATAAGGTTTATGATATAACGCAACGTCCGAATCTTGCAGCAAATAATATGAATGATGGCAAGGCATATTTCTATGGATATACGGATGAAGCCAATGTTAGGTCTCTTAGTGTTGACTTCTATTCAGCTCTTACTCCAAATCGTCCATATATATTACTTATTAATACTCACGATCCGTCAAATCAAACATTAGATGCTTCTGATTTTAATTATAATATAGATGATGCTTGTGTAATCAAGACAGAGTTTTATGTTACGGCCCAAAATCTGATACGTGTAAACGGAGAGGTCGTTGACCCGTCTACAGACTTCTGTGCTGGTCAGGTGTTCAACTTCTCTGCCAATTTGCGCGTGCCGACAGGTGTAAATGATGATGGTACGGCAATTTATACAGAAATAAAGGATGGCGTATATTTTGATTGGTTCTTCGGTACGGAGGATGAATATACAGAAGTTAATACAACGTATGGTGTATCATTGTTGGATGCTCTTACGGCCTTCCGTAATATTTATACAGACAATGAGGATTTGACAGGTGTTCCTGCTGAAGGTAACGGGGCGTTTACGAAAGATATGTATGATATAATCAGCCATTATCTGGAAAAATCGGGTGAAGATGGCGGACAGCATGCTCCTTTGGTATTGCATAAAGAAAACCTTGATATTACTCTCTTGAATTCAGGGTTACAGTTGGTAGTTCAGCCTATACGTACATTAGTGCCTCCTGGAGGAATAACGGAGGATATATGGACTGCTGTTTGTTGGTCGTATATACCATTGGTATTGACTACTTCGGGTAATGCTCCGCAGCTGCATGCCGGCTTTAACTCTGTGAAATATCCTGCTGACGATTTCAATCCAAGTTTGCGTATTGGCTTAAGTCAGATAAAGGAGACAACAGCCGACAAGCCGTTGAGAGTAGATTTGCGTGGAGCTAAATTTTCTTCAGAAAATAGTAATGCGACATCATTAGGTATGGTAACTTCTGTTTCTTCAGAAGTGTTCAAGAATATCTATCTTGTAGGCACGGATGATCCGGAATACAACAACGAAACGTTCTTCCCTGCTGACTTTAGCGAGTATTCGTTGCCGGTAGGATATTTGACAGAGTTGTATGCTGAGCCTTATGTCGAGGGATCGCAATATAACGACCACATGAATATTTATTTCGACACCACTACGGAACAAGAAAACGGCTTCCAGTTTCAGCCCAAGGAAGGATATACATATACGTTTGCCGTTCACTTTGAGGAGCATGGATTGGATGTAAACAACGCATGTTTTGGTGTGTTCACAGTCGACATGAAGGTGGTTCCTGAAAATCTGGTATGGAGCGGTGCGGACGCTACAAGCAACTGGAATAATGATGCCAACTGGAAGCGTGCGGATAAATCCGTATTGAAGAAGGCTGCTGACGACAGCTATCTGACTAATGAGGCTAATACCACTGAAAATGGTTTCGTGCCGATGCTGTTCTCTAATGTTGTCATGCCAGAAGGAAGCAAGGCTGAGCTTTATATGGCAGGATATGGCGATGGCGGCGCATGGACAAATTCGAGCCGTCCGGATTATATGGAACTGCCGACAGAGAATATTCAGTATGACCTGATGGCTTATGAAAAAGACGGAGCGCTCACCACTCAGCGCTACCGCGTGAATATCTGCCGCGACATCCACTTTGAACTGGGCGCACAGATGCTGCATGCTGAGCAGCTGCTCTATAACAAGGCGTGGACAGACGTGGAGGTTACTCCGGGACAGTGGACAGCCGTAAGCACACCGCTGCAGGGCGTTGTTGCCGGCGACTGGTATGCTCCTACAACAGGAAAGCAAGAGACAGAGTATTTCAAGGATATCAACTTCACTGATGGAGGCTATAGCCGCCTGAATCCTGCCGTTTACCAGCGTAGCTGGAGTACAGGAGCAAATATCGTTGAAAACTTGCAAGGTACGAATACTCCTGTATCATTTACTACAGAATGGAGCTCTGCATACAACGACGCAAGCGTGCCTTATGTTGCAGGTGGCGGATTCTCTATCAAGGGTGTACTTAAAGATGCAACATCATTGCTGTTCCGTTTCCCGAAGGCTGATAAAAGTTATGATGTAAGTACTGCTGAGGAGGATAAAAGCGTTGACCGTACCAATGCAGGCAAGCTGCTTGTGACAGGTTTGTTGGATAGAAGCAATCCTTTAAAATACAATCCTCAAAATGATGTTACGACTACGCTTACTCCGTCTGCTGACGGCAAGTATCTGATGGTAGGTAATCCGTTTATGGCTCCTCTCGATGTTCAGGCGTTTGTTGAGAGCAATAGCGACGTGCTGGCACAGAAATATTGGATTAGCTCAGATCTAACAACAGCGGCTGTAACTTATGATGAAAGTAATAAGACATGGTCAGAGAACACATCTCTCATTGCACCATATTCTGTGTTCTATGTTCAAATAGCTGAAAAAGCAACACCTGATGAAAAGGGCAATTTTAAAGTTAAATTCACTGCTGACATGCAGAAGTTTGAAACAACTTCAACAGGTGAAGGCTCACAGACCGTTTCTCTCAAGATAACGGCAGAAGACGCTGAAGGCTCAAGCAGCGCGGCTGTGCGCTATGCCGCTTCGGCAAGCAACGGCTTCGGCATGGAGGACGCACAGATGATTAGTGGACTGACAGGCAATGCTGACAACGCTCCTAAGGTTTACACCGTAGCCGGCAACACGGCAGTGAGCGTCAACCAGCTGAAAGACGCACAGCGCATACCGTTAGGCGTTACGGCAGCCGACGGCTCAGTTGTAACCCTTACGTTCAGCGGCGTGGCAGCCGTTAAGGATGCCGCTATCTACGACGCCGAGCTGCAGAGCGAGACACCGCTCTACGAAGGCTATCAGCTCACGGTGAACGGTCCGTCATACGGCCGCTACTTCCTGATAGGTCACGGCTCGGGCACAACGGGCATAACCGAAACGGGCGCAGAGGGCAACGTCAGCGTAAGCTCTATCGTTCCGCGCCAGGTTGTCGTTACGTCAGACACGGCTCTGCGTTCAGTGAGCGTATGGTCGGCAGGCGGTGCACTTCTGAAGAAAGTATCGCCCAACGGCAGCTTCACCTGCACTCTCAATGGTGTCGACAGCGGCATGGTTGTCGTGCGCACAGAGACAGAGAGCGGCTCGCAGGTGACGAAAATAAGAGTTAGGTAAGTTTTTTATATTTTGACCGACAGGTCAAGTTGCAGGAGAGAATGGGAGTGTCCGTGAGGATGCTCCCATCATTTTTTTATGCCAGTTGTGAGGACATACCGGAAAGAACGGGGATAGGACAGATGACTGCCGGTGAGTAGATGACGGTGCCAAGTTTGCCGTTTGTTGACTATTTGTAAGATATATGTACTGCTTTTTAGTCTGTTTTACGCTAATACGTGCGTTTGATGTGTTAAAAACCTGATAATGTTTGGCACAATGAAAAGTTAGCACTATCTTTGACACTGAAAGGAAGGAGGCAGAACATAATGCCGAAACACCTTAATTATATAGTAAAAACACATAATTGAAATATAAACCTTAAAACTATGAATTCAGAAAAGAATATCCGTATGGAGCACGACCTCCTCGGCGCACGTGAGATTCCGGCAGACGCATTGTATGGCATACAGACATTGCGCGGCGTTGAGAATTTCTCAATCAGTAAGTTCAAACTCAGCCAGTATCCTCTGTTCATCAACGGTCTGGCATACACAAAGTGGGCTGCTGCTGAGGCAAACCATCAGCTCGGGCTGCTTACCGATGCCCAGTATGAGGGTATCAAGGCTGCTTGTCAGGACATACTGGCCGGCAAGTATCACGACCAGTTCCCCGTGGACATGATTCAGGGCGGAGCAGGCACCAGCACCAATATGAACGCCAACGAGGTTATCGCCAACATTGCGCTGAAACACATGGGCTTCAAGCCGGGCGACTATGAGCACTGCTCTTCTCACGACCACGTGAACCGCTCACAGTCTACCAACGACGCATATCCTACGGCTATCCACATGGGCATGTATGCCAGCCATCTTGCCCTTGTTCCACATATCAAAGAGCTTATCGCGGCATTCCGCAAGAAGTCGGAAGAGTTTGCACACATCGTAAAGATGGGACGCACTCAGCTCGAGGACGCTGTGCCGATGACTCTCGGACAGACCTTCTCAGGCTTTGCAAGCATACTCGAGGCAGAGCTGCTGCATCTCGACCAGGCTGCAGCCGACTTCCTTGAGGTCAACATGGGCGCAACTGCCATAGGTACGGGCATCTGCTCTGAGCCGGGCTACGCAGAGAAGTGTGTTAAGGCTTTGGCAGAGATTACCGGATGGGACATCACTCTCGCAAAAGACCTCGTGGGCGTAACCTCAGACACATCTTGCATGATAGGCTATATGTCAGAGCTGAAGCGCATCGCCGTTAAGATGAGCAAGATAAGCAACGACCTTCGACTGCTGGCCAGCGGTCCGCGCTGCGGTTTAGGAGAAATCAATCTCCCGGCACGTCAGCCCGGTTCGTCAATAATGCCCGGAAAGGTAAATCCTGTTATTCCTGAGGTTGTAAGCCAGGTTGCGTTCAAGATTATCGGCAACGAGCTTTGTGTCACCATGGCCGGCGAGGCTGCCCAGATGGAGCTTAACGCCATGGAGCCTGTCATGGCTCAGTGCTGCTTCGAGTCAGTAGACCTTATGGCCAACGCATGCGACACACTGCGCACGCTCTGTGTTGACGGCATTACTGCCAACGAGGATAACTGCCGCCGCGAGGTTAACCGCAGCATCGGTATCGTTACAGCCCTCAACCCCTACATCGGTTACGAGCATTCTACAGAGATTGCCAAGAAGGCCATGGAGACAGGCCGCGGCGTTGTTGAGCTTGTGCTTGAGGAAGGAATACTTACTCAGGAAGATCTCGACACCATCCTTGATGCCAAGAACATGGTTCGCCCTGTTAAGCTCGACATCCACCCGAAATGCTAGTTTTGATGTTCCTGCTTTCTGCCTTTAATTTCGTTTAAGGGCTAAGTTGATATTTTCCGTGCCGTCCGGTTCCTTTCATGGGAAATTGGGCGGCACGTCCTTTTGTCATCCCTTATGGTGCGCAGCGTCTCTTTCGCCATGTGGCAGGCTGTGATACATGCCTGCTGATGCCTCTCTGCATCTTCTCAACAAGCCACTCGCCAAAACATGAAAATCAAAAGGCCGGTTTGGGCTTCAAAAACATGCCACTTTTGGGTGAAAAGTGGCCGAGTTACGATGCGTAAACGATAGGTTAATGATTTGAAACCTGTACGCCTGATTTTGATTACAGTTTTTCTTTTCCCGCCTTTCTCTCTGAATGTTCTTTAAGCATAATCGTGCTTTCTCCTTATGATTTTTTGCAGCTAATGGAGGCAGGCGCTGTTGCAGCCTGTCTGTTACCCCAAATCAGTCATTAGATTGCACGTAGCTTTATCAATTTTGTGCATTCCAGTTTTCAGTCCGTCTTTTTATTTCTATTGGCGCAAGGCGCTAAGCGCAAACCAAGTTCAGCGCAGGCTAATTAAACAGCATTTCCCGATAATCTTTGTATTACAATGGTTTACGATAAAATGGAATGTTTGATGATATGTGGACGCACCTGAGGGCGTCCCTACATTGCACTACTTGGAGGCTCCAAAAGTCTTGTTGCTTCTTGTCGCAAGCACTACGTTGGCATTTGACTCTAACTGCTTGAACTCTTTTAACTTCGGCGTAGCCAGTCATAAAAGTGCTGTGAAAAATTTAACGAAAATCTGCTCAGATAAAACAAAAATCCCGACCGAATTTTAATAACAGATTGGGGCTTTAATGTGATTCAAGTATAAATAGCCGGAATGTGAAATCTTATTCAGCGAATATTTTTATCCGTGGCATATAAATGAGAGGCGTGGCTTCTGATGTTCACTTTTGACATATTTTCAAAAAACATTGCATTGATTTTGTTAAACCAATGATTTGCGTTATCTTTGCATAATATAAGCTGCATCTCGGCATAACACTCAAACGTGGTTTGGCGATTCTGCTCTCGATTTGCGTTATCTTTGCATAATAATAAGCTGCATCTCGGCATAACATTCAAGCACGCTTGATGTTTCTGCTCTCGATTTGCATTATCTTTGCATAAGATAATCTGCATCTCGGCATAACGCTCAAACGTATCTTGGTGGTTTTGTTGTCGGGTTGCGTTATCATTCTGTTAATGACATGTTTAATTTTAAACAATAAAATATGGAACAAAAGTTTTTTATATATAACACTCTGAGCCGCCGTAAGGAGCTCTTTGTGCCTATCCACAGCCCCAATGTGGGCATGTATGTGTGCGGCCCTACAGTGTATGGCGATCCGCATCTGGGCCATGCACGCCCGGCAATAACCTTCGACATCCTGTTCCGCTACCTCAAGCATCAGGGCTATAAGGTGCGCTACGTCAGAAACATCACCGACGTGGGCCATCTGGAGCATGATGCCGACGATGGCGACGACAAGATAGCAAAGAAGGCACGTCTGGAGCAGCTCGAGCCTATGGAGATAGCACAGCACTACACCAACCGCTATCACGACGCCATGAGGGCGCTCAACGTGCTGCCGCCAAGCATTGAGCCTCACGCCACGGGACACATCATAGAGCAGGAGGAGCTGGTGAAGCAGATTATAGACAACGGCTTTGCCTATGAGAGCAACGGCAGCATCTATTTCGACATCGCAAAATATAACGAGAAATATCACTACGGCATACTGTCGGGACGCAACCTCGACGACGTTATCAACGCCAGCCGCCAGCTCGACGGTGTGGGCGAGAAGCGCAACCAGGCCGACTTCGCCTTGTGGAAGAAGGCGCAGCCCGAGCACATCATGCGCTGGCCGAGCCCCTGGAGCGACGGTTTCCCAGGATGGCACTGCGAGTGTACGGCCATGGGACGCAAGTATCTCGGCGACCACTTCGACATACACGGCGGAGGCATGGACCTCGTGTTCCCGCATCATGAGTGCGAGATTGCGCAGGCCGTGGCAAGCCAGGGCGACCAGATGGTGAAATACTGGATGCATAACAACATGATAACCATCAACGGACAGAAGATGGGCAAGAGCCTCGGCAACTTCATCACGCTCGAGCAGTTCTTCACGGGCAACCATCCGAGCCTCGACAAGGCTTATTCGCCCATGACGATACGCTTCTTCATCCTCTCTGCCCACTACCGCGGCACGGTAGACTTCTCTAACGAAGCCCTGCTGGCAAGCGAGAAGGGACTGGCCCGACTGATGTCAGGCATCGCCGACTTAGACCGCGTGCCCGTGTCAGACAAGTGCGACGCGCAGACCGAGGAGTTTGTGAAGAACCTGCGCCAGAAGTGCTACGACGCCATGAACGACGACCTTGCCACACCTCAGGTTATCAGCTATCTGTTTGAGGCCTGCGGAGTGGTCAACAAGCTGCTCGACCACAAGGCCAATATCTGTGCCGACTGCCTGAAGGAGCTTGCCGACACGATGCGCCTCTTTGCGATAGATCTGCTCGGACTGAAGGAAGAGAAGGGCAACTCGTCTGACGCACGCGAGGAAGCCTACGGCAAGGTGGTAGACATGGTGCTGAGCCTCAGAGCAAAGGCAAAGGCTGAGAAAGACTGGGCCACAAGCGACCGCATACGCGACGAGCTGGCTGCTGCCGGATTCGAGGTGAAAGACACCAAGGACGGCTGCGTATGGAGACTCGACAAATAATGTTGATGTCATGTTACTGAAACCTGTGATGTGTATGTCAGTCGTGCCTGCCAAATTCTTTGGCTGCGTTATGCCGGCCCGCAGCTTCAGCAGGGCATACGTATGATGCTTCTGTTTACACATCTTATATAATATATAAAGAGCAGCGGCATGTTGGCCGCCCGTTTCCTAAGGCATGCGTGCCGCTGCTCTTTCTTTCAAAAAAGTTTTTTATCCAATGCAGGATAGCCTCTTATGTGAGGCATTAACCAACAGAGGTCAGACTATGAAAAATATTGCTTACGTTTTGTCTTTATTGATGTTAACGCTCATGACGGCCTGTTCCGACCGTAAGGAGTATGTTATAGCCATGTCGCAGTGCAGCGAGGACATCTGGCGCGAAAAGCTCAACACCGAGATGCTTGCCGGCACTTATCTTTACGACAACGTCACGTTGAGGGTGGCCTCGGCCAACGACGACAACGTAAGGCAGACTGAGCAGATAAACGGCTTTGTAAACGATGGCGTCGACATCCTTATTGTCGCCCCAAACCAGATGAACACCGTTACGCCGGCCATCGAGAACGCATACAACAAAGGCATACCCGTAATACTTTTCGACCGCAAGACCGGTTCAGACAAATACACGGCATTTATCGGCGCCGACAACGTAAAGATGGGGCGCACCATGGGCGAATATATCGCTTCGCGCCTTGGCGGCAAGGGGCGTGTCCTGGAGATTACGGGCCTTAAAGGCTCGTCGCCGGCCATAGAGCGCCATCAGGGCTTTGCCGATGCCCTGAAGCACTATCCGGGCATAGAGCTGGTGGCCGTGAGCAGCGGCACATGGATGCAGCAGAGCGGGCGCAAGGCCATGGAGGCCATGCTCGACAGCGTGGGCGGCAACATTGACTACGTGTTTGCACACAACGACCGCATGGCCCTAGGTGCGCGTCAGGCAGCCCAGGCACGCGGACTGGCAGGCCGCATAAAGTTTATCGGCATTGACGCCCTGCCGGGCAAGGGCGGAGGCATCGAGCTGGTGCGCGACGGCGTGCTCGACGCATCATATATCTATCCCACGCGCGGCGACATGGTAATGCAGCTGGCCATGAGCATTCTTGAGAAGCATCCCTACCAGCGCGAGAACCTGATGAAGACAGCCCTCGTAACCAAAGACAACGCCGAGGTGCTGCTGATGCAGGCCGAAGAGATGAACAAGCTAAACGACAAGCTTAACATGATGCACGACCGCGTGAACATGTATCTCACGCAGTACAGCCATCAGAAGGTCTACCTCATGATGTTCATCATCATCCTTGTGCTGCTGGTGCTCTCGTTTGTAGCCTTCTACCGCACCATCGTAGTAAAGCGGCGCATGCGCGAGGATGCAGCCAACGCCAAGCTGGTGTTTTTCACCAACATAAGCCATGAGTTCCGCACACCGCTCACTCTCATTGCCGACCCTGTCAGGCGCATGCTCGAGGCCGACAACCTGACCACGCAGCAGCGCTCCATGCTCTGCCTGGTAAGAAAGAATGTCGACGTCATGCTCAGACTTGTTGGCGAGATTCTCGACCTTCGCAAGATTCAGAACGGCAAGATGCAGCTCACCGTGAGCCGCTTCAACCTGTCGGACAGCGTAGGGCAGTGGGTGGCCAACTTTGCGCCGCTGGCCGACAGCAGGGACGTGGAGCTGAGCGTTGACTGCGGCCACGACATAAACATAGAGGCCGACCTGTATAAGATGGAGCGTATATGCTATAATCTTATCAGCAACGCCATAAAATACAACCGCAAGGGCGGCAGAGTGAGGATAAGTCTTGCTGCCGACGGCGGCATGGCGCGCCTGACCGTAAGCGATACGGGTATAGGCATACCGCGCGACAAGATTAACCACGTGTTCGACCGCTTCTTCCAGGCATCAGCCGAAAACCGCGGAGGCACGGGCATCGGGCTTGCCATAGTAAAGGCCTTTGTCGACCTTCATCACGGACAGGTTACGGCAGAGGCCAACGCCGACGGCGGGGCAACGTTTACGGTGAGTCTGCCGCTGACGCAGCCCGGAGAAACCATAGTGGAGCAGCCTGATGCAGCAGCTTTGGAGACAGGCGACAGCGTTCCGGCAGACATACCTATGAGCGGCGGCGTGGAGATGATGACGGCACAGGACGACGGCGAGCGCAAGTCGATAGTGGTGGTAGACGACAACAGCGACGTTAAAGACTATATCGTCAGCCTGCTCTCGGCCCACTACGATGTCAAGTGCGCGTCCGACGGCCGCGAGGGCCTCGCCTTGTGCGTCAAGTATGTGCCCGACCTGGTTATCTGCGACGTGATGATGCCCGTGATGGACGGTCTTGAGATGTGCCGCCGGCTTAAGGCGGAGACGGCCACGAGTCATGTGCCCGTCATACTGCTCACGGCCCGCACCTTCGACGACCAGCGCGCCGAGGGCTACGACTGCGGCGCTGACGCCTACATAACCAAGCCCTTCAGCAGCAACGTGCTGCTGTCGCGCGTGCGCAATCTGCTCAATGAGCGCATGAAACTGAAAAATATCTATTCGGGTGCCGAGGCAGAGGAGGACAAGGCTGCCGACGATCCTGATACACGCTTTGTGGCCGACTTCAGACATCGCCTGAAGGAGCATCTGTCTGACTCAGAGCTCAATGTGGAGACTCTTGCCGCCGAACTCGGCCTTAGTCGCGTGCAGCTCTACCGTAAGGTGAAGCAGCTCACAGGTTCGTCGCCCGTTGAGATAATACGCATAACGCGCCTGAAGGCCGCCGAGCAGCTGCTGCGCACCACATCGAAGACCGTGTCGGAGATATCCTACGATGTAGGCTTCTCGTCGCCGTCTTATTTCACCAAGTGTTTTAAAGACTATTTCGGCCATCTGCCCAACGAGGGCCGCGGCGTGTAGTCGGCTTGTCAGATAAATATCAGCAAAAAATAATTATTGCGTGGTGTGTATCAAAACTTCATTCTTAAAAAATATGAGCTGATAATTTGAAACTTGAGCATCTCCAAAAAGCTAAATGAAGGGTCGTATAATTACTCAATACAGAGTTTTATACGACCCTTTTTAGTGCTATGGTTATAATCTGTAACTTTGTAGAGTGCCCATTTTAGTTTTGACACACTCTCTCTTTTCATTCCCGGTGCCAACCAGACAAAACAAGACTTCTTAACCTCATATTTATCTTCGGGATTCGTCTGCATTATTGTTCGTCCTGTCTGTTCATTCCTGCCCTGCCGCCGTGTCCAGCCACGGCATATCTCTGTTGCCGCATCAAGGAATATAAAGAAAATGTTAATAAGTGTGTAGCCCTTTTAGGCTTTATTGGCCATGAAACGGGCAAAATAGGCCACAGAAATCGTACAAAGTATGTAAATTTTGTTACATGAACGAAATTTTTAATTCATTGGTATAAAATTGTTAACAGAAATTTCATAATCTAAATAATTTTGCTAGCGACAAAAGTCACGATAAACAATTTATTAAACCATAAAAACGCAGTAAAAATATGAAGAACATTAAACTAATGCTATCAAGCGTAAAGCGTATTGTGCTGTTCTTCGTCTTAATGAGTTTCGGCTTGTATGCCACGGCTCAGACAACGATGGAAGTCAGCGGTACGGTGAAAGACGATCAAGGTGAGACGGTTATTGGAGCCAGTGTGCTTGAAGAAGGTACGACAAACGGTGCTGTAACCGACATAGACGGAAACTTTAAATTAAAGGTGAAGGAAGGCGCCAAGATCAGAATTTCTTATGTAGGTTACAACACAGTGACGCTTCCGGCGCGTCAGAACATGGTTGTAAAGCTCGAGGAAGCCGGAAACATTATGGACGAACTTGTTGTAACAGGTTATACCACTCAGCGTAAAGCCGACCTTACAGGATCTGTGTCTGTAGTTTCGACAGACGACCTGAAGACAAGTCCGGATGCCGACCCGATGCGTGCATTGCAGGGCCGTGTTCCGGGTATGACTGTTACAGGCAACGGTTCGCCAATAGGAACAGGAACAGTAAGAATACGTGGTATCGGTTCGTTCAACTCTTCACAAGACCCGCTTTTCGTAATCGACGGTGTGCCAACAACAATGTCTCTCAACTCTCTTAACACTAACGACATTGAGAGCATGCAGGTGCTTAAGGATGCGGCTTCTGCTTCTATCTATGGTTCGCGCGCGTCTAACGGCGTCATCATTATCACGACAAAGCAGGGTAAGAAAGGCGGCAAGATGAAGGTTGACTTCTCTGCAAATCTTACGGCTTCGTTCTACACATCACAGTCATTGATGAACCTGTGTAACTCTGCCGAATATGCCACTGCAATGGCTCAGGCAGCCCTGAACGACGGAATAGACCCTGTTACATATGCAGCCAACTACGGACTTAATCTCAATGCTGCCAACGGAACCCCTATCACGGTATGGAATCCGGCAACAGAACAGTATGAGAATTATACTGTAAACGGCCGTTATGACGGATTTATCAACAGCGCAAAAACAATGAAATATTCAGATACAGACTGGCTTGACGAGATTTCGCGTACAGGCTTCTCTCAGAACTACGACCTGTCTATATCTAACGCAACAGACAAATATTCGGCATTATTCTCTTTAGGATACAAAAAGAACGAGGGTATATTGAAGTATACTTCGTTTGAGAATATTTCTGCCAGAATGAATTCTTCTTACAACATTAACAAGAATCTTACAGTAGGCGAAAACTTCACCATAACATGGTCGAGACAAGTTGACTGTGCGCCAATGGAGAATGCCTTGAAAATGGCTCCTATCGTGCCGGTATATGAGACTGACGGAACAACATTCGGTGGTCCTGTAGGAAGCATGTCCGACCGTCAGAACCCGCTCCGCGAGATGTATCAGAACCGTGATAACCATCTTGACTACTGGCGTCTGTTCGGTAATGCATACGTAGAGCTGAAGCCGATTGAAGGCCTTGTGCTCCGTTCAAGTTTCGGTATCGACTTCTATACATCTTTTATACAGTCGATGAATCATACATTCCATTCAGATATCGTCAACAACAACGTTGCAAGCACAACGCTCTCTAACAAGAATGATATGAACTGGACATGGTCTAACACAGCCACTTACAACTTTACGCTTGCCGACAAGCATGATTTCTCTGTTCTGCTGGGTGTCGAGTTGTCAAAGCAGAACTCTATCGACTGGTCAGGCTACAATGAAGGCTATGCACTCGAAGATCCTGACTATATGTGGCCTAACGCTGCAACAGGCACAGCCCGCGTTGCCGGCGCAATGGTAGGATACAGGCTCGCTTCTTTCTTCGGTAAGGTTGACTATAATTATGATGATCTTATCTTGGCTTCGTTCACGATGCGCCGCGACGGTTCTTCACGTTTCGGCAAGGGCAACCGCTGGGGTACATTCCCCGCAGCCACATTAGGCTTCCGTGTATCCAAACTGCTTGAAAAAGACTGGTTAGACGACTGGAAAATACGTTTGTCATGGGGTAAGACCGGTAACCAGGCTATAGACAATAACGCACAATTCGGACTGTATGTCGCTGATTATGGATTAGACCGTATAACCTCTACAGCCTATGACCTTTTCCTTCAGGGCTCGGGCACATTCCCTTCTGGATACCGTGCCACACAGCTGCCTAATGCAAACCTGAAGTGGGAGTCGGCCACACAATATAATATAGGTACAGACTTTACGCTGTTCCACAACATGCTCTATGGTTCTATCGACTGGTATATCAAGGATGTTGACGACATGCTTATCAATCCGGCATATATCGGTACAAAGGGCGAGGGTGGTGCAACATGGATGAATGGTCCTTCGCTGCGCAACTGGGGTATGGAGTTTATGCTCGGATACCGCAAGACACTGCCATGCGGACTTGGACTCGACATCAACGCCAACGCCGACTTTTTCCGCAACAAGGTTACATCACTGCCCGAAACAGCAACAGGCTCTTATGCTCATACGTCTAAGGAGAATCTCGTAGAGTCAGGACAGCCTTATGGTTCAATAGTAGGATACGTTGTTGAGGGACTTTATCAGACACAAGAGGAAGTTAATGCATCCGGTCAGGCCAATGCGCGTGTAGGCGGACTTAAATACGCCGACCTCGACAAGAATGGTGTTATCAACTCTGATGACCAGGATTGGATCTACAATCCCGTTCCTAAGTTCTCTTATGGCATCAACATAGGCCTTACATATAAAGGTTTCGACCTGAGCATGTTCTGGCAGGGCGTTTACGACAAGGATGTTTATAACAACCAGAAATTCCAGACAGACTTTTGGGCTGTTACTGACGCAGGATCTAACAAGGGTAACCGACTGCTCAACGCATGGAACACCAACAATACCGGCTCAACCATCCCGAGGCTGTCAACGACCAATACTGCCGACGAAGGCCGCGCATCAAGCTATTTCGTTGAGAACGGATCTTATCTGAAACTGCGTACGCTGCAGGTGGGATACACATTCCCTTCAAGTCTTATTTCAAAGCTTAAGATGACAAGTGCACGCGTTTATCTTTCAGGCCAGAACCTGCTTACAATAAAGAGTTCAAGCCTTACATGTCCTGATCCGGAGAACCCGGACTGGAACTATCCGTTGTCAACATCACTCTCATTCGGATTACAATTAAGTTTCTAACATTTTAACGATTTATCAAAATGAAAAAGATATATAGCATATTAGCAGCATGCGTCCTGGGCCTTACGCTGACAAGCTGTGACGATTTTCTTGACTATACTCCTACTGCTGTGGTAGACGAGGATAAGGCCTTTTCTGATCCTGAAGGAATGGTAACCTCTGCTTACGCCATGCTCGGCGACTGCTGGTTCTCATATCCGTTTAATCTCTTTCCTTATGGAGACATAACGTCTGACGACTGTCTTAAGGGTGGAAGCGGACCTAATGATACAGGATATCATGCCATGGATATATGGACAACACTGACTTCTACCACTCCGGGTGAGATGGACGAGCTGTGGTATCGTCTTTATTGTGCCGTGTCTCGCTGCAACCGTGCATTGCTGTCACTTGAACGTAACGGCGAGAGCAAGCTCGGAGCCGAGACTACACGCCAGCGTGTGGCTGAGGTTAAATTCCTCCGTGGTCATTTCTACTATAAGCTGCTCACCGTATTCCGTAAAATACCTTGGATTGATGAGAGGGTAGAAGATGACGGAACACAGGAGTCTGTAAGAAATGACCAGTACACTTATGAAGAACTCTTCGGCAAGATTATCAGCGACTTTAAGGTTGCTTACGATGTTTTGCCGGTAAAAGAGCCGGGCCAGGACGGCCGTGCCAACAAGGTGGCAGCCGCTGCATACCTTGCAAAATGCTATCTTAACCTCGCATGGGGTAACGGATATGAAGCAGGTACAGGTGTTGACCACATCAACACAAACTATATGGACAGCGTTGTGATATACACCGACGAAGTTGTCAACTCTGATTACGGTTATCTCGAGGATTATGGCGACATTTTCCTTCCCGAATATAAGAACAGTAAAGAGTCTGTGTTTGCAGTACAGTGTTCTGACTATGAGGATGACCATACTACTTACGGCCGTGCCAACTGGTCGGTAATGCTTAACGGCTGCTGGGGTATGTGGTCTTGCGGATGGGATTTCCACAAGCCTTCTCAGAACCTCGTAAATGCCTTCAAGACAAAGGACGGTCTGCCAATGTTTGACAATTACAACGACAGTGTTGACTATCCTATCAACGGACAGCCTACTGCACAGAAGTGGGATCCGAGATTGTTCCATACTGTAGGAATGCCATCTTTCCCATACAAATACGAGAAGGAATATACGCAGACTATGGCTAACTCTCGCGACGCTACCGACTATGGCTATTATACATCGCTTAAGGAAGTTCCGCAGCGTTCTAAGGGTGAGACCTTCAATGATTCATGGCAGGCTTTTGCAACAAACGACTATGTAATACGTTATACAGATGTCATGCTTATGCGTGCTGAAGCACTTATCGAACTCGGCCGTCTGTCTGAGGCCCGCGTCATCATCAACGATATCAGACGCCGTGCTGCCAACTCTGTGAACAAGCACATTGAATATGCTGCCGACCAGTGCCAGATAGCAGAATATCCTGTTTCTCCGTATTTCGACAACAAGGAGAACGCACGCAAGTGCCTGCGCTGGGAGCGCCGTCTTGAGATGGCTATGGAGAACGGACGCTTCTTCGACCTGCGCCGTTGGGGTGTTGCTTCTCAGACACTTAACGCTTACTTCGCAAGCGAGCAGAACTCTACATACAGCTTCTTCGACCACAACGGCAACGTGATGGAAGGCGCGCCAGTATCATACGATGAAAACGGCAATGTTACAAGTGCCAGGGAACAGCATTACGGACAGTATTACCGCGATGCTCACTTTACGGCAGGCAAGAACGAGTTCTTCCCGATACCTTATAATCAGTTGTTCTACATACCTGGATTATACACCCAGAATCAGAATTATGATTAAAGGATAATTGCCGGTTGCATTCATGGAATAGAAGATGATAGGTATTTTAAGTTGATGAAGATACATCCGGCGGATGTGCGATGTATTTTGCATAAGATTTCGTGCGGATGTATCTTTTAAAGGTAATAAGATTGTTTTTAAAAGGATATTGCCAATATTGTATACATTGGTAAAATTATAATGACGGCGGTCGTGTAGGTGCAGCGTGCAGGAATGCTGCCGACATTGCAGATTCATAAAGGATACAGCATAACAGAAGAGTGTGCCTTGTTAAGTGCTGAAACGTATTTTGAACAAATAACAGCTCTGATCAGAACCTGCAAAATATTAACCGTTCCGTCTTGAATAGAGAAAAATTTTTAGGATATATAAAGAATATAATCATGAAAATAAGAAATATACTTGTAGCATTACTTCTTGGAACAGCCTCTTTTCAGGTGGCTGCACAGAATTGTAATGTGTCTTTCCTGAGCAAGTCGCATTGTATTATGCGCGCTGAGGGCAATAGCCGCTACGTGCTGCTGCCTGTGCAGGAGTCATCAGAAATAGCCAATGTCAAAGTGATTGTTGACAATAATGTTGTAAAGACATTGAACGTAAAGCTTGCCACAGACAATATAGACTATTACGTTCCGCTGGACATCTCGAAGCTTGGCGGCAAGAAGGTGTTGTTCGACTTCCATGTAAACGGAGTTGACGGCAAGCCTACGGCAATGAAGGATTATGCCTGCTGGAAGAACATTTCATATGCCGACACCTTTGACACTGCTAACCGCGAGAAGTTCCGTCCCGCATATCATCACACGCCTGCATACGGCTGGATGAACGACCCTAACGGAATGTTCTATAAAGACGGCGTATACAATCTTTATTATCAATACAATCCGTACGGTTCACAATGGGAGAACATGACCTGGGGACACTCCTCAAGCCGTGACCTCGTAAACTGGACCGACGAAGGCTTGGCCATTGAACCCGACGGCCTTGGCACAATCTTCAGCGGCAGCTGTGTGGTTGACAAGGACAATACCGCCGGGTTTGGTGCCGGAGCCGTAGTGGCATTCTACACCACGGCAGGCGAGAACCAGACGCAGAGCATGGCCTACAGCACTGACAACGGAAAGACATTTACCAAATATGACGGCAACCCAATTCTGACTGCCGACGTGCCAGACTTCCGCGATCCGCACGTGTTCCGTCACGAAAAGAGCGGCCGCTGGATTCTGATTCTGGCAGCAGGGCAGGAGATGCGCATATACTCTTCGGCCAACCTGAAAGACTGGACCTATGAGAGCAGCTTCGGCAAGGGCTACGGATGCCATGAGGGCGTGTGGGAGTGCCCCGACCTCTTTGAACTGCCTGTTGAAGGCAAAAACTACAGCAAGTGGGTGCTTGTGTGCAACATAAACCCCGGCGGACCTGCAGGCGGCAGCGCCACACAGTATTTCACCGGAACATTCGACGGCCACAAGTTTACCTGTGACACAAAGCCCGAGGTTACAAAATGGGCCGACTATGGCAAGGACAACTATGCCGGAGTAACTTTTGACAACGCTCCCGACGGACGCCGCATAATGATAGGCTGGATGAGCAACTGGCAGTATGCCAACCAGGCGCCCACACAGCAGTATAGAAGTGCCAACACCATTGCGCGCGACCTGTATCTCTATACAGACGGAACGACAGAATATCTGGCATCGAAGCCTTCTGTAGAGAACGAGAAAATGAGAGGAAAGGCTGCCGTGAAGAAGAATATTTCAGGCTCGAATACCATAAGCAAGATGTTCAGCAAGCCGCGCGGCACCTATGAGGTGGTGCTCACTCTGGGCAATGACAATGCCGGCAACGTTGAACTTGTGCTCTCTAACACAAAGGGCGAGAACGTAAGCATGATGTATGATGCAGCCAAAGGCTCTCTGAGTTTCGACCGCCGCAAGAGCGGAAACGTTTCGTTCAGCGACCAGTTCCCTGCCGTGTCTGTGGCCCCCGTTGTAGGATCTAAGCTCAACGAGCTGCGCCTTTATGTAGACAACTGCAGCGTTGAGGCCTTTGCCAACGGCGGACGCTCGGTTATGACCAACCTCGTGTTCCCGTCAGAGCCATACAACAGCATATCAGTTAAGTGCGGCGGCAAGAAGAAGTCGGCCTCGCTCGTTGTATATCCTTTAAACAAATAA
>NZ_LFQU01000001.1 GCF_001275135.1 Xylanibacter rarus | reverse complement strand
CGGTCGCCATCAAAGAATGCAAGCATCCTTCATGCTGCCCCGCGACTTGCATGTGTTAAGCCTGTAGCTAGCGTTCATCCTGAGCCAGGATCAAACTCTCCACTGTAAAATTTCTTTATAATGTAATCAATACCCGAAGGTAAAGATTAATTTAATCTACTCTGTAATGTACGCATTTCATTATCCAGTATATGTGAATTGCCACCTTTGCAAGAAATGAATCAAGCAATATGGACGGAACCCTACATGTTCTTCCCTTCATGTTTCTTATTAAGAAACGATTGAAGGCCTGTACTGTTTCTGTTGTATATGTAAACTTTTCAAAGAACTCTTTTCTTGTTCGCTATCACTATCGTTGTGAAAGCGAGTGCAAAGATAAGGGGTTTATTTTATTCTCACAAACTTTTTGAGGATTATTTTTCAAAAATATCGATTTTTCTGCTCAAAATTGATATAAATCAAGCAAAACAGAATAATTCTTCGTAAAATCTACGAATTTTACACTAATTTTAAAAATTTAGTCTAAAACCCAAAACAGATAAAAAATTGGAGTTTTATTCATATAAAGAAGATATATTCTTTTTGATTTTCAAATATGCCATAATTCATTTTAGCCAAAATCTGTCATTAGGCCGCACATTGCATTACCAATTTTGTGCATTCATTCTTTCACTCCGTCTTTTGTTTCTATTGGCATCTTCTTGTTCGCTTTTTCCTGACATACCGAAAATGCACTCGATATAAAGAAAAATACGATCCAAATCATAATAACAGATTTGGGTTAAATAAAAAATCCGTTATCCGGAGAGACTCCTTCAAACGGATTTTTCTTGATATGTCTGGTTTTTATTTGTTCACCACCTTATAAGACTTGACTTTCTTGCCATCTGTAACCTTTAATATATATATACCCTGTGGCAGCGACTTGAAATCTTTTCCATTTTTCAGCAACACGCCATCCACTGAATATATCTGATAACTTGCAGAAGCGCCATTCTCGATATCAGCAGGACTTTCTATTGCAGTGGCAGAAGAAGATACAAACAAATTAATGTTGCGAGTCATTGTATATTCTGTCGTACCATCACCACAGAAAACAGGTATAGTGAAAAGTCCGTCGGCATTAATGTCCGGCTCTATGCTGAGCGTACCATCAGAATTATCCATCACATTCCATCCGTCAGGACACTCATAACCATAAAATGCCGAATTTTTATCAAAGCCAACAAACAAGGCATTTAAGTCAATCTTGCTCTCTACGCCAGGAAGAATCTGATAATTTGGCTCAGCCATCCAATTAAGATACTCTTCCAATGCTGTGTAACCTTCGGCATTAAGCGTATTATTATCTTCGAGATTCGGATTTAATCCCTTGGCCTTCTCCCACCAGTCTGGCATACCGTCGCCATCTGTATCAAAATCGGCACCGCGTGTCTCGCCTACTTCAGGGAAATAAACATATCCTTCAGCATCTGTCTCGCGGTCGATAAGTCCCAGTTTACCCGAAACGCTACCCTTTGTACTTGTCGTGCCATTGTATGTCTCGCTTACCATGCGCATGTCGTGCTCATCAAAATAAGGAAGATTGGCTCCGACGTCAGACAGAACCGACTTATAAGCATCCTTTGCATCCTGTATCTCTGCCTTCGAATCGAAGAAGGGCTTGTCTACAAACACCGTCCAATCAACCACCTGTCCCCCAGATGTCTCATATCTGTAAGTTTCGTCAAGCGCATCTTCTGTAACAGATCCGTCCTTATTTATTCTAAGATTGCCTTTAACATAATATGACTGCGAACCTGTGCCGGTGCCTTCAAGCTGCGCACGCAACAAGAAGCGCTGAGTGGTTGCAGGACCCATCTTATAATAGTTATTTACAAAATTACATTCATGTGTTCCGCCGTCTGTGGCACGTCCGCCCCAGTTATATACTACATTATTAAATACGTCATGATGTCCGGCATAACTTCCGGCTCCGTCAAGTCCGCCGCTCAAACTCCAGTTGCGTCCTTCGTTATGAACAAGAAGGTTATGGTGATAAGTGGCAGTGTCGCCGCCAATGGTAGCAGCATATCCGTGTGCCGCACCTGGACCATAATTAGGATGATTTGCCACGTTGAGGGCTTCAGAGATAAGAGTGCGCTGCAATGTGATGTTCTTGGCATTGCGCGAACTGAAAGCCTCGTCGATGGTCCATCCTACAGAGCAGTGGTCCATTATCGCATTATTGTTGCCGGCCATACCAAGACCGTCGAGTCCTTTTGCCTGATCAGCCACATCGTCATTATGATATCCACGGCGCATACGGACAAAGCGTGTGATGCCGTCGCTTGCCACACCGATAGGAGCACCACGGAAAAGGATACCTTTGCCGGGAGCTGTCTGTCCTGCGATGGTAACGTATGGGTCAGAACATGTCAGACGAGACTTAAGGTTGATTGTTCCGGAAACATCGAATACTATAGTACGAGGACCGTCAACTTCAGTAAGTCCATATCTGAAAGTGCCTGGAACAGGAGCCTCTTCAGCAGAATAATCTTCAAGAGACGTTACATGATAAACACTTCCGCCACGACCTCCGATAGCATACTTTCCATATCCTTCGGCTCCGGGGAATGCTATGCGGCGCGGACGGAACGACCATACATCACTCGGATAGGCGTTACCTTCGGCATCGATCTCGTCAACACGCCAATAGTATGTGTTAAGTGCCGACTCGGCGGCAGAGAGGTTGCTTACTGTGTAAAAATCATCATTTGTCTCGCCGACCTTCACCAGCTGATCGGCTGATGTGCCCATATATACAACGCTGCTGACTGCTATCGGCGCTTTAGTCCACCTCAGTGTGAGCGAACCATTGTCTGCATCAACATGATAGTCGAGATTTACGGGATAAGGATCTAAAGCCGTTGAATTAGGATTCGACTCATCCAGCACAATACCGCTGAGGAATATTCCGGAAGTACCATACGTAACACCAGCCTCTGGCTTTGACACAAAACTTACAGTTACGTCAGCACCCTCAACGGCATTAAACGTTATATAAGCCTGTCCGCTGGCAGACGGGCTTTCAGCCCTTGACGACATTATTATATTTTCGGCAACCTTTACGCCATCCACCAGCACGTCAATCGGTGCTACCGAAGAGATATTGCCGTCAGTAACATTGAGATATGCCAACAAGGAGTGGCTGCCGGCTGAAAGTCCCTTAAAGACAAGGTTCATAGTAGCACTCTCCGTTGTAAGCTGAGGAGTGTTGCCGTCAGAATCAAATCCATATACAGCCACACAGTCGCCTACAAGCTTAGAATGCTTGTTCACTCCGTCTTTCCACCAGTTAGATTTCAGAGTTCTGTTTGTAACCGACTGGTCGCCACAGTTGACAACAAGTGTCAGTTTGCGGGTTTCGTCGCCCGGCACTTCAATGTCTGTAAGAGTGTCAGCAACTGCCTTATCTACTGTCCATCCGATATATTTGTCCTCGGTGTCGCGCCCGGGATTAAGCGGAGCGTTATCAAAGTCGATACGCTGTGCCTGCGCTGACAAACTCAACGCACACAAAGAAGCGCCTATTAGCAAATGTTTTTTCATAAGATTAATAAAGTTAATAATTTATATTTATATAATAAGACTTGCTTCATTTTAACGGCGATATAGCCATAATAATAGACAAATCATAAATATAACGATTACGCATAAGTGTTGTAATCACACTTTGGAAAGCAGTTCCATGCTATTAACATTTTTTAATCCATCAAGTCTTATGAACTATTTTCAACCAATACATCTAAACATTATGCACATATTTTGTGCCGATCGGCAAAACAATTTTTTCAAAAAAACTCATCACTCATCACATTGACACGTAACGCAATAATCTTCAATGAGTTACAGCGTGACGAGTTGTTGTGCCAACTCATCACGCTGTAAAACCGGATACGTATTTTACGTATATAAAAACAGCAGGATTATGATGATGTGACGAGTTGAGTATTCAACTCATCACACGCTAAAGCATTGAATATTAGTGAATTAAGGACAATTGTGATAAGTTACGAGTTTCTAAGAAAAACTTTTTATGAATCATGCCGTACACGCAGGAGCAGGCATCTTGCATTGCAATATGTGGCATATCAGCAGGCAATAAGCCGTCAATCAGAATCCAAAAGACCACATATTGCAGCATGCATAACTGGCAAAGTCAGAACATGCACTCTGCCACTGCACCACAATACCAGTACATTATATTATATAGAGCAGAAGAATGTCACCAGGAACGGCACACTGAAATCAACCAAGAAACCGTGAAATACAGACAGCATGACAAACTGCTGGCCTGAATAGCGCAATATTATAGGCAAAGTGGTGTCCATCGTCGTGGCTCCACCGGCAGAAATAGGAGCAAGTTTTCCGAAGAACTTAACCAGCAAAGGAGCACAAAGGAGAGCTATAAGTTCACGCGAGATATTAGCAAGGAGAGCCACCGTGCCCAGCTCAGCTCCACGATATTCTGTGATGAATATGCTTGACAATGAATAATAGCCGAACCCCGAACCGACAGCAAGACAGTCGGTAAAGCCGTGGCGCGGAAACAGGAATGAAGCTGCAGCGGTGCCTGCTAGGGTGCCTACAATGGTCATAAGAGGCAGAAGCATAAGCCGCGGATTGACCGAACGTATGCTGGCGAATATCTTAGAGTCGCTGCCTACGCTGACACCTACAAAAAACATCAGGGCGCACAAAGCACCAAAGCTGACGCTGCTATTGCCCACCAACGAGTCGGGGAGAATGTCGTTCATGCCGAAGACTATACCCAGCACAAAAAAGCCGACGATAATAAGACTGTCTCTCATCGCTCACCGCTCCTTTCTGCATAACGCCATAAAGCCCATGCCAGAACGGCACTGCCCAACGTGCCTGCCACTGCAAGGACAAAAGCCTCGACGCCAAGCGACTTCAAATTACGTATTATCTCGGGGTTTGCTCCCACCTCTACTCCAAGCAGAAACAGAAGCACCCATATAAGGAACATTACAACGCGGGGCAAAAACGCCATGCGGCGGTTACGCAGCAAGCGCCCTAAAAGCATGCCTGAAAGCATGACCAAAATAACTGTAAACATTATGTCTGCAACTATCTTATGGTAAACCTTAGACCCAAATTAAGATTAAAGTTAAACGGCTTGTCCTTATATATGTTAGACACGCTGCTGCCGTTATCGAAATAATAACTTACACCCGGCTCCACATACAGACCCAGAAGGTTGCTGAAGTTGTACTGCACACCTGCGGCAGCATTCACCGACCACTGCGGCCTGCTGTCTTTCATGTCGGTCTCAGTGCGCTTCATTATTGTCTGGTCTGAAACATACTCCGTGCTCGAACGGCCTGAAACGCAAAACTCGGCCATGGTGCCGGCAGAGGCATAAACCTCGAGGAAGTCAGTCTTCCAGATATCATAGTTCACACCCAAAGGTATACCTACATAATGAAGTTTCTGCTCTGTGCGGAATCCGCCTTCATCATCACCTGAAGCAATGTCAGACGACAGATAAGAATAGCTCATACCAGTCTCCACGCCAAGTCTGTCAAGCAACTTGAAACGCACAGACATACCGAGTCTGACGGGCTGGCGGTGTTTAACCTTCACCTCGTTCTCCTCTGTCTCGGCGGCTCTGAGGTTGTCGTTCATAGATGTAAGCATGACAAAATCCTTGTTCAGAACCGGATCAACGTAAGCGTTCATCTGCTGCTGAGACATCATGCCGCCATTAGAAGTGCCTCCAATAGACATGAAGTTGGCACCATATACGCCTACCGACACGCCTGAGTCATGACGCTTGTGCGAACTGACAGCCAGCAGGTCATCATTGTCTGCACGATAAGGCGACTGTCTGCGGCCGGAAGGCTGATGTCTCACTACAGACACCTCCTTCTTTGCTGTTTCAGCAGCTTTGTTTTCTTTATCTGCGGCCACACCGGCATCAGCCACGAGGTTTTCGCCAGCAGTCTCTACCCTTACGCTGTCTACGGCAGCACGCTCTTTTGCTCTCTCAACTACAGCTGCCACTCCGGCCTTTAGCCTAGACAGCGCGGGCTGTACGGCATCGCCGGCTTCATCTGTAGACGCAGATTCATAAGCAACATTATCTGAAGACTTTGCGGCAGAAACGTCAGCCGACTTGTGAGGCGCACTGCCCACAGACGCCAGCTCAGTAGGTGCAGGCTGACTATACTTAACCAGACCGACAACCAAGGCGGCACAAACGGCAGCTGCGGCAGACCATCGCCCCCAGAGAGGAACGATGCGTGCCCGGCGCTTGCCTGTGCTACTGTCTACGGCATCAGCACCTGCCTCGGCCATGGCAGACTCAATATCATCCCACAAGCCTTCCGGAACGGGAGCCTTTCTGTCGTCAAATCGTTTTCTGAGATCTTCTATCCATTGTTTTTCCATGACCTAATCATTTTTATGTGCTGTTTTATATTCTTTAATACGTTTTGCAAGCAGGGCCTTTGCCCTGGAGAACTGAGATGCCGACGAGCTTTCGCCAATGTTAAGCATACGTGCAATCTCTTTATGACTTTTGTTTTCAAACACATAGAGGTTGAAAACCATTCGATAACCAGGAGGGAGAGACAAAATCATCTTATTGATTACATCATCCGGCACGCCTTCCACTTCAGGTTCGTCGGCCGTGTCGGGCACATTCTCGCCATATTCAATAAAACTGTAAGTGGCGCTTTTTCTTATAAACTTCAACGACTCGTTGACCGTTATCCTTGCCATCCATGCCTTCAACGAACCGTCGCCGCGATACTCGAATGTAGAGAGCGACATAAAAATCTTGATAAAGCACTCCTGCAAGACATCCTTGCGGTCGTTTTCGTCTGCGATATAGCGACCACACACGGCAGACAAATATTCTGCATATCTGTCATAAAGGAATTTCATTGCACCCCGGTCTTTCTTAACTACCATTTCGACGAGGTCGTTCTCTTTATATCTGCCGTAGTTTTTTGTCATTCTTTAATATCGAAAAGGCCTGCGCCGAAACACTCGGCGGGGCCTTTTCTGAAATATAATCAACAAACAATAATAATCCGGATTACTTAACACGCGATGAATATGCCGGCTTTTCGGCTATATTCGTGCTTCCGGCAGCCTTACGGCTGCAATAGTCGAACTGTATTGACTTCTCGCCGCTGAACGACTTATATTTCAATGTCAGTTTCACGGTTTTGCCCTCTGTGTCAGGCAGATCGCTCAGGCGGAAAGCCACAAGGGCGTCGCCCCATACTCCGTTGACATCGCCAAAGGCATTGTGACGGAACTCAACCTCATACGGGTCATCGGGATTAACTCCGGTGAACAGGTTGACGAAGTGTGCCACTCCATTGTTGCCCCAACGTGTGCGGAAACGCAGAGTGAGGTATCCGTCTTCGGCAATGTTTACCCAGTCTTTTACAATCTCTATCGGATCTTCACCATATTCAGCCTCGCCTTCTTCACCCGGATAAGGCACACCCTTCTTTGTCAGTATGCTGTCCATCCAGTTTATCTCTACCGACTTGGTATAGTCAGAGTTGACAGGCTTCACCTCTGTAAAGCATACCAGCGCCCTTACCTCCTTGTCGCCGTAAGGCGAAGTCTTCATGTTTGTGGGGAACAGCGTGGTGCTGTCGTCCAACTGAAGGTAAAAACCGTTGTCGCTTACGGGCTTCACCGTAACAAGCGCGTTGGGATAAGGCGGATAATACCAATAAACATCGTTGTCGTTGTCACAAGAGGTGATTGTGAAAACCGACATCATGGCCAACGCTATCACTGTAAAGAATTTCATTGCTTTCATAACATATTTATTATTTATCTTACACCAATGAAATCATCAAAGTGCATTTTACTTGCGTACCGTCAAATGTTTTTAAATTTTATTCACATTTTCAGGAATGAAAGCGGGCCATGATGCAGGAAATATGGCTAGGAAATGCCTAATTACTTCTTAATATTCTCTATCTCTATGCTCTCAAGGCTGCCTGTAACAGGATTGAGAACAATGCTCGTAAGCAGTTTCTTGTCGAAAAGTCCTTCGTCAAGAGCCACCACCTGACCAAACTGAGCGGCATAAAGCTCGTATGCAGCCCATTGCTCAGTGCCCTTAAACAGAGTAACCTTTATCTTTCCCGGAAGATTTACATAAAATCCGCCATTGTCCTTGGCTTTCTTCGTGCTGAGCAGATTTTCCTGAACAGACGGCATGATATGCTTGTCTTCAACACTTACATAATATGGATTGCCGCCAAGGTCGTCGGCATCGGTTATGCCCATCCACTTCGAGAAGCGGAACAGCAGCTGGCGGTCGGTTTCCTTGTTAGGCACAAACACAATCTCGGTTTCAATAGTGTCCTTAACGGTAACGCCCGTAAAGAGCTGCATAAGTCCGCTCTCCTGCTCGTCAAGGTTGCGCATCATTATCTTGAGCTGCTCGCCGTCCTTAGGCATAAAGTCGGCCTGTCCCTTGCTCAGCAGGCTGCGGCTATCGCGTATGTCATAAATCTCTAGAGCGCAAAGCTCAGCCATCTTGGCCGAACTGCCTGCCGAGAGAACATCCTCGTTCATATAGTCGCGCGGATTTAGCGGTGCAGGTTTCGGCGCGGACTTAAACGGCACACGCTCCTTTATCTGCTTCGGTTCTGCATTTATGGCAAGCAGCACACCGTTATCGTCGAGTTCAAGCGTCTGTATATTATGTTTAGAGTCGACCGGAGCCACATAAAACTTAGACGTGTCGCGCTCGCCTTCAGAGTTAATGTCAAGTCCCAACATGCGGTAGGTAACAGAGGGCTGCATGCTGACATTTCTCACCTTCATATATTTTTCGGCATAAACGGCAAACTCGCCCGGCGTATAAGATGTCTTTTCCATCTTCACCGTAAAGCGCAACTCGGTGCGTGGAAGATAATACCCGGTTCCATCTGCCACGTTCTTACCTTTCTGGGCAGATGCGGCATGAAGTCCCATTGTAAAAAGCAATGCACATGTTATCAGCTTCTTCATAATATCTCATTATTTTCGGTTCTAACTTATAATATATGGAAAAGGCAACGGCCATAAGGCCTGTTGCCGGTTTAATCTTCCAGACGGCGGAATGCCTTTGGCAGATATCTGATGATGTCGCCTGCCACCATACTCTCCATTCCTATCTCTTTCGCAGCGAGGTCGCCGGCAAGTCCGTGCAGATACATTCCCAGCATACATGCGTCAGCCTGCCTGTAGCCACGCGCCAAGAGTCCTGTTATTATACCTGTCAGCACGTCGCCGCTTCCGGCTGTTGCCATTCCGGCATTTCCCGTAGAGTTGAAAACGATGTTTCCGTCAGGCATACACAAGGCTGAATTGTGGCCTTTGAGTATGATATAAGCCTGCAGGTGCTCTGCCATGTCGCGGGCATTGCTCAGGCGCTCATAGCTGTCGTTGAACCTGTTGCCAGACAAGCGCTCAAACTCTCTTGGATGCGGCGTCATTATTATGCCCTTGGGCAACTGCTGCAGCCATGCCCTGTGGCTTGCAAGGATGTTCAGGCCGTCGGCATCAACCACAACAGGAATCTGCGCACGGCGCACCTGACTGATAAATGCGATAGCTGCGCCTTCCTGCATGCCCAGTCCGGGTCCGATGCCTAATGCATCATAGTCTGCTGTCTCAACCGACTCTGAGAAGAAGGTTTCTTCCTTGTCGACATGCATTATGGCTTCGGGAACAGACATCTGCAGTATGTCGTTGTTGCGTCTTGGCGTGCAGACGGTCACTTTACCCACACCGCTGCGCAGGCATGCCTTTGTGGCAAGCACGGCGGCTCCGGCCATGCCATAGCTGCCGGCTACGATGAGCGCATGGCCCATGTCGCCCTTATGTGCAAAACAGTCGCGATGCAGCAGACGCGGCCTGAGGTCGTTCTCCTCAAGAATGCGATAATGTGATGTCATCTGCTCCATGCCTTCCTTGCTCAGCCTTATGTCGAGCATGCGAAGCTTGCCGATAAACTGTTGGTTCTCGGCAAAAAGGAACGACAACTTTATGTTTTGCAGTGTCAGCGTAAGGTCAGCCTTTATGATGTTTGCCCTTACGTTATAGGTGTTGTCCTCAGTCATCAGTCCTGACGGGACATCGATGCTCACCACCGTAGCAGCCGACTGATTGATGTACTTGACAAGCGAGGCAAAGCCTCCGGCCAGCGGCTTGTTGAGCCCCGAACCGAACAGGCCGTCGATGACAAGCATGTTCTTTTCGAGTTTCGGAGGGTCAAACTCGTTCACCACCTCGTCAAACTTTCTTACAGCCCTGCATTCAATAAGCCTCTGCTTGTTGGTCTTGCAGTCTTCAGACAAGTTGCCGTTGATGTTGAACAGATAAACGCTTACATCATATTTCTGCTCAGCAAGCATCCTCGACACGGCAAGGGCGTCGCCTCCGTTGTTGCCCGGTCCGGCAAAAACAATCACCGGCATACCATTGCTCCAAGTCTCGGTAATGGCATGCGTTATCGATTTAGCCGCACGCTCCATCAAATCTATCGATTTAACGGGTTCGTGCTCTATTGTATATTTGTCAAGCTCACGAATCTGAGCACCTGTAAAAATCTTCATCAGTGCAAAAATACAAAATTAATGCCAATCGCTTATTAATGTTTGATATATTTTTAGTAATTTTGTGCCAAAATATAAAAAAGCACTATGGACCCAATAACAATCCATGACAAAAAATTCAAGATTTCTTATCCCGAAGCCGAGATTATGAAGCGCGTCAAGGCGGTTGCAGACCGCATAAACAAAGACATGAAGGATAAGAACCCGCTGTTTTTGGCCGTGCTCAACGGCTCGTTCGTTTTTGCAGCCGACCTTATGCGGCTCATAACCATTCCGTGTGAGATTTCCTTCGTGAAGCTGGCCTCATATCAGGGCACAATGTCTACAGGAAAAATCAAGGAGGTTATAGGCATCAACGAGGACATCTCTGGCAGAACAGTAATAATCCTTGAAGACATTGTTGAGAGCGGACTGACAATGAAACGCATGATAGACTCACTCGGAACGCGCAACCCCGAGTCGGTGCATATCTGCACACTCCTGCTCAAGCCCGAAAAACTTACAGTTGATCTGAACATCGAATATGCCGCAATGGAGATTCCTAACGACTTCATCGTTGGCTACGGACTCGACTACAACCAGCAGGGACGCAACCTGCGCGACATATATACTCTGGTGGAAGAGTAAGACAAAATAACATAAAGTAAAAAGATGAAAAATATTGTAATTTTCGGTGCGCCCGGTTCAGGAAAGGGCACACAAAGCGATCTTATGATTAAGAAGTACGGATTTGGCCACATCTCAACAGGCGACGTACTGCGTAACGAAATCAAGAACGAGACAGAACTGGGAAAAACTGCCAAACAATACATCGACAAAGGACAGCTTATTCCTGACGAACTGATGGTAAGCATCCTTGCAAGCGTTTACGACAGCTTCGGAAAAGAGCACAAGGGTGTCATCTTCGACGGCTTCCCCCGCACAATACCGCAGGCAGAGGCTCTGAAGAGCATGCTCAACGAGCGCGGACACAAAATTGCAGCTATGATAGAGCTCGACGTTCCCGAGGACGAACTGATGACACGCCTCATCAAGCGCGGTCAGGAGAGCGGACGCTCTGACGACAACGAGGAGACAATAAAGAAGCGTCTCGACGTTTATCACAACCAGACTGCTCCGCTGATTGAATGGTACTCAAAGGAGAACCTTCATCACCACATCAACGGTCTTGGCGAACTCGACCGCATCTTCGGTGACATCTGCAATGTTATAGACAATCTGTAAATACGTAAGACATATTTATAATGTAAGAGGCTAAGGGAGCGTTGCTCCGTCTTAGCCTCTTATTTTATTGTTATTCCCATTGTACAAAAGCGCATCTCCAAAGAAAGCAAGAACAAGACACAGCAGCTGGAAACAGCGTTCATTTCTGCCAACGGTAGACTGGCAGAGGTCCATGTAGATAATGATGGTCCATCGTCTGACTTTCTGTGTGACAAACAGAAAAACGGAATAGAAAATAAAAACATTCAAAGTGTGTTATGGCAAAAGCTTTAACGATACAATATTAACCATAGCTTACTATACATACGCACCATTATGGGAACGTGCCGTTTGAAATTCCTGATAATTGGGAGTGGTGTAAATTAGGAGATATTGTTGATTTCCAAGGTGGTTATGCCTATAAAAGTAATACTTATGTTAATCAATCTGACTGGCAAGTTATAAGAATTGGGAATGTCAAGAATGATAATCTAGTCCTTGATACCCAGCCTGTATTTGTTGAGGAAGTAATTGGTAGGGAAACTAAAAAATACTTATTGCAAAAAGATGATATTCTATTCACAATGACAGGCACAAAAGGAAAACGAGATTACTTCTATTCAGTTAAAGTTCCATCAGTGCAAAAGAAACTACTTCTGAATCAACGTGTTGGCTGTCTTAGACGCTTTTCTTCAGAAGTTAATATAGATTTTTTATGCTTTGCATTGAAAGGAGGATATGTATTAGATGCGATATTTTCCACTGAAACAGGAAATGTTAGCCAAGGGAACATCGGGTCAGAAAATACTCTAAATTTGAATATCGCCATTCCTCCCCTTGCTGAACAACGACGTATTGTATCAGAAATAGAACGTTGGTTCTCATTGATTGACATCATGGAGAATGGCAAGCAAGACTTACAGACCACCATCAAGCAAGCCAAGAATAAAATTCTTGACCTTGCCATTCATGGAAAACTCGTGCTACAAGACCCGAATGATGAGCCGGCATCTGAATTGTTAAAACGAATCAACCCGAAAGCAGAGATTACTTGTGATAACGCGCATTATACGCAGTTACCCGAAGGATGGCAAATTGTATCTATGCAAACCTTATGCAATTTAATTGATGGAGAAAAGCAAAGTGGCATTGAAAGAATTAATCTTGATGTCAAATATTTGCGCGGTGAGCGTGATGCTAAGAAGTTAATGGCAGGCAAATACATTCCGGCAAATTCTCTTTTGATATTGGTTGATGGTGAGAATTCTGGGGAAGTATTCAGAACTCCAATAGACGGCTATCAAGGTAGCACATTTAAGCAGTTATCTATAACAGATGAAATGAATGCTGATTATGTCTTACTAGTGATAAACTTACATCGCAAGACCCTGCGAGAGAATAAGGTAGGTTCTGCAATTCCGCATCTTAACAAAAAACTATTCAAGGCAATAGAAGTACCTATACCTCCTTATAATCAACAGAAGAGGATTGTAGAAGCTATAAATATTGTGTTTAAACATCTTGATACAATAATGGAGAGTCTATAAACTCTCCATTATTGTATCTAATTGAGCAAATATCTTATTAACCGCATTTATAATTCTTTGTTGTTCCGTAAATGGCGGCAAAGGAATATAGGTATTTATTATTTTTTCTTTGGATATATTTGGCTGTGCTCCACCACCTCCCATTTTTATAAACTCTTCCCTATGGGATAATAAAAAAAGAAATATAAACTCTCTATCTATCCCTTTAAAGACTTCACAAGCACAACAGGCTTGATTCGTTGTAGCAGGAAAAGTTAATATTCCTATCTTTCCTATTGTTGCTCCATACATAGCAATTAACACACTACCAGTAGGATTTAGTTTCACAGAAGTCTCATTCAAGGCTTTTTCTGTTATATATTCGGGAATATGGGTAATATATCCATCATTTAAATCTCCCGTTTTTAGCCAAGGAATATTCCCATTATAATAATCCTTATTCAGCCTATTTGGTGTGCTCCCCGACTGCCATTTGCCAATTTTTCCAAGTGTTGTCCAACTCCAATTTTGAGGTACCTCAAAAGGTAACTGCGTATAATGCGCGATACGTCCTTTTATATTATTATCATATTCATTCTAAATTAATGCAATATGGTAACAAAATTCAAAAATCATTTAGCAAGAACTAATCTTGCCAGAAACACCGTTAATTCGTATGTGTGGACAGTAGAGTATTTCCTTAATCATTATGGGGAAGTGAACAAGAAGAACCTTTTAGCATATAAAGGGTATTTAGTTGAGAATTTTAAGCCGCAAACTGTAAATCTTCGTTTGCAGGGAATTAACAAGTATCTGGAGTTTACAAAGCAAGAAAAGTTAAAAGTGAAGTTCGTAAAGGTACAGCAGAAGAATTTTTTAGAAAACGTAATCAGCGATGCAGATTATAAATTTTTCAAATCCAGACTCAAGGCTGATGGTTATGATGAATGGTATTTCATTGTTTGGTTTATGGCTGCTACCGGAGCACGAGTCAGTGAATTGCTCCATATCAAAGCAGAACATATCGGTGTTGGTTATCTTGACTTATATAGTAAAGGTGGAAAGATTCGTCGGTTATACATTCCTAAGAATCTACGAATAGAAGCAGATAAATGGTTAAAAAGCCTAGGCTTAACATCCGGCTATATCTTTCTAAATCGTTTTGGACAACGTATCACCACTCGTGGAATAGCGTCGCAACTCAAACATTTTGCCGAAAAATACGGAATGAACAAAGAAGTGGTTTATCCTCATTCATTCCGTCATCGTTTTGCTAAAAATTTTCTCGACCGTTTCAACGATCTTGCTCTACTTGCCGACCTCATGGGGCATGAAAGCATTGAAACGACTCGCATTTATCTTCGCCGTACAGCAAGTGAACAGCAGAAAATTGTAGATAAAGTCGTGAACTGGTAATCTGTCAATAGCCTTTAGAAGTGCAATTATTTACACTTCTAAGGCTTTTTGTATATTGTCAAGTGAAGAGAATAGCTTTTCTATTTTTGTAACTATGCGGTATTGTTCAGCAAGAGGAGGTAAGAATATATGCATATTTTCTAAAACCCCAATATATAATTCCTTTTGGTTTGTGCTTCCTGCAAGATTCTCTTCAATATACTGTTGTATAGAGTCAGAAGATATATAAGCATAAACATATTGAGGACAAATACTTTTCACCACTCTTACGACAGAAACATGTGAATCAGGAACTACAAATGGATAGTTACCCAAGCAATTTGCATTAAATAATCTTGTTCTTCCAACAGTGCCAGTACCCGTTGAATTTACAAGAATATCCCCAGTTTGTAATTTGTAAACTTCATTCCACTTGTTAATCGTAGAAGGGTCTAAAAATCTTGCTTGCTCTAATGATATGCCACCATCTTTTAGATTGCATTTTTGAGCAAATACAGGGTATGTTTTATCGTATTCCGAGTATTTGGGTGATTTCCCTCTTGACAAGAAAGAACATATATCGACCAATTTGCAGACACACCAATTTTCCGGAATCTTCTCATACTGCGCGTTATCACAAGTAATCTCTGCCTTCGGATTGATACGCTTTAGCAACTCAGAAGCGGGTTCGTCATTTGGGTTTTGCGGTACAAGTTTACCATGAATGGCAAGGTCTAGGATTTTTATTTTTACTTGTTTTATTACAGTTTGTAAATTTAATTTGTCTTGTTCTATTTTATCTATTAATTTAAACCAACGCTCAATTTCTTTAACTATATACTGTTGTTCTGCAAATGGAGGAAGTGGTATTTGTAAAGATAACAATAACTCACGTTTCAATCCAGGTATTAATCCATTGGCTTTTGATATTATACTCTCTATGTTATTTTTTACAACAGCTTTTACGTATTTAATATTGATATAATTTGTATACACTCTTATTGCTTGTATCTGACGAGCTATATGAACTGTGCCAATATTGTTAATAGCCATTTTTCCAACGCCAGCACCTTTGCATACAACAAGTAAATCATTTAAATATGAATAAACAGACGGATATTCTGTCCATCTATTAATAATAAGTTGTTCATTTTCAATATTGCTGGCTCCAATGATATAAGGTATACCAGAAACATTGTTATTATATTTCTCTGGTGAAAAATCTTGTCCAGAAACAAGTTCTAAGATTTCCTCTAATGTTGTCCACTCCCAATTATCAGGAATTTCAAACGGCACGTTCCCATAATGGTGCGTATCAGAAGTTTTAGTCCTTTTTTTGCTACGCTTTATTTTTCCCTCTTTTATTAAACGTTCTTTCTCTGCTTTAATGCGTTCAAGTAATACGGATGCAGGTTCGTCATTCGGATCTTGTGGAACAAGTTTACCATGAATGGCGAGGTCTAGTATTTTTTGGCGTAATTTTTTTGTATCCATTTGGGTTAGTCTTTGTTTAAGAATAGATTGCAAAACTCATTCAGTTGCTGCTGCATGCGTTCTTGTGGAATGAGAATACGCTTGTATTCAGCAATCATGGTAGGACTCATGCTTCGGCTCATAGCGTACTCTACTACTACCCGGTCTGCTTCAGGACAAAGAATGATACCGATAGACGGATTTTCGTTGGAGCGTTTTACATCGCGGTCGAGTGCTTCCAGATAAAATTCCAACTGTCCAAGGTCGCGAGGATGAAACTTTGTCTTTTTTAATTCTACAGCGACCAATGCTTGTAAGCCGCGATGAAAAAATAGTAAATCAGCCTTGAATGTAGATGCACCAATATTAAGGCGATATTCTTGATCCATGAATATAAAGTCTTTTCCTAGTTCAAGGATAAACTGTTTCATGTGTTCTATTAGGCCGTTCCTTAGTTTTGTTTCGCTATGCTTTTTCGGCAGATTGAGAAAATCTACAAACAGGGTGTCTTTGAACATGACTGGCGCATTAGGATATGTTTCAAGCAATCCTTTTGACATATTATCCTTATTACCTAATAATCCAGTATAAGTCTGATTAGAAATGCAACGTTGGAGCTCACGTTTTACTAAATGCTCTTTATTGGCATAGAGTATATAAAACAACCGTTCTTCGTCGCTTTTACATCGGCATAAAATTTCTATGTGATTAGTCAATGTCGTTAACTCCAATATCTTAGGCATTTGTCCAACTGTTGGCTGGACAAATTGTGCAGTTTTTGGCTGCACAATTACAGGTACTTCCTGTTTATGGTCGCTCGCTTCAATTTGTGCAGTTTTTGGCTGCACAAATTCAGTATTCAAATATTGTCTTATTGTTGCTATGAAAGTTTCTGACGAATACACGTCATAAAACATTACCATATTGTAGATACTTCTTTTGCTATATCCTTTGATGTCAGGACGTTGGGAACGTATATATTCAGACAGTTGCGTGACGACCTTACTTCCCCATTCTTCGCTCTTCAGTTTAGCTGAGACATATCCGCCTACATGCCATGCAGTGAGTAACAATTCTTCATTTACAGCTCTTGAAGCATTAGTTTTATGTTGGAGAATAATATCTATGATTTCTCCGAATTGTTGTTCTATTGATATTGCAATGTTATTATTCTTCATACGCTTAATCTTCATTTATGTTTGCAAGCAGCTTCTCAAGTTCTGCTACTGCTGAACTAATAGTTTTACTTTTTCTTTTATATCAGCCATCAATTCAGCCAAGGAGCGGTCATCAGTTTCTCCTCCCTGTTTTATCCAAGTTATATCAAGGCTTGTCTTGTCACGAGTGAGAATATCGTCTACCGGATATTTACGCCAACGTCCTTGAGGATTATTGTCTGCATCATATGTCTCTTTGCGTCCTTCTAAATTTCCTGCATTATAGCATGTAACAAAATCATCCAAATGATGTCTCTCTAATTTATTAGTAGCAAGCGTATGTTTGATACCAGTACGATAATCATAAAACCAAATCTCTTTCGTTGGTTGACCTTTGGAAAAGAATAATACATTTGCTTTTACACCTTGTGCATAGAAGATACCTGTAGGCAAACGAAGTATCGTATGTAAATTGAAGTCCGAAAGCAACTTCTTGCGAATTGTTTCTCCCGCACCACCTTCAAAAAGGACATTGTCTGGTAATACTACAGCTGCACGACCTCCGGTTTTGAGCATCAACATCATGTGTTGAAGAAAATTCAACTGATTGTTCTTCGTTTCTACATAGAAATCCGGACGGTTAATATCAACAGAACCAGCCGGACGAGTGCCGAAAGGAGGATTGGCTAATATTACATCCACAAGAGTGGATGGCTCTTTCTCCAAGGAATCCTCACAAACAATTGGACTTCGTTCTGTTCCCACACCATGTAAATATAGGTTCATAGAAGCAAGTGTCACAACCAATGGAGTGTTATCTACACCATGCAGTGCCTTGTTACGCAAGAAATCACGTTTCTCCTTACTGGCAGACTGCTCTTTCATATAATCATATGCGGTCAAGAGAAAACCTCCGGTGCCGCAGGCTGGATCACAAACCGTTTCTCCAATTTGTGGAGCTATGCAATCTACCATTGCTTTGATGAGCGGGCGTGGAGTAAAGTATTGACCTGCACCACTTTTCTTATCTTGTCCGTTCTTTTCAAGGATACTTTCGTAAATAGCACCTTTCACGTCTCCATCCATGACCAGCCATTGCTCCTCATCAATCATAGTAATGACTTTTTTTAAATAGACAGGCTTGTCTATCTTGTTTTGAGCTTTTGTATAAATTGTGCCGATGAGGTTTTCCTGTTCACTCAGCAGTTTCAGAGTATCTTCGTATTGCTTTACTAAATCTAGACCGTCAAGAGAAATTAAATCACTCCATTGATAACCAGATGGTATTGCAGATTCTTCTCCAAACATTTCTACATTCTCTGCATCCATCTTCAAAAATAAAAGATAGGTGAGCTGTGTGATGTAATCTGTAAAACCTATACCTTGTCCGGCAAGAGTAGTTGCCAAATTCCAAACCTTTTTGGTGAGCGATTGCTCTGTTGTATTATTTGTTGCCATAAATTTATGCTGCTTTTCTTAAAACCACAAATGTGTATAGAGACTGTAAAGCTTCATTAGCTTTCTGCATATTGCCAAAAGCACGGATCATCTGTGCTGCCTGAGTTGCATCATCTTCACGAATCTCTTTGACCGTACAAGCTCCGTTGGAAGCAATATAATCTACAATACGACTGATAACTTCACGTTGTTTATCTGTTATTTCGCGCTGGTTTTGTCCTAACCATAGATTGAAATACTGTTTAGAGGTGGAAACAACACTATCTAACCGATCAATCTGGTGTAAAGCAAAACGTACAAGCTGTATGATATTGGTCAAAGCATCACTCTCTTCTTTCGTAGAAGAACGTCGAACGCTATTTGGATTCAGAATGGCGTATGAGTTCCATAATTGCTTGGAAGTAAAATGATTGTTAGCCATCTTGAGTTTGTTTTCTAAATCTTTTAGCCTTGAATAGGTAATTGGTTCACCTTCATTATTATAAATTATACGTAGAGCTTCTATTTCATCACTATGTTCTTTGCAGAAATCTTCAAAAGCTTCTGTTGTATTTTTAGCTTCCTCTATTGAAAATCCTTTAGATATAAGCGTGTCCTCGCCAGGCATCAAAGTATTGACAAATCCTGCAGCAAGAATAAGCAGATACCTGCGCGCATCAGCGTGATTTGCAAGTGACGCAACTAAACCCTTTCGCTCATTGTTAGGCTCTTTGGTACTTATAAATGGCGGCAGAATATTGTTTTCAAATGCTTCGTAAATTCTTGAAGCAAGTTCTTTCATGTCGTCATTAGCCAAACATACGAATTCATTCCTCTGTGAATTATCTGCTTTGTTATATATTCTGGAAAGTGTTGCAGCTAGACGTTTCAGATGCTCATCAGGAAGGTAACCATGGGTAATCTGTTCCAACAGCTCTTTAAGAGTAATAATCTTTGTAGTAGGCTCATCGGTTATCGTAGGTATTGTTTTTTCGTGTTCTGTAACACCTACGGCATCGATCAAATAGAAACAGTCTTTGCTGAACGCATTTGGGGTGACATTTCGTAACTGCTCATCTCCAATTGTGCGTACACCACGTCCTTTCATCTGTATATAGAGCGGTAAAGATTCTACATCACGCATGAAAATCAATACTTCAAGAGGCTTAACATCTGTACCAGTTGCTACCAATGTACAAGTTACGGCAATTCTGAAATCTTTATCATTCCGGAACTGACGTATCAATTCATTACTATCGCCTGCAGAATAAGTTATTTTCTGCACAAAACGGTCATCTGTACGTCCAAATACTTCTTTAGCTATCTGTACGATATTGCTGGCATGAGTCTCATTTAGCGCAAATATCAAAGTCTTTGGCAGATAGTCAAAATTGGCTTCACGCTGTGGTTCATTGAATAACTCAGTATAGACTACATCACGATAAGTAGACAGAATAAGTTTTATTTGCGCAGGATTAATGACACTTCTGTTTAACTCCTTATTGGTATATGTTTTCGTTTCCTTATTGGAAATAGTTTTTACATCTCCGGTATAACGTGTTTCTTCTTTGATTTTATCCCCTTCTAATATAGCACCGCCATTTTCTGTAACTTGGGTTTTGATTCGATATACGCGACAATCTACATTTACACCATCAACGATGCTTTTTTCCAATGTGTAGTTGACTATACGATTATTGTTAAAGAATGCCATTGTTTCAGGAATAGGCGTGGCTGTCAATCCAACAAGTCTGGCTGTGTCAAAATATTCCAATACCTTACGCCAATTCCCATAAATGGAGCGGTGGCACTCATCTATGATAATTAAATCAAAATAATCATGTGGCAAATTTGGATTCGGAGGTAATACAACTTCTTCTGTAGGTTCATTATCATCATCGTTGTCATTATCCTCGATAGTGTCTCCTTTCAGAAAAGAAAAAAGACGCTGTATTGTTGAAATAACGACATTGCTATCAGATGGTATAGAAGAAGAACGAAGACGGTTCACGGTAAATATTGTATTGAATGCATCTCCATTTTCTGTCAGCCGAAAAGTTCCGAATTCTCCCTCTGCCTGCTTCCCGAGATTATTTCTGTCCACAAGAAATAACACTCTTCTCATTGGGGTATATGAAAGAAAACGATATGCCGCAAGACATGCGGTATATGTCTTACCTGCACCTGTTGCCAATACCATCAAGGCGCGATTCTGTCCACTTCTGAAACTTTTTTCCAGTTCTGTAACAGCCTCATACTGACAATCCCGTAGTCCTTTTCTTCGCAAAGTTGGAAGCCCAGAAAAATAATCATTTATTCCCAATAATTTAACCAATTCATGAGGAGTTGGAATCGTCATAATTTGCTTGAAACAAGAATCTTGTTTGCGAAAATCACAGAAATACAAGTCTTTTCCATTTGAAGTAAATATGAAAGGCAATGGTTTCTGATATGTTTGATAAATTTTAGGAATATTTCTGGCATATACGACAGCTTGTTCACAAACTTTATCAGAAAATGGATCAATCTCTTCTCTTTTAGCTTCAAGTACACCAATAGCCTTTCCGTTAATAAAAAGGAAATAATCAGCCTCAAGGTTACCTTTTAAAAGTCCTTCTCTTATAGCAACTGCAGTACAGTTTGGTTCATAGTTATCTCTATCGACCACCTTCCAACCAGCATCGCTAAACCACTGATCTATTTTTTGCCTCGCTTTTTCTTCTGGTGTCATATATTCCTATATTTTTATATTATCGGAAGTTGAATACAGAAAATAATAACATCTATAAAGAACTGTTACCGCTCTTCTTGTCTGTTATCAAATCTTTTATGTCAACTGAAGAAATTCAGTAATTGCTGTAAGGTCTCCAAATTAGAATGGATTCTGTTACAAGCATACGAGTTAACTATATTGAAGCTCCTATCCAGTTTTTTCGCTAACCAAGTTTTTAAATCTCTCTCCGATAAAACAATCTTTATTCTATTTAATTATATTTTTAGATGCAATTATATTATGCAAATATAGTGAATTATATTCGACAACAGAAATTCTTTTTGTAAATTTGTCTGATTAAGTATCTAAAAAGTATATGCTTGATTAATAACTTAAAAGAATTGAATTAAGAACAGATAAAGACACTATATTTAAGATATTTTAATTTATAACGAAATCTATCTAAGATAGAATACTACAGTTTTAGCGATTGGCAAATATAAAATATGCCACTGTCGAAAAGTAAAAGGAAAATAGAATTAAGTTTATATGCAGAAAGCCGCTTTTAAAGTGAAGTTATCAATTAAGGCTGAATTTAAATTAAACTTATTTCTATTTGATTCCAAAATTAATTTTAGTAAGTAAATTTTCCAAACAGCCTTACAAAATGACATTACAGGAATGTTTGGATTTTCTGACGAAATAGAAAGGCGAGGCGGACACAAGGACATGAAATGGTAAAGGATATTTACAAAGAGGAGAAAACGGGGCACTTTCTGATGATAAACCTATCGGTTTTGGAGCAAAAGTGGGCCGTTTTTGAATCACGAAAAGGCTGTTTTTAAAGCTGAATCAGGGCTTTTTGCAGCCGTTTATTGCGAAAATAATTGCACACTTTATATTCTATGCCGATATTATGCTGAACAACAATGCGTTACATTTGCACACGATTTCGACAGTATTTGCGTACAAATATTTTTAATTTCTGAAAATGCCCGCTCTGGAGCGTCAGCGAGAATCAGTTTGAAAGGCAAAAGCTGTGTTTACATATCAGAGCGTCAAAAGATCATAGACGGAACAATACGGAATCAGCAACAGGGCAAAACAATAACAAAGAAATACTTAATTTTATTATCTGCACCGCTTATATATTGCACGTTTTGCAATAATTTCGTATTTTTGCAGCAAAATATTAACAAAGACGATAACAACATGCCGGAATCCAATTTTGTAGATTATGTGAAGATTTACTGCCGCTCAGGCAAAGGCGGAAGAGGCTCCATGCATCTTCGCCATGTGAAATACAACCCCAACGGAGGTCCCGACGGAGGCGACGGCGGTAAAGGCGGAAGCATTTACCTGCGAGGCAACCACAACTACTGGACGCTGCTCCATCTGAAATATCAGCGCCACGTGTTTGCCGAACACGGAGGCAACGGCGGACGTGACAAATGTCACGGCACCGACGGCAAAGACCAATATATCGACGTGCCGTGCGGAACGGTGGTGTATAACGCCGAAACAGGAAAGTATGTGTGCGACGTTACATACGACGGACAGACGGTGCTGCTGCTGAAAGGCGGCCGCGGCGGACTTGGCAACTTCCAGTTCCGCAGCGCCACCAACCAGGCTCCGCGCTACGCTCAGCCGGGCGAGCCGATGGAGGAAATGACGATAATATTAGAGCTTAAGCTGCTTGCCGACGTGGGACTTGTTGGATTCCCCAACGCGGGCAAGAGCACGCTGCTGTCGTCGCTGTCGAGTGCGCGCCCAAAGATAGCCAACTATCCGTTCACTACGCTCGAGCCGTCGCTCGGCATTGTGAGCTATCACGACAAACAGTCGTTCGTCATGGCCGACATTCCGGGTATAATCGAGGGTGCAAGCGAGGGCAAGGGTCTCGGTCTGCGATTCCTGCGCCACATAGAGCGCAACTCGCTGCTGCTGTTTATGGTGCCCGGCGACACTGACGACATAAAGAAGGAATATGAGATACTGCTCAACGAGCTGCGCAACTTCAACCCCGAGATGCTCGACAAGCACAGAGTGCTGGCCGTGACAAAATGCGACCTGCTCGACGACGAGCTTATAGAGATGCTGCGCGAGACTACGCCCGACGACATTCCGGTAGTGTTCATATCTTCCGTAACAGGTCAGGGCATCAACGAACTGAAAGACGTGCTGTGGAAAGAGCTAAACAGCGAGAGCAACAAGCTGCAGGACATTACAGCTGAAGACACGCTGGTTCACCGCGACAAAGACCTCAGCACACTGCCGCAGGAACTGCTTAAAGAGGGCGAGGACGAGATAGTGTTTGTTGATGATGAAGACATTGAGGACATCGACGACTATGAGGACCTTGACGATGTTGAGTATTTTGACATTGACGAAGATAAATAAGAAACATAAGACAAGAGCCGCATGACATGCCGCAACGGCAAACATGCGGCTCTTTTACCAAAAACACTTTTGCTATGATGAAGCCACAGCTTACATATTATGACATATCGCCCGACACGACGGCATTCAGCACAACGCGCCACGGCGGACACAGCACCGGAAACTATGCGGAGCTGAACATAAACAGATATTGCGGTGACAACCCTGAAGACATTGAGAAGAACCTTGAAGCCCTATGCCGTGAACTCGGCGTTGACAAGGAGCGTGTCATTATGCCGCACCAGACTCACGGCACGGAAGTGATGCAGATAGGTGCCGACTTCCTGTCGCTGTCGGCAACGGTAAAAGGAATGATTCTTGAAGGCGTCGACGCTCTGATAACCGACGTAAAGGACGTGTGCATAGGAGTGTCTACCGCCGACTGCATACCTATATTAATATACGACTATGCACACCACGCTGCAGCAGCGGTGCATGCAGGATGGCGCGGAACGGCAAAGCGCATAGCATGCAAGGCTGTAAAGATGATGGAGGTGTCGTTCGGATCACGTCCGGAAGACCTGACGGCAGTTATAGGACCGGGCATATCGATAGACGCCTTTGAAGTAGGCGACGAAGTTTATGCCGAATTTGAGGCTGCCGGATTCAACATGGCCGACATAAGCCGCAAGGAAGACAAATGGCACATCAACCTGCCCGAATGCAACCGCAGGCAGCTGGCGGCCATGGGACTGAAGGAAGACAACATAAACGTGTCGGGGGTATGCACCTACAACAACAGCAACGACTATTTTTCGGCGCGAAAGCTCGGCACTGAATCAGGCAGAATATTCACAGGAATAATATTGCGCTGACACCTAAGCCACAAGGAAAATGCCTGAAGGCATACAGAATAAAACAGTAAAGGCCATATCCCGCAGTGAATGGGGTATGGCCTTTACTGTTGATATGATGCGGAAGGGCGACTATTATTCGCCCTCCTCCACCGTCTCGCGGTTAATCTTGTGACGGTCGATGATGCGCCACACATAAACTATATATGCAAGAACAAACGGTATGAGCAGCGACACTACAGACATGACGCTGAGCGTAAACTCGCTGCTGCAGCTGTTCTGAATGGTCAGACTGCTCTGCAGCTCAACGGCAGAAGGATAATACGCCGTGTTGTTAAGTCCGGCACACAGCAACAGACTCAGCACTACCAACACTTCACCAATGCCGGCTGTCCATATTCCAGAATTAAAACTGGTGTCGAAAACGGTGCGCCCCGTTCCGTAAAGGAACAGCACAACGCCCACTACAAGCATAACAGCCAGCGGCCACAAGGCAAGGAAGTTTGAAAGATACTTGCCATTTTCGACAAAGATGTTGCCTGTTGCAGGGTCATAAGCGTATCCGTCCTTCACAAGGACATAAATAAGGAAAGCCAGGAATGTAACGAGGAACAGCAGCAGATTAATACGCAGCAGCTTTCTTGAGCGCTGGCGTATGTATATGTCAGAGACGCTGTTCACCGTATAGAGTATACCTGTAACCCTCGCAAGGAACATGACGGCAAGTCCAAGTACAATGTTCCACACATCGAGAAGGGCGTCAAGGCCGTTGCTGCCGTTAGCCCAGCTGCTTATCACGGGCGACAGTCCGTTGGTGAAGTTTGCCTTCTCAACAACGAAGTTAGAGCCTGTGAAGAATGTAGCCACGGCAACACCAATAAGGAACGGAGCCACCCATCCGTTGATGACAAGGAAGGTCTGAAAGGTCTTTACACCGAGAATATTTCCGAGCTTTTTCTGAAATTCGTAGCTGACAGCCTGCAGCACGAAGGTGAACAGGATGATAATCCACAGCCAGTAGGCACCGCCGAAACTCGTACTGTAGAACAACGGGAACGAGGCAAAGAAGGCTCCGCCGAACGTTACAAGCGTGGTGAAGGTCAGTTCCCACTTGCGGCCGGTAGAATTAACCAGCATTCCGCGCTCAACATCGTTGCGCCCGAGAGAAAAGATAATAGAGTTTGTTCCCTGAACAAACATCATGAAAACGAGCAGCGCTCCAAGCAGCGACACCAGAAACCACCAATATTGTTGCAAAAAAAGATATGTCATAATTTTCTTTGTTTTTATCGTTCATGTTTATTATTGACACAATTATGGTCTGGCAGCAACATCAGAAAACTCCGGACCTTGCTTTATGGCCTTGCACATAATGTTGATTTCAACCACAAGCAGAAGCGTGAACAGCACGAGGAACATAAAGAACGTGAAGATAACCGACCCGGAACTGATGTCAGACACGCCTATCCATGTGGGCAGCATGTCCTGTATTGCCCAAGGCTGACGTCCGAGTTCGGCCAGCACCCATCCCGACTCGCTTGCCACATAGGCCAACGGCAGAAGAACAAGCCATGCAATATGCAGCCATTTGAGACGCAGAATGTCCTTACGGTAGACAACAAACAGCGTTACGGCAAAGGCTAGGATGAGCAACATGCCAAGGCCTACCATAATACGGAAAGACCAGAAGCACACTGGTATGTAAGGCACTATCAGGTCGGGATTGTCCATATATCCGTAACCGATGTATTTAACATTGTCCTTAATCCGTGCGCCATACTTATCAGCCTCGGCAGCATTGCCGTTTTTCTTGGCTTCGCGGTATTTGCCTATTGCATCGATGGCGACCTTTCCGCGCTCCGACTTTTCCGCAAACGACAATGCAGTCGTACCGTCATGCTGCGTGTATCCGCCCTTAATGATGTCGTTTATGCCAGGCACAAAGCCGTTTAGGTCTCTCGTTGCCAGCACAGAGAGCATCTTGGGTATTGCCACCTGAAGAGGCAACTCTTCAGAAGCGGCATAGTCAGGCTGTCTGAACGGATTTATTAAGGCCACAGCCGTAAGCGGCGCACCTTCTTCACCGTCATACAGAGCTTCCATTGCAGCAAGTTTCATGGGCTGTGTCTTTGCCACCATATATGCAGAATTGTCTCCTGTATAAGCTGTAAGCAACGTTGCAACGAGTCCTACTATTGAGGCAATCTTTATACTGCTGACAGCAAACTTTCTTGTCTTGGCGGCAGTAGCCTCGGGCATTTTGCCGCTGTTGGCCCTGATAAGATAATAACAGCTGACCGCCACGGCAAACACAGCACCGACAATCCAGGCTGAAAGGACTGTGTGAAAAAACTTGTCTATGGCAAAAGGCGACAGAGCCACATCTGCAAAAGACGTCATCTCGTTGCGCATCGTGTCAGGATTGAACACCTGTCCTACGGGATACTGCATCCATGCGTTGGCTACAAGAATCCACCACGCTGATATCGTAGCGCCAAGTCCCGTCAGCCATGTCGACGCAAGATGAAATCCGTCTGACACTTTGCCCCAGCCGAAGAACATTACGCCGACAAACGTAGCCTCCATAAAGAAAGCCACAATGCCCTCGATTGCCAGCGGCGCACCGAACACGTCGCCTACGAGCCACGAATAGTTGCTCCAGTTTGTGCCGAACTCAAACTCAAGGATAAGTCCGGTTGCCACACCCATGGCGAAGTTTATACCGAACAGCTTCTGCCAGAAGCGCACAGTGTCTTTCCAGAAGACGCTCTTTGTGCGATAATAGCAGGTTTCCATTACTCCCATAATAAGCGCAAGTCCGAGCGTCAGCGGCACAAAGAGCCAATGGTATATGGCTGTAAGTGCAAACTGAGCTCTCGACCAGTCGACGGTCCCTGCACTAATGCTCAATAAAAAATCTGTCATACACTTTATTTTTTAATAGTTATTAATCTTGCTCTGTCAATCTGCACCGGTCATACGGCTGCTTATATAGTCGGCCTTACTGCCGCCCGCAGCCTTCTGGCTTAGCACGTCGGGCATGAAAAACAGCTTCACAACAAGAAATATTATCACAAGCTTTATGATAATGACAAGCCAAAGCTTCTTTCCTATGTCCATCGAGGTGAAACCGCTGTAATAGAAATCGAAAATCTTGCGCAACATATCCGTTTTATTTCATAATATTAGATATTCAGTACAAATAACCACTCTCAATGCCATATTCACGACAAAATGTAAACGCCGAATTAGCATAAGGCAAGTTAATTTCAACAAAAATACACATTAAATTTTAATTTTGTTCAAAAACACGGCAAAATTGACAATAATAGTTTTTTTATTTCAATAAATGCTTTGTCTTTTAAGATAAAAAAATCTACTTTTGCAATTAAATATGCCACTATGGCATTCAGTTTAATAATCATGATTAATTTAAAACAGAATTTAAAATGAAAAATAAGAAAATTATAATAATCTCAGCTGTCATTGGTGTACTTCTACTCGGTGGAATAGTTTACCTGTCTATAAGTCTGCAGCAGCAAAAGCAGGCTAACAGGGACATGCAGGAACTGGCCGAGCTCGACAAGAAAGAAATGGAAAACGAGTATCAGCAGTTTGCCGACCAGTACAGTGAGATGAAGACTCAGATAAACAACGACTCTATCATAGAGCAGCTCACGCAGGAGCAGATGAAGACCGAACAGCTGCTGAAAGAGCTGAAGAACGTGAAGGCTACAGACGCACGCGAGATTGCACGTCTGAAAAAGGAGCTTGCAACATGCCGCGCCGTCATCAGAAGCTATATTCTGGAAATAGACTCACTCAACCGTCTTAACCAGAACCTTACAGCAGAAAACACACGCGTGAAGGGACAGTACGCTGAGGCAACAAGACAGATCGAAGGTCTTAATGCCGACAAGCAGTCGCTTTCTGAGAAGGTCGCCATTGCTGCTCAGCTTGATGCCACAGGCATATCACTGACAGCCAAGAACAAGAGAGGCAAGGTTACAAAGAGCCTGAAAAAGTGTAAGACTCTTCAGGTAAACTTCAGCATAGCCAAGAACGTTACAGCCCAGAGCGGCATGAAGACCATCTACGTGCGCATAACTACGCCAACCGGCTCTGTGCTCACCAACGGCGGAACATTCAACTATGAGAACCGCAGCCTGCAATACTCAATGAAAAGAGACATTGAATACACCGGCAACGAGACTGCTGTAACAACATACTGGAACGTAAACGAGTTCTTGAGCAACGGTACATACAACGTCAGCATATTTGCCGACGGAAACATGATTGGTTCTCGCAACTTCTCATTTAAATAAGCCCTGACCTCAGGATCATCAAGAAGAATTAACCGCTATTCGTTTATGAAGAATGTTGCTGCCATATTTCTCCTGATATGCGCCCCTGCCACAGCGGCGGCGCAACAGGTACTGTCGCTCGACAGTTGCCGCGCCATGGCCTTGCGCAACAACAAGCAGATAAACATTGCACGGCTTAAGAAGGACGTGGCGCAGAACACACGGAAAGCCGCACGCACAAAATATCTGCCACACGTTGACGTGCTCGGCGGATACGAATTCATGAGCAAGGAGATTTCTCTCCTCAACAATGAACAGAAAGGCGTGCTCGGCAACCTCGGCACTACAACTGCCGGCCAACTGGGCAACACCGTATCGTCTGCAATAACGGACATGGTTAGTCAGGGCGTTATAACACCGCAGACAGCCGAAGCGCTTGGAAATATAGCCAACAAGATAATGCCCGGACTGGAAAATGCAGGCAACGCCATAGGAAAATCCATAAGCGACGCTTTCAGGACCGACACGCGAAATATCTTTACGGCATCTGTCATGGTGCGCCAGCCGATATTCATGGGCGGAAGCATCGTTGCGGCAAACAAGATAGCCGACATAAGCGAGCAACTGGCTGAAAACGACATAACGAGCAAGACGCAGAACACGATATACGACATCGACAATGCCTACTGGACCGTGGTGTCGCTGAAACATAAGGAGAAGCTGGCTAACAGCTATCTGAACCTCGTGAAGAAACTGAGCGGCGACGTTGAAAAGATGATACGCGAAGGCGTTGCCACCAGAGCCGACGGCCTGAAGGTTGACGTGAAGCTAAACGAGGCTGAGATGCAGCTTCTGGAAGTTGAGAACGGAGTGTCTTTGGCAAAAATGCTGCTCTGCCAGCTGTGCGGCATGCCGATCAGCAAGGACATAAGGCTTGAAGACGAAGATAAAGAAGACGCATTCAGCAAGGTGGAAATGACACCATTGGTTGACACGGATGCCGCCAAGGAGAACCGTGCAGAACTGAAGATGCTGCAGAATGCGGTTGACATAAGCAAACAGACAACAAATATAATCAGGGCCGCGTATCTGCCGCAAATAGCGCTCACCGCAGGCTATCTTGTAACCAATCCCAACCTTTACAACGGATTCGAAAAGAAGTTCTCCGGTGTATGGAATGTCGGGGTGATAATGAGAATACCTGTATGGAACTGGTTTGAAAGTTCATACAAGATAAGGGCCAGCAAGACTGCCACTACGATAGCCATGCTCGAGCTCGACGAAGCACGCGAAAAGGTGGAACTGCAGGTTAACCAGAGTTCATTCAAAGTGAGCGAAGCTAACAAGCGGCTCAACATGGCAAACAAAAATACAGAACGTGCCGACGAAAACCTGCGATGTGCCAACCTCGGCTTCAAAGAGGGCGTAATGGACGTTACGGATGTCATGACCGCCCAGACGGCATGGCTGCAGGCACGCTCACAGAAGATAGACGCTGAAATTGATGTTAAGCTGTCACAGCTCAACTTAAAGAAAGTTCTTGGAGAATCATTATATTAGAAATCATGACAAAAAAATCACAACATAACAACATCTTGCTTACAATAACCGGATTTGCCATAACCGTCATTATTGTAGGAGTTATAGGTTTCTTTGCTTTTGGCAAGACAACTGAAACGATACAGGGCGAAATTGAAGTATCAGAATACAGGGTGTCGAGCAAGGTGCCCGGGCGCATTCTTGAACTTAGAGTCAAGGAGGGCGACTATGTAAAGGTTGGCGACACGCTGGCCATAATAGACGCTCCTGACATTGAGGCCAAAAAGAAGCAGGCTGAAAGTGCCGAAGACGCTGCTGCCGCCATGAACGAGATGGCAGACAGGGGCGCACGTCAGGAACAGATACGCGGAGCCTACGAGATGTGGCAGCAGGCCAAGGCCGGACTTGACATTGCAAAGAAGTCATACGAGCGTGTTCAGCGTCTGTTTGACGAAGGTGTCATGAGTGCCCAGAAACGCGACGAGGCATTTGCCAACTATAAGGCGCTCGAAGCTCAGGCAAAGGCTGCTAAGAGCCAATACGACATGGCCGTAAACGGCGCACGCCGCGAAGAGAAGCGTGCAGCTGCGGCTCAGGTGAACAGGGCAAAGGGTGCCGTACAGGAAATAAACTCATACATACACGAAACCGTGCAGATAGCACAGGTTGAAGGCGAGGTAAGCAGCATTTATCCCAAAGTGGGTGAACTTATCGGAGCCGGCTCTCCTATCATGAGCATATCAATAATGAGCGACCTGTGGGGTACATTCAACGTGCGTGAAGACCAGCTCAACGGACTCAAGAACGGCGACACATTCACAGCATATTGCCCGGCTTTCAGCAAAGACCTGAAGATGAAGGTCTACTACATCAAGGACGAAGGCAGCTATGCCGTATGGAAAGCCACTAAGAGCAACGGACAGTATGACTTGAAGACTTTCGAGGTGAAAGCCCGTCCTGTAACAAAGCTTGACGGACTAAGACCGGGTATGTCGCTAATAATTAAAAACAGATAAAACCAGAACGTGGGTAACAGTGTCAGCATAAGGAACATCATCAGCGTGGCATGCAGAGAATGCAGAATATTGAAGAAGAATCCGATGTATCTGTTCTGCATGCTGATATTTCCCGTTATTGTCACCATATTTTTTACTTCACTAATGAGCAACGGGCAGCCGACCGACATGCCCGTTGGCGTAGTAGACCTCGACAATACATCTACCACACGCTCGATAATAAGAAAGCTGGACGCATTCCAGACTACAAAAATCGTAAAACGGTATACTAACGTAAGCGAGGCTCGCAATGCCATACAGCGCAACGAGATTTATGCCTTCCTGTATATTCCCGAAGGCACAACGTCTGAGCTGCTGTCAATGAGGCAGCCTAAAATATCGTTCTACTACAGCTCCACCTCACTTACTGCCGGAGCGCTGCTTTACCGCGACCTCAAGACCATATCTACGCTTGGCTCTGCCGGGGCAGCGTCGTCTGTGCTGCAGGCAAAAGGACTGACAGAAAGCCAGATTATGAGTTTTCTGCAGCCTATCGTCATCGACCTGCATACGGTGAACAATCCCGCCGTAAACTATAGTATCTATCTTAACACGATGATCATTCCGGGCTGCCTTATGCTCTTCATCTTCCTGATAACGGTCTACTCGATAGGAACGGAACAGAAATTCGGCACATCGAAAGAATGGATGGAGACAGCCGGCAATAACATTCACAATGCACTTATCGGCAAGATATTGCCACAGACGCTGGTGTTCCTGGCCATATTCTATGGCTACATGATGTATGTGTTCGGCATATTGCAGTTTCCTCATCCCGGCGGACTGCCGGCTATACTGCTGCTCGGCCTGCTTTCAGTCCTCGCGGCTCAGGGCTTCGGCATATTTGTCTTTGGACTCACGCCGTCGCTCCGCATGTCTATGAGCATATGCAGCTTGTGGGCCGTATTGAGTTTCTCGCTGTCAGGCACAGCCTTTCCGCTGTCTGCCATGTCGCCGGCAATAAAATCAATAGCCCAGCTGTTTCCGCTACGGCACTATTACATGATTTATCAGCTCAATATCTTCAACGGCTATCCGCTTGCTTACTCGTGGATAAACATAACGGCAATGGTATGCTTCATTATGCTCCCCGTGCTGGTTGTGTCCAAGATAAAGAAAGCCGCCTTAGAATATGAGTACTTGCCTTAAGCGCTTTTAACAGAAGATAAAACAGAAGAAGAATTAAGATATAAAACCTGATGAAAAAAGCCAAAAGCTTAATACAACAGATCAATGAGGGCATACACGACATGTGCTACATCTGGGCTGAAGAGATGAAGACCACCTGGAAAGACGAGGGTGTGCTTATCTTCTTCATCCTAGTGCCGCTGCTCTATCCGCTTGTCTACTCGTGGATCTACACCAACGAGGTGGTGCGCGAGGTGCAGGTGGCTGTGGTCGACATGTCGCACAGCAATCTCAGCAGGCAGTTCATCAGACAGTTTGACGCGTCACCCGACGCCAAGATTACATATTACTGCAACAGCCTGAGCGAAGCCAGAGACCTTGTGGGCAGGCAAGAAGCCTCGGGCGTGCTGTATTTTCCAGAAGACTTTCAGACCAACATCAACCGGATGGAGCAAAGCCATGTCAACGTGTTCTGCGACATGAGTTTCATGCTCTACTACAAGGCCATATTCCAGACAGCCACTGCTGTAGCCGGAAACATCAATTCAGAAATACAGATTCAGCGCGCCGGCAACACCACCGAACGTGAGAACGAGATAACGATAAAGCCGCTTGACTTTGACGAAGTGCAGATATTCAACACAACTGGAGGATACGGCAACTTTCTTATACCAGCGGTGCTTATACTCATCCTGCAGCAGACTCTGCTGCTTGGCGTAGGTCTGTCGGCAGGAACCGCAAGAGAAAAGAACAGGTTTAAGCAGCTCGTTCCCGTAAGCAGGCATTACAACGGCATATTCCGCATCGTGCTTGGCAAGTCGCTGTGCTATCTTATGATTTATGCCGTGATATCAGCTTACATCACTCTTGTTGTGCCACGCATATTCGGCTTCACGTCGCTGCTTCATGCCGGCGACCTGGCATGCTTCATGCTGCCCTATCTGCTCTCATGCATATTCTTCTCGATGATTGTCTCATGCGCCGTGAGATACCGCGAGAACATCATACTTCTGGTTGTATTCACTTCACTGCCATTCCTGTTTGTGTCAGGAGTGTCATGGCCGCAGAGCGCCATACCGGAGTTCTGGCAATGGGTGTCTAACCTCGTTCCTTCAACCTTCGGCATACGCGGCTTTGTCAGAATGAACGGCATGGAGGCACGCCTTGGCGACGTGCTGTACGAATACAGGGCACTGTGGATTCAGGCTTTCGTCTATTTCCTCATAACGTGCCTGCTTTACAGACGCCAGATAATAAAGACGCGACGAAAGGAAATTGAAAGACTAAGAACTGAAAGAAACTACGAAACTGCCGAAACAGAAACGGCAGAATAGACATATAAAATGCAAACAAAGACGCACATAAAAAAAATGTATGTGCGCAAAATCAATAAGTTAGCATAAAAATAAACGGAAGTCGGGCATGCACTTGCATGCTGACTTCCGTTAAATTTTTTATCCGCAATCAGGCCGGATATGTCCTTACCTGCCGCAAGCAGACTGAGATTTTAATCTGTCTCTTTGTTTTCCGCAGCCCGCTTGCCGCTGCATTGCCCTTACATAACCAGAGCCATGCCTAAAGGACATCGAGCCAGAACCGCATTATAATAATCACAGCCCATAAGCCATGTTCAGACGGCATCATGGCGTCAGCTGTTCTTTACCTCAACAATCTTTGTAGGCGCCTGCTCGGCATTACGGCGGTTGACAACTGTTACAACAGCCATGGCCAGATTGATAAATGCCTGACCTGTCATGGTGTCAACATTAAGGGCAGCCGGCTTGCCGTCGTCGCCACTCTCGCAGATGCTCTGCACAACAGGTATCTGAGCCAGCAAAGGCACGTCCATCTCCTTGGCAAGATTCTTGCATCCTTCCTTGCCGAATATGTAATACTTGTTTTCAGGAAGTTCGGCAGGAGTAAACCACGCCATATTCTCAACAAGTCCGAGGATAGGCACATTCACCTTGTCGTTTCTGTACATGTCGATACCCTTGCGTGCGTCTGCCAGTGCCACCTTCTGCGGTGTGCTCACTATAACTGCACCCGTTATGGCCAGTGTCTGCAGCAGCGTCAGATGTATGTCGCTTGTTCCTGGAGGCGTGTCGAGCACAAAATAGTCAAGCTCGCCCCAGTCAGCATCACCTATGAGCTGCTTCAGCGCATTAGAAGCCATTCCGCCGCGCCACAGTGTAGCCGTGTCAGGATTTACAAAGAAACCTATACTCAGCAGCTTCACGCCATACTTTTCAACAGGCTCAATGAGGTCGCGGCCGTCTTTATGAACTGCATAGGGACGGAAATCCTCTACGCCGAACATCTTAGGCATTGACGGGCCGAAGATGTCTGTATCAAGCAGTCCGACCTTATAGCCAAGACGTGCGAGAGATATGGCCAGGTTGGCAGCAACGGTGCTCTTGCCCACTCCGCCCTTGCCAGAACTTACGGCAATGATATTCTTTACGCCCGGAAGCATCTTTCCGGCTTCGGGCCTGGGCTTCGACTTAGTCTCCACCTCTATGGTCACCTCAACGTCCTTGCTTACATGATAGTGTATGGCAGCCTCGGCAGCCTTGATGGTAGACTTCATAAAGGGGTCGGTGTCGCGCGGAAATATCAGCGAGAACGACACCTTCATGCCGTCAATACGCAGATTGTCGGCCACCATCTCACTCTCTACAAGATTCTTCTTGGTACCCGGATACGTAACGGTAGCCAAGGCATCCATTATCAGTTTTGGATATAATGTCATAATGTTTATTTTTTATATTTCACAACAAGGCAGTCAGTGTCTGCTTCATATACTTATTCCAACAAAATTCATGCCTAAAAGCTGGCACACTGCACATTATCGTAATTTTACTGCAAAATACGCAATAATTATGCAAATAAACAAATTTTTAATCTGAAAATACTCCGACAAAACTATATAACCAACAAAATCATCATAACTCATAAACAAACTGGCAAGGATGCCATTCGCCCAATGATGCCGCAGCCTTTTAGCCCCAAGACAAAAAGTTTGACCTATCAACTGCATACAGATGTCAACCGATAACAGATAAACACCAAAGCGAAATCAACTTTAATCAGGGAAAGGACACTTTGAAATCAACCAAATTTAGGAAAGAACCCAAACTCCGAAATACAAAAAACTTTTTCGCAAAAAACTCATCACTCATCACAACAGGGTTTAACACTCTATCAATCAGCGACTTAATGCGTGACGAGTTGAAAACGCAACTCGTCACATCACTATTATTTCTCCATTTTCCGAACAATATAAAGCCAATATATTAATACTTTTAGCCGCAAAATCAGCCTCAACAGGCCAAATACAGCTGTGTGTGACGAGTTGCGTTTTCAACTCGTCACACATTAACGCACTGTCATTCAATACCTTACACACAATTGTGACGAGTGATGAGTTTTTAACAAAAATATTTTCTGCATACACCAGACTGCAACAACAATGCAAAAGCATACATTCCGCAATGCAAAAGGGCACATATCGCGATGTAATATGTGCCCTTTTGCAAGGTGATTAGCGGCCTTTGGCAGCATAACTTCAATAAGCCAAAATCATTCACCACACATATATATAATAATTCTACAAAGATATTGATTCCGTCTGTGTTCTCGCCTCTCTGACCGGAGAAAAACAAACGACAATAAGAACCTGAATAATAACGCCGGTTGGGGATAAAACCGATTTTACAAAAAATAATGCCGCATGAACTCGGACTGAGTCATACGGCATTGATTTTATTCTATATAAAGAAAAACTTTACACTCACTTCATCTTCACCTTTCTAACGGCTATCGTCCTGCCATCTCGCGTTATCTCAACAACCGCAACACCCGACACGGACGCCTGAATGTTCTCAACAGAAGATGATGCCACGCATGAAGCAGCCTGGACACCGTCAGCAGAATAAACGGCTATGCGGTCGCCTGCCTCAACACCGCTAACGCTAACCCTGTCACGCAATGGCGACCATGCGCGTATGTCCGCATTCTTATCGTCATCGAGCATACGGTTAAAGCTTATAGTGAAGCGTCCCGATATGTCGCCGCCTTCAACAGAGGTGAAGTCATAGCCGCCATCAAGCAGATTGGTCTGTTTGCCAGTCTTGGCATCTTTAAGCACTACACTTTCATAGCTGCCGGCATCACAGGTTTCAGGTATATAGAACGTGTACATGCCTGGTTCGGGCAACGTAACGCCAACAGCCACCTCACCGCCCTGGCTGACAGCTGACAACAGCGAATAGCGTGCGCCCGAGCGTGCAGCGTAAAGCTGCGCTACGCTGTCGGCAGCCATCCACTTGACGCCATCAGAGGCGATGTCGAAATAGTTGCGTGCCTCATTTTCAGGCACAGCGTTAAGCTGCAGCACGTCGGTCTTGTCTGCCCCGGCAGCACGCGTTGCTCCGGCCTGACTCAGGCCTACCGTAAGATTTGCAGCCGCGGCATAAGGCACGCCGTCTTTCTGCTCAGAGGTCTTGATGCCGACTATCTCTGCATCCTTCAAGGTTGCAGTCTGTGTGAAAACTGCATCACCGGCAGGAATATAGCCTCCGGCAGTTTCGCCGGCAGTGTTTATCGTCTTATATGCACCCTCTGTGTATCCATATATAACGCGGCCATATTCCATGTCGCCATAATTCATTGCGCAGAGATAAGGCGAACCGAAGAGGTTCCAGCTCATGTTCTCCTTATGTGTGAACTTATTGCCAGCTGACGAACTTGAGTACCATGGTTCATTATAGTTCCATTTATAAAGCACGACGCTCTTGTCTGCTCCACCCTCACTATACTGTTTTCCACTGAAACGCACCGTAAGATTATCGTTTGAGGTGTTTTCAATGAGGAAGCCCTCTGTTGTTCCTATTTGCGCAAAGCCGCCGTCTGTCCATGCTTTTCCGTCAGATCCGTCATACTGATAGCTGTAAGCAGCACGCATCTGTCCACTGTAGCGCTTCAAGTTATAACCGCTTAAAGGACTCATACGCTTAACTTCAAACGGCATTACGGCCAGGTCGTTGCCATTTACTGTTACATCGCGTTCAACAGCAAAGTTTGTCAGCGAGATGTAATTGCCGTTGCCGCGCAAACCTGCCTGATGTTCCAGAAGCAGGTATCCGGGGTTGAAGGCGTTGCCATTAGGATAAACTCCTGCTTTGACCGAAAGTTCCTGTCCCTTGCGTACATACACCACTGACCTGCCAACGGGATAGTCATCTGCCGTAATAGCGTAATCGCTGCTTATATTCCATGTCTCAAAGCAGCCGTTATCAACTGCGTTGCGGATTCGCCTGTTGCCTATAAGGTCGCGCTCATGGCCTACTTTCATTATATACTCGTTTATATCCGTCCGGTTACCTGTCGGATCAATATCCTGCGAGGTCTCCATCAACTGATATTCCCAGTAATCGTCCGTAACATAACTGTTCGTTTCTGCAACAGAAGCCCGGTTGTTACCACTGCCGGCTGCACCGTTTATGGCTTCCGCCGACGTCACATTAACCGCCTTAACAGCATTGACTGAGCCCAACACCAACGAATTATACAACAAACCGCCTGCGGCACCCTCAACACCATTATTAACAATCGAAGTGGAAAGTACACCGGCATTAACCACCGGCTTGCCAGTAATCTCAAATCCATCTATCACGCCGTCAGCACCTATGGCAACGTTCTCCAATGAAGAGCGGCTTGCGGCAACCAACATGCCTTTACGCTTACCCAACAAGTCAGAAACAATGCGGTCTGTTTCTGTTTCTGCACTCCGCTCATCATTCATGCTTCCATACACCTTGGTATTTCCAAGAGACATATTCAGCAAGCCCGTATCATGATAATTGCCGTGAACAAAAACGTAACCATTCTGTCCTGAATGTCCCAAAGCATACAAGCCGGCCAAATCAACAGCACCCTGCAAGTCGCCAAGAGCCGTCTCCCAGCTCTTTCCGTCAGCAGTTGCCGTAAGGTCAGCCTTAACATAGACAATAGGCTGCAGCGGTGCTTCATACTCGTATGCACCAACATCTACCGACCCGTCAACAACTCGCTGGTTATTGCCAAGATCCTTCTCTTCAGCCGGAATTGTCTCCGCTGCCAGAGCCTGCTCTGCATAATTGGCATTGCTGCCCTTATTGAGCAACTTCACACTTGGGCGTATACGATAATCGCGATTATAGACATCTGCATTATCCGGATCGCGGAAGTTAGGACCTTCATTGACATTATCGTTTGCCACACCACGGGTTATTGCCACATTCTTGTTGTAATCGTCTGTTGTCAAATTCTGTGTATCGTTATTCCATGAAACAGAGTTATAAACAGACGGCACTGATGCAGAGGTGGTAAGATCTGCCTTGTTATTGGCAAACGTTGCATTCACCACCGTGGTCCGGCTGTCGGCTCCATTAAGTCCTGTACCTCCGTCGGCAAACAGCGTATTGACGAGCAAAATTTTGCCCGACGAACCAGAAACTATATTCAATCCATTTACCTTATTGCCACGGAAGCCTGCATTTTTAAGCGTAACCTTGCCTCCGCCCGTACTTGCTTGCATTCCTGTTCCGCCGTTTGAATTTTTGTTTATAAAGGTAAGTCCTTCTATCGTTACAGGCTTGTTGTTGGCCGCAACGTCCATCAGCAGGCTCGTTACGTCGGAATTGCTCTCCTGAGTTGTAATTACTGTAGGCTTGCTGAAATCCTGAACACCCGACTCATTATATGAGCCTTTCACATTCAGCGACTCGCCATACTGAGTATCACCCATAGACACTGTAAAAGCCGTACCTGTTGACATTCTTGGCAATGAATACTCACCGGCTTTAATATAAACAGCCTTATCCTTAACTGTACCTCCTGTAGGATTGGCCATAGCCGTCAGAGCTCCGCGCAAGTCAGAAGTTGCATTTGCCCAGTTTGATCCATCTGCCTTTCCGCTCTCTACCGTTGCCACATATATAGCATCCATCTGCGGGAACGTTATTTCATACTGATATTCATATAAGCCTATGTCTATAGGCTTATCGGCAGAAGTTCCGTCTTCTTTCAAAGGACCAGCATAACGGAGATATGTGTCCATATAGTCTTTATATCCCATGTATTGTGTGGCATATTCGCCGGCATTGCTCCGCATCCAGTCTGCGTATGCACCGTCAATAGTTCCGCTTCCGGTTTCCACCTTATGAGTTCCGTCTCCGGCATCAGTCAATACAGATATTGCAGCAGGATTCCATTGATTGTTGGCATCATTGCCGGCTACACCTGCTGTTGATGAAGGCTTGGTAAAGCGAGGTCCGGTTACAGAAGTATTGTCTGTAGAAAGAAGAATATTGGTATCGCTGTATTTTGACAAATCAACAGCATCGCTCGCACTGTGAGTGATCGACGTGTTTGTTTCGTCTGTCTGCGGAATATTCTCACCTGTAATTTCATTACCCCACATTAACGTATTTGTAATAGTATTTTTGCCATTGTGGTGGTAAATCACCGCATTGCTTTGAGCCTTATTTCTGACAAAAGTATTATTCATTAATGAAACTTCAGGAACATAATTCGGTCCAATTATTCCATCTGCATAATTTGTTCCGATGGCTCCGCCCTGGCCTACCGTCTCATTATTAACCCAAAGCGTATTTACAGCATATAACCCTGCATAGACCTTAGGAGCATCAGAAACGCCCGCTACATATACAGCTCCACCTCTTGGCAGCTGAGTAGGCACTACAGGCTGGGCATTATCCACCGTGCCGTTACCGGCCAGAATGGAATTTACAATGGTCAACTTGGCGTCACGCATATAGACAGCTCCGCCGCGAACTGCAAAATTATTGATGAGACGGCAGCGGTTAAGCAGATAAGACACTCCGTTAGAATAGATGCCTCCACCTCGACCGATTTCGTCAGTATCAGCCGCATTACTTAATATGTTTGAAGTTTCACCGTCCATAATGGTCAAGCCGTCTAATATAACAGGATTAAGCGGTTCCTGATTTTCTTTTGCATCAGAATAAACTACATGATAAACATTCTTAACCAGCTCTGACACGTTGACATTGCCTGAGAGAATTACCTGACTGGCAAGTTCCCACGGCTCGTTGATGCCATTCTGATTAAAGTCAGAATAAGCACGGTTAGATAAAATTTCACTGATGTCTCCCATGCAAGTAAAGCTGCCAGTTACCCCCGGAATAGATACAATATCCTGACCATCGGCTGACTTAGAGGTAATTTGTTCTGTTCCGTTAAATCCTCCATAGATGCTCACACCTTGCGGAATAACATAAGAGTTCTGTCGCTGGTCTACAGTCTCAGTGCTTGCATCCATACGACGGTAACTTGGTTTATATGTGCCGCCGGCCAAAAGGATTTCAAACCTGTCTGTTTCTTTAGCAACACCATTTTCACGCACAGCCTTGATATACTCCAACGCATCATCAAGCCATGTCAGCGATGTATAGAAAGAACGCCCTATATATTTGTCCATATCCTCACCTTCGGGCAACTGCACATTTGCACCTTGTGACACGAAGATGCGGGTAAGCAGGACGTCTGTAGGTATGGTTCCGCCTTCAAACGCGAACGCTCCGGCATCAATACGAGGCATATCAGCCTGAATACGGGGTATGCCCTGCATATCAACAGAAGAGATACCTAACCGACTGGCCATAGCGTCCTGATATTCTGTATCCATGCCATGCTTTATCAGTGGCGAATAGGCCTTCAACAATCGAGAAGACGATGCAAAGTAAAGATCTTCATTGCGTTCCATTGTCGTATTTTCAAAATTAGAAGGCATCTCATATGTCTCAACAAAAGAATGGTTGACAGGATAAAATGCGGAAATGCCATGCTCAACAGAAGACCACACATCATCCTCTAAAGCTTCTGTCAAGACACCACTGATATTTTTGTCAGAAGGTGCCGTATTACCCCACAATATTGAATTGGTCACCATCATAGCACCATCCTCGAGGAACAAGCCTCCACCTATAGATGAAGCAGTATTGTCAGTCACTGTACATGACACCATGTGAGCTCTGCTGTCTTTACCGGCATTTGTATTATCTGCATATACCCCTGCTCCATTTTCTGCCGTATTATCCATAATAAGCGAACCAGATACAACGCCTCCGGGCAAGACATAAAGTCCACCTCCTTCAATAGCCTCGCAACGGGCCACAACACAGTTGCGCACATGTGCCCAAGATGGTACTACAGCACCGCCTCCACGCGTATTAGGATTGCCGTTACCGGACATAGATGTTGCCTTGCCGTCAATAAGATAGATACCGTCTATGATACTCTTCTTATCGTTGCCGTTCCAGTCAGAAGGCTTCTCGCCGAACGTAACGGTATGATATCCGTTCACCTTCTGTTCCAACGAGCTACTATTATTTATAGCCGACAAAACAGTTTTATATGTAATCGGTTCGCGCTTATATCCGTCGTTGTCATCATCCCAGTTGCCATCCTTATCGCTGAACCCGCCCATCACAGTAACGCCATAAGGAATTACGTAAGTATAGCTCTGCGGATCATCCTGATTACTTAGTGTATTTGCGTTATAAACAAAAGAAGCGCTTTCATAACCGGCAATTTTCACAATTGCATCCATTCCTGTCTTTGCACGCTCACCTGCAGCATTAAGCACACGCTGCAGTTCCATTGCACAAGACGCATTTTCTAAAGAAGATCCATCTGATGTTCCGGCTCCATTCTGCGTAACATAATAAACTCCATTTTCATCCGGCTTAATCTGTATGGCATCTGCACTTTCATAAGCACCTTTGTCAACAGTACAATACTGAATACGTGTGGCACCGGCTGCATCGACATAAATGTCGTTATCTTCAACATAAATATTGTTTCCTTTATTAATACAATGTAAACCGGTCGTATTATTCAATAGTTTATAATTATCATCAAATGGCTGATTAGCCTTTGCCTTTGAAATCATCTGATTATAATCATTGCTACCGATATTCATTTGGAATGTAGCATCAGGATTGTTCCATAATTCAGATGTAGTTTGAGAGCTTTCGGCAATAGAAGCATAACAGTTGATCAAATTTTTGTTTGCTGCAGCCTCTGTTCCACCATCAGAATATCCAGGTCCTCCCACCTGAATAGTATTCTCACCACCGGTTCCATTGCCTGCATTTCCCCAAAATATACAATTATAAAACTTTGAATTCTTCGAATCATCCCAAACGCCACCAACAACAGCGGATTTACCATTTGTATTACCATAATTATATGCGAATGTGCAATTATAAAAAGTTCCAGCACTATTTATAAATACGGCAGCTCCAAGTATATTTGAGCCCCATGCCAACCATCCAGACCCTACGCTTGTCGCAACATTATCCACAACAATAGAATTAATGAGCGTGCCTCCATTCATGTGAATACCCGCACCACAGGTATATCTGTCATTATTTTCTTTATTCGTTTTATTCGCTTTTATGATACAGCCATCAACAATAGAACCAGATGACATACTAATACCACCGCCACCTATAGATTTTGTATCACTTCCCCATGAACTATATGTATTTGTATGCGTATTATTTTGAACAAGACTATTTTTTAACTCACCGTTGCTCATCAACTTAACACCTGCTCCATTACTGTCAGCATTGTCTCCTTTTGTAGCTCCATTCTGAATAACAAAACCTTCCCAAGTAGTAAGTTTATTAAAGTTTGCCGGCTGTGTCAAGACTCGTCCACCACCCTGTCCATCTATAACAGTCATAAAGTTGCTGTTGGCATTAGATATGTCGCGGTTTACACCATCTAGCTTATTGTCAGGATTGCCTGTCTTGGCAAAACCACCAAGCACATTGACACCATCCTTCATTGTTACACGCTCATTGTATGTTCCTGCAGCTACCCATATAGCTTCAGTGGCAGTTGAAGCCGTATTCAGTGCCGCAGTAATTGTTTTCTTTGCACTACTCCAAGACAAGCCATCATTATTATCATCACCATTTTCACTACGTACATAAATTACAGTTCCGTCAACAGGGAGCTGTGCCTCATAGGCACCTAAATCAGGTGCACCTCCACGACTACGGGCTGACAACGTAATGTCCGTTGTTATTCCACCAATAGCTTTTCCAACATTAACTATCGGGTTCTGATTTGTAGGCTGGAACGACGAGTAGCCGCCTAAATATGTGTCAAAACCCAACGAAGCACCAGATGTCTTTGTCGGGTTAGAGAACTGAGCTGTAGAAATTTCTATGGTGTGGGTATTTGCCGATATGTTTGCCGTTGAGAATGAAGAAATCAACGAAGCATTGTCAGAATAAGCCTTGCCATTGTTATTAACTATAGTAACAAAGTTAATTTTCAAATTTGCTCCATCACCGTTTACCACAGCTGCAGTTTCAGTTATATTCGTATTGTTATTTACGACACAGTTATTCATCGTCAAAGATGCATTACGTGCATCAATAGCCGAACCCTCTTGAGCCGTATTGTTCTCGAAGATACAGTTGTTCACCGTAACATTTGCTCCATCATGCACAAGCAGACCTGCGCCATATTGACGGCTTGCCTCACCTGCAGCGTAACCGTTAATAATATGAAATCCGTCAAGACAAACGGCAGCTCCTTTAGCAACAGTTATACAATGATACAATCCATCTTCAATATTCTTACCTTCATGATTACCGTTTATAACAGAACGATAAGTCAGTGGATTACGTTCAACCGAAATCTTGTCGTCTGATCTATGATAGCCTCCATAAATATACAAAGTTGCCCCACTTGCTGCTGCAGGAATGTCTATAGTTGCAGTTTGCGGATCAAGGTTAGTAAAAGCATAACGCGGCCATATATCACCCTCCATCACATGCACCTCAAGGCGTTTGTTTCCAACCGTTTCCTTATCTAGACCTGACAAATAGGCAATAGCCTCATTAAGTGAGCGATAGCCATTTGCCCATGAACTGCCGTCATGAGTAGCCACAGCACATTCAACATCAACATATACTTTCAAGGCATCTCCTGTATCTTCAGGATTAATATTGGTAGCCTCAACCGAATAAGCACCCACAGCCGGTTTCTGAGCAAATCGTGTCCCGGCAATATCTATTTCAGGAGCAACCAGCACATCATCTGGGAATGTACCTAACGTCATACCACGAGCACGCAGATTTGCTCCCGTTACAGGTTGCCAGAAATAGTTAACATCTTCCAATAAACCTGTTACACCTGTAGACTCAGGCAGGCCTTCGGCAACAAAGTCAGGACTGAGCACGCCTTCTTCAGCAATATTATTGCTCTCTGCCAACGAAATTACTTCCTGCTGAAGCACATTATTCCAAACAGCATTGTTTATACCAGACAATGCTGTATACAAGAAACGTACATTAGACGGTGTTGGATTCTTTGCATACATCGGTATATTACGTTTCTGGATAGTATTGTTCCACAAAACAGAATTGATTACAAGTCCATATGAATCAACATACAAGCCACCACTCTGTGATGCATTGGCAGAAGTATTGTCTGTTGCCGTAGGGCAATCGTTGTTAGTTATAGTATTCTGCATCAACACTCCACCTTTTGCACAATAAACAGCACCATTAAGACGACTCGTATTATTTGACACAACAGATGTTGAAAGGATGAGATATTCAGGATGCGGCTTGCCGTCTGTCCAATTGCCGGTGTGTGCAAGATAAGCGCCCGAGCCATTGTTGGCAGAATTGTTAGTAAGCATAGAGGCCAACACTATACCGGCATTGTCAACATATACAGCTCCACCGTCACCGTCGGCATTGTTATTATATATCAGCGAATTCATAACACGTCCGCCGTACATATAGACAGCACCGCCATTGCCCGTAGACGAGTTTTCTGTAACAATACACTTCTCCAATGTTGCATTAATACCCATGTAAACACCGGCTCCACGGTCTGTCATGAAGTCTGCCACGCCTTCACCTCCCTGAGCATAACCTCCACGTATGGTTACTCCATTAAGTATGGTTGATTTGTCGAAACCGCTTTTGCCTTCTGAAGGTAGGGGTGAAAAGAAAACAACATGACGTGAGTCGCTCGTCAAAGTCCATTTATGATTTGACTCATTCCAAGATGTCTTGCTGTGTTCATAATAAGAACCTTCGAGAATGGTCTTATTAACAAAATTCCACGGCATTTTGCCCACTTCACGTTCCTGCTTACTGCTTTCATCGCCAGCAAAGCCTCCATAAACACTAATTCCGTCACGCATAAGGAACGATGCAGAATAAGTTGTTCCACTGATAACCTGTACCTGTGGTACATAAGTTCCGGCAGCCACCCAAACTTCTCCAGGAAGATTCTGCGGATTGTTCTTGGCCAGTTCGTCTATCATGTTCTGCAAGTTACCTGAAGCATTTTCCCAAGAAGAGCCATCGCCTGTCCCGGTTGCAACAGGTTTGACGTAACGTATACGTGTCGACAACATCTGCTGAAACTCATATGCTCCGATATCTATCGTAGAGCCGTTAAAACGCGGATTGCCGGCCATATCCTCACTGCCGTATGCAGACTGGTCGTAAGACTGCTGATCACCTTTACTTAACATTACCGACCCTTCAAGCACATTCCACGACCAAAGCGGATAAGCTGTCTGACGCCAGTTGAAATCACGGTCATAACTTGTCTTCAGCGACGGTGCGTCAAACATAGGAGCATTAGTGTCACCGCGGTTTTCTGCAGTAACATATATGTTTCCGTCTGAGTCACCGGTCTCAACTTCATGGAATGCGGAATTTTTGAATTCCGGTCTGTATTGCGTCGAAAGAGTTGAATTTCCCCAAATAATAGTATTTGCAACATTATATCCTTCGGCCTTATCGTTTATCATATCGATGCCGCCACTTGAATTTCTCGACACAGTACTGTTCACAACTTTCGCACCGTCAGCAAGGCGCAGTCCTCCATTCTCATTATTGAATATTGATGAGTTAACCACGGTGGCCTCGCCTGCCAGATACAGACCGCCACCGGCGTTCTCTACTGCAGCACGCTCTCCGGCTGCATTGTTATAAACAACACACTGATTTACAAGTGATGTGCTGTTGTTGACATTCTTTACTTCAGCATCAACGTATATGGCACCACCTTGTGTGGCATAGTTGTTCAACAGGAAGCAGCGTTCTATGCGGAAGATGCCGCCACCCGTATTATCGCCATGTATATATATACCGCCGCCCTTCTCACCAGAGCCGTCAGCATGGCCGTTGCCTATTGAGAATCCATTTATTATAGTGGGCGAAGTATTTTTATTGTTTCCTGAGGCAGGTGCCATATTAACATTCAGCACATGTGTGGCATTGTCTGAACGTGTTGTATTGGCAGGGAATATCAAGTTTGTATTGTCAACAACATCATCTCTCTTGATATCACCCGAAAGCACGGAACGATATTTCATCTGATATGGCTTTCCGAGCGTCTCACGGCTGTTGACGTTAGTTTCATCGCCCTTAAAACCGCCGTAAAGCTGAACGCCTGACTTCAAGCTGAACCCATCGGCAGGAGCTACATACAGCTGGTCGGCGCTCGTTATCTGTTCAAAGCCCTGCACCCATATCTGGTCGCCGGCAACGGCATTCTGCAATGCTGTTTGCAATGTCGTAGTAGTTTCCCACGACGTGCCGTCGCCAACACCTGTCGGGCTGACGTAATAAATCTTTGTTTGTGCCATAATTCCTAAATAAGAACCCAGGAATAAAAGCAACATATAAAATCTGAATAAAGTCCGCATCTTTATCATTTCATTATTCTTTTACGATTATCTTTGCAGATACTGCTACATTAATATTTTTTGTTGTCTTTACTGATATTATCAATTTCTCAGTATGTCAGTTTTTATTCATGTCTGCCGGCTCAATTCATGCTCAGCGTGATACTTCCACTGCCGGTTACGCCCTTTATCGTTGCGTTAACCTTATACCAGGCGGCCTGCTGCAAGACATAACTGAAATTCATTGTATATCCGCTTCCGGTAATATCATTGCCGTCTTTTCTTGCAGAAATATTAAATGTCACACTCGGTGTCGTTGCACCATCAGTGAACGTATAATGATACACGCGACCGTTGCGCTGACTTATCTCTGAGGTGTTATAGAATGTCCATGATTTATCTTGATTATCCGGTGTCACACCTGTAATCTCCGGGAACAATCGGCCATATTCCTTTCCTTTATATGTAAAATCTGTAACCTTCACATCTGTATATCCTTGATCGTATGCATCAGCAGCATCCCACTGTATGTCTATTTTAGAGGCAAGACGGGTAAGCGTCATTGTCGGTATGCTGCCTATCTCACCCGTACCGCCAACTTGTATTTCAAACAGAGCCGGCTGGTCGCCGCTAACAGCAGTTTTATAATACCCGGTGGCTACGCTGACAAACTTAGCTGAAGCATTATCGTCTGTTCCGGCATAATCATTAGATATTGTCAAGGCTTTCACCTGCTCATTATCTTTACAGTCACTTATGCTTTGTTCCGGGTTATACTGAGCATCACTGCTGTATGTTACGCCGTAAATATATGCAGAACCAATTTGTGCATCGACAGTAAGAAGTTTTACTCCTTCACGGCCGTCATAATTAGGAAGTTTGTCAAAATCATCTTTTGTTATAATTGTTTTTTGCACATACGGTCCGTCTTTATACGCCAATATCACCGCCAGCCTGTCCCAGTCAGATCCTTCTTCCACGCCCGTCCCCGGATCACCTATACGCGTCAGCCCTGACGTCGCAGGAACTGTCACAAGAAGTTTGACCGTTTCCATATCAGTCTCCGGCGAAATAGAGTCTTCGCTTTGGCATGCCGTTATGGCTAAAGCTGCGGCACATAAAAGAACATGTATTTTAGAGATATACCTCATGTCTGAACGTGTATTTTCTTTATTTTACTTACATAAATTATTCCGGAAGGTTCTGCTATAACATCATCAAATTTCAATATCAAAATCGCCTCCGGGCTTCCAATCCAACTCAACCGATACACCGACTTCGGGATTTTCTGTCACAACACCGCCTTCATCATTCAGCTTCACTTTTATCACCTGCATCTCGCCTGCCTTAAGCGGATTTTTCATATACAGTGTGTTCTTGACATATTTTCCGTCGGGCATCTGTGTTATCAGATCCATTTCCCATATACTTCCCTCAGCCACTGTGGGGTCGTCTGTTGCACGTGATTTTGCAGTATTTGCCGACGGGAAACATACAGAATGGAACGCAAGCAGTCCGCCGCCTTCCGTGCGGTGTGTCCTGATTACGGCCTCATTGTCGTATACAAAAGTGCTGTCTGAACAATGCAGACCTGACGACGTGCGGCGTGTATACGCCACAAGTGCCTTTGCCGGTGAATTGTTTGGATTTACAACCAGCACAGGTACTGAGTTGACCATATATAAGGGCACATAGAAATGTCCAAAAACATTGTCCATAAGCATACGGCCATATCCCATATAGATAGCAGCACTGTGTGAGTCGAGCGTATCGGCCTGTGCCTGGCGCAGACTGATGCCTGTGTAGGTTGATGCGCCGCTGATAGTTACCTCACTGACAGAATGAGTAGCTGCAAGGGCTATATTGTGGTAGTCGCCACGGTTCATATAGATGGTCATTGACAGACTGTTGGCATCAGGCTCAACGGTCTGATGCTGAGCCAAGTTGCCGTCTTCTAATGTAAAGAACGACAGATCCATCACAGCGGCACGCTCGCTCATAATGTCAGTCATATCAGAACGCAATGCCGCAGCCAGTTGCCGTTCTGCCGGTGTGGTAAGCTGCTGGTCGAGCGTCTGACGAAGTGATGCGGATAATTCCAAACGATAATCAACGGAATAGTTTACACCGCAACGCGACAAATCTTCATCTATACACGAAACAAAGGACAACGGAAACGCTGACAACAGCAATGCCGACAATCCTGCACAAAACTTTGAACAATAATTCTTATTTTTACGCTTCGTCATCATTCTTAACACCATTATTATTTCTTCTTTTTCTAAATCACCGCACTCACGGAAGATTAACGGTTATCCGCAAGCGTTTTCCGGTTGTAGGCGGAAGCCCTACGAAAGGCTGCCGCCTGGTTAGCATTTTATACAAAAAATCCTTTCAGGACAAAAAGATCATTTGTATTATTGAATATCTACGTCAAACGTATGGCCTTCTTCCCAATTCAAATCAACAGACATACCGAGCTGTAATGACGGTGTGCGAAGATCAGGCAGACCATTATAAGCTGACTTCAGATTTGTAATATTAAATTTGGCAATAGTATTATAGTCTTGTTTAAAGATTTTTTCGCCAGTTTCAGTAGCTGCGCTTGACTTCAATTGTCCAACTAAATAAAATTTACCGCCAGCAGGAATTATCATACCGTCTTTGCCATAAAAATCTTTATCACCGTTCACAAGTTCTATAGCCACATTGACATCCTTATTTGACTCTGTTTCAAAAGCCAAAGTATAGTTGGTTATTGCACCTGTAAAATCAGAAGAATATTTTGCACACATTCCTTCTGTCATAGACTTATCATATATTGTTTTGCTGCCAGTTGCTGTCGGTATATAATTCCAGCCAACTTCGCCCTGTCCGCCAATCAATATACCTGTAATCTTAAATCCTTCACCGGGAATTTCAACAACAGAACTATTATGACCATCATCCTTTGAGTCAGGAACACGCTGTGCGCCAAACTTAACCTGAGTTGAAAGACGGCCAACTCCATAATTAATGGGCTGTTCAATTGCTATCGAACGAGTTGTCGGAGCCACAGAGCTGCCTGTCATTGATCCAACAATCGCTGTCCAATCAGAAGCGGCGTCCATATCAACTTCTGTATCAGCAGTCTTCACATTGCTATTCACGTAATAACATAAAGCTGCAGGATAAACATAGCTGTCTAATGATGCAACATTAATTCCTGTATTTCCTGAAGCTGCAACAACATCAAATTTTGTCGAGTTCCATACAACCTGGGCTGCACCATCAGGCAGATTTATATTTTCAGGATAACCGGCCAATGAAGAGCCTTCTCCATAGCTCAGTTTTCCATCAGACTCTACAACACCATTACCGGCCTTAATAGCAGCCTTAATAGCTGTAGCCTCAGCACCGTCTTCTTTTGCCAAAGCATTATAAAGATACTGCATCAGGCACAATACACTGTTAGAAGAACCTACAGTCGTTTTCAGAAACTCATCACGCAAATCTTTCAACGTACCTTCTCCGGCAGCATCCCAACCTTCAGCATTTGCTACAGATGTCATCCATGCAGCCAATGCCGTAGCCTTTGCGTCTGTCTCGTTGGTTGTTATATTTACAGGAGAAAATTTAATATTTGACAAAACAGAATAATCGCTCGGCATTGTTACTGCACCTTTATCAAAATTAGTTCCTGCCTCCTTATTTGCCTGACCATAAAGGATTACAGCACCTGTACCTACAGGAATGGCAACATCATTATAAACCTTAGCGTTAGAAGTTGCAGACAGATTGTCACTGATATTACCCAAAGTAATAACAGAACCAAGATTCGACTCTGTTCCTGATGCAGGCATTGAGGCAAAAGGTATCAGCTTTATATCTTTCATACCGAGGAAGTTTCCATCCTGCTGGGTGTACTCTCCTGTCATCCTCGTCTTAGCTGCTGCAGGAATATTAATTGCAAACTGTGTTTTTACGCTCTCTCCATCATAGGTTGGATTGGTGTTAGACAACTCATCCTCAGAAGAGCATGCAGTGAAACTCACTGCGCCAATAAGCAGCGCTGCTGCTCCATAGGCAAAATTTCTGTTATAAAACTTTTTCATAAAGAATAATTAATTTAATTAAGTTATAATATTTTGTTGTTTATTTCTCTTTCAGCTGTTCCGCCTTCATTATAGCTTCATACTGCTCAAGGTTTCGCTTAGCCTGTACGTTTCCGTCGGCTGCGGCACGCTTCATATACTCCAGACCTTTCTGCCTGTTGCCTGTCATGTAGTAAGCCACTCCAAGCGGACTGAAGGCTCTCTTGTCGTCCTTAACTGTAAGCAGTTTTCTGAGAGCTTCGTCATATTTCTCCTCCTGCATCAGTTCTGTAGCCTCGTTTATGGTCTTGGCCGCCGTGTCGGGCACATAGTCATAATATATCCGCAGATAGCCCGAATTGCGCTGGTCGCTCAACACGTTGTCGCGCAGATACGCATACGGACGTCCACCGTCTAGCTGTCTTATCATCTGTTCGCGCTTATCCGGATTTTTCTCCGTATCTATTATGTGCAGAAGCTCGTCGCGCCCATCAAAGCTGCCGTCGGCTATCTGGTCGCGCAGCTCGGTCCATGCCTCGCCGCCATTGGCGCAGTCAAACAGCTTATCTGATATTTTCACCCTCTTCTGTATATACGCCTTCAGGGCATCGGCACGCCGCCCTGCCAGACTGACATTGTTTTTCTGTGAACCTTCAACAGAAGCCAGACCAACAATCTGTATGATCTTAACCGACGATGTAGAGTCGGCCATTATGCTGCGCGTAATGTCAACAATACGGTCGAGCGTCTGTGCGTTGTCGCGGAAGTCACGTTTCAGCTCCGAACTGTTCAGAGGATAATGAACATACAAAGCCCCCTTCTCCTTGCGCAGTATGCGCGTATTGTCGTAGGGCTTATACTGCGATACGTGCATCAGCACCGGATTATCCTTCTGCAGCTCACCAGCCTTGCCTGCATTGTCCTCAACAACGGCAAGTGCGGGCACAAACTGCGGCACATACACCATATCACCCATACGCCTTCCGGCCATATCCTCAACATTGCAGCATCCTTCTTTCTCGCGTGCCACGTCGAGGTATACTTTATCCTCCCATATCCAGGGACTGTCGGCACGCCTGAGCATGACGTCATACCTAACTTCCGAGCCTAAAGCCACCTCATCTGCCGTGGCCTGCTGAGCATTATTATAAAATCGTGCACGCTCCGTGTAGCGCATGTTGCGCTTGCCTCTGAACACAGTCGGCTTCAGCAGCAGGGTGTCGCCCTTAGCAGTTACAAGACGGGGCGTGGCTATAACGGCATAATTGCTGCCTACCGAATCGCCTTCAGTCAACACGAACGACAGCCTGAGAGCCGTAGAGTCTATCCACTGAGCATCAACGCCGTTGCCGCGCAATGCGGACGCATTACAGACAGATGAGCCCAATGCCAGTAAAAGAATTGAACTTAAAGATCTCATCATTGTTGTATCTTGAGATTGTATTAAATTAGTCGAGTATGCAAAATAAAATCACACCGACAGAAATCATCAATGCGACTTACTTAATGTAATATATAACAGAGATTGCAAGTTTAGTAGGCATGAAAACACCCTTTGTGTCTTCACCAATTTTGCTTCCGCACACAGCACATGCATATTTGTCATAACGGGTTATGCCATATCCAAGGCCGACAACGCCCTCTATGCTCCATCGCTTTCCGGGCAACATCCAGCTGTAACCATAGACAAGGCCTACGGCACCAAGGTCACCCTGGAACCTGTACTTCTCAAGGTCTGAAAAAACTGCCGAAAGGCATCTTCACTCCGCCGGCATTATAATGGGAATAAAGCAGGTTGGCACCTACAAAATGCCCCGAAAAAGGAGAACAGAGCCAATAGCGTGCCTCAGGCTGAATGGCAAAATGCTTCAACTTTTTGTTATCAGAAAATGTGAACGGATTGTAACCCGCCGAAACATCAAGAGTCCACTTTGACGACAGACGTGTTTCAACAGATGCATTAAACGTTGCTGTTGTCCAATACAAAACATTTGTCTTAACTGCCAAATTTTGAGCAGTTATAGTAATTGTATCGGTCAAAAACAGCATGCCCAACACTAAAGCTAATTTTAAAAATCTTGACATTCTTATTAATAATCTAGTAAGTGCTGCAAAGTTAAACCTTTTTAAATTGAATAATCTATTCCACTTATATATATTAAATCTTATTAACTAGTGTCCGATAGTTTTAACAATATTAAAAAAATTTCCGACAGCAATCTAATCTGTAAACATAAAATTTACACATGATGTCGCAGAACGTCAGGAATTATTTTAAACACTAACCGGGCTATAGGCTACATCCCGTTTAATCAAAATCATGGCAATAACCGATAACAGACACCAACGTTCACATAAGTCTACTAAAATCAGACAAAGCCCTGCTTGAAGTCAACCGAAATCAGTAAATGGCAAGAAGTAAAACAGCAAAAAAGTTTTTTAAAAAAACTCATCACTCGTCACAACAGGCTTTAACTCGCTGCAAGCCAACCATTTACCGTGTGACGAGTTGCATTTTCAACTCATCACAGAGCAGCATATAACATATTTTTAGCTGAAATTCCATATTTACAGAGCCACGTTACGGCTAAAAAACGGCACAGAACGAGGCGTTGTGACGAGTTGAGAAAGAAACTCGTCACACATCAACTCTCTATCAGCCAATAGGTTACAAGCGTATGTGACGAGTGATGAGTTTCTTTAAAAAAATATTTTTCAGTAATATCCATTAAGCAAAAGCATACCTTTCATGCTGCAATATGCCACATATTACACTCTGATATGTGGTCTTTCACAATATGACTTGCGGCCTTTTACATTTCAGACAACACTCTCCTGCCCCATAGCTCATCGACGTGTGAACAGCGTTACGGCAAGTGAGGCCAGCGTGAGGCATACGCCTACGGCCACCACACCTGTCCAAGAGGCGGCATGCCAGCCCGTGCCGGCAAGGAATGTGCCGAGAGAACCTCCGGCAAAGTATGTTGTCATAAATATGGTGTTCACTCTGTTTGATGCTCCGGGGCATACCTCGAACATGCTTGCCTGATTGCTGAGCTGTATGCACTGCATGCCGATGTCGATGATTATCACGCCTGCTATCAGACCAACATAGGTGTCGCCGAGAAACAGGACTGATGCCCATGCAAGCAGCATAAGCGCGCAGCCAATGAAGTTGAAGCGGCGCACGCCTACGGTCCTGACGTGCTTGCCTACCGACGAGGCTGTCAGAGCCCCGGCAATGCCGCACAAGCCGAGAAAGCCCACCACGTCGCTGTCGGCATAGAACGGTGCCTGTGCCATCTTGAACGACAGACAGGCCCAAAGCGAAAGAAACGAACCGAAAGCCAGTCCGGCTCTTACGGAATATACGCGCAGGGCAGGATAATCGCGCAGCAGCGAGAAGAGCGACGCCATGAGCTTGGCGTAAGAGCCCTTGAACGTAGGCCGTATGTCGGGCAACACCTTCATTACGACAAAGGCGCATACGAGCATCAGCCCCGACGCAATGAAATACATGGCGCGCCAGCCGAGCACATCGCCCACCACGCCGCTGACCACACGCGAGGCAAGAATGCCTGTGAGCAGTCCGGAGATGACAATGCCCACGTTGCGCCCCTTATGCTCCGGACGTGAGAACTGCGAAGCTATCGGAACAAATATCTGCGGTATCATTGAGCCTACACCGGTAAGAAACGATGCTGCCCATATAACATAAATGCTGGTTGAGCAGGCTATGGCAAGGAGCGAGAACACGAGCACGCTGAAGTTTACGAGCACTATGTTCTTGCGGCGGCAGAGATCGCCAAGGGGGACAATGAAAAGCAGTCCGACGGCATAGCCCACCTGAGTGATCATGGCTATGAGGTTGGAACTGAACTCGCTCACGCCCAGGTCGCGGCCTATCACGTTGAGCAGCGGCTGATTGTAATATATATTGGCAACTGACACACCTGCAACAATGGCAAGTGTCCACAAAATTCGGGCAGGAAGACCGCCGTTCTCTTTAAGCTCTACTGTCATCTTCGTTACAAAAAGTTATGTGCATGTAAAAACATTCTTACAGGCATATCATTGATATAATATGAAAAGAGGCAGACATGACCGAAAAGAGTCTGCAAAAGACAAGGCACAAACACATGTCCATGTCATGACAGCAATGTCGATACACTGCCGCGTAAACGCACACCTGACTTTAGCACATTTGTGTATGCGCCAAAAGTCAACTGCCGCCAAGACAACTGCCGTGGCTATCTACTTGCGCATGTCTACGCCGCTGCGGCGGGTGCGCTTATAGCTGCGGTAGTCGTCAACAGGAATTTCTACGTCGGGCTCTGCCATGTCGCCTGCCGACGGAAGACGGAACTTCATGTACTTGATGTTGAGTCCGCGCTCAATCCACTGACTTTCATAATACGTCTGAATTGAAAGTATGCGCATGGTGTCGACATCAAGCCCCTCGGCATGATAAAGGTCTGTGGTTGAGAACAACACCGGGAAGGCGTTGCGCTCTGTCATGTATGTGGTGTAGGTGAAAAGGAAATTGCTGTCGGTCTTGACATGCACGATGCCTCCGTCGACAAGAAAACGGCGATAACGCTCCATGAAGTATGTACTGGTGAGACGCTTGCGCACATTCTTCATCTGAGGATCGCTGAACGTGAGCCAAATCTCCTGCACCTCGTCAGGACCGAAGAAGCGGTCGATGATCTCGATGTTGGTGCGAAGGAATGCCACATTCTTAAGTCCGTCGTTAAGAGCCTGCGTTGCACCTGTCCACATACGTGCGCCCTTGATGTCGACACCGATGAAGTTGACATCCGGATATAGCCTTGCCAGCTCAACGGTGTATTCGCCCTTGCCGCATCCCAGCTCAAGCACAATGGGGTTGTCATTGTGGAAATACATGTCGCGCCAGTGGCCTTTCATTTCAAAAGGCACATTCTCAACGACCGAATAAGGGTATTGAAACACGTTCTCATATCTCGCCATGTCGGCGAACTTAGCCAATTTTCCTTTGCTCATCTTAAAATAAATCATAATTCATAATTCATAAATCATAATTATTTGTCAAAAGACAGGCTATCGGTAATCAAAGAAATAGCCAATTATGAATTATGAACTATGAATTATGGATCAGTAATTTATAAATTATGAATTGTAAATTATCAATTATTCAATTACAACCTTTGTCCAGTTATGGATGTCGGGTTCTGTGCCATACTGTATGCCGCGCAGCTTGTTGTAGAGCTTAGTGCTGATAGGTCCGGGCTTGCCGTCCTTGCTGATAACATAGCTCTTCTTGTTCTCGAGGTCGTCAATCTTAGAGATAGGACTGATAACAGCAGCAGTACCGCATGCACCTGCCTCCTCGAATGTAGCCAGCTCGTCTTCAGGAATCTGACGGCGCTCAACCTTCATGCCCATGTCTTCAGCCAGCTGCATGAGGCTCTTGTTGGTGATACTCGGCAGAATGCTGGTAGACTTAGGAGTAACGTAAGTGTTGTCCTTGATACCGAAGAAGTTGGCAGCACCGCACTCGTCCATATATTTCTTCTCCTTTGCATCGAGATAGAACTCGCATGCATATCCGAGGTCGTGAGCCATCTTGTTGGCACGCAGAGAAGCAGCATAGTTACCGCCCACCTTATATATACCTGTGCCGAGAGGAGCAGAACGGTCGAACTCGCGGATGATGACATAAGGATTAGTTGAGAATCCACCCTTGAAGTAAGGACCTACCGGAGTAACGAATATCATGAAGAGATACTCGCTGGCAGGATGAACACCAACCTGTGCTGACATGCCGACGAGCAGCGGACGGATGTAAAGAGTTGCACCACTCTCGTATGTAGGTATGTAATCCTGGTTCAGGCGCACTACCTTGGTAACCATTTCCTCAAACAGTTCTGTAGGAACCTCCGGCATCAGTATGCCGCGGCATGTGCTCTGCAGACGTGCTGCATTCTCATCCATACGGAAAACGCGAACCTTGCCGTCAGGGCAGCGGTAAGCCTTTAGACCTTCGAATGCCTCCTGGCCGTAGTGAAGACACGTAGCAGCCATGTGCATCTTTATATATTCGTCAGAGCAAACTTCAACTTCGCCCCACTTGCCGTCGCGATAATAGCAACGTACGTTATAGTCTGTCGGAATGTAACCGAAAGGCAATTTTGACCAATCCAGATTTTTCATATTCATATTATTTTTAAAGTATACAACAAATTTTACTCAATCAACAAAGCCACTGGGGTTAACTATATGTAATGTCAGCCCCGGACTTACCAACGGCAAAAATAATAATAATATTACTAATCAGCAATTTTTATGACATAATTTATTAAAAATGTCAGTTTTATGCTGTTTTGCAGCCTGCCTGCGGGCATGTTCAGCCGTTGTTGTCGTCCTGAAGTATTTTCTTTATGTCGCTGTCAGCCAGGCTGAGCTTGTCCTTGCACAGCTTTATAAGCTTCTGGGCAGTCTTCAGCTGCTGGCTCAGGCTGTCTACGTCAAGCTCGTTGCTCTCCATCTTGGCGACAATATCTTCAAGCTGTCTTACGGCCTCTTCATATTTCATTTCTTTAGGCATAGTCTTTCGTATAATGATATGTTTATTTTTTCTTTCAATGTTACGGATGTTTTCCGCCCGCAGCCACACCTTTGTCTTTTGACGGCTTATCAGATGCCTGCACCACAGACAAGGCTGAGCCATGGGCAAAGCGTGTCTCGATTACATCGCCCTCGGCAAGTGCGGAGGCGTCGGTAACGGCGCGGCCGTTGTGAAGCGTAACTGAATAGCCCCGGCGCAGAAGCTGCGAGGGGTCGGAGGCGGCCACACGCTGGGCAAGAAGCTGCACACGATGGCTCTCCACAAGCAGGCGGCGCGAGGCAAGCGGTGCGAGCGACGCACCGACAGACTCGATATGCGAGCGGCGAACAGCCAGACCCGACGATGCTGCAGCGCAAAGACGGCCGTAGAGCGAGGCGAGTGAGGCCTGACGCCTGGTGATGACAAGCGACGACAAGGACGGTATGCCGGCAGCAAGACGCCCAAGGCGCATCGACTCATAGTCGAGACGGCGGCGCACAGCCGTAGTGATGCGGTCGCCGGCAGACATGATGCGGTCGGAAACACGCTTAAGGTTTTCAATAAGGAATGCAGCGGCTGCCGTAGGCGTCTTTACCTTTGTGTTGGCCACCATGTCGAGCACCGACTCGTCGCGCTCATGACCAATGCCGGTGATGACCGGAAGCGGAAAGTTTGCCACATTCTCGGCAAGGGCAAGAGTGTCGAACCCCGACAGGTCGCTCGTGGCTCCTCCGCCACGGATGATGACAACACAGTCGAACAAGTCGGCACACTCGTTGATGCGGTTGAGGGCAGCAATGACGCTCTGCTCCACCTGTTCGCCCTGCATGACAGCCTGAAACAGCTCGACGATAAAGTCGAAGCCATAGGCATTGTTGCTCAGCTGACTGCAGAAGTCGCCATATCCTGCCGCCGTGGCACTGGATATAACGGCAATGCGCTGGGCGAAGAGCGGTATGGACAGTTCGCGGTTAAGGTCGAACACTCCTTCTTCTTTCAGCGTGCGCACTATCTCCATGCGCTTGCGTGCCATGTCGCCAAGCGTGAAAGTAGGGTCGATGTCGGTTACGATCCACGAAAAGCCGTAGTTCTCATGAAACTGTGCATGAACCTGCAAAAGCACCTTCATGCCGGCATGTATGCGTTCGCCCGTTACGCGCTCGAAATGCGGACGGGCAAGCATCCACGTGCTGCGCCAGCACTTAGCCGAGGCACGGGCAACGGGAGTGCTGCCGAACTCGTCTTTCTGCACCAGCTCCATATAGCAGTGACCGGCCGACTCACGCACGTCTGCCAGCTCAGCCTCAACCCAATAGTCGCCTGGCATGCTTAGCTCGAGCGCATCTCTTACGAGCCGGTTGAGTTCAAGAAGCGATACGGTGTGTGTCATTTTGAGCGGTTTTGCTGCCGGCCCATGACGTAGGCACGCCAGAAATCGGGCACGCCATAGCCGTAAATGTTGTCAGGAGTGGAATAATTGTCGGAACAACGCCTCACGAGGTCGATAATCTCTAATGCCGTCTTGTCGCGCAGCGCCTGCCAAAGACAGGCCACCATGCCCGACACCACAGGCGTTGAAAACGAAGTGCCCATATCCTTGATGATGGTGCCTCGCCCCGTGATAACCGACGCCGGACTGCCAAGGGCCATTATATCGGGCTTTACACGGTTGTCGGCTGTAGGGCCTACGCTGCTGAAAGCGGCATTGCGCATGTTGGGACTCACGGCGCCTACGGTCAGTATGTCGTGTGCGTCGGCAGGCACATTGATTTTCTTCCATGAAGACATGCCGTCGTTTCCGGCGCTGTTTACAAGCACTATTCCCTTTGACGCCAGCATCGAAGCTGTGGCGGATATCAGTGCCGTATGGCCGTCGAGCTGAGCATATTCATAATTGAACGAACTGTCGTCGAAATCATGAAAGCCCAAGGAGCTGCTGATAATGTCAACGCCGACGCTGTCGGCAAACTCGGCAGCAGCAGCCCAGTAGTCTTCCTCGGCAAGGCTTTCACCCGTCTCGTCCTCACATCTCAGAAGCCAGTAAGCCGCATCGGGCGACGTGCCCACAAAGGTGTAAGGCACCTTTACGGCCATTACCGACAGCACTTTTGTGCCATGCTCCATCTCCTTGAAAACGCTCTTGGACTTCGGCACGACGAAATCTTCCCACCCGAGGATGTTTACATTCTGCAGACAAGGTATCAGATCGGTGTTCATGAATCCTCCGTCAAGAACGGCAATGGTGATGCCCTTGCCCGTAAATCCGTGATTATGCATACGCACACCGCCTATCATTTCAACTTGCTCGCGCGTAACGCCATAGTAGTTTTGCGCCACAGTGTCCCAGCGGTTAAACTCGGTGTGGTATTTCATTCTCGACGAAACCGCACTGACAGAATCAGGCGACGTCCATACTTTCCTTACGCTTTTGACAAAAGGCAGCGACAATAGCTGTCTGACACGCTCGGGCTGCTTGCAACGAACGAGCAGAGTGTTGTTCCATTTGCTGCGGCTAACCACCTCAACTCCGTCGGAACTTACGGCTGATATGTATGCAGGATTTATTGGCAGGTCGGTTGAGTCAACCTGAAGTCCCTGGCGTCTGCGGCGGTCGAGCGACTTCACCGATAGGTAATCTTCAGGACGAGCAAGGCTGTAAGGCGTGCCAGTCTTGTCCTTAAGCTCAACGCGGTACATGTATGTCTTGCCTCCGGGATATTTTTTCTTGCGTGCCCCGTCTGTGCCATAAGCCGACGAAGGCATGACAAGGGATAAAAGCATCAAAAGTGTTATAAGTTTTTTCATCTGCCTACATAAATTTAAGCAGATGCAAAGTTAACTTTTTTAAGCGTAAACGCAAAGACTATGCAGGGTTTATTTTCGCGTTTTCCTTACAGCGCCAACAAGGCCTGCCGATGTATTTTAAGCCATGTTAAGACCACGACGGCACGTGCCGAAAATGTTAAAACGGCAACAGGAGAATGTTAAATATTAACACTTGACAGGCCCTTTACGGCATGCTTGCCTGCGTATGGCGACAAGTATATACACAAAAAGCACAGGTTTTAAGCACGAAAAGCAGTGTATCACGATGCAAAACATGGCCTTTCGGAAGCCAAAAGACGGCCTTTTGCAAGACAGGACAAGGTTAAACGGCAGGCAGTTTCATACATCATGAATCAAGACAGAAGGCCAGAAGTTCACGGAAAGAACATAAAATATGACAGAAAGGACATTCCGCACATAAACAAACCGTAAACGGCCATGGCCAAATCACACAAAAAGCAGCAGGAAACATACTGCCGCAGATTTTCTGACAACGAAACTGCTGCAGGGCAAAACAGGCAATTTAGTTAACAATTATCAACTCAGGAAATGACACACATATTATAAAATAATGACAAAATCATGCACCGCAAAACAAAATAAAACAGCTTTTTACAACTTTTTGCTTTGTATTTAAGCCAACATGCAGTAACTTTGCACAGAATAAGATTGGTAAACATTATGGATAATAAACAAGCAACACTTGAACTGGGAACGAAACCGGTCGGCAAACTGCTTATGCAGTATGCCCTTCCTGCCATCATAGCGATGACGGCAGCCTCGCTGTACAATATGATCGACAGCATCTTTATCGGCCAGGGCGTGGGTCCGCTGGCCATATCCGGACTGGCCATCACCTTTCCGCTGATGAACCTTTCGGCAGCGTTCGGAGCAGCCGTGGGCATAGGTTCGTCTACTTGTATCTCCGTCAAGCTTGGCCAGAAAGACTACCGCAAGGCTGAGCTTATATTCGGCAACAGCATCGTGCTGAACATCATCGTCGGAGTGGCATTCGGCATAATATCGCTGATGTTTCTCGACCCGATACTCTATTTCTTCGGCGCGAGCGAGAACACAATACCCTACGCACGCGAATATATGCTGGTAGTGCTGGCGGGAAACGTGTTTTCGCAAACATTCTTCGGCATGAACGCCATACTGCGCGCCGTGGGCAAACCGCGCCATGCCATGTTTGCCACGATGTCGTCCGTGGTGCTCAACACCGTCCTTGCGCCTATATTCATCTGGCCGCTGAAGATGGGTATACAGGGCGCTGCACTGGCCACCGTGATATCTCAGGTAACGGCACTTGCATGGCAGCTATGGCTGTTCAGCAAGTCGAGCGAGATAGTACACTTCAAAAAAGGCATATACAAGCTAAGGAGCAACATCCTGAAAAACATAATAGGCATAGGTATGTCGCCCTTCGCCATGAACGTATGCGCATGCATCGTGGTGATATTCATCAACACCAGCCTGTATAAATACGGCGGCGACATGGCCGTAGGCGCCTACGGCATAGCCAACAAGGTGGCATTCGTGTTCATCATGATCACCATGGGCCTCAACCAGGGCATGCTCCCCATAGCCGGCTACAACTACGGAGCGCAGCGCTTCGACAGACTCATGAAGGTGCTTAAATGCGCAATAATAGCAGGAACCGCCATCACTACCACGGGATTCCTCATCGTTCACATCTTCCCATACGAGTGCGCACGCCTGTTCACGACAGACGCCGAACTGATAGACAAGGCCATGAGGGCAATAAAGATCAACATGGCAGCATTCCCGTTCGTGGGATATCAGATGGTTGTAACCAACTTCTTCCAGAGCATCGGCAAGGCAAAGATAAGCATATTCCTGTCGCTGTCACGACAGATGCTGTTCCTGCTGCCGCTGCTTATCATCCTTCCGCAGTTCTTCAAGCTCGACGGCGTGTGGATGTCGCTGCCAACAGCCGACACAATAGCCTCACTCATGGCTGCCGTGATGATGACAAAATATATGAGAAAATTCAAAAAACAACATAACGCCATAGCTTATGGAAACCAAGAAGAAAATAATAATTAACGTAGGCAGACAGCTCGGAAGCGGCGGAATGATTATCGCCAAGATGCTCGCAGACGAATTCGGATGCAAGTTTTACGACCGCGAGCTGCTGAATCTGGCCGCAAAGGAAAGCGGATTCAGCGAGAAGTTCTTCGAGCAGAACGATGAGAAAAAGGGATTTTTCAAGTCGCTTTTCCACATGCACGTACCCTATATTTCAGACAACTGCTTTTATAACAACAAGCTGTCGCAGGAAAGCCTGTTCCAGTTTCAGAGCGACGCCATACGCAAGGCTGCAGAAGCCCACTCGTGCGTGTTCGTGGGCAGATGTGCCGACTATGTGCTGCGCGACTTCGACAACATGGTAAGCGTGTTCATCACAGCCGACATCGACGAACGCATAGAGCGCATATGCAAGAGACATAACTGCAACAGGGAAGAGGCTAAGAAGATTATAGAGAACAAGGAAGACAGCCGCTCGTCTTACTACAACTATTACACGGGCAAGAAATGGGGGCACAGCACATCATACGACCTGTGCATAAACTCAAGCTTGCTCGGCATCGAAGGCACGGCCGGATTCCTGAAAGAGTTTATCACAAAAAGCCTCGACCTGAAATAAAACTTATGCAGCACGGCATGACCACAGCGGGATGTGCCGGCTGCACACTGCACAAACAAGTCACAGACAAAGAATGAAACGCATAGGAATAATAAGCGACACACACGCCTACTGGGACGACAAATACCTGAAATACTTCGAGCCGTGCGACGAGATATGGCACGCAGGCGACATCGGGTCGCTTGAGGTGGCACAGAAGCTGGCAGAATTCCGCACTCTCAGAGCCGTCTACGGCAACTGCGACGGGGGCGACCTGCGACGCATGTTCAGGGAGACTCTGCGATGGAAGTGTGAGGACACCGAAGTGCTCATGAAGCACATCGGAGGCTATCCGGGCAACTATGACGCAAGCATAAGAGGCTCGATATATGCCATGCCGCCACAACTCTTCATCAGCGGACACTCGCACATACTTAAAGTTAAATTCGACAAGACGCTCAATCTGCTGCACATCAATCCCGGTGCGGCAGGCCTGCAGGGATGGCATAAAGACCGCACACTGATAAGGCTCACCATAGACGGAAGCACGTTTAAAGACCTTGAGGTGGTTACGCTGTCTGACCCAAGAAAAGCAGACGTACACAATTTTTAGGCGAAAACTGAGTTATCTTAAATAAGAATACTAACAATTAAAATCAATAATATGAAAACTTATCTTGTTACCGGAGCTGCCGGATTCATCGGCTCAAACTTTATTAAATATCTTCTTTACAAAAAATATAAGGAAGAGGAGATTAAGATTATAGTGCTCGACCTGCTGACATATGCCGGCAACTATGGCACGATAAAAGACGACATCGACGGAAAGAGATGCGTGTTTGTGCACGGAGACATCCGCGACAGAGAACTGGCAGACAAGCTGTTTTCAGAAAATGACATCGACTATGTCGTAAACTTTGCTGCTGAAAGCCATGTAGACCGCAGCATAGAGAATCCGCAGCTGTTCCTCGAGACCAACATACTCGGCACGCAAAACCTGCTCGACGCTGCAAGAAGGGCATGGGTTACGGGCAAGGACGAAACAGGATATCCTGTATGGAAAGCCGGAAAGCGATTCCATCAGGTCAGCACCGACGAAGTGTACGGCTCGCTGGGCAAGGACGGTTTCTTCACAGAGAACACGCCGCTCTGCCCCCACAGTCCTTACAGTGCGTCAAAGACAAGTGCCGACATGATCGTGATGGCTTATCATGACACATACCACATGCCCGTGTCTATCACAAGATGCTCTAACAACTACGGTCCTTACCACTTCCCCGAGAAGCTTATTCCGCTGATAATAAACAACATCCTCGAAGGCAAGCAGCTGCCCGTATACGGCAAGGGCGACAACGTAAGAGACTGGCTCTACGTTGAAGACCACTGCAAGGCCATCGACCTGGTGGTGCGCGAAGGCAAGGAAGGCGAAGTGTATAATGTCGGAGGCCACAACGAGATGACAAACATCGACATCGTAAAACTGACCATAAAGACCATACACGACATGATGGCCGAAGACAAGGAGCTGCGCAAGATACTGAAGAAACAGGTGAAAGACGCTGACGGCGAAATAGCCATCGACTGGATTAACGACAACCTTATCACATTCGTCAAAGACCGCCTGGGCCACGACCAGCGCTATGCCATCGACCCGACAAAGATAAAGAACGACCTGGGATGGTATCCTGAGACGATGTTTGCCGAAGGAATTGTGAAGACGATTAAATGGAACCTTGACAACCAGGAATGGGTAAAGGAGGTTACGAGCGGCGACTATCAGAAGTATTACGAACAGATGTATTCAAACAGATAGCCCAAAAACGATGTCAGGAAACGTGAAAACGAGCTGCGTTTCCTGACATCTTACAAATCAAACATAATAACAACAACTTTTCATTTATCAAGATGGACGCACTGTCACAAGAGCTTCAGGATTTTCTGATAAGGCTCGGTAAAGAGCCTCACTGCGTGAGCGAGAAGGTGGAACACTACATTAAGCACATCATGCACCTTATCTACGCCGACGACGAAGCCGTGCTTCAGCAGTATTACGGACTGTTCGGCAACGACGTCAAACCGCTTGAAGACATAGCAAAGGAACATGGCGTAAGCCCCGAAACAATGAGAAAAATCATAGAGGCAAATGTAAGAAGAATGGCCGTGTCGCCTGAATGGCAAATGGTAAAACAACTAATTAAAGAATAAACAATGAAGAAAATATTGCTTTTAGGCTCGGGAGAACTGGGCAAGGAATTTGTAATTGCGGCAAAACGTGCCGGACAATATGTTATAGCATGCGACCGCTATGCCAACGCTCCGGCCATGCAGGTGGCAGACGAAAGCGAGGTGTTCAGCATGCTCGACGGCGATGCGCTCGACAAAGTGGTGAAAAAACACCAGCCTGACATCATCGTTCCGGAAATAGAAGCCATACGCACAGAGCGCCTTTTCGACTTTGAGAAAGAAGGAATACAGGTAGTTCCGAGCGCACGTGCCGTGAACTTCACCATGAACCGCAAAGCCATACGCGACCTGGCAGCAAAGGAACTCGGACTGAAAACAGCCAAATATTTCTATGCAAAGACGCTCGACGAACTGAAGGAGCACTCAAAAGAGATTGGTTTCCCGTGCGTAATCAAGCCGCTCATGTCATCGTCAGGACACGGTCAGAGCATCGTAAAGTCGGCAGATGAACTCGAGACAGCCTTCAATGCAGCCATGGAAGGCAGCCGCGGAGACGTAAAAGAAATAATAATCGAAGAGTTTATACACTTCGACAGCGAATTTACGCTCCTTACAGTTACACAGAAAGACGGCCCTACTCTTTTCTGTCCGCCGATAGGACACGTACAGAAGAGCGGCGACTACCGCGAAAGCTGGCAGCCGTTTGCACTGAGCGAAGCCGACCTTAAGGAAGCGCAGCACATGGCAGAAGCCGTTACAAAGGCGCTGACAGGAGCCGGAATATGGGGCGTGGAATTTTTCCTTAGCCGCGACAAGGGCGTTGTATTCTCAGAACTTTCACCCCGTCCGCACGACACAGGCATGGTAACGCTCGGACACACACTCAACCTCAACGAGTTTGAACTGCACTTCCGTGCCGTAATGGGACTGCCTATTCCGGCCATACATCTTGAGCATGCAGGCGCAAGCGCCGTCGTCCTGGCAAAGGAGGAGGCAAGCCACGAACCCGAATACAACATGCTCGATGTGCTGAAAGAGGACTATACACGCCTGCGCATCTTCGGAAAGCAGGAACAGCACGTGAACAGACGTATGGGTGTAGTGCTCTGTTACGGCGATGCAGATGCTGACACAACAGCACTGAGAGACAAGGCCAAGCGACTGGCAGAAACCGTAATAAAAGGCTAAAATCAGATACATCAACTGAATATTAACTACAAACCGTTCTGTAAAAGTATGTCTTTTTCAGAATGGTTTGTTTTCGTTTTCAAAAAAATGCCTAAAAATGCACCATTGTGTGGCAGAAAATATGTAATTTTGTACATTATACGAATTTAATCGTGCATACCGCCATTTTTTACTTCACATTATTATGATAAACTCATTACAAGCATATAGATTTTTTTTCGTTCTTTTAATATTGTTCTCCCATTTCCATTGGCAAGGAACACCTTTATCATTAATAGGTGGTGAATATGGCGTATCATTTTTTTTCATTCTCAGTGGTTTTGTCCTATCTGTAAGCCAAGGACAAAAAGTTAAGGAAGGTACTTTCAATCTAAGGCAGTTTGTAACAAAACAGTTGGTAAAGTTTTATCCACTTCACATCCTCATACTGCTCATCTATGTTATATTAGACATACGTGATCAACTCGGAGAAAACATAATAAAAGCACTGCTCAATGTATTCATGCTGCAAAGCTGGGTGTTAGACAATACCTACAACTTTGCCTATAATGGAGTAACATGGTTTCTTTCAGACATAATGTTCTTTTATCTGCTTTTTCCGTGGCTTTACAGAAGCATAATGCTGTCAGGACGGAAACAGCTTGCTATCGGATGCACACTCGTTGGAATATTGCTGATGACAATTGTGGCCGCCACGCCAGAAGTATATGTAAACACCATACTTTACACTTTTCCGCCAGTAAGAAGCATAAACTTTGCTATCGGAATACTTATTTGCAGATTTTATAAATCAGACTTCACACAGTCGGTAATCAGTAGGGTAAACAACAACGACCGACACCTTACAATTGCTCTCGAACTATCAGCCATCGCAATTATAGTTACGACGTTCGTATTATATAGGTTCTGTCCTCCAAGAATAGGCTGTATGGTGTTTTTCCTGCTGCCAGTCTCAGCCCTTATATACATCTCCGCTATAACAGACAACAGCAAGGGACTGCTAACGAGATTGCTCCACAACAGACAGGTGCAAACACTCGGCACGATAACCATGGAAATATTCATGATACATATGCTAATAATTAGGATTTTCATTATTTTACGTAACAATCATATTTTTACCTGTGGCCTTACTGCAAGCGTTATTATACTACTCGTAACAACAATAGCAGCAGCATACACAATAAAAAAATTCTACGCAGATAAAATATATTCAATTTATAAAAACAGAATAGTATAATACCATGAACAAAATAATTGACCTTCCGAAAATAATCGACCCGAGAGGCAACCTCACTGTAACTGAGGGCGAAAACCATATACCGTTTGCCATTAAACGCACTTACTGGGTGTATGACGTACCGGCAGGAGAAAGCCGCGGAGGGCATGCACACAAGGAATGCAAGGAGTTTCTTGTAGCCATAAGCGGAAGCTTCAGCGTTACGCTTGACAACGGAAAGGAGAAGAAGACATTTCTTCTTAACCACCCATATCAGGGACTTTTCATCGACGTGAACATCTGGCGAACGCTCGACGACTTCTCATCCGGAGCTGTATGCCTTGTGCTTGCTTCTGAAAGATTTGAGGAAGAAGACTACATACGCGACTATAACGACTATCTGGAATACGTCAAGGACAAGTCGCAAGAGCTATAACATGCTAGCAAAAAATGTAAAGATGAACAAGATTATAAAATATTCTGACCTGACAAAAAACACCGAAAGATACTCATCTGAAATTGAAGAAGCCGTCAAGAGGGTGGTAAACAGCGGATGGTATCTGCGCGGCAAGGAGACAGAACGCTTTGAACACGACTTTGCGTCATACATAGGCACGGCTCACTGCGTGGGCTGCGGCAACGGACTCGACGCGCTCACGCTCATTCTGAGAGCCTACATAGAGATGGGCGTAATGACGGAAGGCGACGAGGTTATCGTTCCGGCAAACACCTATATAGCATCGATACTGGCCGTTACGGAAAACAAACTGGTGCCTGTACTGGTTGAACCGGACATCGAGACACTGCAAATAGACGACAGACTCATAGAGCAGGCCATAACCGAACGCACCAAAGCCATAATGATTGTGCATCTTTACGGACGCTGCGCATACACCGAGAAGATAGGCGAACTGTGCAGAAAATATAACCTGAAGCTCATTGAAGACAACGCACAGGCACACGGATGCATGCACAACGGTATACGCACCGGCGCACTGGGAGATGCCGCAGGACACAGCTTCTACCCGACAAAGAACCTCGGCGCACTGGGAGACGCGGGCGCCGTGACCACAAACGACAGCGAACTTGCCGACATGGTGCGTTCACTTGGCAACTATGGTTCAGCCAGAAAATATGTATTCGACCACATAGGACGCAACAGCCGCATAGACGAACTGCAGGCTGCCGTGCTTGACGTCAAGCTGAAATATCTTGACGAGGACAACGAAATGAGAAGAAAAAAGGCGCTGCGCTACATAAATGGCATTGACAACAAGAGCATAAAAGTGCCGTCAGAAGGATATTGGGAGAACAGTGTCTTCCATATTTTCCCCATTCTTTGTGAAAAGCGCGACGAACTGAAAGCCTATCTGAGCGGCCACGGAGTGCTGACAGAAGTGCACTACCCCATAGCACCTCACAGGCAGAAATGCTACGAAAGCTGGGCCGGGATGCAGCTGCCGGTAACAGAACAGATACACAGACAGGAATTGAGCCTGCCCATGAGCCCTGCACTCGACGAGAAGGAACAGGACTACGTGATAGAACTTCTCAACAACTTTTAATCCGAAAAGCCGTATGCAACTATACGAAGTTACAGCCGAAGAATATGCTCAGGCAGGATTTTATGCCCATGTCTACAACACGCCGGAGTTTTCAGAGCTTAACAAGGCCAAGACCAGCGGCCTTCACTACATTCTGATTAAGGACAACAAGACCAGATTCTCGATTGTTCTCGGCGAGAAAGGCGACAGCATGTGCAGTCCGTTCTCTGCCCCATACGGCGGTTTCAACATGAAGACGCCGCAGCGCATTGCCTACATGGACGAGGCCGCCGCCCTGCTGAAAGACTGGGGCAAAAGCCATGACAAAAAGATAAAGATAACGCTGCAGCCGTCGGTCTACGACGATACGCAACTATCGAAATGGGCAAACGTGATGTTCAGAAACGGCCGGCTGACCAACATTGACCTCAACTATCACTTCGACCTGTCGAGATTTCCGCATTATGAAGACTTCATAGACCGCAGCGCACGCAAGAACCTGCACAAAGCCATGGCCGAAGATTTCGTAATATCTCATCTCGACAGCAGTAATGCCGACGACATATCGAGGGCATACGGCGTGATAAGCATCAACCGGAAGGAACACGGCTATCCGCTAAGAATGAGCCTGCAGAATGTTGCCGACACGGTGAAAATAATTGATGCCGACTTCTTTGTGGTGTCGCACAACGGCACCGACGTGGCTGCCGCACAGGTGTTTAAGGTAACGGACGACGTGGCACAGGTTATTTACTGGGGCGACTTGAGGCAATACGCTAGCCTAAGGACTATGAATTTTCTTGCATACAAGGTCTTCGAATATTACTATCAAAAAGGCTTCAGGATTCTCGACATCGGCCCGTCGACCGAAGACGGGGTGCCCAACAACGGTCTCTGCGACTTTAAGGAGGCCATAGGATGCTCTGTAACGCAGAAGCTCTTCTTCGAACTCTGACGCCAACAATAAGTTAAATCAAACAAAAGATTAAGCCCAAACCGGTTGTTATATTACATCTTTCAAAAAGAGTAACAGCCGGTTTGGGCTTAATTTATGTATTGTAGACTATAGTATTTCAGTCTGTAAGTATCACGGTTACGCCTCGCGCAGCCTGCGCTCCCATAACAAGAGCCTGCGCGATGTCGGCCGTCTTGGACGGTCCTGATATGAACGAGCCGTAGCCATAGTCGGTAAACTGTATGCGCTCGTATGCCTGATGCATGTTGCTCACGATGCTCTTGCGGCTGAGCAGTATGACAAGATATTCAGAGATAAAGCATACGGCCTTCTCCTTCATGGTCTGCGGAATCCACACACAGCCGTTCTCTGCCACTCCTATTTCGCCCCTTACAATGCCAACGTCGGTTCCGTTGAGGTCCTGCGCCCTATCAACGGTGTCGGGATTGCGGTCGGCAATGGTTATTTCGGGCAGACTGCTCGCAAACACCTTTGCCTCGGGATAGAGGCTCTTGATAACACTGTTTATGTCGTCGCCGGCGGACAGGTCTACCACATGGCTGCCCACATTCTCGCTCATGGCTACAAACTGCGCCAGAGGATTGTCGTACTCAACACCCTTCAGTGTGCTGAAGTCGGGCATGTCATACTGCCCCGTAACCTTCATGTTGCGGCGGTATCTTGAAAGTATTTCTTCCTTCGTGCTCATTTCACTTCTCCTTTCTTCCACATTGTCTGGAACGATTCGCGCGGGAACTCTGGCATCTCATGCCCTATGCCCCACCCGTTAAGTTTGTTATACATCAGCAGTCGCGGCAGATGGTTGGCCAGCGGCGCAAATCTGAGCGACGTGCTGTAGAGGCCCGGATGGCCGAAGAGATACTCCATGCCTGCCGACATGGCCTTCTTCATCGGATCGGCCTTGCCCAGCGAGTCGAGGTTCTGGCGCCATCTGTATATCTGTTCCGACAGGTTCACCTTAACGGGGCACACATTGTCGCACGAACAGCAGAGCGAGCATGCGCTCACGTTGTCGGAATATTTAACCGGACTTTTCAGCATTCCGAGGTTTATTCCGATAGGTCCCGGAATGAAGTATGTGTATGAGTAGCCTCCGCTGCGGCGGTAGACGGGGCACGTGTTCATGCAAGAGCCGCAGCGTATGCACTTCAGCGTCTCCCAGTGTTCAGTGTTCGCAATAATGTCGCTGCGTCCGTTGTCTACCAATATTATGTGCATCTCGCCGTCCGGACGCGCCTTGCGGAAGTGTGATGTGAAGGCTGTTGTAGGCTGACCTGTGGCCGCACGGCAGAGCAGACGCTGAAATACGGCCAGCGAACGGTAGTCGGGTATCACCTTCTCGAGGCCCATTGCAGCTATATGCAGCTTAGGCACAGAGGTAGACATGTCGGCATTTCCCTCGTTGGTGCACACCACGATGTCGCCCGTGGCGGCAACGCCGAAGTTGGCGCCCGTCATGCCTGCGTCGGCCGTCATAAACTCGTTGCGCAGGCTTATGCGTGCCTGGTATGTAAGATATGTGGGGTCATAGTTGCCCTTCTCGCTTCCGAGCACGCGCTCAAAGAGATGTCCCACCTCTTCCTGCGTGATATGTATGGCCGGCACTACGATGTGACTCGGCTTCTGCTTCATAAGCTGAAGGATGCGCTCACCGAGGTCTGTTTCAACGACGTCTATGCCGTGCTGCTCGAGGAAGGGGTTCATCTCGCACTCCTCCGTCAGCATCGACTTGCTCTTCACGAGCTTCTTCACGTTGTGTGACGTGAGTATTTCAAGCACAATGTTGTTAAACTCTTCTGCGTCTTTTGCCCAATGAACCTTCACTCCATTCTTCTCGGCATTTGTGGCAAACTGCTCAAGATATTTGTCAAGATGCGTTACGGTGTGGCGCTTTATGGCGCTGGCCGTGTCGCGCAGGCGTTCCCACTCGTCGAGTCCCATGGCCATGTTGTCGCGCTTGTCGCGCAGTGCCCAGAACGTGGCGTCGTGCCACTTGGCGTTCTCTCCGTTCTTCAGGAACGTCTGTGCTGCTTTTCTGTGTAGTGTGCTCATAGTCCTGCCGCTAAAATTTGTACGATGTGAATAAACTTTATGTCCTTCTGCTGCCGCTTTGCCACACCCTGCAGATGCATCAGGCACGAGCTGTCGGGGCCTGTTATATACTCAGCGCCCGTGGCCATGTGGCGTTCCAGCTTGTCGATGCCCATCTGTGTAGACACCTCAGGCTCCTCAACCGAGAACATGCCGCCGAATCCGCAGCACTCGTCAACGCGCTCCGGCTCGCAGACGGTTACGCCTTCTACGAGCGACAGCAGGTCCTTGAGCTTTGAATATTTAGGGATATTGCGCTCGCTGGGTGACGAAAGGCCAAGCTCGCGCACTCCGTGGCAGGAGTTGTGCAGACTTACCTTATGATAAAACTTGCCGGGCAGCGACTTTACCTTCAGTACGTCGTGCAGAAACTCGCAGATGTCCATTATCTTGTCTGACGTCTCGCAGAAATGCTTGCCCTGAAGCAGTCTGGGATAGTTGAGCTTTACAAAAGCCGCACAACTGGCCGAAGGGGCCACCACATAATCGAAACCCTTGAAGATGTCCTCAAAATGCTCGGCCAAGGGCACAGCCTTGCTCTCAAAGCCGGCGTTTGCCATAGGCTGGCCGCAGCATGTCTGCTTTAGCGGATACGTTACGTCTACCTGAAGATGCTTCAGCAGCTTGTAGCAAGCCACCGCCACCTCAGGATACAGCGCATCGACATAGCAGGGAATAAAAAGTCCTGTTTTCATATCTTTTGTATTTTTCTTGTCCGCACGCGGCGACTGCAAAACTACATGCCAAGAGCCTGCCACGCATTCGGGCGCAACCATCTTAACCGCCGGCAAAAAACATTTCAGTCATTGTGCGGAGGCTGCATGCCCACCGCAAAGGTAATAATTTTAAAGCGAACGACAAGCACAACGGGACGACAAACTGAGCCTCTCTTACGCAAAGAAAATCACTTTGGCAACACAATGCTCCAGACTGCAAAACCGACATTGCAGACTGGCACCGACACGACGCATCCAGAGCCTCACTGCAGACCACGCCCTCGCAGGCAGGACGGCACCGGGCAGATATGGCACGCAGGACGGACGGTTTGCAAAAGGTGGCCTTTCAGGCTGCAAAAGACCATGTTTTACGCTGCAAAAGATGCCCTTTTGCAACGTAAAACGGCACCTTTTAGGAACCGCCTGATTATCAACTACTTACAAAGGCATATTTTATCCGTTTCCGACCGGTGTGAACCTGCCCGTAACATGCGTACGGCAGGAGTGTTTCAGCTGTCCTGACGTCGCGCCGACGGCGGCATTATATATAATAGGTGGAAAGTTTTTTTATAAACAATGCTTAAAAGTCAACGATGTATGAAGCAATTTTATTAATTTTGCACTCCTGTTTCACACCAAACATATAATTACAGAAACATTATGACACCTAAAGAGATACGCAACGAGAAGCTCGCTGCAAAGATGATCAAGAACCTGAAACGCCGCAATTTTGAGGCTTGTTACTGCGCCACGGCGGCCGAGGCCGTAAAGGCTGTGTCGGCCATGATTCCCGACGGAAGCAGCGTTACGTGGGGCGGCTCGATGACCATAAGGGACATGGGACTGACAAAGGCCCTGCACGAAAGAGACCTGAAGGTGCTCGACCGCGACGAGGCCAAGACGCGCGACGAGGCGCAGCAGATTTACCGCGAGGCTTTTTCGTGCGACTACTATCTGTCGAGCGTCAACGCCATAAGCGAAGACGGCGTGATAGTAAACATCGACGGCAACGGCAACCGCGTGGCAGCGATAACCTTCGGACCCAAGCACGTGATATTCGTCGTGGGGCTCAATAAGGTGGCACAGGATGTTCAGAGCGCACTGGCAAGGGCACGCTCTACGGCAAGTCCGATTAATGCGGCACGCTTCGACATCAAGACTCCGTGTCTGACAGACGGCGTATGCCACAACTGCAACTCGCCTGAGAGCATCTGCAACTACATCCACTTCACACGCAACTCTCATCCGGCAGGACGCCACACCGTGGTTCTCGTCGGCGAAGACCTGGGCTACTGATGCCCTTCTGCCGCCGCAGGCAACGGCCATACGGCGCAACCGGCGCAACAGCAACATCTCACATAAAACAAAAAATACATCTTATAAAAGCATAATATATGATTGTCTGCATTGCAGAGAAACCAAGTGTAGCAAAAGACATAGCACGAATCCTGGGCGCAACAAAGCCGTGCGACGGATTCATGGAGGGCAACGGCTATCAGGTTACATGGACCTTCGGTCATCTATGCACCCTGAAAGAGCCCGACGACTATACGCCCCTATGGAAGAGGTGGAGCCTGAGCGCACTGCCGATGCTGCCTCAGCGGTTTGGCATAAAGCTGATAGACGATGCCGGTATCCGCAAGCAGTTCTCGGTGATAGAGAAGCTCATGCAGGCAGCAGACAGCATAATAAACTGCGGCGACGCCGGACAGGAGGGTGAACTGATACAGCGATGGGTCATGCAGAAGGCTCAGGCCAAATGCCCCGTCAAGCGTCTGTGGATATCGTCGATGACCGACGAGGCCATACGCGAGGGATTTCAGTCGCTGAAAGACCAGAACGAATATCAGCCTCTGTATCTCGCCGGACTGAGCCGCTCCATTGGCGACTGGATTCTCGGCATGAATGCCACAAGGCTTTACACGCTAAAATACGGACAAAACAGGCAGGTGTTGTCCATCGGACGCGTGCAGACGCCCACCCTCGCACTGATAGTGAACCGGCAGAAGGAGATAGACAACTTCAAGCCGGAGCCTTACTGGGTGTTGTCAACGATATACCGCGACACGCTGTTCACGGCCACTTCGGGCAAGTTTACCAGCAAGGAAGAAGGCGAGCAGTCGTTCGACAAGATAGCAGGCAAGCCCTTTGTCGTAACCGACGTGCAGAAGAAAGCCGGCAAAGAGGCTCCTCCGCATCTCTACGACCTTACGTCGCTGCAGGTAGACTGCAACAAGAAGTTCTCCATGAGCGCCGAACTGACGCTCAACACCATACAGTCGCTCTACGAGAAGAAGCTCACCACTTATCCCCGTGTGGACACTCAGTATCTCAGCGACGACATCTATCCCAAGTGTCCCGCCACTCTCAAGGGGCTCAGGGGCTATGAAGCCTTCACGCTTCCGCTTGCAAACACCAAGCTGCCAAAGAGCAAGAAGGTGTTCGACTCGTCTAAGGTAACCGACCACCACGCCATCATCCCCACCGGCGTTCCGGCTTCTAACCTTACCGACCTCGAGCGTAACGTCTACGACCTGATAGCCCGCCGCTTCATCAGCGTGTTCTATCCCGACTGCAAGTTTTCTACGACCACCGTCATGGGCAAGGTTGAGGACGTTGACTTTAAGGTCAGCGGCAAGCAGATAAACGACCCGGGATGGCGCGTTCTGTATGACAAGGAAGCGCAAAACGCCGACAACGATGCTGCAAACAACTCCGACGAGGAGCGCACATTGCCGGCATTCACAAAGGGAGAGAGCGGCCCCCATACGCCGACACTCACCGAGAAATGGACCACTCCGCCAAAATATTACACCGAGGCAACACTGCTCAGGGCTATGGAAACGGCTGGAAAGTTTGTCGACGACGAGGAGTTGCGTGCCGCCTTGAAGGAGAACGGCATCGGAAGGCCGTCTTCGAGAGCCAACATTATCGAGACTCTGTTCAAGAGACGCTACATCAAGCGCGAAAGAAAAAACATAGTTGCCACTCCTACAGGCATAGAACTCATTGACACCATCAAGGAAGAACTGCTCAAGAGCTGCGAACTCACAGGTATATGGGAGAAGAAACTGCGCGACATTGAGCACAAGAAATATGACGCCGGACAGTTTATCAACGAACTGAAAGAACAGATCACCACGATAGTCAACGACGTTCTGGCCGACAACAGCAACCGTCACGTAACAATAATGAGTGACGAAGACATGAAGAAAAAGACGCAGAAGAAGGCGTCGAAACCAAGAAAGAAGCCGGAAAGCAAGACCGTAAAGACTGCCGAAAAACAGCCTGACACAACGCAGAATGCCGATGCGGCACAGACAGCCAAGCCCGAACCGGCACAGCAGACGATGCAGGCCGACGACTCGATAGTAGGCTCTGCATGCCCAATATGCGGCCAGGGACATATCATAAAAGGCAAAACGGCCTACGGATGCAGCCGCTGGAAAGAAGGATGCACATTCAGACTGCCTTTTAAACAATAAATCAGGCCTTTTTGTGTTATTATATAATAACGAAGGGCTTTACAGCTCTTGTACATTGGTTTTATATATAACAACTAAGGTTTCGTGATGAAAGAAAAGCTTTACACACTCATAATAATATGCTTTACGATGCTGCTTACAGCGTCGTGCGGCGCCGATCACTACATGAAAAAAGGCGAGAAATATCTCGCCTTGGGTGAATATTACGACGCTGCGGCCGAATTTAAGACGGCGTATAACAAGACTTCGCCTAAAGACAAGGACAAAAGAGGCGAACGGGCAAAAAAACTTGCCGGATGCTACGACCGCATAAACTCAACACAAAAGGCTATTGCGGCATACCGGAACACGATAAGATACAACAAGGCCGACATAGAAACGCACCTTTCCTTTGCACGTGTGCTGATGAAAAACGGCAGCTACAAGGAGGCTGCAAAGGAGTTTCAGCTCGTGCTCGACTCACTTCCCGACAACGAACTTGCCAAGACCGGACTGCTGTCGGCACAGACAGCACAGGCCGAAAAGGAAGCCGGCTCGAGATATATAGTAAAGAAGATGGACGTGTTCAACTCGCGCCGGGCCGACTATTCGCCCATGCTCTTCGGTGACGAATACGACCAACTGTACTTCACCTCAACGAGAAACGAGGCCGAAGGCGACGAACTTAGCGGCATAACGGGCACCAAAGCCGGCGACATATTTGTGTCGCAGAAGGACGACAAGGGCAAATGGGGCAAGCCGGAAGCCATTGTTTCAGGCCTCAACACTGAGTTTGACGAGGGCGCATGCTGCTTTACGCCGGACCAGAGTCAGATGTATCTCACACAATGCACCACCGACCCGAACTATCCGAGATATGCAACCATTGTAACATCTAACCGCTCTGACGCAGCATGGGGCAAGGCTTCGGCCCTCGAGATAACACGCGACACGCTGTCGAGCTATGCCCATCCTGCCGTATCGCCCGACGGACAATGGCTCTACTTCACATCGGACATGCCGGGAGGAAAAGGCGGATACGACATATGGAGAGTGAGACTTACGAGCAACGGGCTTGGAGGCGTGGAAAATCTGGGCGAACCTGTCAACACGCCGGGCAACGAGATGTTCCCTACATTCAGGCCGAACGGCGACCTTTACTTCTCGTCTGACGGCCACAAAGGTCTCGGCGGACTCGACATATACATAGCCAAAGTGGACAAAAGGACAAAGAAATTTGTGCTTGAACACCCGGGATATCCGCTCAACTCGTATGGAGACGACTTCGGAATGACCTTCGAAGGTCCGCATAACCGCGGCTACTTCTCGTCGAACAGAGGCGACGGCAGAGGCTGGGACCACATATACAGCTTTGAGAAACCTGAGGTAATACAGACCGTGAAGGGCTGGGTATACGAGATGGACGGATACGAACTGCCCGATGCCCTGGTGTATATGATAGGCAGCGACGGCACCAACCTGAAGCTGAACGTGAAGGGCGACGGCTCTTTCACACAGGTGATAAGCCCGAATGTTGACTACATGATGCTTGCCACATGCAAGGGCTTCCTCAACCATAAGGAAGAACTGAGAGTGAAACCGGTGACAGAATCAGAAGAATATGTGCTGCAGTTTCCGCTCGCATCGATACGTGTGCCGGTGCTGATAGACAACATTTTCTACGACTTTGACAAGTATTCGCTGCGTCCGGAGTCGACCAAGGCGCTCGACGAACTTATCAAGCTGCTGAACGAGAACCCCAACGTTACCATAGAGCTGAGCGCACACTGCGACTATAAGGGCAGCGCAGAATACAACAAGACGCTGTCGCAGAAGAGAGCCGAGGCCGTGGTAAACTATCTGATAGAGCACGGAATAGCCAAAGACCGCCTGTCGCCGGTGGGCTACGGCAAGGAAAAACCGAAGACGATACGCAAGAAGCTGACGGAGAAATATCCGTGGCTGAAGGAAGGCGACGTGCTGACAGAAGAGTTTATAAAGAAACTTGACAAGGACAAACAGGAGATATGCAACCAGCTGAACCGCCGCACCGAGTTCATAGTGCTGAGAATAACATACGGAATGTTTGACGAAAACGGCAACCTAAAGAATCCTCCAAAGGCTAAGGAACAGGATAACGGAGGCTCTGAAGACGACGGCTTCGTGATAGAGATGTAACACAATAATCCCCGGAACGGCATGTGCAGTTCCGGGGATTATTGTATCTGATAAAGCTATATGCGCCTTGGCGGCAGGCACGGGCACATAATCCGCCATGCCGGAAAGGCGCAACATCATATCATGAAGCCGCAGATAAACGCCATGCACGCCGCTCACCGCTCGCGGACGGCAAAGCCTACGCCCCACAAAAGTATCAGCACCATTGCCACAGGCAACAGCAGATGAGGATTGTTGAGCTGCTCATGGCGGGCAAGGACATCTGAGAATATGCCGTCGAAGCACGACACAAGAACCGAGAAGCCCTTGTTTCTGAAGAAAATCAGCAGTCCTATAACGACACACACCGCTGTCCACAGACGGCTGATGCGCCGTGTGCGGTCGGGCAGACGGCGCATGACACGCCTTGAAAATCCATCGTCGGGCACGTCAATGCGGTTTTCGCTGAAGAACTTTTTTACCAGAACATCGTCATTGTTATCTGTCATATCCATTATCCTTTAAATAATTTGCAAGTTTGTGTTTACTCCTTGAGAGATGCGACTTCACCGTACCCAGCGGCAGTGAGGTTATCTCTGATATCTTGTCGACGGACAGTCCGTCGATTATCTGCAGCGTCAGACAGAGCCTCTCGTCGTCTTTCAGCAGTTTCAGTGCCGAGTAGATGTCGATGCTCAGGCCCTTGTCAGCCTGCGCCACACTGCGGTCTGCCGGCACAGAGCTTACGTCGTCTGTAACCTTATGCGACCGCCTGTAGTCATAAAGCACATTGTAGGCTATGCGATAAAGCCACGTGGAAAAACCTGACAGCCCCCTGAAACGCCCTATGTTGGTGTAGGCCTTGATGAAGGTGTCCTGCGCCAGGTCGTCGCTGAGCTGCGCATCACCCAGCGTCTGGCTGAGGAAGAACCTCCTGACGGCCGCCTGGTATTTCACGACAAGCGCGTCGAACGCCTTCTTGTCGTGAAAAACGGCCACCCTCGTAACCAACGATATGTCATTAAGCTGTTTCACCTTCAACCCCGTAATATTACTTTTCCTTATCGCCGTCCGGCTCGTCTTTTATATCGTCCATGAAGAAATCGCTTTCGTCAGTGCGCTTTCTGCGGCCTGTGGTGCGGGCAATGATACACTGACCGAGACCATAGAAGAACACGAGCCAGCCTATGCCGGTGAGCGGATTGGCGCCGATGATGTAGAAGCAGACCACAAGACCGATGCCGAGACAGCCGTTCTTTACGCCTTTCTTCCATAGAGCCTCATTGCTGAAGTCGTCTTTCTTCAGCAGATTATCGGGTATAGGGCGCCCGCTCTCCATGGCCTTCTCTGCCAGACGGTAGCGCTGGTTGCGGTTTTTCAGCACCAGATAGATGATGAGTGCGACAAAAAGGAACGGCGAAAGCACCACCAGGATGCACAACAGCACAAAGGCAATGGCCACCAATACGCTGCCCGGGCCGCCCAAATCGGCCAGATATGCAATGAGCGTAAACGGGTCGGACACGTCGTCAAACTGCTTTACGCTTACTGCCTCGTCTTCGTCTGAGGCTGTTGTCTGAGCCGCACTTGTGTCGCGGGCTGCGCCCGTTGTGTCTGAATAGGCCACCACCTCGCCCGTGTCGGCAGCCGTCTGGCTGTTCACCACCTGCGGATTGTGCCTGTAGAGCGACTTCTGAGCCTGAACAGGAGCGGCCAGCGTGGCTGCCATGGCTAAAATGATAAATAACTTTTTCATATCTTAATTTTATTTTTTGTTCTATCCGTTAGACGTATGAAAGGGTGAAAAGGTTGCACGGAAAACAAGAAATTTTCAAAAAAATGCATTTTTATCTCATTTCTTCCGTCATGCAGGAATAACGCCACCAAACGCCTTCAATAAAACAGCCCGTGAACGGCGGTTTTGCAAAAGGTATGCTTTTACCTTCCAAAAGGCCACAAATTACACGCTAAAAGGGCACCTTTTAGAAGGCAAAAGCATACCTTTTGCAAACGCACTGAATATCAATGTATTACACAGTGCAAAACTCTGACATTTCAAAGCGCCGCAAGAGAGTCGCGCCATGACACAAAAATGCGTTGCGGCACGGCACATACGCACGAAGGCATGCATATAAGGGCCGGCACAAAAAAATCAAGACACCTTTTTGGTTGCGCACATTAAAATTATTTGTAACTTTGCCGACATTATCCAAATCGTCTAACAAATGACACTGCCGGAAGATTTTATAAATTACACTAAAGCGCTTACAGGCAACGAGTTGTGGAGCATCATAAGCCGCGGACTGGCCGACGAGCCGCCCGTGAGCATAAGGCTCAATCCGTTTAAGTGTGCCAGCGGCTCACCTGCCGAAAGTCTTTCTGACGGAAAGGTTGGCTGGTGCGACAGCGGATATTATCTTAACTCACGGCCAAACTTCACGTTCGACCCCCTGCTCCATGCCGGACTGTATTATGTTCAAGAAGCATCGTCGATGTTTCTCGACCGTGTCATGAGGCAGTATGCGTCCGACGGGCCGCTGACCATGCTCGACCTATGTGCCGCCCCGGGCGGAAAGTCGACCGTGGCGAGAGCAGCCCTGCCCGAAGGCAGCCTGCTGGTAAGCAACGAACCGATGAGGACGCGCGCGCAGATTCTGGCTGAGAACATGCAGAAATTCGGTCATGAGGACGTGATTGTTACCAACAACTATCCGCGCGACTTCGGCAAGAGCCGTCTTATGTTCGACGTAATTCTCACCGATGTGCCGTGTTCGGGCGAGGGAATGTTCAGAAAAGACGACATGGCGATAAGCGAATGGAGCGTGCAGAACGTGGAGAAATGCTGGCGGCTACAGCGCGAGATTGTGAGCGACGTGTGGCAGTGCCTGAAGCCGGGCGGCCTGCTGATTTACTCAACATGCACGTTCAACACCAAAGAAGACGAAGAAAACATAAGATATATAACCGAAGAGCTGGGCGCAGAGCTGCTGCCCGTTGACATTGACGACAGCTGGAAGATAACCGGCTCGCTGCTAAGCGGATTCGACAAGCCTGTGTACCGCTTCCTGCCCGGACTTACTCGCGGCGAAGGAATATTCATGGCCGTGATGCGCAAGAACGGCGAACGAGACGCCAACGACACGCCGCGTAAGGACAAGAAGGCTAAAAAAGACAAGCAGCGCAACAGCAAGAAGGAGACGGCAAGCTGCAACCGCGACTGGATTAAGGACCCTGACAGATTCGACTTTGTAACCTCAGACAACATCACGGCAGCCATACCTAAGGCCTGGCGCGACGTGTATGACGCTGCTGCAAAGTCGCTTAAAATATTGTCGGCCGGAATAACCATCGGCGAAAGCAAGGGCAAGGACATCATTCCGGCACAGGCTCTCGCCCTGTCGAGGGCACTCAACAAAGACACTTTCGCACAGGCAGAACTCAACTACGCACAGGCCATGAGCTTTCTGCGCAAAGAGGCTGTAACCTTACCGGCCGACACGCCGCGCGGCTACGTGCTGGTAGAGTTCAACGGCGTGCCGCTCGGATTCGAAAAGAACATAGGCAACAGGGCTAACAACCTTTACCCGGCAGAATGGAAGGTAAAGAGCAGTCATGTGCCTGACGAATACAATGAAATAATCAGAACAAAATAAACAACGATGAAACAATATCTCGACCTGCTAAGACGCATCAAGACCGAAGGCGTTATGAAGCACGACCGCACTGGAACGGGCACCATAAGCATCTTCGGCAATCAGATGCGCTTTAATCTTGACGACGGTTTTCCGCTTCTTACGACCAAAAAACTGCATCTGAAGTCTATCATTTACGAGCTTCTGTGGTTCCTTAAGGGCGACACCAACGTTAAATATCTTCAGGAACACGGCGTAAGGATATGGAACGAATGGGCCGACGAGAACGGCGAACTCGGTCCGGTATACGGCCATCAGTGGCGCTCATGGCCCGACCACAACGGCGGACACATAGACCAGATAAAGAACATCATCAACCAGATAAAGAACACTCCTGACTCAAGGCGCATAATAGTAAGCGCATGGAACGTGGCCGACATTGAGCAGATGCACCTGCCGCCGTGCCACTGTCTGTTCCAGTTTTACGTGGCAGAAGGCCGCCTGAGTCTTCAGCTTTATCAGCGCAGCGCCGACACATTCCTCGGCGTGCCGTTCAACATTGCATCCTACGCACTGCTTCTGATGATGGTTGCACAGGTGACGGGACTAAAGCCGGGCGAGTTTATCCACACCACCGGCGACACGCACATATATCTTAACCATCTTGAGCAGGTTGACCTGCAGCTCACGCGCACCCCGCGCCCTCTGCCTGTAATGAAGCTCAACCCCGACGTAAAAGACCTCTTCGACTTCAAATACGAAGACTTCACTCTCGAGAACTATAATCCCTGGCCGCATATTGCGGGAAAGGTGAGTGTATAAATTTCTGTAGTTAAAGTAGTTAAAGAAGTTACTGCTCGCGTTGTTCGCCAAGTAGTTAAAGTCATTAGTCTTACCGGAAAAACATCCGACAACAAGAATATTGACAATAACAACAGCAGAATGCAGCAACAAAGGTAATGGCTTTAACTACTTTAACTACTATAACTACTTTAACTACTGAGATATCATGCAAATAACCATCATTGCCGCCGTGGCACAAAACCGGGCGATAGGAAAAGACAACAAACTGATTTACTGGCTGCCAAACGACCTAAAACGGTTTAAGGCCCTTACCACAGGACACACAATAATAATGGGACGAAAGACCTTTGAGTCGCTGCCCAAAGGGGCACTGCCCAACAGACGCAACATCGTCCTGAGCCGCAGCAAGCGCGACTTCGCCGGATGCGACTGCTACACATCGCTCGACGAAGCCCTGGCCAACTGCTCTGCCGACGAGGACATATATATAATAGGTGGGGCAAGCATCTACGAACAGGCCATAAAACGTGCCGACAGGTTGTGTCTTACGGAGATAGATGACACGCCGGAAGATGCCGACACATTCTTTCCTGAGTTTGACGGATGGAGAGAAGAAAAGCGTGAAGACCACGACATAGACGAGAAACATGCCTACAGATACGCTTTTGTAGACTATGTGAGATAATAAAAATTGTCGCCAAAGACAATTTTAAGATAAGCCCCAATAGTCATTTAACCCCAAATCTGTCATTAGAATTCGGTCTGTATTTTGCTTTATATTGAACGTATTTTCGTTAGATTTTTCGCAGGCATATCGGGCTATGTCAAGAAAATCTGACAAAAAGACGCCAATAGAAACAAAAAGACAGGCTGAAAGCATCAATGCACAAAACTGATAAAGTAATATGCGGTTTAATTACCGAATTGGGTTAAATCCGCCCTAACACTATTTGCCTGAAGGCACGTCAGCCGTGGCGATATGTTCGGATATATATTTCTCTATCACTCCCTTACTGTAGCCCGACCACTTCTTGACAACTTTCCCGTCTGGCGACAAAAGTACGAAGGAAGGTATTCCGCGAACGCCATATTTAGCGGCAATGCCCGTATTGAGATTTTTGTCGCTGAGGTTCATCCATGTAATGCCTTCAGTGGCCGAATGCTCCTTCCACACCTTCTCATTGTCTACCGAAATGCTCACCGCCACAAGTCTGTCCTTATACTTGTCGGCTGCTTCCTTTATCTCAGGAATGGCCATCTTGCACGGACCGCAGCCACGGCTCCAGAAGTCGATAAGCACGTATCTGCCCCTGAAGTCAGACAAATGCCACAATTTTCCGTCAATATCATACAGGTCGGCATCAGCAGCCTCCTCTCCTACCTCAACGACATGTTGGGGGAAAAGAACATTCTTGGCTTCACGGCCAGAGTAGGAATCACGCCACACATCAGGTATATAGGCATAGAGAGCCTTAGCCTTTTCCAGATTATCCTTGTTCTTGGAGATATTCACCATGTATGCCGTGTTAACATAATTCAGCATCCAGGCCTGGTCGACATCAAGCTTCGCCATAGCCTCAAGTTCTACGGCTGAGATGCGGTCCTGCAGCATGTTTTTCGCCTGCTTCATGCTGTCGAGTCTCGCTTTCTGCCTTTTCTTTTCCTCACCGGAATACTTACCCGATTTTATCCTGCTGCGCAGAGAGTCATAATCTCCATCTAAAATCTGATATTCGTTCCAGAGGTCGCGCGAACTTGCAAGTATCTTGCTCCTTGTCTGCTGCTCTGGCACATCGCTTTCAACGTTCCATGTATACACAAGAAGATTGTCGGCAGAGATTTTTATCGAACTTCCCGGCCGCACCCAAAGATACAAAATCATGCTGTAATAGTTTTCCGTCCTTGCCGTCAGGAACATCCAGTCGGTGCCGTTACCCGAAGTTTCTTCCTCAAAACGGAACTTGCCGTTCCGCAAGGTGTCAGAAGCCACAAGCATTCCTACATTGTCTTCATTACGCAGAAGTTCAACGATAAGGCCGTCGGGCACATTGGCTACACTTCCTTCAATAACAAACTTATTCTCGGCATGAAGGTTAATGGCCAAGAATAAAGATAAAATAAATAAGACTTGTTTCCTCATAATAACAAATTAACCAAGGCAATTACGCCTTGGTTTAAATTTTTATTCGATTACATCATCTTCGTCCTCATCGTCAACCGGTATGTCCACAATAGGCAACTGTCGGTCGAATGCCGAATTGAACGATATGATAGTCTCGCTTCGTGACAATCCCAGCGGCTGCAGACGGTCGTGAATGATGTTGAGCAAATGGTGATTGTTGAATGCGTAAATCTTAATAAACATATCGTAGTCGCCCGTTGTATAATGACATTCAACGACTTCAGGTATGTTTCTCAAAGCCTCAACAGCCTTGTCAAAATCTTCAGGATTCCTGAGGTTCAGACCTATATAAGCACATGTTTCGTAACCAATTTTCTCAGGGTCGATTATAAATTGTGAACCTTTCAACACTCCGAGACTATTGAGTTTCTGTATACGCTGATGAATGGCAGCGCCGCTTACGTTGCACGAACGAGCCACCTCAAGGAAAGGAATACGAGCGTCCTCAGCAATAAGTCTAAGGATTTTCTTGTCTAATGAATCTAAATTGTGATGCGCCATTTTCTAAGTTTTAGATTAAAACAAACATAAATACAGCCATGGATAAAGAGTGCTTTTGTTTTTATGCCATACGTCCGCCACGGCAAACGCCGGCATCTGTGACGCAAGAACATGCTGTTATCAAAATCCAACTGACCGATTAATTTGTGCAAAGATATGATAAATTTATCATTTCTGCAATAGATTTAAAGCAAAATTTTACTTCTTGATAACAGATTATAACATCTTTACAACAACAAAAATTACTTTTTGCTTTTTTCAACGGCTGAATAATTCACACGCAGGGCACCAGCCTCACGCAGAGCCTGACGCAAATCGCTCATAACTCCCATCTCTGTCTCGCGGTCAGCCTTGACCGACACGCTCATTATTTTTGCGTCTTCAGGCGACATGCGGCGGCGTTCTTCAGTAACAAAGTCCACTACGGCAGGAATGTCTGCATACTTGTCGTTAATCTGTATGCGCGTATTGTTTCCAGCCTGCGCCCTCATCTCTTTTGTAGGCTTGCCGATATAAATATGTGTAATGGCCGATTTCTTTGTAAGTTTAGTAAGCTCTGTTCCCTCCGGCACTCTGTATTTCACCTTCAGAGTTACCTGGCGCATGTGAGTAACGGTGATAAAAAAGAACAGCACCGTAAATATAAGGTCGGGCAATGCAGCCGTGTTTAGCATCGGCACGGTACGCCTGCTGCGTCTGAACATTGTCATATCTCACCTCCTTCGGCTTCAGCCACCGTTGTCTCAGCTATACGCTGGGGATAATATTCTCTTACTTTTTCACGCTGTGCGGCCGTACAACGTTCGTACTCCCGCCCGTATGTCTTCAGTGCATATCTGTTTCTGAGAGTTTTATACGCCGCCATTATCTCGTTCTGTACGTTGAAATAAAGGTCATAACTGGTCCTGCGGTCTATCGTTACCGATATAATGTGACGCTGGCGGTCGGCCGTCTTGCCGACAAACGTCATCACACGCGAACGCAGCTGCGCAACATCAAGCGGCTTGCCGTCAGCAATAAGCTTGTTGGACGACGTAAGTTGCAGGTCGAGCATGTTGCCTTTGCTTATGTCAGCCACCTCTTCGGTCTTGTCAGGGTCAGGCGGAGGCAACTGGCGTTGCAGTCCCTTATCCACGTCCATAGACGTCATGATAAGGAAAAACACCAACAGGATGAAAGATATGTCAGCCGTTGACGTGGTGTTCAGCAAAGGTACTTCACGTTTGTTATGCCTCAGAATCATTTTCTTTGACCGATGTTATATTCTTCTTTATGCAAGTGCATGTACGCCATATCGCACACATTTGATGTCATGCCGTTTGTCTTAACGCATATGTCTGATAAGGCGATATTCAGTACGACACTGCACTTTATTTATTCAGATTTACTTTTCTGTTGTATCCCGAAAGTCCGAACACTACGCCGCAGACGGCAACAAACAGCAATATCAACGCCGTATTGATGAACATGTCGGTAGCTTTAAGCCAGAACACATCAGCATATTTCACTCCGTTGACCATGACTGGCTCTGACGAACCAAGCAGGAACGTAAGCAACAGACTTGCTGCCGTAAGGCCTGTTGTAAGCCAGACAATCTTAGCCGCCGGAATATTGTTGATCGTGTCAGATGTCTTGTCGCGTCCCTTGATGCTTCTGTACACAGCATAAGCCGTAATGCCCACCGTAGCCAGGACAAGCATATAAATAAACACAAGCACGGCATCAGTAAACATAGGAGCATTAAACGTCGGATCTTCATCATACGGAATGTCGTATCCTATCAGAAAGAACGCGCCGAACAGAAGCACAATGACGGCAAGCAGAACATACAGCACACGTGTGGATATCTGCTCTGCCGAAAGTTGTCTAATGCTTTTTAATGAGATGCGCATCATCGTGTAAGTTTATATTTCATTATGATGTCGAGCAGCGTTATGGCCGACTCTTCCATCTGACTCGTTATGTGCTCTATCTTTGAAAGTATGTAATTGTAGAACACCTGCATTATCAGGGCGGCAATAAGTCCGAATATTGTGGTTATCAGCGCCACCTTCATACCGGCAGCAACGATAGTTGGACTGATGTCGCCTGCCATCTGTATCTGCTCAAACGACATGACCATACCGATAACCGTACCAAGGAATCCGAGCGACGGAGCCATGGCTATGAACAGCGTTATCCACGAACATCCCTTCTCAAGGTTAGCAGCCTGCACCGAACCATAAGAAGTTATGCTGCGCTCAACGTCATCCATCGACTCGTCTATGCGCATAAGACCCTGATAACAGATTGAAGCCACCGGTCCGCGTGTGTTGCGGCAGATGGTCTTTGCCCCTTCAATGTCGCCTTTCATAATGAGAGGCTCCAGGTCGGTCATAAGCTTTTTGGCGTTTATCTCAGATAATGTAAGATAAATTATGCGCTCAATGCAGAACGCAAGACCAAGCACCAGCACCAGTGCCACAAACGACATGAATCCGGCGTTGCCTTCAATATACTTTACCTTCAGTGTTTTATGAAAACCTTCACTCTCCACCGGCATCATCGTAGAGTCAGGCACTTCAGCCATGTCAAGATCTAGCGAGTCGGCAGGTGCTGACTGAGCAGCAGTGTCTTGCTGTTCTTTTGCAGTGTTATCTTCCACAGCTTTCCCTGCAGGAGTTTGTGTTTTGTGCGACTTGGGCTGATCGGCAGCAAGAGTAGACACGGCTTTCGACTTCATCTGCCCGGTTATTTCACCATTCTGAGCAAACGCCGAATGGCCGATAGAAAATGCGAGGATCGTTGTTATTGCAATCTTTGCAATCAGATTACTCATATCTGTTATGAATTAGAAAAACATTAAGCGGAAAGAGGGGGATTCGAACCCCCGAAACGCTTTTAACGTTTACACGCTTTCCAGGCGTGCCTCTTCAGCCACTCGAGCACCTTTCCTTACCTGAACTTCATTTAGTTTACGGGATGCAAAATTATCTTTTTTCCATCTATTTTCATCATAAAATCACATCTTTTTTAGCTTTACGCCGGCATTTTTGATATTTTTAGTTTTTACCGGCTTCCACATGTAATACTGCCACGCATGACATATTCAGACGCCCAATGAGAATAAGCAGAAAGAAAGAACGCACCAAGCGTCATTCGCATTTATGTCAACAGTATCTATCACACTGAAAACACGCGCTTTACGTTGGCATTTGTAGCCTCAGCCACCTGTTCCTCGCTCACTCCGTAACATTCTGCCATACGCTTCAGCACATAAGCCACGTAGGCACTCTCATTACGTTTTCCGCGCATCGGAACCGGAGCCATGTACGGCGAGTCGGTTTCAAGCACAATTCTGTCGAGCGGAACCGTGGGCAACACCTCCGGTAAATGAGACTTCTTGAAAGTCAGCACTCCACCGATGCCGAGTACAAACCTGTCGAACGACAGCAGTTCGGCAGCCTCCTTCTCGTTGCCTGTAAAGCAGTGGAAGACACCTCCAGGCAGTTCCTTCTCATAACGGCGCAACAGACGCACCATTTCGTTCTGTCCTTTCCGGCAATGTATCATCAGCGGCAGCCGATACTCTATCGACCATCTGACCTGCTCCTCAAACGCCAACAGCTGCTCCTGCTCAAACTCACGGCTCCAATAATAGTCGAGTCCCACCTCGCCTACAGCAATAACCTTGTCGCGGTTGGCATCAAGCACAGGCTTCATTTCTTTCAATACATCCTGCCAGTCGGCTCTTACTTCTTCAGGATGCAGTCCTATCATCGGATAGGCATAGCCGGGATAACGGTCGCACACGGCAAGCACCCTGCTTACAGACGGCATGTCGATAGCCGGTATAAACACCTTGCTCACACCGGCATCCTTTGCTCTCTGTATTGTCTCATCACGGTCGGCATCAAACTCTTCGCCGTCGAGATGTGTATGTGTGTCTATAAAATTCATTCTCCAAACATTTTTTCAATTAAGACATCATTGTCCGTTACGGCTGTAGTGCAAAGAACAGCAGGCAACAGCAAGCCGGCAAACGGCAATGAAAGAACATTCAGCAGAATAGCACCAAAGCTTCAAATCAATATAAATGCTCTTCTTTTCTGCGGTAATAATATATTATGCCGTATTTGCGGCATTCGGCAAATCTCACCTCAGGCGGCTCATTCTTGAAGTTTTCCTCTATCTGATTCCACAGTTCCAACAGCACGCTGTCTACCTCCGGACGTATTGTCTTCAAAGCCTCAAGAGCCTGAGCGGTGCGGTCTTGCAGACGCTTTTGCTGATCGTTGTTTTCCTTGAATATGTCAAGATGAGTGCTGACCATGCCTATCGTAGGGTTAAATATCGGCCGTCCGCCTTTCTTTATCCGGGCTTTCTCGCCTTCAACAACCTGCGTGCCCCACTTTATCAGACCAGATATGGTCTTAATGTTGGGCAGCGACGTTGTACTCTCATCAAGTCCATACAGCTTGAGGTTCGACTTCTTAATCTCTCCGCGCTCTACCGACATCAAAAGCACCTGCACAAAATGGCTTACATACATCGTGGCATTGCGCTGCAGTTTGTCGCCCTTTCCGGCTCCTCTCAGCTGGGCTGCATAGCTCACCTTATATTGCTCAGAGGCTGTGAGCAGCCTGTCGTATGCCGGCTGCGCACGGTTAAGGGTTTTCCAGTCTATGAAGCGGTTGCGCACGGTGTAGATATCGTTGTTGTCAAGCAATGTCTTCAGTGCCCTCAAACGGGCTGCGTCTGTCTTCGGTAGTCGTCTGTATGGCATTTCTTTTATATCACATAAAAATATTATTAAATAAATCTCACGCCGGCAAAGCCTCTTGCTGGCCCGGCCGGCATCCGCATAATCATCCCGCACAAAGACATGGCGGGCAAAGGAACTAAAGCAGACTGCCGCCTAAGCCTTGCGGCCCATCATGGCATCGGTGTATGCACGGAGCACGCTCTTGCGCTCATCGTCAACACTGACGAGATCGAGATATTTGCGGCTTTGCTCAAAATAGTACTTTATTCTGTCTTCAGCCAGGCGGTCGATGCCCAGTTCGTTATATATCGAAGTAACGGCCTTTATCTTCTCCTCCGGATTAAAGTCAGTGGCCGTAATCCATTTAACAAGTTCATTGCGGCGCGCCTCGTCGGCTCTGTTATATGCATTGATGAGCATATATGTCTTTTTGTTGCACAGGATATCGCCACCAATGGCCTTGCCGAAAACCTTCGGGTCGCCATAGACATCAAGATAGTCGTCCTGCAGCTGGAAGGCCAGACCTATCTGCTCGCCAAACTTATACAAATTGTCGGCATCGCTCTCTGAAGCTCCGGCCAGCACGGCACCTATCTTCAGGGCGCATGCCAGCAGCACGCTCGTCTTGAGGCGTATCATCTCTATATACTCTTCCTCAGTAACATCGGTGCGTTTCTCGAAGTCCATGTCATACTGCTGTCCCTCGCCTACCTGCAGAGCCGTCTCTATAAAAGTGTCGAGCACGGGCTTCACCTTGTCGGGTGCGCTCTGCGCCATGCGCTTGAACGCCAGCACATACATGCTGTCGCCTGACAGCACGGCCGTATTGGCGTTCCATTTTACGTGTACGGTCTGGTGGCCGCGCCTCATGGCAGCGTTGTCCATAAGGTCGTCGTGCAGCAGCGTGTAGTTATGATAAATCTCAAGGCCGCAGGCCTGAGACAATATGCTCTCGGGGTCATCCTTATATAAATTGTAGGCCATCAGCACCAGCGACGGGCGTATGCGCTTGCCGCCCATCGACAGCACATACTTAATGGGGTCATAAAGGCTCTGCGGCTTACGTTCGTAAGGCATGTTGTCAAGATACGAGTTAATCTTTTGTAGTATTTCGTTTGCCGTTAACATAGTGATAAAGGTTTTTAAGATTGCAGAATAATTATTACAACTTAAACACGACGGGAATGCAGAAGTACGTGCGGCATGGCTTACCGTGGTCCTCGCCCGGTTTCCATTTCGGCATTATGCGTATCACGCGCAATGCCTCGCGGTCGAGCTCGGGGCTGACCGATTTAACCACCTTCGGACTGCTTATCGTTCCGTCTTTATTTATTATGAACGACACAAGGACCTTGCCCTGTATCTTCTGTTGCTGTGCAATGACAGGATATGAGAGATTCTTGGTGAGCCACTTCATAAACTCCACCATGCCACCGGGAAACTCCGGCAGGCGCTCTATAACCTGAAAGTTGAGAGGATTGTCGTCTTCGTCAACAGCCACAGGCGACAGTGCCGCTGTCTGGCTCTCTGCAGCCTCGCTGCTTCCGGCAGCTCCGGCCTGCGCGTCATTATCGGTGTCTGTGCCGTCATGCTGTTCCACCACGTCGGCAACCTGCTCGTCCACCACCTTCATTTTCTCGGGCACGGCAGCCTTGGGGGCAACCTGAGGGGCGGCAATCATGTTCTTCTGCTGCAGCACAGGCATCATCTCAATGTCTTGCGAAACATCGTCAAGAATATCGTCAGCTACGTCAGTCGACGGGCTTGACGTGGTAAATTCAAGGCAAACCAGGAACAGCGACAGCACTACTATCAGACCTAACAAGAAGCCTGATGCGCGCTGATGTTCCAAGTCGGCCTTATATGATTTCTTAAGTTCCACCTGACCAATGATGATTAATACCTTAGGGCCTGCACATACTAATCTGACTTTTTTGGCGTTATTATCAAGAACAAATGTGCATGACACCTTATTTTCACTCTACAAAAGTAACGTAGATATTTGAAAAAAGGTGTATCTTTGCCGTAAAAATAACAGAAATCGATGAAAAAAACCGTTTTTTTGTTTTTGCTGACGCTTTTTGCCGTTACTGCCGGCGCGCAGGACAGCCAGACCGGATACAACTTTCTGCGTATTCCGGTAAGTGCCCACGCTGCAGCTCTCGGCGGCGAAAACATCACCATAATAGAAGACGACCCTTCGCTGATGTTCAGCAACCCTGCACTGCTTGCATCGGTGAGCGACAAAAGCATTAACCTCAACTTCATGACCTACATGGCGGGTGCAACCACAGCCAGTGCATCGTTCAACCGCATCATAAAGGACAAGGCCTCCGTGGCCGTCATGGCTCAGTATATGGACTACGGAAAGATGAAGGAGACTGACGAGAACAACGTCATAAAAGGCGAGTTTTCGGCCAAGGACATTGCCATAAGCGGAGTGTTCAGCTATATACTGACCGACAAACTGGTGGGCGGCATAACGGCTAAATTCATAAATTCTTACATCGGCGACTACAGCTCGCTGGCCGTGGGCATAGACCTCGGACTCAACTATTATGACCCTGACCGCGAATGGTCGGTGTCGCTCGTGGCAAAGAACCTGGGCGGACAGATAAAGGCCTATGACGAGGAGTACGAGAAGATGCCGTTCGACCTGCAGGCAGGAGTTAGCAAAAGGTTTGCGTCGCTGCCGTTCAGGCTGTCGGCAACGCTGGTTGGACTTACCGACTGGGACTATGGACTGATAAATCACCTCGTGATTGGCGCCGACATCATCCTGTCGCAGCAGATATACCTGGCTGCCGGATATAACTTCAGGCGTGCCGACGAGATGACGATAGGCAGCGGCACCGACGACGAGAGCAGCCACGGAGCGGGATGGTCGTTCGGAGCGGGCCTGCAGCTCGAACGCTTCAAGCTGCAGCTGGGCTACGGCAAATATCACGTGTCGTCAAACTCGCTGCTCGTAAACGTCAGCTATTCGCTGTAAAGGGCCGCACTGAGGCTGCATGCGGCAGACATCAATAAAAGAAAAAATATCAAGAACAAAATAAACAAGACATGAAGAAAATAACAATAGCCATCGACGGTTATTCGTCATGCGGCAAAAGCACTATGGCCAAAGACCTGGCACGTGAGGTGGGATATATCTATGTCGACACGGGCGCGATGTACCGCTCTGTCACGCTCTATGCCATGCGCAACGGCCTGTTTAACGCCGACGGAAGCATCAACACCGGCGAACTCGAACAGAAGATGGGCGAGATAAACATTTCGTTCAGGCTGAACAGCGAGACCGGCCGGCCGGACACTTACCTCAACGGCGAACTTGTTGAGAAAGACATACGCACAATGGAGGTGTCTGCCCGCGTAAGCCCTATAGCCGCACTGCCGTTTGTAAGAGAGGCCCTCGTTGCCCGGCAGCAGGCCATGGGTAAGGAGAAAGGCATAATAATGGACGGAAGAGACATAGGCACCGTGGTATTCCCCGACGCCGAACTCAAGATATTCGTAACGGCATCGGCCGAAGTGAGGGCGCAGAGACGCTACGACGAACTGAAGGCCAAAGGCATGCCGGCCGACTTTGACGACATACTGAAGAACGTGAAGGAGCGCGACTATATCGACTCTCACCGCGATGTGTCGCCGCTGCGCAAGGCCGACGACGCCATAGAGCTGGACAACAGCAACATGACCATAGCCGAGCAGAAGGCATGGCTGATGCAGAAGTTTAACGAGGCAACAGCCTGACAAATAACGACAGCAAGGGGACATGAAGCTACTGAAAGAGCGCATAATGCGCGACGGAAAATGTTTTGAGGGCGGCATCCTGAAGGTTGACAGCTTTATCAACCATCAGATGGACCCTATCCTGATGAAGTCTATAGCAGTGGAGTTTGTCAGAAGGTTTGCCTCTACCGACATCAACAAGATTATAACCATTGAAGCCAGCGGCATAGCCCCGGCCATAATGACGGGCTATCTGCTTGAGCTGCCGGTGGTGTTTGCCAAGAAGAAAAAGCCGGTAACGATGGAAAACATGCTCACCACGACGGTCTACTCGTTCACAAAGAACCGCAACTATGACATCTGCGTGAGCAAGGACTTTCTGCGCAAAGGCGACCACGTATTGTTCATTGACGATTTTCTGGCCAACGGCAATGCTGCCAAAGGCATAATAGACCTCGTAAACCAAGCCGGAGCCACGCTTGCAGGCATGGGTTTCATCATAGAAAAAGCCTTTCAGCACGGCGGCGAATATCTGCGCAACGCCGGCGTGAGAGTTGAGTCGCTGGCAATAATTGACAGCCTTGACAACTGCGAGATAAAGATAAGATAACACCAAAAAAGGAATATACACAGAAGAATCATGGCGGCGGCTCACAGTTGTGCCGCCGCCATAACTTTCCATTAGTCCCATTACTACAATCACTCCCACTACTCCCATAATCCCCATCCCCCAACAATGCCACTCACCCCTCGAACAGCCCACGAGCTGCACACCGTGGAACTGATGATACGCCTGTATTGCCGCCATAAGGAGGGCAACAGGGAGCTGTGTCCTCAATGCCGCGAACTGCTTGAATATGCCTCGTCGCGCCTTGCCCGTTGTCCGTTTCAGGACAACAAGCCGACATGCCGCCTGTGCAAGGTGCACTGCTACAAGCCCGAAAAGCGCGAGCAGATACGCCAAGTGATGCGCTATGCCGGTCCGCGCATGCTCTTATATTATCCGGCAGACGCCATAAAGCACATGGCAAGGGAGATTGCACTGAAGATGAAGCGTAAGGGCAAGTAACTTATACCTAAATATAATATGCCACATATTGCGATGCAAAAGGGCACCTTTTACAATGCAATATGTGTCCTTTTGCAGCATAAAAGGATACCTTTTGCAAAAGGCTATGGCGAAAGATCAAACTAAAAATAATTTTATCAGAAACTCATCACTCGTCACATCAGGTCTTAACTTTCTGAAAAACAACATTTTAGAGTGTGATGAGTTGCGGTTTAAACTCATCACACGGCTGTAATTTCACGTAAAATTTGTGTTTGTAACATATATGCGAGCAGATTTACCTACGGATAGCTCCATCTTCACAATGTATGCACATTATTTCATGATAGCAGATGCTGCTCCATATTGCTCGCCCACCTCATTTCCACGGTTTACCTTCTTGCCATATCCAAACGTATATGTAACAGACAGGTTTAGACGCCGGTGAAAATTGTTGCCATTAACGAACTGCGTCTCTGAATAAAGAGGAGTCATCAGTTTGCTGGTTGAGCACAGCCAGTCGTTGCGAAACATATTCATCGCACTGACACGTATATTCCAACCAGAACGGCTCCATCCGGCAAGCATTTGATAAAAATCACGGTCTTCGTATATCACGCCCCGGTTTCCCTGCACAGTGAGGTTCTTTGTCTGATAAGATGCCTGAAAATAGAAGTTGCCAAGATAATATGTTGCAGAGGCACTGCAATAAAACGGCGAACGCCTGATGTCGAATAGTCCTGACATGCGATATAACGACACAGAAGGAGAGGCTGCCAACTGAAGGTTGCCGTTAAGCAGTTTATAATTAAACGACATGCCTATCTGTGTACGGTTATAGTTGCAATCTGTCTCAAAGGTTCTCAGCAGGGCCGTGCCGCCGTTATATGGCTTATAAACAGGCACATAAAGATTGAACTCGCCGAAATACTGCACAAACGCCGAAGCCGAAAAAGCATTGACTGGCATCCAGTTGTACGACAGATTGAATGTAACCTGCCTAGAAAGTCCGAGATTGGGATTTCCGGTATAATACATCAGCTCGTTTTGCTGAAGCACATTAGGTGTCTTTTCGCTTGCGCCCGGATAGTTTGCGCCGAAATGAAAATATGTGCGGAACGAGTGTTTACGCGAGGGAGAGAAGCCTACTGACAGATTGATCAACGGATAAATTTCAGCAACAGAAAGGTCGTTTATTTTATTCCTTTCCCACTGAAAGGCTGCGTCGGCACTTATATTCCACACCTTATTCAGAAACTTATAGCCGAGGGCGGCACCTGAATAGGTATCAGAAAAATCATTGTCATAAGGAGATGTGCCGAAATAGCTTACCTGATTGGACGTGGAGCCAAACCAGGCGCGGAAGAAAGCCGTATGGCTGTCGGTAAATTTCTTGAAAAGCGTTGCACTGCCGCGAAACTGCCATACGTCTTCTTTTGAATTGTTCGCTATGGCCTCACTGCCCGGCAACGATGCCTGATAGTTGTATGAATAATTGGTATGGCCGTAATTTATGCCGGGAGACACGCTGACATGAAAATTGTGTGGCAGGATAAAATAATAATTTCCCGACCATACGAAATAACGGCTCACGTAGGGTTCGTTCTTCAAATAAGAATAGTCTGCATTATTCTGAGGAACAAACGACAATGTTCCGCCGGTCCGGGCCATCGCCGACTGGTCAAAATTAAAACCTATGGTGTTGGCTATCTGCATTTTGTCGGTATCGTAAACTGCACGGAAAGAAACAGGATACTGGTTATACTTGAAACGTGAATAGTCCAACGCCTCGTTTCTTGTTGTCTGAAAAGCCTGACCATTTTCATCCTCAATACAGTAAATACCCTCAACAGAATTGCCGTAATGATTAATGTCGTGGTTGGAGGTACCGGCATATAAATCGTATGTCATGCGTTTATACACAAACTTTGAATATACCGAAGCCCGGTTTGAAAGCCTGCCGGTAAGGAAATTTTCATTCAGAGTGGCCTTGGTATAACCTCCGTATTCATATTTCTGTACTATGAAATTAACGACATGCTCACTTCCCTGAAAACGCGGATCTGCGGGAAAGTCAAGATATTCAACTCTGCGTACATCTGAAGTCAAGATGCCTTCCATCTCTTCGGCCGACGCCGGAATATAGTTGATATATATAGCCACACTCTGCCCGCTTGTGGTAGTTACGGCATTGTCCATCAGATTAATGTTGATCTGAGGCAGTGCGAGCTGTTGTAGAAGGTCTATCGCATTTTGCGCTGACTGCCTCTGCTTCATCGTCGGAATGTATGTTGACGACATGGCATTGGTGTGCTGCATCTTGGCCTTGACCACCACTTCGTCAATTTCTTTTGTGCGTATGCTGTCTGAAGTTTGAGCCGTCATTTTTACAGGAAATGTGCATACTAGCCATAATGACAAAAATGCTCCCGGTAAATATGCAATATCATTTTTTACAAAATCTTTCATATTTATATTCATATACTGTTTTTATTTCCATTAAACCTGCTCAACCTGGATGAAAGCAGAATGTGATGAGTTGCAGCATCAACTCATCACATTGTAACATTCTGACATTCAACGTATTGAAACAGAATGTGACGAGTGATGAGTTTTTAACAAAAATATATTCTGTTTCAGCCGCCATTATGATAAACAGTATGACGACTGCCGGGCATTTCCGTATTTACCGGCACTGCTAAATGCCGTTAATTATTCTGTCGCGGCACCTCTCCATGAGCCATTTGGGCGTACTCGTGGCTCCGCAAATGCCTATCGTGTCGATGCCTTCAATCCATTCGCGCTTAATCTCGTCGGGGCCTTCAATAAGATGACTGTTGGGATTGACGCTCCTGCACTCGTTGAAGAGCACCTTGCCGTTGCTGCTCTTGCGGCCGCAGACAAAGAGAATGAGGTCGTGGCGCTTGGCAAACGAACTGATGTTTGGCATGCGGTTGGCCACCTGACGGCATATCGTGTCGAAGCTCCTGAACGTGGCTTCAGGCGAGATGTGCTCCTGGATATAGTCGATTATGCGGTGAAACTCGTCGAGCGACTTCGTTGTCTGCGAATATAGATATATGTCGCGGTTGAAGTCGAGCGCCTTGGCATCGTCTATTCCGGCTATGACGATGGCCTTGCTGTTGGTCTGTCCTACAAGTCCGAGCACCTCGGCGTGGCCCGGCTTGCCGAATATTACGATCTGCGCATCCGGATTAGAGTCGTATTCGCGCTTGATGCGCCGCTGCAGCTGCAGCACCACGGGGCATGTGGCGTCTATTATCTCGATGTTGTTGCGGCGCGCTATCTCGTAAGTCTCGGGCGGTTCGCCGTGGGCACGCAGCAGCACCTTCACGTCGTGAAGAGCCTTCAGCTCGTCGTGGTTAATGGTTATAAGTCCCATGCTGCGCAGGCGTTCACACTCCATTCCGTTGTGCACAATGTCGCCCAGGCAGTATAATGTCTTTCCGGCCGCAAGCTCTTCTTCGGCCTTTCTTATGGCAGTGGTAACCCCGAAGCAGAATCCGCTGCCGTCATCGATTTCTATCTGTACCATCTTCTTGATGTTTCTTATAAAACAATCCCAAACCGTCATTAGAGCGCACATTGCATTATCTTTCTTGTGCATTCATGCTTTCAGCCTGTCTTTTTGTTTCTATCAGCAGATTTCCGTTAAATTTTTCTTGAATAGTCAGCTATACCAGCAAAACAATTAATGTAAATCAACTCAATATAAAGCAAAAATCAGAGCCTAATCATAATAACGATTTGGGATAATTCATGACCGGACTGAGCCGGTCATGAATAAAAACAAACAGGCATTCTGACCGTAATAATATATTCCTATAGCTCTATATTTGCCTGTCCCGGCATAAGCCTTACGGTCTTTCTGTGCCAAAATATGTGTCGAGCAGCTCTTTTGCTGCCACGAAGCTCGTCTTTGTTCCGGCCAGCACCGAGTCTTCTGACGCCTTCAGTTTCTGCTGTATGAGCGGATTGTTATAGAAGCTGCCGCGCAGATGCTCGTTTATGGTTTCATACATCCAATATTTGCTCTGCTCGTTACGGCGGTAATTGAAGTAGCCGTTGTGCTTAACAAAATCGACATACTGATAAACCATGTCCCACACTTCCTTTACGCCTGTGCCGTAGAAGCCGCTGTAGCAGAGCACCTTGGGCTGCCAGCCGCTGTCTGATGGCGGGAAGAAATGCAGGGCGTTGCGGAAGTTGGTGGCGGCAATGTGGCACTTATCCACATTGTTGCCGTCGCACTTGTTGATAACTATGCCGTCGGCTATCTCCATGATGCCTCGCTTTATGCCCTGAAGCTCGTCGCCCGTGCCGGCCAGCTGAATGAGCAGGAAGAAGTCAACCATAGAGTGACATGCCGTCTCGCTCTGCCCTACGCCCACCGTCTCGACAAATATTTTGTCGTATCCGGCAGCCTCACACAGTATGATAGTCTCACGGGTCTTGCGCGCCACGCCTCCCAGCGAGCCTGCCGTAGGACTGGGACGTATGAAGGCTTCTTCACGCAAAGAGAGTTTTTCCATACGGGTCTTGTCGCCAAGAATACTTCCCTTGGAGCGTTCAGAACTGGGGTCGATGGCCAGGACGGCCAGCTTGCCGCCAAAACGGTCGAGCACATGCACGCCAAACTGGTCGATAGAGGTACTCTTTCCGGCACCCGGCACACCGCTGATGCCTATGCGCAGCGACTTGCCGCTGTAGGGCAGGCACTTCTCGATAACCTCCTGAGCCTTCTGCTGGTGGTCGGGATTAACACTCTCTATCAGCGTAACGGCCTGGCTTAGCACCGTAACGTTGCCTTTAAGGATGCCTTCCACCATCTCGCCCACTGTATACTCACGGCGCCTGTAGCGTGCGCGGTTAAGATATGGATTCACTGTTGAAGGCTGCTCTACTCCGGAATTAACCGTAAGCCCCTTATACTCACTGCTGTTTTCTGGATGTTCCATAACAATATTATTTCACTTTTACATGTATAACAACCTTTGGTTTTGCCGGGTCGTTGGTTATCATCAGCACACGCGGCTTGCTCCTTGCGCTCTTCAGCTGCTTCTTGTAAGCCGTGATCTTCAGTTTTGCCGATTCGCCCGGACGCAGCTTCGACTTGTTCAGCTTCACCTTCAGACCTGTTGTGAACATCTGCATTGAACGTATGTCGAGCCTGCTCTTTCCGTTATTTTCAATGATTATCGTTCCGCTCTTGTCGTCCTTGTCGCCGAACGTGCCGAGGTCGAGAGTCTCTGACGACAGCTTTATCACCGGCGCATTGTGCTTCTGTGTCTCCGACATGTTTCTGAATCCGGGGAGCAGAACGGCCGAAACCGATATTTCCTTGTCGGCGCTGACCTTGTCGCCGGGATACATTCCGAGATATACCGACGACTGCGTAAGTCCGTAATCACGCAGCTTCAGCGAGTTGAGCGTTATCGTTGCCACGCCGGTGTGTCCAGGAGCAATGGTTGTAGGCGACACTGACGCCGTAAGGTAATCAGGCAGGTGCATCACAACCGGACTGACGCTCTCAGAGCCGCTGTTGATGATGTGTATCTTCTGTATAGGCATGTCGCCCACGTTGACATCATCAAACTCGATGTTGTTGTTGTCTGTCCTCACGCTGCCGATAGTGTAGTCATACTTTCCGGTGAAGTCGATAAGCTTGTCAACCACCACTCCCTTCATCTTCAGATAGAAGGGCTTGTCGGATGCATTGCTGTAAACGGCCACTTCCTTTTCAAAATGTCCGAGCTGACGTGCATCATAAGTAACCTCAACCGTAAAGTTGTCGCCCTTCATGATGCTGCCGCGCGGATAGCTCGCAATGGCACATCCGCAACTCGTCCTAACTGTGTCGATTATCAGTTCGTTGCCCTTGTTGCGCAATTCAAACTTCGCCGTGACGGGCTGTTCATAAAGAACGCTTCCGCAGTCGATAACCTCGTGCTTGGCAGATATGCGCTGTGCCGCCATGTCGAAGGCAAAGGCGGCAACCAGGGCTGTCAGTATTATTTTTCTTTTCATAATTCAATTCTCTTTCAATCATTCAATAACAATAACCTTAGACACTGCGCGTCCTGAATATTCAGGCGAGTAAGCACACTGCACGGTGCATGTACCTGTCTCGTAAGTGCCTTCACGGTCAACATAATATTCTGTCTCTATAACGTGCGTTCCCTTGCTGAAACGGTCGAAATAATAGTTCGTAACGTTGTCTTTCGGCGTGCAGTAATATCCGCCGGCGTATCCGCTGAGCTGTCTGAGCGGCTCCATGCAGGCGGCACGCTTGTCGCTCACCTGAACAAAGTCGTAATCGCGGTCGGCTACTATGGTTATGCGCACCTTGATGCGTGAGCCTACTTTCAGACTTGCGGGCGTAGTGCCGTCGGCAGAAAGTATTTCTCTTGTAACCTTGAAGCCCGATGAAGCGGCGTCTATATCAGAAACCTTGCATACTGACTGAGCATAAACGGCGCCCCATGATGTGCCTTCTGATGTCTTGCTTACGGTCAGCTTGCCGGGGTTGGCAACGCTTGTTGCCGACTTGACGTAACCCAGACCTGCGGTGGCAGGCGACATGTCGAGCTTCTTGCCGTCGAGCGTTATCTCTGCCTTCTCGCCCTTGTTGAGCACCGACATGTTGTCGCTTAAGAATGCATAAACGGCATTTGCGCTGTTGACCGGTGTGTTCCAGCCCTGCACTCTCTTCTGCTGCAGCAGCCATTGTCTCATCTCGTCGATTTCTGCCGAATAGCCATTGGCGTCAACAAGCTTCATTGCCTCTATTGCTGCAACCTGTGTAGGTATGCGGTAATCAAACCAGTTGTAGCCTGCGCGCGGCGAGTCGTAGTAGCGGCCCATAGTCTCTGTCTTAACCGAATATTCCTCAAGACTCTTCAGGTATTCACCTGCGAGCTTGCTCTTGCCGTTCTTTGACAATACAACAGCCATGAGGGCCTTGCCGTAAAGGTTAAGTGAAGTGTTCTTTGTCTTAAGATATCCGAGCAGATAGTCTGCCGCAGAACGTTCTGCCGACGTAAGTTGTCTGTCGCCAAGGGCACAGATATACAGATACTGCAGTGCCGAGTAGTCGCGTATTCCGTATGCGTTGCCTTTCTTTTCGGCCTCCTTTATCTTCTCAACTTCATCCACAACGACGCGTCCGAGATAAGTCATTGCCTTGTCGAGCATGCCTTTTGTCTCGTTCTGAACGCCTATCATTGTGTTCAGACGGGTAAGCAGCTCAGCAATGCTTGCCGTCAGCGACGGCGAGCCGTAAGGCATTCCCTGCCACCACGACCAAGAGCCGTCGGCCTGATTCTGCAGCTTTTGCAGTTTGCCGAGCATCAAGCTAATGTTGTTGTTGAGCGAAGAGCTGTCGAAATAGTTGGCAAGGAGTCGTTTCTGCTCAGCCTCATTGTCGGCATCTGCCACCCAAGGTGTCTCGTTGAGCACGATGTCCTTAAGTTCCTGATTCTTCTCCAGACTGCTCAACAGACTTGTCTGTTCTGCCTCACGCTTCCACTGTTCGAACGTTGTCTTAGCCTGCGGAGCGTTCTTCAGGATGTAGTTGCTTATGCTGTTGGCATAATATGCCGTGGCAAGACTTATGGCATTGTTGTCGCTCGCGGTGCCTATATAAGGCAAAGCCTGAAGTACGAGCCATGCAGGATTGTTGGTGTATTCAACAGTCAGCTTGTTGTTTCTGCCGCCCTTAGCGAACAGGTTGCCAAGGTCTATCGTCTTCTGGCCGGGCTGCGTCTGTGTGAACGGAACAGTGTTGGTTACGAGTTCCTCGTCTGCCAGCACCGGAAGATAGTGCTGCTCGCCGTCGCTGAAGTTGCGTCCGTTTGCAAATATCTTGCACACAAGCATTGAACTGTTGGCGTCAGGGCAATATTCGAACGATACGGCTGTTGTCTGTCCGGCAGCAACCTTGAACGACTTTTTCTGCTCAAACACCGTTTTGTCTGTCTCAGGATCTACGAGCTGCATAACAGCCGTACCCTCTGCACTCTTCTCTGAAGTGTTGAATATTCTTGCTGCTATCGAAGCACGGTCGCCTACACGTACAAAGCGCGGCATGTTGGGCTGCACCATAACGGTCTTGCGCGCAACGGTTTCGCTCTCGATAAGTCCGAAGTTTACGTCCTTGTCGTGAGCAAGTCCCATAAACTTCCATGTTGTTATGCTTTCGGGCAGAGTAAACTTAACGCTCACGTTGCCTTTGTCGTCTGACTGAAGTGCGGGATAGAAGAACGCCGTCTCGTTAAGGTTCTCGCGCAACTGAACGTTGTCTGCAGAACGGCCCTGAGCAGAACCGTTGTCGGCTGTTACAGGAGGCTCTGCAAGCTCTTCCTTGCTCTTAACTGAAGCAGATTCGCTCTCGCCGGCCGACATGGCTGAATCGGAAGCCACAGCCTGCTTCTTAACTGCGCTGCCGGCAAGACTTAGTCTCAGACCTCCATTAGCCCCATAGCCTCTCAACATTATATTCGACACGAAGAAATTATCAATGTCAAACCTGTTCATATCGAAGTCGTCAACATCGAGCAGCTTGATGTCGGCCGCACTTGAGAAGTGCAGACCATTCTGATATACAGAACGCCACTGAGTGTAAGGCTCACTGATGGCCATGTCATTGTAGAACCACCAGCTGAACGGAGTTATCTGGTTGAGCGAGCTGTCATAAAGCGTAGCCATGAGCTGTGCCTTGGCAGCAGTGCCGTCGGGTCTTGTTATGTTGAGCGTCCACTCTTCGCTCTGCCCCGGAGTAAGTCTGTCGCGGAAAGTGGTCCACTTCAGCATCAGTCGTCTGTCGGGAACAGGACGTGTGATATACACGCTGTGATTATAGTCCTTGCCGTCTTTCACCCATACGAGGTTTATCTTCAGGCCGTCGCCATACTCTTCCTTATATGTCAGAGCGCGTGTTGACAGCTGGTTGCTAAGGTCTGTTGCGCCGTCGGCAATTACCTTATCGCCTGAAATGACGGTGTAAAGGATATGTGTGTCGGCATCAGACGAGCCTACCTGCAGATAAACCGGACTGCCGTCTGACGGGAACTTGGTGTCTGAAAGATAGAACCAGTCGTGTGTTTCAACGCAAGGCTTAGTGTCGTCGAGGCTGAACACGACGAAATCCTGCTTCAGCGTGTCTGTGCCGCAGATAGCCACGAGCTTATGGCGGCCAGACTTTAGCTGCGAAGCCGTGTTCCATGTGATGCTCTCGTCGCGGTTGGTTCTCGCCTTGAAGGCATTGAACGAGCCGTCGATGTAATATCTAACGTTGTCGTCGATGTCAACACCGGCCATATTCTTGTATACAAACTTTATTGTCTTCAGACTGTCGCGGAGTATGCGTCCGGGCAAAGTGGTGCTCAGCGCGGCGGGCTTATTGCCCAAAGGCAGCGCCAGCTGTCCGCTGCGAGTCTCGCCTGCCTGGTCGGTAACTTCGGCATCAGCGGTTATTGTATAGAAGCGTGCAATGCTGTTGAACGTGCGTTCGTCAATGCCGCCGTCGGTATCTGCCCATGCGGGGAGCACCATAGGCATCTCTATCTTGAAGGCTCCGTCAGCATCGGTAACGGCCTCGCCCTTTACGAGCACGTCGGTTCCGGAACCGTTAGTGTAAGCCGATGCATAATAGCGCCACCACAGCGACTGGCTGCGCTTAACCGTGTAGCTGACCTTTGCGCCCTGAACCGGCACGCCGGCATATGTTTTTGCATGAGCCGTAACCACAAGCGTGTCGCCACTCTGATATCTCTGGTTGATCTTGGGGAACTCAACCTGGAATGTAGGACGCTTGTATTCTTCCACCGTGATGTTTACAGAAGCATTGATGCCGAAGTCGCCCTGTATGGTGTAGCGGCCCGTAAGTCCGCCCAAAGGCAGTGCAAAGTCGGTGCTGGCCGTACCATATTCGTCGGTGGTTACAGTGGCCTCGCTCACCACCTTATAGTTAGCGTCTCTCATGGTGAGCTTGAATGACTTGCCTGCAACGACCTTGCTTTCCATGCCTTTCTGAGTGTTATATGCCACGGCTGCCACATGAACAGTCTGTCCCGGACGGTAAATCTTACGGTCTGTGAAGATGTTCAGCACGTCGCGGTCGCCCTTCTGGGCATAATAAGAGAAGCTGCTCCATGTGCCAAGCATAGGCGCCGCCTTGTCTCTCTCTGTGTAAGCGCGCAGCATTCTGATGCCGTCGCCGCCCATACTGAACACGGCTTCGCCCTTATCATTGCATGTAAGAGTATGCATCTTCTTGCCGTTTGTCTGCACGACGATGGTTGCGCCGGGCATAGGCTGGCCGGTTGTAGCACTAAGAGCTGCGAGGCGCAGCTTGTTGCCGGGCAGCTGATGATGCACCACGAACATGTCTGTTACATACAGCAGGCGCCTCTGCGGCTCAAGATTCTTATTGTCTGAAGAAACTTCAACCATATAAACGCCTACCGGCATGCCGGCAAGCACGATCGAGTCTTTGATTATCTTGTATTCAGGCTGACCGGGATAGCGCTTCGTCTGCACGTTCTCTGTCAGCGGAACAATCTTCTTGCGAAGTTCCTTATATCCGTCATCCTGCGAAGGATTAAGCTCTGTGTCGCCGTCAACGGCCAGACGCGCCACCTTAACCTTTATCTCACTGACATTACGCAGATTCATTTTTATGACGTTGCGCTTGTAAGGCAACACCACATTATTGGTGAGACTGATTACAAACTGCGGATTTGTCAGCCTTTTAAGTTCGTTGCGCAGCACGTTCATACGCGGCCATTCGCCCCAGCGGTTAACGGCGTTATTGATGTAAGCCACCAGGTCGTCGGCGTTAACGTCATTGCAGTTCTGCATAAAATTATAGCGTTCAACGGCCACTTCGCCACAAGCATTGAGGTCAGAATAGATGTTTATGAGCGAATCGAGCGACACGGCATAGCGCGACTTCTTTAATTCGCGGAAATAGATGCCGCCGTTGCGCTGATTGTTCTGCCTGACCATAGCCAGGGCCGTCAGCAACGTGGCTGTGCGGTTCTGCGTGGTTGCATAGTAAGAATGCATTGTGGCATAGTCTTCTGCCGTATATCCGATAAGACTCAGAAGGTCGTCGTTGAAGTATTTGCCGTCGCGTCCCTTTACGACAAACGGCTCATAGCAGAGTGCCTTCTTTGATGCGAGCAACGCAGGGTCGGCCAGCGACTTGCGGAAAAACTCGGCAGCCTTGGCCGAATTGTCTATTCCGACAGCGGCATACGGACTAAAATTGCGATAAGAACTGTATATCTTGCCCAGCGCCGCATAATAGACAGCCGACAGAGCACCGTCTGACTTGCTGCATGCTTCGGCCTTGTCTTCAAGCCGAGCAAGCCTTGAAGGAAGCGAGTCGGGCGAGATAGAATACCAAACCGACGCCATGCACGTCTCTGCCTTAAGCAGATGGCCATAGTCGCCGCCGGCCTCAGCCTTGTCGGCAATGGTCTGCAGCAGTTGTATCTGTGTCTTCGGCAGGTCCTTATTGGCTGCCTCGTCTACCTGTTTCCATAATTTCGAATAGCTGTCGCCAAACATTGCAGCCGGCACCAGCATAAAAGCCGTAAGTAAAAGGAAAGCGGTTTTTCTCATAATCAACAAAGTTTTTATTCTTAATACAACACGGCATCAACGTCCGCAGGGCTGCATGATGCATGCTTTGTGCCCCTGCTGCGGCGTCTGGCGCCGATGTTTCCTATATTTCTACAAAGGTAACTAATTAATCGTAGCTGACAAAACGATTTAATGTTTTTTGCCGTTTAACTTTCAAAAACTAAAACCTGATTATTGTCGAAGATTACGCATTGGGCACTGATAAATTAACTTTATTTACCAATACAGAAGTTTTAAGCAGCGCAATTTTAACACGCCGGAAGCCGGCATTATAGGAATAACGTCAGCGCAGATATGCCGTTTTATCATGCAAACGAAGCCTCTGCAAGGCAAGAAACATGTAAACAGGATGCAAAAGCTATGCTTTCAGGATGCGAAATGCTGTATATTGGAGCGCAAAACATGGCCTTTTGCATGACAAAAAACAGTTGTTTTAAGTGTAAAAAGCAATGATTTATGGCCTTTCTGGAGTATTTACGGGATACAGAAAAAGAACTTTTAAATCACAATCAGACATAAACCTCTGATTATCAGCAACATACTAAAACAATCGAAAAAATGCGAGTTTTTCATACGGAAACGGCATTTCGGCCGTAAGATTGCAAAAAGTGAGATAAATATGTTAACGCAAAAGCACTTGCGTTAACATATTTTTACTTATCATTTTACTGCTGGCAGCATAACAACAACGGTATGCCGACACAGCAGAAGATGCTATTTGACAGGAAGAGCAAGCAACTGATACATCAGCGTTGCCGCCATGCGCTCCTGCCCTTCGGTTGAAGGATGCAGGCGGTCGGTGGCCTTGTCGTGGAAATAAGGCAGCTGAGCCTCAACCATCGGGTTAAGTCCGCTGACCGAATTGAGGTCAATCACAGGTACGCCCCACACGTTTCCGGCTTCCTTTACAGCCTCAACATAAGCGTCGAAATACTCTCCGCAGATGTTCTGCCAGCTCTCGTCGGGCTGTATGTTGGTGTCGCCGAATGTGGCGTAAGCCCTGTGCAGGGGTGTCAGCAGCACAATCTGCTTGTCGGGGAAAAGCGTCTTCAGCTTGCTTATGCCTATGTTTATGCGGCCCTTAAAGGTGTCGCCGGTCATCACCGGAGTGCGTTTTTTGCGTTTATACACCTGTTTCTTGCCATGCACGGCAGCAGTAACGGTGTCTTCAGTTTCAACATACCACTCGCCGACGGGCACTCCGGCGTTGAAGTCGTTTGTACCCATGAACACCACTACGGCGTCAACCTCGTTGCCATGTTCCTTGCTGAGTTTCTCTGCCTGACGCGGAACGTCGTCCCACTGGCGGCCGCTTATGCCGTAGACATAAGGCGTTATGCCGAGCCACTGCTGCAGATATGCCCAATATTTCTGCCTGATATCATTGCTGTTGTTCTTCGGGTCGGTAATCGAGTCGCCGATATACCCCACCCTTTTACCTGCCCACGGATGGCGCACATATCCGCTCTTAACGGCAGTGTTGTCGTTCAATACAGTCTGACACGAAGCCTCAGGCGCCATGCACGCCATAAAAGCAAGAGACAATAAAAAAATTTGTTCATTTCAATTAGTTTGTTAATCGGCCGTAAAGGTAACAAAAGTTATCCGTAACGACAAGACTTATCCTGACAAATAGAGCCAAACGGCACATATAACGGCTACAGACAGCTCCGCCACGCCACATCTGAGGCAGCAGCGCTGACAAGTATTAAGAAATATTATCCTTTCATTTTAGGCAGTTTCTCATTTTCTTATTGTATATTTGCAATGTGGTTGCACGCACAGGCATGATGCCGTTCTGCAGCGCAACAGGCAACAGCGCAGATGCGTCAGCCGCCACAATAAAAGCAAAACAATTAAACACTGCGAGATATGAATATTGGAGACAAGGCGCCCGAAATACTCGGGCACGACGAAAACGGCAATGAGATAAGGCTCAGCGACTTCAAAGGCCGCAAGCTGGTGCTATATTTCTATCCTAAAGACCTTACGTCGGGATGCACCACCGAGGCGTGCAACCTGCGCGACAACTACACAAAGCTGAAGGAGCTCGGCTACGAGGTGATTGGCGCAAGCGTGGACGACGGCAAGCAGCATCTTAAGTTCATAGCAAAGAACGAACTGCCGTTCCACCTCATTGCCGACACAGAGAAGACTCTCGTCGAGCAGTTTGGCGTGTGGGGCGAGAAGAAGATGTACGGCCGCACCTATATGGGCACCTTCCGCACCACCTTCATCATTGACGAGAACGGAGTGATTGAGCGCATAATCTCGCCAAAGGAGATCAAGGTGAAGAACCACGCCGAACAGATTATCGGAGAACAGAAATAACATAAAAGATAACAGCCGCTACAACGCCCCCGCTACAGCAAGGGGGCGCAAGCGGCAAAACCCTATTAACCCTAAACATAAAACTCATGATTAACCGACAACTTCTGCACCCGGAGAGCATCGTCGTAATCGGCGGCTCAAACAACGTTCACAAACCCGGAGGCGCCATCGTGCGCAACATTATCAACGGAGGCTACAAAGGCGTTCTGCGCATTGTCAACCCGAAAGAAGACGAAGTGCAAGGCGTAAAAGCATTTCACGACATAAGCGAACTGCCGCCCACCGACCTGGCTATTCTCGTAATACCATCGCACATGTGCCCCGAAACAGTAGACCGCCTGGCTGAAGACAAAGGCGTAAAGGCCTTCATAATAATATCTGCAGGCTTCGGCGAGGAGACAAAAGAGGGAGCAAAGCTCGAACAACACATACTCGACACCTGCGAACGCCACGGAGCAGCACTCATAGGACCTAACTGTATCGGTCTGCTCAACTCATGGCATCACAGCGTGTTCACCAAACCAATACCTACACTGCACGAAAAAGGCGTCGACTTCATCAGCGGTTCGGGCGCAACGGCAGTGTTTATCCTCGAGTCGGCCGTAACAAAGGGCCTGCCGTTCAACTCTGTATGGAGCATCGGCAACGGCAAGCAGATCGGCATCGAGGACGTGCTGCAATACATGGACGAGAACTTCGACCCGGAAAAAGACTCACACGTCAAGCTGCTCTACATCGAGAACGTGAGCAATCCAGACAAGCTTCTCTTCCACGCCTCATCGCTCATACGCAAGGGATGCCGCATAGCAGCCATCAAGGCCGGCAGCAGCGAGAGCGGAAGCCGTGCCGCATCATCGCACACAGGAGCCATTGCCAGCAGCGACTCAGCCGTAGAGGCTCTGTTCCGCAAGGCGGGCATCGTGCGCTGTTTCTCAAGAGAGGAACTCACAACCGTGGGCTGTATCTTCACACTTCCGCCGCTCACAGGCCGCAACTTTGCCATCGTAACCCACGCAGGAGGCCCCGGCGTGATGCTTACCGACGCGCTGTCTAAAGGCGGACTCAACGTTCCGAAGATTGAAGGTCCCGACGCCGACGAGCTGAAGAGCCTGCTCTTCCCCGGAGCATCAGTGGCTAACCCCATAGACATCCTTGCAACCGGAACACCCGAGCATCTGGGCATAGCCATCGACTACTGCGAAAACAAGTTTAAGGACATCGACGCCATATTCGTAATCTTCGGCACACCGGGCCTCGTTCAGCTGTATGAGGCTTACGACGTGCTGCACAAGAAGATTCTGGAGTGCAAGAAGCCTATATTCCCCATCCTGCCTTGTCTGCACACAGCAGGACCGGAAGTGGCAGAGTTCCTGAAGAAGGGACACGTAAACTTCAGCGACGAGGTTACGCTCGCAACAGCCCTCACGCAGATTATGAAGACGCCAAAGCCGGCATCACCCGAGATAGAACTCTTCGGCGTTGACATCCCGAGGATAAGAGAGATTATTGCAGGCATCAAAGAAGACGGATACATAGCCCCCGAACTGGTGCATCAGATATTCGAGTGCGCAGGCATCCCTATGGTGCCCGAAATGGTGAGCGACTCTAAAGGCGAACTTACTGCATTTGCCGACAAGGTAGGCTATCCGGTAGTGGCAAAGGTCGTAGGCCCTGTACACAAGAGCGACGTGGGCGGCGTTGCGCTCAACATAATGAGTGCGGAACATCTCGAAATGGAGTTCGACCGCATGATGAAGATTGAGGGTGCGAAGGCCATCATGGTGCAGAAGATGATCAAAGGCAAGGAGCTGTTTATCGGAGCCAAATACGAACCGCGCTTCGGCCACATCGTATTGTGCGGACTCGGCGGCATATTCGTCGAGGTGCTGAAGGACGTTTCAAGCGGACTTGCTCCTCTGTCTTACGACGAGGCCTACTCAATGATACGCTCTCTGCGCGCATACAAGATAATAAAGGGTACGCGCGGACAGAAGGGTCTCAACGAGCAGAAGTATGCAGAGATTATCGTGCGCCTGTCAACACTTCTGAGGTTTACCACCGAAATAAAGGAGCTCGACATCAACCCGCTGCTGGCCGACGAAGACAACGTTACGGCAGTAGACGCCAGAATACGTATTGAAAAATAACAATAACAAACCTTCGGGCGGCGTCGGCAGATGCCGCCCGACGTTCATTAAATGCCCCTGGCATAAAACTTATATTTAAAGGAAATGAAGATACTCGTAATAGAAGACAACGCCGACCTGAGAGACATCATTGTACGCTCGCTCGAAAAAGAGCGCTACGTGGTGGAGACAGCCCCCGACTACGCTACGGCTCACACCAAGCTGTTTATTTATGAATACGACTGCATACTGCTGGACATTATGCTGCCTGACGGCAACGGCCTTAACCTGATGAGAGAACTGGCAGAACGCGGCAAGCGCAAGAACGTCATCATAATATCGGCAAAGGATTCTATCGACGACAAGGTGGCCGGACTCGAACTCGGCGCCGACGACTATCTGGCTAAGCCCTTCCATCTGGCTGAGCTGCACGCACGCATCAGGAGCGTGATGAGACGCCACACACAGAACGGCGAGAACAACATAAAGTTCGGCAACGTGACCATCCATCCCGACACGTTCAAGGTGGAGGTGAACGGACAGGACATCGACCTCGGACGAAAGGAATATGAAATCCTTCACTATCTTGTCAACCGGGCAAACCGCCTGATAGAGAAGCAGACGCTGGCCGAAGGCGTGTGGGGCGACGACATCGACCAGGCCGACAACTTCGACTTCATATATGCACAGATAAAAAACCTGCGCAAAAAGCTGAAGACGGCAGGCGCCGACATCGAGATAAAGACTATATACGGTTTCGGGTATAAGCTCATTAAGGTATGAAGCTGCAGAATGTCCTAACCTTCAGACTGTCGGTGCTAAAGGCCATAGGCATTGCCCTGTGGGCCGTAGGCTTCTATTTTGCGATAATAAAAGAAATCAACAACAAGACCGACGACAGCCTGACGAGCTATGCCGAAGCGCTCATTACCGACTATCTGGCAGGAGTGCCCCTGCCCGACACCCACAACGGCGCAGGCAACAACTACTATATACACACCGTGTCGGACGAGTATGCCGAGAGCCACTCGCACATAAGATACCGCGACATGGAGACGTATGTGCCCAACGACAACAAGTTTGAACAGACAAGGGCCGTAACGTATATCTTCAAGTCGAACGACGACAAGTATCATGAGCTTACGGTGTTCACGCCAACGATAGACAAACAGAACCTGAAGAACTCGATATTCATCTGGCTTGTGGTGCTGTATTTCGGTCTGCTCACGGGCATGATAATCGTCAACCTATGGACCATCAGGCACAGCATGAAACCGCTGAAAAGGCTCTTCGGATGGCTCGACACGTATAAGCTCGGCAAGAACATAAAGCCGCTGGAGAACGACACGAGGATAACCGAATTCAGAAAGCTCAACGAAACGGTGATGAGGAGCATTGAGCGAAACGAGAAGCAATATGAACAGCAGAAGCTCTTCATAGCCAACGCGTCGCACGAGATGCAGACACCGCTAGCCGTATGCCGCAACAGGCTCGAGATGCTGCTCGACGAAGAAGGACTTACGGAGAACCAGATGGCAGAGATAATAAAGACGCTGCACACGCTGAAAGAGCTGACGGAGACCAACCGCTCGCTGCTGCTTCTGTGCAAGATAGACAACGGACAGTTTGCCGCTCACGGACCTGTAAGCCTTAAGGAGGTTACGGCGCATGCCGTAAACAATCTGAAACCGGTATACTCGCGCATGAAGATAACCGTCAGCAACATGTGCGAAGAGGCTCCCGTGGCAGACATGGACGAGCAGCTGGCCAACGTGCTGATGACCAACCTCGTGAAGAATGCCTTTGTGCATAACATAGAAGGGGGCGAGATAAACATCACATCGGACAGCTCACACATAAGAATAGAGAACACCGGACAGCCCGAGCGGCTTGACAGCGACAAGATATTTGAACGCTTCTATCATTCAGCCGGCAAGAAATCGTCAACCGGACTGGGACTTGCCATCGTGAAAGCCATCTGCTCGCAGTACGGCATGGAGATAACCTACAGCTTCAGCAACGGAAAACATGCGTTCGAAATAAGGAAAAGCAAAAATTAGTTAAAAACCTGATTCCGAACCGTTTTTTCAGATTCTTTTCAGAAACCCCTTGCATCTTTGCATCAAACAAAAGAACAAACAATGATTACAAACCCTAAAAAAAGAAGATTATGAAAAGAATTATCCAGACATGTGTAGTTGCATTAGTTTGCATGATAGCGTTCCAGGTTAAAGCTGTTGCCGACAACGACAAGCCAATAGCAGTAAGTCAGCTTCCGGCTGTTTCGCAGCAGGTGATAAAGAGTCACTTCGCAGGCAAGAAGGTGGCAATGGCAAAGCAGGAGACAGGACTGCTAGACAAGAACTACGAGGTGGTGTTCACAAGCGGCGAGAAGGTGGAGTTTGACAAGAAAGGCAACTGGAAAGAGATTGACTGCAAGCTCTCAGCCGTGCCGGCAAAGCTCATCCCCGCAAAAATAGCAAGCTACCTGAAATCCAACTATCCGGGAGTAAAGGTGCTGAAGCTTGAAAAGGGCAACAACGAATATGAGGTTAATCTGGCCAACGGCATGGAGATAACCTTCAACAAGAACTTCGTTGTCATAGACATCGACTAAATAAAACTGACATGACAATAAAGCATCTGATGCCTGCAATGACAAAGCCGGCGCTATAGCAGCCAGAAGGCGTCAGAACTGCAAAAAGCTGACAGACAGAGCCACAGCAACAACGCAAGGCACATGTCTGCCAGCTTTGCCCCAAGTAAGCCGTAAGGCTGCGCCGGGCAAGCCCGCAGGCGTATGCCGACTGATATATTACACTTTGTGTATTTGCCGCAGTCTGTTTGACCATTTTGCGTTGACGTAGCCAGCTACGCCTGCGTCAAAACGGACAAACAGACATATGACATAAAAAGGAAAGGCAACAAAACAGCAGACGGCAATGCGAAAAACGGGCAGAGGCAACCATCCGGGACAAGCCGGATAATCTCTATATGACAGACTGTAACTTAACAAAAACCGCAGAATACATTATGAAAGATTACATCAAAAAAGCTGCAATGATGATAACATTGCTCCTGGCCGTAACACTAAATGCCGCGGCCGGCAACGAGAAACCTATCAGTGTAAGCCAGATGCCGCATAATGCACAGCAGCTGCTCAGCAGGCACTTCAGCAACAAGAAGGTGGCCTTGGCGAAAGTGGAATCGGGATTCTTCTCAAAAGAATATACCGTTATCTTCACCAACGGTGAGAAAATAGAGTTTGACAGCAACGGCAACTGGACCGAAATAAGCTGCAAGCGCTCGGCCGTGCCGGCAAGCATAGTTCCGCCGCAAATAAGTTCGTATGTCAAGAAGAACTATCCGGGATGCATAATAATTAAGATTGAAAGAGACGCCAAGGAATACGAAATAGACCTGTCGAACCGCATAGAGATAACGTTCAACAAGAAATTCCAGGTCATAGACATTGAATGATAAACCTATATTCTATAAAAGCAAACAGCAACAGGCACCATGGCCGATGCATAACATACTGAAAACGATATATCTACAATCTAGATAATAATGCAAGAGCACACCTCCCGACTTTATGTGAGGCGTGCTCTTGCCGTATAATTCCTTACCGTTCATCCGGACAGATGCGGCATTTTGCCGTGTGAAAGACGACCTTTTGCATTGCAATATGCCGTCTTTCACACGGCAAAAGGACACCTTTCATAATACAAAAGACAGCATTAGGGCATGCAATACGAATATACATCGGCACACTGTAGGCAGAAAATATTTTCTTTAAAAACTCATCACTCGTCACATTCCTGCGTAACATTCTGAATATCAGCAGGATATACTGTGACGAGTTGACTTCTCAACTCGTCACGCCACGCCCTGACATTATTGTGTGATGAGTTGAGAAATCAACTCATCACGATTCAAATCACTGACAGCCAGCGCATTATATGCGAATGTGACGAGTGATGAGTTTTTAAAGAAAATAGTTTTACCTCATCAGTAACGCCAGACACCACGCTGCTCATTTCACCCTGACGACTATCCTACGGTATGACGTCAGAGCCGGACTGCCGTTGTCTGTAACTTCCTGAATAAGGTGTATCGTAGCCTTTGACACTGATTCCGGTATTGACAAAGACGGACGCCCCGTGGCAGCATCGCTCACTTCAAGACGCTGACCGCAGTCGGTAGCGTCATCATAGACATAAAGCCCGTAGCTTATCTCGTTGCCGTCAGGATCATAAGAGCCCGAAAAGTCGAACTGCAGCCGGTCGCCGGGCTTAGCGTCAACATATCTCACAGCCTTGGTGTCAGTCTTCTCGTCACTGAAACGTACTACAGGATGATGGTTGGCATCATTATAGTCAGCACACACGCTCCATTTTACACGTGCCGCAAAATCGTTCAGTATGGCAGTCTTCCATCGGGCAATGGCCTCACTGCCCTCGCCCGAATTGGTGAACATATAGTAAGGATCATACTGTTTCTCGTCAAGATTATTCTTCTCAACCCAGTCCATACCTCTTACACCGGCCACCTTTTCCGTGCCGAAGCGTCCGCCCCAGCCGCCGTATTCAGGCTCCGACGGCACATTCAGCCCGTTGTCAACAAGATACATGAAGGCAGGGCTGTCGCCCTCTGTGGCCCACATCCTGTCAGGATAAGCAGCGCCGAGAGGCCCATACTTCTGCACATTGTCGTCTACCCAACTGTCTGACGGCGCCCAGCCGTACACGGCAGTATTGCGAAGATAGACGATGTCGGGAAAGGTTCTGGCTATCCATGCTCCGGCATCACACTGCCCAAGCACGTCATAGATGCGCAGCTTCGACACAAACTTGGCCACATCTGCCGCACTCCTTGTGTGCTTCACCTTCCACAACGCCTGAGCCACCGTGTTCATGCCTCCCCATGCGTTAACCCATACCGGACGGGGATCTTTGCTGTCAACGGCACGTATTATGAGTTCTGAGCCCGGAGTGTCGTGTCCCTCACCTACGTCGGCCATGCCCACTCCAGCCTGACCGGCAACGGCTACAGAGCGCAGACTGGCGGCCGAAGGATAGCCCTTGTCGTGAACAATAAGATTAGGATAAGCCTTCTCGTATGCATCTATAATCTTATTCAACACGGGCAAGCCCAGAGGCGTCTTCACAAATGCCACATTACATATAAGTCCCTCGATGTCAACATCATCAGACATGAGCAAGAGATGCACCATAGACTGCTCGTCGTCAGGATCGGTTCCGCCGATGTCGGTAGTAACGATTAGCCTGTGCTTCTCCGCAAACAAGCACGAAGGGGCGGCAAGCATGAATGAAGATGATAAAAGAATAAATAATAATCTGAATAAGGAATTGCGTTTAATCATGGATAATAAAATTGATGATAAAAAATCTTTATATGTTATTGACGTTATATGCAAATACGGCAAAAGGCAAGTGCAATGACAGGTAAGAAACCTGTGCTTTTTAAGCAGACTTTGCCGAGCCGTTTCATATCTTTTTCAAAGATACAAAAAATTATCATATCCATACGAAAACAATCAAGCCAGTAATTCTGTTTCACAAAAAATAACCTTTCTGCACATCGCCCCGAAATCAGGACAAGGCACAAAAAGGATAAAAATGCAGTAGGCAGATTGCCTGACGACCGGACACGGCATGAGCCTGACACAGGCTATTCTATGAGTTCGATGCTTACACCGTTGAACTCCTTGACAAAATCGAGAATGCGGGTGCGGTAATTTCTGCGGCGCAGCTTCATCTCGAGCGTAACCTCATACTGCCGTTCTCCGTCAACCACAATCTGCTTCATCCCGTAGTTGTCAAAGTCAACGCCATCAGCCTGCAGCTCGCTGAGCAGCTGACGCACTGTGTCATGGCTACGTGTGGAAAACGTTACGGCTATCTTTTTCATTCCGAAACGGTTAACCACAAAGGAGAATACCTCAAGACAGCACAGCACAAGCACCGTGCTGCCTATGGCGAGGGCATAAAGCCCGGTGGCAGCAGTCATGCCTATGGCAGCAGTAGCCCATAGTCCGGCAGCCGTGGTAAGCCCTTTCACCACATGTTTCTGAAAGATTATGGTGCCGGCACCAATAAATCCGATACCCGTAACCACCTGAGCCGCTATACGCGACGGGTCGAAAGAGGCAAACGAGCTGTAGATTTTCAGCGACTCGTCGAAGCCATACTGCGAAAGGATGGTGAAAAGAGCCGACCCCATCGCCACAAGAAAATGTGTACGCGTACCGGCTTCCTTGGCCCGCAGCTCTCGCTCAAGGCCGACAGCAGCGCCCAGCACACCGGCAATGGCTATGCGCAAGATGAATTCGGTAGTAGTAAACATAAGCATATAACTATTTTATGCAAACATACACATTTTTTCCGAATATCCAATGTCCGGCCGCCGCTTTTTCAGATTACTGACGGTAACAGTCTCCCTGCCCTACTTGCCTGACGACATCTGCCTGCGGAGCAGACGGCCGACAACGCTCCAGTAAGGCATCCTCTTCAACGTATCCCTAACGGGCTGAATATCCCATACAAGGAAGATGAGCAGCACAACTGTGGCTATGATACACGTTACGCCGAACAGCTGCTTCAGACTGACGAGTATCACCTGCGTGGCATCGTACGGCATGGCGCGCGCAAAGTTTTCTGCTATGTGATGCCTGAGCGAAAAGCTGTATATGCCCGAGCATATAGTGTCAACCACGCCGTTACGGATGAAGCCCACCATGGTTAGCCCCATGAAGAAATGCTGAAACGGCATCAGTTCTTCGAGATATATTGTAAGGGCCGTGAAGAAGATAGCCACACCGAAGGTACGGCAGAATATGGGGATGAATAAACTCTCTATGTCTAATCCTGGCGTAACCATGAGATACATCTGCACCTCATAGGCCAACAGGGCCATGAGTCCTACGGTGAGCAGGCGCGTAAACTTCTGCCTGAGCACCTTTATCCAGAACATCACGAACATGCAGCCGCATATTGTGCCCGCCCATTCTACGAGATAGAACACGGAAGTGGACATGGCGCCGAAATGGAGCACGCCCGACGTAAACGTGTTCTGCAATATCTTAGGGGTTGAGTTGATAAGCTCAACCAGCGCAAATACAGCAAGCAGGGGCAGCAGACGCTTATAGAGCCATGCCTCGGGGGCTATATAGGGATGGCGGATGTGGCGCATGCGCTGCAACGCAAAGTAGAACGTCACGGGCACCATGAACGTAACTACACGAAACGGACGTCCGTCCCACCAGTTGTAATACTCACCGTAATTGAACAGGAACACTACTTCAATCAACAAAGCCGACCAGAGCACGCAGCCCAGCCAGTCGAGGCTTATCAGCGGCAGCGGCTTCATAAAGCGGAAGTCATGGGTGAGCACATACACCATCAGCGCAATGAAGAGCATTGCGCCCGTCATAGCCCAGTGCATGGCATACCAGCTCTGGAATATATATGTAAGGTGGACGGTTATCCAGGGCGACAGACTCATATTGCCCACCACAATGCAGTAAAGCAACGGGAAGAATATGGTGAAGTCGCGCTTTGATGTCATCCACAGCTGCACGTTAGACAGACACTCGAATGTTCCGCAGAGTTTAAAGAAACCTGCTACATAAGAGAGAAGGCACAGCACGGGCACCGACTCGGTGTACATGCACAGCCAGTTGCATGCGGCAATGGCAAGAGCAGCCGTGATGAGCAGCTGGCGGTTGGTGAACCTGAACTTAAAGCGGAAAAGAAACGGGAAAGGCATGTTAACGCCGATAACGCCGCACAGCACAATCATCGTAACATCCTCGCGCATGATGCACATGTCGCCCATCACGTGAGGCATAGCTCCGGCATACATGCCTCCTGCCAACTGAAAAAAGAAGGCGAAGACGACATATATCCACGGCTGTATTTTCTTTGGCACGAAGCCGTTCATCATCGGCATCGTGAACGGTCCTGTAGGAATCGGCGGCATATTACTTATACATTACCAATGTTTCAACATTCAGTCCGGCACGGAGTTTCTTCAGGTCGGCCTCGCTGTTCTTTCCTACAATGGCTATACGCACCGGCAAACGCTGCTCAACCTTCACGAAGTTGCCCGTGGCATTGTCGGCAGGCACCATAGAATAAGCCGAGCCCGTGGCAGGACTGAGCGACTCAACCACACCTTTATATGTAACGCCCGGAATGGCATCGGCAGTAAACTCAACGGCATCGCCTACAGAGATGTTCTTCAGCTGTGTTTCGCGATAGTTGGCAATAACCCACACCTGATCGTCGTCTACAATACGTGCGAGCATCTGTCCGGGCTGAACGAGCTGACCTACATGAATGTCCTTTCGGCCCATCACTCCGTCGCTTGTAGCTACGATAACTGTATAAGAAAGGTTAAGACGGGCAAGATTTACGGCAGCCTCGGCCACGCTTACGCCTGCCGTGTTCTGACTCAGGCGGTGAGCCTGCTCGTTCTTTACGAGCGATGTTGAACGGCGGCTTGCGCTTGCCTGCTCGTAACGTGCCTTCGCCGCCTTATATCTTGTCAGCGCGTTGTCATACTGCTGACGGGTAACAGCGTCTTTCTTCAGCAGCGAGGCATAGCGTTCATAGTCGCGGCGGGCGTTGTCCATGTCGGCTTTAGCCTCCTCAATGCCAGCAGAAGCCACTCTTACGTTGCTCGTCGTGGTGTTCATTCCGGCTGATATGGCAGAAGAGCCCGAACGTGAGCCGCGATAGCTGGCCTCAGCCTGAGCAAGCTGAAGACGATATTCGGCATCTTCGATGATAACGAGCGTGTCGCCTTTCTTCACGTGCTGATATTCCTCAAAATGTATCTCCTTGATAAATCCCTGCACACGGGTGTTTATCGGCGTTATGTGGCGTTGCACCTGGGCATCGTCAGTATATTCTGTGTTTGCCGGATGGGCAAAGCGGGTTACGACATACGTTATTGCTCCGATGAGCAACAGTATGATTACTACATTGTATATTCTTTTTATAAATTTCTTGTTGTTCATATCTTATGTCTGTTATTTGTAATTTCTGTCCGTAGCCGTGCCTGTGTCGGTTCAGGCAGCGCGGCCGGTATTGTTTTTATGTATTTACACAGGTGCCTTATCAGATTTCACCTGCAATATATTTCATTTTATAGTATGCGTAAATGGTGCCGATGCGTGCGTCAACCTCCTGAAGTTCGGCGTTAAGCTTTATGTTAGACGCATCGACCATATCAGTTATCAGCGCCATCTGACTCATGTAGCGGTCGTTGACCACCTGATAGTTCTGAGCGGCAAGCTCTACGCTCTTCTGCTGCGTGCGCAGTTCGACAAACGACTGGCGATAGAGCGTGTATGCCTGCTGCATCTGGTTGTCTACACTCTCTGCCGTAACGGCATGATTCTCGTTGCTCTGCACAATCTGCGCCTTAGCCTTGCGCACCGTCTTGTTGCCCTTGAACAGCGAACTGAGCGAATATTTTATGCCGATACCGACATACCAGATGTTGAAGTTGTTGTCTATAGGCGGCAAGTCGTAAGTGAACGGACCGCTGAAATTGTCAGTAGCAAACACCACAACCTTAGGCATAAGGTCGCTCTTTGCCATGCGCAACTGTTGCTGGGCCATATCTACACCGAGTTTCGACTGGCGCAGCAACGGCGACGAAACTGATGCCCGGCTCTGCCAGTCGGCCTCGTTGCCATTGTCTGATGCGGTTTTAAGTTCTGCTGTGTCGGGCATGATCACAACATCAGAAGTAAGTCCTAGGGTGTTACAGAGCTGATGGTTGAGTACGCTGCGCTGATCCTGAAGCTTGCGCAGTCCGAGTTTGAGCGACTCCATCTGCAGTTCATATCGTGTAACGTCGTTGCGCAGCGCTATGCCCTCTTCGTGTTTTGCCTTTATATCGGCAATAAGTTTTTCGGTAAGCGCAATGTTGCTGTCATAAACTTTCATTCCGTTAGACAGCTTAACCAAGTCGAGATACTGACCGAGAGCCATGAAGCGCTGCTGACTGCGGCTGAGGGCAACGCCTGTCTCTGCCTGTTCTTTCTGAAGTTCGGCAAGGCGTATGCCCGTGTTGATGGCTCCTCCGGCATAAACCACCTGCTGAGCTTCGAGCGCAAAACTGTTGCCGAAGTGTGGCTGGGTGATGCCTTTGGCATTGCTGAAATCGCGGTCGGTCATAAGCACGTTGCCGTTATAACTAACGGACAACGAAGCGTTAACATCAGGCAGACGCCGGCTCTTTGCCTCTGAAATGGCATGATGTGCCACGTCGACTTCCGACTTTTGGGCGCGCAACTGTCTGCAGCCCGTCTCTACAAGAGAAAACAACTCGCTCACCGTCATTGTGCGCTGCGTCTGCGACAATGCATCTGTTGACTGAAGAAGCAGTGAGCCGGACAATACGGCATAAACAAATTTACATCTAATCATCACTTTTATATTTTCACTATATTTTCCATTAATCCAGAGAAATGGTCTGAAACCGGGTGCAAAGGTAAGACTATTTAACAATTAAATAATTTTAATTTTTTCGCGAGAAATGGGACTTTTCGGAACAAACGTGGTGTTTTGTCACTCAATATAGCGATATTTGCAGCACAAAACGGAGATAAATATATTTCAGACATAAGTAAAAGCAACATACGACAAGCCCATGAAATTTGAAACATTCGCATCAGACAAGGCGCAGCTCTGCACTACATCGCTGAAAGAACTTGAAGCAGAATCGAACGTCATCGACTATGGTGCAATAATATTATGTAAAGGTGGCATGGCAACAATGCGCATCGACTTTAAAGACTGGCATCTGAAAAAGGATGCCGTAATAACACTATTCCCGAACGACATGGTGATGCTGCACAATGTTTCGGACGACTTTGAGGTGGAAATGCTGCGCTACGACAAGACGATGCTGAGGGAGGCGAGCCTGCAACTGGAGCAAACAGTGTACTCGCTGCTGCGCAAGGACAGATGCCGCACAGACAAACAGGTGGTTACGCTGATAATTGAAAACATGTTCAGCCTGCTCAGACTGTATTTCATACAGAAGGACTGCACATGTCTCGACCAGCTTGTGCTCTACCAGCTCAAGGCCTTCTTTCTCGGTTTCTACGACTGGATGGTGCGCAACAGGCACGAGGAGCCTGAAGGCTACGGCTCAAGACGCACCAACGAACTGTTCAACATGTTCATGGAAGACCTCGAACAATATTACATGAAGTCGCACGACGTAGCTTTCTATGCCGGAAAGCTTAACATAACGCCGAAATATCTTAACACCATTGTAAGAAATATGACCGGACACACTACAAAAAATATTATAGACCAATATGTAACTCTGCAGATAAAACTGCAGCTGCGTAACAGTGAGAAAAGCGTCAAGCAGCTTTCATGGGACTTCAACTTCAGCGACGAGTCGTTCTTCTGTCGCTACTTTAAATTGCACACCGGCCTTACGCCACAGCAATTCAGAAAAAATATCAAGCAACAATGACGCCTGACAGGCCTTACATTTTTGTTAAACTGCGACGCTTGTTTGAAGCATAGTTGGCACATATTTCCGACTAAGCGTATGCATATTATCATCCGTTGACGCATAACAAAAACAATATGCCAAAAGCATGCATTCAGAGGCGGCTGACCGCACTTATTTTTTTATCAGATTTAATGCAAAAACCCTCTATCATTTAGTCAATATTTCTTTGCGACTTTGCAAAATTAAACTATCTTTGCAAAAAAATAAATAACAGACATGCGGCATACCACATAGTCTAAACTCTTACGCACGCAAAGACTTGCGCCAAGACATTATGAAAAATATGTGAAAGCCATGAAAACAATCATTGATATGAACAAGATAACTAACATTATCGCCCAAACGAACTGGAAGCAGCAAGGCAAAGACATCTTTTTTCTCTTTGTCGGAGTACTGATGTATGCTACAGGCTACACAGCATTCATATTACCTGAAAAAGTTGTGCAGGGAGCCGTTGCCGGTATTTCAGCACTCATTTACTACACAACGAGTTTTCCTCCAAGTATCTCCATCTGGGTGCTCAATGCCATGATGATCATCATAGCAATCAAGGCTCTTACCCCACAGTTCGTAATAAGGACGGTGATAGGCGTCACGATGCTGTCGCTCTGTGTGGGCTTCCTTCAGCCTTTCTTCACCGCTCACCCGATTATAACTCCCGGAGAAGACAAATTCATGCATGTCCTCATTGCTGCACTGCTCTGCGGAACAGGACTTGGCATCGTGTTTACACACAACGGTTCTACAGGCGGAACAGACATACTGATGGCGGTGTTTAACAAATATTTCAACATCAGTTTCGGCCGCGCCATGCAGTTCATAGATTTCACAATCATAAGCTCATCTTACTTTGTATTCCACAGCGTGGAAACGATCATCTACGGTATCGTGTTCACATTAGTGGTAAGTTTCATGCTCGACTTCGTGGTAAACGGTTCAAAGCAAACCGTGCAGCTGCTGATAATATCTAAAGAATATCAGGAAATCGCCAATAATGTGTCAGGAGGCATGCATCGTGGCGTAACGGTCGTAGAGGGTAAGGGCTGGTATACAAAAAACGATGTCAAGCTGCTGATAATCCTCGCGCATAAATACGAGCTTCAGGACTTGATGATTATCATCAAACAGATTGACCCTAACGCGATGGTTTCACAGACGTTCTGTCACGGTGTGTTCGGGGCAGGCTTCGAAAAGATAAAATAGTCTACATATAATTCTGAAAGTATTAAATACACACATATTCGTGATATAACACTTTCATGTACAGCAACAGGTCATTTTCTGCCGCTGTACATGAAAGTGATAGTTTTTTAATTTTTAACCATAATTATTATGAATGATATCAAAAAAAAGGGCAAGGCCGAAGTAAAGAATTCTTTTTATAAAGATCTTTTTTCCTTACATTTGGAATATTACTTTATTCATTCGGATATACGGCCTTTATCCTTCCCGAACAGGTTGTGATGGGAGGCGTTTCCGGTATATCGGCGCTGCTGTTCTATGCCTTCGGATTTCCTCCCGGTATTTCGATCTGGGTGCTTAACGTTACTATGCTTATCATTGCCTGCAAGGCACTCACCAAGCAGTTTATCATCAGAACCATCATCGGCGTGTCTATCATGTCGGTATTTGTGGGCGTACTTCAGCCCCTGTTCCAGGCATATCCCATAATCACGGCCGGCGAAGACAAGTTTATGCATGTTATTCTCGGAGGTGCAATGGCCGGCGGAGGCCTCGGTCTGGTGTTCTCGCATAACGGCTCTACCGGAGGAACCGATATATTGATTGCCCTGCTGAACAAATACTTCAGCCTGAGCTTCGGACGTGCCATGCAGTTTATCGACATTACGATTATCAGCTCGTCTTATCTGCTGTTCCACAGCACCGAGACAATCGTCTACGGTATCGCCTTCACTCTGATTGCAAGTTATGTCTGCGACTACGTTGTCAACGGTTCACGCCAGACTGTGCAGTTTATCATCATATCAAAGGATTATGAAAAGATTGCAGACCAGATCAACCAAAGCGCCCACAGAGGTGTTACCGTTGTTGAGGGCAAGGGCTGGTATTCAAAGAAGGAAGTGGACATACTTATCGTTCTGGCAAGAAAATATGAGTCTCAGGAAATATTCCACTATATTAAGAATATCGACCCCCATGCCATGGTTTCACAGACATTCTGCCACGGCGTGTTCGGCGAAGGCTTCGACAAGATGAAATAATGCCTGCGGCCACATGGCCCAAGCATAGCCGGCAAAGAAAAATAATAGCCGGACAAAAGAAACGAACGAAGTTAACGGACAACAGTTTTTATATCTCCTACATGGCGATTTGTCCGTTAACTTCGTTTTTATTACAGTGCCAGATGCCTTTCGCAGAACGCATCAACAGACACGACTACATTTTTAAAACTTCTGTATTATTTATATGAAATACATTCTACACACATTTCAGCGAATAGCATTCATCCTTATTTGCATCTTCCAGATAACGGCCATGCATGCCGAATCAGAGAAGTTTACGGTGCGCGGACGCATCGTAGACAGACTGTCGCGCGAGCCTGTCATAGGCGCAAGCGTATCGGTGCAGGGTCTGCAGGGCGTTGGAGCAGCCACCGACACCACCGGAGTGTTCGTCATAAGCGGCGTCAACCCCGGCATCTGCCGGCTCTACGTTACGTGCATAGGCTACAAGAGCGTGCTGTCTGCCGAATATTTCGTGTCGGCAAAGATGCCTACGATAGAGATTGAACTCGACGAAGACTCAAAGAATCTCAACGAAGTTACGGTTAGCGTGCCCGTGATAAGACGCGTAAAGCCAAGCCCGGTGAGCATGCAGATAATAGGACTCGGCGAGATAGAGAAGAGTCCGGGCGGCAACCGCGACATCTCGCGCATTGTGAGGTCGGTGCCGGGCGTATCGTTCTCTCCTATCGGCTATCGCAACGACCTTATCGTAAGGGGCGGCTCGCCGTCGGAAAACCGTTTCTTCATGGACGGCATAGAGATACCTAACATCAACCACTTTGCCACTCAGGGTGCGTCGGGCGGCCCGGTGAGCATACTAAACGCCGACCTTATACGCGAAGTGCAGTTCTATACAGGCGCATTTCCGGCTGACCGCGGCGGCGCATTGAGTTCGGTGATGGACATAAGTCTGCTCGACGGCAACACCGACGAAAACTCTTTCAAGGCCACTCTCGGCGCATCGGAAGTGTCGCTCAGCGGCATGGGCCACTTCGGCAACAACACAACATATCTGTTCTCTGTGCGCCAGTCGTATCTGCAACTGCTCTTCAAGATGATCGGCCTGCCCTTCCTGCCAAACTACATAGACGGACAGTTTAAAATAAAGACCAAATTGGGAAAGAAAGACGAAATAACTTTCCTCGGGCTTACGGGCATCGACAACATGAAACTAAATACTGACCAAGAAGGAGAGGACGCCGAATACATGCTGAGCTACCTGCCCCGCATAACGCAGCAGACGTTTACGCTCGGCGCATCTTATAAACATTATGCCGGAAAGAACGTAACAACGGTTTCGCTCGGCTATAACTATTTGGGCAACCAAAATCTTAAATACCGCAATAACGACGATTCGGCTCCCGAAAACCTTACGCTCGACCTCAGTTCACGCGAACAGAAGCTGTCGCTGAGAGCCGAAAACCGCACATACAACGACCGCTGGACATGGCGCGAGGGCGTTGAAGCATGGTATGCCTTCTACAACGACCACACATACCAAAGAGTTTATCACAACGAAAGCTCAATATCGCAATACTCAACCGACATCAGCTTTGCAGGATGGGCAGCCTACGGTTCGGCGCGCTATACGAGTGAAAACGGAAGACTTACGGCCAACATGGGCCTGCGCCTCGACGGATGTTCTTATTCTGACCTGACAGCGCGCTTCTGGGAGCACATCTCGCCCACATTATCATTGTCTTACAAGTTTCTGCCGTCGTGGGCCGTCAACATCGGCGCCGGAATGTATCATCAGCTGCCGCCATACACAGCCCTGGGATATAAGGACGAAAATGGGCAACTGGCCAACAAGTCGCTCGAATATATGCGCGTAAAGAACGCGGCGCTGGGCGTTGAATGGACACCGGGCAAGCAGATAACGGTGAGTCTGGAAGGTTTCTACAAGCATTACACTGACATTCCGCTCTCCGTTGCCGACAACATTCCGCTCTCATGCAAGGGCAACGACTATGGCGTTGTGGGCAACGAGCTGCTCGTTTCGTCGGCCAAGGGCAGGGCTTACGGCCTCGAAGCCACCATGCGCTGGCAGATACCGGGCAAACTGGTGTCTATGGCGTCGTTCACATTATTCAAGAGTCAATACAAGAACAACTCTGATGCCGGATACATCAACTCGGCATGGGACAACCGGTTCATAGCCAACGTGAGCGCCACCTACGAACTGCCGCGCAACTGGAGCATAGGAGCCAAGCTGAGTGCGATAGGCGGCAGTCCGTATACGCCGTATGACGTTGACAAATCGTCGCTCGTGGAGGCATGGGACGCACAGGGACGACCGTATTACGACTATTCGAAGTTTAACACCGAACGTCTTGACGCCTTTGCCCAACTTGACATCCGCGTAGACAAGAACTATTACTTCAAAGGCTGGATGCTCGGCTTTTATCTCGACATACAGAACATAACAAAAAGCGTTCTGAGCCAGCCAGACGTGCTGATGAGCACTGGCGTCATTGAAAATCCTGACGCTCCGGCAGCCGAACAGCGCTACAAGATGAAGTATATCAGTCAGGACAGCGGCACTCTGCTGCCCAGCATCGGCATAACAGTGCGCTTCTGACATATACAGAAACATACATTCACGCAGAAGTTATCAACAGTTTCGATATTGTCTGTTGATAACTTCTGCGTTTTTATTTATCCCAAACCAATCACATCTGTACGCACGAACAAGCAGAAAGCGCACATGCAACATCAACCAATATGAAAGCATATTCACAAAAGCCGCATCATTATGTCACTTTAGTTTTGTCATGATTTTCTTATGAAATAGAAAAATCAGACAGGCTATGCGCCATATGATGATAAAGAATATTTACATCCGGACATAAAAGGTAAGCTTTTATAAAACAACTCGGCAACTTTTTACCCGGAAACGGGCAGCTTTCAGCATGAAAACCAACCTGTTTTTTATTGAAATAAAGGCTTTTTTGTCCCATTTCGGACAAAAAACATTGCACATATACGGCGCTACCTGCATAACAACATGTAACACACCTACTTACGTTTGCACACGTTTTCTGGGCATTTTCATAGCCAAATGATTATAATTTTCAAATATCTCAGTATGAGAGCCTCAACAGAAATCAAAGTGTAAGGCCATAGCATCAAAGGGCGACAATATGCCAAACAGAACGAAGCCGGCATTATATATTAATTATGTATACAGCAACAGAGAATCAATCAGACTGAAAATTTGTCATACAAACAAGACAAAATGTCAGAACTCGGCTGCGGGCATGTATTTTGATTCTCTGATAGCAGACAATCGTAAAAAGATTGTATTCAGGAATAACAAATAAGAAAAAGAAAAGAAAGGAGACTATTATATGACATTCGACAAATTCACAATCAAAGCGCAAGAGGCTGTTCAGGAGGCAGTTAACACCGCACAACGCTCAGGACAGCAGTCGATTGAGCCGGTCCACCTGCTCAAGGGCCTTATGAACAAGGCTAAAGACGTCACCAACTTCCTGTTTCAGAAGCTCGGTGTAAACGCCATGCAGGTTGAGACAGTGGTTGACCGTGAGATTAGCCGCTTGCCACGGGTTCAGGGCGGACAGCCTTATCTCAGTAACGAGAGCAACAGCGTGCTTCAGAAGGCCGTAGACATATCGCAGAAAATGGGCGACGAGTTCGTCAGCGTTGAACCTGTAATGCTGGCATTGCTTGATGTAAACTCTACGGCAAGCCGCATAATGAAGGATGCAGGATGCACCGAGAAGGAGATGCGCGCAGCCATAAACGAGCTGAGGCAGGGACAGAAGGTGCAGTCGCAGTCGGCTGACGAAAACTATCAGAGCCTGGAAAAATATGCCAAGAACCTGGTTGAGGAGGCACGTCAGGGCAAACTCGACCCTGTGATTGGCCGTGACGATGAAATTCGTCGTGTACTTCAGATTCTGTCACGCCGTACAAAGAACAACCCTATACTGATAGGTGAGCCGGGAACCGGTAAGACAGCCATCGTTGAAGGACTGGCTGAACGTATAGTCCGCGGCGACGTGCCGGAGAACCTGAAAGACAAGCAGCTCTACTCGCTCGACATGGGTGCGCTGGTTGCCGGAGCTAAATATAAAGGAGAGTTTGAGGAGCGTCTGAAGAGCGTCGTCAAAGAGGTTACCAACAGCAACGGCCGTATCATCCTGTTCATAGATGAGATCCACACGCTGGTTGGTGCCGGAGGAGGCGAAGGCGCAATGGATGCAGCCAACATTCTGAAGCCTGCGCTTGCGCGTGGCGAGCTGCGCAGCATAGGTGCAACGACACTTAACGAATATCAGAAGTATTTTGAGAAGGACAAGGCTCTTGAAAGGAGATTCCAGACCGTCATGGTTGACGAGCCTGACGAGCTTAGCGCAATAAGCATACTGCGTGGTCTTAAGGAGCGCTACGAAAACCACCACAAGGTGCGTATTCAGGATGATGCCTGCATAGCAGCCGTAAAACTGTCGGAGCGTTACATCAGCGACCGTTTCTTGCCTGATAAGGCAATCGATCTTATGGACGAGGCTGCGGCTAAGCTGAGAATGGAACGCGACTCTGTGCCTGAGGAACTCGACGAGATTACGCGTAAGCTGAAACAGCTCGAGATTGAGCGCGAGGCTATCAAGCGTGAGAACGACCAGCCGAAGATTGAACAGCTCGACAAAGAGATTGCCGAACTGAAAGATCAGGAAAAGGTGTTCCGTGCCAAATGGGAAGGCGAGAAGGCTCTCGTCAACAAGATTCAGCAGGACAAACAGCAGATAGAGCAGCTGAAGTTTGAGGCTGAGCGCGCCGAGCGTGAAGGCAACTATGAGCGTGTGGCCGAGATACGCTACAGCAGCCTGAAGAAACTCGAAGACGACATCAAGAACATTCAGGATCAGCTGCGCAACACGCAGGGCGGCGAGGCAATGGTGCGCGAGGAAGTTACTGCCGACGATATAGCTGAGGTGGTAAGCCGCTGGACGGGAATACCCGTAACGCGAATGATGCAGAGCGAGCGCGAGAAGCTGCTGCACTTGGAAGAGGAGTTGCACAAACGTGTTATAGGTCAGGAAGAGGCCATAACGGCAGTGAGCGACGCTGTTCGCCGTAGCCGTGCCGGACTGCAAGACCCGAAGCGCCCGATAGCTTCGTTCATCTTCCTCGGTACTACCGGTGTAGGTAAGACAGAGCTTGCAAAGGCGTTGGCCGAATATCTGTTCAACGATGAGACCATGATGACGCGAATAGACATGAGCGAATATCAGGAAAAGTTCAGCGTCAGCCGTCTTATCGGAGCGCCTCCGGGATACGTAGGCTACGACGAGGGCGGACAGCTCACCGAGGCAGTAAGGCGCAAGCCTTATTCGGTTGTGCTCTTCGACGAGATTGAGAAGGCTCACCCGGATGTGTTCAACATCCTGCTTCAGGTGCTCGACGACGGCCGTCTGACCGACAACAAGGGACGTACCGTAAACTTCAAGAACACTATCATCATCATGACTTCTAACCTTGGAAGCCAGCTGATACGTGAAGACTTGGAGAAGCACGGCGGAAAACTCGACAGCCATGAGCAGTCGATGCTCAACAACCAGCTGATGACGCTGTTGAAGAAGACCATACGTCCTGAGTTCCTCAACCGTATCGACGACATAATAATGTTCCTGCCGCTGACTAAGGAGCAGATTGCCGGAGTGGTTAAGTTGCAGATGAATGCCATCAGGAAGATGCTTGAACCGCAAGGCTTCACTCTCGAATACACCGACGCAGCCATCAACTGGCTTGCCGACGCAGGCTTCGACCCTGAGTTCGGTGCCCGTCCTGTAAAGAGAGCCATACAGGAATATGTGCTCAACGACCTCTCAAAGAAACTTCTTGCTGAGGAGGTTAGCCGCGAGAAGCCGATAATAATCGACGCCAACGGCGCAGGACTGGTGTTCAGAAACTAAGGATAAATATGCATAATCGAACATTTCTTAAAAGAAGGGACGGATAAGTAATTTTATCCGCCCCTTTTCTTTTATAATTATCAACATAACTATCAATAACGCAGGAAGGCACCCCAGGTGCGACAAGCATTCAAATTATTATGAAAGCGACAATACCTTTACGTGGACGTACCCGGGGTAGGTTCCTACATTTTTATCAATGTTACACAAGATTAAAGGCATCTATTTTTGCGCCAAAAAGCAAAAAACAGAAACATTAGCTGCATGCAATGCAACACTTTGAAACAGAATAAAGACATTAACAGCAATAATGTAAAATTAAATTTGTAACTTTGCAGAAACGTAACATCAGAATGACCTTACATAGCATTTAAGCCACTCTGATGAGAAATACAATTAAATAATATGCCTGACAAGATATAGGGAAACAAAACGGAAAAAGACAAATACCATGAAAAAACTATTTATATCGCTGACCATAATGCTTGCCGCCACACTGGCCTATGCACAAGAGACGTTCAAGAATCCCGTGGTGTGGGCGGATATGCCCGACCCTGACGTGATACGCACCGGCGACGACTTCTGGCTTGTAACAACCACAATGCACCTCATGCCGGGCGCACCGATAATGCACTCTAAGGATCTTGTAAACTGGGAGACGGTGAGCTATCTCTTCGACAGGCTCGACGAAACGCCAAAATATAATATGCAAGGCGGAACTGTTTACGGACGCGGACAATGGGCCACGTCGATAAGATACCACAACGGTACATTCTATGCCCTGTTCTCGCCCAACGACGAGCCGTTCCGCTCATTTGTCTACACAACAAAAGACCCGCGCAAGGGATGGACATTGCACTCTCGCCTGCCCCACTTTCACGACGCATCGCTGTTCTTCGACGATGACGGGCGCGTGTATGTGTTCAGCGGAACAGGCAAACTGACCGAACTCAACGCCGACCTTACGGCCAAGAAGGAGGGCGGCGTGGACATCACGATCAACGTGCGCGACGAAGAGGAGAACAATCTGCTCGAAGGCAGTCGCGTGATAAAGCACGACGGACGCTATTATCTGCTCATGATTTCATGGCCGAAGGACAAGCCGCGCCGACAGCTGTGCTACCGTGCCGACAAGATAACCGGACCTTATGAGAAGAAGGTGATACTTGAAGACAACTTTGCCGGCTTCCCCTATGCCGGACAGGGCACCATCGTTGACGACGGACACGGCAACTGGTATGGCTTCATCTTCCAGGACCGCGGAGCCGTAGGCCGTGTGCCGCTGCTCATGCCGTGCCGCTGGACCGACGGATGGCCTATGCTCGGCAACGTGAACGGCAAGGTGCCTTTCGTGATGAACAAGCCTGTGCAGGGCTTTAAAGACATAGACATGGTGGTGAGCGACGACTTCAACGGCGACACGCTCGACCTTAAGCACTGGCAATGGAACCATAATCCGGCCAATGATTTTTGGAAGTTATCCGACGGACGCCTGCGTTTGACCACATGTAGAGTGGTCGACAATCTGTATATGGCACCCAACACGCTGACACAGCGCATGGAAGGGCCTAAATGCAGCGCATATATAGAGATTGACTTCAGCGGCATGAGAGACGGCGACCGCGCCGGACTTGCCGCATTCAACGGCCACTCGGGCATAATGGCAATAGAGAAGGACAACAGCAAGACATGGCTGACCGTAACGCAGACTCAGGTGAACCTTACAGAGAAGGAGCATCTCGTGAGCAGTGTTGACACGCAGGAGAAGGCACGCATAAGCATAACAGGCAACAGGATTTTCCTGCGCATCGACGGCGACTTCAACCTCGGACGCGACATAGCCACATTCTATTACAGCACCGACGGAAAGAAATGGACGGCTATAGGCGGAGAATTTAAGATGAAATTCGACTACCGCCGCCTGTTCATGGGCACAAGATATGCCCTGTTTAACTATGCCACGAAACAGCCGGGAGGACACGTAGACATAGAAAAATTTGTATATAAGAAAGAAGAAAAATAAGACATAAGCCCATAATGACAACAAGGATTGCCATAATAGGCGGCGGAGCGGCGGGATGCTTTGCCGCAATATGCCTGAAAGAGCGCATGCCCGAAGCATGCGTAACCGTATATGAGAGCGGAAACAAGCTGCTGGCAAAGGTGGCCGTAACGGGCGGCGGACGCTGCAACCTGACCAACTCGTTCAGGGATGTGAGGAGCATCGAGGCTGTTTATCCGCGCGGCTCACGACTGATGAAACGCCTGCTGCGCGAGTTTAGTAATGTTGACGCCTTTAAATGGTTTGAGAGCAATGGGGTAAGACTCGTAACGCAAGACGACCAGTGCGTGTTTCCTGTATCACAGGACGCCATGGAAATTGTCGGCACACTAACACGGCTGATGCACCATAGAGGCGTAAAGATAAAGACACGGCACAGGGTAAGCAAGATTGAACACATCTCCGAGAATGAAATAAACAACAATGACGGCTGCCATTTCAGCATAAGTTTCAGCGGCAGCGACGCGCCGGAAGAACATGCTGACATAGTGTTGGTAACAACAGGAGGCAGCCCGAAGACAAGCGGACTTGATTTTCTGCGGGGCCTCAACCTCGACATCGTGCAGCCTGTACCGTCGCTGTTCAGCGTGTGTCTGCCGAAAAACAATGTCACCAAACTGATGGGCACCGTCGTAAACGACGTTACCGCAGGCCTCACCGGCACCAAGCTGAGAGCCACCGGACCGCTGCTGATTACCCATTGGGGCATGAGCGGACCTGCCATTCTGCGTCTTTCGTCATACGCCGCACGCATTCTGCATGATGCCGAATACAAGGCGGAGCTGTGGATAAACTGGTTTGGCGACATGAATGAGCCGGAGGTGGCAGACATGATAAGCGAGATGGCTGCCGAAAACAAGCAGAAACAGATTTCGAACATATACCCTGCACACCTAAACAGCCGCCTTTGGGAGCATCTGCTGACACAGAGCGGACTGAAACCCGAAATGAGATGGGCCGAACTGGGCAGCAAGGGCCGCAACCGCCTTGTGGCAACACTGACAAACGACAGATACAGAATAGACGGCAAGAACAAGTTTAAGGAAGAGTTTGTTACCTGTGGCGGCGTTGCCCTGGGCAACATCAGCGCAAAGACTCTTGAATGCAAAAGCCACGAAGGACTGTATTTTGCAGGCGAAGTGCTCGACGTTGACGCCGTAACAGGAGGCTTCAACCTTCAGGCGGCATGGACAATGGGATATGTTGCGGCAAAGTCTGTTGCTGAAAAATACGGGACACTATAGTTTCAGTCAGACAAATGCAGGCTGTATAAAAAACAAAATAAAGGAACACCAGGCGCCTGGTGTTCCTTTTATTATTATGATACTTTTCTAATTAAAGCACCTTCTTGTACAGTTCAACGATCTGCTCCTCCGTAACGTCACGCGGGTTACCCGGAGTACATACGTCGGCAATGGCCTGAGCGGCGAGGGCGGGAATGTCGCTCTCCTTAATGCCAAGGTCAGACAGATGCTGAGGTATGCCCACACGGATGGCCAATGCCTTGACAGCATCGCATGCAGCCTGTGCAGCCTCCTCGGCGGTCATGCCCGTAGTGTCAACCCCCATTGTACGTGCAATGACACCATATTTCTCTATGCAGCAAGGCATGTTGAACTCCATAATCGTGGGCAGAAGCAGCGCGTTGGCAACTCCGTGGGGAACATCAAAGAGCGAGCCCATCGGGTGAGCCATGCCGTGAACAAGGCCAAGACCTACGTTAGAGAATGCCTGAGCGGCGATATACTGAGCCAGAGCCATGCCCTCACGTCCTACAGGATTCTGCGGTTTCTCAACGGCTATAGGCAGATTCTCGGCTATCATCTTTATGGCCTGCAGCTCATACATGTCAGACATAACCCATGCGCCCTTTGTGATATATCCCTCAATGGCATGTGTCAGAGCATCCATACCCGTTGCGGCGGTGAGTCCCTTCGGCAGAGAATACATCAGTTCGGGGTCAACAATGGCAACGGCAGGAATGTCGTTGGGGTCTACACAGACCATCTTTTTCTGATTTTCTTCGTCAATAATAACATAGTTGATGGTAACCTCGGCACCTGTACCTGCTGTTGTAGGCAGCGCGATGATTGGCACCGACTTGTTCTTTGTAGGTGCACATCCCTCGAGCGAAACAACATCGGCAAACTCAGGATTGGCAACAACGATGCCTATGCCCTTGGCTGTGTCCATAGACGAGCCTCCGCCGATGGCGATGATGCAGTCGGCACCAGACGCCTTGAATGCGTCAACGCCCTGCTTAACGTTAGTAACCGTAGGGTTGGGCTTTATCTCGCTGTATATGTCGTATGCAAATCCGGCCTCATCAAGAACGTCGGTAACCATCTTTGCTGTACCAACTTTCAACAGTCCTTTATCTGTTGCAACTAATGCCTTGTGAAGATTAAGACGCGCCAATACTTCCGGCAACTGCTTGCGTGCACCGGCTCCGAAGTAAGAAACTTCGTTGAGAATAAATCTGTTAATCATGTTTTTTAATAAAAAGAATATTGGTTAGTAATTAATAATCTCATTTGCAAAGTTACGAAATTTATTTTATTATTGCGTGTGATAATACATTTATAACTTTACATGGGTAATTTTCACAACCTTTCACAAGGCAGCATGAAAGGCAAACCGCAACATTACTTAATTAGCATAACATTTCGCCTTATGCCGTCTGAACATAAAAAACTGCCTGCCTCGGACAATGTCTGGGCAGGCACAGAGAGCCGCACGGCGGCGGATTTAATAACTCTTATTTAGTTACGATGATGCCTCCTAAAGGCTGCATGGTAACTTTGAGCATGCCTTTAGAGTCAACCTTCACGGTCTTAAGCGCAGACGAAGCTATGGCCTCGCCCTTTTTCTTCTTGTTGTCGGCATAAAGTTTCACCTTCTGCCCGGCAAACATGGGCAGACAGACGGTCAAGGTCATCGGCTTGCCGGTGCCGTTGAGTCCGCCTACATACCAGTCGTTGCCGTGGCGGCGGGCCATAACGACATATTTTGTCGGATATCCGTCGATAAAGCGTGTCTCGTCCCATGCAGCAGGCACGGTCTTCAGAAAGTCTTTCTCAAACTGCGGCAGTTCGGCTATGTTGTCGGGCTGAACGGCTATACACTGCACGCTGGCCTGATTGGTTATGGCCGTAGCCATCTCAAACACGTCGGTCGTGCGGCGATAGTTGCCGCTGTCGGTGCCGCGCCCCATGCGGTGCTTCATTATCACTCCACCCCAGTCCATGCTTCCAATGGCGTTGCGCGAGAAGGGGTGCATGGTTAGCTCGAAGCCTTCGAGGTCGCAGTGTCTCTGCGAGAAATATACATTCTCTGATGCGAGCACGGCCTCGCTGCCCACATAATTGGGATACATGCGCTCCCAGCCGCGCGGAATGGTGCATCCGTGGAATATCACCTGCAGCCCGTAGCGGTTGGCATCGCTCAGTATGTCTTCATAAAGACGCATCGTCTCCTGCTTGTCGCCGCCGAAGAAGTCTACCTTTATGCCTTTCACGCCAATGCTCTTTAGCCACTTCATCTCGCGCTCGCGGGCCACGGCCGTATTCATACAGTGGCGCGGCGACTGCGGAGCGTCGTTGGCAAAGCCGTTGGAGTTATACCAAAGCAGCAGACTAACGCCCTTTGACTGCGCGTAGCGGCTCAGCTCAGCCATGCGGTCGCGCCCTATGTTTACGTCCCATGCGGCATCAACAAGCGTATACTCGTAGCCCATCTCGGCAGCAAGATCGATGAAAGCCACCTGGTCGTCGTAGTTGATCGAGTTGTCCTGCCACAGCAGCCAGCTCCATGTGTAGCGGCCGGGCTTATAGTCGGTTGAAGCCTCATACTTCGGTTCAACCACATCAAAGGGCACCGTTGTCTCAACAATAGGCTTCAGCGTCCTGCCAACGGTAACGGTGCGCCACGGCGTTGAGCCAGGCACGGGAATGGCGGCAAACTCGCTCCCGAATCCGTTGTTCTCGCCCTTGTCTGGAAAAGCCACCGTGTAGCCACGGCCCTCGGCATAGTCGCTGAGATGTGAGCCGCAGTAGCCGGCGTCAACACCGGTCTCGCTCACCAGCGCCCATCCGTCGTTGCCGATGCGGAACAGGCACGGAAAGGTGTATCCACGGCCAAAAGCCGACTTCACGTTCATTGGTGCGTCTGCCGTATAGTCTTCCTCATAGCTCGGCTTTGTGCGCATCCATCCGGTCATGGGACCTATCTGCGGACACAGAAACGTGGTGGTGTTTTCGGGGAAGGTGAAGCTGCTCGCCTCACTGTATACCACGGCGCAGCGGCAGTCGCTGCCCTCTATAGGCAGCAGGGTGTAGCGATATGCAAGGTCGTTGTCCGACACACAGAACGTAACCTTTATCTTCTTGCCGTCTTCTTTTCTGAAAACCACGTCGAGCCTGTTGGCCACATAATGCACAGACGATGTCTTTGTCCTCGTTATATCATACTTCTTGTCTATCTTGCTTTCTTCAGAATCTACGATTGTCAGTCCCGAAGTGAAGTCGGCAACATCAGTTTTCAGTCCGAGGGCCGACCTGCCGAGCATGGCAGTACCGTCGTAATTCACCTCATACTCAGGCTTTCCGCCGTCATCAGATATGCTGACAACGAGTTTGCCGTCGGGCGACTTCACATCCACTTTGGCTGCATCTGCGCCCAAGGAAGCCAATAAGACGAATGATAAAATAAACAGGTTTTTCATTTTTCTCTATATTTTTTATTCTCAGTTTCAATCATATTAAGCCACATTCAGCTTCACCCCTGCCCCTATGTCCTCAGCAGCAAGTCTATAACACAAGGCCAGAGGGTCTGCTGCCACGCTGCACTACAGAAGCGGAACGGCAGACAAGACACCACAAAATTACAAAAATATTTGCAAACGCGACAACACGTAATCGACATAATTTATACAGATAAAAAACATTGCCTCGCTGCCGGAAGCCCCGGCTGTGTCTACCCTACGCTGCGCCATCCATCTCCCTGTCTGCAAAAGGTGGCAAATCAGCGTCTGAAAGCATACCTTTTGCATGCCAAAAGGCCACATATCGCAACGTAAAAGGCATGCTTTTGCAGAGGCATAAAAACATAGTCAGAATATGACTATCAAACCGCATGCGTCTTAATTCTGCACGCAGACGCTGTCAACCGGCAACAGGAAACAACAATGAGGAAAAATCTTAATAACTATTTTGGATAAAAAGATTTTTCAACAGACTCATCACTCATCACATCGGCATATAAGACACTGTATGTCAACGCCTTATGATGTAATGAGTTGCATTTTCAACTCGTCACAGCCTGCCATTACGGGCTGATTTTGGCGTAAATCATACTTGAATTATATGAAAAACCGGCCGAAAAACATGTTGCATGATGAGCCGTGATGAGTTGAAAATGCAACTCATCACACTATAAAAAGCTGACAGTCAGGATATTAACATCACTTGTGACGAGTGATGAGTTTTTACAAAAAAACTTTTATCGCCATAGCGTCAAGACAGACCGCAATGAATGTCGCACGGCTATACTGAAACGGAAAAAATCACAAAGGGGCATAAACGAAAAAATGCCCCGATACCACATCGGAGCAAATTCTTTCTGTTTGAATGTCTTAGTCTTTAGTATTAATGTAGCATGTAATTCTGAAAATCTTTATTATCGTGAGCAAAGGTAGGCAAAAAAATTGACACAAATCAAAAATATATGTAGTTTAGTCAAAAAAACTACGTAAACGTTTACGGAATATGATTATATTTTATAACTTTTTAGACGAAAATAAAAACAATTTGTCAGCACCGCTAAACAGCCCGTAACGTTAAGCAAGAGTTAAGAGTTTCGTTTTATTTTGTATTTCAACATAAAAAATGTAACTTTGTATTTATTATGTATCAAAGATTGAAATCAACTGATGAAAGAATTTGTAATCTCTGAAGTAAAAGCCGAAACGGCCATACTGGTAGGACTGATAACCCAAGAACAGAACGAAGCCAAGACAAAAGAGTATCTCGACGAACTGGAGTTTCTGGCAGATACTGCAGGCGCCGTAACCGTAAAGCGGTTTACGCAGAAAGTGGGCGGCCCTAACCAGACCACGTATGTAGGCAAAGGAAAACTTGAAGAAATAAAACAATATATAAAGGATGAGGAAGACGCCGAACGCGAAATCGGAATGGTGATATTCGACGATGAGCTGTCGGCCAAGCAGATACGCAACATCGAAAACGAACTTAAGGTGAAGATTCTTGACCGCACTTCGCTCATCCTCGACATATTTGCCATGCGCGCACAGACAGCCAACGCCAAGACGCAGGTGGAGCTGGCACAATACAGATACATGCTGCCGCGACTGCAGCGACTGTGGACTCACCTTGAGCGCCAGGGAGGCGGAAGCGGCTCGGGCGGCGGAAAAGGTTCTGTGGGACTGCGCGGACCGGGTGAGACTCAGCTTGAGATGGACCGCCGAATAATCCTTCAGCGCATGTCGCTGCTGAAGCAGAGGCTCGCCGAAATAGACAAGCAGAAGACCACACAGCGCAAGAACAGGGGCAGGCTTATACGCGTGGCTCTCGTGGGATATACCAACGTGGGCAAGTCGACCACGATGAACCTTCTGGCCAAGAGCGACGTGTTTGCCGAGAACAAGCTGTTCGCAACGCTCGACACCACGGTGCGCAAGGTGGTCATTGAGAATCTGCCGTTCCTGCTCGCCGACACAGTGGGATTCATACGCAAGCTGCCAACCGACCTTGTAGACTCGTTCAAGAGCACGCTCGACGAGGTGCGCGAGGCCGACCTGCTGCTGCATGTGGTAGACATATCACACCCCGACTTTGAGGAGCAGATAAAGGTTGTAGACAACACGCTGAAGGATCTCGGATGCGCCGACAAGCCGTCGATGATAATCTTCAACAAGATAGACTCATACACATGGGTGGAGAAAGACCCTGACGACCTCACTCCGGCAACGAAGGAGAACGTTACGCTCGACGAACTGAAGAAGACGTGGATGGCAAAACTTAACGACAGCTGTCTGTTTATCTCGGCAAAAAACAAGACTAACATTGACGAGCTGAGAGAGACGCTATATAATAAGGTGCGCGAACTGCATGTACAGAAGTATCCCTACAACGATTTTCTGTATCCAATCGAATAAAAGACTTTACGCCATGGACGGATACCGACTCCTGACCAACGAAGAGATTGACATTTTCGAGTAGAAAGGATGTACGGCTGAAGTTCAGCAAACAGAAAATCAAAAAGTCATATTATTATATGACATAAAATAAAAGAAGGACTTTTATAATAAATGTTAATTGCAGTTTATAATATCCACATCAATACGTTATAACAGTAAACAAAGCAAAATATGGAGCAGACCGGGTTCGAACAAATAGCAAAATCAACAAGAGCAAAAGCTGTGGCAACAGCCCGCGCTCTCTCCATGAGTATTGACGAAACTGAAGATATTACTCAGAATGTAATACTAACGCTCGACGGACTGAAAAAGACGTGGATGGCCAAGCTGAACGACAACTGCCTGTTTATCTCGGCAAAAAACAAGATTAACATTGAAGAACTGGGAGACACTCTGCATAAGACAGTGCGCGAACTGCACGTACTGAAGTGTCCCTACAATGATTTAATCTAATAAAACTTTATGCTATGGACGAATACAGACTTCTGACCAACGAAGAGATTAACATTCTTGAAGAGAACGGATGTACGGCTGAAGACTGGACAAACATTAATGTGGCCGACGACTTTCAGCCTACTTACATAAAGAACGTCAACTTCTATGGCGAAATCTTTATGGGTGTATTCGAAAAGAACATTGAGGTGTCTAACGGATTTGTCAGGCACTCAGGTATAAGAAACGCCACGCTGCGCAACGCATATATAGGCGACAACTGCCTGATAGAGAATATCGGCAACTATATCAACAACTACGCCATAGGCGAAGAATGCTGCATCTGCAACGTGTGCACCATGGAGACAACGGCCGAAGCCACCTACGGCGAAGGCAACACCATATCCGTGCTTAACGAGGCCGGAAACGGCAACGTCATACTGTTCAGCGGACTGACGAGCAACCTGGCGGCGCTGATGATACGCAACGCAGCCGACAAGGAGTTTACGGCGGCAATAAGGGGCATCGTGAGAGACGACATTGAGCGCAGGGCGAGAGAGAAAAGCACTGTGGGCAACAACGTGAAAATAGTGAACACGGCCGAGATAACCAACACGCACATCAGCGACAACTGCGAGATTAACGGGGCAAGCCGCATAAGCGACTGCACCCTGGCATCGGGTCTCGAGGACAACGTGTTCATTGGTTCGGGCGTTATATGCGAAAACTCTATCGTCACCGACGGCTCTGCCGTACTCAACGGCGCCAACATAACCAACTGCTTTGTGGGCGAGGCATGCCAGATAACAAACGGATTTACGGCCGAAAGCAGCCTGTTTTTCGCCAACTGCTACATGAGCAACGGCGAGGCGTGCGCCGCCTTCTGCGGCCCGTTCTCGGCAAGCCATCACAAGAGCACGCTGCTCATAGGCTGCATGCTCTCGTTCTATAATGCAGGCTCTGCAACCAACTTCAGCAACCATGCCTACAAGATGGGACCTATACACTACGGATGCCTTGAACGCGGAACAAAGACGGCAAGCGGCTCTCATCTGCTGCTGCCGGCCAACATTGGCGCCTTCTCGGTGTGCCTGGGCAAGATAACCAACCATCCCGACACGAGGAACCTGCCGTTCTCGTATATCATATCAGACGGAAGGGAGACCTTCGTCGTGCCCGGAATAAACATCACCACCGTAGGCCTATACCGCGACATACGCAAGTGGCCGCGGCGCGACGTGAGAATACAGAGCAGCCGCAAGAGCCTGATAAACCACGACTGGCTGAGTCCGCTGACCATAAACGAGATTATCGCGGGCAAGAAGACTCTTGAACAGATGCGTGAGTCTCAGGGTGAAGACACGGCCTTCTACACCTGCGGAGGATGCAAGATAAGCCGCAACTCGCTCGAACGCGGCATCCGGCTCTACGACATGGCAATAAAGCTGTTTGCCGGCGACGTCGCAGCGGGATACGACCTTACGGCTGAAGGACGCGACTGCGGCACGGGCGAATGGGGCGACCTGGCAGGCATGCTGCTGCCCGAACAGGAAGAGCGCAACATAGTGAACGCCATAAGCAACGGCTATCTGCGCAGCACTGCCGACATAGACATGTTCATGAAAAACGTAAACGAGCGCTACGGCGAATATCTCATAACATTCACACGCAACATCATTGCATCACAACTCGGCACCGACGACCTTACCGAAAGCGGTATAGAGCAGATTATACAGCAAGGAAGGGCTGCCAAGGAGGCATGGATAAGCGAGATACGCAAAGACGCCGAAAAGGAATACAGCATGGGCGACGTGGAGCATGCCGTGCTCGAAAAGTTTATCACGCAGCTTGAAGAAGAATAACGGAGAAGGCGCGGACAATAACGGAAGAAAAAATCTAATAAAGGAAAAACTGAATTATAACAACAGCAATGAAAAATTTTAAGGTATTCATTTATGTATTTCTTCTCATGTGCGGACTATCGGCCGCAGCCAAGGAATACAAGTATCAAACCGTCAAGGGCGATTTGATGAACACAAGAATTTACACCCTCGACAATGGTCTGACGGTGTATCTGTCAGTAAACAACGAGAAACCGCGTATACAGACGTATATCGCCGTGCGTACCGGAAGCCGCAACGACCCGCCTGAGACGACAGGTCTGGCCCATTATCTTGAACACATCATGTTCAAGGGTACACGCAACTTCGGTACCATCGACGCTGCTAAAGAGGCCGTGCTGCTCGACTCTATACAGAACCGCTTTGAGGTTTACCGCACTCTGAAAGACTCTCTTCAGCGCCGCGCCTACTATCAGCAGATTGACAGTCTGTCGCAGCTTGCAGCCAAATACTTCATCCCCAACGAGTATGACAAGCTGATGTCGTCTATCGGTGCTGAGGGAACCAACGCCTATACGAGCAACGACGTTACATGCTACGTTGAAGACATACCTGCCAACGAGCTTGAAAACTGGGCTAAGATAGAGTCTGACCGTTTCCAGAACATGGTAATACGCGGATTCCACACCGAGCTTGAAGCCGTATACGAGGAATACAACATCAGCCTCGGAAACGACAACCGCAAGCTGTTTGCAGCCTTAAACGCCATGCTCTTCCCCGGACACCCCTACGGAACACAGACCACTATCGGTACACAGGAGCACCTGAAGAATCCGTCGATAGTAAACATCAAGAATTACTTCAGCCGCTATTATGTGCCAAACAACACGGCTATCTGCATGGCCGGCGACTTCGATCCAGACAAGGCCATAGCCATAATCGACAAGTATTTCGGCACATGGAAGCCCAACCCCAACCTCTCACAGCCCGAATATGCGCCTATACCTGAACGCACAGCACCGGCAGACACAACCGTTGTAGGCCAGGAGTCTGAGCGCATATACATGGCATGGAGATTCGACAAGGCTGCATCTTTCCAGAACGACACTCTCGACGTTATCTGCGACATGATGTCTAACGGCAAGGCCGGACTGATGGACCTCGACCTCGACCAGCAGATGAAATGGCTCGGCGGCGGTGCTTTCACTTATCCGCTGGCTGAATATTCAGGATTCGTAATGGCAGGATTCCCCAAGGAGGGTCAGTCTCTCGACGACGTCAAGGGTCTGCTCCTGGGTGAGATTGAGAAGATAAAGAAGGGCGAGTTCAGCGAGAACCTGCTGAAGGCCGTCATCAACAACAAGAAACTGCAGTTCTACAACACTCTTGAAAGCAACGAGGGACGTGCCAATATGTATGTAGACGCCTTCATCAACCGCCAGAAATGGAGCGACGTGGTAGGCAGACTCGACAGAATTTCAAAAATAACAAAGCAGCAGATTGTAGACTTTGCAAACAAATACTTCAAAGATAATTACATCGCCGTTTACAAACGTATAGGCGAAGACACATCTATCAAGAAGATCGACAAGCCGCATATCACCGCGATACCTACCAACCGCGACCTGCAGAGTGCATTTGTTACAGAAATCGTAAACTCTAAGACAGAGCCCATACAGCCTAAATTTGTTGACTTCAACAAGGATCTTACAAAGGGCGAGACTAAGAAAGGCCTGCCAGTGCTCTACGTAAAGAACACCGAGAATGGCCGCTTCATGCTGAACTATTACTACAAATTCGGCGAGACAAGCAACAAGTGGCTGCCTTACGCTACTGAATACTTCAACTATCTAGGCACAGACAAGATGACAGCCGAGCAGCTGAAACAGAAGTTCTACGAGCTGGCTTGCTCTTACAGCATCAACGTAGGCTCAAGAACCCTGCAGGTAAGCATCAGCGGTCTGGCAGAGAATATGACCGAAGCCATGACACTCATGGAAGACTTCATTGCCAACGCGAAGGTTGACAAGGAGGCTTATGACAAATATGTAGGCATTGTTGAAAAGTCGCGCGCCGACAATAAACTCGACCAAAGAGTGAACTTCAACAGACTGCAGCAGTACGGAATGTACGGTCCTTACAATGGTGCACGCAACATGCCGTCGTCAACAGAACTGAAGGAGATGGATCCGCAGAAACTTGTAGACATGATAAAAGACTTGAAGAACTACAAGCACAGCATTCTGTACTATGGCCCGATGGATCTGAAGACTCTTACTGCCACAATCAACAAGAAACACAAGACAGCCAAGAAGCTTGCCGACGTGCCGCAGAACAAGCCTTATAAGCTGCAGCAGACTGCTCAGAACGAAGTGCTCATCGCTCCTTATGACGCAAAGAACATATACATGATTCAGTATCACAATGAGGGCAATACATGGAACGCAGAGCAGGAGCCGATAGCAGCACTGTTCAACGAATATTACGGAGGAGGCATGAACACCGTTGTATTCCAGGAGCTGCGTGAGGCACGCGGCCTTGCCTACAGCGCTTTCGCAATGTACGGCACACCAAGTTACAAGGACGACACTGAATTTGCCTATACATACATCATCTCACAGAACGACAAGATGATGGACTGCATCAACACGTTCAACAGCATTTTGGACACCATGCCGCAGTCTGAAAAGGCATTTGAGCTGTCAAAGCAGGCACTGATGAAGCGTCTTGCCACATCACGCACAACCAAGACCGGCATTCTCAACGCATACATCAACGCAGAAAACCTCGGCATCGACTACGACATCAACAAGAAGATTTATGAGGCTGTGCCCTCACTGACACTTGAGGATGTTGCTAAGTTTGAAAAAGAGAACATGGCAAACAAGCCTTACCGCTACATGATTCTCGGCGATGAGAAACAGCTCGACATGAAGGCTCTTGAGAAGATTGGTCCTGTTAAGAGACTTACAACTGAAGAAATCTTCGGATATTAATACACAACGGCCGCCCGGGACACACGTTCCGGGCGGTTTTGTTTCATAACCAGACTGACTGTAAGATTACTTATTTGCATAAATCAAGAGCAACCGTCAACAGGCGGCTCATATACCGACAAAAGGGCTCATAACGTTACGCCCAAGACGGCAAAATTATATACACTACAAACAAACTTAGGATTAACAAAAAACGATGGGGCGCGCTGTATCTATGCAGCGCGCCCCATCGTTTTATCCGTAATATAAACATCACTTCTGCTCCCCGCCTCTGAGCAGTATGTAGCCAAGCACTCCGCCAAGTATCGAGGCGGCAAATATTCCGAGCTTTGCCTGAATGAGGAAAGTTTCGTCTACAAAGGCGAGAGTAGATATGAACATAGACATTGTGAAGCCTATCGAGGCAAGGAAGCCCACGCCCACAAGGCGGCGCATGGTCATCGTGTCTGACGCCTTTGCTATCTTAAGGCGCGTAAGCAGCACGGTTGACAGCACAATGCCCACGGGCTTGCCTATCAGCAGACCGAGCATTACGCCCAGCGCAACGTTGTTGGCCATAACGGCATCGAAGCTTATGCCCTCGAAAGATATGCCGGCGTTGGCAAGCGCGAATATCGGCATTATGACAAACGACACGAGCGGATGCATAGAATGCTCTAGACGCTGAAGCGGCGGAATGGCGTCGCGCGAGTCGCTCATCATGCGGTCTATTATCTCCACCTGCTCATGCTCGAGCGTTGACACGTCGTTAGGCTTTGCCTCTCTGAACCGGTTGATAAGCTTTGAGGCGCGCGCCAGATACACAGGCTCTGATATGCGTGCGTCGGCCGGTATCATAAATGCCGCCAGCACGGCAGCGATAGTGGCATGTATGCCCGACATGAGGAAGGCTATCCACACGCCGCCGATGCCCAGCACGCCATAGAATATAACGTTCTTAACGCCCAGCTTGTTGGCAATGAACATGGCGAGAAGGAACACCACGCCGACGGCTATGCTCGCGAACGAAATCTCAGAAGTATAAAACAGCGCTATGACAAGCACCGCCCCGAGGTCGTCGACAATGGCCAGTGTAGTAAGGAAAACCTTGATAGACAGCGGCACCCTGCTGCCAAGCACATAAAGAATGGCCAACGAGAAGGCTATGTCCGTAGCCATCGGTATGCCCCACCCGCTCGCCGTGTCGCCTCCGGCATTAAGAGAGAAATATATAAGGGCAGGCACTATCATGCCGAACACGGCCGCACCGATTGGCAATATGGTGTTGCGCACGTCGGCAAGTTCGCCGCCAATAAACTCGCGTTTAAGTTCCAGACCTACCACAAAGAAGAACATGGACATCAGTCCGTCGTTAATCCAGTGGTGAAGACTGTAATAAAGATAGTTGTCGCCGTTGAACACAAAGCCGAGCTTATGTTCAAAGAAATGAAAATAGCTGTCGCTCCAAGGAGAGTTTGCCAGCACAAGGGCAATAACAATACTGATGCCGAGCACTATTCCGCCCGACTTTTCCTGATTGATGAAATGCTGTAAAGGCATTATCAGTCTGTGGTTAATTGTGTCTTGATATTGTCTCATCATAACTAAAAAATGTTTATCTCTTCACGCTGCCGCGGCTATACGCTGCAGGACGCAAAAGAGGCTGTTATCCATGCGGGCAAAGTTACGGAAAAACATTGAAAAAATTTCCATAATAATAGAATGATTATTATTTTTTTGTAAATTTGCATCGGATTGAGAAAACTCTATCCAAGACATGTTAGAAAGAAGAAGCGTTATGCGCATCAAGTATTTGGAAACGTAGGAAATTTTCAAATTGCATACTCAGATGGCATAGTGGTTCTCACGCTATAGCGTGGGCTGTTATCACTACATCTGTATGCAAGGTTTCCTACGACCTCCGAATAAAGACGTAGCTGTGCAGTTCCACGCTTCTTTATAAATTAGATTACGGTAGTAATGATTAATGTTAAACAACAATACGACAGATTATGAAAAAACTCATTCTTACATTATGGATATGTTTAGGTTCATTTTCATTTGGATATAGCCAAAGTTCAGATGAAAAAATAGCTGATGCAATGAATAATTCAGACTGGTTTGCATTGGATTCTTTATATCAAACAGAACCAAAAGATTCAATCAGCGATTTCTTTGAAATATTTTCCCGTTGCCTTATAGGAAATAGGCTAAATCGTCCAGATGTTTCAATTCCTGCGTTTACGGAATTATTCAACACTCAGTCAGAAAATCTTGATTTTGGCAATATGCTCAATTCGTCCATGATGTTTGCAATGGACTTAAGCAGGATTGGAGATAATAAGACTGCCGCAAAAATGTTATCTTCAACTCTTGACTCAATACGCACTCATCTTGACAGCACAACCATTGCTGGTGTTCAGCAATTTATCAATCAATACAAAGCTTTAATCTAAATACAATCCATATAAAATCACATTTAAAAATTCGTCAGGAACTATTCCATTTAAGATTGTTCCTGTTGGCCCGGAAAAGAATAATTCAGTATTAATACATCTAAAGGACAGTTATATTAATGGAGCTGAAGCAGATATTACTTTTGACACAGGAGCAGGAGTAAATATTATTTCAGAATCATTAGCCCTTAAATATAATTTAATTCCACTTGAAGCATCAAGCACAGTTGGCGGAGTAGGCATACAAAATGGGAAATACGCAATAGCAAAGGAATTAAAAATTGGGGATATGATTGTTACTGATGTTCCTTTTTACGTCATAGATATAACAACCAATAACGAAGAGGCAGACAAATATATTGACTGTTTCAATATTGTTGTGGGCAGCGAACTGATGTTACAACTCAAAGACCTAACCATTGATTTTGTTAATAATAAAATTACAGTTCCATCAGTTGCTCCAAAACGAAGCCAAGCGTCTCCAAACATGTGTTTTTCATCCAATATGAATTTGTTGAGCAAGGGTATCGTACAAGGTAATAAAATGTTAATGAATATTGATACCGGTGATGCTTCATATGGTTCATTAGACAAAAGATTCTTTGAGAATAACAAAGAATACATCACTACTCATTGTAAATTAGATACTATCAGAGGTGCAGGAATTGGAGGTGTACACATATCGAAGTGTTACCGAATACAAAACATAGAACTCGAATTAGGAAATAGTAAATTATCTGTACCTGAAATGGTTGTTTTATTGGAAAATAATACAGGTGGTGTATTATATTCTTATCAATGTAATTTGGGGCTAAAATCATTGATGCTTTTTAGAAAAGTACGATTCAATTTGGTTGATTTTGTATTAACAACATTTGAATAAGAGCAAATTCTGCAAATAAGAAAAGACTTCAAATATAGGAACAATAATTATCTATTATGCAGACGAAAGAGAATTATTATCATCTTCTTTTCGTCTGCATTTATTTTTTACCTTTGTAGCATCAAGAGTTATCCATTGAAGCATAATAATTAAGAACTCAGAAATAGGAACAGTAGATCTTTCGTTTTTTAAAGTTCAAACAATCCTACCAATCGAGCTATTCTAAGCAAGTTATCTTTTCTTGCAAAAGTTACGGAAAGACATTGGAAAATCGACACAAAACAAAAATTACTTGGTAATTTACCATTTATTTGAATCCTTTCTGTATCTTTGCATTTGAAAAATCATCAAAATTTCAAAGGTGATATGACTAATGAATATTCTATAAATAGTACTACTCTCAAGCAACGTATAGAAGCGATGCCTGAAGATTGTATCCTGTTTCGTTCAGACTTCCCTGAATATCACACAGAATTTGTTGGCAGTATTTTAACTGAATTGACAAATGAAGGTACACTTGTTAAAATTGCACATGGAATATATGCCAAGCCAAGAAAAAGTCGATTCGGTAATGTACTTCCTTCGGTAGATAAAATCGTACAAGCAATTGCTGTACGAGATAAAGCAAAGGTGTTACCATCAGGTATGACTGCATTGAATTCATTAGGGCTATCAACTCAAGTACCGATGAATTATACATTTCTGACTACAGGTAGTGAAAGAACAGTAATTATATCAAACAGGAAAGTAATATTAAAACGAGGTGTCCCTAAAAACTTCTGTTATAGTACTCGCCTTATTTCACTACTTGTTCAAGCTCTTAAGGCTCTGAAAAAGGAGAATATAGGAGAACGCGAATTGAATATAATTCGACAATTGGTATCAAAAGAAACAGATAAGGAGGCTTTAATCAAAGATGTAGATATGATGCCTGCATGGATGAAACGAATTATAAAACCAATGGTAACCGCTTAAAATGAACTTAAATTATGGGAAAGCTGTGGTTAAACAATGAAATAGTGGACCGTTTAGCAATGTTACAGCAGACGGAGATTGAACATCCTGGCATTAATCAGATAGCAATAGAAAAGGACTGGTGGGTAACAGTTACGCTGAAGGCATTATTTCAAACAGATTGCCGTGATTCTTTGATATTCAAAGGCGGAACATCGTTGTCAAAAGGTTTTAATATCATAGAGCGTTTCTCTGAAGACATTGATTTGGCAATCAATCATTCATTCTTTGGTATTGAGAAAACAAGTAAAAGTCAGCGGGAAAGATTACGCAAAAAGGCACGGGCATATATTCACGAGACCCTTTCTGCACAATTAGATGCCCGTTTGAAAGAAATGGGAGTTTCTGGTTACAATATAGAGAATGTATCTCAAGTGCAAGATAAAAATGGGGAATGTAGGCCAATAGATTCGGACAAAGATCCTACTGTAATTCTATTACACTATCCATCAATTCTTGAAGATACGATAAATTATATACCTCCACGTGTTAAGATTGAAATAAGTTGTCTCTCTATGAATGAGCCTACGGAATTAAGACCAATCCGTTCCTTAATAGGTGAAAGTTTTGATGGCGAAGATACCGATGCAGATAGTTCAGCCAGAACCGTAATTCCTACTCGTACATTCCTTGAGAAGCTATTTCTTTTAGCGGAAGAATTCCAAAAAGAAAAACCACGTAGCGTACGAATGTCACGACATCTGTATGATTTAGAAAAACTGATGGATACAGAATATGGAAAAGAAGCTTTGTCAAATCGAAAACTATATGATGCTATTGTTGAACATCGTAAGACTTATTATGCTTTGAAGTATGTAAACTATGATTCACATGATCCATCAACCATCAATTTCACGATACCAGAATCGGTTATAGGGGCATGGAAAAATGACTATGCAGACATGAGGCGTTTCTTCATTTATGGTGAATCCTTAGAGTTTGATGCGCTCATGCAGAAAATAAGGGAGTTGCAAGAAAGAGTGAGGAATATGTAAAAAGTCAAACCACCGAACAGTTCTGTACCATATTACCGAAAAATATAAAAATCAAACTTGTGGGCAAAAATTGGACAGTCACAAAATGGCCAATCCGCCTTCAAAAACTCACTTATTTACGACTAAAAACTCGGCCACTTTTGATGCAAAAGTGGCCGAGTTACGACTCAAAAACGATAGGTTAACAGTTTGAAACTTGCATAGCATCTTTTGCTTACAATCAGCGTCGACAAGACATCTCTTTTACGCAGACATTAAGCATAAGAATATATTTTGCTTTCAATTTTTCGCCCTTACAATTTAACTGTCTTATTTTAAAGATTCTCATATAGCCTAAATATGTCATTACGCTACGCTTGGCAAGTGTGCTCATGCGAACATACGCAGGCATACTCCTGCGCAAGAGACTCCTTTAGAAAGACGATGCTACGGCACGCCGGAAAGGGATAAAACTGAAAAAAGGGTAAAAAGATTTAATAATGTGAACATTGCGCCGGAATGAACGTTTTGGACTTAATAAAGCAGAAATAAAGAATGGGGTTTCAAAAAAATTATATAACTTTGCAGTCAAACACCATGCCGCGACACCGTCGCTGCTGACACGGCATGAAAACACATACGGCAGCCTTAGCCGGAAAGACCGCAAGACGGCCACAAAAGCGACTTACGAACAACTGTTATATAAAATAAAAACATTATGGCAACAACACCAGAATTCAAGTACGCCCCGATGTTCCAGATGGGCAAGGACGACACAGAGTACTATCTCCTCACGAAAGAGGGAGTGTCATTAGGCGAGTTTGAAGGCAAGCCTATACTGAAGGTAAGCCCCGAAGCACTGACCATGCTCACAAACGCTGCCTTCCGCGACGTTAACTTCCTGCTGCGCCGCTCTCACAACGAGCAGGTGGCCAAGATACTTAACGACCCCGAAGCAAGCGACAACGACAAGTATGTGGCTCTGACTTTCCTGCGCAACGCCGAAGTGGCATGCAAGGGCAAGCTGCCTTTCTGCCAAGACACAGGTACTGCCATCATCCACGGCGAGAAGGGACAGCAGGTATGGACTGGCTTCTGCGACGAGGAGGCTCTGTCGAAAGGCGTATACAAGACATATACAGAAGAGAACCTGCGTTACTCTCAGAATGCTCCGCTGAGCATGTATGAGGAGGTTAACACACGCTGCAACCTGCCTGCACAGATAGATATCGAGGCTACAGAGGGCTGCGAGTATAAGTTCCTGTGCGTGGTTAAGGGCGGAGGCTCTGCCAACAAGACATATTTCTATCAGGAGACAAAGGCAAGAATACAGAACCCGGGCACGCTGGTTCCGTTCCTGGTTGAGAAGATGAAGACTCTCGGCACAGCTGCTTGTCCTCCTTATCACATAGCTTTCGTTATCGGCGGTACATCAGCCGAGAAGAACCTGCTGACAGTTAAGCTGGCTTCTACTCACTATTATGACAACCTGCCTACAACAGGCGACGAGACAGGACGCGCATTCCGCGACGTAGAACTGGAGAAAGAGCTGCTCGAGGAGGCTCACAAGATTGGACTCGGAGCTCAGTTCGGCGGCAAATACTTTGCTCACGACATCCGCGTCATCCGTCTGCCGCGCCACGGCGCATCATGCCCCATCGGTCTGGGTGTAAGCTGCTCTGCCGACCGTAACATCAAGGCTAAGATCAACAAGGACGGTATATGGATTGAGAAACTTGACGACAACCCCGGCGAGCTGATACCTGAAGAGCTGCGCAAGGCTGGCGAAGGCAACGCCGTTAAGATAGACCTCAACCAGCCTATGAGCGAGGTTTGCAAGATTCTGTCACAGTATCCTGTATCTACACGTCTCAGCCTCAACGGCACAATAATCGTTGCACGCGACATAGCACATGCCAAACTGAAGGCACGTCTTGACGCAGGCGAGGATCTGCCGCAGTATTTCAAGGATCACCCCGTACTCTATGCCGGTCCGGCAAAGACTCCGGAAGGAATGCCTTGCGGCTCAATGGGCCCGACAACAGCCAACCGTATGGACCCGTATGTAGACGAGTTCCAGGATCACGGAGGCTCTATGGTAATGATAGCAAAGGGCAACCGCACACAGGTTGTTACCGACGCCTGCAAGAAGCACGGCGGTTTCTATCTTGGAAGCATCGGCGGTCCTGCAGCAGTTCTGTCTATGAACAGCATCAAGAGCATCGAGTGTGTTGAGTATCCAGAACTCGGCATGGAGGCTATATGGAAGATTCAGGTTGAAGACTTCCCTGCTTTCATCCTCGTTGACGACAAGGGCAACGACTTCTTCAAGCAGCTGAAGCCGTGGACTCCTTCATGTAAATAATAATTTTTTCTAATATATTTTTCATTTTCAAGGCAGATTGGACGTGATGTCCGGTCTGCCTTTTTTTGCGTGTTCATGGCATGCATGGCTGCAGCGGAGCCACACGCAGCAATATTGTAAGCCAAAACGACGATTAGTCCGCATATAGCTTAATTCCACAAGAATGCAGATACATTCAGCAGGCTGCAGTTTTTCTATTTTCTTCCTACCGGCTGTTGTTTCAGAATATAGCCTGATATGCCGGAAAATAGGCAACGACAATACAGCAGAATGCCAATAACAGATATAGGATTAAGGCAAGAAAACTGCGCCACACGCATAAGCGCAATAGGCAAAAGAACAGCTTAAGATGATGAGAATGCAAAAAACAAGAGGCTGCCCGGAACGAATCCGAAGCAGCCTCTATTATTTTATTGTAAGTAAAAAAAGTTTACCACGCAATGCTCATGCCAAGCGCAAGGCTTGCATTAGAGCTGAGCGGAATGCCCTCCTTGCTGTTCTTGCCGAGGACATGGTCCATTCCGATAAAGAAGTTATAGCCTTTGGGATGAATGTTGAGCACCCAGCCCATGCTTGTTGTGAAGCTGTTGACAGCAAAGTTTACGCCGCCGTCGAGCCAGCTCAGCGGAGTCCAGTTGGCGCTGATGCGTCCTTCTGTCCATGTGTAGGCCCCGTTGATGCGCGTGCTGCTCAGTGCTCCGAATGTTATTTTGCGGTAAACAGGCAAGTTATATTCAGCACCGACGTTTACGGTTGCACCTATTCCGGTTGTACGTCCGCCCTGGTCGCCGTTGTCTCTGAGGTTTACAAAGTCTGTAATCTGGTCGCCATAGCTGTCGAGCTGGTCGTCGATGGTTGACCCGTGGTCGCTCTTGACAGACAAATCGCGGAAACCGCTGAACTCAAACTTGTCGGCTCTGTTAACGGCCTGCATGTCGTTGCTCCAGTTGATAAAACCGAGATCGAGCACAGCAGCATTGACAGTCCAGTCGTCGTTTATCTTGTAAACACCTCCGAGATCGATGGCCATACCGAAGCCTCCGATGCCTGCACCGTCAACATTAGCGCTGTTTATCTTCTCATATTCACCCTTCGACGGGTCGTTATACTCTGCTGTCTCCGACTCATAAGTGAATCCTTTCATCGATACATCGGCAGTAGCCGTTCCTGATATTATCCACTTGTCGTTTGAAGCCAGGTCGGCCTTAACATCCTTGAACAGGAAGTCGGCACTGGCTACGCCCAACAGGAACTTCAGCTTGGCGCCCACACGCAGCTTGTCGTTAATCTGACGAGAGTGGCCAAGGCCGAGCTCGACATACGACTTGGCGCCTACGTTGATGTCGCCGATGTTATAAGTCTTGTTTCCTGTGTTTTTAGCAAACTCAAACAGTTCGTAAGGCAGCGACACGCCAAACGATGTCTTAGACGACAGCGTGATGGTGTTATATCCACCGAAAGCCTTAAATCCGGCAGAAAGCAGCGTTACGCCTACATCGCCGACAATGCGGTTGTTGCCTGTGCTGAAGCCGTCGAGAGCTTCTGAAGCAGAGATATAAGGGTTCATGAATGTTGTCATCTTCTTTCCGCCCTCGATGCCATACATAGGATTATGCAGCACAACATCCTGATAGCCGAAGTTTCCGTGCAGTCCGACGTTGATGTTTCCGAGTGCAGGGATAGACACATAGTTCTGCTCGTTGCCGTAGGCAGGGTTCATTTCATGACGGAAATTATAGTCTTCTGTATAGTAGGCCGAGTTAAGTTCCTGGGCCATGGCGCCGCTGCATGCCATAAGCATTGAGGCTGCAACGATAGCCTTATTATATATTGATTTCATTTTTGCCTGTTGTTTTTTATTAATTAAAGTTGCCTATCAGTTTTCCCACAAGTTTGATTTTAATCTCGTCAACCTTAAGCGAGTGCTTCTGTGCGTTGAGCGTAATGCCCGTAACGGCTCCGCTGGCGCCGTTGGCCTTGCCCGACACGACAAACACGATACCGTCGAGCTTCTTCATTGCGCCTCTCTTGCTCTGGCTAATCTTTATATTAACAGGCGAAACTGTTTCAGTCACTCCGTCTTTAGATGCCTCTACTGTACCCTCTACTTCAACAGAAAGCTCGTCTGAACTGATGGCATTGCCGTCGGCGTCAACAGGCACTGCTGTGATAGACATATAAGCAGGCACGCAGCTCTTTATGCTTGCATCAAGATTGATATACGAACCTTCAGCAAGTTCAAAGTCCTCAATGTCGTCGTTCCATCCGTCAAGCGTGTCGCGATATTCTATATTGGCATTCTCGCCAAAGGCGATAGGAGCGTCTACCTTGTAAACCGGCTGCACCGTGTAGTTGCGTCCGAGTTCAAAGCGATAGTCGTTCTTGCTGTCTGCCGTTGCATTGGCAGAGAAAGTGATGTTGTCAGGTATAGTCTCGATAAGTTTAGACAGACTCTCGTTTACAATGACATGGTCGAAGCCGGTAACGCCTTCAGCCCTGCGGCATATGCATACGGTTGAGGTTCTGTTGGCATCAATCGGAATATCATTTACGTTCACCGTAGCCAGGAGCTGACCGTCCTTAAACGACTTAATCACGCCGTCAAGCTTGCCGGGCACGCTCATGTCGCTTGTCATGGTGAGCTTTATCTGCGGATTATACAGGTCGACAACCACATTGCCGCCAAGCAGGAAGTCTGGAATGCCGCTAACGGTTACGCTGCCGAGGTCGTTAAGCGCAATCTCAGGGTTAAACTTACCCGTAGCTGCATTAACAACAAAGCTGCTCATAGTCATTGTGCTGCTTATCTTCTTGCCTGTAGTGCTGCCTGCACCTGCATTGATACTTGTGGCCACGGCCTTGATATAGACTTTTCCGTCCATCATAATCTTGCCGCCAGAAAGTTTAAGCGAGCCGTATGTGGTGTCTTTCTCCTTAAAGTCAAGAGAAGTTACGTTTGCTGTTATAGTAAGGTTCGACGAAGTTGAAACATTCTTAAGCGTCAGCTCTGATCCAGACATCGTATATGCATGACCGCCGCAATTAACGTCAGACAATGTCATAAACGCCGGAAGGGCAATGACAATCTGGTCAAACTGGCTTACAACAGACCTTACGTCGCTGAAGTTTATCTGAAGATTTACCGAAGAGCTTACCTCAGCGTCAGACAAATCCACCACCTCTTCTGGCTGCTTGCCTTCATAAGTAAATGCCTGAAGCCATCCGTCAGCCACAAGACTTTCGCCTCCGGCACGTGTTGCACGGCTGCGACGGCGCGAACCAGAAGGCGTAGAGAACACAAGTTCAACATCATTAGAAGTCGACGTCTGCTCGGCAACAGTAATCTTATCAATAAAAGGATGAACCGGGGCTACATCGGCACCATCCTGACGGAATACGTAGTCGCCGGTCAGTTCGTCTTCAATAACACTACCATTCTCTTCCAGTTCCAAAACATCCTTCAACGGGATAATCTCTGTTGACATCGAAGGTATCTCGAGACCATCGCCTCCTATACCTATTGTTGAGTCAATCTCATTAAAATCATAGTCATTGTCCGTACATGCGGAAAATCCTAAGATTGCGGCCGTTCCTAAAAGAAGGAACAGCTTAGATGAAAAAGTTCTTTTTCTCATTAGTTCTTTTTATTGGTTTATTTCTTCTTATCAATTTATTTGGAAACAATTAACATTCTCAATATTAATGCAAAATATGCCTGCTTTTTACCGACAAAATTATTTCATACCTATTTTTTAATACCTATAAACAGCGTTTGTTATAAAAGATGTGCAAATTTAATAAAAACTTTTTAAAACAATGCAACTTTTAAACCACTTTATTTTACCAAAAGAACATCCTACAACAGACTGAATACATTTTCACTTTATCCGTAATAATATAACACGCAATATGCACAAACAGCAAGAAACACTAAGTATGATAAAAGTCAAAGACACATTGGCGCACCAAAGAAAACATGAATTCTGAGCCACAAAAGCGACAGAATAACGAAGATATGACAAAAGAGAGACACGCTTTTTAGCCACAAAAAATGGCGGCTAAATGTTAGCCGCCATTCCCTTTAGCAAAAGCGATAAGGAGTAATTATAAAAAACATCCGTATCAACAAACTGCATTTACTTTCTTTCCCCTTTCATCTTAAATAAAAAACATCAATCTCAAATCAAGTGCTTACATCTTCAACAGACTCCTCATCACTTTAAGGGCAATTATCACAAATCATCTTTTTTCTTACTTTATCAGATTGCTCTGATTGTTGCATATTTTTGAGACCGCCAGATAACTATTTGTATCTGTTCTTTTTCTGCCATAAATATACGAATAAAATTTCATATCACAAAATTTTACGCTTGAAAAATTGCTATTTTTTATTTTTTATCCATTCAGCCGTCAAAATATCATGATTATTTACATTTTTGAAACAAAAACATTACAATAGAGTTGCATGTTAGTTAAAAAAGCCTTAACTTTGCCGCCGGTTTACAAACGGTAGATTAAGGGGTGCCTGATAAATTGCAGGCTGAGATTAAACCCTGGAACCTGATACGGGTAATTCCGGCGTAGGGATAAACGGCCGAACTAATTTGTTTTTGGTCTAAAGGATTTAAGCATAAGAAAGTATGCCCCTTTTTGTGTATTTAATTATTAGTTTTTTAATGAAACGTCATTTTTTTGTTGCGGCAACATTGTCATTGGCATTAACCAACGCAACAGCAGCTAACGAAACAGGAAAGACAAAGGCAGACTCGGTAAAGACCGTTGCACTGCAGGAAGTTCAAGTATTGTCTACACGTGCAGGCGAGACAACGCCTATCACGCACACCGACATCAGCAAGTCACAGATAAAGTCGATGAACTACGGCAAGGACGTACCATTTATCCTATCACTGACACCTTCGGTAACGACAACTTCTGACGCAGGAAACGGCATCGGATACACCAGTATAAGAGTGCGCGGTACCGATCCTACACGAATAAACATAACAGCCAACGGCGTTCCAATCAACGACGCAGAGAGCAGCAACGTCTACTGGACCAACATGCCCGACTTTGCATCGAGCGTTGAGAGCATGCAGATTCAGCGCGGTGTGGGCACATCAACCAACGGTGCGGGTGCATTCGGCGCCACGATAAACATGCAGACCGAAAACATCGGCGTGAAGCCTTTCGGCGGAATAGACCTCTCTGCCGGAAGTTACGGCTCACACAAGGAAACGTTCCGCTTCGGCACAGGACTTATCAACGGTCACTGGGGCTTCCAGGGACGCCTTTCCAACGTTGGCAGCGACGGCTACATCGATCGTGCATCGTCGAAGCTCGACTCTTATTTCTTGCAGGGCGGATATTTCTCAGACAACACCGTAGTGAAGTTTATCACCTTCAACGGAAAGGAAGAGACATATCATGCATGGAACTATGCTTCGCTCTACGAGATGAACCTCTACGGCCGCAGATACAACTCCTGCGGATATATGTATACCGACGAAGACGGCAACATGCACTTCTACGACAACCAGATTGACTATTATCATCAGCAGCACTACCAGTTGCTCTGGAACCAGATTCTGTCACGTGAACTGAGCCTCAACGTGGCCCTGCATTACACAAAAGGCTTCGGCTACTACGAAGAATACAAGGACGGAAGAACACTGGCCGAATATACTCTGACCAACGACTGGAGCAAGACGAGCGACCTGGTGCGCCGCAAGCAGATGGACAACGACTTCTACGGAGCCATAGCATCGCTCAACTACAACAACCGTAAGGGTCTGAAAGCCACCATCGGCGGAGGCTGGAACAAATATGACGGCGATCACTACGGCAACGTGCTCTGGGTGAAAAACTTCGACGAAGACATAGAGCCTAACCACAAATATTATGACAACAACGCCAAAAAGACTGACGGCAATATTTACGGAAAGGTAAACTACGAGTTCATAAAGGGACTCAGTGCATACGTTGACCTGCAGTACCGCCATGTAAACTACAAGATGAGCGGACCGTGCGACGCATTCGACTACGACACATACAAGCAGATTGTGTTCAACGAAGACAACTCGTTCGACTTCTTCAACCCGAAAGCCGGAATATTCTGGCAGATGAACAACAACCACCAGGCCTACGCCTCGTTTGCCATATCTCACCGCGAGCCGACACGTAACGACTACGAGGACAACCTTGGCGAAGACCTCAAGGCAGAAAGGCTCTACGACTGGGAACTTGGCTATAAGTTCACCACGAACAGATTCTCTGCCGGAGTCAACTTCTACTACATGACTTACAACGACCAATTTGTGCTGACCGGAGAACTTAACAACATAGGCGAAATGATAGCACGCAACGTGGGCGAGAGCTACCGTATGGGCGTTGAGCTGCAGGCAGCATGGCAACCTGTCGACTGGCTGCGCTGGGACGCCAACGCAACATGGAGCCGCAACCGCGCTAAAGACTGGCACATAACACTGAGCGACACGGGCGAAAGCGTAACGCTCGGCGACACACCGCTGTCATTCTCGCCCGACTTCATCTTCAACAACATCTTTACGTTCAACTGGAAAGGACTTAGCGCATCGCTCCAGAGTCAGTATATCGGCGAGCAGTATCTCACCAACACCGGCATAAAGAGCTACATCAGCGAGAACGATAACGGAGGCAACGAGGTCAGCATGATGATTGACAGCTACTTTGTAACCAATCTTGACCTTTCATATACATTCAAGCTGAAAGGTCTGAAGAGCATAACCCTCGGCTGCACTGTATACAATCTGTTCAGCGAGAAATACATGAACAACGGATGGTCTGCCCCAGGCTACAAGAAGAATGCTGACGGCAAGGTAATAGCCTACACTGAAGACGACGAATACGAAACGGGATATGCCGCACAGGCCCCGATAAACTTTATGGCTCATCTCAGCCTGACGTTCTAACAACAGCAGCTGCAAGATGGACTTCAATCAGTTTATGTCACAATATTGGCTCGACATCGTAACAACGGTGTTGGGCCTTATATACATCTGGCTCGAATACAAGGCCAGCATAGCCCTTTGGATTGTAGGCATAGTCATGCCGGCTCTCGACGTGTGGCTCTACTGGACTCACGGACTGTATGGCGACGCAGGCATGGCTGTCTACTACACCGTTGCAGCAATCTACGGCTATGCGGTATGGAAATTCGGGCGCAAGAAGGGTCAGAAAGAAGGCGAAGATATGCCTATCACTCATTTCAGGCGCTCATTAATCCTGCCTGTAACGCTGTTTTTCTTCGCAGCATGGGCATTAACGTGGTGGGTGTTAGTAACCTACACCAACAGCACCGTGCCCGTTACCGACGCCTTTACCAATGCCCTGAGCTTTGTAGGCCTGTGGGCTTTGTCAAGAAAATACATCGAACAATGGCTTTTCTGGATTGCCGTTGATGCCGTGTGCGCATATCTCTACATCGGTAAGGGCATACCCTTCAAGGCTTCGCTCTACGCTCTCTATGTGGTAATAGCCGTAATGGGCTACTTTAAGTGGAAGCGGATGATGCAGCAGCAGTCACAGCCGGCATAAGTTCAGGCTACATCACCCTACCTCATATTTGTCTCATCCATCCCATTTTCCCATAACTCCCATTCAAAAGAAACAGCAATGCAGAACCTTCTGATAACAACATCCTTCGCCCCTGATGCCGTGATTATCGGCAACGGCGACTTTCCCACTGCCGAAATTCCGCTTGCGGCCATAAGTAATGCACGTTATATATGCTGCTGCGACGGTGCGGCTGCCAGCTATATCTCACGCGGCTTCGTGCCCGACGCGATAGTAGGAGACGGCGACTCACTGGACGAAGTGTTCAAGGAGAAATACCGCGACATACTTCACATCATAGATGAACAGGACGACAACGACCAGACCAAAGCCACACGCCACTGCCTAAGCATGGGTTTCAGAAGTATTGCATACGTGGGAGCAACGGGAAAGCGAGAAGACCACACATTGGGCAACATCAGTCTGATAGAACGCTACAGGAACGAAATGGGCATAGACGCGGTGATGCTAACAGACCACGGCTACTTTGTCGCTGCCGAAGGCGATGCTGAGTTTGAGACTTTCGCCGGTCAACAAGTCAGCATATTCAACTTTTCTTGCAGCAGGATAGAAAGCAGCGGACTGAAATGGAACTCTTACGCATACGGCAGCTGGTGGCAGGGCACTCTCAACGAGGCCACAGACAACAGCGTAAAGTTCTGTGCAGATGGCCGCTATCTGGTGTTCCGCACTTACAAGGGAAAGATTTAACATAGGCTTAACGGATAAGAACGGAACTTCTGTTTCATTTATGTGGATATGAACACAGCGGGCGGACAGTCGATAATGACTGTCCGCCCGCTGTATTTTTTATAGAGTCGGCAACCAAGACATTCCTGTCTGTGCCTGCCATGTGTTCAAACACATATCCTTACCATCCGCCGCCCAGAGCCTTATACAGGTTCACCTTTGCCAACTGACTGTCCAACAAGGCATTGCTGAGTCCGATCTGAGCATCGAGGTAAGTACGCTGGGCATCAAGCAAGTCCATATAGCCGATGGCTCCGTTTACATATTGGACAAGAGCAAGCGACAATGCCGTCTTCGACGAGTTCTCCAGGTCGTAGCGTGTCTTGTATATTTCCTTCACCTTATTAAAGTTGGCTATGGCATTATATGCATCCTTGAAAGCCGTCAGAACAGCTTTTTCGTATGCATAAGTAGCACGCTCGTATGCAGCTTTTGCTGCTCTGTGGCGAGCCTTGTTCTTGCCCATGGCAAAAATCGGCTGAAGCAGATTGGCGCTCAAGAAGTGGTAAGGCGAGCTTAACACTCCTTTCAAGTCGTCGCTTTCAGTTCCGAGATATCCCGTCAGCGTTATGTTCGGGAACATGCTTGTGTATGCAACGCCCACTTTTGCGTTTGCCGCAATAAGCTGCTGCTCGGCTTCGCGCACGTCAGGACGCCGTTCCAGCAGCGATGAAGGTAATCCTACAGGCAGACTATCAGGAAAGATAACTTCCTGAGGCAGCGTCGAGCGCTCTATGCGATGCGGATATTCGCCCGTCAGCAATGCCAGTTCGTTTTCCTTTGTAGTTATCTGCAGTTCAAGGTCGGGCACGAGTGTCTCCGTCCTTGACAATTCCACCTGAGCCTGTCGGTATGTAACCTCAGACGTCAGTCCGCCTTCATATCGTATGCGCGCAAGATGTTCGCTTTCCCGGCGTGCCGTTACGGTCTGATGTACGATTGACAGTTCGTTGTCGAGCGCCACAAGTTCATAATATGTCTGTGCCACCTGCGCAATGAGGCTTATCTGCAGTGCGCGCCGGTTTTCTACAGAGGCCATGAGTTCGGCTATGCTTTCATCATGTGCCCAGCGCAGTTTTCCCCAGAAGTCGAGTTCCCATGACATTGCAGCCTTCAGGTCAAACTGGTTGCTGTTGCCGTGATGTTCTCTTTCCTTCTCGGCGTAGATCTTAGCTCCGAACGCAGGAAACATATTAGCATAGTTTATACGCTTCATCTCTGCCAGCTCTTTTATCCTGGCTGCCGCCATCTGCATGTCCTTGTTGTAGACAAGAGACTTGGATATGAGGTTTTGCAGGATTGTATCCGTGTAAACCTCTTTCCACGAGATGTCGGCCATGGATGTCGAGTCTGTGTTTTCTTCATCAGACAGTGCTGCCGGCAGTTCTATATTCGGACGTGTGTATTTTCTGCCTATCTGACAGGCAGACAGACTTATTGCGGCCGTTAATATCAGCGCATGTATTATGTATTTTAATCCGTGTCTCATAATTTATTGTTGCTGTGCTATCGCTTTTTGTTCCTTGTTCCCTTTCTTAGCCTGCAATCTGTTTTTGGCTTTATATATTGTAATGAAGAAGAATGGAATGAGCTGTATTCCTATGAATACGGCAGCCAGCATTCCGAAGAACACACCCGTACCGATAGCCTTTCGGCTGGCAGATCCCGGTCCTGAGGCAAGCACCATTGGGAGTATGCCCAATATGAATGCGAACGAAGTCATAAGTATCGGGCGGAAGCGCAGTCTAGCTGCGTGCAGCGTGGCTTTGAGGACATTGACGCCCGCGTCGGTTTCATCCTTGGCAAACTCCACAATAAGTATGGCATTCTTAGCCGCAAGTCCCATAAGCATCACAAGTCCGATCTGGAAGTATGTGTCGTTTTCAAGTCCGCAGACTGCAATTCCGATGTAGGCTCCCAATGCAGCTACAGGCAGCGAGAGCAGCACCGCAATAGGTATGCTCCAGCTTTCATACAGTGCGGCGAGGAACAAGAAGACGAAAATGAATACCAGCGAGAGTATTATTCCGGTCTGTCCTCCGGCCTGTTTCTCCTGATATGACAGTCCGCTCCACTCCAGTCCGATATTGTCGGGCAGATGCTCCTTGACAAGTTCCTCCATTATCTCCATAGCCTGTCCTGAACTGTAGCCCTGTGCGGCCGTGCCTCGTATTATTGCCGTGTTGAACATGTTAAAGCGCTTTATGCTGCCGGGGCCAGTGGTATATTCGGTGTTGCCCAGCGCAGTCAGCGGAATCATGTCGCCGTTTGAGCCGCGGACGAAGTAGAGGCTTATGTTGTCGCGGTGCTCTCTGTATGGGGCTTCTGCCTGTATGTAGACTCGGTAAATGCGGTTGAACATGTTGAAGTCGTTGACATACACCGATCCCGTGTAGGCTTTCATTGTTGAGAACACGTCGGCCATAGGCACACCGAGCATCTTCACCTTGTCTCTGTCGACGTCAAAGTAAAGTTGCGGAATCTCTGCCTGCAGCGATGACGACAGACCTGACAGTTCCTTACGCATTGAGGCATAGTGCATCAGCGTGTCGGCAGCGTTCACCAGGTCGTCATAAGTTGCATCGCCGTGAGCTTCGAGCTGCATCTCGAATCCTCCCGACGTACCAAGGCCGGGAATTACAGGAGGAGTGGACAGATAAAACTTACACTCGGGATATTCCGACAGTTCACGGCCCACGCCGGCCATAATGTCTTCTATTGTATTATCGTCACGCTCTTTCCATTCTTTCAATATAACGGTGAGCTGTGCCCTTGTCTGGCTTGTTCCGACGCGCGGGCTCGATCCTGTTACGTTCTGCACATACTCCACAGCAGGATTCTTCATCAGGAAGCTAACCGCCCTTTCGGTTACGGCACGTGTGCGTTCGAGGGTTGTTCCTTCAGGCATTTCCAGTTCCACGGTGAAGTATCCCTGGTCTTCCGACGGCAGGAAGCTGGTAGGCGTAAGCTTGTTGAATATGAATATGGCAATCAGAATCATGCAGAACCCTATGCCAACGCGACGGGGATTCTTGATTATTCTTGATATTCCGGCTAAATATTTGTTATTGCCAAGGTCGAGCCACCTGTTGATAGCCGTGAACACCTTGTTCTTAGGCTTGTTTTTGTCCGTGGGCTTGAGTATCAGAGAGCACATCACAGGGCTGAGCGTGAGCGCCACTACCGTGGAAAGCAGCACAGAGATTACGATCGTTACGCTGAACTGGCGGTACAGCTGTCCTGTTATGCCCGACAGGAAACTAACCGGCACGAACACGGCTGCCAGGACAAGCGACGTGGCAACAAGCGCTCCCGTAAGTCCGTTCATGGCCTTCTTGGTGGCTTCATACGGACTGAGATGCTCCTCTTCCATTATGCGCTCCACATTCTCCACAACGACAATGGCATCGTCTACCACAAGGCCTATGGCAAGCACAAGGCCAAGCAGGGTGAGCATGTTGAGCGAGAAGCCCAGAATCAACATGAAGCCGAACGTTCCTATCAGTGAGATCGGCACGGCCACAAGCGGGATGAGTGTGGCACGCCAGCTCTGAAGGAAGAGGAACACGACGACGATAACGAGTACAAGTGCTTCAAACAGAGTCTTGTATACCTCGTGGATCGACTCCGATATGTATGTCGTCATATCGAACGGTATCTCGTATTTTACACCCTCAGGGAAGTTGTGGCTTATCTCCTCCATTGCCTTCTTCACGTTTTCTGCCACTTCCATTGCGTTTGCACCGGGGAGCATGTATATGCCGAGCACGGCAGCATTGCCGCCGTTTATTCCACTTTCGGTATTGTACGACTGCGCCTCGAGAGAAACGCGGGCTACGTCTCTCAGGCGTATGAACGAACCGTCGGCATTGGCCCTCAGCACGATTTCCTCAAACTGGCCAACGGAAGACAGACGTCCTTGTGCCGTGATGGGTATCGTGAAGTCGAGTCCCTTTACGGGCTGCTGGCCCAATACGCCGGCCGCCGACTCGCGGTTCTGGTCTTTCAGGGCGTTCTGCACGTCCTGCACCGTAAGGCCGAAGCTTGCCAGTCGCGCGGGGTCAAGCCATATCTGCATGGCATAGTAGCGGCTGCCCACGTTAGACACGCGCCCCACTCCCGGTATTCGCCTCAACAGGTCGACCACGTTGAGTGTGGCAAAGTTGCTGAGATATATTTCGTCAAACTTTTCATCGTTTGATGTCAGACAGATAGTCATCAGCTGGCTTGCTGCCTGCTTTTCTATCTCGATGCCGTTCTGCACCACCTCGGCCGGCAGACGCGACTCTGCCAGTTTTATGCGGTTCTGTATTTCCACAGCCGACAGGTCGGGGTCGGCAGAAATGTCAAACGTAACTGTCGCCGAGAACGAGCCTGAATTGGAGCTGTTTGACTCCATGTAAATCATGCCCGGAGTTCCGTTCAGCTCCTGCTCTATAGGCGTTGCCACAGCCTGCGACACCGTGAGCGCGCTGGCTCCCGGATAGGAGGCGCTGATCTTTACCACCGGAGGCGTTATTTGCGGATACTGGTCTATGGGCAGCATTGTAAGTCCGATAAGTCCAACAATGACTATGAGGACTGATATTACTATCGAAAAGACCGGTCTGTCTATGAAGAAGTTTACTTTCATCTATTCGGAAGCTTTTATTTTAATTGGTTTTCGCTTGCGGACGGACCGCAGTCTTCTTTCTGTTGGCTACGCGTACTTTCATTCCTGGGGTAAGCTTGTGGTATCCCTCGCTGATTATGGTTTCGCCGGGGGCGAGTCCTCTCTCCACCACAACCTTGTTGCCGAACTCAGGGCCAAGCTCGATAAAGCGGCGTTCGGCCGTAGAGTCGCGCCTCATTACGAAGACATAGGCTCCACCCTTCTCTATGATGAGTGCCTTCTGCGGTACAACAGTTGCGTTTTCGCGGACATCGAGCAATGCGTGCACTTTCGTAAACTGTCCCGGAAGCAGCACGTGGTCAGGGTTGGGCATCTCTGCACGTACAGAGAATGTTCCTGTCTTCGGACTTACCTGCGGTTCGGCAAAGTCGACGAGTCCCTTATATGGATATGTGCTGTTATCGGGCAGCGTTATTGTTACATACGGCTGCCATGAGCGCGACGAGTCGCGCTGTCCGAGGTTAATGTTTCTCTCCTTGCTCTTAAGATAGTCGAGCGCGGTCATGCTGAAGTCTATCAGCACGGTGTCGCTCTTCACAACGGTGGCAAGCAGCGACTTGCCGCCCGTGCCGACAAGTGTGCCAAGGTCTACAAGTCTTTCGCTGATATATCCTGATATAGGCGAACGCACGTAGGTGTAGCTCAGTTCCTGCTCAGCCTGAACAAGGTCGGCACGGCTCATGCCCATGCTTGCAACGGCCGTCTCATACGCTGCTGTGGCGTTGTCAAGGTCAAGGCGGCTGGCAGCGTTCTGCTCAAACAAGGGGCGTATGCGCTCAAGGTCGCGTCTGGTCTTCAGCACCAGGGCCGAGTCCTTGCGCAGCTGCGCGCGCGCCTTGTCTACCTTTGCCTTATACTGGCGCTGGTCGATTACGAAGAGTATCTGGTCTTTTTTCACGTATGTTCCTTCTGCGAAAGCCATTCGTTCAAGAAAGCCTTCCACCCTGGCGCGCACCTCTACAAACTGATGTGCACGTATGCGGCCCACATAGTCGCCGTAAATCTTGACGTCTTCCACGCCGACTTTCTCTACAGAAACGACGGGTATCTCAGGTGCCTTTTTCTTAGGCCATGTTAGGATAACGTATCCTGCTATTACGGCTACGATGCAACAGGACATCAGAATCAGGCGTTTTTTGCGCAACTTTAATTCTTTCTTGGCGAAAAATTGTTTTATTTTCATCATGGATTGTCAGTATGTTGATACTTTAGGATTATTTGTAACTAATAATTTCTTGTTTCAATATTGTTCGCTCATTTATGGTTTAATGCCCGCAGGCAGCATCTTGCTATGAGCTGTTTTTGCAACGTTCAGCATTCATTCAAAGACAGGGCCATGCAGTTCCTTTACTTGCATTGTCTCGATGGTTTCCTGTCATTATTGTATATTTCGTGTCTTTATCATCTGCAAATATAGTCTTTTAGTTTCATACAGCCAAACAAAGGCATGACGTACTGACTGTTTAGCATTAAATTGGCAAAAGTTAAGCGGGTCTTTATCCAAATTGGTCATTTCCGTCAGGCAGGATAGCCGTTTTCTGCTGTCGCTGTTTTTTTATTGAAATTGCTCCCATGCCAGCAAAAAAGCTAACGAAAATCCGTTCAATATAAAACAAAATGACGGCAGAATGCATCAATATTCTTGTAATGGTCAGCCCAATGTGCCTAATGACAGGGCTCGGTTTAAAGGCATCAAAAGGCGAATAATTTTAAAGGGGCAAAAAATCATAAGCGAAACAGGCACCTAACATTAACAAACGTTCAAAACAAGCACAATTTCTGCACTGACTGTAAGCAAAACAAGATGTATTGGTTTCAAATCATTAACCTATCGTTTACGGGTCAAAACTCGGCCACTTTTGATGCAAAAGTGGCCGAGTTTTTTATCGAAAACAAATGAGTTATAACTGCTAATCCTGAGTCTCAAGATATTTCAACAGCATGAGTTTAATATTTTGGCTGCCGACCCTACCTTCATACTGCTAAATTATACCTGTTTGGGTCGGCTGCAAAGGCCGCGCGGTTTTGCTGCAATATCTCTCTAGATTATCATAAAAGCCCATGACACACATGGAATTGCCAAGCGTATCATGGGCCGTATAATGTATTTTGCTAAACGCAGAGAGACGGCATCTGACGTTACAGGCGTGCCATATCTCACTCTGCTCCGACCTGCAAGGCCGGCAAAAAATGTCTTATCCGATGAAGCCCTGACGTTTAAGAGCCTCCATCATACCAGCCGACATAGCCTCGTTGTCTTTCTTTGTATAGCGTATGTCGGTGAATATCTGCGCAAGAGTTTCCTTGTTGTTTATCTTTACGAACTCGCGGTTTTCCTCAAGCGCCTCTTTTTCGGCATAATAGCGGTCGATGTCGGCAGGAGTATAGTCGTGGTATGTCTCGCTGTGTACAAACGAAGCGAGCGGCAGGCGGTCGGTGAGCGGCGGATTTTCGTCGGGCCAGCCCAGTGTTATCGTAGCCACAGGCATGACGAGCTTTGGCAGACCGAGCACGTCGATAATCATCTGCGGCATATATACGGTTGTGCCAAGATAGCACAGGCCGAGTCCTTCTTCCTCTGCAAGGTTGCAGAAGGTCTGTGTGTAGAGCAGTGCGTCTGATGCTGCGTTGATGAACGACAGAAAATTGTCGTATCCCGGCTCGGCCTTGCGGCAGCGGCACCATGTGCTTGCGCGGTTGAAGTCGGCACATATCGTGAGCACCACGGGAGCCTGAGTAACCATGGGCTGGTTGAAGTGAGCCGGGGCAAGCTTGGCCTTCATCTCGTCAGAGCGTGTAATCACCACGCTGTAGAGCTGCATGTTGCCCATAGTCTGCGTGCGTGCAGCCTCTGTCAGCAGGCGGCTGAGCAGTTCTTCACTTACTTCCTTGTCTGAATATTTGCGTATGCTACGCCTTGTGTTTATTGTCTTCATATATTCTTAATATTTAATGTCTTATGTTGCTGCGCCTCTTGTCGGCAGTCTGTGTGATGCGGCTTTGCCTTAAGGTGCGGCGTCTGCCATGTGCAAAGTTAATCAAATTTCCCGTATTATGCTGTCTTGCCTTTTCAATTATATTATTTTAAAACAGCCAGGTCAACATATCTTATGATGTTCAGTTCAATCGTTGAATATTGTCGGGCGTATGGTTTGAGTAAGCAAAAATGTAAAATTAACATGATTTAATGTAAAGTATACTTGTCTTTATGGAAAGTTTGGCTATCTTTGCGATGAGAATAATACTCATATATTTGAAGCATCTGAATGAATAACCTTAAAATTTTACGATTATGAAGAAGTATTTTTTGTTGCCTCATTGCTATGCTAAGACAGGCCTTTGTCTTATGGTATTGTTTTTAATAATGTTTGGCATAGACTTGGCAGGAGCTGCACCTAAAATTAAGGTACCCATGCCATATATTGTTAATGAAATCATTGGTGAAAACGCATGGTTCGGAATACTACCTTCCGAGGATATGTATATGGAGATATGGATGCTCGGCATTTTCATTTCGCTGCTGTTTATCGCCATGAGCAAGGAAAAGACCGAAGACGAAATGATAATGCAGATAAGACTCAAATCGGTGTTTTTCTCACTTTGGTTTACGTCTGTCTTGTTTGTTGTAGAAACTTTGTTCTTTTTCAACATTGCCTATGCCTACAGTCTTTGGGCCACTCTTTATGTATTGCTGATTGTCTTTATCATAAAGTTCCGTTACGAAATTCATCAACTTAAATAGCTTAAAAACAAAAATGAAAAATACAATAAAGGTAGAACGCGCCATAAAAGATATCACCCAACAGGATTTGGCCGTGGCGATAGGAGTCAGCCGTCAGACTATAAACTCTATAGAATCGGGCAGATATGTGCCTTCAACATTGCTGGCACTGAAGATTGCTGCATATTTCGGCAAAACGGTGAACGACATTTTTCAGCTTGAAGACGGCGACTGAACAGCTTTATTATTCTGTTTTGAAAAGCGATATTGAATGGAAATAAACAAGAATAGGGATATGAACAATAAGGTTTTATTGCTTTCGGTCTGCTTTTTCCTTTCTGTTTTGGCGTGCCGGGCACAGCATATTGGCGATTATGTCTTGAACATAAGCAAAATAAATCAGGACGAGGGCAACATGCACGTCAGCTGTTCGTTCGTTATAGATTTTCAGAAATCAGACAGTGTTGTAATGAATTTCGGCGGCGACGGCAAGCTTTCTGTTGAAAACCTTACCATTCAGACAGACACATCCTCACTGAAATACAGCTATCAGCCTGATGCAAGGAAACTTGTGTTCAAAAAGATTCAAGGCCGAAGCATTGGTGTAAAGATGAACTACAACTACACAAACCTCTCGGCTTTCTTTATCTATGGAGGCGGAACGGCAGAGTTGTGGGAGACAAGCTTCAACGAGCATTATTATCCTTACCTGCCAGACTGCTATGCAGACATCACATTAAATCTGGAGTTGCCTGACTCTATCTTTCCCTTATGCTCTTATCCCCTTAAACATACCGGCAGCGGCAAGTACGGCTGCCGGATTAATGGCATGCTGCAACAGTCGTTATCGCTCGCGTTATTACAGAAAAGTGCATACATCCGCACAACGGCCGGCGAACCTTACGACATGGACATATATCAGATTGCAGGCATGCAATGCAGCAAAAGGCGATACGACGAGCTGCTCGAACTTGCCCGTGCAAGCATATCATATTTCGGCAAAATATATGGCGATGAATATTTATGCCCGCAAAGGGGCATAACACAATATCCCGCTTTCGTGTTTCATAACGGAAAAGGCTTCAGCAACAGATACAACATAGGCTTTATCTCTGCCTCACAGGAGAAATTCTCAACATACCCCGACATCTATCCGCTTGTGCACGAGATAGGCCACAGATGGCTTGGCGAATGGACACTGCTCATTCGAGACGGACAGCCCGGAGCGTATTTTATTAAAGAGTCGCTGAATGAGTTTATGACGCTGATGTTTCTAAGACATCATTTTGGCAACGGTTTGTATCTGTCGCTGATTGAAAAATATAACGCTGAATATCAGAAAATCATAAATACGCCACAGGACGAACCGGTTGTCAATCTCGTAGAAAATAACAACAATACTGTTGTTTACAGAAAAGGGCCGCTGATATTAGACCGTTTCGCAAAAGAAATTGGATACGAAAACTGCATAAGCCTAATATCTTCATTTTATCAAAAGTATGCAGGAAAGCCGAATCTGAAATATTCTGACTTCATCAACTTAGTCAACAGCACTTGGCCAAATGCCGCAAACGAGCTTAAAAACTGGATAGAGAATTAAGTTCAACTTAGCTGTTATCACTCAGCAGGAATCCTGACAAACGTTGAACTGATTATCACTTCTGCACACACGACAGACTATGCAATGAGAAACAGAAGGCAAGACGAAAAGAAGGGAAATGACCAACAATAGCAACAGCATAGCAGCAGAAATAGTCAAATGGCGGCTAATAACATGCAAAAGGAAATATTTCGTTTTATTGAAGCACAGAAACAAAACGAAAAAAGGGGATAAACAAATATCCCCTCTTTAATTATTTCTTAAGTTTAAATGAATTTTCAATGCTTGCAATTTCATCGCTGAACAGCTTATCTGTCTTTATGCGCTGCTCTATCTGTGTGCAGCTGTGTATTACTGTAGAATGGTCGCGACCTCCAATAAGCTTGCCAATACGTGATGCCGGCATCTTGGTGTACTTCTGTGCAAGATACATCGACACCTGACGTGCAGTTACATAATCACGCTTACGGCTGCGGCTGGCCACTGCTGCGGTGGTAACGTTGAAATGATTGCAAACCGTATCAAGAATGTCGTCTATCGTCAACGGCTCATTATCTATCTTAACAGCCCTCTTTATCACTCTCTCCGCAAGGCGCATGTCAATCTTGCAGTTGTAAACCACAGAGAAAGCCAACAGGGAGTTGATGACACCCTCAAGTCCGCGCACGCTGTAGTTAGCCGTCTGCGCAATGAAATAAACCACGTCTTCGGGGATGGTCAGTCCGTCGCGCTTGATCTTGCTGTTAAGAATGTCCACACAAAGCTGAATGTTAGGTTTCTCAAGCTCTGCTATGAGTCCGCAGCTGAAACGTGTCAGCAGGCGGTCGCTCATGCCCTGAAGATCAACAGGAGGACGGTCGCACGCGAGAATTATTCTCTTGCCGTTACGGAACAAGTGATTAAATATATGGAAGAATGTTTCCTGTGTCTTTGCAGCCGACACCCACTCCTGAATATCATCAACAATAAGCATGTCTATCGTCTGATAGAAGTTGATGAAATCGTTAGTTCTGTTGTTCAATACGGCATTGGTATACTGCACCTGAAACAGTCTGGCGCTGATATACAGCACCCTTTTCTGCGGATAAATCTCCTTGGTGCGCACACCGATGGCATTGATAAGGTGTGTCTTACCGCATCCGGACGGACCGTAAATAAACATCGGGTTAAACTGAGTGGTGTTAGGATGTTCCGCTATAGACAGTCCGACAGCTCTCGGCAACTTGTTGCTGTCACCTTCAATATAGTTTGCAAAAGTATGTCGGGGATTCAGCTGTGAGTCTATCTGCTGGGGCTGTGCCGCATCAAGCGTAGTAGGCGACTGGTTTACACGTGTTCTGCGTGTAACTGTCTGCTCGATGTTCACCACCGGGTCGGCCTGAATCTGCTGTGATATATTGTTAGTCTTATCCACCATCACGCGGTAGTTAAGACGTATGCCTTTTCCATAAATCCGTACAAGCACCTTGTTCAGCAGTCCTGCATAGTTTTCTTCAATGTATTCGGCGACAAACTGGCTCGATACTTGAAGCAAAAGCGTTCTGTTCGACTCGTTGAACGATTCGAAAACAATAGGCTTGAACCATGTGTTAAACTGCTGTTCCGAGACATTTTCCTTTATCAGCAAAAGGCAGTTATCCCAGAGCGCACGGGGATTATTACTCATATATTAAGATCAGATTATTATGTCTTTCGACGCCTTTTTAAGCGTCTGCAAATTTCGTAATTTTTATTGAAATACACAAATATGCCGATTTAATTCATTTTAAATGATTTATTGTAAATGTCGGGAATAAGGCATTTTATGGCGTATTTTGAAACATTAATGTAATATTGCCACTTGCATATTTATAAGTACCTGAAAAATAGCGACTTGCACACTACAGAAAAGGCGCAGGCAATGTCGATGCATATAAGGCGGGAAAAGTCAGAAAGTGGTATATACTAATATGTTCCGAAAGATTTGTCAATCGTTTCGGAACATATTTTATTATTTAGACAAATTTTAAATTAGCTCAAAGCAAGATGATAATTTAACAGCAAATCCCTGCAAACGTTGTCTCTGCCATGGCTATAGACAAGCTTTTACATCCTTATTAATTGTCCTTTCTTCCAAAAAGTGAGAAGTGAACATAGCGCTTGGGATGAGCCTTGAGGTCAATAAGCAAAGAGTCGGCCGAGCGCATAGTGCTGTTTAGATTGTTATATAATGACGGATCACGCATCAGCAGTCCTATCGTACCCTCATTACTGTTAAGCTTGGCTGTAAGTTCTTCTACATTAGCCAGTGTTGCGTCAACTTTAGCCATAGTGCCTTCAACATCGATATTGTTGAGTTTCTTTGCAAGAAGGTTGGCATTGTATAGTGTACTGTCTGCACGGCTAACCACACCGGGAACACTTCGGTTGAGTCCGGCAAGGAGAGTGTTTATGCGTGTAGTGGTTACAGTAAGATTACCAGTTATGGTATTCACATTATGCAGCGACTGTGCTATGGCAGGATCAGCCAGCAAGATGTTGAGAGTGGTAACGATAGAGTCGAGCTTTGGCAACATACCCATAACCACCGGCACCATATCCTTCATCTTTCCCAGTGCGCCATCGTTAATTCCGCCCATAATTGTCTCACCTGGCATCACGCGTTCTCTCGGATTTGTAGCCAACAGCAAGTTTACTTTTACGTTGCCGAGCATATCACTAACGATCTCAGCACTACTGCCCTTAGGTATGCGCAGTTCCTGATCGATGTCGGCCTCGACCATTATCTCGCCCGACTTGTTGTAATCATATTTTATGTTTTTCACCACACCCACCTTATATCCGTCGGCATAAATCGGACTTGAAGAAGATAGTCCGCTGATATTCTTGAACGAGATATAATATTTGTTGGCTGATGAAAACAGATTCAGTCCTTTAAGAAAATTCATTCCGAAAAAAAGTATCACCAGTCCGCACACGGCTACTAAGGCAATCTTTATTTCTTTTGTTAAAAACTTCATAATTTAATCTCCTTTCTATTTAGACTTAAACTCACGTATTGCTTGATTGACGTTCATTTTCTTTCCGTTTTTGAATGCTATGATAAACGCTTCGGGAAACTTGTCGAGAATCGTTTTACGCAGACGATAAATCTCATTATAATCGGTCGACGAACCATAGGTGTATTTCACAAGGTCGTTCTCCTTATAAGATTCTACATTCTCAAGCCCTTTAAACTGGCTGCTGCCGGGACGCAGCATACGGCTGCTTGCCAATATCTGCACCTTAAACACAGGCTTATCAACAGGTTCGTCGGCAACCTCTTGTGTTTTTTCCTTGCTGTCACTGTCCGCCTTTTCCTTCGGCTGCTCCTCTACACGAGGACGCGGCGTTTCTGTCCTGCGCCTTGTCTGCTTGCATGTTTTGGGCTTTTCATCATTGCCGTCATCAGGCACAATGGACGGGATATTTATACTATTATCTTTAGGTGAGCTGTAAGGAACAGTAAAGCCTTTATTGTATTTGTCCTTATATTTAACAAAGGCCTGATATATGCCCTTTGCCATTTTGTCTATGTTGTTTTTGTCATTGAGGAAGCGCTCCTCGTCGGGCGTTGTTATGAAGCCAAGTTCAATAAGACACGCCGGCATGGAAGTCTCTCGCAACACCAGGAACACGTCCTGCTTAACGCCCTTATTCTGTCGTCCGGCAGTTGAACAAACGTTGCTCTGCACATACTTGGCCAACTCTACGCTCTTCGACATATTACGGTCGTGTATGAACTCAAACATGATTGTGCTTTCGGGAGAATTAGGATCGTAGCCTTCATAGCGTTCCTTATAGTCCTTCTCTATCATGATGACAGAGTTCTCACGCTTTGCCGCACTCAACTTTTCGTCCGAACGCCTCATACCCATCGTATACGTTTCAAGTCCGCGGGCTATGTGTCCTGCCGGCAGCGCATTTGTGTGTATAGAGATAAATACGTCGGCCTTGTTCTTGTTTGCTATGTCGGCACGCTTGTGCAACGGAACAAACACGTCGGTCTTGCGCGTGTAAATAACCTTTACGTCGGGACAGTTGCGCTCAACGTATCGGCCAAAGGCCAAAGCCACATTAAGATTAATGTCTTTTTCGTAAGAGAAAGAACCCTTTGCACCCGAGTCATGTCCTCCGTGCCCTGCGTCGATAACAAGCGTGAAAGGTTTGTCCGCGCCGAATACAGCTGCGGAGAAAGACACTAACACCAACAGAAAGAATATTATCTTTTTTATCATGAGTGCTTTATTACAGATACAAAGGTAGTTATAAATTGCAGAAAAACTGCAATAAGTCAAATAGTTTTATCATTTATTAAGTGTAATTCAACCGACGCGCTGCCAATATCAGCCCCCATCGGCGGATTTATCTTTGCCACAGATATGTCTATGGCCTCAACAAGAGGTAGCTGACTGAATATGCGCCTGCCTATCCTGCCCGCCACATGTTCGAGCAGGCAGGAAGGCTTTTGCATCTCCTTATTTATGATTTCAAAAATCTCAGCATAATTAAGCGTGTCGGCTACGTCGTCGCTCTCAAGCGAATTGTCGAGCGGATACTTTGCGCGAAGATTGACGACATACTCGCCGCCCGTCTCGCGCTCTTGCGGGAGCACACCGTGACGGGCAAAAAAGCGCAAGTCGTTAAGACATATAAAACCTGAGACCAGTTTCATAATCAGCTTATGATTTATCCACAGCGTGATGCGCCGCAGTTTTTACAGATAAGACATCCCTCCTGATAAACGAGAGTTTCCTGACCGCACACCGGACATTTCTGTCCCTTGGCCTCTGTGCCGTCAACAATATACTTCTTCAGGGCACGCTCAACACCGTTCTTCCATGTGTTGATGCTCTCGCTCTTAAGCTGCAGCGAACCAACGAGCTTGATTACATGCTCTATAGGCATACGATAGCGCAATACGCCTGAAATAAGCTTTGCATAGTTCCAGTATTCAGGGTTGAACTTCTCGCTCAGACCTTCAACAGTGGTCTTATATCCGCGCTTGTTCTCAAACTGGAAGTCGTAGCGGCTCTTGCCGGTTTCGTCCTTATGCTTGATAATCTTACCCTTTGTGACAGTCTTCGGCAGAACGATGCCTTCCTCGTCGTCCTGCAGACCTGTGAATATCTCGTATGGATATCCGTTGAGAAGGCCTACGAACGCAACCCATTTCTCCTTGTTATTCTGGAAACGCACGACATCACACTCGAGCACGGCAGGCCTTACCTCGGTAACTTCGGGATGACGGCACAGCGGAGCTTGCTTCTTCTGATTGTCGTCGTTGTTCTTTTTCTTCTTTTCTACGGCTATCATCACGCCTGAACGCGAACCGTCGCGATATACGGTGCAGCCCTTGCATCCTGACTTCCAGGCCTCAACGTAAAGACGGTTTACCAAAGCCTCGTCTACATTATTGGGCAGGTTTATGGTTACGCTGATGCTGTGGTCTACCCATTTCTGTATTGCACCCTGCATGCGCACCTTCATCAGCCAGTCGACATCATTGGCTGTTGCTTTATAATAAGGTGACTTGGCCACCAGTTCGTCAAGTTCTTCCTGAGTATATTTCTTCTCAGTGTCAATGCCGTTTATCCTCATCCATTCGATAAACTTGCGGTGATAAACGATATACTCTTCAAACGAGTCGCCTACCTCGTCGACAAAGTCAACATGCACATCGGCATCATTCGGGTTAACCTTGCGGCGACGCTTATAAACAGGCATGAATACAGGCTCGATACCGCTTGTTGTCTGCGTCATCAGACTGGTTGTGCCTGTAGGCGCAATGGTCAGACAGGCTATGTTGCGGCGGCCATATTTAGCCATATCCTCATATAGTTGCGGGTCGGCCTCCTTTATACGGTTGATGAACGGATTGTTCTCCTCGCGCTTAGTATCATAAATTTCAAAAGCACCGCGCTCCTTGGCCATTTCCACTGACGAACGGTAAGCAGCAAGCGCCAATGTCTTGTGCACCTCAACAGAGAAGTCGGTTGCCTCCTGCGTACCATAGCGCAGACCCATGGCAGCTATCATGTCGCCCTCGGCCGTGATGCCCACACCTGTACGGCGGCCCATTCCGCTCTTTCTCTTTATCTTCTCCCACAGGTGATACTCTGTGCTCTTCACCTCGTCGCTCTGCGGGTCGGTCTTTATCTTAGCCATTATCTGGTCTATCTTCTCAAGCTCCATGTCCACAATGTCGTCCATTATGCGCTGAGCCAGGGCTACATGCTTGCGGAACAGTTCATAATTGAAATATGCCTTGTCTGTGAAAGGATTAACCACATAAGAATAAAGGTTGATAGACAGCAGACGGCATGAGTCGTAAGGACAGAGAGGAATCTCACCGCACGGATTGGTAGATACGGTGCGGAAGCCCAAATCGGCGTAGCAGTCAGGTATGCTCTCGCGTATTATCGTATCCCAGAACAGCACGCCGGGCTCGGCGCTCTTCCATGCGTTGTGTACAATCTTCTCCCACAGCTTGCGCGCGCTGATGTCTTTTGTCACCTGCGGTGTGGCGCTGTCGATGGGGAACTGCTGAACATACTCTCTGTCTTCCGTGGCACAGCGCATAAACTCGTCGTCAATCTTTACCGACACGTTAGCACCTGTTATCTTGCCTTCGGTCATCTTGGCGTCGATGAAAGCCTCGCTGTCGGGATGCTTTATGCTCACTGAGAGCATGAGAGCTCCGCGGCGTCCGTCTTGTGCCACCTCGCGTGTAGAATTGCTGTAGCGCTCCATGAAAGGCACAAGTCCGGTAGATGTCAGTGCCGAATTGTTCACTGGCGAACCTTTCGGACGCAGGTGAGACAGGTCGTGGCCAACGCCTCCGCGGCGCTTCATCAGCTGCACCTGCTCCTCGTCAACACGCAGTATGGCTCCATAAGAGTCAGCATCGCCGTCAAGACCGATAACAAAGCAGTTTGACAAAGATGCCACCTGATGATGGTTGCCTATACCCGTCATGGGGCTTCCTGCCGGAACGATATACTTAAAATGGTCGAGCAGTTCGAACACTTCCTCGGCACTAATCGGATTTTTATATTTATTTTCAATTCTGGCCACTTCGTTGGCTATACGCCAGTGCATGTCGGCGGGCGACTTTTCAAAGATGTTGCCAAAACTGTCTTTCAGTGCATACTTGTTTACCCACACTCTGGCAGCGAGTTCGTCACCGCCAAAATAGGCCAAAGAAGCCTGATAGGCCTCTTCAAAAGAGTAAATTTTATTATTTTCCATGATGGCAGAAGTAATTTGAGTGGTGCAAATCTACGAACATTTTTTCATAAAAAGAAATACTTTTCGGAATATTTTTCCCGTTTAAAGCTCTAAAAAGTTCACCAAAAAAGTCAACTCAGAATCTTATTTTTCGCAACTAGTTGAATAATAGAGAGATTCAGCACGTTGATGAAACATATTCTTTACCACAGAATGTTTAACTGGCTGATTTTCACGTCTTACAAGAGGGAGCTTTTTCAGCGAACAGGATGTAATCACCTGTCTTTCAGCCAGTTCCATCTCTCTGTCCAGTCTTCAAGTATTTCGTGGCGCAACAGTCTTATCAGTCCGGCTCCTTGCCACGGACCTTCAAAATACTCTTTATCGCCACGGTCAGTGAACCAGTTGCCGCCAACGGTATAGTCGTCCTTACAACGCTTGCCCGGCCACATTCTGTCAACAACGAATGTGCCATGTTGTCCGTCAAGTTCTTTTATACCAGAACTCACAGTGTAACTAAGCACTGCAGGAGCCTTTGGCGAATATCTCACGGCATAAAGCCCGTTGCCCAAATAATATCCAGGCCATGCCTGGCGGTCGATAGTTGCGGTGAAGCACACTGAATCCTGATCAATGTCGAGTTCAGGTCCCTTCATGCGCAGCTCAATCACTGAATAAACCGGTACGGTGTCGTTAAGCGTTGTTGCACGCTCAAACACTCTGCGCGACGTATATGCCGTGCGTCTAAAACTTCCTCCCCAGCAGCTTTCCTTTTCCGGGTCATCAGGATTGCCGTCCATCATATACAACAGCGAAGGCGTGTCGCCCATCTTTACCCTACCTTTATAATAGTTTATAAAGTCGGCACCCATGTGTCCTGCCCCGCTCATCACGCGTTCATAATAACGGCTGTCGGCCTCTCCGTCCCTTTTGCCGTCGGCTATCAGTCCGCGGTATGTGGCATTATTTTCTATCATCCACACATCCGGAAAATTTTCTGCTATATAGGCATAGCTGTTTACGCCCCACTTTTTGTTTGGTCCGCCTATATAATATATTCTTATTTTGTCCTTTATGTCGGGCGCATCGTGCAAGGCCTGAGCCACATCCTCGAGCGTGCCCCACACAAGTATCCACAGCGGGCGGTCGCTCTGCCGGCGCGCCTGTCTCACTATCCATTCTGAACCTTCCGTAGGCTCATCGTAGCCTTTGAAAGGCGCCAGCCCGCGCCTTCCCTGCTTGCAGATACGGCGCAGCGAGTCGGGAGGCATAAGTCCGGCAGCATGTTTCTTCAGTCTGTCATAGTCTTTCTCATATATGCCGATCATGCGCCTTATTTCGTCTGCCGAGCCGCTGCCGAACGACGGCGACGAGACAAGTCCTTCTATGTCGAACATGTCGTTATACATAAGCAGGTGAATCATCGACTGGTTGTCGTCAGGGTCAGTGCCTCCAATATCGCTGCTCACGATAATCCTCGGCCTCTCCGGTCTCGGCTTTTGAGCATGCGCAAAAAGAGAAAACATCGACAATAGTAATAGTAAGACTGTTATATTATGTTTCTTCATTTCCTTGGCTAATAATCATCTGCAAAGATAGTGAAAGGTGAGAGAAATACAAAAAGAAGCTTGCTTATTTTTTATTACCGAGCCGCAGCCTATCTTATTCAAAGATAGTGAAAGGTGAGAGCAGTACAAAATTATAAACGCAGTTTTTTATTTTGAAGCGCCGTGCCGCATCCTATCTTATTAAAAATGAGAAACACACGAAGAAAGCCATGGAAAAACCAACTTAGCCCTAAATCATTAGGATTAAGACCGAATCCTGATATATTAAACGGATTGCCACTTGCTATTTTTCCTGCATAACAATATAATAAGGAATAAGGATTCATTTAAACACATATACGGAATAACGACAGGTTTAGGTTTAAATTATCAGACAAAAACAGCCTTATCACTTCTCTAAAAGAATCTGATAAGGCTGTTTTTAATTTATAATTATTATTATCTATGTTCACATTTGAACACGACACAGTTTATTCTCATTATTCCTCTAAATATATATTTGTACGTATGCCGTCAGCATCCCTCTCAAATATCAGGCGGTTGCTCCTTAACGTCTTACCGTCTATGGTGACTTCCATATACTCGCCGGAAGCCTTCCTCTGATATGAGATAAGGTTTGTGTCGTCTATATCTTCGCTATATTCGCTCTCACCCTCGCTGGCAAAATAAGACGAACATTCTACAGGACCTTTAGGGGTTTCCCACATTATATTCACATCATCGTCAAACCATAATGCCCCGTCTATTTTTCTTTTTATCTTTACAGACATGCCGTCATGCGTAAGACCTGTATAACGGATATACGGTTTCTTGTCATATACTACCGTAAAAGGAACAACGCCAAGGCACACCCAGCCTACATTTACTGAAAGTTCAAAGTAGCCACGGGCTATGAAGTTCTCTGTGTCAAACTCTTTGAAATAATTTTTCCATATACTGATATGTTCGTCTATCTTGCCCGGTGAGACTATATTTACATATTCACCGCTATGGTCTCCCACCAATCTAAAATTCAGCTCAAATCCATATTCCGCAAGATAGTCAGGAACAGAGAGATGGCCAGACAGATTGACTTTAAGCGCGCCATCTACGACAGGCTCGTTGACAACCACAAAATTATCCATCACGATCTCGCCTCCATAAAAAATCTTCAAATTGTCTGGACCGTCTTTTTCAAAGCGCACAAGATGAGGAGGTATGTATTCGCCGCGCTCCACCTTATCCTTTTCCTGCTCTGACACCATGAAAGCACGGACATAATAGGCTTTGCTCTCCATATTCTCCGGAACATCCACCCAAACATAACCGTCCTCTGGCTCCGCCGGCACCAGGTTAGTCTTACATTCGTAGTTACCCAACGCCACATCAGGCGAGCTGCCGAAAACCAGACCGCAGTATACTTTGTTATCCATCTCCTCTCCATAACGGCCTGAGCCATAGCCGCGGTTGAACGTTTTATTGTTTACAGGATCTAATGCTATTCCTATTTTATTGCTGTATGTTGTACGCTCATGTTTATAATGCAGCAACAGCCCTTTTCCGAAAAGGTCGTCACGCAAGTCTTGGTTCCACGCTTCGTAATAATATACAACTTCACAGAAGTTTTTGATGTCCGCGTCATCGTCAGGCGCAGAAGATGTGTTATATTCGCCTCTATCAACGGCTGCAAACAAGTCGTTGATGTTTGTCTTTACAGGCATGGGCAGCAAAGACACTGTCTTATAAACGGTTTTAAGGTTTTCGGTCATTTTCTCAAAAGGATTTCCCAAAATTGGTTCTTGCACATTGAAGTCGAAAGACTCATGCATCCAAGAATCTCCTAAATAAGAGACGTTCAGAGTGTTGTCACGAACAAAGAAATAATACCACACAGAGTTGATGCACGCTTCTCTGACACGGCATTTGTCGTCGAAAACAAATACGGCATCATAACTGTCCATGTCGGTCATCTGCATGACATACCCTCCGTTGACAATATCTGGAGAGCACTGCATCCGCAAGTCATTGTCCAAGGCTACAGCCCATTTCCAACCTTGACGAAGCATCTCTTCGTCATCAACTTCAACAACCACAGGACCTTGTTCCTCTTCGCTGTCAGTACAGCCTGACAGAACGTTCATAACCAATAGTACGATTGGCAGAATGTAATAGATTTTCTTCATAGTTTTTGTTTTGTCACAGTTTTCATTCTCATTATACACTTATGCTGTCTGAAACAGCTGACATCATTCTCAACACCAGATTTACGAGTTTTATCCCCCTGTTCTACACTCCAGGCAAATATCTCTGCTAAATGTCTGTTTAGCTTGGAGTTTTTGCAAAAATATACAAAAATTAATAAATAGACAAACAATTAAAGGGGATTTATTTATTAAAAACAAATGACAGACAAAAACATCTCCGAAAATTGTAAGCAAAACATCAGAAAATAATTACACTTACGAAACGCCGACATCACAAAAAAGAAATACATTAAGCAAAAGCAAGCTGTTTGCTTTCGGACTGAAACCGATAGAGTTACGATGCAAAAGTGGCCGAGTTTTGATACGAAAGTGGGCCGTTTACGATACGCAAACAGCCCACTTATTTTATGTTTTTCAACATGCTGTCAACAGCAATGCATTATTGATGCAGACGGAGACAGACACGCTGAAAGGTCTATTGATGTCACCAAACGTTCCATCTTACTCCTGCCATAACCCACAAGCCGGGCTGAGGCACGTTGCCATAGTCGACATAGGTGGCATCAAACAGGTTGTTGGCCTCTACATAGACGCTGTAGTGCGACTTGTCCCACGACAGACGTGCGTCTACAAGCGAATAGGGCTTATAAGTGACAGACACACCCTGCGGGTCGGTGTATGACCCTACGCGATACTGATAGCGATAGTTGACATTTAGGTTAAGGGCGCTCACTATGTGCAGGCCGAGACCTGCCACGAGCTTATGCCTTAGATACTCGAGGGCATAAAGCGACTGCACGCCCGGCTCCTTGTTCTGACTCTGGTCGATGTAGCTGTAGGACACATTTAACGTGCGCAGCACATCCTGACGTGGCAGCAGACTGGCGAAGCGGAACTTCAGCGAAGCCTCGAAGCCCGTTGAGTTAATCTCGGCATGATTAACCGATGTCCACACAGCGTCCTCGCCAAGCGAGGTGTCCATTATCCAGTCGATCATGTTTGTTCCATGATGATGATAAACCGACAGTGTACCGGTTATTCCTTCTGAAACATACCTGACGCCTCCCTCAACGGCACTCATCTCCTCGGGTTTCAGATATTTATCGGCCTTGTGTCCATCTACCGAATAATAAAGTTCGGTGAACGACGGCATGCGCAACGATATGTTGTAAGATGCAAACACCTTCCAGTTCTGCCCTATCCTGTAGCTGACGTCAACGCCGGGATAAATTTTGAACGGCATCTCGTTCCATGTGTTCTTAACGGCCGTAAAGCCGGCGGAAAGAGTGAAACGCTTAAGGATGACGTTGTGTTCAAGATAAAAACTGAGGTTGCTTCGGTTAAGACCGTAGGCATAGTTGCGGTCGGTGCCGTGGATGTGTATCGGATTGTCGAGCGGCTCGCCGAGGTTTCCGCTCACAAGGTCTTCGTTGCGGAATTCGGCTCCGAAGGCTGTGCGCCCCAAAATCCAGTCGAACCAGCTGTTGAGGTTAAATCCGAACACATCGGTGCGGTTATAGTTGAAGGGCGACTTGTCGGGCGCTCCTCTGTAAAACTCATAACGGTCTTGAAAACGGTTCCAGTAAATAGACGGCCGGAAGTGGAACTTGCCTCCTTTCGTCTCGGCCTGAACGGCCGTGAAATATTTTGTGGTATGCTCATACTGCTCGTCGGACAGAAGACTGTAGAACGTATTGCTGCCCCATCCCTTGTCGCTAACTCCGGCGTGCCATCCTATCGTGAGGTGGTCGTCATCATAACGTCCCTGATAGAATGCCCTCGCGCCTTCATAGTCGGCGTTGAGGCGTCCGCTCTTGCTTCGCAGCCAGCCGTCGCTGCGCGTATAGCCCGCGCTCAGCTGATTGTTCCACTTGTCTTGCTTCAGATTAACACGTCCTCCGGCAGCCAGATAGCCAAACGATCCTCCTTCGGCATGAACATCGGCACTGCTTTTTGCTCCGAGCTTTGTAACAATGTTGATTACGCCCACAAGCGACGATGTTCCGTAGGCTCTTCCGGCAGGTCCCTCAAGCACTTCAATCCGCTCAATCTCGCTTATATCCACGGGCAGGTCTAAGGCGTTGTGCCCAGTCTGCGGGTCGCAGATGTTTATGCCGTTAAGCAAGACGGCGATGTGCTCGCTGGTGCCTCCGCGTATGCTGATGTCGGTCTGTGCCCCGATAGGGCCTCGCTGCCTGACATCCACGCCTGCGGCATACTTGAGCAAGTCGTTAACACTTTGCACAGGGGCAGCGGCAATCTCGTCGCGCCCGAGTACGTTTACAATTCTCGCCGCATGGCCTCCTGTCAGCGGCGCGCGCGAAGCCGTAACGTCCACCTCGTCGAGCATCACGGTCTCACCGGTCGTCTGCATAGTGCTGTCCACCTTCTCTACCCTGGTGCTTATGCCGTCGGCCTTGGCATAGGTAAGAGTGGCAACACTAAGCGTGCCGATAAGCACCTCTCTGCCCAGGCAAGAAAAGAGCGAATAGCCCTTGTTGCCGAAACGAGAGAACTTAAAGCTTTCACGCTTGTTGAAAATTGTTTTGTACATAAAATTTGATATAATTAAAAAATTAACGTTTCGCCTACGCGAAACGTCCGCAAAGATAGTGAAAGGCGAGAGTAATACAAAATAAAACTTGTTTTATTTTTATTACCGAGCCGCATCCTATCTTATCTAAAGATAAAGAAAGGTGAGTGCAATACAAAATAAAATAAGTTTTATTTTTATTTCCGAGCCGCATCCTGTCTTGTCTAAAGACAGCGAAATGTGAGAGCAATACAAAATAAAACTTGTTTTATTTTTATTACCAAACCGCAAACTGCCCTTTGATAAGGGCAGCAAAAAATAAGTTCACTCGTTAAGTGAACTTATATACTTTTCAGAATAAATAAGCAAAAGATGCCGTGAATGTTCTGTTCTTGCAGTCTGTGCCTGTCTTATTAACATTCTTCATTCCCCAATCATATCCAACGGAAAGCTGAACATGGCGGGCTATTTCTGCTCCGGCACGGAAGCCCAGTCCCCAGTCGAAACGGTCTAAGACTTTGTCACTGAACAAATTGTCTGATGCATTTTTCGTCGTAGAAGTGCCCTTGCCATCTGTAACAGTCATTGTAGATTTGCCAAACAAACCGATGTTAAAATATGGTCCGGCATTAACAAACAGGCTTACATTACGCCCAACGGAAAACTTATATCCAATATGAACCGGAATATTCAAATAATAAGGACTGAACTTATAATCAAAAGTGTTATTATTAGTTGTTTCATCTAACCGGGAAATGTTATATCCGCTGTAATAATAACTGGGTGACTTCCATCCATAAGAAGACAGCATCAGTCCAAAGTCCAAATAAAGTCCTTTTGTAACCTGCGGAAGGCCAAGTTCACCCTTTAGGCCGGCATGAAAACCTGACTGAGCATTATAACCACTCGGAGAACTGAGATTATAACCTGCCGTTGCTCCCACTCTGAAATCTTGCGCTTTTGCCACCATACAAAATGACAAAAATAAAAGCGATGTGAATAAAATCTTCTTCATACTAAAATATGTATTAAGATAATTAATTTATCATTTAACACGCAAGGCAGGAAATACCCCTATTCTGTAATGTTAAAATATCATTAGTTTGCCGTTAACCTGTTTTCTGCTTTTCAGGAACTAAAGAATAAGGATATATATACATACGAAAAAAGAGGAGAACGCCTACGCATTCTCCTCTTTGGATTTATCTTAAATAAGATTATTATTCAACAACGATTGGCTTATACTTCGGAACCAGGGCCTTCATTATAACCCAAGCCAGCAGATAAGCAACGGCGCAGATGCAGAATACAATCATATATGCACCCGGTTTGCCTTCCATACCGAGGAACGAGAAGGCTGAACCCATGCCCTCAGCATAAGTGAACAGCTCACCTGCACCGAGGTTGATAAGCAGTGAACCGATACCACCGGCCATAGCGCCTATACCTGTAATGGTTGCGATAGTTGATTTGGGGAACATATCACCGATTGTAGAGAACAGGTTGGCAGACCAAGCCTGATGACCTGCACCGGCAAGACCGATGATGATTGCGGGGAACCATGCAGAATTTGCACCAAGCGGCTGAGCGAACAGCGCGAACAGCGGGAAGAATGCAAAGATAAGCATAGCGCGCATACGGCCTGCATAAGGACCCATGCCCTTCTTCTCAACAAACAGTTTAGGCAGGTAACCGCCGTAGATTGACAATATGGTAACAATGAGATAAAGCACAAAGATAAGAGCCATACCCATTGTTGAAGAAGACTCATAACCGAACTGGTCTGAGAAATAAGCCGGAGCCCAGAACAGATAGAACCACCAAACACCGTCGGTGAAGAACTTACCTACTACGAACGACCATGTCTGCTTATACTTGAAGCACTGCATGAACGGAATAGTCTTTTCCTCTTTAGCCTCAGCTGAAGCAGGCTCCTCTTTTTCGTCCTGATTGATATATATAAGCTCTGCCTTGTTTACTCTCTTAGAGTTTTCAGGTTTCTCATAAAGATGTGCCCAGAAGAACATCCACACGAAACCAATCGCACCGATGATGATGAACGCCATCTCCCAACCGAAATGCTTGGCAAGGACAGGGATGGTAAGCGGAGCTGCCAAAGCACCGACAGACGCACCTGAATTAAAGATTGAAGTTGCAAAAGCGCGGTCTTTCTTAGGGAAGTATTCAGCCGTAACCTTGATGGCTGCGGGGAAGTTTCCTGCTTCACCGAGAGCAAGGATGGCACGGCAAACGAGGAAGAGCCATACGCTGAGCGTTGCAATGGCAACGGCCATTGTGCTTCCAGCCTCAACGGCACGGAGAGCTTCTATTGAGTCGAGGCCCTCAACCTCCATAGTAACCCAGCCGCATCCTGCGTGCATACATGCACCGAGCGACCATATAAAGATAGCCCAAAGATATCCTTTCTTTATGCCCATCCAGTCGACAAACTTACCTGCAAACAGACAAGCCACAGCATAAAAGACAGAGAAGAAACCGGTAATCATGCCATAATGAGCATCATTCCAGTGGAACTCGGGTGCTATAAAGTCTTTCCACGTAAGCGACAGCACCTGACGGTCAAGATAATTGACTGTCGTAGCGCAGAAAAGCAAAGCACAAATTACCCAACGGAAGTTGGTCATTTTAGTAGTTTGAATAGGATTCATTTTTATTTGATTAATAGTATTTTGTTTCAAGCAATAGTTTGTGCAAAGGTAACACTTTTTTTCTTAACCGATACAGCCGTATTTGTTAAAATAGTATAAACACCATAAACAAGAAAAGGCTTTAAAATAAAGCCTAATCTTGAAAATAAACTCTCTTTACGCGGTTGCTTATGCTTGTAAGCACCTCGTAAGGTATTGTCCCAAGCACGTCCGACAGCACCGTTACAGGCAGATGCTCGCCGAATATCTCCACGGTGTCGCCCTCCTTACAGTCTATTCCTGTAAGGTCTATCATGGCCACGTCCATACAGATGTTGCCCACATAAGGCGCTTTCTGGCCATTGACAAGGCAGTAGCAATGGCCGCAACCCAGGCGGCGGTTAAGTCCGTCGGCATATCCGATAGGTATGGCACCGATAACGCTGTCGCGGGTGAGCACACCCTTACGGCTGTAGCCCACTGTATCTTCCTTCGGCACATGGTGTATCTGCAGTATGGTGGTCTTCAGCGTGCTGACCGTATTCAATACAGAATTGTCGCGGCTGTCGATGCCGTACAGGCCTAGACCCAGGCGGCACATGTCCATCTGCCGCTCCGGGAAGTGCTCTATGCCGGCTGAGTTGTCCATGTGGCGCAATATCTTGTGGCTGAATGCCGACTGAAGTTTCTTGCTGCCTTCATCGAACAGCTTAAACTGCATGGCAGAGAAGTTGTCGAAGTCGTCGCTGTCTGAACCAACAAAGTGTGAGAACACCGAGCGCGGTATTATTGCGTTCTGATGCTTCAGGCGACTGATAAGCTCGTCCATGTCGCAACGCGGGTCGAAGCCAAGGCGGTGCATACCTGTGTCGAGCTTTATGTGTACCGGATATCCGGTTATTCCCTCTTTCTGTGCAGCCTTTACAAGGGCATCAAGAAGGCGGAAGCTGTAGACCTCAGGCTCAAGTTTATAGTCGAACATTGTCTTGAAGGCCGTCATCTCCGGGTTCATTATCATTATGTTGCACGTTATGCCGTTCTTTCTCAGCGTCACGCCTTCGTCGGCAACGGCAACGGCAAGATAGTCAACGCGATGGTCCTGCAGGGTCTTTGCCACCTCTACTGATCCTGCGCCGTAGGCATCAGCCTTAACCATGCACACCAGCTTGGTGGTAGGCTTCATGTAAGAACGGTAGTAATTCAGGTTCTTTACAACAGAATTGAGGTTCACCTCCAGTATCGTTTCATGCACTTTCTGCTCAAGCAGCTCTGTAAGTCTGTCGAACGAGAACTTGCGCGAGCCTTTGAGCAGTATCACCTCGTCGCGCAGCGATCTGAACACGGTGCTTCCGATAAACGAGTTGCAGTCGTCAAAGAAGTACTTCTCTTCTATCATTATCTCATCGGCACAACGGCTTATCTCCGGACCGACGCCAATAAACTTCTGCACGCCACGCTTTACGGCAAGCTCTGACACCTTTTTATATAATGTGTCGCCGTCTTCACCGCTCTGATATATGTCGCTCAATATGAGCGTGCGGCGGCGTCCCTCATGGTCGGGGCGACGGTTCATGAAGTCGAGGGCTATGTCGAGCGAGTTGACGTCTGAGTTGTATGAGTCGTTAATCAGCGTGCACCCGTGCTGTCCTTCCTTCACCTCGAGGCGCATGGCCACAGGCTCTATGGCCGGCATGCGCTGTGCTATTTCATCAGCTGTAAGTCCAAGATGAAGCGCAACGGCAGCACATGTTATTGAGTTGGCAACCGAAGCCTCGTCGATAAACGGCAGTGTGTAGGCAGACTCAACGCCATTGAACACATAGGTTACGGTGGTCTGTGTGTTTTTCTTGTCAACCGACTTTACGAACAGTCTTACAGACGGATCCTTCACCGACCATGCTATCTGCTCGCCTTTATAGTCGTAGCTTTCAACACATTGTCTTATCACCTCGTCGTCGTAAGGATAAACAATGGCCTTTGAGTCGTGAAACAGACGTAGCTTCTCATGACACTTGTCTGCCATCGACTTAAAGTTTTCCTGATGGGCGGCACCAAGATTGGTGATAACGCCAACAGTGGGCTGTATGATGTCGCGCAGCGACTCCATCTCGCCGGGCTGGCTTATGCCTGCCTCGAACACTCCCACCTGGCTCTGCTCGCTCAGCAGCCATACCGAGAGGGGCACACCTATCTGCGAGTTGTAGCTGCGCGGACTGCGCGTAACTGTCATTGAGGGCGAGAGCAGCTGATAGAGCCACTCCTTTACAACGGTCTTGCCGTTGCTTCCGGTGATGCCCACCACCGGAATGTCAAACTCGTCTCTGTGGCGTTCGGCAAGGCGCTGAAGGGCCTCAAGCGCAAAAGGCACTTTCAGGAAGTTGGCGTCAGGATAGTCCTTCTGCCAGTCAGCCGGAAGCACCTCAACCACAAAGCTGCGCACGCCGCGCCTGTAAAGGTCGGCTATGTACTTATGACCATCGTTGCGTTCGGAACGTATTGCAAAGAACAATGTCTCCTCCGGAAAACAAAGGCTGCGGCTGTCGGTAAGAATCCATCTTACGTTGCCGTCGCTCTCGCCATAACGGCGCGCGCCTATAAGAGTTGTAACTTTTTCAATTGTGTAAACCATCTCAATTGATATTATTTTGTTTCTTATTTAATCTTTGTCATTGAAAAGAATAAAGACACGTAACAGATATTCAGAGCCACATAAAGACACGGCCGGGCCACACTGCAGCACCACCGGGCTGCATGCCGTCTGGACATGCCCGCGCACGGGCAAAGCATCCATCACTGCGCCCTAACAGCCAGCCAAACAGCCTGAACAAGACACTCAAGCCGGCCATGGGTGCATAATTAAGGTACAAATTTCGGATATTTTTTTGAAAGAGCCTTAACTTTTAACATTGTTTTATTCATAAACTCCTTATATTCGTCAGAGTCGGGCCTGAACGGCTTGTGGCCCAGCGCCTCCTTTATGGGGCGCCACTCTTCGATAAAGCGCTTTGCTGCCGGCGAGAAATAAGCCTCTGAGAACAGTTCCCATATATAGTCTACGGCCTGCTGTGAAGGATGGAGCATGTCGGATGCATAGAAGCGATAGTCGCGAAGTTCGTCGTTTACAATCTCGTAGGCAGGAAAATATGTAACCCTGCCGGGATATTTCCTTACCATGAGGTCGGCGGCGAGCAGCAGCGTGGCTTTAGACAGCTGGCTGCCGTGATAGCCATACTTGGCGTAACGTATCGGGCTGACGGTAATTATCACCTTCACGTCGGCATTTCTTCCGGTCAACAGTTCCACTGCTTCAGAAAGATAGCCTACACACTCGTCTATCGTGAGTTCGCGTTCCGTGAACAACCTCTGCGGACGCTTTGCGCAGTTGTCCACTATCTCGCCTGTCTCGTTCAGTATATATACATGATTTGTTCCGAGCGTCATCAGTGCCACGCGCGGCGCAGCCTCGCTCCGTGCCACGGTATGCAGGATGCTTGCCGGATTATACATCACGCCGTAAGGATTAACCACGGCATTAAACTTCTCTTCGACAAACCGCTTGCCTATGTTGTCGGCAAAGCAAGAACCAACAAAGAGCATGTCTTCAAAAGGCTCAATCTCAAAGTCGGGCTTGTCTATCTTAACTTTTGTCCTGAACTCCATATCATTTCCTCTTTTCCCCTGCAAAGTTAATGCAAACCGAGAGCAATACAAAACAAATCGCATTTGTTTTTATGGCCGAAGTGAAGCTTAACTTATTCAAAGTTAATGCAAACCGAGAGCAATACAAAACAAATCACATTTGTTTTTATGGCCGAGGTGAAGCTTAACTTATTCAAAGTTAATGCAAACCGAGAGCAATACAAAACAAATCGCATTTGATTTTATGGCAGAGGCGAAGCTGAAACGCTTGGAAATATACAGGTACAACAAACAGACATTAAGCAAAACACAGCAAATTAGCCTGCAAAAGGTATGCTTTTGCATGATGAAACACGACCTTTTGCAACGTAATAGATATGCTTTTAGGAAAAGACCAGATAAAGGAAAAGAAACAAAAAAAGTTTTTCACGAAAACTCGTCACTCATCACAACGGCACATAACGCCCTGAAATACAGCGCGTTATTGTGTGATGAGTTGCGTTTCCGACTCATCACGCTTAAAGTCAACCAATATCAGGAAAGCACAATCAACGCCCCCAAAATATCGTTGTGTGATGAGTTGAGCAAGCAACTCGTCACACTACAACATTCTGATAATCAGAATATTATGCTGTAATGTGACGAGTGACGAGTTTTTATAAAAAACTTTTTCGGGTTATATCCGCAAATTGGTTAATACGGATAATTATAAATGAAAACCAAGAACGAAAACTACAAATGCCATGACCGCATAATCAGGCAAAGCAAATCATAATTTTCAACTCTCAATTGTCAATTCTTAGCTTCGGCTCACCTGCAAGCCCTTGGTGCTGAGCGACATATCGACAAAGCGGGCATTGGCATTTGGCCTGTTGCTGTTGAGTATCTGTTTGATACGGGCTGCCGCGTCAGGATCCTTGGCCACCATATACAGATAGCCGCCTCCGCCTGCACCGGCAAGCTTATAGCCAAGACACAGGTCGTCTATAAGTTCTGTTATGCGGCGAACGCTTTCGGGATTGGTGCCGCTGTCGATGGCCTGATTCTGAAGCCATGTCTTGCGCACAAGCATACCCATCTTATTGAAGTCGGCACGCTGTATGGTCTCATACATGTCGAGCGAGTGCTGTTTCATCTCGCGCAGACGTGTCAGCTCGTCGCTCTGATTGAGGAACATGCGGCGCACTATCTCTGCCAGGATGTTCTTTGCCGTGCGTGTTATGCCCGTATAATAGAGCAGGTGGCAAGGCGTGTACTCAGGCTGTGTGAACAAGTCGGACGGAAGCCAGCGCACCGTAGGACACTGGTCGAAGCCGCGGCCTGTCTGCAACAGTTTTACGCCCTGCAGTATTCCGCCAAACTGGTCTTGCCATCCGCCTCCGGTTGTGAGCAGCTGCTCAAGCACAAGCGTGCGGTGGCCTATCTCGTTCTTGTCCCATGCCAGGCCGCAGAAGTCGTTGAGCGCACCGAGAACGGTAGACGCAAGCATGCTGCTCGTGCCCAGTCCGCTGCCTGCTGGAATGGCAGAGAGCAGTGTCAGCTCTATGCCGCAGCCGAAAGCCTTCAGCTGACTTTCGAGCGAGCCGAACTTCTCGGCACAGTAGGCGGGCACAAAGCCTGCAAGGGCCAGCGCGGCCTTGGGTATAGAGAACGGACTGCCCACATGATGATAGTCGGCAAGCTGCTCGTATGTGGTAACCTCCTCAATGGCTCCGAGGTCGATGCTGCGCAGCACGATGTGCGGCTCCTTACACGGACGGACATACGTCTGCAGCGGCGGCTGACCGTTAAGCTCGATGGCAAGGTTGACAACGCTGCCGCCCTCCATGAGGCAGTAAGGCGGCGTGTCGGTCCATCCTCCGGCTATGTCTATGCGCACGGGGCTGCGGCCCCACACAATCTGGTCGCCGTATACCGACATGCGCGGACTCTGTTTCTCGGTGAGCACCTGCTGTGTCAGTCCGTCGCGCAACAGGGCAAATGCCTTGTCTTCATTCTTCTGATATTCGTTGCCACTGATACGTGCCAGCTCAGAGCGGAACATTGAGTCGTGTATGCGTGTCAGCAGCGGCGCATTGTCGCTTATCGCATCCGGCTGAGGAATGTTGAACTTGGCAAAGTCGCGTGCGGCATCGTCAAGGTCAACCTGATAGAACACGCTATGCTCATAGTTGCGTGCCAGAGCCTGCCAGTTGGCAGCACGCAGCAGGTCGCGCTGCTGCTGAAGCCTCATCAGGTCTGCCTCAGCCGATATGTCGTCGGCGCTGAGCCTGCGGCTTTCGCTCCATATTTCGGCACCCTCTTTGAGTTCCGGCTCAGAGAGCATCCAGCGCAATACGAGTCCGGCATCATTCACGTCGGCACATGCCGGGAATATGCGTGCCGACTGCAGGTCGGCATTTCCGTCTATCGTGTCTATGTCGATGTTGCGCTCGGCAGCCCATTCGGCAAACGGACGTCCGAGGAACGTAACGCTGAGGTCGTGAAGGTCGCCGCGGAACTTATCGTCGTATCCGTAAGGCCTTACTATATATTCGTCTTCGCCGGCAGGCACAATGTCAACACACTGTCCCGGCTGAAGGCTTATTGTCCAATTGTTTTCGGGCACGCCCGTTATGATGTTCTCATGCGCCAGCGTCCACGACGAAGGCACATAGCTGTTTTCTATCCAAAGATTCTGGTTGCGCTCAGTGATGGCCGTACCCACGCATGCATTCTGCACGAACATGGCTGGGTGAGGCTTCAGCGAGTGATGCATTATCTCGCGCTGGTCGTTGACAAGATTCTGTATCGCAAGTGTCGACGACAGTATCTCATGACTTGTGCCGAAATGATAAAACTCGCCGCCTGGCAAAGGCAACACGGCTACGCTCAGACTGTTGAGCTCGTCGTCCTTAACCGAAGGATCTGTGCCGAGCGAGCAGCCGAACTCAGAATAGAGGTCGTAGTTGATGCGCTCGCCGTTGCGCTTTGAGCGCTGCATGAGCAGCTTGACGGCGCGGTCGCTCAACAGCCACACGCCTATGTCAGTAAGATAGAAATGATCCTTGAGCAGTTCGCCGAGAGTCTTCACCGAAGGCTTCTGCATCATGCACTCAAGCACCGACGGGGTTTCGCGTCTTGACACAAACACACCGTGGTCTTTGGCTATCTCAGGGCCGAGCCACAGGCCGTAGCACACCACGTCGGCCTCTGGTATAGGCTGAAGCGGCTGAGTGGCACGTATATACACATCGCCACTGACAATCATGGTGTGCATGTTGTCGGGCGCGCAGCTCATTATCTTGTCGTAAAGGGGTATCTGCAGCGACAGAAGATTCTGCGAGAGCCTCTGTCCGCGCTCCCAGCGGAACACCGGCACGGGCGTCAGCACCTTGCCCGACGGGGCGTAGGCCGGCAACCGGCGGCTCTGTCCGCCGGCATGCAGCAGCAGGCGTCTGTCTGAGGCAAGCCACTCGTCGAAGCTCTTGCCGTCTGAACTTTCGGCATAACAGGCCTCCAGCAGCCATGTTGAACCGCCGCCCGAACCGAGCTTATGCCCTATGGGGTCGTTGGTGCAGAACCATTCGCTGCGGTCGTGTCCGGTAACATCATGAAAACAGTTTACCAGATTTGGCGGCAATGACAAAAGCTTTTTCATTTAACCTTCCCTTTCTTTTTCATTTCAATATATACAACAAACAGAAGCGCCAGGATAAGTACGGCATAAGCTATATATGCTATGGTCTCGGTTGTGCTGACAGACTTAGGATAGAACATCAGTTCTACGTTGTGCTTGCCCGGTGCGACATTGATGGCACGCAACAGATAGTTGACACGTCCGAGCTCGACGGGGTTGCCGTCGACTGTGGCTGTCCAGCCGGGATAATACACCTCGGAGAACACTATCACACCGCCGGCATCAGAGTTTACGCTGTACTTCAGGTGGTTAGAAGAATATGATGTGAGCTTGACAACCGACACACCACCCTGCTTCTTGGCATCCTTCAGCTGACTCTTAAACTTGGCGTCGGCCACTGCCTCATGGCGCAGGTCAATCTTTCCAACTCTGTCTATTTCGTCGTTGGCGCTGTTTACATAGGTTATACGGTCTACAAACCATGCATTGCCGTAAGCATACGGATTCTTCAAAGGCACGGTCTGTCCGCTCTGAAGCGGGAATATGAAATATCTTGCGTTTAGCATGTTGAGCACCGGATAGATGCTGTCGCCGTTGATCTTGGTCATGTCGCCTCCGGCCTCAGCCACTGCGGGCACGAGCTTCTGCATCTCAGGAGCGATGTAGGCGTCTATCATGTCCTGATAACGGCGCAACTTGGCGGCGTGGTATCCGCCTATGCTGTTGTGATAGTAAGAAGTTTCGTTCTCGTTGAACGTGTTAGAGGCAAGGTTGAGCACACGGTAACTGCCGAAGTCGGTCTTGTCCTGAAGGATAATCTTGTCGGTCTCGGTCATCTCTATCGGTGCCTCGCGCTCACTCTTGTTGACAAACATGTCGTTGTTGAGGTAGCGCTTGTTGACCTGCCACATGTCAACAAGACAGAGAACTATCAGCGCTCCCACCATGTATTCTGTTTTCAGTTTCTTTGCCTTATAGAGCAGCAGGCAGAGAGTGCCGATGACGATGATGAAGAACGAGCGCCAGCAGTCGGCAGTGAACATGGCTATACGCATCTCGCGCAGATTGGCGAGCAGCGGGTTAAGATAGTCGGCCGGTATCTGCTGCAATGCCCTCATCTCTTCAGACGAAATGAAGTCTGAGAAGAACATTGTAGGCATAACGGCAAACAACAGGGCGATGCCGCCGGTGAGGGCGAAGCTTGCATAAACGTATTTTATCTTTTGAGTAAGGATTTCAGGCTCGTCGACAATCTTCTTCAATGCAAGCATTGCCAACAGAGGTATAGTAAACTCGGCAATGACAAGTATCGACGCCACCGTGCGGAACTTTGAGTACATCGGGATATAGTCGATAAAGAAGTCGGTGAACGGCATGAAGTTCTTACCCCATGACAGCAGTATAGAAAGCACCGTTGCGGCAAGCAGGGCCCACTTCATAGGTCCCTTGACGATAAACAGGCCTAAGACGAACAGCATGAGCACGAATGCCCCGACGTAAACGGGGCCGCTCGTTCCGGGCTGTTCACCCCAATATTGTCCGAGCTGCTGATATATATCTATAAAGTTGTTGTCGGCATGTTCCATGGCAGTTTTGTTCTGTGCCAAAGGCATTGATGCGCCGCCCTTGGTGTTGGGCACGAGCAGAGTCCATGTCTCGCCTATGCCGTAGCTCCACTGCGTTATATAGTCACGGTCGAGTCCGCTGCTTGTCTGGTTTGCAGTGTTCTTTTTCACCAGTTCGCTCTTGCCGCGCATCGATTCCTGGCTGTACTCCCATGTGTGATAAAGGTTGCTCAGGTTGATGCATATACCTATTATGGCACCGGCAGCACACACAGCCGTGGCCTTGCCGAAATGAGCCAGTTTGTGGTTACGGATGGCATCAACGAGATAGGCAATGACCATAAACAGGATGACAAACAGGAAATAATACGTCATCTGCACGTGGTTGGCGTTGACCTCAAAGGCCGTAAACAGCGCCGTGACAATTAGTCCCCACAGGTATTTGCCCCTGTAGGCAAGCACCACGCCGGCTATCATAGGCGGGAGATATGCCAGAGCCATAACCTTCCAGATATGTCCTGCGGCTATGATTATGAAGAAATAGCTCGAGAAAGCCCATATTATGGAGCCCAAAGCCGCCAGCGACTGGCGGAAATCGAACGCACGAAGAAGGATATAGAATCCCAGCAGATAAGCAAAGACATACCACACGTTCTCAGGAAGGAAAAGATGATAAGCCTTTACAACCTGGCCCAGTCCGTCGGTGCTGCTGTATGAAGGCGCCGTCTGATATGTCGGCATGCCGCTGAACACGGAGTTCATCCAGCGAGTCTGCTCTCCGGTTTTCTCCCTGTGTTCTGACAGTTCTCGCCCGAGGCCCTTGCTTGCAGCCGAGTCGTGGCGGAAAAGAATCTTTCCTTCAATATCGGCAGGAAAGAAGTATGCGAAAGAAATAGCCGCGAACAGCAATATGACCAGCACGTCGGGCAGGTATTGTTTCCATGTTTTCATTGATACTTACGTTTTTAAATTAAATCTGAGTGCAAAAATACACAAAATTCATGACATCAGTCAACTCTTTGCATAAAATTAAGATGTATTCGTTGCTTGCTGCCGGCATGGCGCCGTATCAGCATTAATGTCACTTTATTTTTTCCGTCGCCCTAAACGGCGCGGCAGGCAAACCTGCACCATTGCACAGATTGGGCTGAGAGCTGTCGCTCCAGCAATAACGCACCGTCACGGGTCTTGCCATATCCGTTTTTGAACTTAACACAACCTTGTTGCCTACAATCTGGGCTTTGGCCGTGTTGTAGCGGTTCTTTGTGTTTTTCAGTTTAAAGTTGTCGGGCATCTTTCCGTCACGTGTCTTCAGACCGTCAGCGTTTTCAAATGTCAATATGACCTTATCGTCTTCAACTTCCATGCTTTTAAATGTAGGTCCCGAACTTACGACATCTCGCCCATAGGTCTTATTTAAGGCAAGCAGGGCCAGACGCTTTCCGACTATCCATTTATATGGCGGATGTATATCTTTAAGATTATCCACCAGGTCATTAATAACAATCATACCCGTATGGGGTACATCAAGACAAGACGCCTGCTCCTCCCAAAATTTAGGAAGGGCATCCCACGGCAATCCGTTCTCATCGCCCTTGCGGTCTGAATAGAGATAAGGTGCCAGCTGGACGAAATAAAACGGCATGGCGTCATCATGCCAAGCCTTTCGCCAGCCGTCAATCAGCGCACGCTGCTTGACATCATACCCTACCCCTCTTTGGTCCAGGACATTTGCCTCGCCCTGATACCACAGAAATCCACGCATAGAGAATGGAGCCAGCGGAGCTATCATCGTGCGGTAATGATCGGCAACAGGCAGACCATAATAGCTGCCGTTGGCGTATCCATCATTCAACTGCTGCGAGCCCTTGAACGCTTCTTCAGGCATCCACGACTCAATCATCGATCCTCCCCACGACGAGGATATCAGTCCGACTGGTACGTCAAGACTGTCAGACAGATTCTTTGCAAAGAAATATCCTGCGGCAGAAACAGGGGCAAGACTTTCTTCTGACAGCATCTTCCATCCGGCAGTAGGCAGTATCTCGCCATTATTTGAACACTCTACATACATTGTACGTATTATCGGACTGTCTGCCGCCTTAAATTCCTTATACAGCACCTCCGGGTCGTCTTTCTTTGGACGGGCATGGTGCGGGTGGTTATTCATGGAATATTCCATGTTTGACTGTCCTGAGGCGAGCCACACTTCACCAACAAGAATATTGCTTAGCACAATTTTTCCTGACCTTGAACTTACCACAAGTTTTTGCGGTTTCTTAGTAGCGCTCACGGCTTTAAGCACGGCAATCCATTCACCGTTGGCATCGGCTACCGTACTGAATCTCTGAGACATAAAACTTATTTTTATCTTCTCGCCGGCAGGAGCCTTTCCCCATACATATACTGGCATTTCCTGCTGTATCACCATATTATCAGTAAATACCGGTGCCACGGTAATATCGGCAAAAACATACAACGGCAATAGCGACAGCGCTATTATCAATAATTTATAGACTTTAACCATAAGAGGATATAAAATATGATTTGTTTTCAAGTACGCAAAAGTAATATTTTTTCAACTACTCCGCATCATTCTGAAGAACATTTTAGCGCAGTCCGGCCTTACCGGCACTCTGAAAGAAACAAAATTCATATATTTTGCACATATTCGGACCCCGTCAGGCTGTTTTTTCCTATATAAGTATTATCTTTGCCAAGAGCGTTGTCCTGGCATACAGTAACGCGTTATTATAGGTTACATTATTTTAAAACTAATATTTATGAGAACGTCATTATTAAACAGAATATCAATGGCATTGATATTCGCATTTGCCGCATTAAATGTTTATGCCGGAATTAATTCAGGAGACGAGCCGTATGAGTTTGAAGAGGGCCTTAGTGATGGAGGTACTTATTATTACAGGACAAAAGATCTTGAATTTAAGGCATCCAACACTGAAGAAATTGTACTTGGAGGTCTTCAGCTTCTGTATAAGAAAGGAATATATCCGGTAATCTCAATAAGGATTGCAGGCTTTGAACAGAGCCTGATAGACCTTGGAAAAAAAACACGCAGATACGAAGACAAGGCTATGTTTAACCAAACACTGACGCTGACGCTTACAAACGGCGAAGTGATAAGTACATACGCAGCAGGAGTGTCTGATGTCCTGAAAAAAGAATTTGAAGACGCAGAGATGGCTAATCTAGGAATACAAGCGTCGGTATCTGATCTTTCGAGCAGCCGCAGCGACTTTTCCTCCATGTCATCAAGCAACCGTATAAGCCACGTGATACAGCAGCTTACGACCTTCAACATAAAAAAATCGTAATATCCGGCATAACACTCGACGTGTCGACAAAATCAGCCCCTACATATCTGGCAATGTTCAAGGCACTCGACAAAAGATTCGGCCTCAACTACCTTAAAGCACCGTCGTACAACACCTACACCAATTTGAGCGCAACGGTGAAGTCTATCACCACAGAGCATAACCTCTACCAGAACGGGCAGAAAGGAATGAATGTCAAAGTGAGCTTCGACGTAAGCGGCATGAAGGGCAAGACGGGCATCTGCGTAGCCTACTTCTACTTCGAAAACGGAACGGCTCTGAACGACTACAACAAACATTATTACACTACCGACGGCAAGGTGTCGTCTTCAACAAAATATACACCGGGGTGGGACAACACGACATACACCGACCTAAAGATTTTCATACCCTACAGCGAACTTCATCTCGGAAGCGGCAAATCGCACCTGAAGGCCAAGGTTGAAATATTCGACAACAACAACCGCAGCATAGGCAGTAGCCAGTGGACCTACTTCAACTACACCTATCCATGATGCGCCTGCCCGCCACACATTCTAAGAGATTTTTTGCCTCCTATAAGCCGGCGGCACGCTGATATGTCGCAAATTCTTTATATCTTTGCCACATAAAACAACAGCATAAAGATGAAAATAGGAATAATAGTGGCAATGGACAAGGAGTTTGTGCAGCTTAAGGCACTGCTCGAAAACGCCACAATGGAGCAACACCACAAGAAAGACTTCGCCGTGGGCAACATCGGCGACAAGGACATCGTTATACAGAAATGCGGCATAGGCAAGGTAAACTCTGCCATAGGTGCCGTGGAAATGATAAACAACTATGCCCCCGACCTAGTGATATCTACCGGAGTGGCTGGCGGAGCCGACGTAGAGATGAACGTAACGGACGTCATCGTGGGCACGTCATATTGCTATCACGACGCCTACTGCGGCAGCGAGTGCAGCTTCGGGCAAATCATCGGCATGCCGCCTGCATTTACGGCACCCAAAGACCTCGTAGAAAAAGCAGTATCCCTGAGCGGCGAGACAAAGATTCATGCCGGTCTGATTGTCAGCGGCGAATGGTTTGTCGACTCACGCGAGAAGATGCAGGGCATACTCGACAACTTTCCAAAGGCCAAAGCCGTCGACATGGAGAGCTGCTCTATAGCGCAGACCTGCCACATTTACGGAGTGCCGTTCGTAAGTTTCCGCATAATCAGCGACATACCGCTTAAGGACAACAAGGCGTCACAATACTTCGACTTCTGGGCAAGACTTGCAGAAAAGTCGTTCAACGTTACCAAAGAATTTCTTAAAGTAATATAAGCAATGAGTTACTGAGATGTCAAGGAGCGACGCATTTGTCAGAATATCCTCAAAAGCCAGACAACAAAAAAATGAAACAACGCATTTGTCTTAACTCCTTAACTCCATAACTTCTTAACTCCTAAAAAATGAAAAAGATTCCAAGTTTTACAATCGACCACAACCGCCTGCTGCGCGGAATATACGTATCACGTAAGGACAGCGTAGGCGGAGAGACCATCACCACATTTGATATACGCATGAAGGAGCCTAACCGCGAACCTGTTGTTCACGCCGGCGCACTCCACACCATTGAACATCTGGCTGCAACCTATCTGCGCAACGACCCGGAATGGAAAGACCGCATAATTTACTGGGGACCGATGGGATGTCTGACGGGAAACTATCTGCTCATGCGCGGCGACCTTGAACCGAAGGACATTGTGGGGCTGATGCAAAAGACATTCAAATTTGTTGCTGACTTTGAAGGCGAAATACCGGGAGCTGCTCCGAAGGACTGCGGCAACTGGCTGCTGCACGACCTGCCCATGGCACGATGGGAGGCACGCAAGTTCCTGACAGAAGTGCTTGAGGTCATCAAAGACGAAAACATGAATTACCCCGGCTGACATACCTCTGTTATTTAAAATAAGTTAAATCATGTCACATCAGCAATGCGATTGCGTACTAAAATCAGAATAAGACACAAAACAGCATTGCGTATGAAAAGACACAGAATAATAACGACTGCGCTTGCGGCAGCCATGACAGTTGCCGCAGCGCATGCTCAGACCGACACGCTGAAAGTTGACACCACATACAACCTTAGCGAAGTTACGGTTAATGGTATGCGAGTGATAAGCAAGGTAGACCGCCAAATACTTCTGCCGACATCAACAATGAAGAAGCACTCATCGAACGGATACGATCTGCTGAGCAAGATGACGCTCAACGGTATAATGACCGACCCGATTAAGCAGGAAATTAAATCACTGAAAGGCGGAAGCGTGCAGGTACGCATAAATGACGTTAAAGCCAATCAACAGGACATAACAGCACTGAGACCTGACGAGGTTGTAAGGGTTGAATATATCGACAATCCCGGAGTGAGATATTCCGATGGCAGCATGGACGCTGTAATTAACTTTGTCGTAAAGAGAAGATATGCGGGATATGTTGGCGGATTAGGAACGATGCAGGCCTTCACTACCGGCTTCAACAACAGTAATGCTTACTTTAAGTATAACTACAAGAAATCGGAGTTCAGCATATACTACAACTTCAGCTACCGCGGCTACGACGAGCGCAAGGTGGACAGCGAAAACACATATTTCTTTCCTGACGGAACGCAGCGCCAACGCCAATATTTAGGCTACAACACCGACTTCATGTACACCTTTAATACGGTCCAGCTGGGCTACAACCTTGCCGAACCTGACAAATATACCCTGAACATCAGCCTCAACTATAATCAATACAACAACCCGAACTCAGGCTCAAATCAGCTGGCAAAAGAGACATCAATGCCAGACTTGTATCTGTATAACAAGAGTAAGAACAAAATGTACACCCCGTCGCTCGACATCTACTGGTCGCTGAACCTGCCTAAAAAACAGAACATAACGGCCAATGTAGTAGGAACTTACATCGGCACCGACTACAAATATATGTCGCGCAACTATCTCTTCAACCAGTCGCCTGAGCAATCGATGCAGGCTGACCCGGTGAATGACTACAGCTATTCTACCACGGGCCGCAAATATTCGCTTATCAGCGAGGCTATATATACGAAGGAATTCAAGAACAAAGTGTTCTCGGCCGGTGGCGAATACACCGTAAGCCACACTGACAACGACTACACAGGAGCGGTGAACACGGACGCCATACTCAACTCAGACAATCTTTATCTCTTTGCACAGCTACAGGGAAAACTCGGCATATTCAACTATCAGGTGGGCCTCGGTGCAAACTATCTTGCCATTCATCAGGGCGACATAGGATTCAACAAGTGGACACTGCGCCCGCAGTTAAGTCTTTCGACCAAAATAACCGACAATCTGTTTGTAAGATACTCAGGACGAATAAGCCAGCGTTCGCCTTCGCTCTCGCAACTGAGCGACGTAAGAAACCAGAGCGACGAACTTAACGCAAGCGACGGAAACACAGGACTGAAGCCTTACACTGGATACAGCAACAGTCTTATGCTAAACTGGAACCGTCCGCTTTTTAACTTCCAGTTGTACGGAAGCTGGTATTATGCGCCCGACATCATCATGACATCTTATATTCCTGAGCTGCAGGACGACGGCACATATCTGCTCATCAGCAAGCCGGAAAACCAGAAGAGCTTCAGTCAACAATCTATCACGGCCTACTTCACGCTGCACGCCATTAAGGACATTCTCAACATTTCACTCTATGGCGACTATTCCAACTACAACAGCCGCGGACTTGACTACTCTCACAATTACCGCTCATGGCGCTGGGGCGGATACGCCAACCTTATGCTGGGCAGATGGAATGTTTCAGCAAGTTTCTACAACGCACCGAAAAGCTATTTTGCCGAATCTATGAGCACGGGCGAAAACCAGTCGAACTTAAGCGTCAGCTATAAATATAAAGACCTCAAAGTGGGACTTGGAGTTTTGCTGCTCGGCTATGCCCAAGGTTTCGACTATGTGGGCAAGACAGACAGCAAGTATCTGCAGAGCACTACGCATACATATATCAAGGACAACGGTAACATGATTTACTTAACGCTGTCGTACAACTTCAGTCACGGACGCAAATATCAGACAGAACGTAAGAAACTCAATAATTCAGACAACGATAATGGTATCAGGTAAAAATTTCTTCAGCAAAATTCTGCAAGCCTTTAAAGGCAAGACGAAAGAAAGGCCGCAACAGGAGGAAAGCGGCCATGCAGACAGCCACAATGCAATGAGCAACAGCGGCGACGGCAGCTATGTAAGAATAATCGACGATGGCGACGGTAAGATAGCCGTGCTGCTCGAAGTGGAACACGACAAGGTGCTCGAGTTTGGCGATAGATTGGGCGAAATAAACGAAGCGGCCTACATGAACGGATATAACTGGGACGCCCTGATAAGGCATTATCTCAAGAACAACGCACCCGACATACTCGAGGCAATGGACACCGATCCTGAGGCAGGCCTCTATGAGGCTTACTTCAAGGAGAGCGACGCCAACCGCGACAAGGCCAAACGACTTGCAGACATGCTGACCTCACTGATTGACAACGAACAGGAGCTTTGCAGGATAGTGAGGGAAGAAGGCGACAAGATAAACTGGGGATAGTTATTTTCTCTACAATTAGCTCCCTCGCGGCAAACGGTTCATACAAATACAAAGAATGCAGACAGGGCGCACATTCAGTGTGTTTTCTGTCTGCATTCTTTGTTTTTATTCCAAACCGCGTTTTGATTTGCAGCTATATCACAATAATTGGCAAAGTTGACAGCATACATTCCTGTCAGGCAGTGCACCCCGTGCGCCGCCTGCGCCATATCACGGTCTGCGCCAGTCCTCTTACAGCAACAAACGCTATGAACGCAAGCCACAGTCCATGGTTGGCCATCGTGAAGCGAAGAGAATAATAAAGGACGAAAAACGTTACGGCTGCAAGAAACATAGACTGAAGCATGCCGCGCGTCATGGTGCAACCAATGAACACACCGTCCCATACAAACGCCGCCATGCCGGCAACAGGTATTGCCAACGCCCAGTAATAATACTCATGAGAGGCCGCCACCACAGAAGGCTCATCTGTAAGCAACGAGAGAAAGGCGTCGCCGCCTATGCCATAAACCAAGGTGAAGCCTACTGCCATGCCGGCTCCCCACCAGAACAAGCGGCGCACCGTGGAGCCAAGAGCCTCCTGATTGCGCGCCCCATAAAACTTGCCGCTCAAAGCCTCACCTGCATAGGCAAAGCCGTCCATAACGTAAGAGAACAGCATATAGAACTGCATGAGCAGAGTGTTAACCGCCAACACAACCTCACCCTGCCACGAACCGGCGGAAGTGAAAAACAGCATTACGGCAACCATGCACAGCGTGCGCAGAAATATGTCGCGGTTTACCTTGAAGAAATGCGCCATTGCGTCGCGCCGCCATACGCCTTGCCATGAGAAATAACGCCTCAGACGGCGATAATTTACGAAGCAGAGCAGCAGTGCCATAATGAAACCGCCCCATTGGGCAATGAGCGTGCCCAAGGCAACGCCTTCAACTTTCAGTCCGAGGCCGAACACAAGCAGCGTGCTCGCCCCGATGTTTATTATGTTCTGCGTTATGGCTATAAGCATTGGTACGCGCGAATTCTGCATGCCTATGTACCATCCCGACAGACTGAACAGGCCGAGCATGGCAGGAGCGCCCCATATAAGTATGTTGAAATATATCGAAGCAAGTCTTCTTACCTCGGCAGGCGGCTGCATCACGAGCATTGATGCCTCACGCAGCGGCACCTGCAGCACGATGAGCGCCAAGGCAACCGCCATGGCAATACCCAACGAACGGGTAAGCATGCGCACCGTTTCGGTAAGGTCGCGCCTGCCGAGAGCCTGCCCAGTCAGTCCGCTTGTACCCATGCGCAGGAATCCGAATATCCAGTAAATCACGTTGAACGTCATGCCGCCCACGGCTATTGCACCTATATACGATGCTGCCCCGAGGTGGCCCACTATGGTTACGTCAACCAGTCCCAGCAGCGGCACAGTGATGTTGCTCACTATTGCCGGCAGGGCTATGTTGAGTATCTGTCTGTTTCTGTTATCCATCGTTGTCTGTTTTCTGCCCTCATGCACCCATGCAGTCCGTTCTGCCCTATGTACGTGAGAGTAATGCTTAATTGATATTTGCCGTTATCGGGCTGCAAAGTTACTCAAAAAAACATTAATGCGCAACGAACCGGGCATAATGCCAGTTCTGCAATTTGTAAATAAAACGGATTAATTCCGTTCACTTAACGCTCTCAGAACAGCGGTGCCGGACAAGGATTGGTCTTCAGACCGAAAAATTGCGTATTTTCAGGCATTTTAGTTAAGTTGTTGAATGACAAACATTTACAAAACTTTCGCAGCAAAAAGGCAAAAGTTAAAAAACATTACTCGGCCATTTACGGGTCAAAAGTGGTGCATTTACGATGTAAAAGTGGGCTTTTTGTAATGCAAAAAGCCTCAACTTTAAAGGCAAAACCATGCTTTTTAGGACCAAAAAGAGGACTAAACGTAAATGAAAGTTAATAAAGTAACAGTTTTAAGCGGCGCAAATTAACATCCTTTACACACCGGTTTTCTATTTCAGAAAAAACTTTTGTCCTGATATTTTACCATGTCTTTAAATGCCATGAAAATGCCATTTATTCTTTTATCCAATCATGTCATACTTTAAATTTTATTGATTACCTTTGTATGAATGTTTTAAATCAACAGCTGAAAATGAACAACGGCGAAGACCTTACACGGGGCAAAATAACACCTACTCTGCTGCGCTTCACACTGCCGATGATGGCAGGGGCGATGATGCAGCAGTGCTACAACATTGCCGATACGCTCATTGTGGGGCGCTTCATCGGTGCTGAGGCGCTGGCGGCCGTCGGCTCGGCCTACACGCTTATGGTGTTTATCACGTCCGTGATGCTCGGCCTGTCGATGGGCAGCGGCACGGTGTTCTCGCTAAAATTCGGCGAAGGCGACATGGCGGCACTTAGGCGGAGCGTGGCGGCGAGCCTGCTGCTTACGGGCGGAATAACCGTTGTGCTGAATGCCGCGGCATATATCTGGATCGACGGCACGCTGCGCCTGCTGAGCGTTCCGGCTGATGTTTATCCGCTGATGCGCAGCTACCTTATGATAATATACGCCGGCATAGCGCTGTCGTTCGTCTACAACTTCGGCGCATCGCTGCTGCGTTCTGTGGGAAACAGCCGCACTCCGCTGTGGGTGTTGGCAGCGTCGGTGGTGCTCAACGTTGTGCTCGACCTCGTTCTCGTGCTGCTTTTCGGGCTCGGCATTGAAGGCGCTGCGTGGGCAACGCTCATATCTCAGGCTGCGGCAGCAATAGGCATAACGGCATATATACTGAAGACGCGCCCAGAACTGATTCCGCGCCGCAAGGATATGGCTGTAAGCAGGGCAACGCTCGGCGAGATAGCCACATTCTCGTCGCTCACATGCGTACAGCAGTCGGTGATGAACTTCGGCATACTGATGGTGCAGGGCCTCGTAAACAGTTTCGGCATGGCCGTGATGGCGGCATTTGCGGCTGCCGTAAAGATAGACTCGTTTGCGTATATGCCTGTGCAGGAGCTGGGCAACGCTTTCTCGACCTTCGTGGCGCAGAACTTCGGTGCATCCAAACGGGGACGCATACGCCGCGGAGTGAAACAGGCTCTGCTGATGACGACAGTGTTCTCGCTGGTGGTGTCAGCGGCAGTCTTTGTGCTTGCCAAACCACTGATGATGATATTCGTGGACGGTTCGCAGCATGACATAATATCCATCGGCGTGAGATATCTGCGCATAGAGGGAGCCTTTTATGTAGGCATTGGCGTGCTGTTTCTGCTCTACGGCTACTATCGCGCCATTAGGATGCCGGGCATGTCTGTGGTGCTGACGGTGCTGTCGCTTGGTCTGCGCGTGGCGCTCGCCTATGCCCTGTCAGCCGTTCCGGGCATAGGAGTAGACGGCATATGGTGGTCGATACCTATAGGATGGGCTGTGGCAGATGCCGTAGGCATGCTCTACTACGGCAAGACGCTCAGGCGCATCTATGCCCGCAGGGGCAATGCCGCTCACGCCATGACTGTCAGGACTTAAAGCCTTCAGCCCTTAATGCCGGCCGAAACAGGGCTATGCCACTGCCGCAGACTACGCAAGAACAGAGGAACGGACAAGAAAAAGTGTAATTTATGCACTTTTTACTTTGTTTTTTGCTACATATAAATATTTTTGACTACATTTGCAGCACTTTAAACTTAAACAATATAACATTATCTTTACAACATGAACTTAAGACTGATTGCGGGTGCTGCGGCACTTGCTGCGGCGCTGACCTCATCGTTTGCCCAGCCGCGCGTGATGGACGTCGACACGGGCAAAAACGGCGCCCCCATACAGAAGACAATGTATGGCATTTTCTTTGAGGACATCAACTATGGTGCCGACGGCGGCCTTTACGGCGAAATGCTGGTAAACCGCTCGTTCGAGTTCAAACAGAGCCTGACAGGATGGACAACCTTTGGCAACGTCAACGTGAAAGACGACGGCCCCTTTGAGCGCTGCCCACACTACGTTGAGCTGGCATGGCCGGGACACGCAGACCGTCTGACCGGAATGCAGAACAGCGGTTACGGCGGAATAAGCCTAAAGCAGGGCGAAGACTACAGACTGACGCTGTGGGCAAAGGCAGCCGAGGGCGAAGGCGGCATAAAGGTGGAACTTATAGACCAGCTGACCGACAGCGAACCTCAGGCCTTCGTAACACAGGAACTGAAGATAACATCTGGAGAATGGAAAAAATATGAACTGATAATGAGGTCGCCCAAGAACGACACAGAAGCAAGCCTGCGCATCCTGCTCAACGGCAAGGCTCCGGTGTGTCTCGAGCACGTAAGCCTCTTCCCCGTAAAAACATTCAAAAACCGCAAGAACGGCATGAGGGCCGACCTGGCTCAGGCATTGGCCGACATGCACCCGGGCGTGTTCCGCTTTCCGGGCGGATGCATCGTTGAGGGCGCCGACCTGCAGACACGCTATCAGTGGAAGAACACGATAGGCCCCGTAGAGAACCGCCCCGTGAACGAAAACCGCTGGCAGTATGCCATGAAGAGCCGCATCAGTCCCGACTACTATCAGAGCTACGGACTGGGCTTCTTCGAATATTTCCAACTGTCTGAAGACATTGGTGCCGAGCCGCTGCCTGTGCTCAACGTGGGCATGGCATGCCAGTTTCAGAACAAGGACGACAGCGCCAACGTGCCTATGAGCGAGCTGCAGCCATACATACAGGACTGCCTCGACCTCATTGAGTTTGCCAACGGCGACACCACCACTACATGGGGACGCAAGCGCGCCGAGATGGGGCATCCCGCACCCTTCAACCTTAAATATATAGCCGTGGGCAACGAGCAGTGGGAAGAGCCTTACTTCAAGCGTCTGCCGCCGTTCGTCAAGGCTATACGCGAGAAATATCCCGACATAAAGATTATAGGTACATGCGGACCGGCGCCCGAGGGCGAGATGTTTGAACACGGATGGAAGGCCATGAGAGAAATTGGTGTCGACCTCGTAGACGAACACTACTACAAATCGGAAGAGTGGTTCCGCAACAGCAGCATGAGATACGACAGCTACAGCCGCAAAGGCCCGAAGGTGTTTGCCGGCGAGTATGCCTGCCACGGCGACGGAAAGAAATGGAACCATTATGAGACATCACTATATGAGGCAGCCTTCATGACAGGACTGGAGCGCAACGCCGACGTGGTGCTCATGGCCACCTACGCTCCGCTCTTTGCACGCGTTGACGCATGGCAGTGGCGCCCCGACCTGATATGGTTCGACAACGCACGCATGTTCAAGTCGGTAAGCTACTACGTACAGCAGATGTATGCCTGCAACAAAGGCACCAACGTGCTAAAGCTGACCATGAACGGTAAGCCTGTGGCAGGACAGCAGGGACAGGCCGGACTGTATGCCAGCGCAGCAGCAGACAACGGTGACGGTTCGGTAATTGTGAAAGTTGTGAACACAGGCAAGACCACACAGCCCGTGAGCGTCAACCTTAAAGGCATGAAGGGCGAAAGGACGGCACAGACAACCACACTGACCTGCACCGACATGGATGCCGAAAACACTTTAGAGGAGCCCGAAAAGATTGTACCAAAGACGGGCACGCTTACATGTAAGGCAGGCAAAAAATGCACAGTGATTGAGGACGAGATTGCCCCAATGACCTTCAGAGTATACAGGATAAAGAAATGACAGAAGCGACGCCCGGCTCAAGCTCATGGCTAACAAAGGCCGCAGCCGGGCGCATGACAAGAACATAAAGCAGCAGGCTACGCAGGCAGGACAATGCTCACAGCAACATTCTACCTGACATGCAGACTGCATAACGCCTGACTCCGGCAGACAACTGGCAGAGAGCAGCACATGGCTCTGCTCCGCCGCTGTCTGCCGGAGTTTTGTTTACATCCATAATGCCATAAAGTAATGGCTACATGACTACAAAGCACAAATATTTGACAGATTTCTGCCTCCGGCATTAAACCAACAGCCATGCTGCAACGTCTTATTATTAAGAAACAAAAACTTTTACCATGAGAAAGACAATAATAATCGCTACAATCGCACTGTTCATCGGCTTAGGCACGACATCGTGCGTAACGACACGCCCTCCGCACGGGCCGCATCCCAAGCACGTCAATCACAAGCCGCCGAAACCGCCAAAGAAGAAAAAGCATAAGCACCCGAAACCGCCTAAAAAGGACGAACCGCCACACGGATACTGGCACTGACAGCTGTCAAAGGCTCTACGGTCAGACCGTCGCTGCGCAGCAAGGCGCATTATGCAACAAAGCATATGGCAGCAAGCCACACCGCATACAACAAGCCCCTGACCTTGACATAGGCCGGGGGCTTGATGCATATAGCCAATCAGCGCCTTCCGCAAACCGATGCGGAGAGCGCGGATGCAAAGAAAAACACACATCAATAAAGGCATAAGGCACTAAACAACGATTTGCCGGCATTTAGCTGTCAAGACGAAAGATTTACGGCTTAAATACTCCATATTTGGTTTTATTAACACGTAGCGCTTGTGTGTAACTAAATTTATTAGTTTCTTTGCAGAAAGAAAAAATGGACACCTGTTATGAAAACACTTTTGCTCCTTTTATTATCTCTCGTCGCAGCCATGCCGGCAGCAATGGGACAAGTTGCAGACCAAAAGTTCACGGTCAGCGGAACGGTGGTTGACTCGATAAGCCGCGAGGGCGAACCATACGCCACGATAAGCATAGCCAGAAAAGAAAAGCCCGGCAAGGCCGTAAAGATGGCCGTAACCGACAAAGACGGCCGCTTCAGCGAGACGATGAGCGGCAAGGGCAGCTTCGTCATAACCATAAGCTCCATAGGGCGCAAAGCCATAACAAGAAACTTCAGCGTGACAGAAGGCAAAAAGGCTATAGACCTGGGCACACTCTACATCACTGACGCCAAGAACGAACTGGAGGGCGTTGAGATTGTGATGCAGAAGCCGCTTGTGAAGGCCGATATTGACAAAATTGAATACGACATAGAATCAGATCCCGACTCAAAGTCGAACTCGATAATAGAAATGCTGCGCAAGGTGCCGCTGGTGACAGTAGACGGCGAAGACAACATAACCGTAAACGGCAGCAGCTCGTTCAAGGTATATGTGAACGGACGGCCCAACAACATGATGACCAAGAACCCGAAAGAGGTGCTGAAGAGCATGCCGGCCAACAGCATAAAGAAGATAGAGGTGATAACCGACCCGGGACCTAAATATGACGCAGAAGGCGTGGGCGGCATACTAAACATCGTAACCATAGGCGGAGGCATAGAGGGATACACGCTCACCCTGAACGGCAACGTGAGCAACCGTGGAGCCGGCGGAGGCCTGTTCGGCACGATAAAGTCGGGCAAGCTGACAGTGAGCGCACGCTATAACTACAACTACGACGGCAACAGGACTGGCTACAGCGAAAGCTCGCGCACGGTTACAGAGGAGAACGTAAGCGCCGACGCGTCGAACATGGCATCGAGCTCGGAAAACAAGAGCCACGGCAACTTTCAGTCGGGAAGCATCGAGGCAAGCTACGAAATAGACTCGCTTAGGCTTGTCACCATGTCACTGGGCCTATGGGGCGGAGGAAGCAAGGGCAACAGTATGTCGGAAATGACTGGAACAAGTCCGCTGGACGGGCACCCTCTATACGGCTACTCATCCATGGGAAGGAGCAACTCTTCATGGAAATCAATAGACGGTGGCATCGACTATCAGAGGCTCTTCAAGGTGAAAGACCGCATGCTGACGCTGTCATACAAAATAAACACCAACCCTGATGCGAGCGACTACTATACTGACTACGACGAAATAAGTGCCGACAACGGATGGGAAGACTATATCAGCAGGCTCGAAAACCAATACAGCGACAACAGTGAGCGGTCGACCGAACACACGTTTCAGGTCGACTACACCACACCTATAGGCAAGATGCACACCGTGGAAGGCGGAATGAAATACATAATAAGAAACAACAGCTCGGAAAACGACCGCTACATAAAGCCTGCCGAAGACGGTGGCGAATATGTATACGACACGGAGCAAAGCTCTCACTATAAACATGAGAACGACATCATAGCGGCTTATCTGGGATACAAGATAAAGGTGAAGAAATGGTCGGGACGGCTCGGAGCAAGATATGAACACACCATACAGGACGTGAAATATCTGCTCGGACAGGGCGACGACTTCAGAAAGCACTTCAACGACCTTGTGCCTTCTGCCACGATAGGATACAGGCTTACGGATATGTCTAATCTAAAACTGGGCTACAGCATGCGCATCTACCGCCCCGGAATATGGTATCTGAACCCATACCTGAACAACACCGACCCGTCAAACCTCAGCCAGGGCAACCCTAACCTGGAAAGTGAGAAGAGCCACTCGTTCAATATAGGCTACAGCAACTTTACGTCAAAGCTGAGCCTTAACCTCTCCATGCGCTACTCGTTCACCAACAACAGCATTGAAAGGCTGACGACAATGGTGAACGACAACAGCATAGCCGGACTGCAGAACCCAACAGGCAAGGACGTGCTCTACTCCACTTACGAGAACATCGGCAAGACACGGTCAGCAGCCTTGAGTGCATACGTAAACTGGAACGCGACAAAGAACACCAGGATATATGCCAACATGAATGGCCAATGGCAATACTTCTCCGACGGCAAAGACCTCAGCAACAGAGGCTGGAACATGTATCTGTCAGGAGGCATACAGCAGTCGCTGCCAAAAGAATGGCGCATAAGCCTCAACGTGTTCACGATGACACCGGGCATCACGCTGCAGGGACGCGGAACGAGCTATACAAGCTACGGCATAAACATCAACAAGTCGTTCCTGAACAAGCGGCTCACGATATCTGCCTTTGCCAGCAACTTCCTGAAAAAATATATGGAGTATAAGAACACAACATCGAGCACCGACTTTATACAGAAGTCTGTTTCAAAATACGACAACCAGCGCTTCGGCATAAGCCTGAGCTACCGCATAGGCGAACTGAAGGCAAGCGTGAAGAAGGCAGCCCGCTCGATAAGCAACGACGACGTGAAAGGCGGCGGAGGAGGCAACGCTTCCGGCGGACAATAATTCCGCCACGGGATAAACGCAGACGTGATGTTGTGCAGGAAATGATATAATGCAAAAGCGTGAAAATATTTCGGGAACAACATGCCCGGCAAAGTCTTATGTCACGCATGGCTCTATATGACGAGCAAACATCATAGCCGGCTATTGACCGCAACACCTCCGGCGCTCCGCTGTAATCGAAAATGTGTCATACGCCAACGGCATCAGACTCGACATAAACAGCTTACATACAAAACAAATCTGCAAGATAAGGCATCACAACAGACACCATATCTTGCAGATTTATTTATTGGCACTGCCTGCATGACATAGCCCGGCAAACAGGCTTACTTACAGGCATTGCTCTTGTTGCCTAATTATTTTCCGGTCATTGTAACCTTACCCTTAGAAGCCTTCAAAGCCTTTGTAAGATTCACCATAGGAACAGAGTTGCTGCCAGAAATAACGTTCTTGACCATCTTGCGCTTCATTACAGGAGCCGACTGCTTCTTCTGTGATGCAGGTGCCTCAGGAGTTGTAAACTCTTTCTTTGCAAGAGGTCCCCATTCTTCATTGATATTCTGGGCGATAGAGAAGGCAATGTAAGAAGTGTTCGGGTCAGCCGTCCACGAAGCCTCGTCTACACCAAACTGGTTCCAATAAGGATCCATAGGATTATCGGCCTTAAGATACTCTAAGATCATATCCTCATTCCATTCTTTATCATAAGCATCCTTCTCAATCAACATGTCACGGTGCATAGAGGTCTGATCATTAGGAGTATATGTAACCACCTGATAATAACCAGTCTGAGCGTTACCGCCGAATTCGCCGATAGTGATTTCCATCTGTGCAACACCTTCACCTCCAAGTTTCTTAGTAGAAACCGGTATTATTACCATATCAGCAAAAGTGCCGTTTACGTCCCATGCCTGAACGTAGATTTCATAGTCTGTTCCCGGACTGTTTTTGCCCCATGTGTTAGTAGCCTCACCTGTGTTGTTCAAGCCCATTCCTTTAACATAGTCGCCTAAAGTTTCAAATCCGAACATCGCGCCAATCATCTCGAAGTTCTCCTCAGCAGTGCCTGCAGGGAACATCAGTGCAGCATAACCGGCAACGCCTGATCCTGGCTTGAATGTTACTGTTATGTCGCTTGTGGTAACCTCGTCAATGGTATAATTGATAGAGCAGTCGCCAACAAGGTCTTTCTTCGGTGTGGTGAAGTTTGTTCTTGTTGCTCCGCAAGGAATCTGATACTGGTCGTATCCGACAGTAATGATTGCATACTCAGCATTTGGCTTGAAAGCAAAGTCGAATCCGTGCAGTCTGCCGTCTACAAAGTCCTGGAACAAGAATTCGTTATCACTATTGTCAAGATAATTTGCAATAGCAGCTTCAGACGTAAGCCTGTCCGCACGAATCTTAGACAGACACGCAATCTTGAAACCTACACACTGAGGCGTGCGTGTAACAGACAAAGCAACGGTGTCGCCGGTGGCTCCGCTGTAAAAGCCCTTATACTCTACGTCGGCTGCAACGCGGCCCTCAAGCGAAACAAACGAAACGCTGTCGATACGCTCTACGAGATAACCTTTAGTGTTGCCTGTCTTGTCGGTCACTAACATACGGTTAGGATTTGTCTGGGCATAGCCCATTACAGCCACGATGGCCAATATGATTGTAGTAAAAAGTTTTTTCATCATTTCATGAATTTAATTGTTTTTTATTTACGCTGAACAGATATACACCTTTTGTAAGGGCGCTTGTGCTGATAGGAGTTCCGTCCCAGTTCTCCTTTGCTATGATAACCCTGCCGCTCAGATCGCATACTCTTACGCGGGCAGCCTGACCGCCCTGCAATCCGTCGGCACCGAGCATTCCTCCACGGTAATAAGGCACAAGAGAAGAATCTTCTGCGGCAGGCAGACCTTCAATGCCGGTGCCTTCAGAAGTGAATTTCAAGCTCATAATGTCGCTAAAGGAGATTGTCTCTTTCGTTCCTGACGTACCATTAATCTCCATGCCATGGTCGCCAAATGTTATCTTTGCGATATCCGTCAGCAAGTATGACTTGCTCTCAGAGGCCTGCGATGCGGGATTGACCACAAGACTGGTGGTCTGCGCATCTGCTGTGAGCCCTCCGTAGGCTAACGCAAGAAACATCGGAATAAACGTTTTTTTCATAGAAATGAATATTTAATTAATAAAAATGTAAGAACCTGTGGCGGCTCTTACAGAGCTTCCAAATACAAATGTATGAATTATTTCCTACGGACAATGCAAAAATTAAAGAAATTTTCCCAAATTTCAATGTTAAATTCATACATACTACATCTTTTGTAAATGTTTTTCAATGCACAGTTTATATAATCACACATATCCGGCATTACATTATATCACAAATACCAAAGTGCCTGCATTATTTTCTCTCTGATAAATACATCGGCAACAACTTTAGACACATTTTCGGCCATAAAGATTACCATATGATTTAAGCACACTTTGACCTTTGTTGCCAAAACTGCTTAATATGTTTATTTTTGCTAAAAAACATACGGAACACATACCATTACTTTCAGAACACCAAAATAAGCGGCAAGAGAATCCGGCAAAAGAGTTAAAACATGATGATTCATATCATTACATTTTACATAAATATTCAGGTTTATGCAAAATCTTGCATAAAATACAACTTGTATCCTTTCACCTTATAATATATGGTATATTGGAAAGCAAAACACGGCATATTGCAGGCCGAAAAGGCATGTTTTGCAAAGAGTGATAGAATAAAAAGTTTTCGCAAAAACTCATCACTCGTCACATTCCAGCATAAGACCCTGACAGACAATTGTTTATAGCGTGACGAGTTGGAGTTTCAACTCGTCACAGTCTGGCAGAAGATGCCATTTTAGCCGAACTTAACCAGTAAAACACTTGCTTGAAGTCTACCTAAATCAGGAAAAATAATATTTTGTCCTTAATTAAGCATGGTGTGACGAGTTGCCGTGGCAACTCGTCACACCGTAACATACTGCAATACAGAAAGTTATACAGCGTTGTGACGAGTGACGAGTTTTTAAGAAAACTTTTTACGGTTTCATCTGACTTACGGCCTCTTCAAGCGGCTTGCTGAGCGGCGGAACATCAGCCGGAACAACAAGCGGCTCGGCAGTTTTGTCCTTCATGGCAGCCTTCCTTTCTGCCTTGGTGGCATATCTCACGCCAGTGACATAAAGCTCCTCATACATATCAATAGATGTCATTGGATTTTTTCCCGGTGCTTTGCCTTTTGCGTTCAAATAATAATAACGCCTCAAAAGACTGCTGAGCTTGGGCTGACCATACTTTGTGCTGTACACCTCGCCTTCTTTACAGCCTATAAAGCGAACCTTATATCCAAAGAATTTCACTGTAAGACTGTCCGCTCCGGTATACGCACTGTCGCAATATGCAGTAAACGTCTTATTCACTGTATCATTTTTCAGTCCTAAGACACTACCCTTCCATCCGCGGGATACGACCTTGTCAGAAGCCTTGTCTGTAACAATGTCTGATTTTGGCAAACGATCAAGCAGCATGTAATACCAGCTTAAAAGCGGCAATGAAGAATAGTAACTCTCACCCTCTTTGCGTACATTTTTCTCCGAACGCGTCTTGCATCTCACCCTTCCTTTGCCGATAAGTCTCTCAAGGAGAGATGACAGGCTCGGATGTTCCTCGGAACCGACACTGCCGATAGGCAAATAATAGTCATAAAGTCCCTCACGAAAAGAAGTCGGCACAGAATCGGTATATATATATGCTCTGCAATAGGCAGATATCACAAGATAATCAGGCTCGCCAACCATGGCCTCGACTTCAGGTATTGCGTATGCACGTGGCTTCAGCATCACAACGCCGCTGCTGACAGTATCTGCAAGAAACTCCTTTTCATAATAGTTGATATGATTAACCGTAACCTTGCCCTTATATCCCTTTGGCAGAGGCAAAAGGCCGTCGGCTCCGCTAACGCCCACGCAGCGGTTGCCCGAAATAAACACACTCGCGGCATGCACCGTACTGGAGTCGGTCATGTCGACAATCTTAATCTGCGCGCTGACACATAATGCTGACATCAGCAAAAAGAAACTGAATAAAGTTTTTTTCATAGTAAACGTCTAATTTAAAAATTAAAAGTCAAGAATAAAGGAAACCTGCCCGTAATACAGAGAAGGACATGCTTTCCTTGATTCCTGACTCTTTATGTTGATATAGTAAAGCTTATTTACTGCTTGTTGGCACGCTTGCGGTCGTTGTGGTCAAGAATAATCTTGCGCATACGCATGCTCTTAGGCGTAACCTCTATAAACTCATCTTCCTTGATGTACTCCAAAGCTTCCTCAAGTGAAAGCACTGTGCGCGGGATGATGCGTGCCTTGTCGTCTGATCCGCTGGCACGTGTGTTGGTAAGCTGCTTTGCCTTTGTCACGTTTACCACAAGGTCGTTGTCGTGAACATGCTCGCCCACAACCTCGCCGGCATACACTTCCTCACCCGGATCGATGAAGAACTTGCCGCGGTCTTGCAGCTTGTCGATAGAATAAGCATAGGCAGTGCCTGTCTCCATGGCTATCATCGAACCGTTAATACGGCGTGAGATGTCGCCCTTGTAAGGCTGATACTCCTTGAAGCGGTGTGCCATGATGGCCTCGCCCTGGCTTGCGGTGAGCACGTTGGTGCGCAGACCGATGATGCCTCTCGACGGTATGTCGAACTCAATGTTCACGCGGTCGGCCTGACTCTCCATTGATGTCATCTCGCCCTTGCGGCGTGTAACCATATCTATCATCTTGCTTGAGAATTCTTCAGGCACGTTGATAGTAAGTTCCTCGATAGGCTCACACTTAACGCCGTCGATTTCCTTATAAATTACCTGCGGCTGACCAACCTGGAGCTCGTAGCCCTCGCGGCGCATGGTCTCTATAAGCACTGACAGATGCAGCACACCACGTCCGCTTACAATCCACTTATCCGTTGAGTCCTCGAAAGGAGCTACACGCAGCGCAAGGTTCTTCTCGAGTTCCTTCTGCAGACGGTCGTTGATGTGGCGGCTGGTGACAAACTTGCCCTCCTTGCCGAAGAACGGCGAATCGTTGATGGTGAAGAGCATGCTCATTGTAGGCTCGTCGATGGCTATAGGCGGCAGCGGCTCCGGATTTTCAAAGTCGCATATTGTATCGCCGATTTCAAACTTCTCCAATCCTATGATGGCACAGATGTCACCGCTGCTCACCTTGTCGGTGCGCACGTGGCCCATACCCTCAAAGGTGTGAAGCTCCTTAATCTTGGTCTTCTCCTGAGAGCCGTCGCGATGAGCTATCGTCACGTTCATTCCCTCAGTGAGAGTTCCGCGGTGAACACGTCCCACGGCAATACGGCCTGTATAGCTTGAATAGTCGAGACTGGTTATCAGCAGCTGCGGCGTGCCCTCAAGAGCCTTAGGCGCAGGGATAACCTCTACGATTTTATCAAGAAGATATGTGATGTCTGTTGTAGGATTCTTATAGTCCTCACCCATCCAGCCGTTCTTCGCACTTCCGTAAACAACGGGGAAGTCGAGCTGGTCTTCGGTGGCGTTAAGAGAGAACATAAGGTCGAACACCATTTCATAAACCTCTTCAGGGCGGCAGTTGGGCTTGTCAACCTTGTTGACAACAACGATAGGCTTCAGTCCTATCTGAAGAGCCTTCTGCAGCACGAAGCGTGTCTGAGGCATAGGGCCTTCGAAAGCGTCAACGAGCAGCAGACATCCGTCTGCCATGTTGAGCACACGCTCCACCTCACCTCCGAAGTCAGAGTGTCCCGGAGTGTCTATAATGTTTATCTTGGTTCCTTTCCAGTTTATCGAAACGTTCTTAGAAAGAATGGTTATACCTCGCTCACGCTCCAAGTCGTTGCTGTCGAGCACCTGGCCGCTCAAGTCTTGTCCGTCACGGAACAAGTTACCGGCCAACATCATTTTGTCCACAAGTGTGGTCTTACCATGGTCTACGTGGGCAATAATAGCTATGTTTCTGATATCTTGCATACTAATACCTTAAAAGTCAGGTGCAAAGTTACACATTTTTTTCGTAACATTTTGCTCTATACAGTTTTTTTGCATAATATTGTAAAGAACATATCCTCAAAATGATACATTGCCATAAAAAATAATCGAAATTTATTTTATATATAACTTTTTATTTGTAATTTTGCACCCGATTTCGGAGAATCCGATGCATTTGATGATGTTCACGCCCTCACAGCGGCGCGCTGCATCAGAAAGATGTAATCACAAAACATTTAAAACAAAAAAATTCAATGTATTTAGATCAAGCTAAAAAACAAGAGATCTTCGGCAAGTACGGAAAGTCTAACGCTGACACAGGTTCTGCAGAGAGCCAGATAGCTCTGTTCTCTTATCGTATTTCACACCTGACAGAGCACCTGAAGAAGAACCACAAGGATCACGCTACTGCAAGATCACTGACTATCTTGGTAGGTAAGCGCCGTGCATTGCTCGACTATCTGTACGACCGCGACATCAACCGCTACCGTGCAATAGTTAAAGCTCTTGGTCTGCGCCGCTAATTTAAGAAAGCGCAAACAAAGCTTAAAAGAAACACGAAGTCCCGAAACTGTTACTAAACGGTTTCGGGACTTAGCTTTTTATAACGTGCCAACCTCCCGTATACATACAGCCATGGCGTTAACATAGCTGTTAATAGCATTTCTGTGCTATAAGGCCGCAAGTTACATGCCGGCGCCCATTCAGGCGCATACATGCATATAAAAACACAGACAACCAAATTATGGCTGCCTGAATGCGGTTATTATAATAATGTGTGTTTGTATGATGACCCGGCTCTACCTGCTCATCCGAGAATCTCGCGCAGCGGCTTCATAACAAAGTCGCGCTCATGCATAAGCGGATGCGGTATCTTTAAATCAGGCTCATCCACCTTTACATCATCATAAAGAAGAATGTCGATGTCTATTATGCGGTCGTGATACTGGCCGTTTACCGACTTTACAGTGCGCCCCATGTCACGCTCTATAGCCTGCGTAGCTTCCAATACGGCACGCGGACTCAGCTGAGTAGACACGCATACAGCTGCATTGACAAACATATTGTCTGAAGAAAAGCCCCACGGCTCGGTTTCGTAAAGAGACGAAACACGCTCTACCCTACCAATGTGTTCACCGATAAGATCAACGGCACGCCTTACGTTATGTTTGCGGTCGCCTAAATTTGTGCCAAGAGAAAAATAAACCGTATGCAATTAGGAAGCAAGAATTAAGGATTAAGAAATAAAAAGTTTAGAATTGGAAAGTAAGAATTAAGAAACAAGAAAAGACGCCTTTGCGGCAACACCTCTTACTTCTTAATCCTTACTTCTTATTTATCAGTCGTTTACGATGAGCATTGCGTCACCGTAGCATCCGAACTTATATCCGTTCTTCACGGCCAGGTTGTAGGCCTCCATCACGACGTCATAACCGCCGAAAGCAGCAGTTGACATAAGCAGCGTTGACATCGGATGATAGAAGTTGGCTATCATAGAGTCGGCTACGCCAAACTCATAAGGCGGGAAGATAAACTTGTTAGTCCATCCTTCATATTCTTTCAGCATCTTGTCTGTACCCACAGCCGTCTCAGTGGCCTTGATCACGCTTGTGCCTACGGCACAAACATGATGTCCTGCAAGCTTGGCATTGTTAACCGTCTTGCATGCCTCTGCACTAATAAACATCTGCTCTGAGTCCATCTTATGCTTGGTGAGGTCTTCAACCTCGATGTCGTGGAAGTTGCCCAAAGCGCAGTGGAGAGTGATAAATGCGAAGTCGATACCTTTAATCTCCATACGCTTCATCATCTCACGGCTGAAATGCAGGCCAGAGGCAGGAGCCGTAACAGCGCCTTCGTTCTTGGCAAAGATACACTGGAAGTCGTCTATGTCTTCAGGTGTTGCCGGACGGCGGTCTACTATATAATGCGGCAGCGGAGCCTCTCCGAGTGCGTAGAGGTCGTGCTTGAACTCATCGTGAGGACAGTCGTAAAGGAAACGCAGCGTGCGTCCGCGGCTTGTAGTGTTGTCGATAACCTCGGCCACCATGCTTCCGCTCTCGTCAAAGAACAGTTTGTTGCCGATACGTATCTTGCGGGCCGGCTCAACCAGAACGTCCCACAAGCGCATCTCCTCGTTAAGTTCACGCAGAAGGAACACCTCTATCTTAGCGTCGGTCTTCTCTTTTGTACCGTACAGACGTGCGGGAAAAACTTTTGTATCGTTGAATATGAACGCGTCGCCCTCATCAAAATAGTCAAGAACATTGCGGAAGTCGAGATACTCGGGGTTGCCGTCCTTGTCTTTCAACGGCTCACCATTCTCGTCTTTCTTGTACATCTCTATTTTCTGAGACACCCGGTGCACCACCATAAGCCTGCACTCGTCACGGTGATATGGCGGATTAAGGGCTATCAGCTCTTCAGGGAGCTTAAACTTAAATTGTGACAGTTTCATATCTTAAATATTCTCGGTTAATTTATCTTCTATTGTTTGCTGCTCAAGCCACGCCGGAACGTCGTCGAGCTTTATGCAGTCTTCTATGCGTATGTCGCCCACACGCGTACGGCATAGTGCCGTAAGATAGGCTCCGCTATTCAGTGCCTCGCCTATGTCGCGCGCCAGCGCCCTTATGTATGTGCCCTTGCCGCACACTACCCTGATGCTCATCTGCATCTTTTCGGGGTCGAACCAGAGCAGTTCTATCTCGTCGATGCGCAGAGTCTTCGGCTTAAGCTCCACGTCGCGGCCCTTGCGCATAAGTTTGTATGCGCGGTCGCCGTTGACCTTGCAGGCTGAATAAGCAGGCGGCACCTGCTGTATCTCGCCCACAAACTTGGGCAGCGTGGTCTCTATCAGCTCGCGCGTGATGTGCTCAGTGGGATAAGTTGCGTCTACGGGATGCTCCATGTCATAGCTTGCCGTGGTTGCACCCAGCTGCAGCGTGGCCGTATATTCCTTTGTATGGGCCTGCAATTCGTCGATGCGCTTGGTGGCACGGCCCGTGCAGAGTATCAGGACTCCTGTGGCCAGAGGGTCGAGCGTACCGGCATGACCGGTCTTTACGCGCTTTACTCCAAGACGCTGTGATATAAGATAACGAACCCTCGCAAGCGCGCCGAAGCTCGACATGCGATAGGGCTTGTTGATGCATACTATCTCTCCTTCGGTAAAATTCATACACTTCTCAGTCTGCCATCTTCATGTCAACGCCACAAAGCATGCAGATTAATATTATGATTCCTACTACTATACGATACCAGCCGAAAGCTGCGAAACCATATTTTGTTACATAATTAATAAAGAACTTTATCGCAAGAATGGCTACGATGAACGCCACCACAGAACCTACGATAAGCATCTCAAGATTATTTCCGGTTGCAAGGAGCGAACCGTCGCCATGACTTATCAGCTTGTAGGTTTCGAGACACGTGGCTCCGAACATTGTCGGAACGGCGAGGAAGAACGAAAACTCAGCCGCAGCCTTGCGAGTCAGCTTCTGCGACATACCGCCGACTATAGTCGACATTGAACGCGACACGCCCGGAATCATTGATATGCACTGGATAAGGCCTATTATGAATGCACGGCGATATGTAAGTTTGGTGTCCTCTGAGCCGTTACCGAAAAGCTTATCGCAGAACAGCATGAACACACCTCCAACTATAAGCATGACGGCTACGAGCGTAACGTTGCCAAGATTAGACTCTATGAAGTCGTTGAAAGCCAAGCCCAGCACCACTGCCGGCAGCACGCCGACAACAAGACGGGCATAAAAGTCATACATGGCCTTCCAGTAAGACGTTCCGGTCTGAACCGCCTCGGGATAGAAGAAGCGGCGCCAGTAAAGACATATCACAGACAAGATGGCTCCAAACTGTATGATAACAGTGAACGCCTTTACAAAAGGAGTGCTCTCCACTCCAAGAAGTCCCTGAGCGATAATCATGTGTCCGGTTGAAGACACAGGCAGAAACTCAGTGAGTCCCTCGACGATTGCAATAATTATAGTCTGTAAAAGATCCATTTATTATAGTTTTTGCTCTTCGTTGTCCAATTCAATCTCGTTTTCAGTTCCGTTATCCTTCGGCTTGCGCATTATGGCATATACCATCGACACAAAGCCTATGAAGCATATCACCGGGGCAACCTTGATGCGCATTGCGCTGAATATTTCCGGATTAAACGTGTTGTCGTCGGTACCACCGCCGCTCATAAGGATAAAACCGATGATGACAACTACCATTCCCACAGCAAGGAGAATGAAGTTCATGCGGTCAAAAGCTAAATTCTTTCTGTCCATTTTATAGTTTTATATTTTTGTTGTGTAACAAACTTTCCGTCCACTTAGGCCACGTGAAGCAGCCTCTGAAAAACAGCATTCACTTTAGATTTTATATAGGTCGCCGGCCTTCATCCTGAGGAATTTGTTGACCGACACGAATGCGCACAGCAGCGTGATGACGATGCCGAACACGAACACCGAACCTCCCGTAACGGCCATCACCTGCCATGTGATAACAGTGAGCACTCCGGGCTCGTATGTATACAGGGCATATATGCCTCCGCCAAGCACGAGGTTGGCTATGACTGCTGCCAGAAGTCCTATGCCGATGGCATTACAGAGGAAAGGTCTGCGGATGAATCCCCATGAGGCTCCGACGAGCTTCATGGTATGAATAGTAAAGCGGCGCGCATATACGCCAAGCTTTACGGTGTTGTTGATAAGCGAGAACGACACGCACGTGAGCAGCACGGCCAGCACGAGCAACACCAGGTTGATTTTCTGCAAGTTGGTGTTCACGCTGTCCATAAGGTCCTGCGGATAAGTTATGTCAGTAACCTTAGAGTCGCGCTTCAGGTCTTTCGATATCCATTTGAGCGAGTCGCTGTTGGCATACTGCGCCTTGAGCTGCAGCTCTATCGAAGCGACAAACGGATTGGTGCCCAAGAACTCGCTCGGGTCCGTGCCCATGGCCTCGGTCTGTTCCTTCAGGGCCTGCTCCTTGCTTATATATGTCAGATGACTTATGTAAGGGCGTTTTTTCAAGTCGTTGCACAACTGCCGTGCCTCCGGATTAGTTATATCCTCGCCAAGCATCATCGTAACTGTGAGGTTTTCTTTCACATACGCTGAAAGATTGTGCGCCGTGAAAACGGAGAACACTACCATTCCTAACAAAATCAGCACCAACGCGGTGCTTATACATAAAGTTATGCCCTGCAGTCCGTGGCGGACGCGGGTCTTGTTTCTTTTTTTACCCATTATTTTGTGGCTATAACACACCTAATTTGGTGCAAAGTAACAAAAAAATATTCTCACTCACAACAGTTTAACGACTATTAACAGCATTAGGGCTATTATATAGCCGTATGCAGGGCTATACGACATGACATTTTGAGAAGTATTTGTCTAATTAGGCTTCCTTTCTGATTTACGCAAAGGCTTCCATACCGCGGAATTCTAAACTTATTTATCTCTGGGCGCAAATATCGCAGGCAGAAGTGTGCAAAGACTGCAGCCTGACAATCAGAAGGTTAAGAGCTTATTTTGGCAAAGTGTGCAGCGAACATACACCTGCAAAAGAAAGAACATACTACATTCGCAGCATAAAAGGCCGTATTTCGGCATGTAATCCTATGCATTTCGCATTGCAAAACAATGCTTTCTGAAATGCAAAAGGCCATGTTTTGCAATGTAAAAGACTTGATTTCAGACTTTAATATGCCTGTTTTTGCATGGCAGGAGGCTATTTGCCATTCTAGAACGAGCCGCAAAACGTACATTTTCAGAATATCATATTGACATATAAAACCGCAACAATGCTTTCAAAGAGACATATGCAAGATTTATTTCTGCATATACAGCATACAGCTTCTGCAACGCGCTGCCCGCAACAACGGCTGCATGCAGGCAGACGCCCTGCACAAGAAGATAATATAACTATTTCTTCAGCAACGCGGCATAGCCACTTTACACAGCAACAGATGCCAAGAAAGGCACGGCAAATGCGGCTGGATATTGACAAAAGAAAAATAAAAGCTGACTTAACGGCTTTTTATTTTGTTATTACCAAAGGTTGCACTATCTTTGCATATATGAGCACAGTAATATATCCATCGCCGATATTCGGCCCGGTTCACAGCCGCCGTCTCGGCATTTCGCTAGGCATAAACCTTATGCCGGCAGACGGTAAGGTCTGCACATTTGACTGTATTTATTGTGAATGCGGCTTTAATGCCGACCATCGTCCTAAGCTGCGCCGCCCCACACGCGAGGAGGTTGCAGAGAAGCTTGAGGCAAAACTCAAAGAGATGAAGACCGAAGGACAGCTGCCCGACGTGCTTACGTTTGCAGGCAACGGCGAACCTACGGCGCATCCGCACTTCGCCGGAATAATAGACGACACCATAGAGCTGCGCGACAAATATTGCCCCAAGGCCAAAGTGTCGGTGCTGAGCAACACCACAATGGCAGACAGACCGGAAGTGCACGCAGCACTGCTGAAGGTGGACAACAACATTCTGAAGCTCGACACTGTTGACCCTGACTATATTAATAAGGTGGACCGTCCCGTCAGCAAGACCTACGACGTAAAGAAAATCATTGAGACCATGAAGTCGTTCAATGGTCACGTGATTGTTCAGACGATGTTCATGCGCGGCAAGACCGGCAGCGAAGACGTCGACAACACGGGAGAAAAATATGTTGGTCCGTGGCTCGAGGCATTGAAAGATATCAAGCCGCAGCAGGTTATGATATACACCATCGACCGCGAGACACCAGACCACGACCTGCTGAAAGCATCTCACGAGACTCTCGACGCCATACGCGACAGGGTTATTGAGGCAGGAATAAGCTGCACGGCATCTTATTAACGAAGGGACAAGACACAGGCATACAACGTCTCGCATATAACACAAAAGGATATGACGCAGAAAAGCATGATAAGTTTATGGGCAAAAGTTTCTGATTATCTTGCATTTACGCAAAATATTCTTTACTTAGTAAACAAAGAAATGGCGTATGAGTCCAAAGTTTAAAGAGGAAAATGGATTTGTCTTCAAGATATATTCCAACGAGGAAGAACGGAAGCATGTCCATGTAATAAAAGCCGAAAACGAAGCTAAATTTTGGCTGGAACCCAACATAACGCTGGCAAACAACTATGGGTTCAGCGACAAAGAAATAAAAAATATCACTAAAATTGTATTGAAATATGGAAACGAATTTAAACGACAATTTGAAGAACACATCGGTAAGCGTCTTGATGATTAACTCTCAGGGGATGATGCTGTCCGTCTTAGGCAACGACTACTTTGTGTCGTACAATCGCGTTCCATGGCTTCGCAATGCACGAATAAGCAGCGCGCTCAACGTCAGAATGGCAGGAAAAAACGCAATAGAATGGCCGGAACTGGATGTCGACCTCGAAATAGACTGCCTGAAACATCCTGAACGCTATCCGCTCGTGATGAAAAGGTCTCCTCTCGACGTGCTTTAAATTATACGCCTAACTTGTTTTATCAAACAGCTATAAACTGTACGGCGTCTTATTAACGAACAGCCTACAACACCTATACCAGGCGACATTCCGCTGCTTTCATTCAGACAGGAATGTCGCCTGATTATTTAAAACGAATATATCAGAAACACCGTTAAGGCAAAGCCATACACTTGCCTTTTATCATGATGGCACAAACCTTTTAACTACTTTAACCCGAAAAGTAATCGGCAGTTCCTTATTTTTGCATAATTTTGCACCCCGAAAAAAGGATAACAGAATTATGGCTAACATTAACGACATGACCGTGGGCTCGCCCACGCGCGACATCATACACTTTGCGGTGCCGCTGATTTGCGGCTACATATTGCAACAGATGTATCTAATAATCGACGCAGCCATCGTAGGCCAGTTTATAGGCGTAAACGCCCTGGCTGCCGTAGGCGCGTCTTCATCAATAATGTTTCTGATTATGGGCTTCTGCAACGGCTCGTGCGCAGGCTTCGCCATACCAGTGGCGCAGGAGTTCGGAGCCAAAGACTACTCAAAGATGCGTGCCTACGTGAGCAATGCCCTGCGCATAGCGGCTGTGATAGCCGTTGTGATAACCGTGATAACATGCATATTCTGCGAGCGCATACTGAAGATTGTCAACACGCCGGCCGACATATTCCACGACGCATGGCTGTTCCTTATGCTCAACTTTCTGGCCATACCGTTCACCATAGCGTATAACATCCTGTCGGGATTCATCCGTGCCCTTGGCGACTCCAAGCAGCCATTCTACTTTCTGATAGCCTCTTCGGTGGTCAACATCCTGCTCGACTTTCTGCTCATCATCGCCTTCGGCATGGGCGTTGAGGGCGCAGGCATCGCCACCATGCTGTCGCAAATATTTGCCTCGGCACTGTGCGCTCTATACATAAAGAAGCGCATGCGCATACTCATTCCGCAGGGACGCGAGCGCGCATACAACGACAAGATGGTGGGAAAGCTGCTCAACAACGGCATACCCATGGGGCTTCAGTTCTCCATCACAGCCATCGGCACCATAATGCTGCAAAGTGCCAATAATGCCCTCGGCACGGTCTATGTGGCTTCGTTTACGGCGGCAATGCGCGTGAAGTATCTGTTCACGTGCGTGTTTGAGAATATCGGAGTGGCCATGGCCACATATTGCGGACAGAACATAGGCGCACGCAAGCTGGAGAGAATAAAACTGGGAATGACTTCGGCAGTAAAGATCATGCTCGTTTATTTTGTGTTTACCCTCATTGTCATCGGGCTTTTTGCCGACGAGATGATGCTGATGTTCGTAAAATCTACCGAAAGCGAAATTATATCAAACGCAGCAATGTACATGCGAATATCAAGCTATTTCTTCCCCGTTCTCGGCATTCTCACCATATTCCGCTACAGTCTGCAAGGCTTAGGCTTCTCTAATCTGTCAATGCTTTCGGGCGTAATGGAGATGATAGCCCGCTGCGGCGTGAGTCTGTGGCTGGTTCCGGCATTCCTGTTTCTTGGCGTATGCTACGGCGACCCTACGGCATGGATAGCCGCCGACCTGTTCCTTGTGCCGGCAGTGGTGATTGTGTATAAAAGGCTCAAAAAGCGAATGGCCAAGGCATGACGGCAGACAACGAGGCAAAAGTGTGAATGAAGAAGAGCCAACAGCAAAAAAGCATGACGGCAGAAAGCAGAATGATGCAACCAGATCAGCTCTTACGGAAAATCATATACAGCATAAAAATAGCATAAATGCCGCCAGACAGGCCCTTAATTCAAGCCTTGTCTGGCGGCATTTACAATTTAGCAATGCATCAATATTATATTATTTGCGGGCAGACTACTCTTTCAGGATGTTGTTAATGATTCCTGCTATTTTGTCAACAATGCCCTTCACGGTCCTTCGCTGTGGCGTATCAACACCGGGCTCAACACCTTTTAAGTCTCTTGCCGTTATCTGCTGTTCGTTGTCATTATGCTCTACGACCGGCTCTGCACTGCCAACATGCACCACTTCTTCTGCCTGCTCAACAACAGGCTGGGCAGCAGGCTTTACGGCTTCTTCATCACATGGCTTTACTTCAAGCTGTATCGTGCCCGGCATATCCGTATTCTCGCTATCCGTCCCTACTCCATTATCAGGCAGAATGGCATCTGACGGCAAATCTGCCTCAGCAACATCAGCCACCGGCACATGATACGGTCTGCGCATTTTGCTGTTCTTAGGCTTATACAGTTTCTTTATTAGCTCATGATAATGCTCATCGTCTGAATACTGGCGCTCTGTCTCCGTTCGGCAGAAATCACAGCTTTCGTCGTCCATGCCCGTTGCAAGGATGGCAATCTTGGCATCTTCACCGAGCGAATTGTCGTCTGAAACACCCCATATGACATCAAGGTTATGCCAAAGTTTGTCCATAAATGCATCAATCTCCTCAAGCTCATTGACAAGCAGGGGATGCTCCTCGCTGGTGTATATATTCAGCAGTATGCGCTTTGCCTTGCTCACATCGTTGCCGTAAAGCAGAGGTGAGTCGAGCGCATTGAATATGGCTTTCTCCACCCTTCGCTCGCCGCCGGCGCGCCCGATGGCCATGATGGCTTCGCCCCCGTTCTTCATTGTCGACTCAACATCGCAGAAGTCGAGGTTTATGTTGCCTTCAACGGTTATCAGTTCGGCTATGCTCTTAACGGCATTGCACAGCACGTTGTCGGCATACTTGAATGCCTCCTTCACCGGAATCTTCGAGTCGGCATAAACGTCGCACAGGCTTTCGTTGTTCACTATGAGCAGCGCATCAACATTCTTGCGCATCTCCTCAACGCCCTTAAGGGCCTTTATTATCTTTTTCTCTTTCTCGAAAAAGAAAGGAATGGTAACCACGCCTATCGTAAGAAGACCCATGGAACGCGCCACGCCGGCCACCACCGGGGCTGCACCCGTGCCGGTGCCGCCACCCATTCCGGCCGTTACGAACACCATCTCTGTCTCGTCTGCAAACAGGCTCTTTATCTGTTCAAGGCTCGACTCGGCCTCCTCGCGTCCCTTTTCGGGCACTCCGCCTACGCCGAGACCGCGCTTGCCGAGAAGCAGCTTAACGGGAACGGCCGACCTTGCAAGCGGCTGACTGTCGGTGTTGCACACGGCAAAGCTTATGCCGTCGATGCCTTCTTCATACATGTTCTGAACGGCATTGCAGCCACCGCCGCCCACGCCGACAACCTTGATGATGTTCTGCGACAGGTCTACAGGTTCGCCAAAATCTATCGTACCAAACTTTCTTTCTTCCATATGCCTTGTGTTTTGCGACAGCAAAGATAATCATCTTTTATATAAGGCGCAGCAGAGCGCAAGGCTTGCAGAGATAAAAATGCCGAAAAAAATTATTACACAATAAAAATATTAAAGTATTTTTGCAGTGTGAATGACATGGAAACAAACAACGACAAAGCGCAGGCTATTGCTAATGAGGTGAAGAAAATGGTAATGGAACTGCAGCGCATGGGACGCACAGACCTGCTTCTGCGTGCCATATCGGTGCCTGTGCTGGAAGAACTGCGCATAGAGGCAGCCAAAACGAGCCTGAGCCGGCTGAGAATTACAAGCGACTACCACTTCATACTGACAGACTACGGCAAAGAGGTTATTATGACGCCCGTTCACAAGGCTCTCTATCTGTTCTTCCTTAATCATCCCGAAGGTGTTGAGTTTAAAGACCTCGTCGACCACAGCGAGGAAATAACGCGCCTGTATAAGGCCACGACCAACGGCAGCCTGGACATAGAAAAGATAAACGAGACTGTGAGCAGGCTGGTGAATCCCACGGACAACGCCATAAACGAGAAATGCTCAAGAATAAAGGCTGCATTTGCCGAACACATGGACGAGTATGCGCTAAAATACTACATGATAAGCAGCCACGTAACGCGCTACTTCAACAATTCGGCAAGAGTGTGGTTCAAGCGGCTAAAGGTGATAACGCTGCCGAGGCATCTGGTTATAAAGGAATATGAATAAGGCAGATGCTCTGGCGGAAGCATGATATTGGCGGAAAACCAAGCAGACAAAGCATTTGTGTAAACCAACGATAAACACTGACATGGCTAAACCGGACAAGTTTTGGCATGTAGCACAATTTTATTGATAATAATTTTTAAAATACTGACATTTTTGTTAACTTTGCTCACCATAAAAAACATTTAAATACGTTCCTGCCCGCTGCAAAAGGCGGCAAAACAAGTTGAAAAAGAAAACGCCTTTATTATGAAAAAATTATTCACGCTAAGCCTTATCCTGATATTATTTGCAGGATGCAGCAACAAGAAATCTGCCGAAGAGCTGTTCAAGGAGACATCTTCGGGTGTGGTAGTGGTGTTAAACGAGTTTTACTATGAGGTGCAGCTTCCTAACGGCAACTCGCTTTATTTCAAGGGCCTTGACGAAGACGGCGACATAACCGGACTGACGGCCGACGCTGAGGAAGCCAAGAAAGACCGCAACATGATAACGGGTACGGCATTCTTCATCGACAAGGAGGGCACGCTGATGACCAACCGCCACGTGGCACAGCCCGACATCGACGCCGTGACGGCACGCCGCAGCATGATAAGATTCATGAAGACGCTGAAGCAGTTTTTCACTGAGCAGATGGCGGAACTGTCGCAGCAGTATGACCAGCTGGAGAGCCAGAAGAGCAGCTGCTCTTACTTCGACTTCTACGGATTTATACACACAGACCAGGAAAGGCTGGCACAGATAAACGCGCAACAGGCAGAGCTGAGCGAGCAGTTTACGGCACTGAAGCAGTCGCGCGAAGGCATCGACGACAACATTGACCCTGAGGGCATTAAGATAAGGACTATATCGGAACTGGGCATTGCCTACAACAACACATACGTAACCAGCGAAAGCGACTTCATAATAAAGAATCCGTGCGTGGTGGTACGTACATCTGACAAAGAGAACATCGACCTCGCGCTAATACAGCTAAAGAACAAGAAGACGCCTGAAAATACATATATATTTAAACTGAAAGGCGACGACTCTGAGCGGTCGTTCACCGACAAGCTGGCAACCCTCTTCTCAAGCAGCGACGACGACAAGCTGAAGATAGACCAGCAGCTGTATATGATAGGATATAACGCCGGACTTGTGCTTGCCAACACCAAACAGGGCATAAAGGTGCAGATGACGAGCGGCAAGGTTACGCAGCTGTCTGACGGCCAGCGCCTGCTCTACAGCATACCTACGCTGCAGGGCTCAAGCGGCAGCCCCGTGATTGACGAATACGGCAATCTGGTGGCCGTAAACTTCGCCAAGCTAGGTACTACCGACAACTTTAACTTCGGTATTCCTGAGGAAAGCATAAAAGAATTTATGAGAAAATAATCTTTTGCACAAGAAACATAAAAAGCGCACTCCCTGTTGCCTGCCATAACAGCAACAGGGAGTGTGCTTTTATATACGCCGCCTCCAGTTTCACTGCCATAAGTCTCAGACAAAGGCCTTACGGCATTAAATAATACAGGCTTTCGGCATCTGCCTGCTCGCCCTACGCATACATCTAAATGCCCCGAACTTAACATCTATGTCTGCCGATAGCGGCTTGTTACCATACCGACAGAAAACAAGCAAGCCAATAACAGCCTTAAATCTAAACGGAGTAAACTTTAATCAGTGAAAGGTCTGTTTGAAGTCAACCGAAATCAGAAAGGGGAAAAGGAATTTGCTATATAAATATTTTCATAAAAAACTCATCACTCGTCACATACGGCCATAACACACTGACAAACAAGACGTTACGGTGTGATGAGTTGCAGTTTCAACTCATCACATCATGCTCAATAAAGGACAAAACATTATTTTTTTCCTGATTTTGGTTGACTTCAAGCAGGTGTTTTCCTTGTTAAGTTCGGCTAAAATGGCATCTTCAGCCAGGATGTGACGAGTTGGAGCGGCAACTCGTCACGCTATAAACATTTGTCTGTCAGGGACTTATGTGGCATTGTGACGAGTGACGAGTTTTTTAAGAAAAACTTTTTATGTCATCATCCTGCATAAAAGCATACCTTTCATGGTGCGATAGGCCGTGTTTTAGTCTCCATTTTGCCGTCTTTCGCAATGCAATATGTGCCCTTTCGCCTATATGCCTGATATGTTGTCGCCACCGGCAGCAGGGCAAAGAAATCATCCATCTCCGCATATATTCTGCTTAAACCCAAATCTGTCTTTAGGATTCGGGATAAAAACGAAAGTGGGACGAACCTCACGGTCAGTCCCACGAATGATAAACCCTAAAATGATATAAACTTAGAAATCATTATAATTTACTGATTATACCCAATTTTGTCCGTTAATGAACTCAATAATGTGGCGTATCTCTTCGCCATCAGGTACCTGTTCCTTAATCTGCAATACAGCATCAAACACACTGGTCTGCCCATGGAACACCAGACGGTATGCATTAGCGATATGGCTCTGCACCTTCTCTGAAACGCCATGGTTGTTAAGGATAGTGGTATTGACGCCACCATACTTCACCGGATTATCGCTTGCCACGATATACGGAGGAACATCCTTGCTGAAGCGGCATCCGCTCTGCACCATAGACGCCTTGCCCACACGTGCTCCCGGATTGGCAATAACGCCAGAAGAGAATATCACAGCATCCTCTATGACGCAGTCGCCGGCAATCTTCGTACCATATCCGAACACGCAGCCGTTGCCAATCTTTGTGTCGTGAGACACGTGAACGCCTTCCATAAGGAAGTTGTTGTTGCCTATCACGGTCTTGCCGTCGCTGAACGTTGCACGGTTGATAACGACATTCTCGCGTATGATGTTGCCGTTTCCGATAATAAGATGAGAAGGGTCACCCTTATAGTTGAAGTCTTGAGGAACAGCTCCAAGCACAGTGTTCTGGAACACCTTGTTGCCGCGTCCCAGGCGGGTACCGTTCATTATGCTGACGTAAGGATAGATGACGCAGTCGTCACCGATCTCAACATCGCCTTCTATATAAGCAAACGGATAGATAGTAACATTCTTTCCGATTTTTGCTTTAGGATCTATTTCTGCTTTAGGACTAATCATATTATCAATTCTAATTTATGTTATAACCGTCATCATCCCGGCGCAATGTCATCGTGCTGTCAGCATCGGCGCAGCGCCGGCAATGACTTAAGAAACTTAATCTCTGCCGCCGCCGAGCGCGTAATAAAGATTTACAACGGCCTGCATCTTATAGAAGTCGTCCTGTACCTTAGCCAGCTCCGCGTTAAGCAGTGACTGCTGGGCGCTGATAACCTCGAGGTATGTGCTGTTGCCCATAGCAAAGAGGTCTTTGGTGTATTCAACGTTCTTGGTAAGGCTCTCTATCTGCTTCTGCTCCAGCTTGCTCTTCTCATCTGAAGAGTTATACAGCACCAGGGCATTGCTTACCTCGCTGCCGGCAGACAGAACGGCATTCTGCCATGTGTTGTATGCCTGTTCCTGCTGAGCCTTGGCCACCTTCAGACCTGCCACGAGCTGACCGTTCATGAATATCGGCTGAACAAGACTGCCGACTGCACTGAGCAGCCACTTGCCGGGATTGACGATGCCGGCACCTGAGCTGTTGGTGAATGCTCCTGAGGCGCTTATCGTTATGTTAGGATAAAACTTAGAGCGGGCTGTCTGCACGTCGTAGAAGCACTGTGCGAGAGTCATCTCGGCATAATGCACGTCAGGACGGTTGTTGAGCATCTGTATGCCGATACCCGTGCTGAACTCAGAAGGAAGCGACTGGTTGTCGAGTTTGCCGCGCCCAATGGTCTGCGCCTGCTGGCCTATCAGCAGCGAGAGCGAGTTCTCGGTCTCGCGTATCTGGCGCTTCAGGTCGGCAGCCTGTGCAAGCACTGAATAGTAGTTGGCCTCAGCACTCTGCACGCTTGTCTCCTTAGTGTTGCCAAGCTCCTTCTGCAGTTTCATCATGTCCCATGTATCCTTTGTCAGGCCGGTCATGTTGTCGACAATCTCAAGCTGCTTGTCGAGCATCATCAGCGTGTAATACATGTTTGCTATGTTGGCTATGAGATTTGTCTTAACGACGAGCTGATAGTCTTTTGTGGCGAGCAGTGCCATCTGTGCGCTGCGCTTCTGGTTGAGCAGATTGCCGAACAGGTCGATGCTCCAGCTTGCGTTGATGGGCAGCGAGTAGGTCTTTGTGGCCTTGCTTCCGTCCCACGAACTGATGGTTCCCTGCGGTGAGAACGTGAACGAAGGCACAAAAGCCAGCTTTGCAGCAGTGAGCTGAGCCTCAACCATCTTAACGTTCAACGCGGCGTTGAGCATGTCGGTGTTGTTGGCAAGACCTTTCTCTATGATAGACTGCAACTGCGGATCAGTGAACACGCTGCGCCAAGGCAGGTTGCCGAAGCTTGTGGTGTCTGTTACAGCCAGAGTGTCTGTGGCAGAAGCTACATCGCGTACAAGTCCCGTGGTGTTCACTTCCGGGCGCTCATACTTGTTGTAGATTCCGCAGCTGCTTAAAAGAGCAGCCGCAGAAATCATTATCAATATATTATTCTTTTTCATTTTTATCATCATTTTTCAGCATTTCAACAGGACGTGTGTACTGTAACAACTCTGTATCGACAGAAGTAACCTCGTCTTCAAACTCGAGCGGTCTGATCTTCTCCTGCAGATATTGGAAGATATAGAACAGAGCAGGCACAACCAGAAGCTGGCAGACCATACCGATAAGCATACCTCCGATAGCGGCTGCACCAAGGGTCATGTTTCCGTTGTATCCTACACCAATCGGGATGAGCAACGGAGCAAGACCGATAATCATAGCCAACGAGGTCATCAAGATAGGACGCAGACGGGCGCTTGCACCGAGAACTGATGCCCACGACAATGCCATACCGGTGCGGCGGCGCTCAAGAGCAAACTGCACGATAAGGATGGCGTTCTTGGCCAAAAGTCCGATAAGCATAATCAACGCAATCTGCATGTAGATGTCGTTGTTCTTTCCGAACAGGTCTGTGAAGACGAACGCTCCGGCAATACCGAACGGAATAGAAAGAATCACTGACAGCGGAACGAGATAGCTCTCATACTGTGCACTCAAGATAAGGTAAACGAATGTCAAACAGAGTGCGAAGATAATCATCGTAGAGCTGCTAGACTCCTGCTCTGAACGTGTCAGACCAGAGAACTCGTAACCATATCCTGTAGGCAGAGTCTGCTTAGCCACTTCGTCGATGGCACGGATAGCGTCACCAGAAGAGTAGCCGTCTGCTGCAGTGGCGTTGATGTCAATAGATGTGAAGAGGTTGAAACGTGCAATCTCCTGAGGTCCGTAAACCTTGGTCATTGTTACAAACTCGTTGATAGGAGCCATGCCGTTTGCAGTTCTTACATATACATTGTTCATACTCTTGATGTCCTCACGCATCTTCGGATCTGCCTGGATCATTACACGATAAAGCTTACCGAATGAGTTGAAGTTTGAAGAATACAGACCTCCATAGTATCCCTGCATTGCAGTAAGCACGGTGTTCGGGTCGATGCCGCTCTGCTTACATTTTGCAACATTAACATCAATCATATACTGCGGATACTGAGAGTTGTATGACGTCATAGCCGTAGCTATCTCAGGACGCTGGTTGAGTTCTGCAAGGAACTTCTGAGTAATGTTAAAGAACGCATTCACGTCACCACCGGTACGGTCGAGCATAGAGAATGTCAAACCGTTGGTTGCAGAGAATCCCTGCACCATAGGCGGCTGGAAGGCCAAAATCTGTGCGCCCTTGATTGAAGCAGTCTGCTTGTAAATCATTCCGAGCACCATCTTAGAACCCATGCTGTGTACATCGAAATACTTCATGAATCCTTCTTCTTTGTCACGGTCCTCAAACGACTTCAGCTTGACAATGAACGTACCCTGGTTTGAACCTTGTCCTGAAATGAAGTTATAACCGGTGATACGGAGGATGTTCTCGATGGCCGGGTTGGTAGTAAGCATGGAGTCAACCTGATCCATAACGAGGTTGGTCTTCTCAAGACTGGTTCCAGGAGGCGTTGACACTGTACAGAATACAGTACCAGTATCCTCGTCAGGCACAAGACCAGTCTTTGTGTTCATAGCAGTAACTACCAGAGCAGCAACACCTATGAGCACAGCAATTATTGCGATAACCGGTTTCTCCACTATCTTGCGGACACACTTGGTATACTTGTCCTGCACCTTACCGTATGCGCCATTGAATGCAGTATGGAAGCGGTCAATCATTGACATCTTGCGCACTGTGCCGTCTTCGTTCTTCGGCTTCAGCAATATCGCACACAATGCCGGTGAAAGCGTAAGAGCGTTGATAGCCGAAATTACGATTGAGATAGCCATCGTTATACCGAACTCCTTGTAGAACGTACCTGAAGTTCCGCCGATGAACGACACAGGAATAAACACGGCCGACATCACAAGCGTAATAGAAATAATGGCTCCAGAGATTTCGTTCATCGCGTCGATAGAGGCCTGGCGTGCCGACTTGTATCCAAGGTCGAGCTTAGCATGGACGGCCTCGACGACCACTATGGCGTCGTCGACCACAATCGCGATGGCAAGCACTAACGCAGACAGCGTAAGCAGGTTGAGCGAGAAGCCAAATACATACAGGAAGAAGAACGTACCGACCAATGACACCGGCACCGCGATAAGCGGAATAAGTGTAGAGCGGAAGTCCTGCAGGAAGAAGTAAACCACGATGAACACAAGCACGAATGCCTCGAACAGAGTATGAACAAGGTCGGCCATTGATGCATAAAGGAACTCTGTAACGTCCTGCATATATACAATCTCAACGCCCGGAGGCAACATAGTGCGCTGTTCGTCGATAACCTTCTTGATATCGTTTACAATCTGAGTAGCGTTAGAACCAGCGGTCTGTGTAACCATCATCATGACGGCCGGCTGACCGTTAACCTTTGAAGTAACGTTATAGTAAAGTCCGCCGAGCTCTACTCGTGCAACATCCTTAACACGGATAGTGTTGCCGTTTGCGTCGCTTGAGATAACCATGTTCTCAAATTCGGTAGGAGTCTGCAAACGTCCTTTATAACGTATTGTATATTCATATTGGTTGTCGCTTTGCTCACCAAACTTACCGGGAGCAGCCTCAATATTCTGCTCGGCAAGTACATTAGAAATATCTGTCGGCATAAGGCCGTAATTCTTCATCTTTACGGGGTCGAGCCAAATACGCATTGAATAAGTCTTGGCACCCATAACTTCACATCCACCTACACCGCTTACACGCTTAACGGCAGGAATGATGTTGATGTCGGCATAGTTCTGCAAGAACTTCTCGTCGTATCTGCCTGCGTCTCCCTTGATGGCCATAAGGAGCACGGTTGAAGTCTGTCGTTTTTCAACCGTCACACCGGCCTTTGTAACTTCGGCCGGCAGCAGGGCTGATGCTTGCGACACACGGTTCTGCACATTTACCTGACACATGTCGGCGTTCATACCCTGGTTAAAGAACACCGTAATTCTGGCCGAACCTTCGTTCGTTGCCGTAGATGTCATATATGTCATGCCTTCCACACCGTTGATCTGCTCTTCAAGCGGCACGATAACCGAGTTGAGCACGGTCTGGGCATTGGCTCCCGTATAGTTGGCACTTACCTGCACCGTTGGCGGCGCAACGTCAGGGTATTGCTCTATAGGCAACGACACCAATCCGATAAGACCCAGGATGACTGTCAATATTGAGATAACCGTAGACAGCACCGGGCGTTTTATAAAGTTATCTAATCTCATGTTTTTTCTGTTTTACTTTTGTTTATGAGGTTGTAAGGCTGAGGGCAAGTGGCGTCATAAGCATTCACTCTGACGCCTGCATACGCCGCAGAGCCCGGCGACCTGATTTACTTTGTAAGGTCTTCTTTCAGTTTGTTCAGGTCGTTCTGATGCGAGCCCATCTCGCTTGTCTTCTTCAGTTTCTCCTGATATTGAGCCTCTGTTATCGGTGTTATCTGCATACCGTCCTTCAAGGTGGTAACACCCTTAACAACGATCTTGTCGCCGGCCTTCAGACCACTTTCGATAATATAGTTCTTACCGTCGTTGTTGGGGTTTACGGTAACGGCGCTATACTTAACCTTATTGTCTTTTCCTACGATATAAACGAAGTATCTGTCCTGAACCTGTACGACAGCTTCCTGCGGAACAACGATGGCAGAAGAGCTTGCATGAGGCACGACGATGCTTCCTGAACCGCCGCTCTTGAGCAGATGCTCAGGGTTGGGGAAGTCGGCACGAATAGACACAGAACCTGTGCTCTGGTCGATTACTCCGCTGACAGCAGCCACACGTCCGTCATGTCCGTATACTGTACCGTCGGCAAGCTGCAGCTTAACAGGAGGATAATCCTTTATTGCAGCGTGGAGTCCGCCGGCTGTCTTTGTCATGTCGAGGAGGTCTTTCTCAGTCATTGAGAAGTAAACCTGCATTGAGTTAATGTCAGACACTGTTGTAAGCGGCTCTGCATTAGAAGAGCTTACAAGCGCACCGACTTTATAAGGCAGATCGCCTACTACACCGTTGGCCGGACTTGTAACATAGCAGAAGTCGAGATTCTGCTTTGCAGATACATAGTTGGCCTGAGCCTGTGCAAGAGCTGCCTTAGCAGACTCGTAGCTGTTCTTGGCAGACTGCAGTTCGTAAGAACCGATTACGTTGTTCTTGAACAACTTCTGGCTATTCTCGTATGTAAGAGTTGCTGTGTTGAGCTGAGCCTTGGCTGAGTTAACGGCAGCCTTAGCCTGGCGCACTGCTGCGGCATAAGTTACGTTATCAATCACGAACAGCAGCTGACCGCGCTTAACGGTCTGTCCTTCTCTTACGCAAAGTTTTGTTATGAATCCTGAAATTTTCGGGCGGATCTCCACGTCCTGGACGCCCTTGATAGATGCAGGATAAGAAGACTGGAGATTCGCGGTCTGCGTCTCTATTGTCCTCACAGCGAACTCATTGTCGCCCATTTTTCCTCCCTGCTTGCCCCCGCACGATGTTAACATTGCGGCAACAGCAAATGCAAGCAATAAAAATTTGTTTCTTTTCATACCTATTTTCCTAAAATTTTTATACTATTATTTCTAATTTGCTTATATCATATTTTGAAAACTATTTTCACACCGGTAGTTTTCGAGATGCAAATGTACATATTATTATTGAATATTACATTAAGGTTAAATGATAATTATTGTGTTTTAACTCTAATTCACTGTAAGTAGCATTAACAAAAACATTTTGAACAGTGTGCGCGTCAAAATTTAAAGCTATGCACGCAATGCGGCGCACAAGGCCTGAAAACGAAAAATAATTACAAAACGAAGCATACATGCAACGCAGCGCATGGCAACGCTTTCCACATAATTATCGCGCTATTCGGACAAAACACGCTGCCGGTACGCGGCACAAAAAGCGGTAAAAAATCAGGACATTTGTTTTTGACGAAACAGAAAGCAGATAACAAAAATATGTTAAAACACACAACGCTGTAGGACCAACAATTTAAGATTAATTCACACCAAGTGCAGTTTCGTATATAAAATCAGCCTGTTTTGGAGACACAAACGGGTGAAATTAGAACGCAAAAGGCGACATTTTGACCTCTAAAAGGATAGGTTTTACACTGCAAGATGCCACATTTTGCATTTTTGGAAAAGAAAACTCATACTGCATAAAACATTAAAATGCTGCCCGTCAGACACTTAACCAAACCATCGTTTTTAGACCGTTTTCTGTCAGAAATACCTTTGCGTCGCGGGCGTTGGCGATGTAGAGGCGCCAAACGTCTGCGAAAAATAAAAAGATTTACATTCAGCCGATACCTTCAGCACCGGCATTGCATGGCAAAGCGCAAGGCCGGTCTACCGGAAACGACAGCACCTTTGTCAAGCCTTATCCTGACAAAGTCCCATTTCACGTGCCTTCTCCATAAGCAGCTGCATCAGCGGCTCGCGCTCGTTGGGCACCTTGTTGTCAAGCACGGCATCCTTCAGCACCTTCTTCAGCTCGCCAACCTCACGCGAAGGCTTAAGGTTGAACATCTCCATTATCTCTGTTCCGTCGATGCAGGGCTGCAGCAGGCGCTTATAGTCCTTCTCCTTCAGGTCGTGGAGCTTAGAGCGCACGATGCGGAAATTCTCGAGGAAATGGCGCTTGCGCACCTCGTTCTTGCTCGTTATGTCTGCCTCGCACAGCATCATCAGGTCGTCTATGTCGTCGCCGGCATCGTTAAGCAGTCGCCTTACAGCACTGTCCGTAACCACGTCGTCGGCAATAACGATAGGCCGCATGTGCAGGTTTACGAGCTTCTGCACATACTTCATCTTGCTGTCGAGCGGCAGTTTCAGTCGTCTGAATATCTCGGGCACCATCTTTGCGCCTATATAATTATGGTTATGGAAAGTCCATCCTATCTTCTGGTCCCATCGCTTGGTCTTCGGCTTGCCTATGTCGTGCATCAGCGCAGCCCATCTCAGCCACAGGTTGTCAGAGTGCTTGCACACGTTGTCTAGCACCTCAAGCGTGTGATAAAAGTTGTTTTTGTGCGCCCTTCCCTGCCTTGTCTCCACCATATCCATGGCAGCCAGCTCGGGCAGTATGCGCTGAAGCAGACCGCAGCGCTGCAGGTCAACGAAGCCCTTGCTCGGCGTCTTGGTCATCATTATCTTGTCGAGTTCCTCGGCAATGCGCTCTCCGCTGATTATGCCTATGCGGTCGGCGTTGCGCTCAAGGGCATCGAACGTCTCCTCTTCGATAAAGAAGTTAAGCTGAGTGGCAAACCTTATGCAGCGCAACATGCGCAGCGGGTCGTCAGAGAAAGTTATGTCGGGGTCGAGCGGCGTGCGTATTATGCCGTCTTCCATGTCGGCAATTCCGTCGAATGGATCTACAAGCTCGCCGAAGCGCGGCCCGTTAAGACACACGGCAAGAGCGTTTATCGTAAAGTCGCGCCTGTTCTGGTCGTCCTCCAGCGTGCCGTCTTCAACCACCGGCTTGCGCGAGTCGTGCGTATAGCTTTCCTTTCTTGCGCCGACAAACTCCACCTCAAGGTCGCGGTATTTCACCTGTGCCGTTCCGAAATTGCGGAACACCGACAACTTGGCCTTGCGCCCAAGTTCCTTTTTCAGTGCGTCGGCAAGCTGTATGCCGCTGCCCACCACAACCACGTCGATATCGTTCGACGGCCTTTCAAGAAACAGATCGCGGACATATCCGCCGACAACATAACATTCGAGGTTAAGCGAATCGGCGGCAGAAGAAATCTTATGGAATATATCTTTATCAAGCAGGCTTGCCAATTCGGCGTTTGTCAGTAACTTCATAATCAAAAAATTTCTAAGCGGCTGCAAAATTACAAAAAAACAATGACACAACAGCCGTTTTCATGCTCTTTATTATTCATAACAGCAACTACCATACAACACAAGGACAACAAGGAACAATATAAAAGTGCACATCATCAACATGTAAAAAAGGTTACAACTGCCACAGAAAGACCTATACGAGAGTTTATCACAAAAAGAGGATTTTAGCTATTCACCAGACCGCATACAGCAACACGAAAGATGCCTTTTTGCAACACGAAAGGTAGCATATCAGAACGCAAAAGGTGGCCTTTCGCAACGTAAAAGGTATGCTTTTACAATACAATATGTGTCATCTGATATTATAAAAAGGATATGGTTGCTGTAAAGTCGCAGTCTGTTGTCATCAACGCAAAAAGTTTTTTTAAAAAACTCGTCACTCATCACATTTGGGTTTAACCTGCTGACAGGCAACATGTTATGGTGTGACGAGTTGAATTTTCAACTCATCACATCCGTCATCTGCAACAAAAAAATGTTGATGTTTCTTGATTCTGGTTGACTTCAAACAGCCAATTTCATGATTTAGATTGACTTCGGCTCATCTTATTACTGCCGTCGATTGACGTAAATACGCACTTTTTTACCATACACACCCCTGTAAGGACACACCCCAGGTGTGTCCAAATTACGCATTATCGAAAAAATCCTCCGCAACATATAATCAAGAATAAATATCTGTTATACAGACAATTACATCAATATGCCTACGAATCCTTGGGACAGCAATAAATCCACATTATTCATCAAAATGATATTGCCGGCTATAAAATTTACACGTAATCGGGCTGCGGGCGCACCTGTGGTACGTCCCTACTTTTACTATCAACAAGACTAATGACTTTAACTCCTTGCTCACCCCTGTGAGCGATAACTCCTTTAACTACTCCAACTCCCAAAAAGAATCTGCTTTAACTCCTAAAAAATCCACCAAAAAGCCCCATGTGACGAGTTAAGAGTCCAACTCATCACACTTTAACCACCTGTCAGTCAGCTAATTAAGCAGCATTGTGACGAGTGACGAGTTTTTATAAAAAACTTTTTATGATTGTCTACGGCTATAAAAGACAATACACAAACGCCACAAAACATACGGCCGGCAATAAGCCTAAGAAAATAAATATATCATACAGCACTATGACCAGGCCATAGCACGTAAACATCAAATAATAAGCCGTTTAACGGGCATTTATTTTGCATTTCGCCCGACTTGCACTATATTTGCACCCGATAATACAAAACAGAAAATGAAAACAAACAAGATAACAACGCTCTGCGCAGCCATAGCCATGATGGCGGCAATGGCAGGATGCACAGGCAACGACATGAAGAAAGAGGCCGAAGGGCTGCTCGACAACGCACGCGAGCAATTCGGCAAGGGACAGTATAAGGAGGCTCTCGCCACGATCGACTCGCTGCGAAAGAAATGCCCCGAGGCGATAGACGAGCGCAAAGCCGCACTGCGCCTGTATCAGGAGATAGAGCTTAAGCGCGCACAGCTGAACGTGGAGAACACGGACAGAGCGCTGCAGAAGATAGAAAGCGAGTATGAGCAGATGAAGAAAACCGTGGAAGACCTGAAGAGCAAGGGCATGGCCACGGCAGAACAGCTGAGAAACCTGACGCTGACAAGGGTTAAGCGCGACTCGCTGAAAACGGTGTTCGACGTGGAATGTGCCAAGATAAAATACATAAACAAAAGAATGAAAGAATGACGCCGCCGGCTCACCTTTTTTATTAATTAATATTTTATATTGGCCGTATATCGTGTAAAATTAGTAACTTTGCACCCGATTATTCAGAAAATATGTCAAAAGACAATCAGAAAACAGAAGAACAATTCAGGAGCGCCATGGCAGAATGCCGCGCACTGTTTGCCAAGAAACTTCACGACTACGGCCCGTCGTGGCGCATACTGCGCCCCTCGTCGCTCACCGACCAGCTGTTTATCAAGGCCAAGCGCATACGCAGCCTCGAGATAAAGAAAGAGTCGCTCGTGGGCGAAGGCATACGCCCTGAGTTCATAGCGCTCATCAACTATGGTATAGTTGGTCTGATACAGCTCGAGATGGGCTTTGCCGACACGCCCGACATATCTACCGACGAAGCACTGTCCATATACGACAAGAAGGCCGACGAGGCACTGCAGCTGATGATAAGGAAAAATCACGACTACGACGAGGCGTGGCGCTCTATGAGAGTGAGCAGCTATACCGACTTCATACTTACAAAGATACAACGCGTAAAGGAAATAGAAGACATACACGGGGCCACCCTGGTGTCTGAAGGAATAGACGCCAACTACATGGACATAATCAATTATGCCGTGTTCGGGCTGATAAAACTTTCTTAAACATTGACGATGCACGCAAGAAAAGCCATAACGGGAATATTGGTCAACGTCTGCCGCCTTGTAATATCGCTGACGTTTATCTTTTCGGGATATGTCAAGGCTATAGACCCATTAGGCACACAATACAAGCTGCAGGACTATCTCAACGTGGTGCAGCTGAGCCAGTATGTGCCCGACTATCTCACGCTTGGCGCATCGGTGCTGCTTGGCGGACTTGAGTTCTGCCTCGGCGTGTTCATTCTTTTTGCCATACACCGCCGCCTCATGTCGAGGCTCGTGCTGCTTTTCATGGCCATAATGACTCCGCTGACGCTGTGGCTCGCCGTTGCCAACCCGATAAAAGACTGCGGATGTTTCGGCGACGCCATAATCCTTACCAACTGGGAGACTTTCTATAAGAACGTTGTTCTGCTGGCGGCAGCCATCGTGCTGTGCGTAAAGCCGCTGATGATGCCCCGCTTCATCAGCCGCACCAACCAGTGGATAGTGATAACCTACACCATTATCTTCATCCTGTTCTCGAGCACCAGGAGCCTCTACACCCTGCCGCAGTTCGACTTCCGCCCCTATCACATAGGCGCAGACATAAAGAAGGGCATGGAGATACCCGAGGGGGCAAAGGGCCCGGAGTTTGAGACAACGTTCATACTTGAGAAGAACGGACAGCGCAAGGAGTTTACGCTCGAGAACTATCCCGACTCTACATGGACCTTCATCGACAGCAAGACCGTGCAGATATCCGAGGGATATGTGCCGCCGATACACGACTTCTTCATACAGACCACCGACGGAAGCGAAGACCTTACCGACAGCGTGCTCAGCCGCCGCGGCTATACATTCCTGCTGATATCGCCACATCTCGAATATGCCGACGACTCTAACTTCGGCGAGATCGACCAGATATACGAATACTGCCAGAGCCACGGCTATCCGTTCTACGGCCTGACGGCAAGCACCGACGAGGGCATACAGCACTGGCGCGACATAACGGGAGCCGAATATCCGTTCTATCTCACCGACGAGACCACACTGAAGACCGTGATAAGAAGCAACCCCGGACTGCTGCTGCTGAAAGACGGAGTGGTGATAGGCAAATGGAGCCACAACGACCTGCCGCAGCTAAGCTATCAGACGGGCAAGCTGGAGACGACAGAATACGGACACCTGCCCGAAGACTCCGTGACGGGCAAGATATCAAAAATACTGCTGTGGTACATACTTCCGCTGCTGTTGCTTACCTTTGCCGACCGCACATGGAAGTTCACGCAGTGGCTAAAGGAGAAAGAACATTCAAACAGAATATATCAACTTTTTAAAAGAAAGAAAAATGAGAAAGAAAATTGTAGCAGGTAACTGGAAAATGAACATGAACTTGCAGGACGGTATCGCCCTGGCAAAAGAACTTAACGAGACTCTTAACAGCAACAAGCCAAACTGCGGCGTAATCATCTGCACACCGTTCATCCACCTGGCAAGCATAGCACAGTTCCTCAATCAGGACGTGATAGCTCTCGGCGCTGAAAACTGCGCAGACAAAGAGAAGGGCGCTTACACAGGCGAAGTTTCTGCTGAAATGGTAAAGAGCACCGGTGCTCAGTATGTTATTCTCGGCCACTCAGAGCGCCGCGGATACTACGGAGAAACTCCTGAAATACTGAAAGAGAAGGTGCTGCTCGCACTGAAGAACGGCCTGAAAGTAATCTTCTGCATCGGCGAGAGCCTCGAGGAGAGAGAAGCAGGCAAGCAGAACGAAGTTGTTAAGGCTGAGCTCGAAGGCAGCGTATTCAACCTCACAGCTGAAGAGTTCAAGAACATCGTTATAGCATACGAGCCTATCTGGGCTATCGGCACAGGCAAGACAGCCACAGCTGAGCAGGCTGAAGAGATCCACGCTTACATCCGCAGCATCGTAGCAGAGAAGTATGGTAACGAAGTTGCTGAAGAAACATCTATCCTCTACGGCGGAAGCTGCAAGGCAAGCAACGCTCCTGAGCTGTTCGCTAAACCTGACATCGACGGCGGACTCATCGGCGGCGCCTCACTGAAGGCTGCTGACTTCATGGGTATCATCGACGCATGGAAATAATCTGAAACATTAAACGGGATGGCCAAGGGCAAGGCATTAACAACCTGCCGCGGCCAAATCCCGTTTACTTATTTAACCTTATAAAACTCATAATCCGAAAAAAGAATGAAACAATTCGCCGTTTTATTATCACTGACATTGGGCTTCAGCCTCAACACTGAGGCGCAATCATTCCTCAATGACCTAAGAACAGACAAGGCCGGACAGGGAACCGTGACCGTGAGTCAGAGCAAAGACATCGACGAATTGGTAAACAACGCCAAGCTGATTAAGTCGGCTCCGACAACGGCCACCAACGAAAAAAGCAACAACGCGACAGCCGCTACAGAGCACAAACAATCGCAACATAAGGCTCAGGAAAAGAGAGATACCGTTGAAGAACCACTAAAGGAACAGCACTATGCATCAGGAAGCACAAGCCCGTCGACAGACGCTCCTGCAGTGAACACGGCCAAGAAAGTGATGCGCAACAGCAGAAGAATCACAGGCTACCGCGTTCAGGCTTATTCGGGAGGCAACTCAAGGGCCGACCGCCAGAAGGCTGAGAGCATCGGAAGTGCCATAAAGATGAGATTTCCGGACCTTCCGGTTTACGTCCACTTCTATTCTCCGCGATGGATATGCCGCGTAGGCAACTTCAGAACCTACGACGAGGCAAACAGCGTGCTGAAAGAGATAAAAAGCATGGGCTACAGACAGGCATGCATAGTGAAAGGAAAAATCACTGTAGGATATTGACACCGGGCCACGCCGACATCAGATATGCGGCATAACTGAAAGGCAACATAATCAGCACGGCATGAAAACAGATTATGCCGGCAAACCATTTATTATAAAAAAACACATATAAGATAATGAATCCTGAAACAGAATTCCGTGAAGGTCTCGACGACCTGGCATCACATTACAAAAGTATTCTAGAGCTTCTTGGCGAAGATCCTTCGCGCGAAGGTCTGCTGAAAACACCCATGCGCGTGGCAAAGGCCATGCAGATACTCACCAGAGGCTATACGCAAGACGCCCACAAGGTGCTGCTCGACGCCCTGTTTGAAGAGAAATACAACCAGATGGTTATCGTGAAAGACATCGACTTCTTCTCGCTCTGTGAGCACCACATGCTGCCGTTCTACGGCAAAGTGCACGTGGCATACATCCCCAACGGATACATCACCGGCCTGAGCAAGATAGCCCGTGTGGTAGACATATTCAGCCACAGGCTGCAGGTGCAGGAGAGAATGACGCTGCAGATAAAAGACTGCATACAGGAAACGCTGAAGCCGCTGGGCGTGATGGTGGTTGTAGAGGCTAAGCACATGTGCATGCAGATGAGAGGCGTTGAGAAGCAGAACGCCATAACAACCACAAGCGACTTCTCAGGCGCATTCAACCAGGCCAAGACAAGAGAGGAATTTATGAATCTCCTGCATAGCGAGGGAAAACATATATAAATAGCCAAGAAATAATCGCAGAGAGCATTATCTTAAACTTTTTTAACAACAGGCGATGCAAGGTTTGCATCGCTGTGTTATTTATGAAGTAAAAAATCATAAATATTAAAAAACAAAATTAACTGAAATGAAAAATTTATCAAGATTGTTCGCATTACTTATGTGCTGCACAATGGCAGTTTCACTTACATCATGTCTTGGCACTGACGACGACGGAGGCATCGATCCCGAGACATACAAGACATGGCTGCAACAGATGAGCGGCAACTATTACGGCGGCTCGACATGGCAGACTCAGAACAAAATCTACTTCTTCAACGATACTATAACAGACAAGAACAACGAAAACAAGGTTGACTCTATAACCGGCATCACCGCAAGTTTCTACAAAGGCGACTCTACTCTGGTTATCAACGGCATCCCCGGAAGAATACTTGCTAAGGAGATTAAGGAAAACGACGCCCTGAAGCAGGCCATTGAAAACGCTAACATGCAGTCTCTCAAGGCTAAGTTCATCCTGTCTAACGTAAGCGGCAACGTGGCTTATTATCTCACTTATCCGTATGACATAACATATCCGGCACTCCAGTACAACGGTGAGACTCACAAGGTAACACTCAAATTCTACGGTCCGTCATTCGGAGGATATCAGTACAGCCAGGCATCAGAACTGCACATGATCGACCTTTATCTGATGGGAGTTTACGTAGACGACAAACTGACTTACACCATTTGCGACAGCCCGAACAACGAGGAGCAAATGAGAAAGGCCATACTCCAGGCTATCGTAACACGATAAAAAAGCAAAAAGACATAATACTTGGTTCAATTTCTATTTAAGGGAATCCACGGCAGAGATAAAAAATGCCGTGGATTTTTATTTTATCTGCACGCATTTTATATTTCCAAACTTTGACCTTAACCAAAAATTTGTTAACTTTGCAAAGCCCGTTGCGCCTGACATTGCACAACGAAGGCATCCATGCACCGTGAACGGACGGAAAAACACATAATGAAAAATATTATAATCAACAAATTACAGAAATGATGAAGACCATATTTACCCTTATCGTCGCGCTGCTGGCAACGCTGAGCGCTGCAGCACAGAAACTTGACGGCAGCTGGACCGGCAAGCTGAACGTGGGACAGGCCACGCTGAACATCGTGTTCAACATAGAAAAAGACAAAGACAACAAGCTGTCGTGCACGATGGACAGTCCTGACCAGAACGTGAAAGGCATACCGGCCGAAATAGCCGTAAGCGAAGGAGCAAAGGTGAAAATAAGCATACCGGCAATAATGGCCGCCTTTGAAGGCGAAGAGAAAGACGGCATGCTGAAAGGCACGTTCAGCCAGAGCGGCATGTCGTTTCCGCTGGAAATGAAGCAAGGAAAGGTGGAGCGCAACAGGCCGCAGACGCCAAAGGAGCCTTATCCGTATAAGACTGAGGAAGTGACATTCAGCAACACGGAAGACAACGCCACGCTCAGCGGCACGCTGACCTACCCCACGGGATACGAGAAGATGAAGAAGGGCACGGTGCCTGTTGTGGTAATGGTTACCGGAAGCGGACTGCAAGACCGCAATGAGGAAATATTTGAGCACAAGCCATTCCTCGTCATAGCCGACTTTCTGGCACGCAACGGCATAGCATCGCTGCGATATGACGACCGCGGCATGGGCAAGTCGAAGGGCGACGCGGCTAACGCAACAACCGAAAACTTCATGAAAGACGCACTGGCAGCCATCGAATATGTACGCGGAACAAAGAATTTCGGCAAGACGGGAGTGCTCGGCCACAGCGAAGGAGGCTGCATAGCCTTCATGGCAGCCGCCGAAGGCAAGGCCGACTTCATAGTGAGCATGGCCGGAACGGGCGTAAGGGGCGACAGCATACTGATGGAACAGAACCTCGTGCTGCTGAAGATGAGCGGATATACCGACAAAATGTGCAGCGACTACGCAAAGGCACTGAGAGGCGTATACGACTTCATCATCAGCAAAAAGACAACCGGCGACGCCAAGGCTACGGTGGACGAGATTGTCGGCAAGGCAGGAATAAGTCTGCCCGAACCTGCCAAAGACAACATGGCAAAGATTATAGAAATGAATAATCCGTGGCTTAACTACTTCATAGCCTTCGACCCTCGCCCGTCGATAGCCAAGGCGAAATGCCCCGTGATGGCCGTCAACGGCAACAGCGACACGCAGGTTATCGCATCGACAAACATCGGGAGCATAGAGAAACTGCTGCCGAAGAACAAGAAGAACATGGTGAAGACATACAACGGACTCAACCACCTGTTTCAGCACTGCACGACGGGAAGCGTGAACGAATATGCAAACATAGAAGAAACCATATCGCCCGAGGTGCTCAATGACATTGCTACATGGATTAATTCGGTGAAATAACGCGGAATCATAAATAAGTTTCAAAAGAGCGACAGCCTTATCGGCGTGTCGCTCTTTTGCGTTTCTCCCGGCATACCGGACGGCAAAGGCGCATGCCCGCATGCCGCTCCGGCCATGCATTGCCGCATAAAACAAATTTGGGCTAACATGCTGCCTTGACAACATATTAGCCCAATTTATGTCGGGATGACTGGACTCGAACCAGCGACCTCACGCCCCCCAGACGCGTGCGCTAACCAACTGCGCTACATCCCGTCCTTATTTGCGGGTGCAAAAGTACACACTTATTATGACATCTGCAAACTTTTAGGCGTTTTTTTGCACCTTCAACGCAAATATTTATTAAATACACACATTTTGAAGCGCCCGAAGGCGTCATCGGACAGCTGAATGCACTGGCAGCATACACTAACAAGCAACATCATGAAATAATCTCAGCCAATGATAAAAGGCGATGCTTTCAAGCAACAGACGCTGTCAGGCATCAGCTACAAAACAATATGCCAAAACAGAGACGGCACGCCTTCAGAAGAAACAAAGTTTAACGGTTGAGCCTCTTGCATTAACACGCCTTCAACAGACATTCTACAAAAGATATAACCGAAAACACGCCACGAAACGGCATAAAACAGCAAGAATGCATGCCATATCGCCGCAACAACCAGCCGTTTTCCATTGATTTTCATGCCATAACTCAACCATCCGCACAGCAGAACACGCCCTTTTGCAGTATAAAACATAGTCTTTCAGCCTGCAAAACATGACCTTTTGCACAACGAAAGGCCACAAAACGCAGTGGTTCAGACAGCCAACAGCCGCACAAAAGATATAAACATCTGATTTACAGACATTTGCATAAAACACGTACTTTTTACATAAAATCCGTTCAAATGGCAATCAGAAATGAAAAACCGGCATTTCATGAAGTAAAGATTTAACAATAAAGCCCGACATTTAACACAAATTCAACTTTGAATAATCCTTAACATAAGCGGCACAAATACCGCTGCGAAACGGCATATAAAATAAGATTTTTTATTCCTTTTTATTTTGTATTGTGTGCAACATACATTACCTTTGCATTGATATCCTTACGTCCGTGTGGACGCAAGGGCGGACATGGCTATGCCAATTCTGCCATGACGCAACAAGAAAACAACAAATTACAGATTTTTCTGACAATGCAATATATTCTTAACGCACCTGAAACAATCAACGCCACAATAGACCTGCCGGCCTCGAAGAGCATAAGCAACCGCGCACTCATAATAAACGCGCTGGCCGGAAACGGCATAATGCCCGACAACCTGTCGGACTGTGACGACACCGAAGTTATATTAGACGCACTGCGCGACATGCCCGACACCATAGACATAAAGGCTGCCGGAACAGCCATGCGCTTCATGACGGCATATCTGGCCGTAACACCGGGCACACACCTGCTGACCGGCACGGAGCGCATGAAGCAGCGGCCGATAAAGGTGCTGGTGGAGGCGCTGAGATATCTCGGTGCAGACATCAGCTACGAAGGCAACGAGGGATATCCTCCGCTGCGCATCAATGGCAAAAAGCTTGAGGGCGGAAGCATAGAAATTCCGGGCAACGTAAGCTCTCAATATATATCGGCGCTGCTGATGGTTGCACCGGTAATGGAAAAAGGACTTGAGCTGAAGCTTACCGGCGACATTATCTCCCGTCCGTACATAGACCTGACACTGTGCACCATGATCGACTTCGGCGCAGAGGCAGAATGGCTGGGCAGCGACACGATAAAGGTGGAGCCGAAGCCCTACAGCCCACGCCCCTACTTCATAGAAAACGACTGGAGCGCAGCGTCTTACTGGTATGAGATGCTCGCCATCAACGGCAACGAGGAGTCAGAGATTAAGCTCACCGGACTTACAGACGGCTCGCGCCAAGGCGACTCTGCCGTAAAATATCTCTTCAGCATGCTCGGCATAAAGACTATTTTTGAGACACGCGAGCCCGGAGTGCCCACCACGGTTACGCTGAAACGCATAAGCATGGCTTCAGACAGGCTCGACTACGACTTCATCAACCAGCCCGACATGGTGCAGACGTTCGTTGTTTGCTGCTGCATGATGAACAGGCCGTTCTGTTTCACGGGGCTTTCATCGCTCCGTATAAAGGAGACCGACCGCATAGAGGCGCTGAAGACAGAGATGCGCAAGCTGGGATATGTCATCGAGGAGACCAGTCCTGGCGAGCTGAGATGGGACGGCACGCGATGCGAGCCCGAACCCGGCGCAGCCATCAATACATACGAAGACCACCGCATGGCAATGGCATTTGCGCCTGCCGCAATAAAAATCCCCGGACTTAGAATAAACGACCCGCAAGTGGTCAGCAAGTCTTACCCTAACTTCTGGCTCGACCTTACAAGGGCCGGATTCGCCATCGGCGAGGAGGCCGGAGCCTAATATGGGCCTGCTCGTTATCTGCCTGGCAGCCATGGCGCTGCTCTTCATTCTGCTCAAGGCTGTACGCCGCCGTCTGCCAAAAGCCGAACAGCCTGAAGGCGGCACTGCATGCGCAAACGAGTCAGCGTGCGCACAGGCAGGTGCGTCGTGCATGCACGACTGCGTGATGGAGCAGGCTGTGAAGGAAATAGAATATTTCGACGACGAAGAACTCGACGCCTACAAGGGCAGGAAGTCTGACTCCTACACCGACGAAGAGGCGGCACAGTTTGCCGAAGTGCTCTACACCATGCGCCCCTCCGAGGTAAAAGACTGGACGGCAAATCTCACCCTGAGAGGCATCAGCATGCCCGACCAGATAAAAGATGAGGCAATAATGCTGATGGAGGGCTGACTCTTTTGCCGCGGCAGACAATAAAATCGCTCCCGATAAGTTATATAAACATGGCATGCTCACTTGTGCCGCCACGTTATGAAGACAATTAAGACAAGACATATAATTCCCTTAGCCGCCTTGATAGCTCTGCTCATTACGGCCGGATGCTCTACGGAGAAGAACACTGCGCAGAGCCGCTGGTGGCATTCGTTCAACGCGCGCTACAACACCTACTACAACGGCACGCTGGCATATATCGACGGCTCGCTCGAGAAAGAGAACGGCAACAAGGACAACTTCACCGAGATGATACCGCTCTACACCGTCGGCAACAAGGACAGCCGCGAGCTGGGCAAGAGCAACTTCGACCGTGCTATAGAAAAAAGCCAGAAGGCAATAAAGCTGCACAGCATAAAGAAGAGGCCTCAATGGACCAAAAGCCGCAAGAAGACGGAGAAAGACATCGAGTGGCTTAACCGCAAGGAGTATAACCCCTTCTTGTGGAAGGCGTGGATGCTGATGGGACGCTCTCAGTTTATGAAAGGCTCGTTCGACGAGGCTGCGTCTACATTTGCCTACATGAGCCGCCTCTACTCTACCCAGCCCGCCATCTACGGCCGAGCAAGGGCATGGCTCGCAAAATGCTATATCGAGGAAGGCTGGATTTATGATGCCGAAGACGTGATAACAAAAATCAAGCGCGACTCGCTCCACTGGCGCGCCGTGAAGGAATGGGACTACACCTATGCCGACTATTATATACACACCGGACGGTATGCCGAGGCAATACCCTACCTGCGCAAGGTGATAAAGCACGAGATGAGGCGCAAGCAGCGCGCCCGTCAGTGGTATCTGATGGGACAGCTCGAGGCTGAGCTTGGGCACAAGGAAAACGCCTACAAGGCTTTTAAGCGCGTGATAAGGCTCAACCCGCCTTACGAGCTTGAGTTCAACGCCCGCATCGCAATGAGCGAGGTTATGGCCGGCACACAGTCGAAAAAGATGATAAGGCGCCTGAAGCGCATGGCGGCATCAGACAACAACAAAGACTATCTCGATCAGGTTTATTATGCCATCGGCAACATATACATGCTGCAGAAAGACACCGCCAACGCCATTGCCGCCTACGAGAAGGGCAACACCAAGTCGACACGCAACGGCATTGAGAAAGGCGTGCTGCTCCTTACTCTCGGCGACATTTACTGGGACAAGGAGGACTACAGCAACGCAGGCAGATGCTATGGCGAGGCAATAGGACTGCTCGACAAGGAGCGCGACGACTACGAACAGCTGTCGGAACGCTCTAAGGTGCTGGACGAACTAGTGCCATACACCGACGCCGTACACCTGCAAGACTCGCTCCAGGCTCTGGCAAAGATGCCTGAGAAAGAAAGAAACGAGGCCATCGACCGCGTGATAGAGGCTCTAAAGAAGAAAGAGAAGGAAGAACGCGACGCACAGGCTGAGCTTGACGCGCAGCAGCAGATGGCGCAGCAGGGCGGAATGGGCAACATGAACAACACCAACAACATGACCAACAACGCCACAGACAAGTCGGGCAAATGGTACTTCTATAACCCGACGGCCGTCAGCCAAGGTAAGGCTACGTTCCAGAAGATGTGGGGACGACGTGAGAATGTGGACGACTGGCAGCGTGTCAACAAGACTGTCGTGTCGCTCGACAACAATCCTGCCGAAATGACCGACGAGATGAGAGACTCCATCGCGGCGGCAGAGGCTGCTGCCGACTCGCTCGAAAACGTGATGGACAGCGCACAGAACAATCCGCACAAACGTGAATATTATCTCAAACAGATACCGTTCACGGAGGAGCAGGTGGCCGAAAGCAACAAGATCATTGAAGACGGACTATTCCATGCCGGCATAATATTCAAGGACAAGCTCGACAATCTGACGCTGAGCGAGAAGACCCTGCGGCGTCTTACAGACAGTTATCCCGACTTTGAGAACATGGACGAGGCTTTCTATCACCTCTACCTGCTCTACTCGCGACGGCAGGACAAGACGCAGGCAAACATATTCCTCGACAAGCTGAAGCGGAGCTACCCCAAGAGCCAGTGGACCATTCTGCTGTCTGACCCCTATTTTGAAGAGAACGCCAAGTTCGGCGAACATATAGAAGACTCGCTCTATGCTGCCACATACAACGCCTTCAAGGCAGGCAAATACGAGGAGGTGAGCACCAACACGTCGCTGTCGGCAAAACGATTCCCGTTAGGAGCCAACCGCGATAAGTTTATATTCATCGGCGGACTGAGCAAGCTCAACAGCGGCGACAGCAACGGCTGCCTCACAGACATGCAGGAGGTGGTTAGCAAGTATCCGCAGAGCGACGTAAGCCCCATGGCCGGAATGATTATCAACGGAGTGAAGGCCGGACGACAGCTTCGTGGCGGAAAGTTCGACATCGGCGACGTGTGGGAGCACCGCTCGGTGGTGCTGAGCGACAGCGACTCCATCGCCGCGCGTAAGTTTATAGCCGAACGCAACACCGACTTCACGTTCATGATGGTCTATTCACCCGACTCGCTCAACGAGAACAAGCTGCTCTTCGAGCTTGCGCGCTTCAACTTCTCTAACTTCATCGTGCGCAACTTCGATATCGTCATCGACGAACTCAACGGCATGCACCGCATGATGGTGAGCGGATTCAGAAACTACGACGAGGCTCTGCAGTATGCACGCCAGCTCTACAAGAACCAGCAGGTGATGAAGCTTGCACAGAAAGGGCGCGCCATAATCATCAGCGACAGCAACATCGAACTGCTCGGAACACAATACAGCTACAACGACTACGACAAGTTCTACGAGCAGCACTTCGTTCCGCTGCGCATAAGCACCGTCAGACTGCTCACGGAGCCTTCTACCATAGAGTTTGAAAAGCCGGACAACGGCGAGGGCGGCGAGACCGACGGACTGTATAACGGCGGCGTAATAGAAGAAGGTCTATACATCAACGATGATCAGCCTGCAACAGGAGAAGCCGACAGCGGAATATCCATACCTGTTGAACCTGAGAACACGCCTGCAACAGGCTCTCAGGACGACAACACGATAGCTATACCTGTTGAGGAAGAAAAAGCCGGCGGCAACGCTGACGACGGCGGCATAGTGATACCAGACATGCAGCAGAACAATGCCACAAACAACGGCAATGCGCAGCAGGGCACTACTCAGACCGACAACAACAGCTTCATGATTGAGCCTGAGCCGCAGACTGATCAGCCAGCTACGCAAGACTCACAGGGATTTGAAATAAGCACAGATGTCTACGACACGAATGCCAACGGCAACGCTGCCGGAAGCCAGACACAGCAAGGCAACGCACAGACAGACGTTATGACAGACGCCGTTGAGCCGCAAAAGCAGCCCGAACAGCCGCAACAGACTAAGCAGCCTGTGCCTGCCGTTCCGCAGAAAGAGGAGCCGGCAGCCAACGATACCGACGAGCTGATATTCGACTTTGGCGACGACACCGGCACCGGAAACAGCAATGCTAACAGCAGCACTAACAACAATAACGGCAACGACAGCAACAACAAGCAGAACGGATACGACCTTGAGGACGAATATTACGACCTCGACGGCTTCTGATGCAATACCCGAACTGCCGCAACACTGCTGCGACATCTGTCATGAAAAGGACACTGCGAACGTCTGCCTGACAAGGGCAGCATAACAAAAAGAAAGGAGTAACATGAGCAACGGATTATTACTTTGGGTTGACGACGAGATAGAACTGCTACGCGCGCATATCATTTTTCTCGAGAAGAAAGGTTACGAAGTGGTTACAGTCACCAACGGCACCGACGCCATAGACCAGTGCCGGCAGAAGACCTTCGACCTTATTCTGCTCGACGAGATGATGCCCGGCCTGAGCGGACTGGAGACCCTGCAGAGTATCAAAGAAATATCGCCCGCCACGCCGGTGGTTATGGTAACCAAGAGCGAGGAGGAAAACATCATGGACCAGGCCATAGGCTCAAAGATTGCCGACTATCTGATAAAGCCAGTCAACCCGAGCCAGATACTCCTTACGCTCAAAAAGAACATTCACCGCAAGGAGATTGTAACCGAAATAACGCAGAGCGGCTATCAGCAAAGCTTCCAGGACATAGCCCTGCAGATAAGCGACTGCAAGACATACAACGACTGGATGAACGTCTATAAGCGCCTTGTCCATTGGGAACTGGAGCTCAGCAGCACCGACAGCAGCATGACCGAAATGCTCAACATGCAGAAGGAAGAGGCCAACAACGGCTTCGCAAAATATATAAAAGCCAACTATATGAACTGGGTGGCGCCACAACAGGCAGGCGCATCTTCAGCAAGCCGCGGCACGCTAAGGCTAAGCCAGATGAGGCAGGCGACAAAGAACACTCTGGCCGACAACGAAGACAGACCGCTGATGAGCATGGACATATTCAAGAAAAAGATATTCCCCATGCTCGACAACGGCGAGAAGGTGTTCATGATTGTCATCGACAACTTCCGCCTCGACCAGTGGCGCATGCTCTCGCAGGAGATAGGCGATATGTTCGACATCGACGAACAGACCTACATGAGCATTCTGCCAACCGCGACACAATATGCCCGCAACGCGATATTCAGCGGACTGATGCCCGTGCAGATAGCGCAGATGTTTCCCGAGCTGTGGGTTGACGAAGACGAGGAAGAAGGCAAGAACCTCAACGAAGAGCCGCTGATAAGAACACAGATAGAAAGATTCCGCCGCCGCGACACGTTCTCTTACCATAAGATTAACGACTCGGCAGGCGCCGACAAATTCCTACAGAAGTTCAACCAGCTTGAGGCAAACGACCTCAACGTGGTGGTAATCAACTTCATCGACATGCTGAGCCACGCCCGCACAGAGTCGAAGATGGTGCGCGAGCTTGCCAACGACGAGTCGGCCTACCGCAGCATAACGCTAAGCTGGTTTCGCCATTCGGTATTGGCAGATCTGTTTAAGTTGCTGTCGCAGAGCAACTACACCGTCGTGATAACCACCGACCACGGCAGCATAAGGGCATCGAAGCCGGTGAAAATCATAGGCGACCGCAACACAAACACCAACCTGAGATACAAGTTGGGCAAGAATCTCAACTATAACGCAAAGGAAGTGTTCGTGATAAAGGAGCCGCACAAGGCACAGCTGCCCGCCCCCAACCTTAGCACATCATACGTGTTTGCCACGGGCAACTCGTTCTTTGCCTACCCGAACAACTACAACTACTACGTGTCTTACTATAAAGACACGTTCCAGCATGGCGGCATCTCCCTCGAAGAGATGATTGTGCCGCTGATAACCCTGAAGGCGCGCAAGCGCTAAACCGGACAGCCGGACAGGAAGACAAGCAAGGGAACAAGGTGAAAAGACAATATAACGAAACGTAAAAACACCAACAATATGGAGATAAGAATTGAAAACATTGAAAACATCAAGCATGCGGCAAAACAGTTTGTCGACAACATGGGACGCAGCAACGTTTTTGCCTTCTACGGCAAGATGGGCGCCGGCAAGACAACATTCATCAAGGCCGTATGCGAGTGTATGGGGGTTGAAGACGTCATAACGTCGCCCACCTTCGCCATCGTCAACGAATACACGTCAGAGACAACCGGCGACACAATCTATCACTTCGACTTCTACCGAATAAAGAAAATTGAAGAGGTGTATGACATGGGATATGAAGAATACTTCTACAACAACAGCATCTGCTTCATAGAATGGCCCGAACTGATAGAAGACCTGCTGCCCGAAAACGCCACAAAGGTAACTATCGAGGAACAGGAAGACGGCAGCCGCGTGGTTAAGTTCTGAAAAGACAACCAGAATAAAGCATTTCGCAACATAACGAAATCCGGTGAAAGGCAAACATCATTAATGCCTTTCACCGGATTCTGTTATATTATCAACCACACAAAAATATTTTCTATAAATCCTTCATCTCCTTAATCTGCCGTATCACGATGTCGTTAGCCTGCTGCATCTTGCGGAGCATCATCAGTCCGAGGATTAGTCCTACGACAAAACCTACACACAGACCTACAATCATGCTCCGCGGACTGCCGCCCCTTGCTGTCTCAAAACTAATCATCTCATAGCCGTACCATGCAGCCCATGCCAAACCAAGCGGAAAGTTAATCATCAGCAGACGCACACGCTGACGCTTCATCCTGACCAGCTTTTCGCCTGTTTTCAGCAAGTCGCCCTCAAGCAGTTCGCTCTCCTTTATCCTGTTGATATAAGCAGAGGACACCAGGCACCAGCTAAACAGCACAACGCTCACCACAAAGAACAGCAGCGACAAGCCAAACAGTTCCATGAAAGTATACATAGCTGCAATGCACACTATCACCATAACAACATCCAAAACCACCATACGCCTTACCAGCGACATGCGGTCGTTCATTGCCCGCCTCATCAGGCGCTCGTTAAGCATGGTCTGCCCTTCTATCTTGTTTTTCAGGATGGCCATCTGCGCCTTCATTTCCTCAAGTCCGTTGTTGTCTATAATATTCTCCATAACAGAATCCTTTCTTTAATCGTTTGACATTTTTTTGAGCAACTCTCTTATCCTTACGAGCTTAACCGAAACATTCTTTGCCGATATACCCATCACCGCCCCAATCTCGTCGTAGCTCAGGTTTTCGAGCCAAAGCAGCACCAGAGCCTTGTCGAAAGGTCCGAGGCGGTTGATTCTTTTATACAGCAACTGCACCTGACGCGTGTCGGCATCGTTGTCTTCAAACAGGTTGATGCTCATCGACAGCGGCACGGTCTTGTGCCTTTTCTTCTTACGGTCGACCGAAATACACGTGTTAAGGCTCACGCGATAGATCCATGTCCTTATGTCGCTCTTGCCCTCAAAGGCCGCAAAACCTTTCCATAGGTTAATGAGCACCTCCTGAAACAGGTCGCTCACCTCGTCGGCATCTTTCGAGAACATATAGCACACTGTGTATATCGTGCTGCGGTTTTCCCGCACAATCTGCGCAAATTGTTTCTCCGTTGTTTCCATTATCTTATCCGAATAATTAAGTTACTTTTAACCGTTAGACGCAGCTACGGCCAAAAAACTACACAAAACTAACATTTTATTCGAATTTATACGCAGAAAATAAAGAAACTATACTGCGAAACTTATACACTCCTCAAAACAACCATCAAGACATTGTCACAAGAATATGCTTAAAATATAAACATTCTGCGAACTTTGAACAAATAAAATTAAATCTGCGTTGCCCGAATATAAAAAAATCAGTAAATTTGTAACAAACTATCAAAAGCACAAAAAATATGATAAGCACAAAAAGGTTAATAGCCATACTTACGATAATATTTTTAATGCTGACATATACATGCAATATCTCAGGACATCCAAATTTCTATTCAAGATACATAAAGATGCCCTCGGACAAATTACTTCAGATAGGAAACGGATATATCAGCAAAAGCGACAAAGCCGACAGCGCCCTGGTATGCTTCTCCATTGTTGCCAACCGCTATTCAGACAACATGGACAGACATGACAAGGAAATGACAATGAACGGATATATAGGACGCTGGTATGTCTATTTCTTTAAATTCTTCAACTACGAAAAGTCATACGAGAGTCTTCTAAAAGCCAAACACATCGCAGAAGATATAAACTGCGGTCTTGCACATATCGACCTGAACTTCGGCTGCATGTTCCAGACTTTAGCCGAGCAGTGTAAGGACAAGCCGCTTAAAGAAAAGGCTCTGAACTATTATAAAAAAGCATTCTATGAGAGTCTGAAAGAAAACGACAACAATTCATTAAACATGGCTTTCAGCAACATGGTGTTTGTGTCTTTCAACCTCAACAAGCTGCACACTATACGCAACATGCAAAAACACTACGCAGCAAAAAAACAAACGGAAATGACTTTATACGCACATATAATATAAATATGTATAAAGGTCTGAACTATCTTAATTCAAAGGAATATGACAAAGCTCTCAACATATTTGAAAAACAAAAACAATCAACAAGCCACACCGCAGAAAACATGCGATATGTCTACATTGCACATATAAACATTGCCCGTACTCTTGCGGCAACAAACAAATACGAACAGGCTATCTGCGAGCTGAAGGATGCAGGCAACATAGCCTTTAAATACGACATGAAAGACGCCATTCTTGACATTTACAACCTTCAGGCCCAATATTATTTAAGAAGTGGCAATACAAAATTGTCAGACATCTACCGTAACAAGTATTACCAGCTTAAAGACACACTGCTCAACTATAATCAAGTGGCAAAGGTGAGCCAGATGCAATTTCTCGACCAGATAAACGAAATGGACAAACGTATGGCGGAAATCATACAAAAACACAAACAGGAAGAACTGCTTACACGCATCGGTTTTATCGTAACAACCATCATCATGGTTCTCGCAATAATGCTTTATATAAAGAACAAAAATCTTAAACGCAGCAATGAACATCTTTACAACAACACACTTGAGAGCCTGCAGCGAGAAGAAATAGAAAGGAACATGCGCATAAATTATGAAAAAATGCTGGAGGAAAAAGAAAATAACGAGAATAACGCCGCCGATGCAAAATCACGCTACAAAACAAGCGGACTGAGCGAGGAAGACAAAGGAATACTCCTGAACAAGATCATCAATATCATGCAGACGTCTGAAGAAATCTACTCTCCCGACTTTAAAGCCGACCGTCTCGTTGAACTTGTCGGCAGCAACAACAGATATGTATCGCAGGTAATCAACGAAAAATTAAACTGCAACTTCACCACCCTGCTTGGCGAATACCGGGTAAAGGAAATATGCAAACGCATGAATAAAGTTGACGAGTATGGCAATCTTACAATCAACGCCATTGCCTCCAGCGTTGGTTTTAGGTCTCATTCTGGTTTCTTTTCCATGTTCAAGAGGGTTACCGGACTTTCTCCCGCTCAGTATCAGAAACTTGCACGCGAAAATTATCACAAGAAATAACAGCGCCTTACGGGCTTTTTTATCCCAATTTATAAATCAGGACTTTATCAGGTCCTGATTTTTTTTGCTTTTGACCGTTATCACATATATTTGCAGCAGTTCGAGTACACACGTGAGTACAAATTTAAACTATGTCTAACATCAAAGCAATAAACACATGAAAAAACTTTCCATCTTTGCAGTCATAGCCACATTGATTTTCTGCGGCATGACAAAAGCCATGGCACAAGAGTCTAATATGGCAACAAAGACACTATCTTCAAGACAGACAATGAAAGTAAGACAAAACACCAGCATGGCCAAGTCAGCAACAAGAAACCTGCTAAAGGCCAACACTGTCGGATTAACCGATCCATATTGGGCCACAGCCATGTCTTTTTATAATCCCAAATATGGATATTTCTCATATACAGACCTGTCAGAAACCGACTATAGTATTGAAGTGACTATTGACGGAGACAAAGTTACATTCTATAATATTGTTGACAACAGCAATTACGCAAGTTCCGGATGGCAAGGATGCAACCCTGTAACAGGAACATATGATGCAGAAAAACGTACCATAACCATTGAAACTCCACCTATAAACGAACAAAACACACGTGAAGACTACACCGTACTCGGTGACCTGTACAGCGGAAGCGAAGCCGTATACGCCGTTCTTGTTGCCGGCGATTTCTCTACTGTGCCAGATGACAAAGGCGATTATCAGCTGTACCAGGAAAAGAAACTCGTCTTCGACGTATCTGAAGACGGAACAGAACTAATACCAAGAACTGGTTTCGGATCTTATGCACTGTTTGCAGAAGACAACTCTCACGCCGGTTTTCTCAACTTCTATAAATCTGCCATAATAACAAAGATGACCAACGAGCCCCAACTCGAAGTAAGCCCAGAGACATTAGACCTGTCTGAAAAGAATCTGTTTACAGGCATACCTTATACACAGGAAATCAAACTGAAAAATAAAGGTCTATCCAACACAAAATACACAATATCCACAAGCACCGACGAACTTTCAGTTGAGGGAAGAGAAGAAGTGCCCGGAGGCAACATCTCACTGCTTCCAATAACTCTTACAGCTAAGAACAGCGGCCCATTCAGCGGAACTGTCACATTCACTGACGAAAACGGAAAATCTACAACTTTAACCGTAAAGGCTAATATCAACGAAGTTTGCGACTACTCAAGCGTCATAAAGAATGGTGACATCAAGATATATCCCTACGAAGAGTCAACATCATCGATGATTGTCACAAGCGACATAACCGGTTTCCCCGTACTAGCCTCTACCAATGTCGGCGATGATAGCCAGAGTGGCGTAAATATCAGCATCACTGTACCAGAAGGCAATGTTGCCACATTCTCTTGGAAAGGTATGGCCACTGGCCTGTATCCTAACCAGGCAATGATATATCTCAACGGCGATCCTGTGAACAAATCATTGGACGGCTCTGAGAAATCCAACGAACACGATCTCTCTGACAAGATTATCCTGAAAAGCGGCACATATGACATGACATTCATATACAGCATCATACTAGACTGGTATACAATGGGGGTTGCCGAAACAAAGCTCCAGGCTTATTTCTACGACTTCGACCTTACACTCTATCCTGTACAGGAAAACGGAACTGATGTTTCAACGCATGAAGTAAATTTTGCCAAATCTTATTTTGACAACATTGAAAAAACAGACACAGCTGAGATTAAACTATACAACCTCGGCAGCAAGAATCTGGAAATAAATTCAGTTACAGGCGACGGATGCTTCTCTTATGTAGGCGACGTCAAGACAATAGAGCCATATCAATACGGAATTGTAAAACTGACCTTTACACGTAAAGACATAGGCGAACACAGCGGTGACGTTGTGCTTCACACAAGCGCCGGCGATGTAACAATCCACTGCAATGCCACTACAGAAAAGATAATTTACGACTATTCACCGATAGTTGAAAAAGGCGATTTCTCGTTTGATACCAGCATTGAGCATCCTTGGACCCTCGACGGCAGCAAAGCATGCAGTTCTACATCAGGACTAACAAGCGACAGCACTATCGACTCATGGCTCGAAGTAAGCTTCATCGTACCTGAAGGCAAAACCGGCACACTGACATGGAGCGGACGCAACAGCTCTACACCTTTTGGAGCATTCCTTGACGAAATTCTGTTCTCAGACGGAACAGTGATATATTCAGACGGAACTGAGATAACCAAATTTGCCGGCACATCATCTGCTGGTTCTGATGAGCTCGAAGCTCCTATGACATTCTCTGCCGGATTACACAGAGTATGCTTCCTTTACACCAAATCGTCACGCGAGCCTGAAGGTGAAGATCGCTACGTACTTTACAACCTGGCACTCGACCTCAGCGATGCTTCAGACATAAGCACCATGACAGGCACCAAGATGATAACAAACAGAGAGTATTATTCTGTCACAGGCGAAAAGCTGTCTGCACCAGTAAAAGGCATCAACATTATAAAGAATACTTATGATGACGGAACTACATCCACAAGCAAAATCATCATAAAATAACCATGAGTAACGGACAACACATAAAAACGCTGCCCTTATTGGAAGAAAAAATTAATAAATTTTAGTTAGCGTAAGAATCAGAGGCTGCACCTATACATTCAAAGGAGCAGCCTCTTTTTATCATGAGTAATTTACACGTGCTTTTCCCATTGGCAGTAATCATAGTTTTGTCCAAACCGTCGCTATTCTGCCATTTTAATGAAAAAGATACCGGAAAACACCAATAAAATGCAAATGGACGACTTAGAACATGAATACGACTTACTGAATAAGTTCAAACGACGTATCAATGACAGATTACTCTTTACATGAGTTTACAAGAACAGGAAGCCATCTGCGACATCTGATTTTAAAATAAATTATCGTCATTATTAGTTATTTTTCACCTGCCGCAATGCACGTTTTCGTGGTTTTACGGGTTATTATAATAAAAGACAAACTAAAAAAACTTATACGTCATGAGAACAATAATAACATTCATAATGTTCGTGGCAGCAGCGTATGCAGCCATGGCACAAAACGGGACACAGGACAGGAAGCTCAGCAAGAAGGAGAGAAAACTGATGGAGGCACGCATAGACAGTGCCCTGAACGCCGAAGCCGTGCAGGCTATAAACGACACAGCGTTTACGATAGAGGCCGACAAGGTGGAGTTTAAGCGCGGATATACGGCACACGTAACCGCAAGCACCAACTTTGTGGCAGTCAGTGGCAGCAATGCCATCGTGCAGGTGGCGTTCAACGTGCCGGTGTCGGGCTTCAACGGCCTTGGCGGAATAACGCTCGAGGGCATCGTTACGGGCTATAAGATAAGCTCCGACAAGAAGGGCAACACCTACGTAAGGCTGAATGTATCGGGCAAAGGCATATCGGCGCAGCTGTTCATTTCGCTATGGAAGGATGCCAACAAGGCTACCGTCAGCATACAGCCCAACTTCAACTCTAACAAGCTGACGCTGAGCGGAATGTTGTGGAAGCCTGAGCGGAGCAATATCTTTAAGGGCACCACGTTCTGAACCAGCCCCTAACGCAGGCAGCGGTGTCAGCTGCGGCGCAGCACATAGAAGCACGACGAGGAAAGAAAGTTTCTGACATACGGCAGCATGCGCAGCGGCGAGGGCAGCACCAGCGGCCTGAGGCCAAACTTGGTTTCATAATGAGGATTTATCATCCACAGCCGCATGTCGGCCACGACATACCCCGCCCGCACCGCAATACGGCCGAAAGCCTCTACCGTGCAGCGCGTCTGCCTTATTGACATCAGCTCGCCTACGGTGAAGTCGTCTTCGCCAAAGAGCCTGAGCACGTGTCCATAAACGGCACGAGGCAGGAGATGGACAAACGGCATGCGCGACAACAACCGGCTGCGGGCTATCTGCTGATGGCCGCCAAAAGGCATCTGCCACGGCGGAAAGGCTACGAACACCGCACCATGCGGAGCCAGCATGCAGCTGAGCTTTGACAGCAGTGCGGCCTTGTCGGGCACATGCTCCACCACGTCGTGCATTATGATAAGGTCGAAGCTGCGGCCACGGCAGTCGTAGTCAAGTATATCGCAGCACACCAGCTCAGCCGCGGCCCCTTCTTCCCTGAAGTAAGTCTGCGCCTGTCTGATTCTCAGTTCCGACATATCCACACCCGTAACACGGCACGCCCTGCGCGCAAACGGCAACAGATTGCCTCCCTCGCCGCATCCCACCTCAAGCACTCTAACCCCACTCGTAGCTATAAAACGGCTGAGATATGGTATAAAATATTTTTCTGTCGTTGCCGCCTCTTCCATGAAGTAGCGGCGCCTGTCCAAATGTCTTGCCTGCATATTTTCTGTCTTTTTGTTCTAATCATAATGAGTGCTGCCGGCAGAAAATACTGCACGCATTTCCCGATTTTATAAAGACAAACGGCTATCCGGCCGAATCATAATAACAAGTTTGGATTTAAAAGCACTGCAAAAGACGGCCTTTCGCAATGCCAAAGGGCACCTTTCAGGCTCCAATATGCGGCAAACGACAATGCGAAAGGTATGCTTTTACATTAAAAGAGCACACCTGAATGTACCATTCTACATCGCCCACCGCATAACGGAAAAAGTTTTTAATAAAAACTCATCACTCGTCACAATGCCGCTTAATCTCATGAATATCAAGGCTTTATGGTGTGACGAGTTGAGATTTCAACTCGTCACATGGGGATTTTTTGGGGGATTTTTTAGGAATTAAAGTAGATTCTTTTTAGGAGTTATAGTAGTTAAAGGAGTTATCGCTCACTAGGGTGAGCCAGGAGTTAAAGTCATTAGTCTTGTTGATAGTAAACGTAGGGGCGTACCCCAGGTGCGTCCACAGCCCGATTACGTGTAAACTTTATAGTCTGTAACATCATTTTGATGAATAATGCGGATTTATTGCTGTCCCAAGGATTTGTCGACGTTATAATGTAACTGACAATATAACAGATATTTATGCCTGATTATATATTGCGGAGTTTTTTTTCGATAATGCGTGAGTTGGACACACCTGGCGTGTGTCCCTACAGGGCTGTATATGATGAAAACTTGGGTATTTAAGTTAACCGATGGCAGTAATAAGTCTTATCAGAGTCAACTTTAATCAGGAAATTGCCTGTCTGAAGTCAACCGGAATAAGGACAACGACATATTCATATGGCCATATGTGACGGATGTGACGAGTTGAAAATTCAACTCGTCACACCATAAAGCATTGTTTGTCAGCGTGTTATACCGGAATGTGATGAGTGACGAGTTTTTTTTAAAACTTTTATTCAAAGCCGACAGCGCTTAGTAACTGATGCGGATACCGAAAGGCAGGGATAGCTGCAGGGGCTTGCCGGTCCACTGGGTTTCGGCCTTGCTGCCGTTAGGGATATACCACGTTATACGCGGACTGAAGAACAGTTCGAGATGCGGCGCAATCTCATAAGCCATGCCGACGCCAGCACCCACAGACCACTGTAGTCCGGTGAAGCCAAGGCTAACAGACCTGCTGAACTCTGTCTTGCCGTCGATGTTGTAAAGCTTGTCTGACTTTGCGCTGAACGGAACGTCTATAGCCATGCCGGCAGTCAGATAGGCAGACATACGGCCGCGCCTCATAAACGTGTAAGTGGCATTTACGGGCATGCCGACATAAAATATGCGCTGACGCTCGCTGATGTTTGTCGTGTCAGAACTGCCTGTAAGCATGTTGGTGGTGTGCCGTGTAACGCGCAGTCCCATGTCAAGGCTCCATCTGTCAGACAGACGCCGGTTGAAGTTGAGCCCCAGCTGCAGCGGCTTTTCATAGTTCTTGTGCGTAACAATCTTGCCGCTGTTCATAAGCGCTATGCGCAGAAGAACGTCGCGCTCTATCGGGTCAAGACTCTCGCCGACATCATAAGTGAGATAATGTACGAGCTGCTCCCAGGTTTCAATCTCCACCCTCGTGCCCGAGCCTACAGCATGTTCTATAACCTCGATTATACGCGGCATTATCACGTCCGACGCCCTTTCCATCATCGAACTGAATCCGAGCAGCCAGCCGTCATGGCTCTTTGTTGTGACATTAACACATGAAGTGTCGACAGGAGCCACATCTGCCATGACGGGCGACGGCTCAACAGCTACGGCCGATCCGCTGCCGGCAATGCGGCACAGGGCGTCAACACTTTCGGCAAGGGCATCAGCACGCAAGGTGTCGGCAGTACAAGCCAGACAAAGCCCTGCGCCAAGAGAGTCTTCAGCATGGAGACTCTGCGCGACATTTCCGTCTGCCGACGGTGCGGCATGCATATCTGCCACGGGGCCTGCACAGCTGCCACCGGCTGCGTGACGGGCTGTGCCGACAGACGCCACGTCAACTCCGGTCGTCCGTCTGAACGGCTGCCGGAGCAATAACGTCACTACTGAAACGGCCACTGCAGCCAAAAGCAGAACGAGGCGGGCTCTGTAGGCTGTTATCATCTTCTGCAAACTGACACGTGCCCTGAGCAGCTGCGAAGACGACGTGCGAGGCCTGATGCCTAGCATACGGGCTATCTCGTCGTGCGACAGGCCTTCGAGCACCGACAGGCGGAACACGTTGCGGTAGCCTTCGGGCAGCATGTCGATCATGCGCATAAGCTCATCAAACGGAATGTCGCACCCGCCTTGCCCTTCTTCAGCCTCAACAGGCACGTCTGCCACAGCTCCGGCCACAGGCCGGTTCTTTCTGTCGTTGAGATATTTCACGGCAAGATTGGCCATCACCCTGCTCATCCATGCCTCAAGGCGGGCAGGACTGCGCAGCGAGCCTATCGACGAGAATATTATGATGAAGCCGTCGTGGAGCAGGTCCCGGGCTGCGTCTTTGTCTTTAACGATATCTGCGCAAAGCCTGAACAACCTGCCGGAATAGGTCTGATACAGAAGCGCCAAGGCACCTCTGTCACCATCCTTACATCTTCTGACAAGTTCTTCTGTTTCCATATCTACGTGCCGGGCGCCGCAGGTGCCCTTTATATATGATATAAAAAGGACGAAAATACTGCATGCCGCAGTTGCTTTTTTTTCAGAAAAACACAAAATCACAAAGCGCCGCACCCAGCCCGTGCCATGCACGCAGCCATGCTATGACATACAAAAAATGCGGAGCGGCATTAATAACATTAAAGCCGCTCCGCACTAAAAAATATCTTCAGGCGTGTTATTACAGCAGAGACTCAAACTTCTCCTGCAATTTTGCCTTTGTTGTTGCACCTACAAACTTGTCTACAACCTCACCGTTCTTGATGAACAGTATTGTAGGAATGTTGCGGATGCCAAACTCCATGGCGATGTCGTCGTTCTCCTCTACGTCGCATTTACCAACAACGATCTTGCCTTCGTACTCGTTAGCCAGCTCCTCAACGATAGGTGCGATGGCACGGCAAGGACCACACCATGTAGCCCAGAAATCAACTACTAAAGGCAGTGCGCCATTCTTCAGACTCTCAAAGTTCTCTGTTGTAATTTTTTCCATCTTTCTTTTGTAATTTATTATGTTAATAATTAGGTTTTGTCTTCTACTGTTTTGCCAACAAACATTATGCCATATTTTCTCTGACAGAGCCTTTGCGGCCAATTGTCACACATCGTGGCGGGCAATTATATTTGTCAGTTTATTTTATAGTCGAGCGCCTCGCATCCTTTAATAAAGGATATCAGTTCCTTGCTGATGTCTATCTTCTCCTTGCGGCTGCGCAGCACAAAGGGCTTGCTGTTGCTCGTCTCGCGCACCTGGAAGAACAACTGCGTGGTGCCCGGCGCGTCTTTTATTATCGTAACAAGGTCGGACACGGTGGTGTCGTCCAGCTTGTCAGCCTCGAGCGATATGGTTATCTTCTCTATCTGTGTGTCCTTTACGGTCTGCAGATACTGTATGTCGGTTATTCGCATCTCCATCATGTCGCTGTTGCGGAAGCGCTGCACAAACTGTGCCTTGACCATGACCGTGCAGCCTTCGATAAGCATTCCGCGCCACTTGCCCCACTCCTCGCCGAACAGGGCCAGCTCGCCCGAGCCGTCGAAGTCTTCAATGGTGACAAAGCCGCAGGGCTTGCCGGTCTTGGTGTATTTGCTTCTAACGGCCGTGACGATGCCTCCCAGCACCACCTCCTGCTTCTTTGACAGCTCGATGCGGTCGTTGAGCTCCTGACACTGGGTGTTGCAAAGGTTCTTGAGGATAAACTCAAACTCGTCGAGCGGATGTGCCGAGAGGTATATGCCCACGAGGTCGCGCTCGCGGTTAAGCTTCTCTATGGCGCTCCACGACTCAGCCTGAGGTATGGCGGGCGTGGCTATCTCCACTTCTTCCATCGCTCCGAACAGAGACTGACGCGACTCGTTTTTCTCCTGCTGATACACCTGTCCGTAGCGCATAAGGGTTTCGAGGAACGTGCGGCCGTCAGGATTGCGCGCAAAGAAGCTCTCGCGCTTGATCTTGAAGCCGTCGAACGCTCCGCTGAGCACAAGGCTCTCGAGCGCCTTACTGTTAACGGCCGAGAGATTGACGCGCTGCACAAAGTCGAATATGTCTTTATACTGTCCGTTCTTCTCGCGCTCGTCGATGATGGCCTGAGCAGCGGCGTCGCCCATGCCCTTGATGGCTCCGAGGCCAAAGCGCACCTCGCCTTTCTTGTTGGCACTGAACTTCTGGCGACTCTCGTTAACGTCAGGGCCCATGCAGGCTATGCCCATGGCCTGACATTCGTTCATCAGCTTGGTTATCTTCGTTATGTCGTTAAGGCATCGGCTCATGTTGCCTGCCATGAATTCTGCCGGATAGTGGGCCTTGAGATAGGCCGTCTGATAGGCCACCCACGAATAGCACGTGGCGTGACTCTTGTTGAAGGCGTAAGAAGCAAACTTCTCCCAGTCGGCCCATATCTTCTCGAGCACCTTCGGGTCGTGTCCGTTTTTCTTTCCGCCCTCGATAAACTTAGGCTTCATGGCGTCTACGATGTCCTTCTTCTTCTTACCCATGGCCTTACGCAGGGCGTCGCTCTCGCCTCGGGTGAAGTTGGCAAGCTGACGCGACAGAAGCATGACCTGCTCCTGATACACCGTGATGCCGTAAGTGTCCTTCAGATATTTCTCCATGCAGGGAATATCATACTTTATCTCCTCCTTGCCGTTCTTTCGGGCAATGAACGAGGGGATGTAGTCCATAGGTCCGGGGCGATAGAGGGCGTTCATGGCTATGAGGTCCTCAAATACGGTAGGCTTAAGCTCGCGCAGATACTTCTGCATGCCGGCCGACTCAAACTGGAATGTGCCCACGGTGCGGCCTTCCTGATAGAGCTTATAGGTAAGCTCGTCGTCGATAGGTATGTTGTCGAGGTCTACCTCTATGCCTTGCGTGAAGCGTATGTTCTCTACAGCCTCCTTTAATATGGACAATGTGCTGAGTCCGAGGAAGTCCATCTTTATCAGTCCGGTCTCCTCGATGACGTGTCCGTCGTATTGTGTGGCAAGGAGCTTGTGGCCCGGGTCCGACTTGTCTTCGGCCGTGCTGACGGGCACCCAGTCGCTGATTGCGTCGCGGCAGATGATGGTTCCGCAGGCGTGTATACCCGTTCCGCGCACGGTGCCCTCAAGCATCTTTGCATATTTTATCGTATTGCTGAGCTGCGGGTCGGGACTTGCCTCAGCCTCGCGCAGCTCGGGCACGCACTTAATGGCGTTGGGCAGGTTCATCTTCAGGCCGTCGGGCAGACGGTCGGGGATGGCCTTGCACAGATGGTTAGACACGTCGAGCGGCAGCTTCTCCACGCGCGCCACGTCCTTAATGGAGTTCTTTGTGGCCATGGTGCCGTAGGTGATGATGTGCGCCACCTTGTCGTGTCCGTATTTGTCTTCCACCCATTCGAGCACCTTTCCGCGTCCGTCATCATCGAAGTCGGTATCGATATCGGGCAACGATATACGGTCGGGGTTGAGGAAACGCTCAAACAGAAGGTCGTATTTAATAGGGTCTATCTTCGTAATACCAAGACAGTAGGCAACAACCGAACCGGCGGCCGAGCCACGTCCCGGGCCAACCATCACTCCGAGCTCGTCGCGCGCCGAGTTGATGAAGTCCTGCACGATAAGGAAGTAGCCGGGGAAACCCATCGTCTTCATGATGTGCAGCTCAAACTTCACTCGCTCTGCCACCTCCTCGGGCAGCGGGTCGCCATACAGGCGCTTTGCTCCGTCGTAGGCAAGCTTGGCCAGATAGTCGGCCTCAAACTTTATGCGGTACAGCTTTTCGTAGCCGCCGAGGCGCTTTATCTTCTGTTCGCCTTCTTCGGGCGGCAGCGGATTTTCACCGTTCTCGTCGGTAGTGAACTCATCGTAGAGCTGTTTCTCTGAATATTTTCGGCGCACGTCCTCCTCCGTACCAAACTCTTCGGGTATGGGGAAGAACGGCATGATAGGTGCATGGTCTATGCTGTAGGTCTCAACCTTGTCGAGTATCTCGAGCGTGTTGCTAAGTGCCTCGGGCACATCGCTGAACACGGCGTTCATCTCCTCGCGCGTCTTAAACCACTCCTGCTTTGAATAGAGCATACGGTTAGGGTCGTCGAGGTCCTTGCCCGTAGACAGACAGAGCAAATGGTCGTGAGCCTCGGCGTTCTCCTCGTCAACGAAGTGGGCGTCGTTTGTGCATACGGTCTTTATGCCATACTCCTCCGCCAGCTCCATCAGAGCCTTGTTGGCACGCACCTGCAACGGATAAGTCTCGCGGTTGGCGCGCTGATGCGGATTGGTGACTCTGTGGCGCTGAAGCTCGAGATAATAGTCGTCGCCGAACACGCGGTGATACCACTCTATAGCCTCGCGTGCCCCCTCCATGTCGCCCTTGAGAATCTTTGCGGGCACCTCGCCGGCTATACATGCCGAACAGACGATGAGGTCTTCGTGATACTTCTCAAGATCGGCGCGGTCGGTACGCGGACGCATGTAATAGCCGTCTACCCACGCGCGCGAAACCAACTTAATAAGGTTCTTGTATCCGTTGTAGTTTTTTGCAAGCACAATGAGGTGGTATCCTCCCATGTCGCCCTTCTCTTTCTCCTTGTCGTCCTTTGTACGGCGTGCCACATACATCTCGCAGCCGAAGATGGGCTTGAAAGGCTCCTTGCCCTCGGCCTTCAGCTTGCCGTTGACTTTCTTGCAGTAGTTGTAAAACTCCTTTATGCCGAACATGTTGCCGTGGTCGGTTATGGCCATGCCCTTCATGCCGTCGGCCACAGCCTTGTCTACAAGTTTCTGCACGCTCGACTGTCCGTCAAGAATGGAGTAATAAGTATGTACGTGTAAATGGACGAAATCTTGCATAAACTACATTTGCGCTTTTAGAGCGTCAAAGTTATTCTGAAAAACTGAAACAGCCAAAATAATAATGTGAAAATTATCTTATGCATATTGTTTTTTATGTTTATACGACATGCACGCACACGCCCTGACAACCGCACGGACACACGCACGGCAGCAGCCATGAGCGTTGACGGAGATGTTACTTTGACAGGCAAACCGGCCATTATAATTGCATTGTGTCATCATGATTATGTCTTGATTTTCAGACGAAATAGAAACGCCTAAGCGTAAAAACATGCCTGAAAGACCGTAAAGCGGCAGACAATTCACCGAAAGGCATGCTCTTACACAGCGAAAGGGCACCTTTTATAAGCTGAAAAGCCTCGTCCGGCATTATGGTTTGCAGCCGTTTTAACCCGAATTTCATGGTATTTCAGCCGTTTTTAGGCTAAATTTTATGCACACAAACCGCCATAGCCATGCAACACTCTGATATCGACACATTTATGTTTGCACACGATTTCAGCCCGTATTTCCGTCCGAATTATTTTTATTTTCAAATACTTCAGAATGAGAGCGTCAGGCAAAATCAGAATGTAAGGTGACATGGCGAATATCGCGACAATGTGAATCCGCACAGCATCACATTACACACCGTCAACGCCTGACATCAAGCATAAAAGGCATGACACACGAAAGCTGAAACAAGGACATGCCCCGGCCGCTTCAGCCGGACACCCGCAGAAGGAGCAAACGAGAACGAAAACCGCAACAGGACAGCGGAGCAAACAATAAAAATCGGACTATCAGCCGATTAAGCCGCAGCTGCCGGTCAATGTGTATTTATTAAAGAATAATGCAAAAAATTTGCCAATTACACAAAAAAGGCGTACCTTTGCAAATAATTTTCCACTTCAAACTTTACTATGGGAAAAAGAATAAAGAAACTTAAGAATGTAAGACTTCATCGAGAGGGCACTGACACGCTGGTCTACGGACTGACTACGTTTGTGGCCATAGCCTTGATTCTGTGGTTCTATGTCGACAACAAAATTCCGTTCTGGAGCTTTGTCGTCGTCTTCGGCGTAATCTATTCCATAGTGGTAAACTTCTTCAGATGCCCCAAGCGCTACTTCGACGGCGAGACCGAGAAGGTGGTAGTGGCTCCGGCAGACGGAAAAGTGGTGGTTATCGAGGAGGTTTTTGAAGATGAGTACTTTCACGACAAACGTCTCATGATAAGCATCTTTATGAGCTTGTTCAACGTTCACGCCAACTGGTTCCCGGTTGACGGCAAAGTGAAATTCGTTCATCATCAGAACGGCAACTACCACAAGGCATGGCTGCCAAAGGCCAGCGAGGAGAACGAGCACGCCGACGTGATGCTCGAGACTCCCGAAGGCACCGAAGTGCTGTGCCGCCAGATAGCAGGTGCGGTGGCACGACGCATCGTAACCTACGCCAAGCCTGAAGAAGACTGCTACATCGACGAGCATCTCGGATTTATCAAGTTCGGTTCGCGCGTTGACGTGTATCTGCCACTCGGAACTGAGGTTTGCGTGAAGATGGGACAGGCTACAACAGGCAACCGCACGATTATTGCACGGCTTAAATAAACATAACAGCCGCCCTTTCTGCGAATGAAAGTACACGGCCGATAACTACGCTACGTTATGGCAAACATCATAGTAAGAAATATTCCGAACACTATCACGTGCTGCAACCTTATCTCGGGCTGCATAGCCACGGCTTACGCCTTCGGCGGACAGCCCAAGATGGCGCTGACGTTCATCATCCTGGGTGCCGTGTTCGACTTCTTCGACGGCATGAGCGCACGCCTGCTAAAGGTGTCGTCGCCAATCGGAAAGGAGCTCGACTCGCTTGCCGACGACATCACGTTCGGCATGGCGCCGGCCACGATGGTGTTCTATCAGCTCGGCGTGATGGACTATCCGTCGTTTCTCGAGCCGCTGCGTCCGGTGCTGCCCTTCGTGGCTTTCGTCATGGCTGCGTTCTCGGCGCTGCGCCTTGCCAAGTTTAATCTTGACGAGCGTCAGACCACATCGTTCATAGGCATGCCCACGCCGGCCAACGCTCTGTTCTGGGGCTCGCTCATCGTGGGAGCTGCCGACGTGCTCGAGTCGTCGCCGTGGATGGTGCCGGCCGTAATATTGCTTATTTTCCTTTGCAGCTATGTGCTGGTGAGCGAGATACCGATGTTTGCCCTTAAGTTTAAGCAATGGGGATGGAAAGGCAACGAGGTTAAATACATTTTCCTTATAACCTGTGTGCCGCTGCTCATCATCTTCGGCATCTCGGCCTTCGCCATAATAATCGCATGGTATGTAATATTATCGGTTTATCTTAATTCAAAGAACAAATAATGATTGCTGCTTTATTAAACTTCTTATTCATAATACTGCTCGGAATATTCATCGTCGTAGGCGTGGTTGCCTACAAGATATACCGCACTTTCCACAGTGTGAAGAAACAGTTTAAGGGCTTCAGGGGCCAGGACAACGGCAACGGACAGGGCCGGCAGCAGTACCGACAGACATCAGGCGACGACGAAATAATTATCGACCGGCGCACGCCCGACGAGATGAACCGCAAGATATTCTCGAAAAACGAAGGAGAATATGTCGACTATGAAGAGGAGAAATAGCTCCTGTGGCCCTCCCGGCAATAATAAAACTACATGAATCTACTAACTTAAACCAATAAAAATAAATGAGAAAAATCTTCTTTTTGGTGTGCGCATGCCTGCTTACACTTGGTGCAAGCGCCACCGGCACAGACAAATACAGCTGTCTGTATGAGAATCTGCCCTTCAAGATGGAACAGGTTACAGCCCCCGTGTTTCCCGACAACGAGGTTAACCTGAAAGACTTCGGAGCTAAAGGCGACGGATCTTCGCTCTGTACCGATGCTTTTGCCAAGGCCATTGAGGCACTTGAGAAAAAGGGCGGCGGCAAGCTCGTTGTGCCGCAGGGTGTGTGGTTCACCGGTCCTATAACTCTCAAGAGCAACATCAACCTTCACCTCAACAAGGGTGCAGTGATATTGTTCTCGCCCGACATCGACCTCTATCCGCTTATAGATGCGTCGTTCGAAGGACTGAACACACGCCGCTGCCAGTCGCCCATATCGGGGCACAACCTTGTAAACGTGGCGATAACCGGAGCCGGAGTGATAGACGGCAACGGCGAATACTGGCGCCCGGTGAAACGCGAGAAGGTTACCGACAAGCAATGGAAAGAGTTTACTTCACGTGGCGGAGCATTCAAGAACCCTAAGTTCTGGTTCCCTTCTGAAGGTGCGCTTAAAGGCGACTCAATGAGCAACATGAACGTGCCCAAGGGTAATCTGAGCGACGCCGAATGGCATAGCATCAGGCACTTCCTGCGTCCCGTAATGGTAAACCTCGTAAGTTGCAAGAACGTATGGCTCAACGGCGTAATCTTCCAGAACTCTCCTTCATGGAACATTCATCCGCTGATGTGCGAGAATGTGCTGATAGAGGATGTGCAGGTAAGAAACCCGGCATTTGCACAGAACGGCGACGGACTCGACCTTGAGTCATGCAAGAATGCGCTGGTTGTGAACTCTACATTCGACGTTGGCGACGACGGCATCTGCATCAAGAGCGGTAAGGACGCCGACGGACGCAAGCGCGGAATACCCTGCGAGAACGTACTGATTAACGGTTGTACCGTATTCAAGGGCCATGGCGGCTTTGTTGTTGGCAGCGAGATGAGCGGCGGCGTGAAGAACATTTATGTTTCCGATTGCCAGTTCCTCGGCACTGACGTGGGCCTGCGCTTCAAGAGCACACGCGGACGCGGCGGCGTGGTTGAGAACATCTACATCAACAACATCTCAATGTTCGACATTCAGACCGACGCAATAACCTTCGACCTCTACTACGGAGGCAAGTCGGCTGTAGAGGCTCTTGCTGACGGCGACGAGGCAAAGCAGCAGAACGTGAAGAAGATAAAGGTGGACGAGACAACACCTTGCTTCCGCGACATCAACATCAACCATGTAATATGCCGCACTGCGCGCCGTGCAGCCTACTTCAACGGACTGCCCGAGATGCCGGTGAAGAACATAACGATAACCGACCTCGAGGTAAACAACGCCAAAGAGGGCATCGTAATCAACAACACTGACGGCGTTAAGCTGCAGGACATCAACGTCAAGTCGAAGGGAAAGACCTTCAGCGCACGTAACTCAGCAAACGTAACAGTGAACGGAAAAGAATATAAGAAGATTGACAACAAGGGCATTACTCTCGACATGTAAGCCCTTTAAGACATAAAAAAAGAAGAAGCCGTTGCCTCAAGCACAGACATTTATGCGCAAAGAGGCAACGGCTTCTTTTTTATATTAATGAAGATACATCCTCAATTTCAACGGATGTGCCTGCCTACGTATCGTGCAGCCTGCCGTTCAAGCATAAAAAAGATGCAAATAAGACAGCAGCGTAAGCGGCTTGTGCATTTATAATGCTATCAGTTGTGAACCAGCGTACCTATCTCCTCGCCGTCCATAACCTTCTTCAGGTTGCCCACAACGTCCATGTTGAACACATAGATAGGCAGGTTGTTCTCCTTGCACATTGTTGTGGCAGTAAGGTCCATCACCTTCAGTCCGCGTGTATAAATCTCATCGTAAGTGATGTCCTTAAACTTCACTGCAGTAGGATCCTTCTCCGGGTCAGCAGTGTAGATGCCGTCAACGCGTGTACCCTTGAGCATAACGTCGGCCTCAATCTCAATACCGCGGAGCGACGAGCCTGTGTCTGTTGTAAAGTAAGGAGAGCCTGTTCCCGCAGAGAATATGCACACATAGCCGGCCTCCATAGCCTCGATGGCCTTCCACTTGCTGTAGAACTCACCTATCGGCTCCATGCGTATAGCCGTCATCACCTTTGTCTTAACGCCTACAGCACCGAGAGCTGAGCTTAATGCGAGCGAGTTGATAACCGTTGCGCACATACCCATCTGGTCGCCCTTAACGCGGTCGAAGCCCTTGCCGGCACCGCTGAGTCCGCGGAAGATGTTGCCGCCTCCGATAACGATACCAATCTGCACACCCATCTCGTGCACTTCCTTTATCTGGCGCGCATAGTCGCCGAGACGCTCCGGGTCGATGCCGAAGTTCTGTTTTCCCATCAGGCTTTCGCCACTAAGTTTCAATAAAATTCTTTTGTACTTTGCCATAATTATTTATCGTTTAGGAGTTAAAGGAGTTAGAAGTAGTTAAAGTAGTTAAAGCCATATGCTTTGTTGCTGTATGTGCTTTGTGACAATATCTTTATTCTGTGCAGTCAGCAATATTTGTATAATTAAAAATTGATGCTGCGTTAAAAATAATATTTACTGTCTTACCAGTAATGTTTTTATCTACAATGCATATGACTTTAACTCCTTTAACTACTTCTAACTACTTTAACTACTTCATTATAAAACATACTTCACCTCCTTAAACGCATATCTGCTCAGGCTGCCGTCATCGCGCCGAAGAACAAGATGGCCGTCAGGCTCGATACATTCAAGCTCCGCCATGAAGTCGCCGCCGGCATCCTTATAGGCATGACGGCCGCTGCGGCGATAGAGAGCGGCAGAATAAAGCGACGCCACCTCGTCATAACGGCCCTCATTGACCATGCCGAGATAAACCTCGAAACGGCGGAGAAGCACACCGAGCACCTCATCGGCGTCAATGTCGCGTCCCAATATCTGAGACAACGATACCGGATTGGGCGCATCGCTCACAAACTCACGCTGATTGAGATTAATCCCCGTGCCGAGAATACAGCTGCCTACGTGGCTTCCGCTGATAGTACATTCAGAGAGCGTTCCGCTGATTTTCTTGTCGCACCAGTAAATGTCGTTCGGCCATTTTATCGTGATGTCGTCGACATATCCGGCAAGAGCGTCACGTATGGCCAACGACTCGGCCTCGAGCATGACATACTGGCGCATAACCGGCAACGCCACGGGATAAACCTTTATGCTGAACGTAAGGTTCTTGCCGCGCTCACTCTCCCACTTGTTTTCGCCCTGACCGCGCCCTGCCGACTGAAAGGCGGCAACGCCCACGGTCATCAGCCGGCCTTCTTCGCCGGAGTATTCGCGCATAAGAACATTTGTCGAGCTGGTTTCGTCAACCTTTATTATCTTTATATCTTCCATTTTTCAATAAGACAGGGGTAAGAAAGCATCCTCAATATGGTTAATCTCGCACGGCCCGCCGGGCACGCCCGTAACCGACACGATGTCGAAGCGCACGGGCATCTCTATGTTGTTGGCCCTGACAAACTTTGCCGCAGCCAAACTTAGGTTGCGTATCTTTCGGGCGTCGACAGCCTGTTCGGGCGCCATAAAGTCGGCATTGCGCCTGGTCTTCACCTCAACAACCACCAGACAGTCAGCGTCGATTGCCACAATGTCGATGTCACGGTGGCCGTCGCGCCAGTCGCGCCATATTATCCTGAAGCCGTGCTGCTCAAGATATTCGGCTGCCTTCTGCTCGCCCCAACGGCCTATATTGTTATGCTCTGCCATGAGTTTTTCATGTTGTTTTGAAATGTTGAGCCGCCGTGCAGCAACGTCTTCAGCAACTGCAATGCCGCGGCTGTAATGCAAAAATACAACTTTTCTGCTATACATCAAAGGCTGTTATTGCGAAATGTTGTATTTTTGCACAAAAACAAAGATATGACAAACAACGGCTTTAACAACCACGAAGACAACAAGCAGGAGCCACAACAGAAGAAGGACGAACAGTTTATGCGCAAGGCTCTGGCCGAAGCAGAGGCGGCAGGAGAGGCCGGCGAAATACCTATAGGAGCCGTCATCGTGTGTAACGACCGCATAGTTTCGCGTGCCCACAACCTTACAGAAACGCTGTGCGACGTAACAGCACACGCCGAAATGCAGGCTATAACGGCTGCCGAGAACTTCATGGGCGGCAAGTATCTCACCGACTGCACGCTTTACGTAACCGTTGAGCCGTGCCCCATGTGCGCCGGAGCCATCGGCTGGGCACAGATAAAGCGAGTGGTTTACGGTGCAAGCGACGACAAGCGCGGATTTCACATCTACGCTCCAAAGGCTCTTCACCCTAAAGCCGAAGTTACTGCAGGCGTGCTTGAGGAGGAATGCAGAACCCTCATGCAGGAGTTTTTCAAGGGAAAGAGATAAACGTCAGTCCGTCATCATCAGGCCATATATAATTTTATCTAGTTTTGTGCATTCATGCTTTCAGACCGTATTCTTGTTTCCTATTGTAGTATTTTCGTCTGCCTTTTATTGACATAGCCTGCTGTGCTTACGAAAAAGCAAACGAAAATCCACTAAATATAAAGAAATAATATATGCTGAATTATAACCTAGATTTGGGATAAAAATCAGAATCCGTGGAGGTCAAAACGGCTTTGACTTTAAAAAGGGCAAAAATCTGAAAGGGAAATGGGCTGTTTTACTTAATGTCCAACATAATTCTCAATTAATTCAACACGGATGTTAAGCAAAACGATGCATATATGTTTCAAATCATTAACCTATCGTTTACGACCCGTAAATGGGCCACTTTTGATGCAAAAGTGGCCGAGTTTTTTATCGCAAACGAATGACTTATAACAGCTAAAACGCCGTTCGCCCTGTTTCATGCCTTACCGTGCCGAAATAAAGCCATGCACGGAGCGGCATGAAACTGGTATGCGGAGCTGCTAATTCAGCACATAGCTTCAACCAAAATCTGCCATTAGACCGCACATAACTTTATCAAATTTGTGCATCATGCTTTCAGCCTGTCTTCTTGTTTCTATTGGCGTCTTTTTGTAAGATATTTCTTGACATAGCCCGCTATGCCTGCGAAAAATCTTACAAAAATCCACTCAATATAAAGCAAAAATCCAGACCGAATGCTAACAACCCGATTTGGGATTACCCAAAACGTATGGCACAAAAAATTGGCGGGCAATACCCGTGCCGGATACTGCCCGCCAACAATGCTGACGCAGAAGTCAGAAAAATGTGTTCTCTGAATTATTCTGCCAATATTTATCTAACCTGCACCACGAGATACTTGCTTGTGCTCCAGAATATCTGCGGATTTGTTATGCGCAGCACATACTGGTCTTTAGAGTCGCGCTCAAGCTTGTAGCTGCTTGACGGGTGCATCGTAAGGAGTTTTGCCGATTTAGAATACAGCTTCAGCTCCTTGAAGTTTCTGATGTCTATCTTTGTGAAGTAGCTCTTGTTGAAGTTGCCCTGCAGCACCTTGCCGTTAACCAGGATCTGCTGTTCCTTCAGCTCCTTCTTTGTTCCGAACACATACCATGCCGTGTTGAGCTGCTTGTCCTGATTGCTTATTGTCTGCGACTTCTGCTCGCTCTCACCCTTCAGGTTGCTTACATCCTTGTTGAGCGAGTTGATTGTCATGTCGAGCTCCTCGATATGTATGTCCTTTGCCTCGAGCTGTGCGCGGAGATCTTTCAGCTGGTGGTCTTTGTCCTCAAGCTGCTTAACCAGATTCTCGATTGTGCGCTTCATTTCCTCACCCTTAACAGAGCTCTCGCTGACCTGCTTGCGCAGCTTCTCTATCAGCTCACGGTTCTGTGCCAGGCGCTGCTGTATGAACTGGATGTTCTCGCGTATGCGCTGCTTCTTGTCGGCACCCTCGCCGTCCTTGGCCACGCTCACCCTGTTTTCAGCCTCGTTAATCAGACGGAAGCCCTCATCAATATCATTCAGGATTCCCATCATGTCGTTTATCTCATTGTCCTTCTGCTCTATAATCTTCTGTAAAGAGTCTGTTTGGCTTACCTGAGGCAGATTAGAACCTGTTTTCTCGTTGTTACATGCGACCAAAGCCATAAAACATGCCGCGAAAAATAATACCTTTTTCATAATGCTATTAATTATTAGGTTTCCTTTCTTTAACGTTCTTGCCGGCCACCACGATGACAAACTCGCCGCGCGGCTCGGTTTCCTTGAAATGGGCTATAAGCTCCGCCAGTGTGCCGCGCACGCTCTCTTCGTGTATCTTGGATATCTCGCGGCAGGCGCTTGCCCTGCGGTCTTCGCCAAAATATTCGGCAAACTGCTCGAGAGTCTTCAGCACTCTGTAGGGCGACTCATAGAATATCATCGTGCGGGTCTCTTCGCGCAGACTGTCAAGCCTGGTTGCGCGCCCCTTCTTCTGAGGCAGGAAGCCTTCGAAACAGAATCTGTCGCAAGGCAGTCCCGATGACACCAAAGCCGGCACAAAAGCCGTGGCGCCGGGAAGACACTGCACCGTTACACCTGCACTGACAGCCTCTCTCACCAGGAAGAATCCCGGATCGCTTATGCCGGGAGTGCCGGCATCGCTTATCAGAGCCACCGTGGCTCCGGCCTTAAGCCGCTCCACTATCGACGCTGACGTGCCGTGCTCATTAAACTTGTGGTGGGCATAGAGCTGGTTCTTTATCTCAAAATGCTTGAGAAGTACGCCCGACGTGCGGGTGTCCTCAGCCAAAACCAGGTCGGCCTCCTTCAAGATGCGTATGGCCCTGAGCGTCATATCTTCCATATTTCCCACCGGTGTGGGTACTATATATAACAAGCCCATAATTCGCCACAAATATAAGTTAAATAATCCATGAGTGCAAAAAAACGCTATATTTCTTTGCAATTTTTAAAACGTCTTTGTAATTTTGCGCCATAATGAACAACAATCTGGCAGGCGAGGCACACCGCCCTGGAAGAATAGAAGTTGTGTGCGGATCGATGTTCTCGGGCAAGACCGAAGAACTTATAAGAAGGCTTAAACGCGCCGAGTTTGCAAAGCAGAGAGTGGAGATTTTCAAGCCCGCCCTCGACACGCGATATTCTGAGATTGAGGTGGTCAGCCACGACCGCAACTCCATAATGAGCACGCCGGTCGACTCGTCTTCGTCGATATTGCTGCTGTCGTCAGACATCGACGTGGTGGGCATCGACGAGGCGCAGTTTTTCGACGACGGACTCGTGGCCGTATGCAACGAACTTGCCAACAAGGGCATACGCGTCATCGTGGCCGGACTCGACATGGACTTCAAGGGCGTGCCCTTCGGCCCCATACCCGCCCTGTGCGCCATTGCCGACGAAGTGACTAAGGTGCATGCCATCTGCGTAAGATGCGGCGCGCTGGCCTACGTCAGCCACCGTCTCGTGAACAACGAGAAGCGCGTGATGCTCGGCGAGCAGGCCGAATATGAGCCGCTCTGCCGCGAATGTTACCGCAAGGCGCTTGAGGAAGACAAAAACAAGGACAAAACACATTGACACGATAAAATATGCTTGAAGAGAAAATCACTTTCGACAAATTCATACGCTGGATGCTCATAGCCCTGCTTGTCGGCGCCGTGCTGTTCATAACCAACTATCTGAGCAACGTGCTGCTGCCGTTCTTCGTGGCATGGCTGCTGGCCTATCTGCTCTACCCCATCGTAAAGTTTGTCCAGTACAAGATGCACGTGCCCACAAGGGCGCTGTCCATCATCGTCGCGCTGATTTTCGTCATTGCCGTCATCGGGGGGATATTCTATCTCATAGTTCCGCCGATGATAGAACAGTTCGACAAGCTGGGCGAGGTGCTCTCGCGCTATCTGCACAAGACGACGCACATAAACAACTTTCCCAGCACCATAAGGCAATGGATTGAGGACAACCGCCACGAGATACACCAGTTCTTCAAGCAGAAAGACGTAACAGAGGCCATCAGGAGTGCCATGCCAAAGCTATTCAGCGTGCTCGGACAGACGGCCAACATCATCATAAGCGTGGTGGCATCGCTCATAACGCTCATGTACATGTTCTTCATCCTGCTCGACTATGAGGCGCTCACCACCAAATGGATAAAGATATTCCCGCAGAAGGTGCGCCCGTTCTGGCAGGAGCTGATGGGCGACGTGGAGCGCGAGCTCAACAACTACATACGCGGCCAGTCGCTCGTGTCACTCTGCATGGGCATCATGTTCTGCATAGGCTTCACCATAATAGACTTTCCCATGGCCATAGGCCTCGGCATAATGATAGGCATAATGAACCTTGTGCCCTATCTGCACACCTTCGCGCTCATCCCTACGGTGTTCCTTGCCCTGCTCAAGGCTGCCGACACAGGACAGAACTTCTGGATAATACTGGCAGGAGCCGTGGCCGTGTTCTGCATAGTGCAGATAATAAGCGACATGGTGGTAACGCCAAAAATCATGGGCAAGGCCATGGGCCTCAACCCTGCCATACTGCTGCTGTCGCTCTCCGTATGGGGCACCCTGCTGGGCTTCATCGGCCTCATCATCGCCCTGCCCCTCACCACCATCCTCATAGCCTATTATCAGCGATACATCACCAAAGAAGGTCATGAAAAGGTGCAAAACGAAGAAAAACTAAAAAAATTGAAAAATAATTTGGTAGTTTAAGAAAAAAGCCGTACTTTTGCACTCGCTTTACAAAACGAATGGATAAGATGATCCGTTAGCTCAGCTGGTAGAGCACAACACTTTTAATGTTGGGGTCTTGGGTTCGAGCCCCAAACGGATCACAGAGGAGTACCAAACGGTACTCCTTTTTATTGCATATACTCCATCGTCTAATCGTGCAGAAAAACCTACGATGCAGCTAAGCCAAAACAACAGAAAAGCAACTGACTTTTTCACACAGCGCGCCGGTATACCTTCAAGGCACGTCTCAAAAAAATCATTAAGCATAATGCAGTTCAACCGGCAACTTTATCGGCATGAGCAACTCTGATGCGGCATGGATATGCACAATGACATAACCTCAGCACGCATGGCCGGCACAGACTCCCCTATGCAGCATGCCCGCACGGAGCATTTCTGCGCCTTCTGACGGCTTTTCCGTCAGGCAACGGCATATCAGTCACATAAGCCTTATGCAGGCCCTTAAACGCGAATCTGCCATCAGCCCGCAGATAGCGTTATCTGTTTTGGGCGTCCATGCTTTCAGCCAGCCGTTTTGTTTCCATTGCCGTTTGATCATGTTCTCGGCATGCCCCATCAGAATCATGGCGGACAGATGAAACTCCCGAAAACAAAAAATCCCATTCACTGCCAAAAAGACAGCAAATGGGATTGAACACAAAACTTTCAATTAGAAAACGAGGATGTGTACGAAGAGGGGCTATAGAAACAGACAAACTCATACCAGACTTGACACTGTATGCCCGAAAACACATTCAGGCAGCAGAGCAAATCCGACTGCAATAAAATGAGCTAACCAGCCCTGACTCCTTGCCACACCCTCGCGCCACTGCGTTGCTGACGCAGGTACGCATCGCAACAAGTCAGACAGATATATTTACTTTGTCTTGGTGATTACGGCACGGCTCATGCGCGGGTCGTCATAGAACATATTGTCCACACCGCCCTTATAGTCAATCTGGAGCTGTGACTTGTTAACACCAAACTCTTTTACCAGGCAGTTATATACAGCCTCAGCACGCTTCTTGCTCAGACGCTCGTTGCCGGCCTTGGTTCCGGTTCCGGCATCAGCATATCCGGTGATGGTGTAAACCGTTGAAGGATCGCCCTGCTTGATTACCTCTGCAAGCATGCCGAGGTTTACGCGAGCCTGATTAGACAAGGTGCTCTTGCCTATCGGGAACACGATGAGGTTGGCAGATGTTATCTGCTTAACTATGGTCTCAGCCTTCTCCTTGTCATTCTGGTTGAGAGCTTCCTGCAAGCGTGCGTTCTCCTCACTCATGCGGTTGAGCTGCTCACGCATGGCGTTGATTTCGTCGTTGTTATACACAGTGCGTGTAACGACCTTGCTGCGCTCCCAGCCGCGCGGCTTAAACTTATAGGTAAGACCAACTGCAACAGTGAACATACCTTCTCCGCCGCGGCCTCCGCCCTCGCCGTCGAACTCATCGTTAACCAGCGTTCCGCGCAGGTCAAGGTTGAGGTCCAGAGCAGAACACAGACGGAAGGTGTTAAGAAGACCGAAGTGTGCTGATATGTCTGTGGCTGACGGCTCTTCTGACACGTGCATCACACCGAGACCTCCGTAAGCGCTGAGGTTATACAGGCGCTTCTCATTGTAGCCACATATCATGTTAGAGAGATTGAACAGCACATCAGCATGGAAGTTGAAGTAATTAAACTTCTGCTTCTCCAGCCAATAGCCGTTGCCTCCCTTTCCGGGCACATCCTCACCGGTGCTGTGAGCCAAAGATCCCTTCTGTGTGGCACCCTTAACCGAAAGGCCGCTATACATAAGCCTTACGCCTATGCTCGGCGAGAACCACTTGCCAACAGCTACATCGAGAGCCGGCGAAATTCTGTCGCCAAACGAAGCCTGACGGTCATGGTCGCCAAAGTAGACCTGACCACCAGCGCCAACACTGACAAACCAGTTGCTCCAGAAGCCGTTTGTCTCCACTTTATATTTACTTGAGCTGTATTCCACATATTCTGTGGAACTGGTCTTTTGTTCAGCCTGGGCAAAGGCTGAACCTGCAGCCAATACTACAATGGCTGCCGCGATTGTTCTTTTAATCATATTATGAATTTTTATTCGTTAGATATTTTCATTAGTCTGCGTCTGTCACGAAACTTCCACTTATTATCTGCGCGTTCATCCAGTTCAGACGGTCTGTATATGCCTTCTTCATCGACTGTATTGCCTGGTCGAAGGTCATATCCTCATCACCGTTGAACGCAGCGCCACACTCGTTTTTCAGAGTGCGTGTGGTAGGCCACATTGCCGAGTTGAACTTATCTGAAAGACGATTCTGAAGTGCCAGCCGGTCTATCTCTGCCACTACAGCCTGCAGGGCTGCATAAACAGCCGTCCAGCGTGTCTGTAAGCTACTTCTGAACGTCGGGTCTTTAAACAGAAGCGGATACCACATATAGGGCTTGTCGTTGACATAATCAGGATTTCCCCATGGCCACTGTTTTTCGGCCAACGCCGAAGCTCCATACAGCCACTCGTCCGTGTTACGGCAGTCGTAAGTTCCGCCGTAGGCACGCACCTGATCCGGAATGATAAACGTCTGCCAGTCGAAGTCCCACACCGGGCCTGCTGTCAACTTATCCTCGCCGTCGATGTACATATATACGCTCTTAGGATGCTTGTATTCATCGTTGAACGTAAGTTCCTGCACAAAGAAATAGTCAATGACGGAGTTGATGTCCAGCTGCTTGTAGGCTTCAGAGTAGTTGCCGTTTTCCAGATTCTGCTCAATTGTCTCAATCTTATCTTTTATGGCATTAAACAGCGTTCCGTTTTCCGGCACTTCATCCTTAAACATGACAGGCAGTCCGCGGTCTGTACGGAAACAGTTGACCTCATCCATAGCGTCGTCGAACTCAAGCAGATAACCGCAGTCGGCAACAGAAGGATTCTCGTTGCCACCGTCCACAACGTCCTCATAGCAGTCCTTGATATTCACGCGGTCGGCATCAATCTTCACTTTCTCACACAGAAAATAGTTTCCCACATGACGTCCGTTGATAACCAGTTCCACATTCACACCATTAGGACTCCATCCCAGGCCGTCTGTATGTGCACTGGCCGTGCGATGAGCTATGTCGAGAGCAACAGCATTGCGCAGCGAAGTGCGGTCCATCCAGTTGGCAAGCAGCTCCCAGCGCTTGTCGGTAGGCAGTCCCTGTATACCCACTTTATCTTTGAATTTAAGCGCAAAAGGAAGTTTCGGGAAGTTCTGCGTGGAGTTGCCGCGAAGGCGCGAACCGCATAAAGCAGTTTTCACATCTACCGTTCCATCTGCATTGTATAGCGTAAAATGGTCGGTTTCGCTCCAGTCTTCACTCTTAGCGCGCACATTTATGCCGGCCTCATCCCAATAGACGCAGCCGCCTTCCTGCTCAAGCACAGCCACCGGCAGCCCGGTGTTTGTAACCTCAACAACATAGGCGCGGTCTTCCTCGCCGTTAGACACGACATATGTCACCGGCTTGCTGAAGTCCTGCTCGTCGGCTCCGCTCGTCTGTGCTTTTCCGTCCACTGTTACGGTCATGCCTTCAGGTATGGTGAACGTGGGCTTCAGCTTGAAGTCAAACAGATAAGGTATGCAGCCGGTAACGCTGTCAGTACCTACCGTCATCACCTCTGCCGTATTATCCACAGGCTGTGTCTTTCCGTTCTCATACACCAGTTTGGTGCCAAGAATTTTGCCTTCGTTGGCACTTACATCGAATGAGAAACTCTTGAACACAGGACGCTTGGTTACAACCATATCAGAATAGTTGGCAAGCGTCAGCGGGAACGTGTAGCATGTGTTAGCAGCGAAGTCTGCAAGCGAACGGCGGGTGAACTCTGCCTTGTACTGATGTGTCAGAATGGTGATTTTTATATCGTCGTTCTGATGTATGTCAGGGGCACAGGTCATATATCCCGTCAGCTCCTGTCCGCTCGTAAGCGCCGGAGCATCGCTCCATTTCATGGTCAGCTGGTTCACCCCGTCGGCAGCACCTGTCCATGTCACAGCCTTCGAAGCTGCGTCGAACGTAAACTCGCCGCCGAGCCTGCGCCCGTCGGGCAAGGTCAGGATGATGCTTTCAAGATTATCGCCTTCGAGAAGAGTACCCGTGGCGTTGATGCTGAACCTTATAAGGGAAAACAGATGCTCGAACGAGAACTCATATTGTCCGCCATCAGCTGATGAAAACGTTGGCTTGCCTACTTTATAGTCGGCCTCTAACGTTCCGTCGGCCATGTTGTATGCCTGAACAAGCTTCAGGTTTCCTTTAATAGCCGAGACATCCGACGAAGAGTTGCCTTCGTCATAGGGATAGTAGGCGTAAGAGGGAGATTCGCCCTGCTTCAGATTGCCTGCAAAGACAGCTTCAGGCGCGGCACTCGTATTTGAAGATACGAACAAGGCGTTTGACGTTCCGGCGCTTCCATACACGCCGATACGGTCGCCCGGCGACCACAATATGCCCACCGAACCGTCTGTCGTAACTCCGTCAACACAAGTACGCGTAGGTGTTGAGCCGCTCATGCGTGCAAGAATCTTAACGTTGCCGGCAGCGTCGCCGCCGAGCAAAGACTCGTCCTGGCATGAAACAAAGCAGGCTAACACAATTACTAATGCCGCGTATTTTCGTATAGGATAACTCATTTATCTTATATGATACATTTTTCAACAATGAACTTTCGCTGAGTCTTTCAGCGAAAGTTTCATTGTCAAATAGTGATTACTTATCCCAACCAACGGCATTTCCGCCATTTGAATAAGTGGCATTGTAATTTGTCGTAGTGGCTGATTTTTTACGCAGTTGGAAGTTGAAGTTGTTGTTGATGATGGTCTGAATCAGGTTACCGGTATATTCATCATTAGGATCTGCATAGTTCATAAGAACAATTCCCAATGTAGCATCTTCATTTCTATTCTGAAGTAAGTTTGTCGCATACGGACCAACCACCTGTGTCCATGCATTTACACCTCTCTCCGATTCACCACTGTCATATCCACCATTTACATAACATCCACCAAGGTCGTTCAAGAACCACATGCTATGGTCATTGCTGTTTTTGTAATATTGAATACTCCTATTCCACATATCCTCAATATTACCCGTTTTCTGATCATAAGTCTCCTCACCACCATTATTATTATAACCTACGCTGGTAGCCTCGTGATAGAACCACTGCAGATTAGAATTAACACTATGATTTGATGTACCCCAACGAAGCGTATTAATAGCATAAGCATTAGTCTCTGTAAAGTCTGTACTTACATCATCAAGAGTTCCCCATTGGGCAAACATAGCTGGTATTTTGTCAGTAGTAGACAGGTGATTACCCATAGCGTCTGTATTGTAGTTCACCTTAATAATAATATGTCCGGCAACATCAGCAATAGTGGTATTAGGTGTTATTTCACCTGTATAAATTCTGTATGTACCATTTTCTGCTGTCATTTCAGACAGTTCTTGCCGGATAGCATCCATCCATGCCCGATTACCATCAACAGTTTCCCAATCAAAAATGCCATTCATATGACTATATGAATCACATTCGCCCAACGCTGCCGTCAGAAGGATGAAGGCGTACTCGTTTTTCTTACCTGCTTCTTCTGCTGTTTGCAAGCCTTCTGCAATTTCCTTAACAATATCCTTGAAACGTGTTCCTGTTTTATTTCCTGCAACAGTCATATAAAGCACCTGATCAGCTGCAGTCGCACCACCTAAGTTTCCACCCGTATTTGTACTTGCTGTTTGTATCTGGAAAGCACGGATACCATTTGTAAACTGATCTGCAATAGACAGTCCCTGATAAGGCACACTTGCACCGTTAGCAATAGTCTGATATGACATCTTACTTCCCGGAAGAGAAAGCTCTGTAACAAAGATATCCGGATCAAGAGAAGACATCCAATAGTTTGGACCAGCCTTACTTACAGACGGAAGAACAACCCTATTAATTTTGTGGGCCACAATACCAGAAGCATTTTCCGAACCACCATTCAACGTACGGGTAAGCACTGCAGAATTAAAAGGTGCTACACGTATCTGAAGCTGAGAATGGTCTGCACCGGTTCCACCTGTATCATAATCATCATCAGAAGGAAGCAAATAAGCTCTAACCACAATTTTGTCGCCACGTCCCAGCGTGATAAAATCTTTTGTCTCCTTATCATACAATTCGATAGAAATCTGGTTACGTGTTGAAGCCAAATTCTCAAGACCTGTATAGGTAGGAGCTTTAGACGGGTCTTCTTCAACAGGATTCATGTCACAAATAAACTTACCATTCAACACTTCGTTATTTAGAGAACGAACCTGTACTGAAGACATCTTGATCTTCTCACCATCATTCGCAGGTCCGTTTATTTCAATATCAAGAATGGTAACCCATGGATGGAATATCAAGGCAACATCGCCACCATCCTTTTTATTATGAGCACCATAAGCCCACATAAAAGCATAGTCAGTGTTGGCAACACCTGTATAGGTTGTACCTCCATCGGTATTAGATGTTTTTTTCCAACTTACGGGATCCTGAACAGTAGGTATCTCTCCTACTATTTTACCATCCTCTGTACCAGTAACGGCACTTGCAGGGTAGAATCCATAAAACTTATGTACTTCTTCTGTTCCCCATTGCAAACCAGCTTCGTCGGTATTTACTTTCGTTACTGCAGATGAATGAGAAGCATTGTCTGTTGCCGGTGTAATTTTATAATTAACCAACTTTCCCTGAGCTGCCTGAGGGCAATAAATTGCAACCTGGTCTCCATCTTCCCAATATACAGGATATGCTCCGTCCACAGGATTGTCACCATATATTGTACGAGTGCCAATATTCGTAAGTTCCGAGCCAAACATGATTTCCTCACCAGTTTGTGCAGGAACCACTGGATTATCGACGATATCGTCCTGACAACCGCTAAAAGCAATCATTACGGCTGCACATAAATAATATACAATTTTTTTCATAACTGATTTTTTTAATTAATTACTCCAAGTCCGTTGTGTACTATTATTCAAATCGGTGTCCCAATCTGTATAAGTTCCAGTGTTTCCGACTTCATGCCCAGTAATACTCACTCCGTCGTCTTGATTGTTATCGTCTTCGAATATCGAAGCCGTCATAAACCCGTTTTCCAGGTTTACCTGAGTCTTCCGTGTTGACGGAGACTCATACTTTTCTTTCTGTTCTTTTTTCATTGCAATAAAATTTTTAATAATTAAACTATAGTTTTAAGATCTCATTTTTTCTTTTTCCCATGCTTGCCGTAACCATAACCGTAGCCATAGCCGTATCCGTAACCATAGCCATAACCGCGACGGTCAGGATCTACGCCGTTGAGCACCAAGGCCATGTTCTTGAGCTTCTTGTCCTCATAAAGAGCCTCGATGTCAGGAAGCTGTCTGCGGTCGAGTTTGCCGGCACGCACAACAAAGATTGTCAGGTCGGCTATACGGTTGACGATGCTTGCGTCGGCAATGATACCCATAGGCACGTTGTCGGCAATGATTATGTCATAACGCTTACGCAGCTCTGCCATCATCTGGTCGAGACGCTCGTCCATAAGCAGCTCGGCAGGGTTTGGAGCAATTTCGCCTGAAGGAATAAGGTCGAAAGAGTCTTGATGGCGTATGATGTCGTCCAACGCCACTGTCGGGTCAGCCAGATAATTGGTAACACCATTACGATGGTCGCCAAAATGGCAGCTCAGCGTGGCCTTACGTATATCGAGGTCGACCATCACCACCTTTTTCTTTGCGAAGACAAAACTCATGGCAAGGTTACAAGAGATGAACGTCTTGCCGGCACCTTCGTTAAACGAGGTAAAGGTGATGACCTGAGTCGGGTGGTCTTTCTTCGACATGAACGACATGTTGGTACGCAAAATGCGGAAAGCTTCTGACACGACGCTGTCGTCATCGGGCTTTATCAGCTGATAGCCGTGCTGACTGCGGTCTGTCTCCTTGTCCATCGGTATCTCACCGAGGAAAGGCACGCTAATAACCTTTTCAACATCTTTACGTCCGTGAACGCGTGTGTCCATAAAGAGCACGAGCAGGCAGCCTACGCCGGGAAGAGCTATACCGACGAGCAGTCCAAGCAGGATGATGCGGTTGCGCTGCGGAGCTATAGGCGCGCCGCTACCGTCGGCGCTGTCGATGACGCGCGCATTGTTGTCGGCCATAGCCTGAGAGAGAGCGTTCTCCTCGCGCTTGTTCAGCAAGAACAGATACAGGGCTTCCTTGATTTTCTGCTGACGCTCGATAGAAAGGATCTGACGCTCCTTACGCGGAATAGACGTTACGCGGTTCTGTGCCCTCATCTCGCGGTTTTGGGCATCGTTGCGTTTCACGTTCAGGCTTACAATCATATTGTCAACGGCACGTATGATGTTCTGCTTCATCGCACGCAACGAGTTGTTCAGCTCCTGCACCACCGGGTTGTTCTCGCTGCTGTCGTCTATAAGCCTGTCGCGCTTAAGTTTAGTGTTATTATATAAGCTTATCTGATTTTCGATATTCATGTCTCCGATACCGGTGTTAGCCGGGATGAGGTCGGTTTCCTTAGTAGGATTGGTCAGATAGTCCTTGATAAAGTGAGCAAGACGCAACTGCGTTTCAAGTTCCAGAGCATCGGCATTGTATTTCTGCGACTCGTTCATATACATATTTGCCGAAGACGAGATGTCAACAACCTGGTTGCGCTGCTTGTACGACTCGAGGCTTGACTCAACGTTGCCGAGTTCGTTCTCGATGATGATCAGACGCTCACTGATAAAGTTGGCGGTGTTTACAGCCACCTGGTTTTTGTCCTTGATTGCCTCTTCATTGTAAACCGTGATAAGCATGTTCAGCACATCCTCTGCACGTGTGGCCGAATTGTCCTTCAGCGAGAGGGTGAGTATAGACGATTCTTCATCTTCCTGCTGAATGCCGAACACTGACCTGTAATAGTTTACGACAGAGTTGAGCGGACGCTTGTGCACATGGATTGGCTGGTCTATCCACGAAGCATTATAATAGTTGGTGCGGGTTGCCACTACGCGAACGCCCTTTGCCAGCGTCACAGTGTCGTTCATGTGAAGGGTGTAGCTCGGCTTGGCGTCAAATCCGGATATATCAGACAGCACGACGGTGTTTCTGTCCTTTGGCGTCATCACAAGGCTGATGCTATGCTCCGGCATGACATCAAGGAAGCGCACAAGCATAGGCGACTGCGTGTAGAGCTCGTTGGTACGGAGTCCATCGTCAATCTGATAGCTGACATCTGCATGCACACGCTTTACCACCTCCTGCATCAGCCGCTTGGAGCGGAACTGAAGAATCTCATTGGCCACGTTGGTCTTGTTGATGATATTATCAAAGCGGTCCAATCCTGACGTTGCTGTCTTGTTTGAAGGGTCTTTGATAATAATTGTAGCCGAACGGAAATATACAAAAGGCGCACGGGCATACTTATACCATGCGATCCCGACGCATACAACAATGGAAACCAAGAACCATTTCCACTTTGAGGCTAAGTAAACGAACAGGTCAACCAAATTGACGCTCTGCTCGTTCTTGGGAGAATTATTAGTTTGCATAAAACTTTATTAGATGATGTTTTTTACTTAATAGCCCATAAGATTGAACAAACTGCCGTAATTGCAGAAAGTATGGTTGTACCGATCTGCCAGCCGCGGTCTTCAGTGTCCTTCTTGCGGTACTTAGGCTCTACATATACGATATCATTCTGCTGAAGATAAAAACAGGGTGACTCAAAGATGTCCTTGCTTGTAAGGTCGTGCATGAACATCTGCCTGTCGCCGTTGACTTCTCTGATGACAGCCACGCGATTGGTCTGCGCCTTGGCGGTAAGGTCGCCGGCATTAGCTATGGCCTCAATAAGCGTAACACGGTCGCCGTTGGCTGTGAATGTGCCGTTGTGTCCTACGGCACCCAATACCGTGTACTTGAAATTGAGAAACTCTATTGACACGATAGGATCACTGATGTAATTTCCGGCAATAATTTTGTCTCTTATCAGCTGCTTGGCTGCATTGACCGTCATGCCGGATACATGTATCTTGCCAAGGATGGGGAAATCAATGTTGCCGTCGACATCCACACGATAGCCCATCTGCTTGGCTCCACCTGAAGCTGCGGCAGAAACATTTCCGTCTGTTCCCACCTGAACAGCTCCGCCGTTGATGTTGAAAGGAATTGCCAACTCAGGATTTTTACTGCTGACTGTTATACTAAGCCTGTCATCATCATGGATAACGGCTTCATACTTTGTCTCAATGGGATATTTTGTACCCATCTGCATGTCTTGCAGGTAAACGAAACTTTTTCGTGACGCGCAAGACGTAAGAATCAATACGGCAAGCAAACTTGCCCATAAAAAGTTTTTGCTCATTTTTTTATTTGATTTATCTGTTTTTATTGTTTTCTTGTAAGTTCTCTATTACACATTAGTGCTGCATCTTTGTCAGGAAGACAGTCAAGAGTACCAACCGTTACGCTTCCGGCCAATACGGTCAACGTGTCATACAGGCTGTTGCGTAGGTGCTCGTCTCTGGCAATAAAAGAGCAGCCGGGATAAAGTGCTACAAAGGCATCGGCTCCTTCCTGCAGCTGAAACGAATTTTCAGGTGCCTGATTCAAGCGCACCATGCCGCCCACGGGGAAAGAAACATTTTTATAGCATGCCGTCTTGCCGCTCCACGGAGAGCCGTAGGCATATGCCTTACCGTTCAGAATCCTTATAGTAGGATTGTCGTCGTTCAACAGTTCCGTGCCAGGAATGTTCTCAATCCAAAGAGCTGAATGTGTGCTCTTGCCTGTTCCGCTTTTTCCCAAGAACAAATATGCCTGTCCGTTACAGAAGACAGCCGAGGCATGTATCGAAACGGCATCGTGGCGCAATATAGCCTGAGCGTATGCCACACGGATAAGAGACGAGAGAGCATTTCCGGCATTAACGTCATCCCACTGTATGTGTGCCTCTACTGATGAAAAATCAGACTTGGCAAACATTCTGTGCAAATGACCGTTATTGATGATTTCTATATAATAGCCGTCTGACAAGGCGTATAGAACAAGGTGCCCCATGTCATTGTCTGTCTCGTCTATCAGCTCCTTTGTCTCTGAACAAGGCAGCTGGCTCAAAGGCACGGCAAAGAACCGGAACAAAGGCTCTTCAGCACCAATACTTGTCTCATAAAAAGGAAAGAATGACGGGAGGAGCTCTTCAATATCACACGCCCCTGGCAAGGAGACGGAAAAAGGAAAGCCTGCCACCCGGAAATAATAAGTAGCTGTCATTTAAATTGTCCCTTCAACAGTTGAACGAAATACCAAAAAGTTTCCTTTGGTGCATAGTATGAAGCAAAATGCATATTACGCATGAATGAACGTATTGTATTTAATTTGCGCCTGTAAGCAACAGATTCATAAACAAGCATACTGTCATACTGTCCAAAATTACCTCCACGCCATACGATTTCAGCAAGAGGAGCTGCCGACGGCGCTGTGTCTTCATAAGGAAGACAGTCTTTAGGAAGGCCAAGATAATCTATCAGGAAAGTATGCAACAACGGACACCATCTGTGGAGTCCTATTTTCTTGCATACAGCCTTCATCTCTTCTGAATCTATTTCTCCATGCAGCTTATAGCATGATCGAGCCATGTCGCACATCTGCCTGAGTCCGATACCGCGGCTGACAGAATGCTTCAAGATATGCAGGCTTTGCAACAATATATCCAAAAATGGAGACGGCGTTGTTACTATGACCGACGGATATGTTGACAATGCAGTATGCCGGTATCCTTTTTGACCTTCTAACTTGCGAACAAAACCTTGCAGAAAAGGATTATATAAATCAAACAAGCGGCTATGATGCTCTATGTCAACACCTTGCCATCTGTATGATATGCCCTCATCTGCCTGTTTCACAAACGTTATATTGTTTTTTCGCAAGAAGTCCAAGGCATCGTCCCATGCCTTCTTATTATTGAAATACAGGTCGATATCACCACATACCCTCAACAGCGGACTCTCGTAATAATTGGCCACGCCTTGTCCTTTTTGCAATATAGGATTAAGGCCTTTCTCATGAAATATGTTATAAAGCTGGCCAAGTACGCCATTCATTTTCCTATTTCGGCGCTCAACGGCATCAGTCTCTGCCATCCATCTCACAAGAAGAGACTGCGGCGGAATTTGACTATCAGGCAAATGCGAAACTCCATGAAATGCAAGTCCCGTTACAGTGTGCTGCATGGCAAGGCGAAACACATCGTTCCAATCTTCTTCTGTAAGATTTAACCTTGTATTGTGTTCCTCCCGGTCGCCCCACAGCCCCAGTCTAACAAGCAAGAGCAGCACGTTTCGCAGCTTTTCTTGTCGGGCGCCGTCCTGTTTTATCTCCATTCAAATATAAAATTCAAAGCAACAAGCCAAAAGACTTCCACTCGGCCATCTGCCGTTCTATGTCATTAATTGCCACTTCTTTGTCTATCTCAAAATTCTCGCATAAATAATCAGCCAACATATCCGGAGTGGTGCCGCCTTTCTCCACTTGCTGCCACAAAAGCGCAGCCGTATGGTTCAAGCTGTAGACATCGCTCATGTTTGCATTTTCTTCATTAGCCTCAACAATCATATACTGATTGCCAACTTTCCTAAGTTTAACCCCTGCTTTAGGGTTCAATACCATTTTATTCATTACATTAATATATTTAGAATTTCTTTCCAGATATTATCGATGACACTGTAAGTATGATTATCTTTAAATCCAGCCATAATGAACGTTCACGCAGATACTTAAGATCCATTCTGAGACGCTCAAGCATCTTTTCCATCGTATCTGTATATCCGTTGTATAATGTAGCCGGAGAGAAAAGTCCCGGCCTTAGCTGATAGAGTAGTTCGTAGTCAGGGTTGATAGCCCTTATCTGGTCGACAAAGTATTTACGCTCCGGACGCGGCCCCACAAAGCTCATGTCTCCTTTTAGGACATTCCACAACTGGGGGAGTTCGTCTAAATGATGTACACGCAAGAAGTTGCCGACCTTCGTAAGTCTCATGTCGTTTTTCTGGCATAAGGCAGGCTTTCCGTCTGCCTCAGACATGACGTTCATTGAGCGAAACTTATACAACGTGAACGGCAAGCCTCCATATCCGACACGCTCCTGTTTAAAAATAGCCGGACCACCATCTTCACGTTTTATAAAGAAATATATTATCAAAAAAGCAGGCGATGTAACTATCAAGCCTCCAAGACTGCATATTACATCAAAAATACGTTTTAACATACATGCCCCAAGTGACATTTTCTTGTGCTGACAATTATTTTTATCATTCATGGTTATTAGTTTTTCAGTTATTGTTTAGTTTCTTTCATTAATCCGTCGTAAAGTTCTTTGCATTTAGCTATCATTTTCTCTTTAGTAAATAGCTTTTGGTATCTGTTTAAGGCTCCTTCTGAGTATCTGTCGTAAGCGGCACCATTCTCGGCTATGGCCTCAATAGCCTTTGCCAAGGCATAAGCATCACCGGGAACGACATTGATGCCAGACTCTTCGTGTGCATTTACCCAAGACACTCCCGAATGAGGAATTTTTGTAGCAACAACAGGCTTTCCGCATGACATCGCCTCAATCTGAACAATGCCGAAAGCTTCTGTCTTCTGCACGCTGCTCAAGCAAAACACGTCGCAGGCTCCATAATATGAAGGCAGTTCCTCGTCGCTTACGTGTCCTAGCAGCTTGACTTTTCCACGCAAATGCATTGAGTTTATCTCTTCCTGCAACTTCTCGCGTAAAGCACCCGTACCGCCGATAAGTATCATGTAATTGTCTTTAAGATATTTTGTTGCCGCAATAAGGAATTCGTAACCCTTATAGGTTACCAGACGTCCTAAAGAAAAAATAATCTTCTTTCCTTTATATCTGTCTTTTATCTTCCTTACACCGGCAGCATCCGGACACATAGGGTCGACGCCTATGGGCAGACACACTGTCTTGTGCTGCACTTTCCGTAAGAACGGAGATTCAGACAAATATACCGGTGACGTGCCGACAATCTTATCAGCCCTTCTTATCAGCCATTTTTGTAACGGAGAATATAATCTCAGCAATATCCTTTGTTTCTGAATATCGCTGTGCCAATGCAGTACGACCTTACCTTTATATCCAGACAACAGCAAAGCCAGGCAGGCCATCGGGTCAGGATGGTGCACATGTATAATATCATATTGGTCTTGTACTTTCTTTAACGCAAAAATCATTGCAGGAGAAATCATCGTGGCAGCTATCTTCGCCAACGTATGGCAACAGATGACTTTTGCATGCTCATTCACAGAAATAGTTCTACTTTCACCATTTGTGGCGGCACACATCATATCACAATACACATTCTGCTCCGACAATCCAGACATCAGGTCGTATGCGACTTTTTCCACACCACCACATATCGGGTAAAACTTACCCAACTGTAATACTCTAAAATTATTGTTAATCATATAAGTTTCTCTTTCGACATTTGCCGAAAAGCAGAATCAGCGTCTGCTTAATTTAAGTTCAGTTAATTTGATTGGTAACAAACATACGTCAAAGTAAATCACGATGACGACTAATCACTTCCGGATAATTACGCCGGATATAGCCTCCAAGACTATTATATGTCAAGCCCAGCCGTTTGGAAATAGATTTCAGACTTTCCGGCGTTGTTTCATACAGTTTCATCGCGACGAAATATTTTTCCTCACTCCTTCGGGATATTTTCTTTCCTGATGCAGAACACGTCATACCCTGTCTGGCTGCCAGCTCCGGCTCATGCTTATTCAAATATTCTCTGAAGACATCCGGCCGGAAGCCAAATTCAACGGCAACCTTAGCTATCGGACGAGGATTTTGCCTGAGGCTCTCTATTGCGCCTTCATATTTCACAGCCACGGTCTTTAAACGTCTTTTCGCCTTACGCAAATCGATATTTTCATCTACATCGCCTGCAACGCCCAAACGTTCAAGAACCAAGTTCTTATGCCATTTATGCAAATAAGACCGGAAGCCTTCTGACGAAACGCCGACATGCTTCGCAATGTCTTTCATGGTCATCGTTGTGTTTTTATATAAGTCTAAAGCCTCTGCATATTTCTTTTCCGTTGCAGGAGCAGGCTTATACATTCTTCCGTTGCCTGTCAGTTTGCCAAAAGTCTTGGTTGCCTCTGCCACTTTACGCCGCTGCCGTTTCTGCTTGAGGATGTCGCTATGATAAAATCTCATATGCTGACTGAAGCCGCTGAGCGAAACCTTGCACGCCTCGGCAATCTCCGACATTGTCATGTCTGTCTCTTTATACATTCTCACAGCCTCTGCATATTGCTTGATGCACTTCTTACGGGCGCCATGAGCCGTATTGTCATTTATTCCAAGCTGCTTGCGCACTTTCTCGCGCCACACTAATGTGTCATGATAATGTATACGCATAAAATTGGCCATAGCTGTTGCATCCAGACCATACTTGCGTGCAATTTGAGAAATGTTCAGGTCAATAAATGTCAATGAATCACATGCAGCTACAGCATCCTTATACTTCATGTGGGCATTAATGTTCTGCTTTCCCGTCTCTATTATTTTCACATTCTGCAAACTGCTGTTATTCACAGATATTCCGTGGTGTCTAAAGACCAGTTCACGCCAGTAACGCCGCAGATAACTGCCTAATCCACCTACAGAAACATTACAGATTTCTGCAATTTCTTTCAAAGGTTTGTCCGTTTCGGCATATAGCTTCACCGCCTCCTCATATTTCTTATGTAAAGCCAGCCGGCGTTGGACAACTGACTTTTCTCTCTTTGTCAATGACACCAGGTCTTCTTGACAGTTTTTCAGTGTATTCATAGTAAATTATTTTTCACCGGTCACTCAAGAAAAGAGTTCAGTCGTTTCATCAGTTTACGCAAAATAAACTTCTGTCCGTTTTATCCAAGGTGCAGCAAGACATGCAAGACATACACCAAAAGGAAATAAAACGGAGAAAATAAATATCTGAATAAGCTGTAAAAACGGTATACTTAAACCCTTTAAACCGATCTGGTTTTTAAGTATTCATCAATTCCTCGTATAAACAAAAATAATCGGCATAGCGTTCTTCCTTCTTGAAATTCTGAAGGGCATATTGCCTGCATGATTTTTGATAAAAGTCTTTTCCACGCTGACAGATGGCACGCACAGCCTCAAGCAGTCCTTTCACATTCCCCTGTTCTACTATAAGTCCCGTAGAGTCTGTTACAGCCTCAACGCTGCCTCCTGTACGATAAGTCACCACGGGCGTGCCACATGATATAGCCTCTAAGTTCACCGTTGGATAATTATCCTGCCACGTGGGATTGACAAAGGCATCGGCAACCGAATACAACTGAGCAAGCTGATGAATATTTTCGGTCCTGCTTATTCCGATTATGTTCCGTGGAAGTTTCTTCTTTTCCTCTTCTTTCATTCCTACGAGCACAATAACCTCATCATCATTCAGCAGTTTGCTCAATTGCATAAAATCATCCAGCCCCTTCTCTCTGCTCCATATACTTGCCACACCTAAGAATATGCGTTTTCCTTTCAGTCCATATTTCTCAATAACCACTTTGTCGGGACAGACATTAAAGATATCAGTATTTATGCCGTTATGAATCACACGGAAACGATATTCACTCAGAAACGACTTTGACATCTCCGTCCTTATCCAGTCGGAAACAGGCACTATGACAAACTTGTCCCTGGGCATTGATGTGAAAGCTGCCTTTTTATCCTCAAAGTTTCGCTTACTTCTGTCAAATACAAGACTTGCAGGAAAATCCTTCCGTTGTGGACAATTTCCGCATCCTGTCTGCCATTTGTCGCATCCGGCATAAGAGTAATAATAACAATGCCCTGTGTAAAGCCAACAGTCGTGAACGGTCCACACAACAGGCTTGCCGCACTGCGACAGGTAATCGAACAAGACACGATAATTCAGGAAATAGCCATGAATGTTGTGTATATGTATTATGTCCGGATTTATCCGGTCTATCTGTCTGACAAACTCATGAGTTGCGTGCGTTGAAGCCAGGCCATGCCTGTCAAACAAACGCGTCTGAACACCATGCCATAGAGTGCTGTATATACCGCCAACAGGAATAATCTCCGATTTGCAGGGTTTTATTCCGTCGCGTCCCTTTCCGTAAGCGATATAACTCTCCCACCCGTTCTGCAGGGCCAGTTCGCCTATTTCCTGCATTATGCGTCCCGTTGAGGTAGAGACACGTAACACAGGATTTATCTGAAGTAGCTTTTTCATCTCTCAGTCAAAGAAGTAAACATGCTTATCCATTTATTCATTACCGTTTCTTCTGAATAAGTGGAAACAACATTTAGAGCGTTTTTCGATAGTCTCTTTCTATAATCCTGGTCAACCATAACCTTCATCATGGCATCTGCCAGTGCCTGAATGTCTCCGTTTCTGACCAGCAAACCGTTTTCACCATCCTTGATGATGTCCTTTGGGCCGCACTTATAATCAAATGAGACTACAGGAAGCCCACAGGCCATAGCCTCTATCATCACCATCGGAAAGCCCTCATAGTTGGAGCTCATCACAAGCATCGAGCTCCGCACATATTCATCGCCAATCTGTTTTGTCGGACGGTTTATCCGAATTGTGTCCTGCAGGTTTCTTTCGTCTATCATCTGCTGCAGCATCTCCTGCCATTCTCCCTGACCGAAGATGTCGAGATGCCAGTCAGCAAAATAAGAGTTGCGCTGAACTATCTCCCACGCACGTATCAGTCTGTCAAAACCTTTCTGATAGTCTAGTCGGCCTACGGCAGTTATCCGTTTCGCTGTTACATCCGAATAGCGGTCGCTCACATGCATTGCCGCGTTAGGTATCACCTCTATGTTCGGTAGACAGCCCCAATAACCGCGGTCTTCGTTCGTCAGTACAACAAACTTGTCAAACCTTCTTACAATACGTTCATCCTGCCGTGTGCGCCATTTGTCTATCCATCCCAACAGTCCCTTTCGTCCGTATTGCAGACGGAAGAACTTGCAGTAATGCAGCTCAAGCACCTTCTTGCTGCCGTCCTTTATATCGGGAATAAACGACGATTCCGACGGATATAGCGACACCACGATGTCTGCCTTCTCCCTTTTCAGCAGCTCCGCCAGCTTACGTTTATGTTCCTTTCTTTTGCGCAGATATCCTACTATCTTTCTCCATGCTCCCCTGTCGTTGTCATCCGAATAATTTATGTCCAGATCCGTCATCCTAACATTATCAGGAAACGGATAGAACGGCGGCCGCTGATGCTGGTCTGTAGTTACAATGGAAACATCCCATCCGCAAATCTGCGAGAGATACGTTACCTTGTTCAGCAGCACACGCTCCATTCCGCCGGGGTTGTATGTTGAATGGGTGCAATATATGATTTTCATTGTTCTACTAATTCTTGACATTCTTCTTTTTTTAGTGCAGATAAACACAAGAAAGGAGCAAATACAACAAATATGTCAGTTGAAACTTTAAACCACACAATGAAATTTATCAGCAAGAATATTATAAACATATCTCTATATTCCTTTATTCTATCAGCACAGACCTGACATGTTTTCACAAAGAAAAGTGAAAATGTTGTTAAGCCGATAAGACCAAAATAGAATAAGAAACGTGAATATCCGACGTCCGTACCTTTGTAAAAGCCTGTCCATGTTTTACCGATATAATACGGATCAATAGTCGTTGAAGCTATATATCCATCACCTATTATCCAAGTCCACATATTATCAGGCAAAATAAACTGAGCAGCCAATTGAGTATTTGAATGAACTTCCCAATGTCCTGTTTCTGCTAGACTGAAGAAACCCTCAAAGCCAAATTGAAAATATTTCCGCCATTGCGGACTTACATTATACAAGCCGGCAGCAACGACAAGGCCTGCACATAATCCACATACAATCCAGCGAACTAACTTATTTCGGGCTGTATCTGTAATATTCTTCTTGAAGCAAAGCGCATAAAAAATATACAAAAGCGACAACACGGCACCAACTACTGTTGTTCGTCCAATAATACTTCCTATCCCAACCAATATACAGAATGCTGTAAGGAGTAATGTAAGATATAATCCGCTTTTTTCCTTTTGCGCTGCCTTAGGCAACAGAAAAGCAATCATTATCAATAATGCAGAGAATCGTGTTCCGGCAACATCGAGGGCACACCCCAAACCATAAAGGCGGTCTTCATTTTTACCCATAAAGCCTTCACCTTCAAGTATGCTGTCTACAAAAGCTTTAACAGCTGGTATCGTATCTACGGCAATAGCCAATAAGCACTGCAACACCCCGACAGAAATCAGATATACACAGACTCGTTCTATTGTTACTGACCCATGCGTGAATCTGATTGCACTAACTACAAAATAAGCTGCAGACAACCATACCCACATTGACACGACATAACCAAGATAAGAGTCATCCGGAGTATTGTTTAACACCATTGACATCAGACTGACTAAAGACACCAAAGCAGCCCATAACGACACTGAAAAAATGCCTTTGTCTATCTGGGCGCTTCCGGTTCGTGCCAACTTCACTAACAACAGTATTCCTCCTAAAGCAGCCACAATCATTTTAGTATTAATTGCAGGCAGAAAAGTAGTATAAAAAGGGAAGAAGAAAAAACTGGTTAAAACAAGAGTCAGCAACACTTGTATTATTTTCATAACTTTCTGTTTATCTCATTAACAAATGGAATAAATCTACTATTGAACCAAATTGAACAACAATAAATTTAATTCCACAAACAATTAGTTTTATTAATATCAATTTTTATACATCAAACTATAAAGAAAACGCAGAACTATCCAATCGTGCAGCTTGACTAACCAAAATTGGCCATGAGCAGCACAAGACTCAATAAAACGTATTCTCCACGCAACATCCTTACGCTTCCAAATATGACTATTTGCCTCAGGACACCATTCTTTCCACAGAGGATACAACTTGCTGTCATGTCCTGTCAGGAAAGGCCACTTCATCAACAGCATAAATGAGTATCCTTCCTCACGCCATGTACCATTATAACGTTTTTCCAAAAACGAAAGCACGCGGTCTGAATTATGCTTAAGTTCGACAAGATGCTTTGGTTTGGGAACATTTGTCATTGAAGAACTGTTCGAAACATAATGATAGAGAGCCTTTCCTACATATGCCACCTTTTCTGCATAAGAGAAAAGAAACATCATCGTCATGTCTTCACCCATGGCATATCCTGCAGGGAACTCTATATTATGTTCAATATACAAGCTGCGCTTGGCAAGTTTGTTCCATACATTATATTTCATTCTGCCATGAAGCATACCTTTCAAAGCTGCCTCCGGAGTATCATAGGAAGGCTGTTTCAGATAGCGTTCATTATTTGGATAAGATATATAATAGTCACTCCAAACTATGTCAGCATTCTCATTGCATGCAGTCTCATATAAAGTTGAAAACAAGTCCTTTTCCACAAAGTCATCACTATCGCAATGGAAAATATATTCTCCCGTTGCTACAGCCAGACCTGTATTGCGAGCTGCCGGCAAGCCTTTATTCTCAGCATGAGTCAGTATCCTCACATTGTCACGGCGTTTAGGATAATCAGCAATAACTTTTTGCAATATCTGTATACTGTTATCAGGTGAAGCATCGTCGACAAAGATATATTCTACATTATCCATTGTCTGCTCCATAAGTGACCGCACACAACGCTCGATAAACTTCCCGACATTATAGACAGGTATTATCACAGAAACACTATACTCCATTCTAATTTAATTTTATACAGACAGCCAGTCTTTACATAAGATTCTTTCAGATGTAAATTCAGAACAGCTGTCAGGATTAAACCACACCTTAGGTCCTATAACTATTTTTCCATTATGCTCATTCAGAAACGCGCTCCACCAACTGTATGTGCTGTTTGATATAACATTATGTTTACATACGCTCATCAGCTGCATATCAAAATGACTTCCCCAACCGCTAGCAGGATTTCCTTCTACCAATGTGTAAGGAAAATCCTTAAAATGTTCTTTCACCCATTCAGGATTATCCGTAAAAACATATAACTTAGGGTTATTCACCTTTTCTGAAATCAGTCGGATTGCCTTCTGATAATATTCTATCGGGCATGTGTTCTGATACCAAATACGCTGTGCGTAATCCTTTCCTTTACGGACGTGTATGGCAACAGACTCACACGATTGCATTTCTTTTTCTAAGCTTGTATTTCTCTCATCAGCAAAAGGCTGAAATGCAAAACAACGTTTCACATCATCTTCCACAGCCTCAACCATATTGGCATTTTGAAATACACCTATTATATATTGTAACTTTTTATTCTCATCAGGCAAATTCGCATCAAATGCAGTAGGCATATTAACGACACTTGAAAGAATCGGTAAATATTTCCTACGAACTTTTGAGAACAAATCAGACCCGCCTCCTGACTTTAATACATCAAAAAATGATGCCTGCTCGATTTTAGCTTTTGGAAAAATATCATTCCATGAAACCTTTTCATGAGCCAATTTCGCTGAATTATAAAAATCAACTTTTACATTGTAACCTATATGCTTCAGAAAAAGGTAATAGCTATACTGAAACATCCGATTTGCTAGGCCACATGCCATATTAACAATAACCTTCATCCTTATTATTTTTTTAGTTGCAATATATAGCTATCCATTTTTCCAAACAACAGGTGATATATTTTATTTATCACTACAGATGAAATAAAACTAAATCCAAAAGTTACAATATAAATTAAAATTGGATATTTAAACCCATAAATAAAGTCATGAAAATAATAATAGCAAAAGAATGTATGAACCAGCCAAATATTTGTAGAATGTTTTCCCATCAACATGAAAAAGTTTTCTATATTACGGCTCTTCTTCATCATATAAAAGCAACATGCAAAAACTATCATAAAGAGAACACTCGCAGCATGATTAGATATAAGAACCCTTAAAAAGAATGCACACGCTAATATAAAAAGCATCAATACATTAGTCCATTGGCCTTTTAATTTAATTGTATTCTTTATTTTGTAAAACAAATCATATTTTGCGAACAAAGCTCCCCACATAAAACTGCATAACATTCTCAAGTATTCAAAGAAATTATATAATGCAAAATATTCTACTAACTGTGGTTTGTATAATGATATAATCAAATATGAAATAACATAAACTATACAAGAAAACAAAAAGCTTGTAAGAAAATTCCAACGACTTATACAATGAAACAGAATGTTCGAAGTAAGCAATAATAGTATGTATGGGAAAATAAACCACCATTCCCAATTATAACTAGTCTTCCATGCAGTAACATTTTCAATAAAAATTATCCAATCACCAGGATAAAATTTAGGAACAAGAAAGCATCCTAAAGGAATAAAAACGAGAAAGCAAGTCCAAAAAATAAAATATAGTTTCAAAATCCTTTTGATAGGGAAAATGCTTCCATTCTTATGGAATAGTAAATACAAACCATATCCACTCAAAAATAAATATAGCGGAACGCATATCTCAACAAATTTAGCCAGCTGACTAACTAATGGTTCTCCTAAAAAGTTTATACTAATGATACACTTTTCAACATTCTCCTGTCGATTAAACAAATGGAGCAATACCATTATTATAATAGCACTTCCTTTTAATTGTAATGATTCAGATTTTGTCAACATAAAGTTTAAATTAATTCATTACGAATAAGAATTGAGAACTTTTATCTTTTTAACAAAATCATAATATACAATATAACAAAGTTGTCAAAGTGAAAATTATATCTTATTATTGATAAACAGATAAAAAGTTCCATGTCCAAACCCTTCTTTATTATAGCAGTTACATTTGGGTAAACATATATCCGTAAATCTTAAAACACAATAATACACTCATTGCATATTTGTCAATACAAATCATAGAAATCAATGCTAGATTACAGAATATTGCGATATTGGAATTCTAAATTTTACCAACAACAATCAACAACCTTTTATCCGTAATATAAACTTTTATTATTTCTTTATTTTCAGACTACCATTTTTTTGTAAATAGTCTATCAGATTATGCTTGTTAGCTTTATAAATGAAAGCATAAAGTATACGTTGAAACAAAGGACAGACATTTTCAGAAGATTGATTCATGATTTTTGAATAACTCAATTTTCGAAATTTGCCTATCGGCAGAAAAGCACCTTTATCGTTTTTATGAAGATTTAAAGCTTGATCTATGAGAGTAGCTCGCATCATACTAAGATGTTTCCAAAAGAATCCTATAAACATTGTTTTCTTACATGGCGCATTAAATGCCTCAAATACAGAATAAGTTTTTGTATATGGAGGATTATATTCTGGCATTATAAATTTTTCGAACCGAACAGACTTATTCATCTTAAACATAACTGTATCCCCACAACCATTGAAAGAATGAAAAGCTTTAAAACCATTTAGTGTATGTCCCATCGAAATCCCAGTTTCTTCTGTCTCTAACACATTGACACCAGACAATGCCAAACATGCTTTATCATGTGAGAATAGATATTTAGCATAACAAATATATGCAGGATAAAACATTCTTACAAGACAAGATGGCAAAAGCGGCAACACTCTTCCAGCCTTTAAGGAAAGTAACCTATAAACAGATATATATATTGAAAATAAATTCCCTACAAAGACTTTAAAAGTTCTTTTCTGTGGTCTACATTCCCTAAGAAAGTCACACCAAGATTTCAACTGCTCAGTGAAATATACTTGGTCTGCATCTATTTTAACAGCATATTCAGATGTTATCTTTTAGACTGCAAAGTTACTACAAAAAAGTGAAATGCGGAAGAATATGGTAATGGATTTGATTTACAGGGGTTTCATTTACGCTGCCAATTATTCCGAGAGCCATTACAATCCACGCCGAAGCCAAATCAAGACGGAGCTACGTTACTTGTTCGTAACCACGCTCAATAGGTGACGAAATGGACACGAATAACGAAACAAGGCTTTAAGGATTAGTGAGTTACTGACAACTCACGCAAAAAATCCGGTAACGAAAAAAGATTGCGCCGTTCTTCCGCAATTTGCGTATCAGAGGAGGGCTCTTCACCAACTAATTTTGAACAAAAAAATTAAGGACGATGAAGAGTACATTTTCAGTTATTTACTACCTCAAACGTCAGGTAGTGAAAAAAGACGGGACGGTTCCCGTCATGGGACGCATCACGGTGGACGGCAGCCAGACGCAATTCAGTTGCAAACTGACCATCGATCCCAAATTGTGGGACACCAAAGGGGGACGTGTCACGGGCAGAAGCACGGCGGCACTCGAAACGAACCGCATGCTTGACAAGATGCGGGTGCGCATCAACAAGCACTATCAGGAAATCATGGAGCGTGACAACTTCGTCACGGCAGAGAAGGTGAAGAACGCCTTTCTCGGACTGGAACACCGCTATCACACGCTGATGCAGGTGTTCCAGCAACACAACGAGGACTATGCCAAGCAGGTGGAAGCAGGCATGAAAGCCAAAGGCACACTCTTGAAGTACAAGACCGTTTACAAGCACCTGCAAGAGTTTCTCAACATCCGTTACCACGTGAAGGACATCGCGTTGAAAGAGCTTACCCCCGCTTTCATTTCCGACTTCGAGATGTTTCTGCGCACGGACAAACACTGCTGCACCAATACCGTGTGGCTGTATGTATGCCCGCTTCGGACGATGGTGTTCATCGCCATCAACAACGAATGGCTCACACGCGACCCGTTCAGGGAGTATGAAATCAAGAAGGAGGAAACGACACGCAGTTTCCTGACCAAAGACGAAATTCGCCTGCTGATGGAAGGTAAACTGAAGAACGCCAAACAGGAACTATACCGCGACCTCTACCTGTTCTGCGCCTTCACGGGCTTGTCATTCGCCGATATGCGCAATTTGACGGAAGAGAACATCCGCACCTACTTCGATGAACACGAGTGGATAAACATCAACCGCCAGAAGACGGGCGTGGTGTCTAACATCCGCCTGCTTGACATTGCGAAACAAATCATCGACAAATACCGCGGGCTGTGCGAAAACGGCAGGATTTTCCCTGTTCCCCACTACAACACGTGCCTCGCCGGAATCCGTGCCGTCGCCAAGCGTTGCGGCATCACCAAGCATATCACGTGGCATCAGAGCCGCCATACGGCAGCCACGACGGTGTTCCTCTCCAACGGTGTACCCATCGAAACAGTCAGTTCCATGCTGGGACACAAGAGTATAAAGACAACGCAGATATACGCGAAGATAACCAAAGAGAAACTCAACCAAGACATGGAGAACCTTGCCGCGAGATTGAACCAAATCGAGGAATTTGCAGGATGTACCATCTAAAACAGAGACGCCATGAAACGTGACATAATCATTATAGAGGACAAGACGGTCAGCGTAACCGGTAACGAGGTATGGATGACCGCCGGGGAAATCGCCGAAGAGTTCCATGCCACCGTCCCGGCAGTGAACGCCGCCATCAAAGCCGTCCGCAAGTCGGACGTGCTGAACGACTACGAGGTATGCCGCTACATACAGCTTGAAAACGGCCTGTACGCGGATGTTTACTCGCTTGAAATCATCATTCCAGTAGCCTTCCGGCTGAATACCTACTATACACACGTGTTCCGCATGTGGCTGGTGGAAAAGGCACTCTCAAAGGAAAAGAGGCAGGCATACGTGATGTTCATACAGAACGGGAAAACCGGATATTGCTGAACACGCATACAGATAACGAAAAAGGAAACGGACAACGCCATCGGGTGCCGTCCGTTTCCTTTTTTTCATGCAACCGCCTTATTCCTGCGGCTTGAGGTAATTCGCCTCCAACAGTTCACGCAGTCCCGATTCGGGATAAAGCACCTTACCTGCCAGAAGGATAAAGGGCAGCATCCTGTTGTTGCGATACTCCTGCAAGGTGCGGCGGCTTACCCGGAGCATTTCCGCCACCTCCTTGTCCGTCAGGTAATGTTCCCCGTCCAGTGGCGGACGGTAACTTTCCAAAAATGCGGAGAGCCATTTGGAGCCTTTGAGCATATTCTGTATCGCGGTGGCAACCGGCTCGTCCTCCATTGTGAAAACCTCGTTGTTCTCGTTCATCATAACATCGGATTAAGTGGTTAATAAAAACAGAGTCATTTTCCATCGGGATAGATCGTGCCGATAAGCGGAATCAGCCGCCTGACCTCCTCCGGCCTGTAATAGAACCTGCGGTTTATCTGCGAGTAGCCGATAAGCCGCCTGTCACGCAATGACTGCAACGTGCGCGGGCTGATTCTCAACTGCCCGCAGACCTCCTCGCCCGTGAGCCACCTTTCCAGCCGCCCGCCGTCGCTTTTGCGCCTGAGGGCGGCGACTTTCTCCGAGAGGGCGTTGAATGACGCCAGCATCATCTCGAAGGTCTTTTTCTCGATAGATACGATTTCCATATACCAAAACATTTAATGATTTACCGCAAAGGTAACGCAGTCGCCTTGAATGCGTGCCGTTTTCCGCTATACGGCAGCTTGTTGCGCCGGTTGTCCGGGTTACGGAGTCACTTTCAAAGAAAATCTTACGTGAGTCACGTAATGAGTTGTTAAAGCCCCTTTTGTTTATTGCCGAATTTTGCCGCAGAGAAACAAAAGAAAGGACAAAATATGAAAGTGATAACGATTGAAAGTTCCGCCTTCACCGCCCTGACGGAACAGATAGCCGAGATAGCGGTCTATGTGCGTGCCGTTTCCGGTGAAAGGAAGGGAGAGTCTTCCGACATGCTGCTCACCACCCGCGAGGCGGCGCACCTGCTGAACGTGAGTACCCGTACCCTCCAACGTATGCGCAGCGAACAGCGCATCGGCTATATCGTGCTGCGCGGCAAATGCCGCTACCGCCGGTCGGAAATAGACCGCCTGCTCGCAGACTGCACCGTGGCAGAAGATGCAGCGACACTGACGGAACTGAAACGCAACCACACGCTGCGCACGGGCGGCGGCAAACCCAAAGGAAGGAGGACATAAGATATGGAACTGCTTACACGAAACAATTTTGAGGACTGGATGCAGAAGCTGATGGAACGGCTCGACCGTCAGGACGAGCTGCTGCTCTCCCTGCGACCGTCCGGCAAAGCCCCGAACCCGATGGAAAGTATCAGGATGTTCGACAACCAAGACCTCTGCATGCTGCTCCAGATAAGCAAGCGTACCCTGCAGCGCTACCGCAGCATCGGTGCATTGCCGTACAAGACGCTCGGCAAAAAGACCTATTACAGCGAGGAGGACGTACTGACATTCCTCTCCGAACACGTAAAGGATTTCCGCAAGGAAGATATAGCCTTCTACAAGGCGCGTATCCATAATTTCTTTAATAAATAACCCATTAAAACATTTTTCAAATGGCAAAGAAAACAACAGAAAAAGACGTGCTGATAGTCCGCGACGAGAAGACGGGCGAGATCAGTGTGGTAGCCGGGCTTAATGCCGACGGCTCACCCAAGCGTACCCCCGCAAAGGCGGAGAACGCACAGAGTTTCCTGCAATTCGACCGCCACGGCGACGTGCTGGACAACTTCTTCAAAAACTTCTTCCGGCAGTGCAAGGAACCCAGCCGCTTCGGTTTCTACCGTTTCGCGGCAGACCAAGCCGACAAACTGATGGAGGTGATGAAAGATCTGCTGAAAGACCCCGAAGCCAACAAGGAACTGCTTGCGCCCCACAAGGTGGACACTTCCGGCTACGAAAAGCAGGTAAAGGAAGAACAGACCGCCGGGATGCCGGAACAAAAACAGGAAGGACAACCCAAAGAAACCCAAAAACAGGAAGAAATGGAAAAGAAGCAGGAACAGAATCAGGAAAGCCCGCAACAACAGGCGCAGGGAAGACGTGGCTACCAACCCATTGACGAGAGCAAAATCAACTGGCAGGAGCTGGAAGAGAAATGGGGTGTGAAACGTGACGACCTTGAAAAGTCCGGTGATCTGAACAAGATGCTCAACTACGGCAAGTCCGATTTGGTGAAAGTGTCGCCCAAGTTCGGCGGCGAGGCTTTTGAACTGGATGCCCGCCTTTCCTTCAAGAAGGACGGTGAAGGCAATGTCAGCCTCGTGCCGCACTTCATCCGCAAGGAGCAGAAACTCGACGAGTACAAGGAACACAAGTTCTCCGACGAAGACCGTAAGAACCTGCGTGAAACGGGCAATCTCGGCAGGGTCGTGGACATCGTGGACAAGGAAACGGGTGAAATCATCCCCTCGTTCATCAGCATAGACCGCAAGACGAATGAAATCACGGACATTCCTGCAAACAAGGTGCGCATACCGGAGCGCATCGGCAAGACGGAAATCACCAAGCAGGAACAGGATATGCTGCGTGCCGGGCTGCCCGTGCGCGACAAACTTATTGAGCGCAACGACGGCAGGAAATTCGTCACCACTCTTCAAGTGAATGTAGAGCAGCGAGGCGTGGAGTTCGTACCGGGAACCGGCAGGTCGCCCCGTACTGCCCAGACGCAGGAAGCCAAGAACAATCCCACACAAGGACAGGCTCAGGGCATGGAAAATTCCGCAGCTCCACAGAAAGAGCAACGCCGCAACACGTGGACGAACGCAGACGGCAGCATCCGCCCCATCAGCAAATGGAGCGGCGTGAACTTCACCGACCAGCAGAAAGCCGATTACGCAGCGGGTAAGGCGATAAAGCTGGAGAACGTGACAGACAAACAGGGTTTCCATGCCACGATGTATATCAAGTTCAACCCGGAGAAGGGTCGTCCTTATCGCTACGACACCAATCCTGACAACGCACAGAAGGTAGCCCCCTCCAACGAAAGCCGCACACAGGTGGCGGTGAACAGCGAGGGCAAGACCAACGAGGCGACCAAGAACCTGAAAGAGCCGTTGCAGAAGGGACAGACCGCTCCGAAAGACGACAAACAGCAAAAGCAGCAGGAGAAGCCTCAGAAGAGAAACAATAAGGGCATGAAGATGTAACATCCCGTGTCCGCCACTAAATCCAAAGTAATAATTCATAAAAAAGTAATTAGCATGAAGACAATCATTGCAGAAAAGCCATCCGTGGCACGTGAAATTGCCCGCATCGTGGGCGCGACAAAAAGAGAGGAAGGGTATTTCGAGGGAGGCGGCTATGCCGTGACATGGGCATTCGGACACCTTGTCCAGCTTGCCATGCCCGACGGTTACGGCATACGCGGCTTCGTCCGTGACAACCTGCCCGTCATTCCCGAAACCTTCACGCTCATTCCCCGTCAGGAAAAGACAGAGAAGAGTTACAAACCCGACAGCGGCGTGGTGTCGCAGATAAAAATCATCAGCCGCCTGTTCAACGGCAGCGAACAGATCATCGTGGCGACCGATGCCGGTCGCGAGGGCGAACTTATCTTCCGATACCTCTACCATTACATAGGATGCGCCACCCCTTTCGTGCGCCTCTGGATAAGCTCGCTTACCGACAAGGCCATCCGCGATGGACTGCGCAACCTCGAAGCGGGGAGCAAGTATGACAACCTCTACCTCGCCGCCAAAGCGCGGAGCGAATCCGACTGGCTCGTGGGCATCAACGGCACGCAGGCTCTCTCCATCGCCGCCGGACACGGCACGTATTCCGTCGGACGGGTACAGACACCCACGCTGGCGATGGTGTGCGCACGCTACTGGGAAAACCGCCGCTTCACGGTGGAACCTTTCTGGCAACTCCATATTGCCGCTGACGGAGGCGATGGTGATACCGTGAAATTCTCTTCCACCGGGAAATGGAAGGAGATGGAGCCTGCCACAGTCTTATATAATAAGGTAAAGGAAACAGGCACAGCCACCGTCACGAAAGCGGAACGCAAGGAGAAGATAGAGGAAACTCCGCTCCTGTACGACCTGACCACGCTCCAGAAGGAAGCCAACGCCAAGCATGGCTTCACGGCGGAACAGACGCTTGAAATCGCCCAGAAGCTCTACGAGAAGAAGCTCATCACCTATCCGAGAACCGGAAGCCGCTATATTCCCGAAGACGTGTTCGCGGAAATCCCCAAGCTGCTTGCCTTCATCGGCAGCCTGCCCGAATGGAAGGACAAGTTGCAGCCGAAAGCCGTGCCGACACGCCGCAGCTTGGACGGCGGCAAGGTGACAGACCACCATGCCCTGCTCGTCACGGGCGAGAAGCCGCTGTTCCTCTCCAAAGAGGACAGCACCGTCTATCACATGATAGTCGGGCGCATGCTTGAGGCTTTCTCCGAAAAATGCGTCAAGGACACTGCCACCGTCACGGCAGAGTGTGCCGGAGTGGAGTTCGTGGCAAAAGGCAGCATCATCAGGCAGGCCGGATGGCGTGCCGTCTATGGCAAGGAGAATGGAGAAGAGAACAACAGCCAAGAGGAAACCGCCGCCATTCCCTGTTGGCAGGAAGGCGACACGCTGGCACTGAAAGCCGCCTCCATCACGGAGGGAAAGACCAAACCCAAGCCGCAGCATACCGAAGCCACTCTGCTGTCCGCGATGGAAACGGCTGGCAAGGAGATAGAGGACGACGCATTGCGGCAGGCTATGAAGGATTGCGGCATCGGCACGCCCGCCACCCGTGCGTCCATCATCGAAACGCTTTTCAAGCGCGGCTATATGGAACGCTGCAAGAAGTCGCTTGTCCCCACCGAAAAAGGGCTTGCCCTCTACTCGGTCGTGAAGGCGATGCGTATTGCCGATGTCGCCATGACGGGCGAATGGGAAAAGGAATTGGCACGCATCGAGCGTGGGGAACTGCCCGCCGATGACTTCCGCAGGAAGATTGAGGCATATACACGGGAAATTACCTCCGAACTGCTGTCGTGCGACAAGCTGTTCGCCCGCAGGGATTCCGGCTGCAAGTGTCCCAAGTGCGGAGCGGGGACGATGCAGTTTTACGGCAAGGTCGTCCGCTGCGACAACGCGGAGTGCGGTCTGCCCGTGTTCCGCCTGAAAGCAAACCGCACCCTCTCTGATGATGAAATCAAAAACCTGCTCACCGACGGACACACGAAACTGCTCAAAGGATTCAAGAGCAAGCAGGGCAAGAGTTTTGATGCCGTAGTCGCCTTTGACGGGGACTATAACACGGTTTTCGTGTTCCCAGAAAGGAAAAGTAAAGCGACCTCTGCGAAAAGAAGAAAATAAATGTTTAACTTTGCCACTGGTTCAGAGTAATGAATTGTTCTTCGATACCGGATTACACTCATACTTTGGATTTAGTGGTGGCACTCGGAGGGATACCGGGTGCCTTTTTCTTCTCGTTTTCCAACGATTATCCCTATCATCATTATCAATCCACTAAATTCCAAAGAAATGAACAACAAGAAGAAAAACGAGGGTCGGACCGACTTTTCCTATTACGGTCTGTACCTGCTGGACTACCTCACCACGAACAAGTTTGAACAGGCAGCCGATGAAGCCTTCATCCGAGAAAGAACCGACCGTGCCGCCGAAGCGTATGAACGGGCAAGGCTCGAAGGCTATCCTGTCGACGGGGCGCAGGAACTGGCGATGAAGGTGCTGACGGAGGGCCTTCGCTACTCCAGGCACGCCATCCTGCGCGAAGTCGTGGAGAACGAATTTGCGGGTGAAGTGCCGGAAGAAAAATGTGAAGCCTTTACCCAGAAGCTGCTGCCGCTTGTCGGAAACGTATTCTCCATCTATGACCTCTCGGACGACAATTTCGCCCTGTCGCCCGAATATGACCTGCTCTACACGGAGCTGACGGGAGCCGTCATCCTCTATATCGAAGAGTATGGCGTTTAACCGCAAACAGAGGTTGAGGGACAACATCGAGGCGATACGGACGGCATTCCTCCTTGACAGGGAACAGCGCACACCCACCGCACGCGAACGGCTCTTGTTAGAGCGTTATTGCGGGTTCGGGGGACTGAAGAGCATACTCAACCCTGCAAGGGAACTGACGGATGCCGTCCACTGGGCGAAGTCCGACCTCGAACTGTTTGCCCCTACCGTGGAACTGCACAGGTTGCTGCGGGAGAACACAAAAGACGAGACGGAGTACAAACGGTATATGGATGCCATGAAGCAGTCCGTGCTGACCGCCTTCTATACCCCGCCGGAGATAACCGGGACCATCGCGGACGTGCTGCATGAACACGGCATCCGTCCCGACCGGGTGCTGGAGCCGTCGGCAGGTGTCGGTGCATTCGTGGACGCCGTGCTGGAGAACAGACCGGACGCGGACATCATGGCTTTTGAGAAAGACCTGATGACGGGCAAGATACTGAAGCACCTGCATCCCGGACAGAAAGTAAGGGTACAGGGCTTCGAGAAGATAGAAAAGCCGTTCATGAACCATTTTGATTTGGCTGTCTCCAATATACCGTTTGGCGATGTGGCGGTGTTCGACCCGGAATTTTCGGGCAGCAAGGATCCTGCAAGGCACTCGGCGGCACGGACGATACACAATTACTTTTTCCTGAAAAGCCTTGACGCGGTGCGTGAAGGCGGAATCGTGGCGTTCATCACCTCGCAGGGGGTACTGGATGCCCCGACCAACGCGCCCATACGCGAGTATATGATGAACCATGCCAATCTGGTGGGCGTAGCCCGCCTGCCGAACAACCTCTTTACGGATAACGCGGGAACGGAGGTGGGCAGCGACCTGATTATCCTGCAAAAGAACAGCGGAAAGAATGGTGAACTGTATTACAACGAAAAACTCTTCGTGCAGACCGAACAGACCCCTATCGGCACTTCCGTAAATGGGTATGTATGGAGCATCGGCTCGCTTTCACACACGGATTTAATCAGAAGTACCGACCCATACGGGAAACCAGCCTATAAACTCCTGCACCGTGGGGACATCGCACAACTGGCGGAAGACTTGCGGGAGCATCTGAAAATAGAACTGCAACAACTTGACAGGAAACTGTATGAGAAACACAGCCTGCATCCGACAAAGGAGGAAAGCACGGCTGCGGAAGTGCAACCTGCTCCGAAAACAGAAAAGGTATCACCTTCTGTAATAGCCCCCGTTTCTGTAATTGAGCCTGTCAAGGGAGTGGAGAAGCCGCAGGCACAGCCCATAGAGGAAAAGCCGGAGATTGAGCCGCGCCAACCCAATCATTCGTCAGCCGTGCAGCTTACCCTGCTCGACCTTTGGGGTATGCCCATAGAGGAACCGTTAAAAAGAAAAAGGCAGCGAAAAAGGAAAGCAAGCCGAAGCCTATGCCGTCCACGCCTAAACCGCAGGTCAAAGTTACTCCACCCGTTGAAGCCGCCAAGCCGGTAAACGGTAATAAGGAAGAAAAGCCGGAAAATGCCGAAAAGCCAAACGACCCGGACGACATTTACGCCACTCTGGATTGGGAAACCAATCCTCCCATCAACGGCTTCTATGAGACAATGATGAGCCTGACAGCGGAACGGCGCAAGACCCTACGGCTTGAGGCAGAACGGCACAGGCAGGAACAACTGAAAAAGATGGGTATCAAAGACACGTTGAACCCTGCTTTTGCGCCTTCTTCGGACAATATGGATAAAAAGCCGGAACAAACGGAAGAAATAAAGCAACCTGAAACACTGGCAGAAGTTGTGCCTACTTCCGAAACGGTTGCCACTTCCCTGTTCCCGGAACTTGAAACGGAAAAGCCGAAGGAGGAAGTCATGGACCATTCTCCCCGTCCGTTCAACGGCCTGCTGGAGCCACACCACCGTGACGGCTCGATGGTGCTGGATGCTTCACGCAATCTCGGTTACTTGAAAGACCTCACGCCTTACGGTGCGACCTTCCAACCGCTCGACCTTCGTGGCTATCAAAAAGAGAAAGCGATGCTGTATATATCGCTCCGTGACGCTTACGAACGTCTGTATAGCCACGAGACGGAGAACCATACGGAACACAAACCGCAGCGCGGGTATCTCAACACCTACTACGATGAGTTTGTCATGCGTTACGGTAACCTCAACGCCAGACAGAACGTGAAACTGGTGATGATGGATGCCGGAGGGCGCGACATCCTTTCGCTGGAACGTGCGGAGGACGGCAAGTTTGTCAAGGCGGACATCTTCGACCGTCCCGTTTCCTTCTCGGTAGAGAGCCGTGTCAATGCAGGCTCTCCCGAAGAAGCCTTGTCCGCATCGCTCAACAAGTTTGGCACGGTCAATCTCGGCTATATGCGGGAGATAACCGACACCACGGAAGAGGAACTGCTTGGTGCCCTCAAGGGGCGCATCTTCTACAACCCGCTCGTAACCGGTTACGAAATCAAAGACCGCTTCATCGCGGGGAACGTGATAGAGAAGGCGGAACGCATAGAGGGCTGGATGAAGGACAATCCCGAAAGTGAGCGGATCCCGGAGGTGAAACAGGCGTGGGAGGCATTGAAGGAGGCCGAACCGCAGCGCATCTCCTTTGAAGACCTCGACTTCAATTTCGGGGAACGCTGGATTCCCACGGGTGTGTATGCCGCCTACATGAGCCTCCTTTTCGACACGAACGTGAAAATAGCCTACTCCGCAAGCATGGACGAGTTTTCCGTGGCGTGCGGCAACCGCACCATGAAGATCACGGACGAGTTTTTAGTAAAGGGCTATTACCGGAACTATGACGGTATGCACCTGTTGAAGCACGCCCTGCACAACACCTGCCCCGACATGATGAAAAGTATCGGCAAGGACGAGAACGGCAACGACATCAAGGTACGCGACAGCGAGGGCATACAGCTCGCCAACGCGAAGATAGACGAAATCCGTAACGGGTTCTCCGAATGGTTGGAAGAACAGTCGCCGCAGTTCAAGGAACGGCTCACGACGATGTATAACCGCAAGTTCAACTGTTTCGTGCGCCCGAAGTATGACGGCTCGCACCAGACTTTTCCCGACCTCAACCTGAAAGGGCTGGCAAGCCGGGGAATCAAGAGCGTTTACCCGTCGCAGAAGGATTGCGTCTGGATGCTGAAACAGAACGGCGGCGGAATCTGCGACCACGAGGTGGGAACCGGCAAGACGCTGATAATGTGCATAGCGGCACATGAGATGAAGCGTCTGAACTTGGCGCACAAGCCGATGATTATCGGGCTGAAAGCGAATGTGGCGGAGATTGCCGCCACCTATCAGGCGGCATATCCCAATGCGAGGATTCTCTACGCTTCTGAAAAGGATTTCTCGACCGCCAACCGCGTGCGTTTTTTCAACAACATCAAAAATAACGATTACGATTGCGTCATCATGTCGCACGACCAGTTCGGCAAGATACCGCAGTCACCGGAGTTGCAGCAGCGCATCCTGCAGGCGGAGCTTGATACGGTGGAGGAAAACCTCGAAGTCTTGCGGCAGCTGGGCAAGAACGTGTCGCGGGCGATGCTGAAAGGGCTGGAGAAGCGCAAGCACAACCTTGTGGCGAAGCTGGAGAAGGTGGAACACGCTATCAAGTCCCGCACGGATGATGTGGTGGACTTCAAGCAGATGGGCATCGACCACATCTTCATTGACGAGAGTCACCAGTTCAAGAACTTGACTTTCAACACCCGTCATGACCGTGTGGCGGGATTGGGAAACTCGGAAGGAAGCCAGAAGGCCCTGAATATGCTCTTTGCCATCCGTACCATACAGGAACGCACGGGCAAGGACTTGGGGGCTACGTTCCTTTCGGGCACGACCATTTCCAACAGTCTGACGGAACTGTACCTGCTCTTCAAATACCTGCGCCCCAACGAACTGGAACGGCAGGACATCCGCTGTTTCGATGCTTGGGCTGCCATCTTCGCCAAAAAGACGACCGATTTTGAGTTCAACGTAACGAACAATATCGTTCAGAAGGAGCGTTTTCGCTATTTCATCAAGGTGCCGGAGCTTGCCGCCTTCTACAACGAGATTACCGACTACCGCACGGCGGAGGATGTAGGTGTGGACAGACCAAACAAGAATGAGATACTGCACCACATACCGCCCACACCGGAGCAGGAGGACTTCATACAGAAGCTGATGCAGTTTGCCAAAACCGGCGATGCCACTCTGCTTGGCAGGTTACCCCTGTCGGAAACGGAGGAAAAGGCGAAGATGCTCATCGCCACCGACTACGCGAGAAAGATGGCTCTTGATATGCGCATGATAGACCCGAACTACGAGGACCATCCCGACAACAAGGCAAGCCATTGTGCCAAGATGATTGCAGAGTATTACCACAAGTACGAGGCGCACAAGGGTACGCAGTTCGTATTCTCCGACTTGGGGACATACCAGCCGGGGGAAGGATGGAACGTGTACAGCGAGATAAAACGCAAGTTGGTGGAGGATTACGGCATACCGGCAAGTGAGGTGCGCTTCATTCAGGAGTGTAAGACGGATAAGGCTCGTAAGGCGGTGATAGATGCCATGAACGCCGGGACGGTACGCGTGCTGTTCGGCTCCACAAGTATGCTCGGAACGGGCGTGAATGCGCAGAAAAGATGTGTCGCCATCCATCACCTTGATACACCGTGGCGACCGTCCGACCTGCAACAGCGTGACGGACGGGGTGTTAGAGCCGGGAACGAGATTGCCAAGCATTTTGCCGAGAACAACGTGGATGTCATCATCTACGCGGTGGAAAAGTCGCTGGACAGCTACAAGTTCAATCTGCTGCACTGCAAGCAGACGTTCATATCGCAGCTCAAAAGCGGAGCGATGGGCGCACGTACCATCGACGAGGGAGCAATGGACGAAAAATCGGGTATGAACTTCTCGGAGTATATGGCGTTGCTCTCCGGCAATACCGACCTTTTGGATAAGGCGAAATTAGAGAAGCGTATCGCCTCGCTCGAAGGGGAACGCAAATCGTTCAACAAGGGCAAGCGCGATTCGGAGTTCAAGCTGGAATCCAAGACGGGAGAACTGCGCAACAACACGGCTTTCATCGAAGCCATGACGGAAGACTGGAACCGTTTTCTTTCCGTTGTGCAGACTGATAAGGAAAGCAGCCGCCTTAATCTTGTTAAGGTGGACGGCGTGGATTCAACGGATGAGAAGGTCATCGGTAAGCGTTTGCAGGAAATCGCCAAGAACGCCACGACTGGTGGACTGTACAAGGCTGTCGGGGAACTTTACGGCTTTCCGATAAAGGTGGTCAGCGAGAGGACACTCAAAGAAGGTCTGGAGTTCACCGACAACCGCTTCGTGGTGGAGGGGAACTACAAGTACACCTACAACAACGGGCATCTGGCGATGGCAGACCCGATTGCTGCCGCACGAAACTTTCTGAACGCATTGGAGAGGATTCCGACCATCATCGACCAGTACAAGTCTAAGAACGAAGTGCTGGAAAAGGAGATTCCGCAGTTGCAGGAGATAGCGGGCAAGGTGTGGAAGAAGGAGGACGAGCTGAAACAGCTGAAGTCCGAACTCGCCGCACTGGACCGCAAGATACAGCTTGAGCTGGCTCCGGCTCAGGAAAACACGGAAGAGAACCGGCAAGGCAACGAGAAAAAACAGACGGAACAACAGCCGGAAAGCCCGCACGTGGACTTTGTACGCAGTCATTTAATTATAGGGAGACTCGGTTTATCGGAATCCAAAGGTGTAAAACTTTAATATCGAAGTCTTGACAGAAAAAGCCAGTGGTTGAATTTTTCACCACTGGCTTTAATTCTAATAATTTTTCAATCTAATATGACCGAATCTATAACGTTAAATCATAGATTATGTGTCTATTTGTGAAGAAAAAGACGTAACTTTGTATCAAAATCAAATAAGCATAACAATGGAGCCATCTATATCTATATACAGTTTTTCACTTTATACCGCACTGCCGTTGATGTTATTCTTCGGCTTTTATTTTTTGTTTGCAAAGACTCCTGAAAAGAAAATTTTCAAGAATTATCTCCGCTCCCGACAGATTATGGGTATAGCTATGCTGCTGCTTTCGGCAAATTATTCGGTACATTTCTTCTTTGGTATCCGATTCAAAAATGCGGATTCTGCCATATTGATGAACATGTCCACATACTTCCTGTGCTATTCTCTGTTCAGTTCGGCATTGATAATGTTGCTTGATCGTTTTTACATTACCAAACGGCGTGTGTGGACACATATCATTTTATGGATTATATTTTCAACTCTTTCCGGAGTTGTGTTGTTCCTGTTGCCAAGCGGAATCATGCAAAAATTCTCTTTATTTGCTTTAGCTGTATGGTTAGTCGTTTTTGGAGTCGTTTTAGCTCGCAGAGTCATAATTGCATACCGTAGAGCCATTCGGATTTTCAATGAAACTCAGGCGGATGATATAGGTACATATATCGAATGGCTTTCCATATTCACTTATTGGGCTGTTATCTTCGGTGTCGGATGCGGATTGCTGACATTTCTGCCAGACAAATATGTTTTTATCTGGATTTTGTCGTCAATACCGTTCTACAGCTATCTTTTCTACAGCTATCAGAACTACCTGCTGTTCTATGAACAGGTGGAAAATGCTTTTGAGCAAGATATACAGTCTGAAGAAGAACTTCTGACAGATACAGAAACAGAACCTAAAATAGTTTCTGAGAAAGAAGTTCCAGTGTCCTATACAGAAATTATAGAGAAAGTGGCCAACTGGATAAAGACAGACGGCTATGTCCAGCAGGGACTTACCATAAAAGAACTGTCCGAAATACTTCATACGAACCGTACCTATCTTTCCGCTTATATCAAGACTACGTATAAAATGACATTCCGCGAATGGATAACCGGTCTCCGGTTGGAGTATGCGAAAAACATACTGAAGGAGCATCCGGAAATCAATATACAGAAGCTGGCTGAGTCTTCCGGCTTTCTTTCTCGCAGTAACTTTATCAAATCATTTACCGAAAAGGAAGGATGTACGCCTGGCAAGTGGAAAAAAGCAAATCTGGAATAATTTGTGTGGTAAAAAGCCGATGAAAAAGGTCTCAGAAGCCCATTTTCAAAAAGTGCTCAAGCGACAAAAAAGTGCTAATTCGACAAAAAGGTGCTCAAACGACAATTTGAAAAGTGCTCAAACGACAATTTTTTATAAAACGCTGTATTTCAACAGAAAAAGTTTTTGTAATATTTTGGGCGCTGAATGGCATTTATTACCTTTGGAGATGACAAAGATAATGAATTCAAGTTTATATGAGCAGAAAAATCACTTTTCTTACCCTGTTTCTGTGGCTGATGACGCTAACTTTTCCTGTCATTGCGCAGCAGAAAGCAGACACGACCTACACCTTCCGGTTCGTTACGCAGAAGGACATGTTCTACGTGCCTTGGAATGGCAATGACACGGAACTTGCCCGCCTGTTGGAATGTATCGAAAACAACAAAGCAACAATTCTTGACGGCAAACTGCCGCTATTGGTTGACGGATATTGCAATTCGCAGAGCAGTGAAGTCAAGAACCTTGCAACAGCGAAGATTCGTGCCAACCGTGTGAAATCAGAACTGATTACACGAGCGAAAATCAAGGAAGAAAACTTCATTACCCGCAATCATGTGACAGAGGGTGATTTTGTCACCGTGCGCCTGACGGTACCGGTAAAGGAAACAGCCGTGACGGATGCGGAAGCAGAAGCACGACGCAAGGCGGAAGCCGAACGCTTAGAAACCGAGAAGCGTGCCGAGCAGGAACGGCTTGCCGAAGAGCAGCGCAAGGCGGAAGAAGCCCGACTTGCCGCTGAAAAGGCAGAAGCCGAGAAAACCGCTCAACAAAATACACTTGCCGACACGCTGTCGGAAACCAAAATCACAACTGATTATCATCTCTCCCTGCGTGCCAACCTGCTGCGCTGGGCTACCTTGACACCAGATTTAGGACTTGAATGGCGCATCTGTCCATCGTGGGGCATTGCCGTAAACGGCTCGTGGACTTCTTGGAGCTGGAGTGACAAAGACCGCCGCTATGCACTCTGGGAAGTGGCTCCGGAAGTACGTTACTATATGGGTGAGAAGAAAGCCTGGCATCTGGGCGCGATGTTCAAGGCTGGACAGTTCAACTACAAGCTTTCCGAAACAGGCAAGCAGGGCGACCTGATGGGTGGCGGCATCACCGCCGGCTATCAGCTGCGACTAAACAAGGCATTAGATCTTGATTTCAACCTCGGTTTGGGCTACCTGAATGCTGATTTCGAAAAATATGAAGTCATCGATGGTGTGCGCGTGCGCTGTGGCAACGAGACAAAAAATTGGTGTGGCCCCATCAACGCCGGTGTGACATTGGTATGGAAGTTATTCTAATACGGAGGAATAGAGTATGAAAGCAAGACAATATATAAATATGGTAGGAATGGCAGCCGCCGTGCTGCTCTCTTCCTGCGTGAAGGACACGCTTTATGACACGCCGCATCCCGACTATGGGAAGATTGCGGTGACAGCCGACTGGTCGGCACGCGGTGAGGGTATCGACATACCTACCACATGGACGGTTACCATGGGTGACTATACGGGTACGGAGACTTCCGCCACCCATGCCCCCAACCATCTGTTTGCTCCGGGCAGCTACACCCTTGCGGTGTGGAACCCTGCTGAAGGAATCATGGTAAATGGTACCACCGCCACCATTGCCGCAGCCACGGGAAACCGGGCAGGAACGGATGCCTTTGTGAACAATGCCCCGGGATGGTTCTTCACCTATACGAAACAGGTGAGCATCGAGAAAGACAAGGACTATCCGCTGACCGCCGCAATGAAGCAGCAGGTACGCGAACTGACGCTTATCATCAAACCGACGGGGGATGCCGCCGGACGCATCACGGAGATTGTTGCCCATCTGACGGGTGCAGCCAGAACTCTCGATTTCGCTACCGATACCTACGGAGCCGCTTCAAACGTCGTGCTGCCCTTCACCAAGATAACCGAAGGTGACGATGCCGGCAAGTGGAAAGCCACGGTGCGGTTGCTGGGTGTGACCGGCACGGAACAACTGCTGACGGGTGAAATCCGCTATGCGGACGGCAACCCGACCCCCACGACGCTGAAAAGCGACATCACGGAAGCCCTCAAGGGGTTCAACACCGGAAAGGGCGAATCGCTGACCCTCGGCGGAACGCTGGTTGAGACTCCCGAAGGCATGGAAGTGGACGGAGTCGAAATCAACGGCTGGGAAGAAGTGAAAGGTGATGATGTAAATGCCGATTTGTAAATAATTAGCAACCCGAACACAGAAGCAAAGCTTGCTTTGATTTTGCTGAGGTGCAGCAATTATTGAAATGGAATTTAACTAATAAAATGACAGATATAATGAAGACAAGATTTTTTGCACTTGCAGCGCTCGCCCTCGCACTTGTAGCCTGCAACAACGACAACGAGAACCTGAACGGTGACCCCGTGGCCGCCCAGTTTACCGCCAACATCGCCCCCGCCACCCGCGCCAGCGGAACCACCTGGGACAACGGCGACCGTATCGGCATCACCGACATCGGCAACGATTCCCAGTACGGCAACGTGCCTTTCATCCTGAAAAACGGGAAATTTGAGGCAGAAGGAAAGGTCATCTATATCGAAGATACAAAGACCCATACTTTCCGCGCCTACTATCCGTACAACGCGGCGGGAGGCATCCTCGCTGCCACGACCGATGCCACGGCGCAGCAGAACCAGCCTGCCATCGACTTCCTCTTTGCTTCAGGAGCCACGGGAGACAAAAACAACCCGGTAGTAAGCTTCACCGACAAAACCGCCAAAGGCGGTGAAGACAACTCCTTCCACCACCGCATGAGCCAGATAACCCTTACCTTCGAGGCGGGCGACGGCGTGAATTTCAGCGTGGTCAAGCCTGAACGTTACACGCTGGCCGGATTGTTACTCACTGGTACGTTCAACACGGCCGACGGTATTGCCACCGCAGACAACGGGGCACAGACCGGAGAACTGACCATGAATCTGGCAGACGGCAATCTCACGTCATCGATCATCCTCTTCCCGCAGACAGTTGCATCCCTGCCGTTGGTTGTGAATTACAAAGGTCAGGAATATTATGCCACACTCACCGTGCCCGACGGCGCACTGCAGGCGGGCAACAACTATACCTATACCGTCAAGGTACGCAACAAAGTCCTTGAAGTCAGCGAAGCCACCATTGCAAAGTGGAACGATATAGACGGTGGAGATGTGGGTGCTGACCTGTAAGATGTTAATAATTAATCGATTAGAATGAAGAATTATGAGACATAGATTATTTATCCCCGCAGCCACCGCACTGCTGTTCGCCCTCGCCGCCTGCACACAGGACGAACTTGCTGGCGATAACCGTCTGCCCGAAGGTGAATACCCTGTATTCATCCGTGCCACCGGACTGTCCGTAGAAGCAACGCCGCTGGCAGCCCCTTCCACCCGTGCCTCCGTGGACGGCGACTGGCAGGGCGTCACTTCCGTCGCACTCAAGATGGGCGATGCGGTAAAGGAATACACCGTAACGGCTTCTACCGATTTCAAGAGTGCCACGCTTTCACGCGAGAACGACCCGTACTACTGGACCAGCCGCGACCCAATTACCGTATCGGCATGGTGGCCCTTCAACAATGCCAACATCACACAGATGCCTGCCGTGAAGGTGGCCGAAGACCAGAGCAAATTGGCTGACTTCCAGAACAGCGACTTCATCTCTGCTGAGAACCGGAAGGTGGAATTTAACACCCCGACTCTTGAATTTACCCACCGCACGGCACGCGTGACAATCGAACTGAAGCCCGGCACGGGATTCACGAGCGTGGACGGTGCCACGGTGAGCCTCGTGAGCCTGTCCGCCGATAACGGCAACCCGACTGCCATCAAGACCTACAACGCAAGCGGCAACACCTACGAGGCACTGACTGCCCCGCAGACCGTTGTGGCAGGCAAGCCGTTCGTCCGGGTGGAACTCGGCGGCGGCACCTTCTACTTCCGCCCGCAGAACAACGTCGTATTAGAGGCTGGCAACCGCTATTCTTACACCGTTAAGGTGAACGCCACCGGCCTGACGTTAGAGGGTTGCACCATCGGCAGCTGGGTTGACGGCGGCGGCGAGAGTGGTGAGGCTGAGGATTTGGGCTACAACTACGACAGCAACACCAAGACCTACACGGTCTATAACGCAGACGGCCTGATGAATGTAGCCGAATTAGTGAACGGAGGTAAGACCGACATAAACATTACCCTCGACAAAAACATTGACCTCACAGGCAAAGGCTGGACGCCGATAGGCACAGACTACGACAACTCATACACCGGCACCTTCGACGGCGGCGGCCATACCATCACGGGGCTAACCGTTACGACAAATGACGAATATGCGGGTCTGTTCGGCTATCTCGGTAATTTCAATAATGGCGCCGCTACGGTGAAGAATGTGGTGATGGATGGCATACAGATAACATGCAATCACAGGTCGGGTTATGCCGGCGGCGTGGCAGGATATAGCTGGGGCACCATTGAAAACTGCTCGGTGTCGGGCAGCGTCAGCGGCACGATGTATGTCGGCGGTGTGGTGGGTGTTCAAAGGGACGGTTCCATCACCGGATGCAGTTCCTCTGCCACAGTGAAGGGAACGATCAAAGTCGGCGGCGTGGCAGGTCAGACGATTTTTGGTGCCACCTTGACCGCTTGCTATGCCACAGGCAACGTGAACATAGAAATAGACCGCACACAGGATATCTCTGGCGGCGGTCTGGTAGGATTCAACGACGGAATCAGCCTCCTTTCCTGCTATGCCACGGGCAACGTAACCAGTACTGGTAGTAGCACTGGCCATGTACATATCGGCGGCTTTTTGGGAGATAACTACATTACCGTGACCGCCTGCTATTGGAAGAACAATCATGAACAAGGTATCAGCTACAATAGGGGAAGCACCAATGTCACGAAGGTGGACGGCACTAACGTTACCTGGGAGAATGCCGTTGATGCCATGAACACCGCCTTGCAGAACGCAGGCTCAGAGTGGCGTTACGAACTTAAAGGAGCATTGCCCACCTTGATGAAGCAGTAAACCGTCGGGGGAAATGTTCCGCCCGCAACGGAAAGAACCAGAGTAATAAAATAACAGATATTATGAGGATAAGATTTTTTGCACTTGCAGCGCTCGCCCTCTTATTGGGCGCCTGCACGCAGGACGAAGCGGGCTTCCTACCGGAAGGGGCGGAAGGCACACCCATCGTCTTCACCGCCACGGGGCTGAATCCCGCCGCGACAGCCACCGCCGGCACCCGTGCCCCCGCGAATGGCAATTGGACGGGTGTGCAGAGCGTGGCAGTTCTGATGGACGGCATGGTGAAGACGTACAACGTGACGCCCTCCACCGCCGACCCCACCAGCGCCACGCTGACCTCCACCGACCCGTACTACTGGACCAACCACAACGACATCACCGTCACAGCGTGGTGGCCCTACACCGCTGGCGAGACAACCCCACCTGCGGTAAAGGTAAAAGCCAACCAAAGTGCCCAGAAAGACTTTGAGACCAGCGACCTCATCGTAGCCGACGGACAGAAGGTGATCTACGGTAGCCCCACGCTCCGCTTCACCCACCGCACGGCGCGAGTGACCGTCGTTCTGACGGACTACACCGAGGGGCTGGCATCCGTGCAGTTGACGGGTCTCTCCACCGAAGGCGACAACCCGGATATAATCGTCCCGTATGACAAGGGCAGCAACACCTACACCGCCATCGTCGCCCCGCAAAGTGTGGCAGCTGGCACAGCCTTCATTACCAGCACCTTCACTAACGGCAAGACCTTCGTTTATAAGATGAAGAATGCTACCGACTGGCAGGCGGGCGGTGAATATACCTACACCGTCTCCCTCGCTGCGGCAAAAGACCTGGGCTATACCATAGAGAGCAACGGCAGCTACACGGTCTATAACGCCGACGGCCTGCTGAATGTAGCCGAATTAGTGAACGGAGGTAAGACCGACATAAACATTACCCTCACCGCTGACATTGACCTCACAGGCAAAGACTGGACACCGATAGGCACAGACTACGACAACTCATACAAAGGCACCTTCGACGGTGGCGGCCATACCATTACGGGGCTGACCTTTACGACAAATGACGAATTTGCGGGTCTGTTCGGCTGGCTCAATAGAGCTGGTACGGTGAAGAACGTGGTGATGGAGGGCGTACAGATAACAAGCAATCAAATATATGGCGGCAGTATTGGCGGCGTGGTAGGATCTGGCTGGGGCACCATTGAAAACTGCTCGGTGTCGGGCAGCGTCAGCGGCACGGTGTATGTCGGCGGTGTGGTGGGTGTTCAAATAGGCGGTTCCATCACCGGATGCAGCTCCTCGGCCACAGTGAAGGGAACGGTCGATGTCGGCGGCGTGGCAGGTCAGACGAATTCGAGTGCCACCCTGACCGCTTGCTATGCCACGGGCAACGTGACCATAGAAATAGCCCCCAAAAAGAATATCGCTGGCGGCGGTCTGGTGGGAATGAACGCAGGAAGCAGCCTCCTTGCCTGCTATGCCACGGGCAACGTAACCAGTACGGGTAGTAGCACTGGCTATGTACATATCGGCGGTTTTTTTGGGAAATAACTACGCCAACGTGATGACCGCCTGCTATTGGAAGAACAATCATGAACAAGGTATCGGCTACAATAAGAAAAGCACCGAAGCCACGAAGGTGGACGGCACTGGCGTTACCTGGAAGAACGCCGTTGATGCCATGAACACCGCCTTGCAGAACGCAGGCTCAAAGTGGCGTTACGAACTTAACGGAGCATTGCCTACCTTGAGGAAGCAGTAAGCCGTTGCGGGCGGAAATGTTCCGTCCGCAACGAACATTAAACGAAGTATAACCCCAATAAAAAAAGGAGGACGTGATGGAACACACGGAGAATCCACCATATAGGTTTTGGCATCAAGGCATTGTTAATAATAATATAGACTCCAGTGTAAATATGGAAGCTGTAAGCCGGACATTGCCAAGATTGGTGCTCATTAAAGGCAACAAATCAAGTAATTAAATTAAAAACATGGGACTTTTTCACAGAGACAAGAAAAATAATGACGATGAGCCGGACAGTGTTCAAACCAATTCATTCTCTGATATTATGAATGGTTTGCAATACGCCGTAAACTGTGCACAAGATACATTGCAGAATCATCAGATACAAAATCTGACCAGACTTTTTGAAGGAACAAATGCAAATAACGCAAATACGTTCCAATCGAAAAAAATCATGGTTGGAGACAAGACTATTGATATTCCACTTATAGCTTTGATATCCCATCATTATCTTGCGATGGATAATGTGCAGATAAAGTTCAAGGCGAAGGTCGGAAGCGTGGAATCACAGATTCCGGAAAACAACTTATTGTTATCCAGCCCACAAAGAGCCAATCTCCAGATGCAGATGAGCAACATAAAACCGGATGCGGATGATGTCATGGAGGTTTGCGTCAATTTTAAGGTTCAGGAGACTCCGGAGAGCATTTCCCGAATTATTGACGATTTTGTAAAAAATATCTAACAATTTTAAAATTCAAATGTTATGGCAGAAGAAATAAAGAACCAAGGGCAACAAGAAAATGCGGAAAACTTGAATGAAAATGTAAGCGGACAGGCGAAAGAAATTATCTCCGCTGCATTGGAAGAGACTCAAAACAGAGAAACTTCTCCAGTTCTTAAAGCAGATTCAAACGTGACTGACAAATTCAAGGGGCTTCCCATGCGGGAACTTATTGCAGCTCCACTTATTGCAGCAGCCGAAGCACAACAGGAATTGGCAGCGACAGCATGGAATTTCTACCAGCAAATTGCATTTGATGGTAAAAGCGGCAATAAAGCGCGTATATTGGAATTCGATGTCGAAAGACCGATACAGCAGGATGGAAAAATGACAACAATGTCACAAAGTGTCAAGGCTCCGTTTATAGGATTGGTGCCTATTCCTTCCCTGCTCATAGATCGCGTGGATGTCGATTTCCAGATGGAGGTTACCGATACATCAAACGTAAAAAGCACTACCAACGCAGAAGTAGAGGCAAAAGCTTCTGCAAAACATTGGTTTATAAATGCGGAAATCAGCGGCAAAGTCACGACCGCCCGCGAGAACACCCGCATGACCAACCAAACGGCAAAATACCAGATACATGTGACAGCCAGTCAGCAGCCGCAGACCGAAGGTCTGTCTAAACTGATGGATATAATGGCATCATGTATCGAGCCTATAACAAACGAAAGTAACAGTAAGTAAATATATGAATTTGATTCAAGCATTAAGATTGCCAAACAGTCGAGCAGTAATGACAAATATTGCACGGTTTCATTATCAAAATATTTATAATGTAGGTTTGACCCCTCCGATTGCCACGCAAAGTAATTTGACATTTCAAATAAAAGGATATACCCGTAACTATCGTTTTCTTAGATTAGACTATGCCTGTGTCATATATATTGCGGATGGAATAGCAGTCGTTGCTTCAAATGGCATAGATACTTTAAGTTCAGGTTTTTCGGGGTGTTATATGGCCAGTTTTAGGCACAATGGCATTAGGTATGTTGCTCATATTCCAACGCCTAACAATAGTATTAAAACATCATGGAATCTGGCGGTTAAAAATCGAATAATAGATAATGTTGTTCTTTTTAAACCTACTGAAGGATTGGCGAGAATCCCAGGAACCATTGGTATTTGGGGAATTATAACATTTAACGATAGATGTTATCGGCTTGATGTAAATGAAAACGCTCCTCCAAGTCAAGCCATACGTGGCCAAAGAATTTTTAACTCAATCCCGAGAAATCCCATACTAACAGAAATTCCACCTATCGCCGGTGGTCAGATGCCTTAATAATTATAACAATTGTAAATAAGGGAAGAATGGTTGTTTCATTGAGGAGTAGAATTCTATTCGGATATATAATTCTGGTGGCGGTCATAGGCAGCATGGCCGCCATTCTCATCCATGAACCTGCGAAGTTCCACGACCTATATGCGTATTTTAAATAACGGTATTTACACAAACAGCAAATGAGCGAACAATTCGTTACCACTACCAAGCATTTCCGCAAGCTGCTTGCCGCAGGCTATCTGTTGATAGTCCTGCTGGTGGGCGGCATCATCTGCACGTGGCTCGGAGAATGGCGCGACTTGGAGTTGCTGGAACGGGAGAACCGTGAAATCAACCGCTTCCGCAAGGAAACACACGATGCGTATGTGGGTGTGGTGGAGTTGTCTCTTTTGGGCGAGTCGGTGCTGGAATGGGACGATAAGGATGTGGCGGCATACCGGCGGCAACGGATGACGGTGGATAGTATGCTTTGCCGCTTCAAGAGCCATTACGAATCGGTGCGCATAGACAGCGTGCGCCACTTGCTGGAGGACAAGGAAAAGCGGCTGTGCGCCATCATGGAGGCTCTGGAACAACAGGCGGACATCAACCGCCGGATAGCCAAGCAGGTGCCGGTGATAGTGCAAACGAGCAGGCAGGAAGAGCCGAAGAAACAGAGGAGGAAAGGTTTTCTCGGGTTGTTCGGCAAGAAACAGGAAGCACCTCCGACGACGACCACCACGATGCTCTACACACTGAACCGTGATATGATAGCGCAACAACGTGCCCAAAGCCATCGTCTGTCGGAATATGCCGACAGCCTTGCCAGCCGCAATGCGGAACTGAACCGCCAACTGCAAACCCTTATCCAGCAGATGGACCACAAGGTGCAGGCTGACTTGCAGGAACGTGAGGCGGAAATATCCGCTATGCGTGAAAGATCGTTCTTGCAGGTAGGTATCATAACGGGTGTCATGCTGCTGTTGCTCATTATTTCATACATCATCATTCACCGCTATGCCACCCGCATCAAGCAGTACAAACGTAAGACAACAGATTTAATCGGGCAACTGCAAAAGTCCGTAAAACAAAACGAATCGTTGATAGCCTCACGCAAGAAAGCGATGCACACCATCACCCACGAGCTACGCACACCACTGACTGCCATACATGGATATGCGGAACTGATGCAGGACAACGAAGAAGAAAAGATAAGCGGTTATGCGGACAATATCCTGCAAGCCTCCAAGAGAATGACCGACATGCTCAACTCCCTGCTTGACTTCTTCCGCTTGGACAGCGGCAAGGAACAGGCGAATGTCCGTCCGTTTCGTTTGGAAAACATCGCGGAGCTGTTGCAAACGGAGTTTACGCAACAAGCAGAAGCAAAAGATCTTAAACTTACCATCGAGTGCCCGGAGGGTATTATCCTGAATGGCGACAAGGAGCGCATCATACAGATATGCGACAACCTGCTGGGCAATGCCGTCAAGTTCACGAATGCCGGAAGCGTTTCACTTGTCATAAGCTATGACGGCAATAGGCTGACCCTTGTAGTAGAGGACACCGGAACCGGCATGAGTGCGGAAGAACAACAGCGAGTGTTCGGAGCGTTCGAGCGGCTTTCCAACGCCGCAACGCAAGACGGTTTCGGATTGGGGTTAAGCATTGTGAAACAGATTGTCGGTATGCTTGGCGGCACTATACGCTTGGAAAGCGAAAAAGGAGAAGGCAGTCGTTTTACTGTGGAGTTGCCAATGAACACTGCCGATATTGGTATTAAAGAACAGACAGCCGCAGAAAGTCTGGCTCATATAGAAAGACCTTATTCTGTCATCGTATTGGACGACAATCCGATGGTATTATCCATGACAAAGGAAATGTATGCTGGTATAGGTGTGCATTGCGACACGTTCACCACTATTGGCGATGCAATGGAAGCCATGCGGCAGCACACATACGACCTCATGATAACCGATATGAAAATGCCGGAGATTAACGGCTATGAGGTGTTGGAGTTGTTACGCTCGTCAAGTGTCAGCAACTCGAAAGAGATTCCCATTGTCGTGGCGACCGCCTCCGGCAGTTGCAGCGAAGAGGAGCTGTTGGAAAATGGATTTACCGCCTGCCTGTTCAAGCCATTTTCCATTTCCGAACTGGTTGCTGTATCAGACAAATGCCTTTTGACAAGTACGGACAAGGATGAACTTCCCGACTTGTCCTCTCTGCTTGCATATGGTGACAAACGGGCGATGCTCGACCGTTTGATAACCGAAACAGAAAAGGATATGCAGGCTGTCCGGGAAATCATGGAGAGGAATGACCGCAAGGCGTTGGACGAATGGATGCACCGTCAGCGAAGTTCATGGGCTGTTATCCGTGCTGACAAACCCTTGTGGAACCTGTATGAACTGCTGCATCAAGAATCTGAATGTTCCGAAATGGAATTGCGGAAATGCGTGGATGCCATGCTTCGTATGGGAACAGTTATCATAGAACTTGCGCAAAAGGAAAGGAGGTCGTCGGATGAAAGTATTTGTGATTGAGGACAACCCCGTCTATAACGATTATGTCTGCAACCTGCTGAAGAAAGACAGCTTCGATACTATGTCGGCATATAATCTTGCCACTGCCAAGAAACTATTGGCAAAGTCAGAGGTGGATGATATTGTCGTTGCCGACCTACGCCTCCCCGACGGTGAAAGCATAGAATTGTTACGGTGGATGCGTGCCAACGACAAACAGCAGGTGTTTATCGTTATGACCAATTACGGGGAGGTGCATACGGCAGTGGAAAGTATGAAGCTCGGCTCAAAGGATTACATACAGAAACAGTTGTTGGAGGATAAACTGATACCGCTTATCCGCACCCTGCAAAAAGAACATGAAAAGCGACTACAATGGAACATTCCGATATTCGTCCGGCAGGGCGAAGCCTATCAGAAAATCAAGAAACGTGTGCGCCTTGTAGCCACCACCCGGATGAGCGTGCTGATACTGGGCGAGAACGGTACGGGCAAGGAACATATCGCACAACATATACACCAACAAAGCAAACTTGCCGATAAACCTTTTGTGGCAGTAGACTGCGGAGCCTTGTCCCCGTCATTGATACAATCCGCCTTCTTCGGACACGTCAAGGGCGCGTTTACGGGTGCCGAAGCAAACAAGACGGGGTATTTTCTGGAAGCGGATGGCGGCACGCTGTTCCTTGACGAAGTGGGCAACCTAACAATGGAGATGCAACAGATGCTGCTCCGCGCCATACAGGAACGCCGTTACCGTCCCGTCGGTGCAAAGGAGGACAAAACAGCCAACGTGAGGATAGTGGCTGCAACCAACGAGGATTTGCAGAAAGCCGTAACGGAAAAGCGGTTCCGGCAGGATTTGCTCTATCGCTTGCAGGAGTATGTGATAACCATGCCGCCCTTGCGCGACTGCCCGGAAGACATCATGCCATTGGCCGAGTTCTTCCGTGAAATGGCAAACCGTGAGTTGGAACGTGAAGTAAAAGGTTTTGCCGCATCTGCCCGTAATGCCCTGCTCGCCCATGCGTGGCCGGGCAACGTGCGCGAGTTGAAACAGAAGATACAGACGGCAGTCCTGCAATCAGAAGGCGATATGATAACCGAAGCCGATTTGGAACTTGACAATGAACCGTCCGCTACTTCCGCTTGTTTTACATTGAAGAGCGGGGATGAAGAAAGAGGACGTATCCTGCGTGCTTTGAAACAAGCAGCCGGTAACAAGAAAATGGCTGCAAAGATACTGGGTATCGGCAGGACAACGCTGTATAATAAATTGGTAGAGTATGGATTGAATGAAGAAAACTGACCGGAGTATGGCTGTAAATGGCAATAATTAATTAACTTTGCAATTGTATTTCAGAAAATAGCAGGCGATTGGGTAACTTTTCGCCGATGATATAGACATAAGACCGCAAGGCGTTTCGAGCGAAAATCTGGTAAATTGAAACTACGGAGACGATTGCGTGATGCTTATGCTATGCTTACGCATAGCGTGCATTCACGTACTCTCCGTAAAGGCTTTACCAGAGCCATCGCTTGAAAGTAGTGTGAATTGCACGCTACTTTTTTGCCTCGCCAAAAAGGAAAGAAAATACGTTATGGCGAAAATACAATTACTTGCCGTTATCTCAATAGATGGCTGTCCGATGAAACTGCATCCCCGGAAGCGGTTGCTTCAAACCGAAGATTACGGTATGGATGAAATACGTGCCAATGCCCTGTATAAGCTGACATCCGACTATTCGGTATCCGTACTTCAAGAATGGAGGGAGGAAGGTGGAAGCATTTGCCATTTGTTGGAAGTAACTGCCGGGAATACCGAATATGCCAACGGACTGTTACGGATGAACGTGATAGATGAAATCATACTATACGTTGTTCCAACCATCGACGGAAACGGAGCGCATTTTTTCAAGTCAGCACTACCTATGAATGACTGGCGGCTTATGGAGAACAAAACTTATAGGGACGGAGTAATCCGGCTTACCTATCATAAAGAGCCACGGGCATAAAATGTTCAGATTATGAACATCTTGGCGGGATTTCCGTGCTCAGAAAGTGAACACATGTTCAGAATCTGAACACATTTCACAAGGGATGCAATCAAGGATAAAATTATTTTTGAATTTTATCCTTCTGAAAAACAATGTAGTACAATTTTCTCACAATCTTTTCTCGTGTTTAGGGCTATGATTTGCACCATATATCAGTGTGCGCACACTGATAAACAAGTGTAAACCCTCAAAACAGAAAAGATAATGAACCATCTCATACTGGCGGAAACACAGTTTTTCGCCATGATAAACGGAAAAGACAACGGTAGCACGGAAACGGCATACGGCGGATTCGTGCAGGAAGTAATAAACCTGTGCTACGGCGGCAATGATGCCAAGCATATTATTGTGGCGTTGGCTTTTGCCGAAATCGAATTACAGCACCATCCACAGAACTTGTCGGTATCGGAGGAGAATGTCGTCACTGTGTATATCCGCAAGGCGTTATCCTTCATCCGAAAGATGCAGAAGATGGTATCCGCTTCTGCAATTACCTCCGTGCCACCACTAACATCCACATCCGAAACCAAAGCCACAGTCCCAGCCTTGCAATGGACCGGTAATGCCGTCGAGTTGGTAGAACTAATCTATGCCCTCTACGCCACCGGCTGCATCAATGGCGGCAAGGCTTCGCTGAAAGAGCTTGCTCCTGTCCTCTATTCCTTTTTCGGTGTGGAGTCCAAAGACTGCTACCGCTTCTATACGGACATCAAACGCAGGAAAAGCGACAGTCGCACCTACTTCCTTGAAAAGATGCAGGACAAACTGAACGCGAAGATGCGACATGACGATGAATTGGAGCGGATGAGGAGATAAACGAATGCCAAACAAAGGATAAGCGGCCGGATTATACGGTTTCTTATCCTTCTTCATTTACAATCACTCTATTATCTGCCGGAAAGCCGATTAAAATCATTAACTTTGCAAGTATTAATCAATGACGGATGAAAATAGATAACCTCGAAATATTGAATGGACTGATTGCCGGAGCCGAAGGCGGGACAGTTGAGTTCAAAGAAACTACCGGGCAGTTGGAGCGTGGAATGGAAACTCTTTGTGCCTTCTTGAACGGTACGGGCGGCACGGTGCTGTTCGGTGTAACCGACAAGGGAAAGATTATCGGTCAGGAAGTGAGCGACAAGACGAAGCGCGATATTGCGGAAACCATCAGACGAATCGAGCCGTTTGCGACCATTGATATATCCTATACAGACATTCCGGGAACGAACAAAAGTGTTATAGCTTTATCAGCGGAAGAACAACGATATATGCGCCCGTTCACCTATAAGGGGAGGGCTTATCAACGGATAGAGAGCGTTACATCTGCCATGCCGCAGGGTATATACAACCTGTTGGTTATGCAGCGAGGCGGAACCTATGCTTGGGATTCCATGCAAAATCCCGGCTTGAAAATATCCGACCTTGACGAAACGGCAATCTTGGGCGCAGTACGTGGAGGAATCAGAGGCGGACGTTTGCCGGAAGGTTCTATGCAGGAGGATGTCCGAACCATCCTTGAAAAATTTGACTTGTTGAATGATGGAAAGCTGAACAATGCTTCCGTTGTCCTATTCGGACGGAACTTCTACCATTATCCCCAATGTCTGCTCCGTTTAGCCCGGTTCAAAGGAACGACAAAAGATGAATTTTTAGATAATCAGCGTGTGACAGGCAATATATTCAACTTGCTGGATGCTGCAATGGCATTTTTCTTCAAGCATTTGTCCCTTTCCGGTAAAATTGAAGGTTTGTACAGAGAAGAGGAACTGAATGTGCCATATAAGGCATTGAGAGAATGTTGCATAAATGCTTTTGCACATCGTGTTTACCATCGCCCCGGCAGTTCAGTCGGGATTGCTATCTATGATGACCGCGTGGAGATTGAAAACAGCGGAACATTTCCGCCTGATATTACCATTGAGAAACTGTTGGGTGGCCACAATTCCGAACCACAAAATCTGATAGTAGCCAATGTGCTGTACAAAAGTGCAGTATTGGAGAGTTGGGGACGTGGCATAGCCCTTATGGTAAACGAATGTCGCCGTGTCGGTATTCCGGATCCGGAGTTTCATACCGACGGCAATGCTGTATGGATTGTGTTTCATTATACAAGAACTACAGTAGGACAAGACCCCACAGCACCCCCACAGCAACCCTATAGTAACCCCACAGTAACCCCACAGTTAGGAAAACTGTTGTCTGCTATTGGGAACAACACTCTCTCTGCTAAAGAAATCATGGAGAAAACGGGAATGAAAGATAAAAGGAATTTCTTAAAGAACTATATCCATCCGGCAATAAATTCCGGTTTGGTCCTTTCACTTTATCCCATAGGCTCCAAGAGTCCGCAACAGAAATACTATCTTACTGATAAAGGTAAAGGTTTCCTGCAACAATAACGGGTATGGCTAAAAAGAAGAAACATAAGAATGATGTAAAAACTGATTTACCGATAATCATGGATTATGGTATCGGCAGTATATCCGTTTATGACCCGGCAGACATAATGCCATACAACGAGCCGCCAATTAGCGAACAAATCCGCTTCAAGAAACTCGGCAAAGAGATGAAATCCGAGTTCAAGTGGCTGGTATCTTCCGTAGTGATTGAGTATTGGCAAGAAAACCGACAGATACCTTTCGGTGAAGAAATGTCGAAACTCAGAACCAGACTGTTGAGAATGTTTGCCGAAGAATACAGCATACTGCTTAAAGACGATACAGAGCTGAAAAATTATTTGCTGACGCTTGCCATTACCACCATCAACAAGCATCTCAAATCTGAGAATAAAAAGAGGGTGTCAAAACTCTCTTTTTAACAAAATTACCCTTGCTACAGATATCTGTGACAGGGGTAATTTTCATATTTTGGGTGTTTTGACACATCCCCTTTTTCACATATAAAGGAATCTGTTATTTCTGCTGCAACAGGTGTTTCAAGTTTTCATCATTTGCGATACGTTCCAGTTCCTCTTGAACAATCTGCTTCACTTCCTCCTTGATGCGCCTGTAATTCGCCTGAACCGTTTCCTTCATGCGGTCGTTGCCGTCCCCGTCCGTAAAGTCGGTAATGACGGGGATTTTCTTGTAGGCTTTCTCCTCGCGCCTCACCTTCTCGGCATCCACGACAATCTCACAATGAAAAATCTTCTGCTCGATACGCTCGTTGAAGTTGTCGGACACCGAACCGACAAACATACCCTGCGTCAAGCCGGAAATCTTGCTCGGCGGGATGAGTGAATCCATCTGCGTGTTGATGGAGGTGGAAACATCCTGCCGGTTGATGGAAATGGACTGCCGTTTCTGCAACACCTTACCGAAGCGTTCGGAAAGCGTCTTGGCGGTTTCACCCACCACCTGACCGGAAAAGATATTGCCGACGGTGTTCATCACGACCTTCGCTTCTTTATCACCGTAGTCGCGCACCAACTGGCTAAAATCCTGAAAGCCCAGACACACGGCAACCTTGTTGCTTCGCGCGGTGGCGATAAGGTTGTCCAACCCCTTGAAATAAATCGTGGGCAGCTCGTCGATGATGACCGACGACTTCAGCATCCCTTTCTTGTTGATGAGTTTCACGATACGGGAGTTATACAGACCGAGAGCGGCCCCGTAGATATTCTGACGGTCGGGATTGTTGCCCACACAGAGTATTTTCGGTTCTTCGGGGTTGTTGATGTCCAGCGTGAACTCGCTGTCCGACATCACCCAATAGAGCTGCGGGGAAATCATCCTTGACAAAGGGATTTTCGCGCTTGCTATCTGCCCCATCAACTGCTCCGCAGCCCCTCCGAGCCATGCGTCCATGAACGGAGAAAGATAGTTTTCCAATTCCGGGTAAGAGGTCAGTATCGGGAAAATATCCTCATAGCGGCGGTTCAGGAACTCAATCGCATGGGGGAACGTGCAGTATTTGCCGCCTTGATAGATTTTGAGATACCATATAATGCTGGCAAACAAAATAATAGGTGATTCCACAAAGAAGTCGCCCTGCTTCTGCACCCACGTTTTATTGAGGTTGAGCATTATCGTATAGGCACTCTCGTAGGCATCCGTAATATCCTCCATGAAATCCGGGTGGATGGGATTACAGCGGTGCGAGCGTCGCGGGTCGTCGAAGTTTATCACATAAAACTTCGGCTTCACCTTGTAACCCTCCGGGTGGTTCAGCAGATGGTTGTAGGCGATTGTAGATAAGTCGCTGAATTTGAAGTCATATACATACATCGAAAAGCCCTTTTCAATCTGCTGCTTGATGAAACTGTTTACCACCGCGTATGACTTTCCACTACCCGGCGTACCCAACACGATGGAGGCACGAAAAGGATTCACCACATTGATCCAGCCGTTGTTCCAACGCTTTTTGTAGTAGAACCGTGTCGGCAGATTGACCGAATGCTCGCTTTCGATAAGCCGCGTTTCCTGCATGAAGCTCTCGTTCTCGTTGTTGAACACATCGTCCATGAGGTTGTGCTTCAACAGGCGGCTCAACCACAGACCGCCCATCAGCAGGAATACATAGCCCGCGCCAACGGCCAGGATATACAGTCCCGTCACCGCCTCCACCGGCAATGGCAGGGCCAGTATCCACCAGTTGAGGAAGAACAGCACGAAGCCCACGGCAAGGACCGCCCAGATTTTCCCCCACGTGATTTTCTCGCCCTTCACGCCCTTTGTCCCCAGACAGGACAGGGCAAGCAGGAGGACGGCAAATAGTTTCGTGTAGAGGATGGAACGGAACAGCCCCGCCGTGCGGTTGAAGTTCATCAGTATCCTGTCCACCACACCGATGTCCACACCCCAGAGTCGTATGGCTTCATAACAGAACCAGTACACGTTCATGACCACTAAAATAATACTCACGGCACGCAGAAAATCCATGATTTTCGCCAATGCCCTCAAATCGTCTTCTTGTTGTGACATACCTTGAAATTGTTTTGATTGTTGATACTTTGTCTGACTGATTACATTCCCAAGCCCTTGCGCTTCTTCTTTTTCTTCCTGCGCTGCATCGCCCGGATGAAGGCTTCCTCCTCGGCGTCCACTGCCGGGCCTTCGGGAGAAAACAAGCCCATGCCGTCCAAGTCCCTTCCGTATTCGGAAGTGGACGGAGCTTGCGTTTCCTCCTGACCCTCCGTGGTAATGGAAAGCGGAACCGGCGGCTGTCCGGCGTATGGCAGCGTGAAGTGTTCCTGCAAGGCGTTGGCGGACAGTTCCCTGCCCATGCGTGAGCCGTTCAACACGCATCCTGTTCGGTGGTCGATGAACGTGGCCCCGTAGATGCGTCCTTCCTCCGTATAGCGCAGCACGGTGTCAATACCTTTCTCCTTGAGCGTGGCTATGAACCTCTCCTTGTCATACGTACTTTGCAGCACGGAAAGGACGGTGCATTTTGTCATGTCGGCAAGTTTCATGTCCTTAATCTCCTGCTTGGAACGGGCAAACTTTCTCTGTACGGCATCAAAGCCGACGGACTTCCCGAACAGCGAGGACTTGAAAGGATTGCCGACCTTGTTGCCTTTGCCGTCCGTGACGGAATAGACCAGCCCATTATATTCCCGTCCGCGCACGTTACCCCGCGCTTCCTCCACCGTCATATTATATAAGGAAAGGAGGGCGCGGTATTCGCCCATCGTCTGGAAACGGTAACGGCGGTTCAGTTCCTTTACCACATTCCCCGCCTGCTTCTTCACATCGCCAGCCGAAACATCCACCTTATGCCGCTGCATATCAGGACGGCGGTTTTTCCGTTCCGCGTCATGCAGCCCGTACTTCCGTTCCAGCTCACGGGTTATCTGCTTGCTGCGGTAGAAGTTATTGCGCGTGTCGATGCTTTTGCCGTTCTCGTCCACCCGTACCGTGACGATGTGCAGGTGGTGGCGGTCAATGTCCTCATGCTTGTACACCATGTAAGGCTGGTTCCCGAAGCCCATCTTCTCCAGATACTCCCGCGCGATGTCCTGAAGCTCCGTGTCCGTCAGCACGTCGTCGGGATGCGGATTGAGAGAGATATGCACCACAGGCTTCTCCACCCTTGACCACACGGGCATGAAGGAGAGAAAGTCCTCCATCGCCCGGTGGATGTCCACCGTTCCCGTGCCGTCATTGTAGATGCGGTTGGTGGTGAGCAGCCGTCCTTCCTCCTTGTTGATCTTCTCCCCGTTGTAGGCAAGTGCGCCGTACAACGAGTTTCCTACACTGATTTTTGCGACCATTTTTCCTGCATCTCTTTAGACAGTTCCACAATCCGGCGGCTCAGTTTCACGAGTTCGACGGTCTGTTGCTCCAGTTTGTAGAGCAACGCCATCGCCTTTTTCTCGGAAAAATGCAGCCTCAGTTCCTTCACGACTTGGTTGTAGTTCGTGCCTATTGCGCGGAATTGCGCATGAAAATCAGATAGCTTGGTGTAGTAATCCACCAGCGTTTTATCCACTTTCAGCACCTTGAACGGTTGCCCGAAGAAGTGCGCCTTCAGGAAAACCGACTTGGCGTAAACGCCCGACTTCTCGAACATGGAGAGGAAACGGTTGTGTTCCTCCTCGCTGAAACGGACGGTGTATCTGAACACCGCCGGGTCGAGTTTGGGATTTCTCCCGCCTTTGTTTCTTCTTTTTTCATTCATATTACTTTGGATTTAGCGGTTTGACGGCATAAGTCGCCGCTTCATGGTACAGACACCGTAGGTTTGAGAGGCTTCCCGACTTCGGAGGGTAAGCCCGCCCCCTGCAAGGGCAAGGCGTTTTCATGGCTGCTCAAAATGTTTTGAGCGGCTGAAAACATACCTTGCTATGTTCAGGTGAACATAAAAATCCGTCGGGGACGGATTGGGGATGATTCCTTTCAAACTCCGGGCTGCGCTACCTGCGGCGTACCCTGCCGTTCGGGTGCAAAGTTACGCCCTTAAGGCGATGTCCGACAGAGGCTTGCCCCGGACAATCAGTGCCAACCGGCGCAACGTGCTGCCACTTGCCGGAGAAGTGATACAAGTTCCAAAATATCCTTGTTTATTTGCAGTGTGATTCGGATGTGGGACTGAAAATACACTCCTTCCGCCAGATGTTCGGACAGCAATCCGGGCATCAATCCAAACGGTTGAAAACAGGTGTATGTATTCAGATAGTTTTCCAAGCACACGTCCGTGCGGACGGATAAAAGCATGGACGGTTGGACAAACCGATGAATACCCGCAGGCACAGCCGGATTAAGGAGTGAATAAATAAATGAATGGGAGTGCGTGCGTACGTACTAATGACAATACGCTACCGCCACCGGACAGATGTATAACCAAATAAATTATCAAAAAAATGAAAGAAGCAACTTATGTGGCAATCTCCACGCAGAAAGGTGGAGCGGGTAAGACAACCCTGACAGTGCTTGTAGCAAGCTATCTGCACTATGTGAAAGGCTACAACGTAGCCGTGGTGGACTGCGATTTCCCGCAGTACAGTATCCATGACATGCGCAAGCGTGACATGAAAGCCGTCATGGAGGACGGGCATTACAAGGTGCTGGCGTATGAGCAGCTCAAACGACTGAAGAAGAACCCGTACATCATCAGATGCAGCCGTGCGGAAGATGCGGTAAAGACCGCCGAAAATCTGGTGGCAGCGCAGCCCGACCTCGATTTCGTGTTCTTCGACCTGCCGGGAACAATCAACAATGCCGATGTGGTGCAGACCATTTCCCAAATGGACTATATCTTCACGCCCATCATCGCCGACCGTGTGGTGATGGAGAGTTCCATCAAGTTCGCCACTGTCATCAACGAACAGATGATAAGCACGGGCAAGTCCGGCATCAAAGGGATTTACCTCGTGTGGAACATGGTGGACGGACGCGAAAAGACTGAACTTTACAAGGCATACGACAAGGTCTGTGCCGAGTTCGCCCTGCCCATTCTGGAAACACATCTACCGGACAGTAAGCGCTTCCGCAAGGAGACGGCGGCAGAACGCAAGGCGGTATTCCGCTCCACGGCGTTTCCGGCGGACAAAATACTGGTACGCGGCAGCAACCTCGACAAACTCGTCGATGAGATTCTCGGCATCATCAAAAACTGAACGGCATGGCAAAGAAAACAAGAATCGAGGACATCGACAGCGAAGCCGTAATCAACTCATTTCGACTGGACGATACAAGCATTCCGCCGGAAGCGAGAAGCACGGACGGGAACGCTCCTGTCCCACCTCCGAAAGAAGCGATACAAGAAGCCGTTTCTCCACCCGCCTCGCACTCCAAAGAGGAGCCGGAACGCAGGCGCAGGAACAGCAAGCCGGAAAAATTGGATTATGACACAGTATTCATATGCGGTTCCAATATCACGGCAAGGCTCGGCAAGCAGGTCTATATCCGCAAGGAGTACCACGACCGCATACAGAAGATGCTTCATGTAATCGGAGGCAACGAAGTGACTATCGCGGCATTTCTTGACAACGTGCTGACACACCATTTCACGCTGTTCCAAGACGAGATAGCCGAATCGTTCAAACGGCACATGGAATCCTATAATTTATAAACACTCAAAAACAACAAAGAAGTATGAAAAGAACAAATAAGAACCGTCAGGCTGAGTATCTGCAAACAGGAAAGAGTGAAAGAACCGCTGTCCGTGCAGCAAAGTGTGTAACCGACTACGGGCAGGAAAATACCGACGTTGACTTCCGCAAGGATAAAGGCAGAGACAAACCGCTCTCGACTTTCCTGCAAGCATCGGAAATCAAAACGCGGCAATGTATATACATCAGCCGAGAAATTCATGAGAAAGTCGCTATCGTTACCAGTCGGATGGGAAACGGTTTGAGCATCGGCAAGTTTGTGGATAACATCCTCCGCGACCATTTCCGACAATACGGGCAGCAGTACATGGAACAGATTGAAAACGCCCAAAAAGTAAGATTATGACAAAGGCGTTTTTAATCGTATCGGTTGCTTGCAACGTGTGGTTTCTGTTTCTGCTGTTCTATGACCGCATCATGGACACGAAGCTCATCCGTTTCTTCAGACATATTGCCGGGCTGTGGCGGTCATTGGACAGTACGGTGGCAGAGCAAGGAAAGGATAAGGAAATACCTCACGCAGACACCTCGGACATCATTGGCAAGAGCCGTTTCAAGATGGCATCGACCCGGACAACCGCTGCCATACCGACGCAAGAAGCCGCCACTTCGGAAAAAGGCATTGAGCTGTCGGAGGAAGAGGCTACTTTTGACGACGGAAACACGGAAACCGTCTCACGCCCGACACAAGTACCGGAGGACAAACTCGATGAAACCTTCACGAGCATCCCGCCCTCGGAACTGGAGTACGGAGAAGATGAACCGGAGGATGAAGAACCAGACAAAAAGCAGGCTTCGGGAAGTAGCTTCGAGGATATTGACATGGCAGTACACACCATACGGAAGGAATCACCATCCGATGAGGAAATGCGACACGCCGGAAAGGTCATGACGGAACTGGACGGGACAGAGCTTTTCACAAGAATAACGGAACGCCTGACCGATGAAGCAATGAGCGAGAGGATTGCAAAGGCGATGGCAGTTTTCGTGGACACGGTGAACATGACCGTGACACAACAAAAGGAAAAGGTGTTCGTGATTCCCGACAACATCGAGGAGTTCGACTTCCGAAACTATGTATAACAACTAAAAAAGAATGGAAATGAAAACGTAAAATGACGACACCCACGCGCACGGCGGTACAAGGTACAGCCAACCCGCAACGGACAGCCCCAAGTCCGTAGAAACAAACGGGCAACCACTAAAACCAAAGTAAAGTAATCAAGTATCAACCGCCCGAAAAAGGACTATCCACCCTTTGGACGGCACAAAAAAGAACAGTTTATGAACAAGAACATCAGACAAAAGTTAATCATCGCTGCGGCACTTATGATTGCCGCAACCGCCTCCGCTTTCGCACAGGGAAACGGTCTGGCTGGCATCAACGAAGCCACCTCTATGGTGAGTTCGTATTTCGACCCCGGCACGAAATTAATCTACGCCATCGGCGCGGTAGTCGGGCTTATCGGTGGCGTGAAAGTGTACGGAAAATTCTCGTCCGGAGACCCGGACACCTCGAAGACCGCCGCCTCGTGGTTCGGGGCTTGTATCTTCTTGATTGTCGCCGCCACTATCCTGCGCTCATTCTTCCTTTAATAAACAATGTATGGCTGAATACCCGATAAACAAGGGTATCGGCCGTCCGGTCGAGTTCAAGGGTTTGAAGGCTCAGTACCTCTTCATCTTCTGCGGAGGTCTGCTGGCTCTCTTCGTCCTGTTCGTCATCCTCTATATGGTCGGCATCGACCAGTGGATATGTATCGGCTTCGGCGCGGCATCGTCTTCCGTCCTCGTATGGCAGACCTTCGCGCTGAACGCCCGGTACGGCGAACACGGGCTGATGAAATTGGGAGCGGCAAGGAGCCATCCCCGATACCTTATCAACCGACGGCGGATCACCCGATTACTCAAACGGCAACGAAAGGAAGAAACGACATGAGAAATACATCCAAAATGACAACACTGGAAAACAAGTTCCCCCTGCTGGCGGTGGAGCATGGCTGCATCATCTCCAAAGACGCCGACATCACGGTGGCTTTTGAGGTGGAACTGCCGGAGCTTTACACCGTGACGGGCGCAGAGTACGAGGCGATACACGGCTGCTGGTGCAAGGCTATCAAGGTGCTACCGTACTTCTGCGTCGTGCATAAGCAGGATTGGTTCATCAAGGAGAAATATATGCCGGAGTTACAGAAGGACGACATGAGTTTCTTGAGCCGTTCCTTTGAACGCCACTTCAACGAGCGTCCGTACCTGAAACACTCCTGCTATCTCTACTTGACCAAGACGACGAAAGAACGTAACCGTATGCAGAGCAACTTCAGTACGCTGTGCCGGGGACATATCATCCCGAAGGAGCTGGACAAGGAAACCGCCGGGAAGTTCATGGAGGCCGCCGAACAGTTCGAGCGCATCATGAACGACAGCGGCTTTGTGAGGCTGCGCCGCCTCTCCACCGACGAGATTGTCGGGACGGAGAAGTCCGCCGGGCTGATAGAGCGTTACTTCTCGCTCATGCCCGAAGGCGACACGACCTTGCAGGACATCGACCTCTCGGCAAAAGAAATGCGTATCGGTGACAACCGCCTGTGCCTGCACACCCTCTCCGACGCGGAGGATATGCCCGGAAAGGTGGCTACCGACATCCGCTACGAGAAACTCTCCACCGACCGCTCGGACTGTCGCCTCTCCTTCGCCTCCCCCGTGGGGCTGCTGCTTTCCTGCAACCACATCTATAACCAGTATGTGATTATCGACAACAGCGAGGAAAATTTGCAGAAGTTCGAGAAGTCCGCAAGGAATATGCAGTCGCTATCCCGATACAGCCGGAGCAACAGCATCAACCGCGAGTGGATAGACCAGTACCTGAACGAAGCCCATTCCTACGGGCTGACCTCGGTACGGGCGCACTTCAACGTCATGGCGTGGAGCGATGACGCGGAGGAACTGAAGCATATCAAGAACGATGTGGGCAGCCAGCTGGCAAGCATGGAGTGCGTGCCGCACCACAATACCATCGACTGCCCGACGCTCTACTGGGCGGCGATGCCCGGCAACGCGGCGGACTTCCCGGCGGAAGAGAGTTTCCACACCTTCATCGAGCAGGCGGTGTGCCTCTTCACGGAGGAAACCAACTACCGCAGTTCGCTCTCGCCCTTCGGCATCAAGATGGTGGACAGGCTTACGGGAAAACCGTTGCACCTCGACATCAGCGACCTGCCGATGAAGCGGGGTATCACGACCAACCGCAACAAGTTCGTGTTGGGTCCTTCGGGCAGCGGCAAATCCTTTTTTATGAACCACCTCGTGAGGCAATACTACGAGCAGGGTACGCACGTGGTGCTGGTGGACACGGGAAACTCCTATCAGGGCTTGTGCGAGATGATCCGGTGCAAGACAAACGGGGCGGACGGCGTGTACTTCACCTACACGGAGGAGAAACCGATTTCGTTCAACCCGTTCTACACCGATGATTACGTGTTCGACGTGGAGAAAAAGGACAGCATCAAGACATTGCTGCTGACGCTCTGGAAGTCGGAGGACGACAAAGTGACGAAGACGGAGAGCGGCGAACTGGGCAGTGCGGTGAACGCCTATATCGAGCGTATCAGGGCTGACCGGAGCATCGTCCCCTCGTTCAACACCTTCTACGAGTATATGCGCGACGACTACCGCCGCGAACTGGCGGAACGTGAGATAAAGGTGGAGAAGTCCGACTTCAACATCGACAATATGCTCACCACCATGCGGCAGTATTACCGGGACGGACGCTACGACTTCCTGCTCAACTCCACGGAGAACATCGACCTGCTCGGCAAGCGGTTCATCGTCTTCGAGATTGACAGTATAAAGGAAAATCGCGAGCTTTTCCCTGTGGTGACCATCATCATCATGGAAGCCTTCATCAACAAGATGCGCCGATTGAAAGGCGTAAGGAAACAGTTGATAGTGGAAGAGGCTTGGAAGGCTCTATCTTCGGCGAACATGGCTGAGTACCTGCGCTATATGTACAAGACCGTGCGCAAGTATTACGGGGAGGCAATCGTGGTGACGCAGGAGGTGGACGACATCATTTCCTCGCCCGTCGTCAAGGAGAGCATCATCAACAACTCCGACTGCAAGATACTCCTTGACCAGCGGAAGTACATGAACAAGTTTGATGCCATACAGTCCCTGTTGGGTCTGACGGAGAAAGAGAAGTCGCAGATACTCTCCATCAACATGGCGAACAACCCGTCAAGGCTCTACAAGGAAGTGTGGATAGGACTGGGCGGCACGCAGTCGGCAGTCTATGCCACCGAAGTTAGTGCTGAAGAGTATCTGGCGTACACCACCGAAGAAACGGAAAAAGTAGAGGTTTACCGTCTGGCGGAACAGTTGGGCGGCGACATTGAAGCCGTCATCCGGCAGCTTGCCGAAAGGCGGAGAAAAAAGGAATAAATAGAAACAGATTCATCAACTAAAAAAGAAAATGCGTATGAGTATATCAAGAACGAAAATGCTGCAAGTCAGCAAGTGTTTAATCGGGCTGGCGGTCATGGTGCTGCAATCCTGCGACATAACGGACAACCGACGCGACCTGCTTTGCGGAAACTGGGAGAGCGTGGAGGGAAAGCCCGACGTGCTTATCTACAAGGAGGGCGAAGCCTATAAGGTGACGGTATTCAAGCGGAGCGGCATCCGCCGCAAGCTGAAGCCGGAAACCTATCTCTTGCAGGAGGAGAACGGCAATCTGTTCATGAACACCGGATTCCGCATCGACGTGTCCTACAACGAGGCGACGGACATCCTGACCTTCTCGCCGAACGGGGACTACGTGCGTGTGAACCCGAAACCGGACCATCCGATAGGCGAGCAATAAATAATGAAATCCACTAAAATCCAAAGTAACATGAGAACAAGAATAACACTTATTATCTGCCTGTGCCTGTTTGCAGTCGGCAGGGCAAGCGCACAGTGGGCGGTGATAGACCCGTCCAACATCGCGCAGAGCATCGTGAACACCTCGAAGAACGTGGTACACACTTCCACGACCGCCCAAAATATGATAAAAAATTTTCAAGAGACCGTGAAGATTTACGAACAGGGCAAGAAGTATTACGACGCACTCAAATCCGTGAACAATCTGGTAAAGGACGCCCGGAAGGTGCAGCAGACCATCCTGATGGTGGGTGACATCACCGACACCTATGTGACCAGTTTCCAGAAGATGATGCGTGACGACAACTTCACGGTGGAGGAACTGGGAGCCATCGCCTTTGGCTACACCAAGTTATTGGAGGAATCCAACGATGTGCTGACGGAACTGAAGAATGTGGTGAATATCACCACGCTCTCCATGACGGACAAGGAGCGCATGGACGTGGTGGAACGCTGCTACTCCAAAATGAAGCGTTACCGCAACCTCGTGAGCTACTACACCAACAAGAACATTAGCGTGAGTTACCTGCGTGCGAAGAAGAAAAACGACCTTGACCGCATCATAGGGCTGTACGGGAACATGAACGAAAGATATTGGTAGCCTATGAATTTCGACAACCTTCACCAAATTCTGCGCTCGCTCTACGAACAGATGATGCCGCTATGCGGGGACATGGCGGGCGTGGCGAAAGGCATCGCCGGGCTGGGCGCACTCTTTTATGTGGCCTACCGGGTATGGCAGTCGCTGGCGAGAGCCGAACCGATAGACGTGTTCCCTATGCTCCGCCCGTTCGCTATCGGTCTGTGCATCATGTTCTTTCCGACGGTGGTACTGGGTACGATAAACAGCATCATGTCGCCCGTCGTGCAGGGTACGGCAAAGATGCTGGAGGCGGAAACGCTGGACATGAACCGATACCGTGAGCAGAAGGACAAACTGGAGTACGAAGCGATGATGCGCAATCCCGAAACCGCCTACCTCGTGTCAAATGAGGAGTTTGACAAACAACTGGAAGAACTGGGCTGGTCGCCCGGCGACATGGTGACGATGGCGGGGATGTACATCGAGTGCGGGATGTACAACATGAAGAAGGGCATCCGCGACTTCTTCCGCGAGATACTGGAACTGATGTTCCAAGCCGCCGCCCTCGTGATAGACACCATCCGCACGTTCTTCCTCGTGGTGCTGGCGATACTCGGTCCGATAGCCTTCGCCATATCGGTGTGGGACGGCTTCCAAAGCACGCTTACACAGTGGATATGCCGCTACATACAGGTCTATCTGTGGCTGCCCGTGTCGGATATGTTCAGCACCATACTGGCGAAGATACAAGTGCTGATGCTGCAAAGCGACATCGAACGGATGCAGGCTGACCCGAACTTCTCGCTGGATTCGAGCGACGGGGTGTACATCGTCTTCATGATAATCGGCATCATTGGTTACTTCACCATCCCCACGGTAGCAGGCTGGATTATCCAAGCCGGAGGCATGGGAAGCTACGGTCGCAACGTGAACCAGACGGCAGGACGAGCCGGAAGTATGGCGGGCAGCGTGGCGGGCGCAGCCGCAGGAAACGTGGTCGGACGTGTCGGGAAGCTGCTGAAATAATCAACTGACAATTAAAAACGAATAAACAACAATGGAATTTAAGTCACTTAAAAACATCGAATCATCGTTCAGGCAGATACGCCTGTTCGGTATCGTCTTCCTCTCGTTGTGTGCCGTAATAACGGTATGGAGCGTGTGGAGTTCCTACCGCTTCGCGGAGCGGCAACGGGAAAAGATTTACGTGCTGGACAACGGCAAGTCGCTGATGCTGGCTCTCTCGCAAGACTTGTCGCAGAACCGTCCGGCAGAAGCGAGGGAACACGTGCGCCGTTTCCACGAGCTGTTCTTCACGCTCTCACCCGAAAAGAGCGCGATAGAGCATAACGTGAAACGCGCCCTGCTATTAGCGGACAAAAGCGTGTACAACTACTATTCGGACTTTGCCGAGAAGGGGTACTACAACCGCATCATCGCCGGGAACATCAATCAGGTGTTGAAGGTGGACAGCGTGGTGTGCGATTTCAACGGCTATCCCTACCGTGCCGTGACCTACGCCACGCAGAAGATCATCCGGCAGAGCAACGTCACCGAGCGCAGCCTCGTGACTACGTGCCGCCTCTTGAACTCGTCCCGTTCGGACGACAATCCCAACGGTTTCACCATCGAGGGATTCACCATCATCGAGAACAAGGATTTACAAACCATCAAAAGGTAAACGGACATGAAGAAAATCAAAAAATCATTTTGGCGTGCGTACTGGAAGCTCCACGACAAAAAGAAAATGCTGGTGGCAAGGCTCAAAGGCTATCTGGACGGTTTGCCCCCGAAGACACGCAGGCGCATCGTGCTGGCGATGCTCGCCGCCTTTGCGGTGCTTGCCCTCTACACCTTCGGCAAAGCCGTCTATGAAATCGGCAGGAATGACGGCAGCCGGATGGTAACAGACCATGCCGGACAGGTGGAACTGTCCATAAAGCCGGACAACAATCATAATGTAATACCTTATTTATATGGAACAGACGAAGAATGAACCTAAAAACGAGAACAAGGCGGCTCCCGACAACGGGAAACCGAAGAAGGAGCGCAAGCCGCTGACCGAAGCCCAAAGGCTGAAACGTCAGAAAATGATAGTGCTGCCCGCTATAGTGCTGGTATTCATCGGTGCTATGTGGCTGACATTCGCCCCGTCTTCCGACAAGGAGCAGCAACCGGGAACGGGTGGTTACAACATCGAAATGCCCGACGCTGACAAGGCGAACCGCCAGATCATCGGCGACAAGGCGAAAGCCTACGAACAGGGAGCAATGGAGGAACGGCAGGAGAACCGCAGCCGCGCCATGCAGGAACTGGGCGATATGTTCGACCGCGAGGTGGCGGAAACGGACGGCGGCAGGGACTTCGACCTTGCTAATCCCGGAAATGCGGAAGATGCAACAGCAAAATCATCCGCTCCGAAAACCATCCAATCCTCCGCAGCTGCCTACCGCGACCTCAATACCACGCTCGGCAACTTCTATGAGCAGCCGAAGAACGACAACGCGGAAATGGACGAACTGTTGGAGCGTATCGCCTCGCTGGAATCGGAACTGGAAACCGAGAAAGGCAAGGCATCCTCTATGGATGATCAAGTGGCACTCATGGAAAAGTCCTACGAGCTGGCGGCGAAGTACATGGGCGGTCAGAACGGTACACAGCCACCTGTCGGACAGGCGGCAGAACCTTACCATGTGCAGAAAGCCGGAAAGAACACGGCTGCACCTGTCAGGCAGGTAACGCATCAGGTGGTATCTTCGCTCTCACAGCCGATGAGCAACGCTGAGTTTGTCGCCTCCTTCTCGCAGGAGCGCAACCGCAGTTTCAATACGGCGGTGGGTGTCACGACTGTATCGGACAGGAACACCATATCGGCGTGTGTCTATGGGGCGCAGAGTGTGACTGACGGGCAGGCGGTAAGATTACGGCTGCTGGAGCCGATGGCAGTGGCGGACAAAATCATACCCCGCAATGCAGTGGTGGTAGGCACGGCAAAGATTCAGGGCGAACGACTCGATATTGAAATTACTTCGCTGGAGTACGCAGGTACGATTATACCGGTAGAACTGGCGGTGTATGACACGGACGGACAGCCCGGCATCTTCATTCCAAACTCGATGGAGATGAACGCCGTCAGGGAGGTTGCCGCCAACATGGGCGGCTCGCTGGGCAGCAGCATTAATATCTCCACCAACGCAGGGGCGCAGCTCGCCTCCGACTTGGGCAAGGGGCTGATACAAGGCACGAGCCAGTATATCGCCAAGAAGATGCGTACCGTCAAGGTGCATCTGAAATCCGGATACAAGGTCATGCTATATCAGGACAGAGATTGAAAACAATAACAATCAACGACTAAAAAAACAACAACCAAATTTTTATTTACCACTAAAATCCAAAGTAGAATGAAAAAAGTAATCATCATGTTTGCCCTCGCTATGGGCATCGTAACTGCCAACGCGCAGGAGAACGTAACCGTTGTAACGGACAACGGAAGTGAACAACCGACCTTGACAAAGGAGGTCTATCCGCAGAAGGAGGCGGACGGCGATCTGTATCACGGGCTGACAAAGAAGCTGACCTTCGACCGCATGGTTCCCCCGCACGGCTTGGAAGTGACCTACGACAAGACCGTCCACGTCATTTTCCCCTCGGAGGTGCGCTACGTCGATTTAGGCTCGCCCGACCTGATTGCGGGTAAAGCCGACGGAGCGGAGAACGTCATCCGCGTGAAAGCGACCGTGAGGAACTTCCCGAACGAAACCAATATGTCCGTGATAACGGAGGACGGGAGTTTCTACACCTTCAACGTGAAGTACGCCGCCGAACCGCTGCTGCTCAACGTGGAGATGTGCGACTTCATCCATGACGGCGAGGCGGTGAACCGTCCGAACAACGCGCAGGAAATCTATCTGAAAGAGCTGGGTAGCGAAAGTCCCATGCTGGTGCGCCTTATCATGAAGTCCATTTACAAGCAGAACAAGCGTGAGGTGAAACACATCGGCTGCAAGCGTTTCGGCATCCAGTACCTTCTGAAAGGCATCTACACGCACAACGGACTTCTCTATTTCCACACGGAAATCAGGAACCAAAGCAACGTGCCTTTCGATGTGGACTATATCACGTGGAAAATCGTGGACAAGAAGGTGGCGAAGCGTACCGCCGTGCAGGAGCAGATCATCCTGCCGCTCCGTGCGCAGAACTATGCCACCTGTGTGCCGGGCAGAAAGAGCGAGCGCACGGTATTCACGATGGCGAAGTTCACCATCCCCGACGGCAAGTGCCTCGTGGTGGAGCTGAACGAGAAGAACGGAGGCCGTCATCAGTCCTTCGTGATTGAGAACGAGGACTTGGTACGTGCGGGTACCATCAACGAACTTCAAGTGCGCTGACCATGAGAAAGCACATCGCAATCATCATCGCATCGCTTGCCCTCTTCACGGGGCAGGCGCACGCCCAGCGGTGCCTGCCGAAGATGCAGGGCATCGAATTGAGAGCTAACCTTGTGGACGGTATGCGTTTAAGTGGCAACAATGGCGGTTACAGTTTCGGGGCGGCTCTCTCCACCTACACGAAGAACGGTAACAAGTGGGTGTTCGGTGGCGAATACCTCTTGAAGAACAACCCGTACAAGGATACCGCCATACCTGTGGCGCAGTTCACGGCGGAGGGCGGTTATTATTTCAAGATACTCTCCGACGCCCGTAAAATAGTGTTCGTCTATGCGGGGGCTTCGGCTCTCGCCGGATATGAGTCGGTGAATTGGGGCGAGAAAGTGCTGCATGACGGCTCCACGCTCCATGACCGGGACGCCTTCATCTACGGCGGTGCGCTGACGCTCGATGTGGAGTTTTACGTGGCTGACCGTATCGCCCTGCTCGCCAACCTCCGGGAGCGCCTGCTGTGGGGTGGCGACACACGGAAGTTCCATACGCAGTTCGGGGCGGGCGTCAAGATAATCATCAACTGACACGTCGCATGGAACGGACGGACATTGAGAATATGAGGCAGATACCCATTGCGGACTTTCTCGCACGGCTGGGACATGAGCCTGTCCGAAGGAGCGGAAACGAGCTGTGGTATCGTGCGCCATACCGCAGTGAACGCACGCCCTCCTTCCGTGTGAACGTGGCGAAACAGCTCTGGTACGACTTCGGCTTGGGCAAGGGCGGCGACATCTTCACGCTTGTCGGGGAGTTTACCCGAAGCGGGGATTTCATGGCGCAGGCGAGATTCATAGCGGAAACCGCCCGTATGCCGCTTGCCGCAGCAGAAAAGCCGTTGTACCTGCCGGAACCGTCCGAACCTGCCTTTGAGGGAGTGGAAGCCGTCCCGCTGCTCCGCTCTCCGCTGACGGAGTATTTGAAGGAAAGAGGCATCCCTTATGCCGTTGCATCCCGCCACTGCTGCCGCCTGAACTACGGCGTGCGTGGTAAGCGGTACTTTGCCGTCGGCTTTCCGAACGTGTCGGGCGGCTATGAAACCCGAAGCCGCCGTTTCAAGGGTTGCGTACCACCAAAGGACGTGTCGCTGGTCAAGGCGGGGGACATCCCGGCGGACGTGTGCAGCGTGTTCGAGGGCTTTATGGACTTCCTGTCCGCCGTCACGCTCGGTTTGGCAACGGGTGACTGCCTTGTGCTGAACTCCGTCGCCAACGTGGAAAAGGCTTTGAAACATCTGGACGGGTACGAGCGCATCGACTGTTACCTCGACCGAGACGAAGCCGGACGCAGGGCAATGGAAGCCCTGCGGACACGCTACGGAGGAAAGGTGACAGACCGTTCCGGCATCTATCAAGGCTGCAAGGACTTGAACGAGTACCTGCAACAAGTATCAAGAAAACAACAAAAGAACAACAATCTAAAAATCAAAGAATAATGAACATACTGAACAACAAGAACAAGAGAACATCAATCTTCAAGGCGTTGGCACTCTGCCTGTTCGCCGCAGTGTCATTCACATTCGTATCGTGCGACGACGATATGGACATCCAGCAATCCTATCCCTTCACGGTGGAAACCATGCCCGTGCCGAACAAGGTCACAAAGGGGCAGACGGTGGAAATCCGCTGTGAGCTGAAGAAAACGGGCGATTTCGCCAATACCCTCTATACCATCCGGTATTTCCAGTTCGAGGGTGAGGGCACACTGAAAATGGACAACGGCATCACTTTCCTGCCCAATGACCGCTACCTGCTCGAAAACGAGAAGTTCCGGCTGTACTACACGGCGCAAGGTGACGAGGCGCACAACTTCATCGTGGTAGTGGAGGACAATTTCGGCAACTCCTATGAGTTGGAATTTGACTTCAACAACCGAAACGTGAAGGATGACGGGGTTATCACTGTTGTCCCCATCGGGAACTTCAAGCCCCTTACACGATGATGCGTGTATTCATGGCTATCCTCTGTTCGCTTCTGGCGGTCTGTTCCGTGTCCGCACGGAACAGACGCCATGAGGGAACGGACGGGCAGGCGGCTATCTACCGGCTGCCACCATTTGAGAGGGCGGTGCGATGCACGAAGTATTTTGAGGGCTGGCATTCGGAAAAACATCACCCGTATGTAGGATATGGACATCGGTTGCAGCCGGGGGAAAGGTATTCGGCACGCACCATGACGAAGCGGCAGGCGGACGCGCTTCTGCGAAAAGACCTGCGGAAGTTCTGCGCGATGTTCCAGCAGTTCGGGAAGGATTCGCACTTCTTATCCGAAATTTCGGATAACAGAAGTTATCCAAACCAAAATATTATCCCAACTTGACTTTTTACTATATTGAATATCAGTAAATTGTTATATTTTGGTAGCAGATAATAAAGAGTGATTGTTCCATTATTCAAGAACAGTCACTCATTTATTACTAAGTATTATCTCAATCCAAGAACTGTTGCTAATGAATCTTTATTTCTGATTTTCTTATATTTCTTTTCAACGCCTAAAGTCAGATTGTCTTCCATAGAGCATAAAGCTTGTATCATTTGTTCTGATGAAACTCCTACGTATTTCATTGTCGTTTCAATGCTCTCATGCCCCAATAGTTTTTGTATCTGCGCCAAGTTTACACCGTCTTCCAACCAATGGGTAGCCCGTGCATGCCGAAAACTATGGCAATGAAAATCTACAGGAATTTCAAGTAGCCCCTGAGACGCAATCCTAACATACATTTTCAACCGCTTGCTAATCGCTTCTGAAGTGATTTTTTTGTTTGCATGGCCATATATGGGGAAAAATACAAAATCAGAAGGTAACGGATTTGCCGGATGGAACAACTTCACATAATGTCTCAGTATTCTTACCATGCTGTTCAACAAATAAATGGTACGTTGTTTATTCCCTTTACCCAAAACAAGAATGTAACCTTTCGTTTCATCCAGGTGCAGTGCCGACAGCCTCAATGATAATATTTCATCTATTCTTGTTCCGGTACTATATAGAAGATTGAACAAGGCAAAATCCCTCTTACCTATCAATGTACGTGTATTGATGCTTGCAAAAATCCGTTTGATTGTATCTTTTGTGATTACTTCCACTTGTTTTTTAGGTTGCTGCATTCTTTTTATTTCAGCGGCATCACAATCATATTTTATGAATTGGATTTTCTTGTGCGCAAGGAAACGGAGGAAATTTTTCAATATGGAGAGGCGATGATTGCATGTTTGCGGGCTGCATTTTCTTACTTCTTTCAGCCACGCAATCCATTCTTCAATCCAGTCCTTACGGAAGCATTCCCCACAAAGGGTATTTGATGTGACTCCTTTTGAGGATTCAAGGAAGTCTATATAGATTCCCATTCCCTCTCCGTATGATTTTAAAGCGTTATGGCTCAGATTCCTTATACACGGAAGATAGACCGTATGCCACTCATGGATGGCATCGGCGATAATTGAATGTTCTGCTTTAGTCTTCATATTCAAAATAGTCGTTTAAATCAGGCAAAAGTTCTTCATACCCACATCCTGTCAGATTTTCCAACTGGTGTGCAAACAGCGGTACAAGCCTGTAATAATATAATGTGTTTTGAATGTAACGGTGTCCCATGGAACGGCTGAGATATAAGAGTTTGTCCATCCATTCAATGCCGCAGTGATCCCAACCGTTTATGTTCACGACCGCATAGTGACTGCGAAAATCATATGCTCTTGCGTGTGCCGTACTGACTTTCTTCCATACTTTCTTAAAACTTGCCGTTACCCATTCTCCGGAATATGGTTTGTCATACTCGTTAGGAAAGAATGTCTTTCTTCCGGGCATGAGATTTTCCATTTTGACATTATACATCTGCAATAGCGACCACATGGATTCGTGCAAGGCAACCCGATGTTCATCTATGCTCTTTGTGTATCTTATATTTATAACACCGGATTGCAAGTCTACGTCTTCTACTCTGAGCAGACGGGCTTCTGTTGTACGCATCCCTGTACTGTACAAAAGTCGGAAAAAGACCGGAACTTCCACTTTCATAAGCGCAGCCCTCATGTCACGGCAATTTATTGGAGGTTCGAGATTGTCCGCTTCATTAAAGAATCTTGCAAGCTCTTCTGGAGTAAACGGATGTGGTTCGAATGATGTGACATTGACTCTTGGAATGGTGGATGGAAGAGGAATATTTACAAAACCACGGCTATTCGCATATTTCAGAAATCCTCTGACACCTACAATTCTGTTATTGCATGACTTTGCGGATTCCGTTTTTTTCTTCTTGCAATAATCAAGGACAATTTCTTCTGTAAGAACTTCGGCTGACGGATAATTTTGAGCGCAGAAGTCATTGAAACGGCGAATCTTGTCCATTGTCCGCCTACTGAATTTCCCAGAAGCTCTTTTGTAAAGTTCATATTTCTTGACTATATGGGATATTGCGGAATAAGAGTATGGCTGTTCTGAAACAGGAATACGCTTTGGCTTAGGTGTGTATTTTATATCCGGAGGATATGATGGCAATTTGAACGGTGCCCCATATTTCGACCGGATATAACGGATGAAGCGCCTCAAAATAATGCATCTGTTACGGTTTGTATAATAGCTTTCCTTATCTGTCCTTGATGCCCATCCGGAGATAATATCATCCGACAGCACTCCGCCATGATTCATACAGTACTTGGCGAAAGAGTTCAGGTATATGCGGGTTATATAGTCACATTTTCCGATACCGGAGATGAAATTGACATATTCAGACATCAAATCTGCAAATTGGGGTAGATGTGAATCTGTTTTCATTCGAACAACTCCTTTCTTATTGGATAACATTCAATATTGATTCCGCATTCTCTCAGATGAGGGATGTCAGCATCTATATATGGGACTATAGATGAAGAACAGATATGTCCTAAAATATGGCTGATGACCCTAATCTCGGTACCTTTACCAAGTAATTTAGAGGCGAGGTTGTGCCGAAATACGCTGACTCCACGCCCGGATTCACCTTTTCTAAGGTTTAGTTTCTCAAAGACTGTATTGACAATGGTGCCGATACTTTTGTTCTCCAACCTTTCTATCGTATTCTTCTTGTTGGGAAACAGATACACGGATCCGGCCTCATTGTCCCGTTCATTCCGTATGTAATCAAACAATGAGTTTCCAACATGGGGAAGAAGGGGCAACACTATCGGATTACCGGTCTTTTCCTGGACGAAGCTGACTCGTTCCTTCTTCCAATCTATGTCTGTCAATTTCAAGTTGGCAATGTCACATCCTCTTATGCCAGTATATAAAGCCAATGAAACTATAGCTTTTTCCCTGAAAGTCAAAATATTGTTAGAGTCTGACAAAGCATTTTTTATCACATTGATTTCATCATCCTTAAGATAGTTGAAGTTTTTCCTTTCATATTTCAAATCAGGGAAATAACCTAATACTTTTTTCATGTCGTATAAATCCCCCAACTCTTTAAGGGCTGACGCTATGTGACCGCAATATGTCCTTGAACGCTTTTGCTGTTCTTCTTTAAGGAAAAAGGACAAAACATGTTCTTCTTTGATTTCATCCAATGAAGAGACGTGGAACTTTTGCATCTCAAAAAGGAACATTGTAACGGCATCGGTTTCCATTTTTACTGTGGACTTCTTTTTATGTTCTGCGGCACGCTTCCGATAAATGTCTATAACTTTCCGAAAACTGGGGTTAAGCATATTATACCTGGAAGGATAGCATAACGGAACAAAGGACTTCTTGTCCGGGTAGTGCCCAAATTCATCATATGCTTGGATAGTACGTAAATGCATCATCCTAAGATCCAATGTCGCTTTTGTATATCCCCTTGTACGGATAAACTTTTCTGCAAACTGTTCATACGAATGAAAACATCCTTCATGTTCAAAAAGAAGTCTTAAAACAAATTTTACTCCTTTGATGTACTGAATGTCATAACCACGGGAAACGAGGTTGTCCAGTAACTTCTTCTGGCTTAATTTTAACTGTGCTATATTCATATTCTTCCTATTGGCTTTAGTGCCATTAGCAAAGATATAGGAATGTATTATCCAAACCTATTCATCCTATAACAGAATGATTTACAGAATAAAAAACTATATTTTTAGGATAATGCTGGGGTTTGGATAACTTCTGCTTGCCACGCTCGCCTACAATGTCGGTCCGTACCGTCTTTTGGGGAGTGGGAAGATACCCAAAAGCACGCTAATCCGAAAGCTGGAGGCGGGTGACAGGAACATCTACCGGGAGTATATCGCTTTCTGTAACTATAAGGGGAAACGCCACGCCATGCTGCTCAAACGAAGGAAGGCTGAGTTTGCGCTGCTGTATGTACCATAAAGAATAAGTGTCTGACGAAAGAAACTCCGATGAAGCCGCCAACTTCATCGGAGTTTCAGTTTTCATACATTCGGGATTGTCCCTTTGCCTGCAACCTCACCGTCCCTGCAATGCTCTATGATACCGGGTGAAAATCCCATGCTGCCGATTGCGATATGCCGGATATAGTCTGTATATTCCTGACCTTGAAAATTCCTGCCCGTAAGGTTCTTGAAAACCATCTTTATGCTTATGCCGTCGTTGCTGTACAAGATGGTTTTTCCGTTCTGTCTGATTGTTTCCATGATTAAAACTTGTTTTTGTGAATACTATCGTAGATTGGTACAAAGGTTTCTTTGCCTACTTTCTTATCCGCCATCATGCTCATGAAAGAAAGTAGGCGGCTTTTGCCGCCCACCCCTCAAAAGCGGGTGTAAAGTCCCGTTACCATCGTGAACATTTCCTCCAGCATATCGCAATATATCCCCTCGTGCGTTTCAATGTCCTTCGTCCTGCTCTCGAATGTCTTTTTGCTGAACGTCTTGCGGTAGAAACGCATATTGTATAGGTCTGCCCCTCCGTCATAGATGATGTCAAGGCGGTTGGCACTGGTCTTGTTCCTCGCAAGGCTCATGCGCAAGCCGTTGCCCATGTCTGTGAAGTCTTTGCTTCCCGTCATGGCGGCAAAGCGTCTGCCGCCAATCTGCTCTAAAATTGTCTTTGCTATCATATCCGTTGTCTTTTAGGTTTATGGTTCGGGCGGTGCGGACACCGCCCCAATGTTCAAAATTCTGTTTTCTCGGTTATGGGTGTGCATTTTTCCAGCCACTCTTTCAGACATTCCATGCTATACTCGCTCGTGATGACTGCCGTATGGCTGTCAATGGCAGTGAAACGGCTGCTTTCATAGCTGTCTATCCACCCCTTTAGGGTATCAACTCCCCACGCTTCGGCATCGTCAAAGATGCCGTCCAATGCCGTAATGGGTTCGCTGAATTTGACTATCAGCGTTTGGTAGCCTGCTTCGTTCATCGCTTCTCCTCCTTCCTTTCCTTTGCCGTTAGCCACTTGTCCCGTGCGGCTCGACATTCGTCTAATGTGGGTTTGACACAAGAGAAAAGTTCCCCGTCCGTGTGGCGGTAGTCGTATTGCACAAGGGTGCGTTTGCGTCTGTCGATACCCGTTTGGAATTTCTCGTAGTTCTCCGTTCCTGCCGATTGGCAGGTGCTTACTCCGTTAATTGTCATTTTGTTGCCATAGTCGTTGTTATTTAGATGATTAGAAATGTACAGACAGCACTCTGTGTTGCATCACCATTTCGGGGTCGCTCGTGTAGCGTTGGTGCAGGTAGAAATGATGAGAGCCGAAGCCGTAAAGGAAGAACTTGTCAAGTTCGTGTTTCTCGGCAAAGTCCTTGACGCTCGCCCTTAATTGCTCCTCACTCTGACAAAGAGTGAGGAGGTTCATAAATTCAAGGAACATCGTGGGGATTTTATCATCCCATAGGAAAACCATGCTTTCAAATCTTACTTCCATAATGTTAGTTGTTAGATGTCGATATTATGCCGCTTTCATCCGCTGGCGGATAAGGTTGGCGTTCTTGTTCACAAGGGCGATGATGCGGTCGTGGTATTCGGAGTTCTCGTTGCATACGCCACGACACTGCACCACCTCAAAAGTTTTTAGTGACACCTCTATCGTTTCAATTCGTTTTCCGTCAATGGTGGCGGATAGGATAAGGGAGTCTTTTCGTTTGTGGTAACCGCCCACACAATGGTGCATCGTCCTTCCTTCCTCTGCCATTTCTTCCACGCTCTCTATGACTTTGACGCAAATAAGGCTGTCGGTAAAGGCAAGTCCGAAGAATATGCCCTTAGCTTTCAGATATTGTTTCTCGTCCTCAATCGCTTTCCTGCGTTGCTGTTCAGTCCGCTCATGTTTCCTTTGCAGGTTGCGCTTTGCCACCAACTTGTCGTGTTCAACTTTGAGGTCGGCAGGGCAAACGTATTTCGGGCTGTTTGTGTCCTTGCCGAAATGACGCAGGAGGTCTATGGTGTCACGCCACATTGAGCCGTCCTCAATAGTATAGCCGTTGCGGATACATATCTTGATTGAAGCCCAATACTCTCCAATATTGAAAGAGTGGTACAGATAGTAGCGCAACATGGGATATTGCCCTGCCTTCAACAGCGTTTCCGCACGGCTGTCCGACAATAATGCCGGTATTAGTTTGGTGGGTACAATGTCGTGGAAATTGCCGTTAAAGCCGTTTCTGCGGAGCGTCGGCAACACCTTATATCTTGGATATATCGGGGAATATGAGATATGGCGGTACGCTTCATTGTCATTGCGGATAGCAAAAGGAGAAGCGAATGAGAACGTGTCGATGTAGCATCCCAATGTGCGTGGAATGGCAACAACAGCCTTACGCCCTTGTTCATTCCACCAATACTGCCCGATTTCAAGGGCATAGGACTTGGCATTAACCCCTTTCTCCATACCCACGACAAGCAAGAACATTCGTAGCACTTGGTATTCTCCGCTTGTGGTAAGGGTTGTGAAATACTGCTTTTGTCTTACCTTGCGCTGATAGGTGAGGCAGACTTTCAAACTTGCTCCACATTCGGGACACGTACAATGCTCGGTCTGCTCCGTCATTACCCAACTATGACCGCAATCCATACAAGTGGTACGACCTTTCGGCAAGCGGTGTGCATAATGCTCCACGCAATTACGGAATGCCCAATTTATCTGTATCGGGGTTATCGGGCGTAGTTTCTTGCTTTGGGCAAGAACTGCTTTTTCAAATTTGTTTCTCGGTTTCATAAGCCAAAATCAAATAATGAGGGTTGAACTTGGGTTTCTGTTTTCGCCTTTGTCGGCTTGGTGCGGTTCTGCAACTTGCGGAGTTCCTCGTCTTGGTATCTGCGGACTGCCTGCTGACGTGCTTCTGCTTTTTCCTCTGCCGTGAGTTCCACAATGTGGTTCACCGCCACTTGGCATTGGATAGGCTTGCCCACCTCAATCTCGTTCTCGTCATAGTAGTGTACTGCTTGTCCGTATATCTCTCCGTCCGTGAAGCCGTTACAACCGCTTTTCTGCACATAGTTCAGAATGTAGGTTACGCAATCGTCAATGTTCTTGGCTGGATTGCGGTAGTTCTTCGCAAAGAGCGTGTCTTCCTCCGCACGTTGTTCCAAATACATCTGTATCGTTCTCTTGAAATGGTCTGTTCCTTTCATATCGCTGTCGTTTTTATGAGTTGTCAAATAGTATGTTTCAAAATCTCCCTCCAATAAATCGGCTCAACCTCGCTCAATAGGAAGTCTATAAAGTCCTTCCGTGCGTTCTTGTTCAGTTCGTGGTAGAGTCCACGGAACACGGACATATTGCCGTTGAGGTATGTTTCCACCATGTACTCGAAGATGTTGCCCACCTCGTAGTATCTGCATTGTTGCTCCACTGTCTTGCTTCTTCTCTTTGCCATGTCGGTAGGGATTAAAGGGTGAATAACCAAAGAATGAAGCCGAAGAACAGGATAACGGAAAGAATAGCCACGATTACCCCTATTGCCACTCGGAACACTCCGTTTATTATCTCTCTGACGATGTACCAAAGGATGCCGGACACCCAAAAGGCGGTGCGCATGATTAGGGTGCATATCGCAAGCCCTATGTATTGCGCCATTTGTCTGAAATTTACCGTTGCTGTCATAGCCGTATCATTTGTTAAGTTCCACGATGCTGTCTATCCTGCCGTATAGGAAACTGCGGAGTGCGGTCTTGTCGGTAGCCTTGTATTCCGCCCAATGTCCATACTGCTTTACAATGTAGGTTCGGAGAATGTCGGAAAAGTCAAACATCCAACCTTGCAAGGGTACTGCGCTCTTGAAATAGGTGTTGCTGTTCACATTGCGTGTAAGCCAATCCTTTTCCTCTCGGCTCAATTTCTCACCATTGTTCAGTTTGGTGCGAAGTCCGTACACCTTGCTGCCTTGCAGGTTCTCCAAACTTGGTACTTCCCATGCCACGAATTTTGTTGCTATTGCCGTTCTCATATCCGTTTTGTTTTTGATTTTTTGTTTTTTAATGCGGATTCAAGAGCTGAGGGAGTTGAGTTTCAAACTATCTTATCTGCCTCTCGTTTATCCGACATTTTTTTTAATGCGTCTTTCTGTCGCATCGGTCGTTTTCGTTTCGGGTGCTTAAAAAGGTAGGGATTAGGGAATGCAAGGTTTTTCGGGAAAATACTACCCGAAGGGCTGGAGATTTTTCCAGAAAACAGGAGGCTTGACCTTGCTTTCCCGTACAATCCCGGAGTTACCTTTGCACCCAGCACGAAAATGACTGCCTGATGCGGCTCACTGAAAGGCGCGAAAATGGAGGTAAACGGAAGTAGAGGCAGATTAGACAGGAAAACTTCAAAAGAGAAATCCGTGAAAAAGACATCCCCAACAGAAAAGAACATAGCCGGTAGCGTGAAACCGGGCAAACCATCGGCAAGGAAGTATGTTTTTATCTGTTTGGCCAAACGTGTTTGGTCGGATGGATAAAATCATTCTTCCCGGTTTGTCTGCCGTGAGTGACGGCTTGTTCCATTTATGGAATGTGCGGTCATACACGGCTTTCCGCTTCCGGCTCAAAAGGACAACGAAAAAAGAAAAATCGTCAAAACCCCGTAAAAGCACCTCTTTGGCATAAGCACAAAAGAAAGGGGCCTTGTCTCATCAGTCTAAACTATTGTTTAGGCGTGAGGCAAAGCCCTTTTCTCCGCTTATGCGGCAGTCGGCACACGTTCGTTCAAAATCTTTTTGGGCGATGGTGTGCTGACGGATAAAATCGCTTTTACGGAAAAACTTGTGTGAGAAGAAAAAATCAGGAGATTCATTTCTAAATCTCCCGTTTTATTGTTACTTTTGCATACGAAGAGTTCTTTGAAGGTTACGCAACGCACAGAAGAATAATGCAGTAGATAACTAACTAATTCGTAACCTATTACTATTATGAGCGATTACCCAATGCTCATTTCCAATAAATTACACTCTTTTCGTAACTTCGCAGTGCAAAGTTACTATAGGTACTAAATAAAGCGGGATCACCTTCAGGAAGATTTTTTGCCACATCAAATTCTTCTTTAGTAATATACATTCCCAAAACATGATGCGGGTATTTAAAACTTTTTATTTTGTGAGGATATTTTGCAACCATCTTATTTATCTCATCCTCACTATTATCGGTACAGTCATTGAAAACTATAATAAGTTCATCCAAAGCATCAATGCACGATTCAACACATCTCTCTATAAAGATTCCTTCATTCTTAACACGAAGAAAGCCTGATACTCTTTTACTCATTTTTCAATAATTTATGTCTTACGTTTTGCAAATATTAAATAAACAGCAATATGTAAATCATCCAAGCATATTCATCAATTTTTTGTCCAACCACTCGATGCAATTGTTCCTTTTAGATTCTATAACATCAATTGCATGATTAAAATTCAAATTCAACGAAATTGCAGTTGGAGGTTGACATGAATCCCATATACGTGATTCCAATTTTGTCATTGCCAATAACTCCATAACTCTACTGTCTTTCATTCCATCTACAGAATAAAAAGGTGTCTCGAACAGAATTGAAAATACTGCGACATGAAAAGAAGCTCCTACAGTACATGTCGCAAATTTGCATAAATTCAAGAATTCTTTTGGTCCTGTTGATATGTAGGACTTAAAAGTTTTGTCCACAATCCAACTATTACGCTTCCAACTATCATATAACTGTGTGACTACAACTGGCAATCCCAATTTCTTAGAAATTACCATAGCAGCATCAAACACAGGCTTTTCATACCACGGAGTATATAAAAATATATATTTCCCCTTCACAATAGGAACATTTCCCGCCATAACATGCCAATCTTGGATTGGCAACAATAAGGTAGGATCTATCATTATAGGACACTCAATACCAATCAACCTTTTTAATTCTTTCTGTGCCAAAGAATCTCTAACACTTACCACATCATAATTTTGAATTAGAGACTTTATTTGCTGTTCCATTTCTGTCCTGATAGAATGAAACGGAGTTGGCCCTAAACTTGGTGCATAAGCAACCCTATGTGCAGATTTGGCAAATGGCAAAAAGTAAGCCCAATCAAAATCAAAACAATATGTATTCCAAATTTGATCACTTCCAGATATAATTACATCGTATAGCAGATTAGCCTCTTCGAGTTCTGATAAAGACGAATACTCTTTATCTGATAATTTATAATGACAAGTCAAAAACTCCTCAAACAATTCATACTTTCTGAACAGACTATAACAATAAGGAAGATATTGGATAAATCTTTTAATCTTTCCTTGAATAGTTCCACGCATAAATGGTGGTTTAAAGTGTTCTGTTTGAATATTTGTCCTGAAATTAATTATCTCACAATCTAATCCCATGCCCAAAACAGTTTGTTGAAGAGCGTATGCCTGAAGCATAGAACCATAATTATGGGAAGCATGAAAAGTTATTATGCCTATTTTTTTGTGTGTCATATTCTTACTTACAATCAAATTTGAAATTTTATACCCACAATCCGTAACAAATGATTCACACGATTTTTCCACCTTTTAAATCTCTCATACCTATCAATTATAGATATTGCTTGAAAAATAGTTGAACTGTCATCCCGTAATACTTTCCAAATATCCCTTGAATACGGAGGTATTTTAGGACCGGTTTTCATCTGTCCTTCAGATACCACCTCAAAAGGATATTCAATAAAAGTACAATTACATTGATGTAGGACATTCTCTCCTCTTTCTGTGAATACAATAACAGCACTCACCCCATTCTCATCATCTTTATAGGTATTTCCCCATAAATCCCCAATACGAATGTCTGCAGATGAATTGCCATACTTAAATTTACAACGCTCATAACATGCTTTTCCTAAACAGCTGTCACCAAGGAAGAGTCTATAAAACATATCACCTTGTGACAATTTGGAAAAAATAAAAGTTCTTCTCCCCCTTATTAACATATTGTAGGAATCATGCCAATCCACCTTTTCACCTGTATTTTTATCATCAATTGACATTACCCAAGAGTCGTGCCAACCAGCAAATTTATTTCGCCAGGAAACATATGTCAAATTACCAACCTGCATTTCTGCCCATGCGACATATTTTCGCCACATTTTCATTGACGGCACACCATGGCAAAAGAAATCAAGCAATATAAAATTATCCTCACAACGAAACTTCTGAATATATCGTCTAAAAGAATCAATCTGGCATGGAGTACCTGTAACAAGATATTTCTCTTTTCTATTAATAGCCTTAAAACCATCAACAGTATAACTCTGGATATACTTACTTCCAATGGATTGAATAAGTTCTTCCACAGTCGTGGCTATATAATGTTCTGCTTGGTTCTTATCGATATTGTATTTTACGCCACAAACCTTATATCCTTGGCTTAGCAATGTGCGACCTATTTCAAAACCAATACCGCCACTACTACATTTACTCCTTACATTGTCGTCTTTGCTCCATGCTGCATAGCTTTTAATACAAGCACCTTTTAACGACAATCCATCATTTGTATAAGAACAGACATCTATACATAAGCCACAATCTGTACACTTTGACGTATCTGTTATATACGGTTCATAGAAGCCATCAATATTGAGCCTTAATTCTATAATATGCCTTGCGCACACCGTAGCACAGACACCACAACCAAAACAATCTCTTATGTCAGCAATGTTCATTTCCTATCTCTATTCAAATATGAACGTCCTACAAACCAAGGCAGATAATAATACATGAGGTATTAAAGGACAATGTGCAAATACAACAAGTACGATAAGAAATGCCTTGCTATAATCTATCCAATCAATTCTACTCGAATTCATGATAAAGCATTTTTTAAAAAAGCATGTGCTTTTATTTGTTCTTCTTTATATATTTTCCTTATAAAGTTATAGTCTATTTTTCTATTGGATAAATCATCATAATTTTCAGATAAATCATTTAATAGAAGATGGTTTTTAGTTTGATAAGTTTCCAGTAAATCCAAAATGCGACTTCCTCGCTTATTACATGATGCAATATAAGTGTAGAAATTCTTTGTTTCCATAATAAGTGAAAATACGGTTGCATGATAAGAATCTGTTATCACCATTTCTGCATGAGCTATCAATCCAAGAAACTCTCTAGGTCCCGCATCATTCACAACTTCATAACTTCTATCTATCGGTTCTGACAAAAGTTGATTAAGATATATCAAACGTAATCCTGACTCATTACTAATTTTAATAGCAAACTGCAATAGATTTGAATCAAAGCCGACTGTAAAAAGCAAAATATACGGTTCTGATTTTCGAGAATATACCGCTATTTTTTTCCAAAATCCAGAATCCAATAAGAATGTAGGATCAGCAACTTGAACGACTGGTTTCTCTATAAATGAAGCTAACAATTCCTTTGCCTGATGTTCACGCACAGATATTGCACCATATGAAGATAACCAACGCCTAAAGTCCTGTTTTTCGTTTTCCAACAATTCTGTAACCCCTATACTTGAAGCGTAAGAAATTTTCTTTTTACCCTTCGGAACAAAAGTCAAAAAATATGGTTCTAAACAATAGGGCTGAGTTGGATTCCAAACTTGATCACTACCTGTCATATATATATCATAACATGGCGGAGTTGCATAAAGTTCATCAATCCCCCAATAAGGACGACTTAAATTAAGACCTTTGTTAAATTCATCAAATTTGCATTTTGAATCTATAGAATAATAGGTCACATTCTTTGATTCATGCCGTAATATTTTTTGCAAAGTAGATTTAATCAGCCTTTTTATAGAAAAAGGTTTCCCACGATAAGGCACAAATTTCTTACTTTTTACATAACCATCTTCATGAGGTCTATGCAGATCAATAATTTCACACTCTATTCCTGACTGTTGAGAGATATACTTATAAAGTGCATACGACTGTAAACTTGCCCCATAGTTAGGTGAATTATGAATTGTCAAAATACCTACACGTAACATTATTTATTACATCTGAATGTTTTTAAAATCTTCAATATTATTCGCTTCAAAACATTTTCAGCTCTATATAGAAAATGTTGAAAAGATACTATATATACAATCGGAAACATCGCATATTCAAAATTACCATCACAACTTCTAATTCTATGCTCAAAAATTTTTCGAGCAAAAGATTTTTGTGAAGGATGCTGTAACTGTCTATCTCCCTCTATCGGCTCTTTCACAGGACGTTCCTCAGCAACAATATTTCCTTTTTAAGTAAATTATCAATAAAGTTTTTCCTTTATCTGTATTAACCAATATACATGAAACCTGACGATTATCAATAATATTACTAGGGGCATACTTTCCGAGCCCTTTATAATCACTGATTGTAATATCAGAAATACGATGTTGCCTTGCAAACTGACAATGATAACAATTTTCTCTATATGAAATCATACGATGATAACCGACTTGGTAACTGTCGCGATTCGCTGTCCGTTTAGCATAAAAGCAATCATTCTTTGCATTATACAAAGTAAATGTAAAAGTATCTGTTGAATAAGCCGGATCACGGAAAAAAACAGATATAGCTTTATTATCTTTTTTATGTTCAATACTTCTGATATGCTGAATTAAATAATCAGCAGGCGTTACACCATGACAAACCAGATCCACCAATAGAAGATTATCAAGATATCTATAGAACATCTTTTTAATCGCTGCAATCTGACACGGCAAAGCTATCACAACTATTTTTGCACCAGATTTAAGGCGTATGTCCAATTCTTGAAATAAACTTTTTATAGAACTAAAGACGTACTTTGAATTCTTAAATTCTTTTATTGAGTTCAATTTGTCTGATACTTTCAAACAAACTTGAAAATCATTGTCAAAAGTTGCCCCAACAATATTCCAGCCTAAATCAAGTGCATACTTATATATTTCCGTGCCTATTCCACCTGATGCACTAGTACGCCTTTCTTCTGTATCGGAACTCCATGCAGCATAAGCTTTTAAAGGCACAACACCTTCAATTGGATTTAAAGCAGGACAAATCTTACTGCACTTTCCACAATTAATGCATTCGTTCTCATTAATAACGGGATAAGCAATATTATATGTCTTATCATCTTTGAAATCAATACACTTTCGGGGGCAAACATAAGCACAAGCATTGCATCCTGTGCATGTTTCTTTACTCGCTAATTTCATAATATAATCATCATCCACCATTATTAAGATGGAAACACTTCTTTACAGAAGTAAATAAATATAGAATATTTTAAAAGATTTTTCTCTTAATTAGTGCAATTTTCCCTCTTATGAATGTTCGTTCATTCTTGCTACATCCTATAAAATAAATTGTTATAGACGAAGATAAAGTTGTTAACAAACAAATCAAAAAGAAACGCACAATACCATCTGACATCTGCATATAAAGAAGTAAAGGCAATATCATAGATATTAACGTTACAAATAAAACATTTCCACATACATTATATATATAGCGTTTCATTGAGAAATCTGTAATACTTCGTAAAAACAATAATCTTAACAACAGACAAGAAACTGCAACTATTAAAGCAACTATTAAAGTTGATTCCGGCGGGAAACCAACTTTCAAGCAAAGGTATGATAATGGAAAATTCATCAGAAGCATACCGCCTACGACAATCTGATAATTACGAACCTTGCCTGTTGCAGCCTTTAATTGAATCAATGTATTAGACAAGACGTCACACATTGTTACAATTAGAATAAGCCTCACGAAATTAACCGTATGTTCTGGATAATGTTTAAGCCACAAAGTCAGCACAAACTCCGTCTCAAACATCATCGGCAAAGCAAACAACAAAAGTATATAGTAAGAAAATCTTGAACCTCTCTCTACTAGTGAAATCATATAGTCATAATCGCCTGCTGCATAGGATTTCGTAATCTGCGGTTTAAGAGCTGTCATAAAATTACTTGCAAATGATGATAATACATTATTCACGGTATTGGCTATTCCACGCGCAGCATTAACAACCGGTCCCATAAATAGATTTAACAATACATTCACACCTTGATCCTTCAACAAGCTGGCCGTACCTCCAATGAAATTCCAGCCTGCAAAAGAGCTCATCTCTTTCCAATAGCTGACATCAAAGCTCAGTTTTAATTTACATTCCTCAAAATTACGAGTGCAATAACTCCAATAAATTGCCTGCATGATGCAAACCACTCCCACTAAAAGCAATGCATATACAATCAGACGATCGAAAGTTAACCCGGAATAAGCTATAAACAACACAATCAGCAGACGCAGGATTATGTCAAGTATACCTATATAGGCAAACGCACTCATACGTTCATGAGATACGATTGATGCACTGAACGGAACACTCAAAAGGTTTATCACAAATGTAAGTACTGACGCATGAAACACCCAATTGGCAGCATACAACCTGTTATCGGGAATTGTCATGTGAGTATTCAGGAACCAAAGGCCTATTGTTTCTGCAAGGATTATTATTATGCCTGACAAAACAAGCTGAATACTTAATGATGTGGAAAAAACTTTTTTGAGACCTTCCATGTCTCCTTTTCCCAACTCAAAAGTCAGGAATCTGCTGACAGATGAAGACAAAGAACTGGAAACCATCGAAAACATAGCAACCACACCGCCTACGACATTATAGATGCCATAGTCTTCAACGCCCAAGGCCTGCAAAACCACACGCGAAGTGTATAATGATATCAACATGCCAAAAAGCATGCGGACATATAGCATCAATGTATTCTTTGCAATCCGTTTTGTATTTTCCTGTTGCGTGGTCATTTAATTTATTTACATCAATAATTTAGCACAAACCGACCGTTGGTCTGCATATCGTTTTATCTCTTTTGTGTATTTCTGCTTTCAGCCGTCTTTTTGTTTACTATTGAGTTCCGTATGTTTCTTCTTGACATAGCACGCTATGCTGCTAAAGAGCGAACGAAAGTCTGTTCAATATAAAGCGAAGATACCGGCTGAACCATAACGCCCGGCTCGGGTTTTGTATTTATATATTTTCGTTTTATGGGATTTACGAAAGTAGTTTCATCATAACAATTTCTGCCTGTTGGCGCCAGCAGAAACAACAAAATGGCATAAGATAAAGATTCGTTATTTCTTATAATATCTGTATATATTCAGGCTGCACTTCAATAGATGCAGTCAAGAGGTTAGACAATTCAATAAAGATGCGCTTCACTTTTGAGCCTTGCATCTTCTGGAGTTTTCCTACATAGTCGTTCAGAGGACCGCCGATGATGCGCACAGTTTTGCCTATCATACTAGGAAGGATATCCTTTGGAGCATAAAACTGCGGATTGTCCGCAGATTCAACTGCACGTATAAAACGCTCCATATCCGTGTCCCTTACCGTCATGGGAGTTCTAAATCCGTCGCGCAAGTAGCGGTATTGCAGTGTACTGGTTCTCTCGACGATAGGATCAAGAATTTTTCTGGTGACATGCACGAACAGCAAGTCTTGCATAAAAGGAACTTTCTGGGGGATGCGTTTTTTCTCTTTGGTCACAATTTTCCACTTCATAGGAGTGAATATCTCGATTTTCATCTCGCTAAGCATCTTATACGCAGGAAGCTTGGCATTGTTTCGCTTCAGGTCGCGCATAACGAACCATTGGGGCGCGTCACTCCTAGAAAAAGCTATAATTTGCTCTTCTTTAGTCATAGTCAGCAATGTGTTGGTTATAATATATTAATGCCTTAAAGGCATACCTTCTAGTCCTGCGAGTTAACGTAAATTGCAGTATAACAAGCAGTTATAAGTTTTTGTATCTAGACTTCTCTCATTCTCGTCAAGCATTATTAAAACGCTTTTTTAAATGACTTTATCAGTGTAAAGCTTATTTATCACCTAGTTATTTTTGCTTATCTCCTAATAAGAGACGGTCATTTACGTGAAACATTTTTATTTACGGGCTTTCAAACATTTTATTTGTAAAGAAAAAATCAGCAAATAAACGTTTGCGGTGAAATAATCTAATAAAATTGTTAAAATAATTGCATAAGTAATTATTTTTTGTACCTTTGCATACAAAAGACCGTCTCTTATTAGGAGATGGTCTTTTTCGTGAAACGAATCAAGTCTTTTTTGGATTACATCATTCAAAAAAACGAATGACTTTAAGAATAGTATTTGCGTCTGTTACTTTACTGAAAAGTGTAAAATATGGTGAGGTTTATAAATCGAAGAATTAACTTTATTTTCGGACAATGATGCTTATTAGGCGATGCTGCTTTTGCCTTAAGCACAAACAGCACGGACATACACCAATGTCCCTCCACAATGTTTAATAAGTTTTAGAGACCGTTTAATATTTTCCTGTTTGCCTCATCCACCTCATAAGATTTAATCGAATCTAAATATATCTGGGTGGTAGCTTCCGACTCGTGCCCCAGCCCTTCGCTTATCACAGCCAGGGGGATGTCCTTGCCGCGTGCTATGGTTGCCCAGCTGTGACGGCTGTAATATAAAGACAATGGCACTGACAGATTGGCCAAGCCGGCAATCTCCTTCAGATGTCTGTTTATTCTCATCATCTGATTAAGGTATTGCTGCCGCTCTTTTCCGTCTTCACGCATTATTATCGGCAGCAGATATTTTGTCTTGTTAGGCTCATACTTATCAAGGATATCCTGCATCTGGCGTGTCCACTCTATTATGAGCAGCTGTCCCGTTTTCTTACGACGGTAAGTAAGATAGCCGTTGCGCAGGTCTTTCTTCTTCAGGTATGCCATGTCTACAAAAGACATGCCCCTGGTGCAAAAGCTGAAGATGAACATGTCGCGGGCATAGTCCCAAATGGGTTTTCTCGACAGATCGAGGTCCTTTATCCTCTTAATCTCAACAAAGGATATGCTCCGCTTTATGGTCTTGTCCATGCCGCAATAGACATGCCTGAACGGGTGGCAGTCTTTAGTCAGGCCTTTCTCTACCGCCATCTTATAGTTGGTGCGCAGAATTCTCATGTAGAACGATGTCGTGTTGCGCGACAAGCCGCGGTATCTCATCTGCGCCTCATAAAGTTCAAGCAGCTCTGAATCAATCATGTTAAAAGGCAGGTCGACACCTTTCCTGAAGTGCATGAAGCTGTTTAACGTCGACTTATAGGTCTCGCTTGAACGTATCTTGCCCAGCTTCTGTTTATGCATAATCTGGGTACGGATAAAGTTAAACACGCTTTGCTTAATATCATCACAAAGCAAAAACCGGCTGATGACATCGTCAACGCACAACTGACTGCCGTCAACGACAGTGTCCCGGATGATGCTGTTTATCCGCCGCAGTTCCCATTCCACATTAAAGCGGATAAGACTTAGCTGCTCATAGCGCGGCGATGACTTCATGGGGAGAATGATGCAACCGTTGCGTTCGTCCCATTCGCTGCTGAAAATCTTGTACTTGCTGGTTATTCTGCGGACTAAACGTCCGTGAATAAGCTGAAACACCAATGAGCCTTCTTTGTCTATGTTTACAGAAGGTCTGAATTTAAGTTTAACAGATATCATATTTATATTTTTAATTCAATATAAATATCATATTTTTTCTTTTTTCCTATATTGTTTTCATACACCTATGCATCTTGTTTTATTTCTTTTAACTCTTATTCTGCCCTTTACGCAAACTAATGCTGATGCATCACCACACACCGGCAATCTTGCTGCCGCACTTAGGGCAGACGCCGCTGAAGTTGCCAAGATCTACGTCATAGCCTGTGCGGCGTATGAGGACAGAGCCGCAACGGGGGCAAAGGGTGTCTTCGGCTCCGGGAAGCGAGACATTGCCGAGATAGACATGGCGCATGCCCTGACTTATGGCCACACGGCGTGCTTCAACGAGTAGCGGCAAGGGCGTCGGCACAAAGCTCGCGCCTGCATCCTTAACGCCCATGGGCGTAACGGCAAGCACCGACATGGGACCCTGCATCTTATACTGCGGGAAAAAACGGCTGAAATGGAGCGGACAGTCGGCAAAGCCGTTGTCGACAAGCCAGCGGCACATACGGGCTATCATGTCCATGTCATCGTTGACGCCGGGTATCAAGAGGTTGGTTATCTCTATCCACACGCCGGCATCGAGCATACTTTTGAGCGTATGCAGGACAGGGGCAAGCCGCACACCGCTGACAGAGCGGTAGATGTCGTCGGAGAACGACTTGAGGTCTACGTTGGCGGCGTCGATATACGGCAGCAGACCTGCCAGCGGACATGCGTTGACATAGCCTGCCGTAACCAGTATGTTCTTCAGTCCGCGCTCACGGCACGCCACGGCACAGTCGCGCGTGTACTCTAGCCATGTCAGCGGCTCGGTGTAAGTATATGCCACCATACGGCATCCGTTCGTTTCAGCCAGCCGCGCCACGTCGGCAGCACCAAGCTGTCTGTAAGGCACGTCGGCCGTCGACGCCTGCGATATGTCCCAGTTCTGGCAGTTAAGGCACGAAAGGTTGCAGCCCGCCGCAGCCAGCGACAGACAGCTGCCGCCGGGATGAAAATGCAGCAGCGGCTTCTTCTCCACCGGGTCTATCTGCAATGCGCACACACGACCGTAGTTTTCTGCCACGAGACGCCCGCCGCGGCATACCCTGCTGCGGCACTTTCCCCGCTCGCCCTCTGCCAGACGGCAACCATGAGGGCACAGGCGGCACACCACCCTGCCGCCTTCAGCGGCTTCATAAAATTCTGCTTCGTGCTCCATATCCTTAATATTTATTCGCCGCCGGCCTCGCCGAACACTTCGGCTTCATAAACATACAGCTCGGCATCGCGCCATCCGTCCCAGCCAAGTCCGGCCTTGTCGCGCGAGCAGTGGCCGAAGAACTCTTCCTTAGTCCAGTCAGTCTCATCTGCCACCTGCGGCAGGAACGTGCCCGAGCTGGCACCCTTGACAATATACAGACCGTGGCGGCCGAGCTGAAACTCGTCTATCGACGATATGCGGCGCAGCGGCGACAGCACGGATATCTCTATCTTAATGTCATTAAGCTCATCCTTGCGCACGGGATAAAAGCGCGGATCTTCAAAAGCTGCCGACTTAGCCATCTCCTCAACCGTGACATACAGCGGCCTGTAACCTACAAGATTGCCTATGCATCCGCGCAGACGGCCGCCTGACGTCAGCGTTACGAAGGCTCCGCAGCGTGCCTTCAGCGTTTCACTTAGTTTGGTTGTGTCGCACGGCTGTCCGCCGTTTCCGTTAAGCGTATTCTCTATTGTCCGGCGCGCAATGCCGAGCAAGGTACGCATCTCGTCTGCCGTAAGACCGAACGCCGCATCCTTTTCTGCTCCGCCACCTTCGGCTTTTCCGCCCGTAACGGCAAAGGCGTGATAGCCCACCACGCCGTCGTGGTCGCCGTAAGGTGAGTCGCCCGAGTTGCAATATCCCAGATGCTCCATGGTCAGGCCGCCTCCATCACTCATCATCATGAGCAGCACGGCTATGGGCGACTGTCCGCAGGCACTTGTGTAGAGGTTGGAAATGTTGCGCGAGGCGTTGTCGTTAATCGCACCTACAAACTCTGTCAGCGAGGCCTTCTCTATGGCTTGCCCTGTTATGCCGTCCACCTCAACGGCATCGTCATAACGTGGATAATGAGAGAAGTCGCTGCTTATGACAAACAGGTTGTCGGCGGTGAAGTATGGCTGCAGGGCCTTGGCCACGCGCTGCAGTTTGTCAAGATCCTGCGTACCTATTATTATTGGCACTATGGGCGGCATCTTGTCCATATGGCGCTGCAGAAAAGGCAACTGCACCTCAAGGCAGTGCTCGCCGTCGTGTGCCTTGGGCAGACAGCAGAACACGCTGTCGGCACACAACAGATCATTGCACACGTTGATGTCTATCTCCACGTTGCCAAGCGGCGTGGCATAAGCGCCGAACTGGTTGTCGACCGAAGCGCCGTCGAAGGCTGCCTTATGGCTCGGTCCCAACAGGAACACCCGCTTATATTCTCTTGCCGGATTTATGCGCATATATGCCTTTGCCGCCATAGCTCCCGAAAAGACATAGCCTGCATGGGGCACGATGACGGCGCGCACGTCGTCGGCATGACTTACTCCGGCTGACTTCAGAAAGCCGTCGACATCATTGGCAAGCGTGTCTGCCGAGGCTGAATAAAACTGCCCGGCAACGGCCGGCTTACGTATATCGTCTGCACTGCGTGAGCATGACTGAGAAATGTGTGTTGCCATAATAATCAGTATAATTAACAGTTTTGCTTTCAAGGGTGTTGTGAATAAATTATTCTTATATCGCAAAAATAAGAAAAATAATTGAGAAAGGAAAGAGAATTTTTATTATTTAGGAGTTAAGACAAAAGCTTTTATTATTAGGAGTTAAAGGAGTTAGAGTAGTTATCGCCAACAATTTGGCTAGGAGTTAAAGTCAAATGTTTTGTTGCTATAAACCAGTTCAGCAATTGGATTTTTCACTTTTCACTCTTAGTTTTTCACTTTAATGTGCCGGCTGATTTGCAATTGTCGTGCAAGCGAGAGCAGAAGCAAATCTCATTTGGTTATGCCGAGCGCAGCCGACAATCAATAAAATTAATCTGCCGGAATTGAATATCAGAATCTGTGATCCTGAAATTAATACAATTTATTTATAAAAAGGAAGTTAAGCGGATTGAAAATCCTTATATTTTATGTTGCCGGATAACATATCCGGCAGAACATTTGCTTTGCGGATTCTAAACAACAGAGCCTAATATTACATGCTACTAGAAAAATAATTGAGAAAAGAAAGGGAATTTTTATTATTTAGGAGTTAAGACAAATGCTTTTATTATTAGGAGTTAAAGGAGTTAAAGGAGTTAAAGTCAAATGCTATGTTGGATAATTACAGCTATAAGAAATTGTTTCGCAACAAGGCTAATGTGCCGGCTGATTTGCAATCTGCCGGAATTAAGTATAAGGATCTGTGATCCGAAATGCATATTACATAGGAAGATAAGCGGATTGAAATAATTAATGTTCGATATAAATCAAACAAAACATTACTCTTTTGAATAAAAATTTTAACGGAAAAATCAGGACAAAAGATTTTTGGGAAATAGAAAATAAATATATAACGGATGTTAATATGTGCATACTTATAGCGACATTCCATTAACATACATTTACGTTTATGTCGCTATTTTGCCATAAAAAGGATGATTTTGTTGGCCAAATCAATGGATTTTGACTAACAAAAGGGGCTGTTTCAGAACGTAAACGGGCCACTTTTGCACCGTAAACGGCAGAGTAACATTTTTTAACTGTTGCCATTTCTTCTTAAAACGGCATAATCAGCTGTAAATCAACAGCTTAACTAAAACGCAGAAATTATGACATTTTTAAGAAGAAAAGACTGAACCGTGATGAAGGACGGCATTCTGAGAGCGTCAAACGGTCGAAAACAATCCGTTTATTTTACATTTTAACATAACGGAATAAGTACATAACAAGGCTCAAAACTTAAAGCTGATGCTCGCATAAGGCAGACAGTTGCCGTGCCATGTGGCAGAATAAAAGCTGAGGACATCCTCATCTGACGGACGGCCCACCACATTATACAGACCGCAGCGCAGGGCAAGGAGCTTGCGGCCGAAGGCCTTCTCGAACGAATAGCCCACGTCGACACGATAAACCAGCGGCTCGCGCATGGTGCGGAACTGCTCCTCGGGCGGTGTGTTGAAATCATCACCAAACTCAAGCACCTTGCCGGAGCGCATCATGCCGCCGACGGAAACGAGCGAATGGGCATTGAGCTTATACGACAAGGCAGCTGCCAACTGATGGGGAACGTCATAGAGCGACGGCATGCGGCCGCGTTCGGGCATGTCGTCAAACCACTCGCGGCTGCGCGAAAAGGCATACGAGAACTGAAGCATCCAGCGCCTCCAGCTCTTGTTGAGATAAAGGCGGAGGCCATAGCTGTCGCCGCTGCCCACCATGACATACTGATCCCAGCCGCCGTCGTCAACAAAAATATCAGGGCGCATGGCCACTACGTTGCGGCGTGTCTTATAGAAAGCCGACAGTTCAAACAGACCGCCGGTAAGGAAATGCTTCCACCCCACCTCATAATGCTCCGACGAACGCGGCTTGTAGCCGTCTATGCTGGGCATGCGGAAGTCGGTAGGCAGGTCCCAGTTGTAAAGCCGCAGGCAATGATAAAACTGCTCCATCTTTGAGAAATGCAGATAGAGCAGGTCGCTGTCTGTAGGGAAATATCTGACAGACAGGCGCGGCTGTATGCTGTAATAGTCTTTGTTGCCGTGAGGAAAATAGCCTACGCCGTGGACACCCACCTGAACCGAGAGACGCTGCGACACACGTATGTGGTTGTCATAGAACACTGACGCCTGACTGATAAGCTCGCGCCGGGTGCGGACGTCGCTGCCGAAGGCCGCAATGCGGTAGGTGTCGTAAGAATACTTGGCGCCCCAGCGCGCACTGTAAACGTTGTCGAGAGTGTAGCTGAACTCTGTAGAGGCGTTAAACGAGCGTATGCCGCTTCTGACGTAGCCCGTAGAGTCGACTCCGAGCATGTCTATACGCGCGCGGTTGGTATGTCCGGAGTAAAAGAGCGACGTGGTGTTGCCCAGCTTGCCCGCCTGCGTGTTGAACGAAAGCTGGCAGATGTCGTTGCTCCATCTGAGCACCGTGCCGGTCTCGCCGTCATACAGCGGCATGTGATAGTCGTCGCGCGCGCCGTAGGCCATGGCGCTGAGCGATGTCTGCGGCGATATTGAATAAGACAGCTTGGCATTGTAGTCGTAGGCAGAATGGTTAAGGCGGTCGTCTTCCGACCGCATGTTGTCGAAGAAGTCGAGCCAGCTTCTCCGTGCGCCCACCATATATGAAAGTTTGTCCTTCACGATAGGTCCTTCAAGTGTTACCGATGCGGCGGGCATGTCGAGCGAGAGGGTGTTGACAAATTCGTTTTTGTTGCCGTCTTTAAGATTAACCTCAGTAACCGACGAGAGCCTCCCTTCAAAGCGAGTGGAAAAGAAACCCTTATGGAACACCACATTCTTTACGGCGTCGCCGTTGAATATGGGCAGCAGCGAGTTGAGATGTCCCGGATGGAACACGGGCACGCCGTCGAGCAGAAACAGGTTTTCGTCGTTGCTGCCGCCGTCCACCTGCAGGTTGCTACCTGCCATCGACGATATCACTCCGGGCAGAATCCATATCTGCGAAAAGAGGTCGTTGCGGCTGAACGAGAGCATGCTTGAGGGCGTTGTCTCGCCCAGTTCGCCGTCGCGCCTGGATGTCTCTACGGTTATCTCTTCTATCTCAAACGGCAAAGGCTCAAGATGCGTAACAATATGACAATTGCCGCTCACACTTATGCGGCGGCTTGAGGGGGCATATCCCATATAAGAAACATTGAGCAAATAAGTGCCAGGCGGAACGTAAAGGCGGTAAACGCCGTTGGCGTCGGTAATGGCAGCCGTGCGCCTGCCCACGCCGTTGTCGATACTTACAACGGCACCGTAAAGGCGCTCGCCGCTCTCCTCCTCGAGCACCGTTCCGCCAAGGCATACGTTCTCTATCTTCTCTGCCTGAATCAGCAGCTTGCGCGGAGGCACAAAGGCCGTGCGCACCTTATATCCGTCGAGCACCTTAGAGAGCAGAGCTCCCACGGTGTAGACGCCCGGACGGTCGATGCGCCTGACCTTATCGACGTCGATCTGTGCGGGGTTATATGAAATGACGATACCGAGGCCGGTCTCTATCCTTGACAGCCACTGCTGCACGGTGGCAGAAGAGGCTTCAACGCGCAAAGTCTCTTCGGTAAGCGCACGCGCATTGTCCGTTGTCTGCGCGTGCGCCAGAGTTATCCGAAACAGAATAGGGACTAATACCCACAGTATTCTTCGTATGTTCATTTATATAGCATGTAATGTTTACCGGCCACCACCGTCTTATACTTGCATCCGCAGACAAATGCCAGTTCCTTCACTATCTCGTCGCCGTCGGCACCGTCGATGCGGGTTGTTATGAAGTTGTCGTCAAGGCCAGCACCGAGGTCAATGCGTATGCCGGTGTTGCTCTCTATCTCGCTCACCACCTTTGGCAGAGGCTCGTTGCTGAACACCATCGACACGTCGGCATCATCGCTGCCGAAACGCGTGGCGGGCGAGCCTATCACTCCGGTGCGCAGTTCTCCGTCTATGAGCTCGGCCTTCTCGTTTGCCTCTATGACAACGCTTGCGCGATCAGTGGCAACCTTAACCTTTCCGGTCTTGACATACACTCCGGCGTGGCCGCCATGAGTGGCGTCTACAAGAAACGAGGTGCCCATCACCGTAACGTTCATCACGCCGGTCTCTACCTTAAAGCTTGCGCCGTGCAGCTTCTTGACCTTGAAGAAGGCCTTGCCGCTCAGGCGGGCTGTGCGCACCCTGTCGACACCCTTGTCGCTGTAGGCCAGCGTGGCTTCAGGATAGAGCAGCACCTCCGAACTGTCGGGCAGGATGATGTGCTGCTCCACGGTTCCGTTGTTGGCATACTGCATAACGTCCGAGCCGCGGCTGCCCGAAAGATACGGCAGCGCAAGGACAACCATGAGCAGCAGCGCAGCCGCCACCGACACAATAAGCATAGCCCTGCGGTGCAGACCGTGCCATAAACGGCTGCCGCTGAGCCGCGGCTCAACCTTGCGCCAGGCAGCACCGGCATCGAATGTGGCCGGGTCGGGCGTGGCAACAGGCGCACCCATAAGCTTCTTCAGCTTTTCATACTCTCCTTCATTAGCCTTTATCCAGCTGTCGAGCACGCTCTGCTGCCTCGGCGTAAGCCCTTCATGGGCAAAATGCCTCGCAAGCAACCCGTTGATATCTTCATTGCTGTTCATCTTTATTCCCGATTTAAAATAATTGATAAAATGATTGTTACAAGAACCGTCACTACAAAACTGTTGGCGGCGGCATACTGACGCAGCAGCTTCAGAGCCTTTGTCATCTGGTTTTCGACAGTCTTTTCCGACAGGTTAAGGCTCGAGGCTATCTCGCGGTACTTCATTCCGTGCAGCTTAGCCATCATGAAGATGTCCCTGCACCGCGTGGGCAACGTAGCCAAGGCGGCCTCGAGCCTCTCCTCCATAGTAGGTTCATCGCTGCAATGTACTTCGTCGGCAGCCATTGTCTCGGCGCTTACCTGCCGGCCGTCAATCGGCACAATGTCGCATGTACGCTTACGCAAGAACGAAATGCAGCGGTTTCGCACGGCTGTGGTTATGTATGCGGCAAACTCATTTTCAGGCATGTCGTCGAGATTCTTGTCCCACACGCTGACGAACAGCTCCTGAACAATGTCTTCAGAGTCGGCCCTGTCTGAAACATATCCGTAGGCTATGCAGCATAGCCTCGGATAATGTTTCAGAAATCTCGATTTAAAAAGCTCTTTTCTACTGACTTTCATCATTGCGTACGCATATAATTACAAATAACTAAAATCTGAAGCTCAAGCCGGCTGTAACGAAGCCCTTGTGACCGAGTCCGGCCTCAACGAACGCACCTATCGTCTCGTTGCCAACACGCAGCGCTATAGGATTAACCTGATATGCAAACGACGTGTTAAGGTCGGCTTTGGCGGCAGCAGCCTTTCCGGCTTCTGTCAGTCCGGTTTCGGTGTGGCGTTTCAGGCTCACTCCGGCCGACGCATTTCCGTAAAGCTCAACAAGTCTGCTTTTAAGATAAACAAACTCTGCCGTGGGCAGTATCATGAAGTTGAGCTCGCGTTCTTTTATCGAAGGCATCTTGTCGCCCAAGAGCGTCAGCTTGCTTGTTGTGTGGGCGAAGCCGAGGTCGGCACCTACGCGGAAGCGTCCGACGGCATAGCGGTAGCCGAGTCCGTAAACTATCGAGGCTTTCTCGTCTGTGCGCTTGCTGCCGGTAACGGCATCTGCAAGTCCGAGTCCAAGCACATCGACTGCGCTCTGTGTCAGTCCGTCACTCACCGAAACACGTATCTCATGTCTGTTGTCCTGGGCGTTAGCCATGTTGACACCTGCGAAAATGCACAAAGATAATACAAATACTTTAAATTTCATAATGCTCGATTTTTTATTGTTAATATTATTTACTTTTGTCTCTCTTTGCTCCTATAACGCAGCCTCAACAAAATACCCCTATCCTGTTTCCGCATTTTTTTCAGAAAAATGTTTGCAGACAGTGGAAAGCCTTGTATAAAAGGGAAAAACAGAGGGAAAAAGCCGTTACAGAAACGGCAAGAAAAAGGCGTGCCCCGAGGAAAAATCCAGCGGAGCACGGCCGTCTGTCATAACAAGAACATGCAATCAGCCACAAGTCTTGTACCAATAAAAAATCAGTATAGTGATAATCCGACTGTCACAGCCGGGAGGAAAAGAATCTGAATATTGCTTATCGCGCAGCATCTTCTGCGCACGTACAGCCCCACTGCACAGCCGTCACGATGCTATCTGCCTTTCAGGCATGCGGTTGCCGGCAAGCATGTCGCCGTATCTTATCACCGACCAGTTGCCGTTTTCGTCTTCGGCAAGTGCCGACATCGTTTCAACCCAGTCGCCAGAGTTGAGATAGTGGATGTCGCCATAATATGTGTCGGCCGGATGGTGTATGTGTCCGCAAATAACTCCGTCGCAGCGGCGTGCCCTCGCGAGCCTTACAAGCTCCTGCTCAAAGTCGGATATATAAGACACAGCCGACTTCACTTTCTGCTTGATGGCCTGCGACAGCGAATAGTAAGGCTTGCCGTGGGCGGTGCGGTAGTTGTTGTATATCTTGTTAAGCCACAACAGAAACGTATAGCCCACGTCGCCGAGCATGGCAAGCCACTTCATGTTGCTGGTGACAGTGTCGAAGATGTCGCCGTGAGTAACATAATAGCGACGGCCGTGGCTCTCGTGTATAAAGTCCTTGACGAAGCGTATATTGTAGAACGTGAACGGCACCATGCTGTCGATAAAGTCGTCGTGGTTGCCCCTGACGTATATTATTTCGGTGCCCTGTTTCTCCATCATCTTCATTATCACCTTGAAGAAGTCGGTGTGTTTGGGCTGCCATTTGCGCGTGCCGCCCTTGCGCAGTGCCCAGCCGTCTATTATGTCGCCGTCGAGAATGAGGCGGCGGCAGTTGACCGACTTCAGAAAATCAGTAACTTCTGTTGTCTTTGAGTGTGTCGTGCCAAGATGTATGTCGGACAGCACTATCGTTGAATAAAATTTACGCAGACGCATAATGTCATAAAGTATATTTCGAGCGAATGCCGGCTGCCGCAGACGGCAACAGCCGCTTCGTTACGTTCTAAATGTTTCTGCCGCAAAGTTGCAAAATAGATGTGTCAATGATATGTTGAACAAATTACATTTAGGTAAAATTGTGTTGGCACATATTGCGATGGGGTTAAAGCGAACGGCAATAAGCTCGATATAAAGCAAAATACAGACTGTATCCTGATGCCTGATTTTGGATAAAACGGCAATACGGAATATGCTTTATTATGGTTTGTGTAAAACAAAAACAGGCATTCTACTGACGATGAAGCAGGATGCCTGTTGCGTGATGATTCTGTAAATATTATCTATATGACCGCATCAGCTGCGCGTGCCGTCAGCATAACTGAAGCATGGGCAACTTGGCAAAGATGCTATTTCAGGAATCTCGATGTGTCAACTTTTTTGTGTTCTTTTTCTTTATAATTGCCGAAAGCATAGCTGAACGACACGCCGAAATGGCGATAGCTCGACATGTCCATGTCAAGACGCTGCCCCTTGAAGTTGATGTAGGGATTAATCTGCGCCGTCTCGAATATATCAGCACAGTAGAGTTTCAGCGTTGCACGCTTGTTCTTCAGGAACTTTATCTGCAGGGCTGCGTCCACGTTGCCCGATGCAGGCAGATCATAGTCGGCCTGAAGTGCCTTGGTTCGCACCATGCCGTTTACAGAAAGCGTTATTTCTGGCTGCGACGAAATGTGGAAGTCGTTGCGCAGCGTGAACATTCCGTACACGATGTCGCGGTCGAACGGAATGTCGTAGAAGTCGGAGTCTTTCTGTCTGAGCCATACACCCAAGGCTGTAAGGTTGGCACTATACCATTTGCCAAGTTTCAGCGGAACAGCCGCCATGAGTCCTGCCTGCTGCTGGAAGTCGAAGTTCATCACCTTAAAGGTTTCTCTCAGCACGTCAGGCTGCTGATAAAGAGTCTGCATGAACAGGTCGTCAGTATGCGTAAACCATCCTCTGAACACATATTTGTTTTTCAACACATAAGTGAGCTGTGCCGAATATTCGCGCATGGGCTTAAGTTCCGGATTGCCCACAATCACACCATATCCGCCGTTGTTGTAGCTCATGAAGTTCTGCACTGCCCAATATTCGGGATAAGTGCTGTAGCTGCTGAAGCCGAACTGAAGGATGTGTCCCTGCGACGGAATCCATGTTGCGTTGACGGTAGGCAACCAGTTCCATTCGTTCCATGAAGGATTGTTATAATATTCGGCAGCCAGCGACGCGTCTATTATCAGCTTGTTATTGAAGTTCTTGTTGAATCCGGCGTATATGTTCACGATGTTCTCGCGCTTGCTTGCGCTGATATTGTCAGGCAGGTCCTGAGGCCTGTTTACCGTGCTAAGGTAATTCTGATAACTGTTGTCCGAACTTGTAGAATAAGTCGCGCCGTAGTTCAGTCCCCATCCGTTCTTCAGCGTATGGTCTTGCTTTACATACACCTTCCAGATGTTCAGCTTCTGCCGGCTGTCAGACACATAGTCGAGCGAGCCGTCAGTCAATACGCTGCTTTGTGTCTGCGTCTGCGGAGCCTTATAGAACGTATATTCAGCGCCGATGTTAGTGCCGAACGGCATCTTGTAGTCGACGGCAATGTCATGAGTCCACGGGTCAGAGTCGATGCCGTATTTTGAATTTATTGACCCCGTGGTTTCCTGTTTTGTATGTCCCGGAGCGTAAGAGCCGTAGTAAGTAACGTTTAGGTTATGGTTTTCGGCAAAGTTATATCCCATCGACAGGCGCATCTGATGGTTATGTCCGCGTGTACGGCTGCGTTGAAATGTCGAGATGTCATACACGTTGCCGTCGTTAAGACTATGGTGCGAGTCGGTTTCAGTTGTCTTGTACGAATTTCCGTGGTCGTGCGAGTACATGAAGTCGATGCTCATCTTCTTGCCGACGTACACCAGACTGGCACGTTCCTGAAACGCAGCGTCGTGACTTTGGTCGTAAACACCGAACACCTCGCCCGTCAGTCTCTGTTCCTGTGCCGTCTCATGCAGGAAGTTTATGTTTATGCACGCACCTCTTACGTTATATTTAGCCGGTGCGTTATACATTATCTCAACATCTGCGAGTCTGTCTTCGGGTACGCTCTTCAGCACCTGCGTGAGCTGTTCCTGTGTAAGGTTTGTCACCTGTCCGTCCAATATCACCGTGGCGCCCTGTCCGCCAAGCGTCAGCTGTCCGTTCATTTCCACCACGCCCGGCAGTTCCTTCAGCGCGTCGTATGCGTTGTCCACGGGCTTCTTTTCGGTTATTCGCTTGATATCATACACCAGTGCGCTGCCTTTCACCTTTACCATGGGGCGTTCGCCGCTCACCATCACTTCCGGCAGATTGTGTATGATGCTGTCCATCCGCAGCGAATCGTCGGGTGTTGCAGTCTGTGCCGCACATGTAAGTGCAGAAAGGCTGAATATGCCGCACAATACTTTTATTTTCATATCTGTTTGCTGTTATTTTCCCAAAAAATTTACAAAAGTGTTTTTATAGGTAATATGATTGTGTCAAAAGAATAACAAGTCTGTACCCATAATTTAAGCGTTGACGGCCGTGTAGAGGCATAAAATAAAATAAGGCGGCCGTAATAAACGGACCGCCTTAATAGAATTTCCTGGAGCAATTCCTTAAGGAAGGCTGATAGCCTCTGAAGGACAAACATCTGCGCAAGTGCCACACTCTGTGCACATGTCAGGATTGATAGAATATTTTTCGCCTTCAGAAATAGCTCCTGCCGGACATTCGTCGATACATGTACCGCAAGCGATACAATCGTCACCAATTACGTAAGCCATGATAATCTTGTTTTTATTTAATTAATAATGTTTTTGTACCTATTTTCGTACATTGCAAAGGTAGTGCTTTTATTTTAAATACCTAATTTTAGGTATCTGTTTTTAATTTATTTAACGATTGCAGTCTGTCTATTCAAAATAGAACGACAATACTATCATCTTGCTGCGTGCCTCCTTGACCGACTTGGCATACATGATCATGTTCTGGTCTTTCAGCTTGTCGGGATGGCTGGTGTCGAGACTGTTGATCAGTCCATAGCAGAACTTCAGTTCGGGGCGCAGCTTGAAATAAGGCAGATAGAAGTCGCAGCCCAGACCAAATTCGAGGAACACGTCGTAACGCTTCAGCTTTATGTAGTCGTTGTCCTTGCCCGAAAGGTTTATCATGGGGTTTATTCCGGCCATGAGATACGGACGCGTGTTGTTGAGTCTGGGGGCGCTGAACAGCAGATTGAGTGCCGATGATATATACACCGTCTTAAGATCCTGTCTCTGCGTGACATATTCACCGTTCTCAAGCTTGTCGGTGAGGTTAGTCAGGGTGATGTGTCTGTTGCCGAAATACATGGCGGGAGCTATGCGGAACGCGAAATTATTGCTCAGGCGGAACTCGCCCAGCACGCCCACGGTGAATCCCGGGTCCCATCTGTCCTGGTCGCAGGTGATGACTTTTTCGGCCGTTGTCCCGTCGGCGCCTGTAATAATCTGCGGACCGACGTTCATAAACTCGATGTCCTGAAGGTGCATGCCTACCACCACTCCGAAGTGAAACGGCCTCAGGTCGGTGTAAGGTCTGTTTTGAACGGTCTTGCCCTGTGCCATGGCGCATAGTGCAGCTGTCAGGACGGTTATTATGGTGAACAGTCTTTTCATTTGATAATATAACGATTTATTGACGCCGATATTACATCCGGCTGTGTGAAAAAGGCATAAAAATGACATCCCGGCACATGTCATAAGCCATGACGTAAGTGCACCGGCGGGGGTTATCTCTTCTCGAGGCTGAGCGTTATCTTGCCCACAAATATGCCGTGCTTGCCGTTCTGGTCGTTAGGAACGTCCTTGCCGTCGAGGTTGCGCACATGGTTGAGCATCTTAAAATAAGAGTGAGAGTGGCCGCCCAGCACGAGGTCGATGTTTCGTGTCTTTGCCATCATCTCCATGTCGTTGAGTCCGGCCTCGTCCCATCCGAGGTGAGACAGACATATCACCACGTCGCACTTCTCCTCGTTCTTCAGCTTGTCGGCCACTGCGTTTGCCGTCTTTATCGGGTCGCTGTATCTGACTCCGGCGCAGGTGCTTGCCATGACCAGACCATCGAGCTTTGGCGAAAGTCCGAAGATGCCTATCCTCACTCCTTTGCGCTTTATTATGACGTAGGGCTTAACAAGGCCTTCTACCACGGTGCCCGTAAAGTCGTAGTTGGCGCAGACGATGGGGAACTTTGCCTTTCTGAATATTCTTGCCATGTTTTCGAGACCGAAGTCGAACTCGTGGTTGCCTATCGTTGCCGCATCGTATCCCATGATGTTCATCAGCTCTGTCTCAACGTCGCCTTTGAACATGGTGTAATATGGCGAGCCCTGCGAGAAGTCGCCGCTGTCGAGCAGCAGCAGGTCCTTGTCCTCCTTGCGCATCTGGTCAATCATGGCTGCACGGCGCAAGAAGCCGCCACGGCCGGCGAGCATGGTGTCGGCAAGGTTAGGGTTGAGCGGAAGCACGCAGCTGTGAGTGTCGTTGGTGTGCAGAATGAGCAGCTGTCTGCCCTTTGCAGCCGCCGTAAGGGTTACGGCCACGGCTATTGTCAGTATTGTAAGTATGCGTTTCATTTGTCTGCTATTATTATTCGTCCTTCAATCTTTGAGTCGATGTCTTCGCCCTGAGCCATCTTAGCCTTCATGTATTTCACTATTACCTGGCGCACGTTGTCGTCGGCACCCGATGGCGATTTCATCCCGGTGGCGCTTTTAAAGGCCTCAAGCTTGTCGTTGCCCTGCGCAACATAGTCTATCGTAGCCACCCTATAGTCGGCCTCGGGGTCGATGTCCTTTCCGTTAAGCTTGGCCGACAGCAGCTTGCCGTCTTTGCTGATAACCAGGTTGACGCCGTGGCTCACGGCCTCGCCGCCCACTGATGCTATCTGGCCGAACAGCTCGATCACCTTGCTGCCCTTTAGCGTTACGAAGCATATCTTGTTTTCAAACGGCGCCACGTCGAGCACGTCGCCGTATGTTATGTCGCCCTTGGCAAATGCCGAGCGCATACCGCCGATGTTGTAAACGGCAAAGTCGGGCTTCTCGCCGTAGCTGCCGCCGCACCATACGAGTATGTCGGCAAGCAGGTTGGAGAGCTTACTCTCGGGCCTTTCGGCATTCAGATATGAGGCAGCCCTGCCCACCACGGGGCTCATTATGCTGTCCACCTTCTGCTTGTAGGGAGCTATGAAGCTCCATGCCCTGTCGTCGGGCCTGCTGTCGTAAGTGCTGTCAATGAGTATTCTCGAACGGCTCACGCCAGTGAGCTGATAGTGTGATGAGCATGATGCAAGAAGCATCGCAAGTGATGCCAATTCGCATAAAATCAACTTCTTATACATAAGGATAATCTTAGAAAAGTGATGCAAAGTTAGTTAAAAACGCTATTAAGTCAAAGAAAAAGATAAAAAAAACCTCGCATATTTGGAAGAGAAACGAAAAAGTAGTAACTTTGCACCGCTTTCCGCGTAATCGCTGACAGGAAGAAGAGTAGCCTAGTTATGTTACGCCGGAACGATAAACAAATTTAATTATCAAATAATAATGGATTTAATTAAAGTTGCTGAAGAAGCATTTGCAACCGGCAAGAAGTTCCCTGAGTTCAAGTCAGGTGACACTATCACTGTCGCTTACAAAATCGTTGAGGGTTCAAAAGAGCGTATCCAGCTCTATCGTGGTGTAGTAATCCGCATTTCTGGTCATGGTGACAAGAAGCGTTTCACAGTGCGCAAGATGTCAGGTACAGTAGGTGTAGAGCGTATCTTCCCTATCGAGTCTCCGAACATCGACAGCATTGAGGTTAACAAGCACGGTAAGGTAAGACGCGCTAAACTTTATTACCTCCGTAAACTTACAGGTAAGAAAGCTCGTATCGCTGAGAAGAAGGTTATCACAGAGAAGAAAAACTAATTCTGAAATCTTATCTTTAAGAAATAAAGAAGCAGACTTGTCCTTGCGTCAGGTCTGCTTCTTTGTTATTTGTAATAATACATAATATCGAGCTTTTGTAAAACATGGCTAATTACATCGCGAAATGTATGCTTTTGCACGCTGAAAGAAGGCCTTTCGCAGCATGAAAGGGTATGTATTGAAATAACGAAAGAACCGGCTTACAGCAGGCATAAGCCTAAGCGGAGTAAACTCTAACCAGGAAAATGTATGTTTGAAGTCAACCGAAATAAGGAAAACAGGCCGACAATAAGCATAAAAAGTTTTTCTTATAAACTCATCACTCGTCACATTCGGGCATAAGCTCCTGACAGACAACACATTACGGTGTGACGAGTTGAAACGGCAACTCGTCACACCGTAACTATCTGATTTACAAAACATTATAATGCGATGTGACGAGTGACGAGTTTTTTAACAAAATCTTTTTCCGGACATTGGCTCAATCAACAGCAAAGCCCTGACGGTAAGGCAAGCCACAAACGGCCTGAGCCAAACCTAGTTTCTCTCATTTATCAATTTCTTTTCAGCCTTATCGTTCCGTCGGCACTAATGGTTATCTTGCTGTCCTTTATGTCGCTCTGTGTGAGCCGCTTTATCTGCTGGGCCACGGCGTTGGCCGTGTCCTTGCGCGGACCGAGGCCGCGACGCTGTATGAACGAGTGGATCTTGCCTTCAATGAAGTCGCCCCTGCGGTTCACCTTTGCCTCTATCACCGGCGCATAGCCCGATATTCCTGTTATGCTTATTCCGTAAGGCGTGCAGAAGTTGCCCAGGCTGTAGGCTATAAACTTGCCCTTATAAACCTCGACACATCTTACCACATGCGGGCCGTGGCCATAAACTATGTCGGCGCCGTTATCTATGCAGAAGTGTGCAAAGTCGCGCAGCGAGCCGCGGTCTTCCTCAAGATACTCTTCCTTGCCGTATGGCAGATGGCTGTACTGCTTGCCTTCGGCTCCGCCGTGGAACGACACTATCACCACGTCGGCATTGGCCCGCAGGCTGTCAAGTATGCCCTTCACCGTCCACAGTTCCTTGTGCTTCAGCGTGTAAGAGTTGTGGCCGAACGCACACATGCCGTATCTTATGCCGTTGCGCTCTATTATGGCGGCGTCTGTCCTGCCCCTCAGTCCGGCATATTTTATGCCTATATCCCTTAAGGCGCACTCCGTTGACCTGACTCCCTCTATGCCGAAGTCGAAGGCATGGTTGTTGGCCATGCTCAGAAAGTCGAACCCGGCCTCCTTCAGGCGTGGCGCAAAGCTCAGCGGCGTGCGGAACGAATAGTTGTAAACCGACTTCTCCTTCTTGTTCTCGGCACTGTCGCACAGCGTTCCCTCAAGGTTTCCCACGGCGATGTCGGCCCTGTGCAGGATGTGCCTTACGTCTCTGAACAGCGCCCTGCCCTCGTCTGCCGGCAGCGCAGGCTTGGGGTAAGTGGTGCCCATCATGATGTCGCCGGCCATGGCTATCGTGAACGTGTCCTGAATATGACTCAGTATGCTGTCCTCAGCTTTCTGCTCTGCGCTGTCAATATCGACAACGGGCACCGGCAGCTTTTTGCCGGTACCCGTTGTAGTGCAGGCCACAGCCGACCCGCATATAAGCAAAGATATAATAAAAATATGTGGTTTCATGTTACATTACGCGGCGTGCTCCTACGTATCTGCGTGAATAATATCTTTCGTTAGAGTTGCTTACCTTTACGCCCTTGGTGCTTGCATGTATGAAGTTGAAGCTTCCGCTTATCGGATCAACGTCGACCACGATGCCTACATGGCCTATGGAGCGGCCCGAACGCGGACTGGTGAAGAACACCAGGTCGCCTATCTGCAGCTTGTCCTTGTCAACAGGGTCGCCCTGATTAAACTGCGCGCGCGACGAGCGGTTGAGGTCTATGCCCATGTTCTTGAACACATAGCTCGTGAATCCTGAGCAGTCGAAGGCGTTAGGACCTGCCTGACCTGAGCGGTAGCGTGCGCCCATGTGCGAGAAGGCCTCGTCGAGCACGTCGTTTATAGGCTCAAACTCGAAGTCCTCGTCATAATTCTCGTTGTTATAAAGAAAATCGTAGTTATCTATTTCTTCGCATTGCTGTTCCTTATTGTCGCCGTCCTTCTCGTTGTCGGCCATCACAGGCGTTCCTGCGGTCAACAGCATCATGGCAACGGCAAATATTTTCAGGTTCTTCATGTTCGATGTTTTCTGTAATAGTATAATGAAGGGGTTTTCTTGATTTTACGATTGCGAAGTTAACGAAAAAATGCCGGAAATCAAAGTTTGTTTACATCTTTTGGGATAAGCAAAAAGCATGCCACGGCAAAGCTCCGCAAGCCGTTAAGTGTTGTTATAGTGTAATTTAGACCAAAATAACTACAAAAAAGGTTCAACCATTTTTCTTTACATTCTTTAAGAAATAAGTCTTTCATTATTTAACTACTTTGGTGCATTTTCTGTTCTTTTTGTCGCCTCGGCGCATATCTGCCATGCCTGGCAGACAGATGCTATATGCCTGATTTATTGATATATCCGCACACCGGGCTGCCGCCGGGCACATGTGCCGTATGTTCTTTTATTCACATCCGGCAAGGCAAGAAACGGCAAAAAGCCGGCCGCCGGCAGGGGTTTAATCGACATTTATTTTGTATTGCGCCCAATTTGCACTATCTTTGCAGCCGAAGAAGAAATTTTATCGAGCATGAAAGAATTAGCATTAAAGTACGGATGCAATCCGAATCAGAAACCTTCGCGCATATACATGGAAGAAGGTGAACTGCCTATTGAGGTGCTGAATGGCCGTCCGGGCTACATCAACTTCCTCGATGCACTTAACAGTTGGCAACTTGTAAAGGAGCTTAAAGCCGCAACAGGACTGCCTGCAGCAGCCAGCTTCAAGCATGTTTCGCCCGCAGGAGCCGCAGTGGGTCTGCCGCTCAGCGACACTTTGAAGAAGATTTATTTTGTAGACGACGTAAAGATTGAGCTTTCGCCCCTGGCATGTGCCTATGCACGCGCACGCGGCGCCGACCGCATGAGCAGCTACGGCGACTTTGTGGCTCTGAGCGACGTATGCGACGAGGCTACCGCAACGCTGATCAAGCGTGAGGTGAGCGACGGCGTGATTGCACCGGGCTACACCCCCGAAGCCCTCGAGATACTGAAAGACAAGCGCAAGGGCACATACAACGTAATAAAGATTGATCCCGAATATGTTCCGGCTCCAGTTGAACACAAGCAGGTGTTCGGCATAACATTCGAACAGGGACGCAACGAGATTAAGCTCGACGACCCGTCACTCTTTGAGAATATACCCACACAGAACAAGACATTCACCGAAGAGGCTAAGCGCGACCTTATAATAAGTCTTATCACGCTGAAATATACTCAGAGCAACTCTGTATGCTACGTGAAGGACGGACAGGCCATAGGCATCGGCGCCGGACAGCAGAGCCGCATACACTGCACACGTCTGGCAGGCAACAAGGCCGACATATGGTGGCTGCGCCAGCATCCGAAAGTGATGAACCTGCCTTTCGTTGACGGCATACGCCGCGCTGACCGCGATAACACCATCGACGTGTATATCAGCGACGAGCACGACGACGTGCTGGCCGAAGGAACATGGCAGAGACTCTTCAAGGAGAAACCCGAAGTGCTGACCATGGAGGAGAAGAAGGAATGGATAGCCAAGAACACCAAGGTGGCTCTGGGCAGCGACGCATTCTTCCCGTTCGGCGACAACATTGAGCGCGCACACAAGAGCGGCGTTGAGTATATAGCTCAGGCCGGAGGCTCTGTACGCGACGACAATGTCATCGAGACCTGCGACAAATACGGAATAGCAATGGCCTTCACCGGCGTTCGTCTGTTCCATCATTGATAAACTGTTTTTTTCAGCGCCGGGAGTCATCATTCTCAAGGGCGGCACAAGGCTTGCCCCATATCAAGAGTCTGTCTCCCGGCTCTTTTTCTCATTAAGCATAATTAGGTTTTTTACATTTTATGAGCGATATCGACGACATAATTGCCGGTGGCGGAATAGTGTTCCGAAAGGCAAAGACAGACAACGGCAATGACGGCAAGGTGAAGACCAAGGCCAAGAAGAAGAAATATATCACCGGCGCTCATGGCAGCGGCTCGGCACGACAGAAAGCCAAATACCGCGAAGCACGCGCCAACCGCAAACACAAATAACGGCTGCCTGGGCGCGGCCGGTTTGTGTTTGCCGTTTATGTTTATGTGGCATAAGACCGGCATTGCTTATGCTGGTTGTTCCTATGCGCCATTTTTCTTGCTTTTTGAGTTATGTTCTTTTCTGTAACGTGGTTTATCCATTGTTGTGTCCCTATTGTGCATAACTTAAATAACTGATTGTTTTACAGACAATTACAGCTACTTGACATATATCTTGCAGAGGGATTTTAACTCAACTTAACCCTGCATCAGGGAAGGTAATTGTCAGTAAAATTTTGCAGATAACTTTGTTTTTCTTAATTTTGCAGTGTCAAAGCGCATGTCCTTGATCATATTCTCTATTTTTGGCTGCGTGCGCTCTTGTCTATTTGAATGCTGCAAGTTTTATGAAAGACAGGGATAATTTTACGTTTCTAACTTCTGCACCTGTTCATCATGTAGTGCTAGTAATGGCTGTTCCGACCATTATCAGTATGCTCGTTACCAGTATCTACAACATCGTAACCACATTCTACGTTGGCCGCATCAGCACACAGGCCACTGCCGCCGTGGGCATAGCCTTCTCGGTTATGGCCATCATACAAGCCATAGGCTTCACCTTCGGGCAGGGCTCGGGCAACTACATATCGCGCGAACTTGGCGCGCAGCGACACGACAACGCATGCCGCATGGCCTCCACGGGCTTCTTTCTTGCCGTAGGGACAGGATTTGTCATCGCCCTTATCGGACTGATATTTCTGCGTCCGCTCGCGTTGCTCTTAGGCTCAACGCCGACAATATTGCCCTATGCCGAAACCTATCTGTCGTTTGTGCTTATGGCTGCACCGTTCATGTGCGGTGCCTTATGCCTGAACAACCAGATGCGCTTTCAGGGCAACGCAGCTTATTCAATGTTCGGCATACTTACGGGAGCATGCATCAACGTCGTGCTGGCTCCTATCCTTATATTTGTGTTCGACATGGGCATAACCGGTGCCGGCATATCCACGTTTACGGGTGAGTCGTGCAGCATGCTTGTGCTGTTGTGGATGAGCCGCATGAAGCGCAACATACATATCAGCCACCGCAACTTTACGCCAAGCGTGGCTATGCTGAAAGAGATATTTGCCGGAGGCACGCCTTCGCTGACGCGCCAGGGCATGGCCAGCATCAGCGTTGCACTGCTCAACGTGGCAGCCGGAGCTTACGGTGATGCCGCCATAGCGGCCATGTCTATCGTCAACCGCATAGCCTTCGTGATATTTGCCGCCATGATTGGCCTCGGACAGGGATTCCAGCCTATGTGCGGCTTCTGTTATGGCGCAAAATTATACGCACGTGTGCGCGAAGGCTATTGGTTCATAGTGCGTGTAGGCTTTCTGTTTATGGCCGTATGCGCTGTGCTCGGTTTCTTCTTCAGCGAGGAATGCATCGACGTGTTCCGCCGCGATCCCGACGTTGTTTCTATCGGCACAGTTGCCTTGCGCTGGCAGCTGGCCACACTTCCGTTGGGTGCCATCGTCATGTACACCAACATGATGATGCAGACCATCCGCAAGCCATGGCAGGCCAATGTGCTCGCATCTGCCCGCAGCGGCCTGTTCTTCATTCCGCTGATAATCATCCTGCCCCATTTCTTCGGTCTTCTTGGCGTAGAGATGTGCCAGGCATGGGCCGACGTATTGTCTTTCGGCCTTGCAGTGCCTATAGCCATGAGCGGATTTAAGGCTTTACGTGATGACTGAGAAACGCGGTAAGGCGCAAATCTATAAATAACATAGAACCATCCCCACGGCAAAGCCGGCCATAATAATCCATTGCCCTACAAGGCGAAATCAGCCTGTTTCATATGGCATCATGACCAATGAAAGCCAAAAGGCTCTGAAAACCGTAACTTATCTGCCTTAATATGTTTTATACAGAAAGCCTACACAGCATTTAGCAGCAATCTATTAAGGCAACCACATTCGTTTACTTTCAAACTGTTAGTGGCCGAGTTACAACCCAAAACTCGGCCACTTTTTATGTGAAAGTGGCTCGTTTTCTATACGCAAACCATAGGTTTATTTTATGTCTGACGCAGTCTTGCCGTGCAAGCCGGGATGAAAAAGACGATAAACGAAAAACTTTGTACGGCTTCTACCGGTATATCAAGAAAAATCAGACGGCAAGACGATAACGGAAAACATATAGACGAATAAAAGCAGGCATCAGCCTTCAGCATAGAGAACACATACACCCCAAACAATCACGAAGGGCTTAATGCAAGGAAAATATACGATTATTTTATTTGCATAATTCTATTTAAATAATTATTTTTGCATAAAAACAAGATATGGCAAGAATAAGAAACCCGTTTGTAGTTACAGGCAAGATTGCACCAGAATATTTTTGCGACCGCGTTGAAGAATCGGCACGGCTGATAAAATCGGTTACCAACGGCAACAATCTCGTGATTATTTCACCACGCCGCATGGGAAAGACCGGACTGATACAGTTTTGTTACGACAAGCCTGAAATACGTGAGGAATATTATACATTCTTCATCGACATACTTCACACATCTAGCTTGCGGGAGTTTACCTATCTGCTCGGCAGACAGATCTATGAAACACTGCTGCCAAGAAGCCGTAAAATGATAAAACTGTTTATTCAGACGATAAAGTCGATAAGCGGTAAATTTGGATTTGACCCGGCAAACAACTTGCCTACGTTCAACATCGAACTGGGCGATATCGAACAGCCCGAATATACACTCGACGAGATTTTCAGCTATCTGAGCCACGCCGACAAGCCCTGCATTGTGGCCATAGACGAGTTTCAACAGATAGCAAAATATCCGGAGCATAACATAGAGGCATTGCTCAGGACACACATACAGAAACTCGATAACAGCAACTTCATATTTGCGGGAAGTGAGCGCCACATGATGCAGGAAATGTTCATGTCGGCTGCCCGGCCGTTTTATCACAGCGCCGACGTGCTTGAACTGAATGCTATTGATGCAGAAAAGTATGTCCCCTTTATTGTCGGCCATTTTGAAGCAACCAACAGGCACATAGACGCATCTGATGTAAAAAGAGTTTACGATTTGTTTAACGGGCATACCTTTTACATCCAAAAAACATTTAACGAATCGTTTGCAGACACCCGTGAGGGTGAAGTTTGCACACTTGACACAATACGCACGGCCATTAATAACATCATAGCGTCAAACGACACTATCTTCAGGGAGATATTGTCGAATATCCCTGAAAAGCAGAAAGAACTGCTCTATGCCATTGCGAAAGACGGAAAGGCTGAACAGATAACATCGGCAGAATTCATAAAGCGCCACAGACTGACTTCAGCCAGCTCAGTGCAGTCGGCTACAAAAAAATTGCTTGAAAAGGATATTATAACAGAGAGAAACAAAGTTTATTCTTTAAATGACAAACTTTTTGCCATGTGGATAAATAAATTATATGGCAACACGACAATGCTGTAATAAAGTTGGCTATGAACGGAAAGATATGAAGCAAAGCCGTTCATTATTGTCAGACCGGCCTATAACGCATCCAACTAGACATGATGTTCACTATAGTCATGCTGAATAAAAAATAGGGTTGCTTAAAATGATTAAGCAACCCACATATATAAATTATCACATTCGGATACAAACCAACTGACACCGGCTTATTTGTCTTCCTTCTTCCAGAGTTTAGACATATCTTCAAGCGTCTTGCCTTTTGTCTCAGGCACAAGTCGCCATACGAACAGAGCAGCGAGAACGCAGATTGTACCGTAAAGACCGTAAGTAAACCAGTGGCCGAAGTTGGCGTCGCTCTCGAGCTGCATGTTGAACATGGGCACAAACGAAGCACTGACAATCCAGTTGAAAATCCACTGGAATGCAACGGCTATGGCTACGGCTGCGCCGCGGATGGTGTTGGGGAATATCTCAGCAATGAGCACCCAGCAAATAGGGCCCCACGACATCATGAACGATGCACTGTAGATCATGATGCTGACCATTGTTACGACGGCCATGTCCATGTTGCCGAATGTGAGGGCAACACCGAAAGCGCCAATGGCCATGCCTATTGAACCGGTGATAAGCAGCGGCTTGCGGCCCCACTTCTCAACAGTGAACACGGCAACAAGCGTAAACAGGATGTTCACAACGCCCATGATGACGGTCTGCACCATAGGATTCTCCATACCCATGTCGCCGAATATTCGCGGTGCGTAATAGAGCACGGCGTTGATGCCGACAGCCTGCTGGAACACGCTGAGCATTATGCCGACAAAGATAACCAGCACACCATAGGTGAACACCTTTTCGGTCTTTTCTGTAATAGTATTCTTTATCTCATTGAGAATTTTCTGTCCTTCAGCCACACCATTGATTTTCTGCAGTACAGACAGAGCCTTGCTGTCGCGCCCTGCCATAACGAGATAGCGCGGAGTCTCGGGTACGAAGCATATCAATATGGCAAAAAGTCCTGCCGGCACAGCCTCGCTTCCGAACATATAACGCCAGCCTGTAGAAATTGTCCAGGGATCGCTGCCCGGAGCAACGGCATTGAAACCTTGTCCGATAGACTCGATTACGGGGTTGGTATGGTCACCGAGTATGCAGAAGTTTACCATATATACTACCAGCTGGCCGAAAATAATGGCAAACTGGTTCCATGAAACGAGCGTTCCGCGGATGTTAGACGGAGCGACCTCAGCTATATACATAGGGCAGATGGCTGAAGCCAGACCAACGCCCACGCCGCCGATGACACGATAGATGTTGAATGTTACGAGAAGTGAGTATGTCGGTACGCCATGCTCATAAATCAGAAACTCGGGCTCCATTGAGCCTAACGCAGAAATGAAAAACATTATTCCGGCAAAGATGAGCGACTTTTTTCGTCCCCAGTTTGATGCCAGATAGCCTGATATTCCGCTTCCGATGATACAGCCAATAAGAGCGCTGGCACATGTAAAGCCATGTATGGCATCTGTATATCTGAAGTCAGTTGCTCCTAAGAAAAATGCCTGAAGTCCTTTTTCGGCTCCTGAAATTACAGCCGTGTCGTATCCGAAGAGGAGTCCTCCCAATACAGCCACAAGCACAATTGAAAATAGGTAGGCCTTGCTACCGCCTTTGTCTTGATTCATTGTTTGATTAGATTTTAATTATAGTTAAAGATAAATATTATTCCGTTTTATTACGTTTATAAAACCCTAATCCCTATGTTTTATTGTGTGTTTCGATGTATTTTTGTATTTGACACAGCATCTTGCCGATTATCGGCAGACGATGTATTGCAAGGAGAAGGGCGTACCACTTGTGTTTATTCTGCCTGTAAAGGTAATAAATTTCGCGCTACCGGTTGTCATAATTATTCATTATTAATTTATTTTTTCGTTTATTACGGCGGTTTTCTGTATTTTTGCACCAAATTGCATATTTTGTAGACATGAAGTTCAGCGAAGTTATCGGACAGGACGACGCCAAAGAGCGTCTGCGGCAGATGGTTGCAGAAAACCGTGTGCCTCATGCCATTATGCTGTGCGGCCCGCAAGGCTGCGGCAAGATGGCTCTGGCCCTTGCCTTTGCTTCATATCTGTTGTGCGAGAACAATTCGGGCGACGACTGCTGCGGATCTTGCCGACAGTGCGTCATGACAGACAAGCTGGCTCATCCCGACCTTCATTTCTCCTACCCTGTCATACGCCCGTCGGGCACCGGCTCTGAACACAAGATGTCGAGTGAGGACTTTACGGGCGAGTGGCGCCACCTGCTGTCTCAGGGACCATACTTCACAATGGACCAATGGCTTGCTGCCATGGGTGCGGCAAACCAACAGGCTCAGATGGGTGTGGGCGAGAGCGATGTGGTGATGCGTGCGCTTAGTCTGAAGTCGAGTCAGGGCGGATATAAGGTGTGCATAATATGGCTGCCTGAACGCATGAACGCCGAATGCGCCAACAAGATGCTGAAAATTATAGAGGAACCTCCACACAAGACAGTGTTCATAATGGTGTGCGAAGAGCCCGAAAAGCTGCTGGACACCATAAGGAGTCGCGCTCAGCGCATAGACATTAAGCGCATTGAGACAGAAAGCATCGAGACAGCTCTCGTTGACCGCAGGGGCATAGATGCAGACGCAGCGCGCCGCATAGCACGAGCCGCAAACGGAAGTTGGCTTAACGCCCTTGAGGCTCTCAACTCAGACAGTGAGAAAAAGCTATTTCTCGACATGTTTGTCAGCCTGATGAGACTTGCCTATACGCGCAACATCAAGGAGCTGCGCAAATGGAGCGATACGGCTGCGGCATACGGGCGTGAACGCCAGCGCAGGATGCTCACATATTTTGTACACCTGATTCGCGAAAACTTTGTCTACAACTTCCGCATAGGCGAACTCAACTATATGACGCAGGACGAGGAAAACTTTGCGCGAAACTTTGCACGCTTTGTCAACGAGGCCAATGTCATTGAGCTCTCTGAACTAATGAGCCGCGCCATAAGAGACATCGGACAAAACGCAAATCCGAAAATAGTGTTCTTCGATATGGCAACGCACATCATAGTTTCACTTATCAGAAAACCGTAGGCTTTATGCCGAAATAACATATATATTTTTTAATTGCAACAGCAGATGGATTATAAAAACAAGAAATTCTTTATATACAACGGGTGCGACCGTGGTCTGTGCCTGAGAGGATGTGGCCGGCAGGACCGCCAGCTGAACACCTACGACTGGCTGGCAGACGTACCGGGCAACGCCCAAAGTACTGACCTTGTTGAGGTGCAGTTTAAGAACACCCGCAAAGGATATTATCACAACGTCAACAACCTTGACCTCAGAAAGGGTGACATCGTTGCCGTAGAGGCAAACCCGGGACACGACATCGGCGTAGTTACGCTTACCGGCAAACTGGTAGAGCTGCAGATAAAGAAGGCCAACCTGAAATCGGCCGACGACATCAAGCGCATATACCGCATAGCAAAGCCCGTGGACATGGAAAAATACCGCGAGGCAAAAAGCCGCGAGCACGCTACGATGATACAGAGCCGACAGATAGCCAAGAACCTTAATCTGCAGATGAAGATTGGCGACGTTGAATATCAGGGCGACGGCAACAAGGCTATATTCTATTATATAGCAGACGAGCGAGTAGACTTCCGCCAGCTTATCAAGGTGCTGGCAGAGACATTCCACGTGCGCATAGAGATGAAACAGATCGGAGCGCGTCAGGAGGCAGGACGTATTGGCGGCACAGGTCCGTGCGGCCGTGAACTGTGCTGCGCCACCTGGATGAAAAACTTTGTGTCGGTAAGCACTGGTGCAGCCCGCTATCAGGAAATATCACTCAACCCGCAAAAGTTGGCAGGTATGTGTGCAAAACTGAAATGCTGTCTTAACTACGAGGTTGACAACTATATCGAGGCGAGCCGCAGGCTGCCAAGCCGCGAAGTTGTGCTTGAGACACAAGACGGCGAATATTATCTGTTCAAGTCTGACATCCTTGCCGGACTTGTAACATATTCATCAGACAAGAAGGTGCCGGCCAACCTCGAGACAATAACAGCCAAGAGAGCGCTCGACATAATAGACATGAACAGAAGGGGCGAAAAGCCCATGTCGCTGCAGAGCGACGGCAACATAAAGGAACAGAGCAGTCATCCTGCTGACCTGCTGGCCAACGAGAGTCTTACGCGTTTTGACAAGAGCAAGAAAAAGCGCCGTTCAAAGAACCGCCCGGCACGACAGGCTTCAGCAAAAGGCCGCGGCAAGGCTCAGGCCGAGAAAGGACAGCAGAAGCCTCATGGAGCCGAAAAGCAAGAGAAGGCAGACAAGCAATGACGAGATTAAGATTACATATACTTACAGCCATGGCCTGCGTGGCCATGGCTTTGTGCTCATGTAACAGCGATGTTGTGTACGACAAATACAACCATACTCAGCTGACAGGATGGGAAAAGAACGATACTCTGGCCTTCGACGTACCTCCAATGAAGGAGTCTGGCCGTTACCGTCTTGAACTTGGACTTCGCACCAGCACCTCGTTCCCCTTCACCGGCCTGAGCCTTGTTGTAGACCGCACCGTAGAACCGGGACACATGCTATATACAGACACCGTGAACTGCAGGCTGGCTGATGACAAAGGCAACGTGCTCGGACGTGGTGTAAGCTGCTTTCAGTATAGTTTCATTGTTTCTGACATAGACTTGCGCAAAGGCGATTCGCTTCATATATGCGTCCGCCATATCATGAAGCGCGAGATTATGCCCGGCATTTCGGACATAGGACTGAAGATATCAAAGCGCTGAACATAGGGCACCTAAATACCTAAAAGGAATTTAAGCCCGAACGCTTCACTCTGCAAACTAAGAGTTTATCTAGGCATCTATAGTTTGATTTTTCAGTTTTTAAGAAGTTTCATACAGCTTTTATCCCACATAGCGGGCATACAATCTGCTTCGTCTTGACATGGCTTACGCCCGAAATAAGCAAACGGCAATAAAATCTATATAAAACAGGCAATCCGGCCGAAACATAAAGACAATTTGGAGTAAAAGTCAAAATTGGCTGTCAAATACACATTAAGGTATAAATATAACAAAATCCACCTTTTCTCATCTTTCGGGAAATGGTGGATTTTCTTTTCTGCATCAGCCAAATAGCTGCCATATATAAAATTACCCATACAATACAAAAATAAAAGCCTCTGGTGCATTAAAATGCGCCAGAGGCTATATTTATGTAAACCACATATTGTTGTTACTACTTTATTAGATACCCAATGCCTGCTTTGCAGTAGTGTTATTAGGATCTATCTCGAGGATAAGTTTCCAATACTTATCAGAATTAGCCTTGTCCTCTTTTATGTAATAATAATATCCGAGATATGAGTAAGGCTCAATAAGAAGCTTCGGATTATCAGGATTCTCCTTCTTAGCCAACTCGATATACTGCTCATAATAAGGTTTAGCCAAGCCCTGAGTTGTTTCCGGGTCAAGCTGTGAGTTGATACGTGCTCTCATTATTGTTGCATAAAGCAGGTTGGTAGGATATTTCTCTCCGAGCATGCCATAAACCTCATCAGCCTTCTTCAAAGCAGCAATCTTCTCTTCGTTAAGAGTTGCAATACTTGCAGCCTGATCAGCATAAAGTTTAGCCAATCCGTCGATATCACCTACAGAAGGTTTCTCAACAGCTTTCAGATATTCATCATAAAGAGCAAGTCCCTTAACATAATCTTTCTTTGCAATATATGCATCAGAAAGCTGCTTCTTAACATCATTGAGTGAAGAGTTAAGCTCAAGTGCCTTCTCAAACTGAGCAATAGCCTGGTCGAAAGCGCTGTCACCCATCAGTGCATATCCGTAATACTGATAGTCACGAGCAGAGAACTTAGCGCTGTCTGACTTGTTGAAAAGTGCATCAGCATACTTCAAGGCATTAGGATAATCCTTGAGGTCTGTGTAGTTATAGAAGCAGAGACGGTTCATGGCTGCGTCACGCGGATTCTTCTGAACACCATACTGAGAAATCTCAAGGCTCTTCTTTGAATCAGAAGAAAGATATGTGGCAGTTGCATACTCTGTCAGATAGTTCTCATTGAATTTGCCCAGATCAACCTTTGAGAAATATTCAATGGCCTTGTCAAAGCGGTTAGCTGTATAAAAGAAGTGTCCTGCTTCAGCATCTACAGGATAATCAGGCTGAACTGTACGAAGTTTCTCGAGCATCTGGACAGAAAGCTCCGGGCTGCGCTTACGGTAAATATTTGCATACTTGATGTAGCCCTGAGGATTCTTCGGATCCATCAGAGTAGCCTGCTGATACCATGTTGCAGCAGCACCGCCATCATTGTTTACAACCTCGATATCACCCATAAGGAGATAACCGGCAGCGTTGTTCTTGTCACGGTCGATAGCCATCTCTGCATATTTCTTGGCATTAAGAGTGTCCTTAATGTCGAGATATGCACGGCCAACACCTGCAATAGCAACTGCATTCTTCTTGTTTTCCTTGATAAAGTCCTTAACCTGGTCCTTAGCAGCATCAGGATTAGACTTGCTGTTAACAATAACTTTAGTAATGGCGTCAATCTGAGACTGTACGTCCTGCGCCATCATAGGAGCCGAAAACAATGTGAGAGCGGCTCCAGCCAATAAATATTTAATCGCATTCATAATCGCTATAATTAAATTGTAAATAGTTTAAGTTTTCTCACTCAGAACCGTTTGCATAAACAAGGCAGCCTTTATTAATATTGACTGCCTCAGGATGCAAAGGTTTAATCATCACCTACATTTACTGACCTTATTGTAATATCACCACGTACAGGCAACAAGCCTGACTTGAATATTATCAGCTGTCCCTTAGGCTGCTCTATAAAATGGGCAAAGCCCCATGGAAGACCATTGATAGGGTCATTAAGCAATGCATATATCGTTCTTACCAACGGATAACGTCCGTCGAGTAAGTATGCCTGGTATGGTTTCCAGCTATTCATGGCTGTAGCCGAGTCAAACCTGCTTACCGACATAACAGTTATATTCTTCTTGAATGTAGTGTTCGTTGTGTCGCGCTTGTCATTAAGCCAATTTGAACCGATGATACCAATGGCATTAGGAGTTTTCTCGACATAATCGATAACCTCCTTGCTCGTGTTTGTGGCAACAATGTTCGGACTGTTTATCAGCTTTCCGTCCAATATCGAGTCAACACAGAATGAAACCGTACTCGACTTGCTGTTGTCAAACACCACAAGTATCTCGCCGCGACTTGAACCGGGAACTATATCGCTCCATTTCTTTGCCTCTCCGCTGAGAACACGCTTTATGTTCTTGACAGAAATACAAGAATCTTTATTCTCTCTGTTTATGATAAGCGACAAGCCATCATAAGCCAAAGGTATAGCCACGGGCAAATAATTGCGTGACTTTAGATTCTCCAACTCATTTTTTGTGAAATTTCTTGATGCAATAACCAGCTGCAGACTGTCATTCATCAGCATCTTTATAGCATCATACTCATTTGTATAAATCGGAGTAAGCTTGGCATCCCGATATATACTTTCGAAGACCTGAACTTCTTCGTCGATTATAGGACTAAAACTTTCGTCAGAAGCGAACGAAATCGCTCCTGACGAATAAGTATCTGTTCTGCCGCTTTTGGGTTTGTCGGCACAAGCGGCCAACATGCCCGACAGCAGCATCAATCCTACCAAATTGTAGAATAGTTTTCTTCTCATATCACGTAATTACTGCAGTTTGAATGTTACTGGCAACGTATATCTTACGTTAACCGACGTACCGTTCTGCTTTCCAGGAGTCCAGTTAGGCATGCTGCTAACAACACGCACAGCCTCTCTGTCGAGAGACGGGTCAACAGACCTCAGGACTTTCACATTAGAAATAGAACCATTCTTACCTACAACGAACTGTACAATAACCTTACCCTGGATACCGTTCTCAGCAGCAACAACCGGATATTTGATGTTGTCTCTCAGCCAAGCCATCAAAGCGCCCTGTCCACCAGGGAATGAAGGCTGCTCTTCAACCACGTCAAACACCTTATTCTCCTCCTCGTTCTTTGGAGGTTCAGGCTGGGCAATTTCTTCCTTAGCTTTGAGCACTTCGCCGTCAAATTCGTCATTACCAACTACGTTGAACGCACCGATAGTAGTTTTTGTCTTCTGAAGGTCTTCCTGAGTTTTCATTTCCTCCTCAGGCTTTACCTCAGAGTCCTTCTTGATAACAGGAGCAGTAAACTTGATAGAGCTCTTTACCTTCTCTACAACTTTGGGCTGCTCGATTTTAGGAGTTACCTTTTTCTTCTCAACTTTCGGCGTCTTGTCTATTTTAGACAATTTAGCCTCAGTGACAATCGCAACTTTTTGGTTCGCCTCAATAACATTCTTAATAGCTATAGCCGAGAAAATAGCAACTGCAGCAATAAGTACGATAATGATAGACCAAAGGTTACGTTTTGCGGTACCCTTACGGAGCTTGTATGCTCCATATGCCTGGTTCTTTCCCTCGAACACGAGGTCACACCATGCATTAGATATAAGATCTATTTTTGACATTGTCTTTTCATTTTAAATGTTACTCAACGATTACTTCACTCCTTTTTTAGTAAGAAGGCCTTTGTCTTCAGGAGTAATGTTATCGATGACATACTTACCTATACTGCAAATCTGCATCTCATCCAGAGCATCAACCAAATTCTTATAAGAAGCATTGTCAGTTGCCTTGATAATGATTGTCAGGGTAGGAATCTTCTGCCCGTCAACTTCACCATTCTTCAGCTTCTCCAATTCTCTATTATATACAGAATCTGGGTATTTTCCAGGATTGCTCAACTTTTTGCTGTCGAGCTCGGCCTTAGCCTTCATAATCGTAGACACCGGTATGGTACCGTCTTCAGTGACATGGTTGATAAGGACCTTACGGATACCTTCCTTGCCCCAAGTTGTTTCTTTAAGGCAATTAGGATCATTGTAATTAGGAATACCTGCTACGTAGTAAATTTTGTCATTACCTGCAACGTAGATTGTAATAGTCTGCGAAGCCTTGGTAGCAGTTCTGTCCTCTTTCTGCACGTTCTCATCGTTACTTGGCATCGTCAGCTGCATTGTCTGAGGCTTGCTCAATGACGTACACAGCATGAAGAATGTGATAAGAAGCATCATCATGTCCACCATAGGCGTAAAGTCTACGCGTAGGTCAATCTTCTTCTGTTTGCTTTCTTTCTGCTTTGCCATGACTTATTCCTCCACTTTTTTGTAAGAAGTGATAAGATAGTAACGATTCTGATTCATGTCCTGAAGTTCAGACATTACTTTCTTGATAACCTTATAGGGTGTCTTCTCGTCAGCCTTGATAGCCAGTTTCATATCTGAGTTGTTGTCAGTAACTGTCTTAACCCACAACTGGAACTCGCTCATACCGCCGTCGATACTGTCTGTAGGAACGCCCTTATCTTTCTGATAGTCGTTCATGTGAGCTGCATCCTGACTCAGGAATGCGCCCATATCTTCCATAGACACACCGATATTGGTTGCGCTGCGAGAGTTTTTCATCTGAGTGCCGTTAAGGCTTACGCCAAACTGATCAGCCATAGTGCTGAGCGCGGCCTCCATATCGCCAGGTTTGTCCCAGCCCAAGAACACCTTGCCCCTACTGTCGATCAGTATGCTCAAGACGTTATTCTCCGGAACCTTTAGCTCCGATACCGAACCCGGCGTGAGAACCTTAACTGCCTCATTCTTAACGAATGTTGATGTCAACATGAAGAATGTAAGCAAGAGGACCATCACGTCGCTCATCGGAGTCATATCGATCCAGATCGCTTTTTTCTTAATTTTTACTTTACCCATAGTAATAAAATTTTAAAGGGTTAGTAAAATTAAGCTTCGTCTGCGTGATTGGCTTCGTATGTCTGAGCAATTGAATAACCAACCTCATCAAGGGCGTATGTCAGCTTGTCGATCTTGTTTGTGAATGTGTTATAAGAAATAACAGCAACCCAAGAAGTCAAAATACCGAATGCGGTGTTGATCAAAGCCTCAGAAATACCTGTAGACAATGCCAGAGAGTCACCACCACCACCGGCAGCCAAAGCCTGGAATGAACGAATCATACCGATAACGGTACCGAGAAGACCGGTAAGAGTACCGAGTGTAACGATAGTTGCGATGATAGGAAGGTTCATCTGCAGTGTAGGCATCTCAAGCTGAGTAGCCTCTTCGTGAGCCTGCTGGATCTTAGAAACCTTCTGAGCCTTCTTCATACCTGTTGTAGCTTCCATTTCCTTGTAAGCGCGGATAGAAGCAGAAACAACGTTAGCAACAGAACCTCTCTGCTTGTCGCAGATGCGCTGTGCTTCAGCGAAGTCGCCTTTGCTTACAGCAGCCTTAACGTTAAGAACGAACTTAGCAAGTGAGCCAGTTCCGAATGCAGAACGAAGAGCGATCCAACGCTCGATGCTCAGAGCGATTACAGTAAGCAAAAGTGTCTGGATGATAGGCACGATAACACCACCTTTGTAAATTGTACCGAGCAAGTTTGTCGGGTGACCTGCGGGATCGTTACCTGCGAAGTTTGCCGGATTACCAAGCAGATACTTGAAAATGCAAAGCGCAATAACGAAACATACAACGATAACCCAGATCGCTGCTCTAATACCTTGGAAGCCCTGATTTTTCTTTGTAGGGCTTGCTGCTTTTTGTGTAGTTGCCATAATTTTGAATTTAAATTTTAGTTATTAATAATTTAAGTTATAAAGTTTCCGATTAATGAAATTACAGTTTTTCCCTATATTTGCAAACAAGATCCCAAATAAGACTGCACAAAGATAACAATTAATGATCAATAAGAAGATTTATTAATAAGTTTTAACAGCGTTTCCTCTGTATTTTACATTAAAATATATTTGTGCAATCGTTATCTCGGCTGTTATTTAAGCTTAGCCAGCGCCTCCTTTATACGCCTCATAGCCTCACAAATATTCTCGTCGCTTGTGGCATAGCTCATTCTGAAACAAGCAGGATCGCCGAAAGCATCGCCTGCCACTGTAGCTACGTGAGCCACTTCGAGCAGATACATCGCAAGGTCTGTAGAAGTATTTATGACATGTCCTTCATAGCTCTTGCCGAAGAAATTACTGCACTTCGGGAACAGGTAGAAAGCTCCTTCGGGAACATTAACCTCAAGGCCCGGAATCTCCTTTGCAAGTTTTACTATAAGGTCACGACGGCGGTGGAATGCCTGTCTCATTGTCTCGACACACTCCTGCGAAGCAGTGTATGCCTCAACTGCAGCCTTCTGGCTAACTGAGCAAGGACCGCTGGTGTACTGTCCCTGAAGCTTGTTGCAGCCTTTCACGATCCATTCGGGAGCAGCAATATATCCGATACGCCATCCGGTCATTGCATAAGCCTTTGACACACCATTTACGATAATTGTCCTCTCCTTCATTCCGGGAACAAGCGCTATACTGTTATGCTTGCCAATATAGTTGATATGCTCATAAATCTCGTCGGCAATGACATACAGGTCTTCATGTCTTTTTATGACCTCAGCCAGTCCTTCGAGCTCTTCCTTTGAATAGACGCTTCCAGTAGGATTACTCGGAGAGCACAATATCAGCATTTTAGTTTTAGGTGTAATAGCCGCCTCAAGCTGCTGCGGAGTCATCTTGAAGTTCTGTTCAAACCCTGCCTCTACAATTACAGGCTCTCCTCCTGCCAGTTTAACCATCTGCGGATAACTAACCCAATATGGTGCCGGTATGATAACTTCGTCACCTTCATTAACGAGTGCCATCACAGCGTTGCAAACGCTCTGCTTTGCGCCGTTAGACACCAATACTTCATTGACTGTATATGTTAAGCCGTTCTCATTCTTAAGCTTTGCAACAATAGCCTCTCTCAAATCCATGTATCCCGGAACAGGTGAATATCTTGAGAAGTTGTTGTCAACAGCCTTCTTGGCAGCGTCCTTAATGTGGTCAGGTGTGTTAAAGTCTGGTTCACCCACGCTCATATTAATAACGTCAATACCTTGTGCTTTCATCTCGCCACTTTTCTGTGACATGGCGAGAGTGGCTGAAGGTGCCAAGCGATTAAGACGGTCTGATAATTGTGCCATTGTCATATATTAAATTTATGCTCCTGCAAATTTAAGCAATTTATTCGTTCTATAAAAATAAATGATGTTATATTTTTATTCCAATTATTAAAATGATTTTTTTACAAATGTTTTTTTTACAATTACAAATGTAAAGTATGTCCCATGCGGTCTTTTTTTGTCTTCAAGTACTTATAATCGTACTCGTTAGGCGTTATTTCGATTGGAACATTTTCAACAATTTCAAGGCCGTAAGCCTCAAGGCCTACACGCTTTGTAGGATTGTTGGTGATAAGTCGCATCTTGTGCACGCCGAGCTTGCGCAGCATCTGCGCGCCGCAGCCGTAGTCGCGCTCATCGGGCTTGAATCCGAGATGTATGTTTGCATCAACGGTATCAAGGCCTTCTTCCTGCAGCTTATAGGCCTCAATCTTGTTCATAAGTCCTATGCCGCGTCCTTCCTGCTGCATATATATCAGCACGCCCTTGCCTTCTTTCTCTATCATCTGCATGGCCTTGTGCAGCTGCTGTCCGCAATCGCAGCGCATGCTTCCGAACACATCTCCGGTGGCGCATGAAGAATGAACACGCACGAGCACAGGCTCGTCTTCTTTCCACTCACCCTTTATCAGGGCCATGTGCTCGAGTCCGCTGCTGGTCTGACGGAACGGAACAAGCTTGAAATGTCCGTATTCAGTCGGCATATCCACCATAGTGCCTACGCTTATCAGCGACTCTCGCTGCAGTCTGTATGCAATGAGGTCCTTAATTGTTATGACTTTAAGATTATATTTTGCTGCGAACTCCACGAGTTGCGGAAGACGTGCCATCGTACCGTCGTCGTTCATTATCTCCATCAGCGCACCTGCCGGATAAAGGCCAGAGAGCTTGCAGAGGTCTATTGTTGCCTCCGTGTGTCCGCTTCTTCTGAGCACGCCGTTGTCCTGTGCATAAAGCGGATTTACGTGGCCAGGGCGTCCGAATGTCCTTGGCGTAGCCTCCGGATCGGCAAGAGCCTTGATTGTCTCGGCCCTGTCGTGAGCCGACACGCCGGTAGAACAGCCATCGAGCTTATCCACTGTAACAGTGAAAGGAGTGCCCAACACTGATGTGTTTTCTACAACCTGACGCGGAAGGTCAAGCTCATCGCATCTGCTTATCGTTATCGGCGCACAGAGCACGCCACGAGCATGCTTCAGCATGAAATTAACCTTCTCTGCTGTAATTTTTTCAGCGGCAATAATAAGATCGCCCTCATTTTCGCGGTCTTCATCGTCTACGACAATTACAAACTCGCCTCTCTTGAAGTCCTCAAGAGCTTCTTCGATTGTATTAATTTTTAAATTTTCCATAAACAGCGTTTACCTTATTATATATATCAGGCCTTTGACGTGCCTGAGCTATTTAACTCTTCTATACGTGCTATCACGGCATCATTGGTCTGTCTGATGACCTTCAGGTCGCGCATGAGCCGCAGGCGGAAGCGCCACATGCGCAAATAGAGGAACAGGCCCACCGGAACGATGATTGCCGCAACCACATTCATCCATTTGCGGTCGAACGGGCGCGTATGCGCCTTTACTGCCATGAAAGGATAAGCGTTAAGACATGAAAGTATCACCTTGTCCTTCGTGTTCGACAAATCCTCGATGACAGTCTCTATCTTCTCGTTGATTTCCTCGATTGTATGGTCAGGCCTGTACTTGAAGAACACCTTAATTATATTAGGCGCAAGCCAAAGATTGTGTTCGCGGGCATAGTCGCCAATCTCACGGTTCACTTCGGTCAGAGTTGCCGAGTCGGCCGCATAGTCGGGATCGGTTATTATAACCTCCTTCTTGAACACGGCACGCTTTATCCTGAGTCCGAATATCTTCATGAAGAAGTTGCGGTAGAGGTCGAGATTGAACACGACAGAGTCGTTGTTGGCCTTGTATGTGAAGAATATTGCGAGCGGCGTAAGCACAGCCGTAGCGATGCTCTTACCGAACCATATTGCCCACATACCGCCTCGCGACATGCGGTAGCCTGTATTCTCGAAAATATAATACACGATGAACACCAGCACGGAGATAATCACCGGAACGCCAAGTCCGCCCTTACGGATGATGGCACCCAGGGGCGCACCGATAAAGAAGAATATCAGGCACGAAAGCGACAATGTAAACTTGTTGATGGCCTCTATCTTGTGCTGTCGTATAAGCTTGTCGCCGTCTGCCGTTATCATGCCCTTAAAGTCGAGGTCGTTCATTTCGCGCTGCACCTTGCTGAGGGCCGCATCAACAGCCTCAAGCTTTCTGTCGGCAGAAAGTCTCGAATAGACAGAGTCGAAGCTGTAAGTCTTTGTCCCGGCCATCTTGACGGCTCTCAGAGAGTCTTTCTTTGACACAGCCACGGGAGAATAATACGACATCTTGGCATCTTTGTAGAACACACGGCCGACGCTGTCGTACACGTGGTTAAGCGAATCGACGTCGCGGTTGATCTGTCCGATGCTCTTTCCGCGTGCGTTGTTCGAGAGCGCACTTGCGTCGGCAACGTTAAAGTCGGCATCGAAATCGAGCACTATCCTCTTCTTGACAAAGGTCTCGCGGCGATAAGGCACGCTTACGCCTGCCGAAAACTCCTGCGACTTCATGTTTTCAAACCATTCGCCGCTGTGCAGCGTAAGCACAAGATGCTTTTTCTCTGCCGTAGACTGCAGCATGCCCGAGTCGGCCAGAATTATGGCGGCATCGTCATAGCTGTCGGTCATCTTATAAATCATCACACCGTAGAGCATGCCTGTCTTTATGTCCTTTTTCTGCACATACAGGTTACACTGCGGAATGCCGTCATAGAATATACCCTCGGGAATCTCCAGTTCGGGACTCTTCTGCTTCATGGAAAGGAGCAGCCTCGAGAACGACATGTTGGCACTCGGAGCCACTACGTCCTGAAAATAGAAAGAGCCCAAGGCTATGAATATGACGATGACCACAAGCGAGCGGAACGCCTGCATAAGCGATATGCCCGCAGCCTTGATGGCCGTAAGCTCGCTGCTCTCGCCCAAGTTACCGAAGGCGATAAGCGACGAAAGCAGGATGGCCAGCGGAAGCGCCTGCGGCACGAGCATAAGACTCATATACCAGAAGAACTGGGCCAGCACGTCCATGGTCAGACCCTTACCGATGAGCTGGTCGACATAGCGCCAAAGAAACTGCATCATCAGCACGAACTGACATATAAAGAACGTTCCGACAAAGAGGAGTCCGAACTGTTTTGCGATAAATTTATCTAATTTTTTGACTCTAAGAATCATTTTTATGCTAATTCTGACATTTATACAGCAGATTTACCAGCTTGCAAAATTAGCACAAAAATATCACAAACCACAACGTTTTGCGTTTTTTATTTAATAAAAGATGTATATGGCACCGCCATCCTGCCACGCCGCAACGCAAAGCAATCAACAGCACAAGGTACGGAACCGCGCCCTAAAAGCGCATGCAAACGGCATGCCAAAGCCACGGACACCGGCATGAAACAATATGCCGGCGAGAGCCGCGAAGCCGCGCAACGCGGGATGACGGACACAAAAAAAACAAAGGCTACGAAGCCGCTAAAGCCCCGTAGCCCGTCTAAGCGCACTGAGATTTGCCTGCCAGATATCCACCACGGTATCCTTTTCGCCCTCGGGGGCAAAGTCGGTTATCATCAGGACAAAATCACCCGTTACGTCACTTTTGTTCATTTTCAGTTCCCAATACGTGTCCTTATACTCCTCGCCGCACCATCTGAAGCGTATATAGTCGAACTTCTTCTTGTCTATCACAGCCGAAGTTCTAATCTCATGGTCGCTCCACACGTTACCCCATGTGAAGGTAAACAAATCGCCATTAAGCCTTACTTCATCCGAAAGCCATTTGGCCAATCCTTCAGGCGTGCTCAGCATCGACCATATAAATCCGGCCGACTTAGAACGCAGCTCATGTTCAATGTTTACTTTGTTTTTCTCCATAGTTTAAAGGCATTTCATTGGTTATTTGCCACAAATTTACGTCTTTCGCATAAGATTTTGATAAAAAGTTGAAATATTTTTTGGTGTTTAAAGAAATTGTATTACCTTTGCAACCGCAAAGAAAAATGATGGCGGGGTAGCTCAGCTGGTTAGAGCGTCGGATTCATAATCCGGAGGTCGTGGGTTCGGGTCCCACCCCCGCTACAACAAGAGCCGCAACAGACGTTGCGGCTCTTTTATTTTATATTCTCTTAAGCCAATTTAAGCCTCAACCCTCCCCACACGCACCAACAAAAAAGGCCGGCAACCGGTCAACGCATGAACGGACAAAGCCTGCACGTAAAACAAGTTGCCGCTCACACAAAAGAAACCCCGAAGCAGACAAAGCACAAAATAGACAACAAGACAAGACGACCACAACAGACAATAAAATCAAGCAGTAACAGGTGAACCACCATCAGGCAAGCCACAGCAACACACGACACATTGACAGAATAAGCCCCAAAACGCTTGCATTTTGATTTACAACAAGGCTCCAGAACTCAGCTTTTCAGAAACAGACACGCATACGGCTTAAAATAACGCGCAAATCGTGTGCAATCATAAAGCACTGTAATACCGGACGATACGAAGGACACAGATAAAATGTGCAACAAAAATCACCGGAAAGCAGCACGAAAATCCACATTTCAAGCAACAAAAGCCGGTCAATACGGACGCGAAAACTTGCCTTTTACAAAGCGAAAGGCATCAAACGGAAATGTGAAACCTATGCTTTTGCATTGTTTAGTAAAGAAAATTCCGAACAAGCCGCAAAACAACGGCTGCACAAATTCTATTTCGAGCAGAAACGCGTACAAAATCACAATGACACATTGCACCATAAAACAGCCATAATGCTTACACCCTACGACACAGAACCTGACCGCAGGCAGACAACAGCCGGAACAGAAACAAGCATCAAAACATACGGACGGAAGACTGCCAAATCACTTGGTATCAGGTCATAAGATGCACAGCAACGTGCCATAACATACACGCAAAACACGATACGGACATAACGCAACAGACTACAAGAAGGCAAGTCCGGCGCAGCCAAAGCCGGAAAGGCCCGGCATAACCCGGCGAGACACATTTCAAACGCCAAAACACCATGCACTGCCCGCATTTATTGTCCTAAATCAAAACATTTATAATTTTTGGTTGAAATATATTGTAAAATCAACGTTTTTTAGTAACTTTGCACTCTAAAAAACAGATAATTTTTAAAGACATGGCTGAAACAAAAAGAATCAAGACCGCACTCGTGTCCGTGTTTCACAAAGACGGACTCGACGAGCTGCTGGCTAAGCTGAACGAAGAAGGAGTAAAGTTTTTATCTACAGGCGGCACACAGAAGTTTATCGAGTCGCTCGGATATGAATGCCAGGCCGTAGAGAGCGTAACGACATATCCCTCTATCCTGGGAGGACGCGTGAAGACTCTTCACCCCAAAGTATTCGGAGGCATCCTCGGCCGCCGCGACAACGAAGGCGACCAGGAGCAGATGAAGCAGTATGAAATACCTGAAATCGACCTAGTTATCGTAGACCTCTATCCTTTCGAGCAGACCGTTGCAAGCGGAGCTTCTGAGGCCGACATAATCGAAAAGATAGACATTGGCGGAATATCTCTGATACGCGCCGGAGCAAAGAACTTCAAAGACGTGGTGATCGTGCCCAGCAAGGCTGAATATGGCGTGCTGCTCGACATCCTCAACAAGAAGGGCGCACAGACCGACATCGAAGACCGCCGCATGCTGGCTACACGCGCCTTCGGCGTAAGCAGCCACTACGACACCGCCATTCACGAATGGTTTGAAAAATAAGACACAGACAAGACAATCCGCTCGACGTCTTTCGCCCTGCCGGGCGAAAGACGCAAGACTTCAAGAAGAGACAATAAAATTATATTTATAGCTATAAACTTTATCAAGTAATGGGATTTTTTTCTTTTATCCAGGAGATCGCAATGGATCTCGGCACGGCCAACACCATCATTATCAGTGATGACAAGATTGTTGTTGACGAGCCGTCTGTAGTAGCGCTCGACCGCCGCACAGACAAAATGATAGCCGTAGGCGAAAAGGCTAAGATGATGTATGAGAAGACTCATGACAACATCCGCACGATACGCCCGCTGCGCGACGGCGTCATAGCCGACTTCACTGCCTGTGAGCAGATGATGCGCGGACTTATCAAGATGGTACACACCGGAAGACGTTTCTTCTCGCCTTCACTCCGCATGGTGATAGGCGTGCCGTCTGGCTCTACCGAAGTTGAGCTGCGCGCCGTGCGCGACTCTGCCGAGCACGCCGACGGACGCGACGTCTACCTCATATTCGAGCCTATGGCTGCTGCCATCGGCATCGGCATCGACGTTGAAGCTCCCGAAGGTAACATGATTGTCGACATCGGCGGCGGAAGCACCGAGATTGCCGTAATTTCTCTCGGAGGCATCGTGTCGAACAACTCTATCCGCACTGCCGGCGACGACCTCACTGCCGAAATTCAGGAGTACATGAGCCGCCAGCACAATGTCAAGGTCAGCGAACGTATGGCCGAGCGCATCAAGATACACGTAGGATCGGCACTGACAGACCTTGGAGAAGAAGCTCCCGAAGACTATGTAGTACACGGACCTAACAAGATTACGGCCCTGCCTATGGAGGTGCCCGTATGCTATCAGGAGATAGCCCACTGTCTTGACCGCACCATCGCCAAGATAGAGAACGCCGTGCTCTCTGCTCTCGAGAAGACTCCGCCTGAGCTTTATGCCGACATCGTAAAGAACGGTATCTACCTCACCGGAGGAGGCGCACTGCTCAGAGGTCTCGACAAACGTCTCACCGACAAGATTAACATCCAGTTCCACGTGGCCGACGATCCTTTGCACAGCGTAGCAAAAGGAGCGGGTATTGCATTGAAGAACGTTGACCGCTTCTCGTTCTTGATGAGATAAGCCATGCGCAACCTACTGGAATTTCTTGCGAAATATAACCACTGGTTTCTCTTTGTCATACTTGAAGTTATCAGCCTGACGCTGCTGTTCAGATTCAACAGCTATCAGGGCAGCGTGTTCTTCTCGTCGGCCAATGCCGTAACCGGAAAGGTATACGAATGGGACGCTGCAGTGAAGACATTCTTCAACCTGACAAAGATAAACCAGCAACTCAATACGCGCAACCTTTATCTCGAGCAGACAGTAAGGAAGCTGTCTGAACAGATAAAGAGCAACACGGGCGACTCTACACGCCTTCAGCGCGCACAGATGGAGATACTGAAAGACTACAAGCTCATACCGGCAAAGGTTATAACCAACTCTATCGACAAGAGAGACAACTTTATAACCCTTGACAAAGGCTCGGCCGACGGCGTGCGCAAGGACATGGGCGTGGCCTGTGGAAACGGCGTCGTGGGCGTAGTTTACATGGTGTCAGAGCATTATTCTGTGGTCATACCGGTGCTCAACTCCAAGTCGAACATCAGCGTCACCATCAAGAAGCGCGGCTATTACGGATATCTGCACTGGACAGGCGGTGCGGCAGAGCTGGCCTATGTAGACGACATCCCGCGCCACGCACACTTCCGCCTCGGCGACCTTGTTGAGACGAGCGGCTACTCTTCGATATTCCCTCCGGGCATTATCGTAGGACAGATACTGCACGTATACAACTCGCACGACGGACTCTCTTACAGAATACAGGTGCGTCTTACAACTGATTTCGGCAACATCCGCGATGTATGCATCATTGACAATTCGGCAATGGAGGAGCGCATCAACCTGCTCCGCTCGGCTGAAGACTCATTAAAAATAAAGCAGAACTAAGGATAACGACAACAGAATGAACATAGAAATAATAAAACAGTTTCTCACATTCATCATCCTATGTCTGGCACAGGCCCTGGTGCTCAACCACATCAACTTGTTCGGTTGCGCCACGCCGCTGCTGTATGTATATTTCATACTGCTGTTCAGACACGACTATCCCCGATGGGGCACACTGCTTTGGAGCTTCTTCACAGGTCTCTGCATCGACATTTTCTCCAACACCCCGGGCGTGGCGGCAACGTCGACCACACTGCTCGGCCTGATGCAGCCATACGTTCTCAATCTGTTCATACAGCGTGACTCGCCTGAAGACCTCAAGCCTACGATAAGATCGCTGGGCATGGCAAAATTTATCTACTACACGATAATATGCGTTTTCGCTTACAACATCATATTCTTCACCATTGAGTCGTTCAACTTCTTCAACTGGCTGCAATGGCTCAAAAACATCGGCGGAAGCACCGTGCTCACCGTAATCCTGATAATTGTAATCGAAAACGTCAGAAAAAGATAATGTTCTAAAAGCAGGAAAGGCCGGATTATGGACAAGGAATACGGACTTGAATACAGACGTTATGTCATTGCGGGAGTGGCTATATTCATAGTCACCGTCTACATCATACGCCTTTTCACGCTGCAGATAATGAGCGACGACTACAAGAAAAACGCCGACAGCAACGCTTTCCTCAAGAAAGTTGAGTTTCCGGCGCGTGGCGTCATATCCGACAGAAACGGCAAACTGCTTGTATACAACCAGAATGCCTACGACATAATGGTGGTGATGAACGAGGAGAAAGGAAGACTCGACACCACCGAATTCTGCAATTCTCTTGGCATAACAAAAGAGTTTTTCATCAAGAGAATGGAGGAGATAAAAGACCGCAACAAGAATCCTGGCTACTCACGCTTTACGCAGCAGCTCTTCATGAGCCAGCTGTCAGAAAAAGAGTTCAGCGTATTTCAGGAAAAGATTTACCGCTTTCCGGGCTTCTACGTACAGCGCCGAAGCGTAAGACAATACACCATGCCGTATGCCGCACACGTACTTGGCGACGTGGCTGAAGTGTCGGCAGCCGACATAGAGGAAGATTCCTACTATCAGCCCGGCGACTACATAGGCAAGATGGGCGTGGAGAAGTCATACGAAAAGCAGCTGCGCGGCGAGAAGGGCGTGCAGATAATGCTGCGCGACGCCCACGGACGGATACAGGGCAGCTACATGAACGGAAAGTTCGACCGCAGGCCTGTGCCCGGCAAAGACCTCACTCTGAGCCTCGACATAAAACTGCAGGCACTGGGCGAGAGGCTCCTTGAGGGAAAGATAGGCAGCATCGTGGCCATCGAGCCGTCCACCGGCGAGGTGCTGTGCATGGTATCATCGCCTACATACGACCCGAGGACAGTAACTGGACGCAAGCGCGGAAAGATGCACGCCATGCTCTCACGCAACCCGTGGAAGCCGCTGCTCAACCGTTCTATCATGGGTATGTATCCTCCGGGCTCAACATTCAAGACCACACAAGGCCTCACCTTCCTTACCGAAGGCATAATAGGTCCGGGCACATCGTTCCCCTGCCATCACGGATTCTACTGCCGCGGACTCCACGTAGGATGCCACGGCCACGCCTCACCCATAAGCCTTGTACCAGCAATAGGAACATCCTGCAACGGCTACTTCTGCTGGGGACTCTACTATATGCTCGGCAACAGGAAGAAATACAAGAATGTACAGGAAGGCATGAACACATGGCGCGACTACATGGTGAGCATGGGATTCGGCTACAAACTGGGCATCGACCTGTCCGGAGAGAAACGAGGCCTGATACCAAACGCACAATATTACGACAAGGCACACAGGGGTTCATGGAATGCCCTGACCGTAATCAGCATCGCCATAGGACAGGGCGAGGTGCTGCTTACGCCGCTGCAAATAGCCAACCTCGGGGCAACGATAGCCAACCGCGGATACTTCTACACACCGCACGTGGTGAAGAAGGTGAAGGGCGAACAGCTCGAAGCCAAGTTCAGAGAGAAACATTACACAAAAGCCAGCCGCAGGGCATACGAATATATCGTGGCAGGCATGAGGCGTGCAGTAACCGGAGGAACCTGCCGCGCCGCCGACAGGGCCGACTATGAGGTGTGCGGAAAGACCGGTACGGCACAGAACCACGGACAAGACCACTCTATCTTCATGGGCTTCGCGCCGATGAACAATCCTAAGATAGCCATCGCCGTGTATGTTGAAAACGGCGGATTCGGCGCCGACTATGGTGTGCCTATCGGCGCACTTATGATGGAACAGTATATCAAAGGCAAGCTCTCGCCCGAATCAGAGAAGAGGGCGACCGACTTCCAGCGCAGACGTATAAGTTATGGGGCAGCAAACAGATAAACAACCAAGCGTACTTCGTTCACTCGACTGGTGGACGATAGGCATATATTTGGCTCTGCTGGCATTCGGCTGGCTGAGCGTGTGCGGTGCAAGCTATACCTACGGCGACACCGACATATTCAGTCTGAGCACACGCTCGGGCATGCAGATAGTGTGGATAGGCACGTCTATCTGCCTCGGCTTCGTGCTGCTGATGCTCGACGACCGCTTCTACGACACGTTCGCCTATATCATATATGCCATACTGCTGTTGCTGCTGTTTGCAACGATATTCAACCCCCACGAGATAAAAGGCTCGCGCTCATGGCTCGTGCTTGGCCCGCTGCGACTGCAGCCTGCCGAGTTTGCCAAGTTTGCCACAGCCCTTGCCGTGTCGAAACTTATGAGCACCTACGGCTTCAACATGCACAGATGGAAAGACATGGCGGCTGCCTTCGCGGTGGTATTGCTGCCGATGCTCTTCATCGTGGCACAGAAAGAAACCGGCTCGGCACTGGTCTACATATCCTTCTTCCTCATGTTCTACCGCGAGGGAATGACCGGCAGCGTGCTGTTCACGGGCGTTGCAATGGTTATCTATTTCGTTGTGGGCATACGTTACGAGGAAGCTCTGATGTTCGACACTACGACATCAATAGGCAAGTTTGCCGTACTGCTGCTCGTACAGATATTCACGTCGGGCATGGTCTACGTCTACTGCAAGGACAAGCAGCAGGCCCTGACCATACTTGTCTACTCTGTAGGCATAACTCTCCTCGCGCTTCTTTTCGCCGTGTTCGTCATCCCGTTCGACATCGTATGGGTGCAGCTGGCTGTCAGCGCAGGTCTTGTGGGATATCTGGTCTACCTATGGATGAACAGGCGCATAAAGCACTATCTTTACATCCTGCTGTTCACAATCGGCTCAATAGCCTTCTTCTATTCGGCCGACTATGTGCTCAACAATATCATGGAGCCCCACCAGAGGGTGCGTATCAACGTTCTGCTTGGCCTCGACGAAGACCTTGCCGGAGCGGGATACAACGTCCACCAGAGCGAGATAGCCATCGGCTCGGGCGGACTGAAAGGCAAAGGATTCCTGAACGGCACACAGACCAAGCTGAAATTCGTGCCCGAACAGGACACCGACTTCATCTTCTGCACCGTGGGAGAAGAAGAAGGCTTCCTCGGTTCGGCAGGCGTGCTGCTGCTGTTCCTTGCGCTCATACTGCGCCTTATAAAGATGGCCGAACGGCAGCCGTTCAAGTTTGGCCGTGTCTACGGCTACTGCGTCCTGAGCATATTCCTCTTCCACGTGTTCATCAACGTGGGCATGGTGCTCGGTCTTACGCCTGTCATAGGTATCCCCCTGCCCTTCTTCAGCTATGGAGGTTCGTCATTATGGGGCTTCACCATACTGCTGTTCATTTTCCTTAGAATTGACGCGGGACGCAACCTGATAAGGACATAACGCAGAAAACCGCTATAACCACGGCAACAAGCCGTCGAGGCTATATGCAAATAAATATATTATAAAAGCAACAAATGCGGCATTACGCACAACAGGTACGTGATGCCGCATTTTTATTTCTCAGAAACAAGAATCAGGATAGACTTGAACTAAAAAATTTTTCTTAAAACTCATCACTCATCACATTAGTGCTTAACATATTGAATCACAATATTTTAGAGTGTGACGAGTTGAGAAGTCAACTCATCACACCATATCTCACTGACTGTCAAAACGTTAATGGCGCTTGTGATGAGTGATGAGTTTCTAAGAAAAAAATTCTTTAATTAATCCGACACTTGCCACAGCCTATGCCAAAGCATAGCTTTCGCAACGCAAAAGGACGTATTCCGGCATGCAAAAGCACACGTTTCACAATGCGGTTTAGTGCCTTTTACAGGCAATAGCAGCATATATACAGATGAAAGTAATGCCTGCACCGCGGCATATCCCGCAAGATATCAACAATTATAAATGTCGGGAAATGGGATGAGAGGTATGGCTGAAAACAATAAAAGTGAAAATTCACTGTGGAATTTTCACTTTTATAAATATCTATGCACTTATATTTCTTAATGTGCCGAATGTCAGAATTAGTCGAGCTGAGCCAGCTTGTTGTCTGAACCGAGCACGTTTGTGATCTTGTGCTTGTACATTTCCTCCATGAGGTCGCGTGCAGGTCCGCAGTATTTACGCGGGTCGAACTCAGCAGGTTTCTCAGCCAAAGTCTTACGAACAGCAGCTGTGAAAGCCAGACGAGAGTCTGAGTCGATGTTAATCTTGCAAACGGCGCTCTTAGAAGCCTTGCGAAGCTGCTCTTCAGGAATACCAACAGCGTCAGGCAGTTTGCCGCCGTACTGGTTGATGATGTCAACATATTCCTGAGGAACTGAAGAAGAACCGTGGAGCACGATTGGGAATCCGGGAAGCTGCTGCATGATAGCATCAAGAATATCGAATGCCAATGGAGGAGGAACCAGGCGGCCTGTCTTCGGGTCGCGTGTGCACTGCTCCGGCTTAAACTTGTAAGCTCCGTGGCTTGTACCGATAGAGATAGCGAGAGAGTCAACGCCTGTCTTGCTTGTGAAGTCGATAACTTCCTCAGGCTTTGTATAGTGAGAAACCTCAGAAGCAACCTCGTCCTCAACGCCGGCGAGCACACCGAGCTCACCCTCTACAGTAACGTCATACTGATGAGCATACTCAACAACCTTTTTAGTAAGAGCAACATTCTCGTCATAAGGCAGGGCAGAACCGTCTATCATAACAGAAGAGAAGCCCATGTCTACACAGCTCTTGCAAAGCTCGAAGCTGTCACCGTGGTCAAGGTGAAGTGCTATCTCAGGATGAGCGCAGCCAAGTTCCTTAGCATACTCTACAGCACCCTGAGCCATATACTCGAGCAGTGTCTGGTTGGCATAGTTGCGCGCACCTTTAGAAACCTGCAGGATTACCGGAGACTTCAGTTCTGAAGAAGCCTTGATGATAGCCTGAAGCTGCTCCATGTTATTGAAGTTGAATGCCGGAATGGCGTAACCGCCGTTAATGGCTCTTTTAAACATCTCGCGGGTGTTTACCAAGCCTAGTGTCTTATAACTTACCATAATACCTTTTTTTATGTTTTATAAATAAACGTTCTGTTACACAGCGCAAAGTTAGTATTTTAATTTCTCAATACAAAAGAATAATCCAACTTTTAGTGTTGCATTCCGGTGAATTTTCAGATTAATTGTACATTGCCCAAAAACGGCATAATATTTTGCAATGTGAGTTTTACAATTAATTGCAGAATGCCAGACATGTGCCGCGGCATAAAAACATAAAGGAAGCAAAACTGTTAAAAGACGGTTATTTAGATAAGGGCATAAAAAAAGGAGTACCGCTGTACTCCAACCTTGTTAACCTTAAATCTAATACTATGAAAAACACGATGCAAAGGTACGGATTTTTTACTAATATGCAATATTTTGAGTGTATAAAATGCAATATAACAGTGATTTGTTGATTTAAATCAATATTTAAGGCGAGGAGTTAAAGTAGTTAGAGGAGTCAGAGTAGTTAAAGTCATTGGTTTTGTTGATATATTTCAATAAATTTTCTGCTATCTTTACAAACCGGACATAACCTGAATACTAATGACTTTAACTACTCTGACTCCTCTAACTACTTTAACTCCTTAAACGGAACTATATCTCCTCTATTATCTTCTTCAGCAGATACGTGGCGTTCTGGTTGCGTGCCACGCCGGGCGTTATCTTGTAGGTGTAGGTTATGTTGCCGCCCAGCTCTATCTCAAAGCACCAGTTGTGGAAGCGCGACGGGGCGTCGTCCTCCATCTTCGACAGTTCGAGGTCGTGGGTGGCTATTATGCCTGACACGGGCAGGCGGGATATCTCCTGAAGGAAAAGACGCGAGCCGTTGAGCTTGTCGAGCGAGTTGGTGCCCTTCAGAATCTCGTCGAGTATTATCAGCGTGCGGGCTGCATGCTTGCAGCTCTCTATCAACTGGCGCAGACGGAGCAGCTCGGCGTTGAAGTAGGATATGCCGCGGCTCAGGTCGTCGGCGGTGCGCATGCTGCTGAAAAGGTTGAACACCGACACGCGCAGCGACTCGGCAAACACGGGCATTCCGTTCATTGCTAGAATGTAGTTGACGCCGATAGAGCGCAGGAAGGTGCTCTTGCCGGCCATGTTTGCACCGGTTACGATATAATAGTTGCCGTCATCAATGGTGAAATCGTTGCGCACGGCCTTGGCTCCAAGGAAGGGATGATAAATGCCCTTGGCCTCATACACCACTCCGGCGGCCTCAACCACCTCTGCCACAACAGCCTGCTGCTCGTTGTAGCTGTATACGGCCATCGACACAAGAGCGTCGATCTGGCTCACGCATCCGGTCCAGTCGGCTATACGCTCCATATAGTGGCGCTGCCATCTGAGGAAACGGCGCACGAGGAAAAAGTCGCTCAGGGCAAACATGTTGAACAGAATAAGTCCGATGAAGTTACCACGACGGTCGAGACTTTTCAGAATATCTGACAGCTCTCCAAACGAAGTCAGCGCGCCGTCGTCGCCCGATGTCAGCCTGTTGCGCAAGTCGCGCAGGCATTCGCTCTCAAACTCTTCACTGCCTATGTGGCGTATCAGTCCGATATAGTCGTGCAGATGTGCATGCAACTTCTCGACGGCGCGGCTTATCTGGCGCAGCGACCTCATGTTGAGGGCTATGACGAGGAACATCTGCACCACACCCCACATGACGGCAAGCGACGACGGGACAATGCCCACTATTGCCAATACCATGACGGCAATGAAGCCTGCTATGGCCGCCCACGCCACCACGAGGGCAAGCATGCTGCCTGCCTGAGGAGCAATGTTCATGGCGCTAATCTCACTGACAACACGATTTATCATCGCCGTGTCTATGGCTTCGCCCTTCTTCTTTGTGTCCGACGCCAGGCGCTGACCGAGCGCCAGAAACTCCGTGCGCCAGCTCTCCATGCCCGCCAGTTCGGCTATGGCGCGGCGGCGTGCCTCTATCTCAGCCTTGTCTTTAAGCAGACTTTGGAACGATGAAGCCAGAAAGTCGCTTCCGCCGGTGGTTACCGTGCGATTAATGCGGTTGAAGAGCGAGTCGCGGCCGAACACGTCCATGTCGTAAGTGAACGCGTGCGACGAGTCGATGTAGCGGCTTCCGCTGCCAAAGCAGCTGTAGTCGCCGCGCAGATAGCTCAGTTCCTTCTCATACACCTGGCGCCGGCGGCGCAGCATGTCGGTGGTCTCGCTGTTGCGCACGTCGGCACGGCGAGCCACTACATAGGCTGCCATAAACGCCACGGAAAGGCAAAGCAGACCTACGGGCAGTCCGCGCAGGCAGAAAAACACAAAGGCCAGCACGGCAAGGCAAAACGTTACAAGCTCCATTGCCACATAGGTGCGCCCCTTGCGCTTCAGCCGCTGTATCATGGCCGACAGGCTTTCTACCTGCCGCGAATAAAACTCTTGTCTGTTGTCCATATTCTGTTTTTTCTTTTTATTGTTATTATTATGTATTCGGTTTTACCAAAACGGCGTTAATTTCACTGCAAAAATAATGCTTTAACGCGGCTTTCGGGGCATCTGCCTACGTAAAAAGAGTTAAACCCCTATCTGCACTCCCGGCCTAATATTGTTTTCATCCGCCAGGCGCCATAATGCTTTCATTTGCCTTTCAGCATCATTCCGGCTGCCTTCCTACAGCCTTTATCCGGCCGGGCGTTTACTTAATGAAAGCGTTACATCATGCCATGACACTACAAGCGGCCAATACGTGCCACTGAACATACAGGAGCAGGCGTACAGAAAGGGCAAGAAAAACTTTTACAAAGTTTTCTGACGAAACAGAAATTCAAGTCTTACGAAATGTTAAGGCATTTGACATCAAAAGGCAGAAAGGTTAATGTATTTAACACATAAAAGACGTTTTACGCTCAAAAAGATATGTTTTCACACTGCAATCCACTGCTTTTCATAACATAAAAGGCCATGTTTTGCCATGTAAAAGACTGCATTTCACAACGGAACAGACATTATTTCAGTTTATCAAACCATAAAAAAAACGCCGTAAAGCACTACATATCAGAGAATTACATAAACCGCACATTTTCTGCCGTTTTCACGCCAAAATGTATTCCGGTTTCAAATACTGCCGTCTCAGGGGCTCAACCGGTTTGTTCAGACCGCAAAGTTTTCTGTTCTCACGACACATGGAACTTATCAGAAGCAAATACGCAACCGTCTAACAAATGTGCATACAGGCACCTCCATAACACATGACAGCACAAAAAAACGGCTGCCCCACCGCTAAGTGGAACAGCCGCGATATAATAATAAAAAGTAAGCGTCAGTCATCTTCAGGCAGCAGAACGATGCCCTCCTGCTTCATGCCGTCCATCATTATCTTAAGCGGACGGCTGAAGCGCACGTGGCGCACAGACTCCGTTTCGTACACTGCCGGCATGGCGTCGAGCAAATCCTTACGGTAGATACCGTCGTCTTTGTAATCGTCAATGGTAAAATAGCCAACGCCAAGACTTGTTACGTTCTGGAAGAAATGTGAGCCCTGACTCGGATCGATGCGATAGTTTGCCAGTCCGGCCTCAACAATCAGACAGGCAGCACTGATGTATGCCCACTTTACGGGAACGCCAAGCCATGAGTCGCTAGAGCCCCAGCGGCCCGGTCCGATAAGAATGTAGTTCTTGTTTTCCTCAACAAACTTATGGTTGATATGCTCTATTTCACTTGCAATGAGCGGATTGTTTGCCGCCGTGAAATTCTCGTCAGCCTTAACGTATACTATGTCCATTATCTCGTTGCTGACGCCATGTCCGAGCGAATTGTGAGAACGCAGCAGGCATCGCTTGTCGTCAATCTTGGTCAAGTCTTCGTCAAGCATCTGCTTGCAGTCTACGATAGGACGCATCTGCAGCAGATAGAATTCTCCCGTGCGGTCGTTGTTTATATTGCATGCGAACTCTATCTCAACCGGACGCCTCATGCCCTCGGCTCCGTATTTCATAGCCATTTGCATCAGTTCGGGCAGCGGGAAAGCCCCGTTCTGCAAGACGCCGCAGAACGAAACCACCTTCCAGCCTTCATCATATGCCCCCTTGCGCAGCATATTGTTATAAGGATCGAAAGTAGAGGCTATGTATGTCAGGGCGCCGTCCTTGTCGGCATCAGCCACGTCAAGCTTGAGAATATTAAATCCGTCGTCAACCTTAAAGTCGTCGCCTACGTCCTTCATGTCAAGAGCATAAAACTGTGTCTGCGTCTGACTAAGCGCAAGCTCAACCTTACTTGTCTGCATGACATGGTCAGGATGATACGGACTTACGCGCAGCGTCTGTCCTCCGTCTACGATATACTTACCCAGTCCGAGCGCAAGACTCGCAATGCCCTGCTCTGATGTCTCGTTGCCTACAGGATAATAGTTGATGGAACGCAACACGCCTGATATATTAGGATAATAGCGGTCTCCATATTGTTTGCCGACCACTTCCTGCAGCACTACAGCCATCTTCTCCTGGTCTATCACGTTGCTCGTGGCCGTCATGTATGCCTTCGAGTCGCGATAGTAGACCGAGGCATACACACTCTTTATGGCGGCGGCAAGCATCTGCAGCATCTGATACTTGTCGTCGAGCTTCGGTATCATATATGTCGAATATATGCCGGCAAAGGGCTGATAGTGAGAGTCTTCGAGCAGGCTCGACGAACGTATGGCAATAGGACGGTCGGTTGCCTCGAAGAAGGTGAGGAAGTCTGATATATACTTGTCCGGAAGCTGCGCCTTCAGGAAGTGGTGCAGTATTTCCTCGTCGCTGGCATCACTCAGGGCTATCTGATAGAGGTTGTTGCTCTCCATGAACCTGTCGAACACATCGGTGCAGAGCACCACGGTCTTGGGTATCGACACCTTGACGCCTTCGCGCTCGCTAAACTCAGGATGGCTCTTTATTATATTGTCGAGGAAAGCCAGTCCGCGGCCTTTTCCGCCAAGAGAGCCGTCGCCGATACGTGCAAAGTGGGCGTAGCGGTCGAACTTTCCGCGGTCGAACACAGCCACGACACCTATGTTCTTCATGTGGCGATACTGCACAATGGCCTCAAAGATAATCTTGCGGTGAAGGTCAACATCCTGCAGCTTGTGCCACGTAACGTTCTTCAGAAACTCCGAAACGGGGAATATCGCCCTGGCACACAGCCATCGGCTCATGTGGTTTCGGGATATGTGATAGAGCATCGAGTCGTAAGGTATCTTGAAGATATTGTCCTGCAGCTCCTTCAGCGTGCGCACGCGCATCACTTCCTCATGCGTCTTCGGGTCGCGGAATATGAAGTCGCCGAAGCCCATGTGCTCCTCCATGAGTCTGCGCAGGTCGAGGTTCATCTTCTTTGAGTTCTTGTCAATAAACAGGAAACGTTCGGCCTCGGCCTTCTTGCGGTTTTCGCTCTCGCTGCTTTGCAGTATCAGCGGTATGTATTCGTTGTCCTTCCTTATCTCGCGGAGCAGCTTCAGTCCTGCCTCGGGGTCTTTCTCTTCGCCCTTCGGGAAGCGGCAGTCAGAGATTATTCCGAGCGTATTGTCGCGGTATTTCGTGTAGAGCTCCATAGCCTCATCGTAGTTTCTTGCCAGCACCACCTTAGGCCTGCCCCTCATTCGCAGCGCGGCGCTGTGGGGGTTGAGTGCCTCCGTGGCGAAGCTTTGGCTCTGGGCGAGGATAAAGCTGTAGAGAGTGGGCAGCAAAGACGAATAGAAGCGTATGCTGTCCTCCACGAGCAGAATCATCTGCACGCCTGCCTCGGCAATGTCGTGTTCAAGGTTCATCTTGTCCTCTATCAGTTTTATGATGGACAAAATCAGGTTGGTGTTGCCCAGCCAGCAGAACACATACTCAAAGATTGACAGGTCTTCGTTGACCATGCGGCGCGTTATGCCGTGAGAGAAGGGCGTAAGAACGACGCAGGGAATATCGGGAAACTTTGCCTTTACGGAACGTGCCACCGTGAAGGCGTCGTTGTCTGCATTACCGGGCATGCATATCACGAGGTCGATGCTGGTAGAGGCCAGCACCTCGGCAGCCTCCTCCGTGGTGCTCACCTGGGTGAACGTCGGCGGATAGCGAAGACCTAGCTCGGTGTATTCGTTGAATATCTTTTCGTCAACACGGCCATCGTCCTCAAGCATGAAGGCATCATACGGATTGGCAACTATAAGCACATTGAATATGCGATGTGTCATAAGGTTCATGAACGACACATCCTTCAGATAAAATTTTTTCCACTGCTGTGGCTCGTTTTCGCTCATATCGTTATGTCAGTTATTATGTTTTTTCTCCTTATAAAGACAATAAAGCGTGGCTACAAGCATGCACCAGAACATGAGAATAATGACAAACAGGCTGAAACTGCCGACAAAAGGCAGCAGCAACAGGGCTGGCATGGCTGCGCCCAAAAGCAGCAGGAACAGCTCACGGCGACGTGCCACCGGCTTGGCTAAATGCGAATAAAACTTAAACAAGCCCATACTTTACAGTCTTTCTCAGATTAGACAAGATTAAACCCCAACCGGTCATTAGACCGCACATAGCTTTACCTATTTTGTGCTTTCATGCTTTCAGCCCGTATTTTTGTCTCTAATAGCGTCTTTTTGCCGGCTTCTTCTTGACATAGCACGCTATGCCTGAAAAAATCTAACGAAAAGCCGCTCTATATTAAGCAAAATCCTGACCGAATACTAATAACGATTTGGGTTAAAAGTCTTTTTCCGCAAAGATACTAATAAAGTAAGAAAAGAGTGAAACAATATCAAAGTTTTTTGACATTATCCCACTAAAAAACGAACGGAGGCACAAACATGTGCCCCCGCCCGCAGCGTTAAAATTATTTAGTAATCTATCACCTCGGTTATAGCGCCGTCGGCGGTAACCTTAAGGTCTTTGTCATAGTTGTCGAGATCAATCAGATAATAAGCCTCTCCGGCTGCAGTCTCGATATAGTCGCAGTCGTCAATCACCTTTCCGGGATATGCGGCGTTGACAGCAGCAAGGATGTTGGCAGGAATGTCTCTCTTGCAGTCGGTTGAAGTCTGCACCCAGTTGTATGAGCTGTCAAAGCGTATCTCTATGCTCTTGCCGCCGTGGCGTATGTCAAGCTCGTATCCGTTGCGCTCCTTCTCAAAGTCAACCACCATGGCTCCTGCATAGTTGGCGTCTACATAAGCCTGTATTTCGGCTGGCATCTGTCCCGGCAGCAGTCCTTCGTTGCGGTCGTCGTCCTGGTCCTGAACGTCTCTGAACAGTGTTCCGGCTACGTCAAAGTAGAGGTCGTGGTCGGGCTGTCCGGCTTTCTCCACCTCAATCTTGTAAATTGTCTCATAGCCCTTGCGCTGTATTTCGTCGATGTCGTCCACAGTCCACTGCTGCTGCGCATACACCGTAAGTGCATATCCGTCCTGCACAGCCTGTGGCAGAGCCGTAAGGTCGCGGCCGTGGTCAACCTCGGTCATCATCCATGTTCCGTCGCCCATATACCATGCATCATGCTCCTTGCTGTCCTTGATAAACTCGGCAACGAGATATCCGTTGGCCTCCATCTCCCACTCTACATGCTGCACTCCGGCATATTTCTGACTGAAGGCTTCCTGCACAACGCCAGGCACCTGAACCTTGTCGTCATCGTCGTCGTCATTGCAGGATGTTGTAACCAGTGCGCCGAAAGCGCAGATTGCTGTCATCTTCAAAAAATCAATTGTTCTCATAATAATCCTTTTTTCTGTTTATACTGTTGTTTCTTTTTTACATTTATTTTTCTCAGAGGAGCCTTGTCTGTCCCTCGGCAACATCGCCGCGCGGCATATATTCTCCCTTTGTTTTTTGCAAATAAAGCAACCGAATCTGAAAACAATCTGAAAAATCAGGAAAATATGAGATTATTTTCTGCTTTTTTTATTTTATCCGACCATAAGCAGCGAAAAGTTCATGCGGCGGCATTTACACCTTATTATAATATTAGTAATGCGTAAACGCATCATAACAAAAGTCAATTAAGCCATAGAATATTCGTTCAATCAATTTTTTATGCTAACTTTGCAACACTTAACCCAGCTGTCAGCCATGTAAGACAAAGCGTGCATACCGTTTAAATGTCATTATATTTTAAGCAACGCACATGGCATTTTGACAAACATAAGCACACTTATGCTGACAATAAGGCAACGGCGACGACAAAGCAAACAATAGGTAACAACCCGGCAGAACGGCCCCTGGACATGAGCGGCACATCATTATGCCGCTGAAGACAGTCCCTCAGCAACAGGCCGCTGCATAGAGGATAACAAAAAAGCATAACATATATAAACTAACAAAACTGGAAAGATGAAGAAAAATCTGAAACCGTCTACACTCTGCGTGCGCGGAGGATGGGAACCTAAAAACGGCGAACCGGTGCAGCCGCCGATAGTTCAGAGCACCACATTCAAATATGACAACAGCGAAGAGATGGCAATGCTGTTCGACCTCAAGAAGGAAGGATATTTCTATACACGCCTGCAGAACCCGACAAACGACAATGTTGCAAAGAAGATTGCAGCTCTTGAGGGCGGCGTCGGCGCAATGCTTACGTCGTCAGGTCAGGCTGCCAACTTCTACGCCGTGTTCAACATCTGTGAGGCAGGCGACCATATCGTAACGTCAAACGAAATTTACGGCGGAACCTACAACCTGTTCGGCGTTACGATGAGGAAGCTCGGCATAGAGTGCACCTTCGTCAACCCCGAAAGCAGCGAGGAGGAAATACAGAAGGCTTTCAGACCTAACACAAAGGTTCTGTTCGGCGAAACAATATCTAACCCGGGCTGCAAGGTGCTCGACATTGAGAAGTTTGCACGCATCGCACACAAGAACGGCGTGCCTCTCATCATAGACAACACCTTTGCAACACCAATAAACTGCCGCCCGTTTGAATGGGGATGCGACATAGTTACCCACTCTACCACTAAATATATGGACGGACACGCAACACAGGTGGGCGGTTGCGTGGTTGACAGCGGCAACTTCGACTGGGACGCGCATGCCGACAAGTTCCCCGGACTGACCACTCCCGACGAGTCATACCACGGACTTACATACACAAAGGCCTTCGGCAAGATGGCTTACATGACCAAACTCACGGCACAGCTGATGCGCGATCTCGGCTCTATACCGTCGCCGCAGAATGCCTTCTTGCTCAACCTCGGCCTCGAGACACTCGCACTGCGCGTGCGCCAGCACTGCGCCAACGCCCAGAAGGTGGCAGAGTTTCTGCACAATGACCCGCACGTGGCATGGGTAACCTACTGCGGACTGAAGGATGACGCAAGCTACGAGCTGGGCCGCAAGTACCTGCCCAACGGCTCATGCGGCGTAATGTCGTTCGGACTGAAGGGCGACCGCGACACAGCAATAAAGTTTATGGACTCGCTCGAGCTTATAAACATAGCCACACACGTGGCCGACGCCCGCTCATGCGTGCTGCATCCGGCAAGCCACACACACCGCCAGCTGAGCGAACAGCAGCTGAAAGAAGCCGGCATAGCTCCCGACCTGATACGTCTGTCGATAGGTATCGAGGATGCCGACGACCTCATTGACGACCTGAAGCAGGCTCTGTCGAAAATCGACTAAAAGTTACATTTTTCATATAGCGACAACAGCGGAGGCGACATTGTAACACATGTTGCCTCCGCTTATTTTTAGCCATTAGGGGGCAAAAATGCCAATTATAATGTAAAAAAGTACAAAAAGTAAGTTTCATATATCAAATAAATTGGATTTTCCTTGGCAGTTACACAAGAAAAGACTACATTTGTCATCAAGAAAACGACACAATGTTAGTTTAACTAAAAACATATACTATGGAAGTCCAGAAAATAATGCAAGACCTGGAAATGAAGCATCCGGGCGAAAAAGAGTACTTACAAGCCGTAAGAGAAGTGTTGGAATCAATTCAAGACACTTACAATCAGCATCCTGAGTTTGAGAAAGCCAAGATTGTTGAAAGAATGGTAGAACCTGAGCGTATCATCACATTCCGTGTAACATGGGTTGACGATAAAGGTGAGGTACAGAACAACCTCGGTTACCGCGTTCAGTTCAACAGCGCTATCGGCCCGTACAAAGGCGGTTTGCGTTTCCACCCGGCTGTAAACGTATCTATGCTTAAATTCTTAGGCTTCGAGCAGACATTCAAGAATGCATTGACCACTCTGCCTATGGGTGGCGGTAAAGGTGGTTCTGATTTCAACCCGGTAGGCAAGTCTGACGCTGAAATCATGCGTTTCTGCCAGGCATTCATGCTCGAACTTTGGAAGAACATCGGTCCTGACACAGATATTCCTGCAGGTGACGTTGGTGTTGGTGGACGTGAAATCGGTTTCTTGTACGGAATGTACAAAAAGCTCGCTCGCGAATACAACACAGGTGTGTTAACAGGTAAGGGTTCTACATGGGGCGGTTCTATCCTTCGTCCTGAGGCAACCGGTTTCGGTGCTCTCTACTTCACACAGCACTTGCTCCACAAGGCTGGCAAAGACATCAAGGGTCTGACAATTGCATTGTCTGGATTCGGTAACGTAGCATGGGGTGCTGCAACAAAGGCTGTTGAACTCGGTGCAAAAGTTATCGCAATATCTGGTCCGGACGGCGTATGCGAGATACCTGAAGGCATCACAAAGGACATGATTGACTACATGTTGGTAATGCGCGCTTCTAACCGCAACCAGGTTTCTATGATGGCAGACAAATTCCCTGGCAAGGCAATATTCACTCCTGGAAAGAAAGCATGGTCTGTTAAGTGTGACCTCGCACTTCCTTGCGCATTCCAGAACGAGCTGAACGGTGACGACGCTAAAGAACTTATCGCTAACGGTACATGGTGCTGCTGCGAGGTATCTAACATGGGATGTACACCTGAAGCTATCCACGAATTCCAGTC